>NZ_JBZFLG010000001.1:0-1163456 GCF_058313435.1 Sphingomonas sp. SP6
CCCCTGGCAGGAGATCCAGCGCGCGCTCGTCGGCCAAATGAACACCGGCGCCATCCTGGAGGGTGCCGAAAAATACCAGCGCATCGCCCAGACCCAGGGCCTGCCCCGGGACAATCACTGACCCATCCCGCTTACCTTTGCGCGGCTAATTCCTTCCCTCTCCCGATGGGAGAGGGACGTGCCCGCCGCTAAAGGCCGCGGGAAGGGTGAGGATGGCCGTCGCCTAACCCTTCCCCACCATGTCCTTCACCTTGTCCGCCGCTTTGGCGAGCAGACCCTTCTCGGCTTCCTCGGCGTCTTCCTTGGTCTTGAAGGCCGCGCCCTCGGGTTCCGCGGGCGGCGCGTAGACCGAGAACAGCTTGAGCTCGCCCGAGCCCTTGTTGACGATATTGTGCTGCGACCCCTTGGGGACGACCACCATGTGGTTCGGCCCCGCCTTGGTGTTGTGCCCGTCGATCGTCACCTGCGCCTCGCCGGCGACGATGAAGGTCGTCTGGTCGGCGGGGTGGGTCTCCATCCCGATCTCCTCGCCCGCGGGGATGCTCATCAGCACCACCTGCACCTTCTTGTCGAGGTAGACCTCCTTCTGCCAGAATTCGTTCCTGGTCGCGAGATCGACCATGTCCTTGTTGAAGATCGCCATGCCAATGTCCTGGAAGCGGCCGTCGCGACTGCGACGGCCCGGCTGGGTGTGCGTCGCCGGATCAGGCGTCGGGAATGCTGTTCTGGTCGGCGATCCCGGCCTCGAACGACTTCGAGGCGTCGGTCCCGTCGGGGGTGTGCGCGCCGCCGCTCGGCTTCACGGGGTCCGGCTTCTTGGCCGAACCGCGCAGCGAGAGCAGCGCCGCCGCCGCGCCGACCGCGGCCACTCCGGTCGCGATCGCGGCTGCGCTCCACTTCCCTCCGACCTTGTCGGTCGCCTTGCCGACCGACGTCAGCGATGCGGCCTTGCGCCGCTTCGGAGCGGGGGTCGCGCGTTTGGCGGCGCGAGGCTTGGCGGGCGCGCGCTTCGGCTTGGCATCGGCCTTCGCCGGCTCCGACGCGGTGGAGGACGCCTGGGCGGCTGGCTTGCGCGGGGTACGGGCGCGCTTCGGCGCGGACGAGGCGCCGTCCTCCTGAGCCGCGGTGGTCTTCGCGGCGGCGGGCTTGGTCGCGCGGGTGCGGCGTCGCGGCGGCGCGGGAGCCGGCGTCGGGGTCGGGGTCTCGGTCTCGTCGGCCATCACGTCGCTCCCTGATGATTGCGCAGCCGTAACGCACGGCGGCGTGGAGGTTTCCGGATCAGCGGAAGGGCGGCTCGTTGAACGCGCGCAGCTTGCGACTGTGCAGCTTCGCGCCTTCGCGGCGCAGCTCCTCGCAGGTCTCGATCCCGATCGTCATATGCTCGGCGATCGCGCGTTCGTAGAAGCGGTTCGCCTGGCCCGGCAGCTTGAGCTCGCCGTGCAGCGGCTTGTCGGAAACGCAGAGCAGCGTCCCGTAGGGGACGCGGAAGCGGTAGCCCTGTGCGGCGATCGTCGCCGATTCCATGTCGATCCCGACCGCCCGCGACAGCGAGAACCGCAGCGCCGACCGCGAGTACCGCAGCTCCCAGTTGCGGTCGTCGGTGGTGACGATCGTGCCGGTGCGCAGGCGGCGCTTCAAGTCTTCGCCCGATTGGCCGCTCACGGTCTCCGCGGCGCGGGCGAGCGCCTGCTGGACCTCGGCGATGGCGGGCACCGGGATCTCGGGCGGCAGCACGTCGTCGAGGACATGGTCGTCGCGCAGATAGGCATGGGCGAGGACATAGTCGCCGATCCGCTGCGACGGCCGCAGCCCGCCGCAATGCCCGATCATCAGCCACGCCTCGGGCCGCAGCACCGCAAGGTGATCGGTGATCGTCTTCGCGTTCGACGGCCCGACGCCGATGTTGACGAGGGTGATGCCGGTCCGGTCCTCCGCCATCAGGTGATAGGCGGGCATCTGGAGCCGCCGCCAGGCGGTGTCCTCCAGCACGGCAACGTCGTCGCCGGCACGGAACAGCATCCCGCCGGGACCCGACAGCGCGGTGAAGCGCGAGTCGTTGCCGACCTGCGCCGCGCCCCAGCGGACGAACTCGTCGACGTAGCGATGGTAGTTGGTGAACAGGACGTAGCGCTGGACATGTTCCGGCGGGGTGCCGGTGTAATGGCGCAGGCGCGCCAGGCTGAAATCCGTGCGCAGGCCGTCGAACAGCGCCAGCGGCCGCGTACCGTCGACCGACGCCCACAGGCCGTCGGCGATCTCGTCGCCGATGTGGGCCAGCTCGGTCGCGGGAAAGTGGCGCGCCAGCTCCGCGGCGGAGACCTCGTCCAGCCGCAGCGCGTGGCCGGGATCGAGGACATAAGGAAACGGGATCTCGGTCGTGCCGGGGTGCGCCGCGACCTCGACATCGTAATCCTCGATCAGGAGCGTCAGCTGCTCGACCAGATAGTCGGCGAAGATCGCCGGTTTAGTGATGCTGATGCGGTACTCGCCGGGGGTGACGAGGCGACCGAACGATCGGATCGGGGACGGCCCCGCCTCGCCGCCGCGAAAGCGCAGGTGGATCTCGGGATAGGCGAACGCGCCGTCGCGCCGCGCCTCGGACGACGGCGGCGTGCCGGTCTCGAGATAGGTGGTCAGCGCCGTCTGCAGGCGCGCCACCGAGGCGGCGTAAAGCCGGTCGAGTTCGGCGACGATGGCTTGGGCGGTCATCCGCAGCGGTTACGGCGGACCAGGGAGGCTGGCAAGACGATGGCGGGGACGGGTGCGACGGCGGGAGCGGTGGTCGCTCCCGCCGCGCGCGTCACTTCTTCTTCGACGCCGGAGTCGTGTCGTCGTCGCTCTTGGTGGCGGCGTACACGCCCCCTGCGACGGCGGCGGCGACGCCCGCGACGATCCCCGCGGCGGCGGCCGGGTGCGCCTTCACCGCTTCCACGGTGGCGCTCGCGGCCGAGCTCACCTTGCCGCTTGCGGTGGATGCGGCGGACGAGACGGTCTCCCCGGCGCTGGCGGCGGCGGCCTTCGCCTTGTCGGCGAGGCTCGCGTCCTGGGCGGCGTGGTCGTTCGGTTTGGCTTCGGTCATGACGGGACTCCTTACGATAGCGTCATGACGAACGCCGACGCGCCTCAGAGGTTGCCGAGCATGTACTCGGCGGAGCTGACCTTGAACTCGCCCGGTCCCTCGACGTTGAGCTGGGTGACGACGCCATCCTCGACGACCATGGCATAGCGCTGGCTGCGCTTGCCCATCCCGAACTTCGACCCGTCCATCGTCAGGCCCAGCGCCTCGGCGAACTCGCCGTTGCCGTCGGCCAGCATGGTGACGTTGGCCGCACCGGCCTGCTTGGCCCAGGCGCCCATCACGAAGGCGTCGTTGACCGCGGTGCAGGCGACCTCGTCGATGCCCTTGGCGCGCAGGTCGTCCGCCTTGTCGACGAAGCCGGGCAGGTGCTTGGCCGAGCAGGTGGGGGTGAAGGCGCCCGGTACCGCGAAGAGCGCGACCTTGCGGCCGCGGAAGAACTCGGCCGAGTCGATCGCCTCGGGTCCGTTCTCGGTCGCCTTGACCAGAGTGGTCTGGGGCAGGGTGTCGCCGACGCTGATCGTCATGGAATTATCTCCTCGGGGCCGCGCGCTTGCGCGGAGTCGTGCGCTCCGTCGCAGCCGAACCGCGGGATTTCAAGCGTGACGAGCCGTGCTCCCGCGCGCTATCAGCAAGGGGATGGATTCGGCGCGTTTTCTTACCGGACAATTTCTGCTGGCGACGCCGGGGATGAGCGATCCGCGCTTCGCCCATGCGGTGATCGCTATCTGCGCGCACGATGCGAACGGCGCGGTCGGAGTGGGGCTCGGCGAGATCGTCGCGGGGCTGGGGCTTCACGACGTGCTCGAGCAGTTTGAGATCGCGCCGGGCACCGCGCCCGACGCGCCGATCCATTTCGGCGGACCGGTCGAGACGCGGCGCGGCTTCGTGCTGCATTCGACCGACTGGTCGGGACAGGACACGATCGACGTCGCCGGCCGGTGGGCGCTGAGCGGCACGGTCGACATCCTGCGTGCGATCGCCGCCGGGACCGGGCCGGCGCGGTGGACCGTCGCGCTCGGCTATGCAGGCTGGGGCGCGGGGCAGATGGAGGGCGAGCTGACCCGCCCGGGCTGGATCAACGTGTCCGGCGATCCCTCGCTGATCTACGACGTCCCCGCGGCCGAACGCTGGGCGCGGGCTTACGAGCAGGCAGGTGTCGACGCGCGGCTGCTCGCCACCGACATCGGGCGGGCCTAGTCCCTAATCCAGTGCCGCCAGGATCGCGCGGCCATAGGCGGTCTTGCTGAACAGCCGGCCGCGCACCTCCGCCTCCTCACGGGTGATCATGCCCTGCATGTAGGCGATCTCCTCGAGACAGGCGATCTGAATGCCCTGGCGGTGCTGGATCGTGCGGACGAACTCGCTCGCTTCGAGCAGGCTGTCGTGGGTGCCGGTGTCGAGCCAGGCGTAGCCGCGGCCCATCTGTTCGACGAACAACGCGCCCTGCTCCATGTAGAGCCGGTTGATGTCGGTGATCTCATACTCGCCGCGCGCTGAGGGCTTCAGGTTGCGCGCAAAGTCGACCACCCGGTTGTCGTAGAAATAGAGGCCGGTCACCGCATGATTCGACTTGGGCTGCGCGGGCTTCTCTTCGAGGCTCAGCGCGCGGCCGGTCGCGTCGAGCTCGACCACGCCGTAGCGTTCGGGGTCCTCGACGCGGTAGGCGAAGACGGTCGCGCCCTCGGTCCGCGCGGTCGCGCTCGCCAGCAGTTCGATCAGGCCCGCGCCGAAGAAGATGTTGTCGCCCAGCACCAGCGCGACGTTGTCGTCGCCGATGAAGCCCGCGCCGATCGTGAACGCCTGCGCCAGCCCATCGGGGCGCGGCTGTTCGGCATACTCGATCCGCAGCCCGCACCACGATCCGTCGCCGAACAGGTTGCGGTAATTGGGGAGGAACTCGGGCGAGGAGATGATCAGCACCTCGCGGATGCCGGCGAGCATCAGCACCGACAGCGGATAATAGATCATCGGCTTGTCGTAGATCGGCAGCAGCTGCTTGTTCACCGCCAGCGTCGCCGGATGGAGCCGCGTGCCCGATCCGCCCGCGAGGATGATGCCCTTCATGGCCTTGCTCCGATCAGATCGTCGAGGATGTCGTCGAGCGCCTCGCGCCAGTGGCGGGGCGTGATGCCGTAGGCGCGGGTGAGCGCTGCGGTCGAGAGGAGCGAGTTGGAGGGGCGCCGGGCCGGGGTGGGATAGTCGGCGGTGGTGATCGCGTTGACGCTCGGCGACGGGCCGCCGCGCGCCGCCGATCCGGCGAAGATCGCCTCGGCGAAGCCGTGCCAAGTCGTCGCGCCGGCGTTGGCGAAGTGGAAGGTCCCGGTCGGCGCGTCGGCATCCTCGGCCATCCGCACCGCGACGCCCGCGAGCGCGGCGGCGAGGTCGGCGGCGCTGGTCGGGCTGCCGTGCTGGTCGGCGACGACGTTCAGCGCCGGTCGATCCGCGCCGACGCGGAGCATCGTCCTGACGAAATTGGCACCGGTCGCGCTCACCACCCAGGCGGTGCGGACGATCGCGTGGCGGCGGCAGGCGGTGCGGACCGCCAGTTCCCCGCCGAGCTTCGACGCGCCGTAGACGCCGAGCGGAGCGACGGGGTCGTCGATTTCCCAAGCGCCTTGTTTCGCGCCGTCGAACACGTAATCGGTCGAGACCTGGACCAGCGGTACGCCTGCCGCCTCGCATGCCGCGGCAAAGGCGGCGGGGGCGAGGGCGTTGATCCGCCATGCGGTCACGACGTCGCTCTCGGCCTTGTCGACGGCGGTATAGGCCGCGCCGTTGATCACCGCGGCCCAGGCACGGCTGGCGACCATCGCGGCGATCGCCTCCGGGTCGGCGAGGTCGAGCGCGGTGCGATCAAGCGCGACCGCCTCATAGCCCTCGGGCCAGAGGTGCTTCTGGAGGGCGAGGCCGAGCTGGCCGTTCGCGCCGGTGACGAGGATCTGGCGCACGTCAGCCGAGCGGGGCGAGGGGGCGGCCGTCATAGGCGAACGGCGAGTTGAACGCCGCGAAGCTCGGCTGGACCTCGTCCTTCGCGCTCAGCTCGGGCGTCGCGCCGGCGGGAAGCGGCCAGGCTATGGCGAGATCGGGATCGTTCCAGACGATGCCGCCGTCGTTCGCCGGAGCGTAAAGGTCCGAGCATTTGTAGACGACCTCGCAGTCGGGCTCGAGCGTCAGGAAGCCGTGCGCGAAGCCGATCGGGATGAACAGCTGATGGCCGTTCTCCTCGCTCAGCTCGGTTCCGACCCACTGGCCATAGGTCGGCGAGCCGCGTCGCAGATCGACCGCGACGTCGAAGATCCGCCCACGGATGCAGCGCACGAGCTTGTCCTGCCCATGCGGCGGCGTCTGGAAGTGGAGACCGCGCAGCGTGAAGGCGGGGCGTGACAGCGAGTGATTGTCCTGGACGAAGGCGCAGTCGATCCCGCGTTCGGCGAAGGTCCGCTTCGAATAGGTTTCGGTGAACCAGCCGCGTGCGTCGCCGAAGCGTCTGGGCTCGATCAGCTGGACGGGCCCCGGCCCGGTCGTCGCCTCGCCGAGTTGGTCAACCATCGTCATCCCCCGTGGTCCGCCCGCGGCCCTGTCAAACTCGGAGCGATTTGGCGAGGGGGAATCTTCGCACGCGCAGCATATCAAGGTTAAGGCGCGACTTCGAGTGCCAGCGAGCGGCGGCGCGCGTGGACCAGCCGGCGCCCGATCTCGATGCAGGGTCGCTCGACCGCGACGTACACGAGCGAGGAGAAGGCGATCGTCAGCACGAGCGTCAGCACGAGCAGCGCCGTCATCGCGCCGCCGCCATGATCGGGCAATGCGGCGCGAACGAGATGGGTCGCCGGGATGTGGAACAGATAGACCGAATAGCTGATCGCCCCGGCCCAGACGAGCGCGCGTCCGGGCGCGAAGGGTCGCCAAACGGCGAGCACGAAGATCGCCGCGGCCAACGCGGCCGCCGCGGTCACCCCGAACGGAGTCGAAACCGTGAAGGCGCGATCCGGCTGCGACCCGAGCAGCGGCAGGATCGCGAGCGCCGCGATCAGCGCCACCGCCGCGTAGAGGTTCGCGCGCGGCCGCCGCTCGATCACCGCCATGCGGACCAGGGCGCCGGCAAACAGGAAGGAGAGATGCGCGGTAACGTAGAGGATGGGCAAGGGATGGCCGAGCGACCGCGCGGCGATCCCCGCGAGCGGCAGCGCGACGCAGCCGAGCGTCACCAGGAGGATCGCGAGCGGACGGTGCAGCAGCCGGGTCGCGAACAGCAGTGCGCAGGAGACGTAGAAGATCAATTCGATGAAGAGCGTCCAATAGACTCCCGAGACGTACGGCTGGCGGAGCAGCCCCGGCACCATCGTGGCGTTGGCCGCCACCTGGACTGGTGAGAACGCGCGGTGGTCGACGGCGACGGCGACGACGATCGTGACCAGCATCGACAGCCAGTACGCCGGGTAGAGCCGGAAGACCCGGCTGACGGCGAATCGCTCCAGCGGACGCGGGCCGCCGAGACTGAAGGGGATCACCAGCCCGCTGATGAGGAAGAACAAGACGACGCCGAACCGGCCGAGATCGAAGCCGTCGATCATCGTCTCGCGGATCGTGGTGCTCGCAGAGCCCGCGCCCAGCCCGGCGATCATCGATTCGGCGCAATGCGCCACGCAGACGCTGAGCGCGGCGACACCGCGCAGCGCGTCGATATGACCGAGGCGCCCGGCCGGCCGCTCCGACATCGTTGGTCTTCCCCACCTGCCCACCGCTTCGTGGCAGCGAGCCGAGAGGCGATCAAGCGAAACGCTCTTTCCTACAGCCGCCTATCTGTGCCTACAAGAACAAAGCAGAAACAAGGAGGCTAGGATGACGACATTGTCGGTGCAGGCGCCGGGCGGCTACGTGCCCCAGGCGTCGATCAGCTTCGGGACAACCGGGGGCACCGCGACCCCGGTCGACGCGGGGCATCCGCTGCCGGTCGCGATTCGCGCGGATCAGGCCGCGGCGACGAGCGCGCCCTTGGCGGGTTCGACCTCGGCGAGCACCGTCGCGGGGCCGTTCGTCCCCGATCTCGGGCGACCGATTTGGGCGACCCTCGGCGGAACCTGGGTCGGGACCGTCTCGGCCCGACGCTCGACCGACGGCGGCGGCACCAAAGTGCCGCTGACGTTCATCGACGGCTCGGCCAAGGGCGTGTGGAGCGCGAACGTCAATGCCGCGATCGGCGAGGAGAGCGTCGCCGGCGCGCTATGGTTCCTGGACATCGCGCTGACCTCGGGCACGCTGACCTACCGGGTGGAACAATGAGCGTCGATCCGGAGGCCCAGGCGCTGGCGCTCCGTGCGCTCCGCCCGGCGCCGCGCGCGACGACCCTCGCGATCGCGGCGGACCTTGAAGCGATCGGCTGGGACGTCGCCCGGTTCCCGATCGGCCCGCTCGCGCTCGCCGAGCAGGGCGGCGCGGTGCGCTGCTCGGGCGGGGTCGACGTCGCCGCGATGTGGCGCGCGGTCGCGGGCGATCCGGCCGCGTGGCCGACCTATTGGGTTCGCGCGGACGGATCGAACGCCAACTCCGGGTTGACCGAAGCGCAGGCGTTCTTCACGATCGAAAAGGCGGTCCAGGTCGCGAACGCGAGCGGCGTGCCGACGCGGATCATGGTCAAGAGCGGCTATTATCCGCGGCAGCAGGGGTTCTCCGGCGCGGGCGGGACGACCCAGCCGAACGTGCCCGTCGCCGCCTTCGCTTATGCCGGGCGCGTCGTCTGCGCCGCGGCGGACGTCCAGACCTGGACGGCGGACGCGACCTATCCCTGGGTCGCCACGACGCCGCGCGCGGGCGCGCTCCGGATCGTCGACCTGAAAGGGCACGACCGGTTCGGCCATTATCCCGAGCTGACGAAGGTTCAGGACGCCGCCGCGGTCGGTCGCATGCCGGGCAGCTGGGCGCTGGTCGGCTCGACCGTCTTCGTCCACCGCGCCGACGGGGTGACGCCCAGCGAGGCGAACACCCGCGTCTTTATGACGGTGGCCAACGTCCGCCACAGCTTCGCCGCGCAGCGGTCGCTGTTCTTCGGCGGCGAGACCAAGGCAGACGGCTTTGATTTCGAGGGCGGCTATGTCAGCGGCGCGAGCGGCGGGTGCCTGTATCTGGCGTACAACGCCGCGTCCGGATTGCCCCCGGCGAAGGTCATGGTGGCGGCGGTCGGGTGCACCTTCCGCTATGCCGGCGGTACCGGCGGCAGCGAGTGCAACGCGGTGGCGGTGCTGGGGCTGCACGGGCTCGCGGCGTTCGAGCGCTGCGACGCGAGCAAGGCGAGCGCGGACGGCTTCAACGTCCACAACCAGAGCGGGCCCGACGCCTTCGGCGCGGAGCCGGCGCTGCTGACCGTCGGCTGCACCGCGTTCGACAACGGTCGGGGGCAATCGGTGTCGAACAACGGCTGGACCCTGCACGAGGACTGCCGCGGGGTGGATGTCGCCGGCCGCTACGCCATGTCGCGAGGGTCGACCGTTCACATCATCGGCAGTTCGCGCGCGCTGATTGTCGGGACGACGGCGGAGCTGTCGCTGGGCGACGTGGTCAATGGCGGCGCCACCGGGCCGCGCGAGTTCCGCGTCGCCGACGATACGCAGATGCGGCTGCGGCTGTGCACCGCCCGGCCGCCCTCGAGTGCGGACCTGGCGGCGCGCGCCGAGGGGAACGGCTGGCTCTCGATCTCGTCCGACACGATGCTCCACGGTGCGCGGCGGAGCTTCGGTGCGGGGCAGATCGTCGGCTAACGCGCGTATTCGAGGAGGAAGAAGGTCGTCGGCATGCCCGGCTGCGCGGCGGTGTCGAGCTCGATCGGGGCGCCGGCCGCGAGGTCGCGCGTGGCCAGGGCGGTTCCGCGCAGGCTCAGCACGCTAAGCCTCGCGGGGCCGCTCCCCTCGTGGCGCAACGTCACGGTGGCGCGAACCCGCCGCATCAGCATCGGCAGCCGACCCCAGTCGGAGAACAGCGACCGCTCGCCGCCCAGCGGAGTCAGCTGCATCGCCGTGTTGCGCACGTCGCCGGTCATCACAAGCAGCACGCGGCGGCTCTGCGCGAGCGGCGCGCCGTCGAGCGAGGTCGCGCCGAGGAGCGCGGGCGCGTCGACGCTCGCCACTCGTAGCGCGCCGAGCGCGAGATCCTGCGCCGGCGCGATCGTGCTCGCCGCCTCGGTGCGCGGGGTGACGACGGCGATCCGGCCCGCGCGCTGATCGAGCGTGAGCTCGCCCGTCGCGCTCTGGAACACGCCCGCAGCGGGATCGGTGCGGTTGCCCCGCGGCAGCGCGCCGCTCGCCCGCAGGCGCGAGGCGAAGGCGGCGAAGGGCTCGCCCGACGCCCGCATCGGAACGGTCGCCGGTCGAAGCGGCGCGTCGGGCGGGACCAGGCCGAAGCGGACGAGCAGCGCGGCGTGCGTGACGGCGAGCGGCAGCAGCCCCGATCCGGCCTGCGCGAACTGCTCCGCGCCGAACGGCAGCGCCGCCGACGCCCGCGCCGGGGAGACGTCGCCGCGCGCGAACAGCATCGTCGCCAGCGTCTCCTGCGCGCGCAGGTTCGGATCGAGCCCGCCCGTATAGGCGCGGAGCGGCCGAACGCCCGCCGGCGCGGGGACGGCGGCCTCGATCGGGCTGTTCGTCGTCCGGCAGATAAGCTGGAAGCCCTGGATCGCCGCCAGCGTGGAGAACAGCAGCCCGCCTTCGAACCGGAAGCGTCCGGGGAAGGGCGCGTCATACTCGGTGGCGACGATCGGCTTGTCAAACCAGCGCGCGCCCGGCCCTTCGAGCCAGCGCGCGAGCCCGGCATCGGTGGTCGCGCTCGGCAAGTCGAACGTGCCGCCAGTCCGAAACTGGATCATCCCGCCATAGGTGTGGACGTCGACCACCGGCAGCGCCGCGCGCGTCTGATTGTCGAGCGCGGCGTTGGTGTCGTTGGCGCCGAGCGTCGGCCCGCGGAAGCCGCGATCGGCGAGCATCCGCGCCATCCAGCGCTGCGTCGCCACCTCGCGCTCGCTCGCGAAGCGGCGGAGCAGCACGCTGCGCGGGCCGCTCGCGCGCCAGCCCATCGGCAGAGCGACCGGCGCTCCCGCCCGCTCGGCGGCGGTGAGATCGGGCAACGCCTGCGCCAGAGCGTCGGGGCCGGGAAAGCGCGCGCGGAGCCAGCGGTCGAAGACGGCGTCGAGCCCGGTCGGGAACGGCTGCGCCGCGGTCGCGGAGAAGGCGAAGCTGTTCTCGTTCGCGCCGACGACGAAGGCGAGCGTCGGATCGGCGAGCGTCGTCGCCCCGGTGTACGGGTTGGTCCGCGCGAACACCGCGTCGACCAGCTTCAGCCACAACGCGCGCGGCGCGGGATCGAACATCATCCGCACGCGCAGGTCGTCGGGCGACACCGGCCCCCAGCCGCCGCCGCGCACCCCCTTGCCCTGCGCCGCAACGATGTCGAGCGCCCAGGCGATGCCGTTCTTCTTCAGCGCCGAAAGCAGGTAGAAGAAGCGGTCGAGCTGCTCGGGACCGATCTGGACGTCGGCGGTCGCGTTCCGGGTCAGGCGGAAGTCGACATATTGCTGGCGGACGAGCGTATAGCCGTGGCGGCGCAGCTGGACCGCCAGCGCATCGGATTCGGCATGGGTCGGGAGCTCGGGGCGCGAGAGCGGCGCCGCGTTCATCATCGCGCAGTTGAAGCGCGCCGGAGCGCCATCGGCGAACACGAGGCGCTCGCCGCGCGTCACGATCGGCCCGCGGAAGCCGGGCGCGGGGATGATCTGCGAGAAGTCGAGCGGGCTGCCGGGCTCGATCTCCAGCGATTGCTCGGGGACGGTCAGCCAGGTCTGCCCGTCGGCGACCGCATCCGGGGAGGGGACCGCGGCGGGCAGGCCGAGCAGCAGCAGCGCGGGCGCGGCGCGGAGCGGCCAGCCCCGGTGGCGCATCAGGCGGGGCAGGCGCACATCGCCGACCTCACGCCGCGGCCTGGTTCAGCACGCCGAGCCGCTCGCCGGCATAGCCCTTGCGCAGCGGCGCCCACCACGCCTCGTTGTCGAGGTACCAGCGCACGGTGCGCGCGATCCCGGTCTCGAACGTCTCCCGCGCGCGCCAGCCGAGTTCGCCTTCGGTCTTCGAGGCGTCGATCGCATAGCGGTGGTCGTGGCCGGGGCGATCGGTGACGAAGGTGATGAGGTCGCGGTGGGGCCGGTCCTTGGGGGCCATCTGGTCCATGAGGTCGCAGATCCGCTCGACCACCTGGAGGTTGGTGCGCTCGTTACGGCCGCCGATGTTGTACTTCTCGCCGATCCGGCCCTTCTCCAGCACCGTCACCAGCGCGCGGGCGTGATCCTCGACATAGAGCCAATCGCGGATGTTCTGCCCGTCGCCGTACACCGGCAGCGGCTGGCCCGTCATCGCATTGAGGATGACGAGCGGGATCAGCTTCTCCGGGAAATGATACGGCCCGTAGTTGTTCGAGCAGTTCGAGATCACGCACGGCAGCCCGTAGGTCCTGACCCAGGCGCGCACCAGATGGTCGGACGCGGCCTTCGACGCCGAATAGGGCGAGGAGGGATCGTAGGGCGTCTCCTCGGTGAACAGCCCGTCCGGCCCCAGCGAGCCATAGACCTCGTCGGTCGAGATATGGAGCATCCGGAAGCCGTCCCGCCGCTCGGCGGGCAGGGTGTCGCGCCACGCGCGCACCGCCTCCAGCAGCGTCGCGGTGCCCATGATGTTGGTCTCTAGGAACACGCCCGCGCCCGCGATCGAGCGATCGACATGGCTCTCCGCCGCCAGGTGCATCACCGCGTCCGGGCGATGATCGGCGAGCACCCGGTCCATCGCCGCCCGATCGCGGATGTCAGCGCGCACGAAGGTGTAGAGGTTCGACGAAGCGATCGGATCGAGCGAGGCGAGGCTGGCGGCATAGGTCAGCGCGTCGACGTTCACGACCTCGTGGCCCAGATCGCGCACCAGGTGCCGGCACACCGCCGACCCGATGAACCCCGCACCGCCCGTCACCAGCACCCGCATGTCCGTCCTTCCGGCAGCCGCTGCGCTTCTTGCCTAATCCCTTCGCGGATGCAACATGCCGACCGGCTGAGCGGTTCGGGGTGGACGGTGAGCGAGCAGGGGGCAGCATCGAACGAACGTTTCGCCGATCGACCCGGATCGGCACTGCCGGCTGTCGGTTCAGCGGCACGGCTTGTTCGAAACCCTTCGTTGGATTGGCTTAGAGCCGTCAGTATCTGGTACATCGTCGGGTTCTGGCACCTATTCGGGTACGTGACGAACCCGCCATGGAACCCTGAGCGCTATCCGTTCTTCTACCGTTTGACGACGGTTGTCCTAGCGCTGTTCGTGTTGATTTCCGGACATCTGCTTGGTCGCGTGAAGATCGCGCTCGAGTTTACTTCATTGTGGCGCTTCTACCGAAAGCGCCTGCTCCGAATCTACCCGCCCTATGTTGTTGCCCTCGCGATCTTCGCTGCAGCCGGGATCCTCGGCGCGTCGCCCATCAAGGCGGCGCTGCTCGTCTCGATGGTGTCTCCGCCGCCGCCATTCACCTTATGGTTCGTGACGATGATTGTGCTGCTTTACCTCGTGGCGCCGTTCATGATCGCGATGATCGCGCGACCCTTCATCCTGGCTGTCGGTTGCGTCGTCGCATGGCTCATCTTGTTCGCGCTCTGGCGAGCGACGGGCGGCCTCGATGTCCGCCTGTTGATGTACTTTCCGGTGTTCGTCACGGGCCTGCTGCTCGCGCGCTACCCCGTGGCACCCCGACCGGTGTTGCTCGCGACGTTGGCGGCGTTGACGGCTGTCACCTACGTGCTGTCGCTACGCGCGCCGTTCCCGGCGGATCAGTCGATCTGGCTTGCGCCGGTCGCCTGGTGCGGATCCGTTTTCGTGTTCTTGACGGTGAACGGCCGCATGCCCGAGAGCCGCGTCATCACGACGTTGAGTGCGGGCAGCTTCTTTCTCTACCTTTTTCACCGGCCGATTTACCTTCTTCTGATCAAGGCTTTGCGGCACCTCGGTCTTGGCGGACCCGGGGCTGAACTGACCGCGCTTTACCTTGTCGGTTTCCCGGTCGCGGTGTTGTTCGGGATCTTGGGACAACGAGCCTACGACGGGTTCGTGGATCGCTGGCCGCGGCTCGCCTTATCCTCGAAGGCCGGCTAAGGCGCGTGCGAGCATCTGTCGCATTGCGATCGAAGGGGTCGAGGCTGGAACGATGACGATTGCGCCAGCGTTTTCAAGCCGAAAACCGACCAGCCGCGCTCGCCCGACCCCCATCTTGCACGCGACGTTCTTCGCGTTCGTCTGGGTGGTGGTGGTCGGACTGAACCCGCTCGAAGATCGGTCGACCGGAGCGTTCGACCAATATGCGAATGTCGGATCCCAGCAGTATCTATGGCTCTATGTCGGCCTTCTCGCCGTTTCAGCAACCGCGCTGATCCGGAGGCGCCTCGCGGCGTTACGCCTGTTCGATCCGGCGGTCTTATTGCTGCTGGGCTGGGCTGCGGTGACGCTGGTCGTCTCGGTCCGGCCGATCGCCGCCGGCGCCGACCTGATCAAGCAGGCCGTCTTCTTGCTCGGCACCGCGTCGTTTCTGGTGCTTTATGGGAGCAGTCGACGATTCCTCACGGCGTTGAACTGGTGCCTGCTGATCATCATCGCCGCCGATCTGGTCGCGGTGCTTGCTGTTCCGCGGCTGGCGATCCACCAGATGAACGACGCGACCGAGGTCAACCTCGCCGGCGCCTGGCGCGGGCTGCATGAGCACAAGGGGAAGTTCGGCGAGCTTCTCGCCGTCACTTGCGTCCTCAATTACATGGAATGGCGCAATCGGCTGACCTGGTGGCCGTTGGGCATAGCGCTTGCGTGTTACGTCCTGACCTTTCCAGCGGCCTCGAAGGTCTCCTCGGCGGGTGTCCTCGTCTCGCTCGCGATCGCCGAGGCGTTGATCTGGTTCGCACGTCGCGTTCACGGCTTCGTCGCGGTGACTCTGGTGGCCCCCGTCCTGGTCGCGGTGGCGCTGACGACGACGGTGGTCGTGCCGCTCGTGCTGGAGGTCACCACCGGCGACCTCACCCTTGCCGGCCGGACGAAGACCTGGGCCTTCCTCTGGGACTATGCGGGCCGCCATCCGTGGTTCGGCAGCGGCTTCTCCTCGTTCTTCATCGGCGAGGACGGCCCCCTCTTCCAGACGGGCGACCCCTTCCTGATGAACATCGGCAACGCCCACAACAGCTATCTCGACATGCTGGTGACGATCGGCTGGCCCGGGCTGATCCTCGCCGTGCTCGCCTTCCTGATCGTGCCGATCGTCACCAGCTACCGCGCGCTGGGCCAGCCGGAGGCGCGGGTGTGGCTGGGGCTCTTGATCCTGACGGCGGTGACGAACGTCACCAGCATCTCCTACTTCCAGCCGCAGCGCGCGATCGGGCTGGCGGTGGCAGCCGCCTATTTCGGGCTGCGCCGGGCGCGGCTGAAGAGCTTGGCGACGGCGGCGATTGCTGACAGGAGCGCGCCAACACGGGTGACGGAGGGGGCGAGTCGCGGGCGGTCGTCGGGGGGAACACGTGCAAGGGATTCGAGTGTCCGTCGTCATCCCGGCCTATCGCCGGCCGGTGGCCGTTAGGGAGGCGATCGCCTCCGCGCTCGCGCAGACGCATCCGGTCCACGAGGTGATCGTCGTCGACGATGCTTCCGGCGACGGCACGCCCGACGCGGTGCGCGGCATCGCCGATCCGCGCGTCCGCCTGATCGCGCTCGCCGCCAACGTCGGCCAATCGGGCGCGACCAACATCGGCATCGACGCGGCGACGGGCGACGTGGTCGCGCTGCTCGACAGCGACGACGTCTGGCTGCCGGAGAAGACCGAACGCCAGCTCGCCGCCTGGTCCGCGCACCCCCGCCGCGACGAGACGCTGTTCGCCGCGCGGGTGCAGGTCGAGGTCGACGGTCGGGTCACCGGGATCGCGCCCGAGGCGGTGATCGCACCGGGGGAGGCGGTGGACGATTATCTGTTCGTCCGGTGCGGGCTGGTGCAGTCGAGCACGCTCCTGATGTCCCGCTCGCTCGCCGCCGCAGTGCGGTTCGACGAGTCGACCCGGCGGCACAGCGATCTCGCCTTCCTGCTGCGGCTCGCCCGCGGCGGCGGCGAGATCGTGCAGCGTCCCGAGGCGCTGTCGATCTGGCGGTCGCAGACCGGGGCCAAGCGGCTCAGCACCACCGCCAACCTCGACTCCTCGCTCGCCTGGTTCGAACGGTACCGGCCGCTGATGAGCCGCCGCGCCGCGATCGGCTTCCGCTATCGCAACCACATCCGCATCCTGCGCCGCACCCAGCCGGCGGCCGCGGCGCTGCTGACGCTCCAGGCGGTCGCCGCGGGCGTCGTCGGCTGGCGCGAGGTCCGTCGCGCGGTGGACCGGGCGATCGGGCTGGTCCGCGGCTCGTCCTCGGCATGACGGGTCCCGAAGCCGGGGCCGAGCCGCCGCCCAGCCGCCTGCTCGCGCTCGCCCGGCGGGTCGCGGTGGTGGGGGCGTCCACCCTGCTCCAGAACGGCTTCATGTTCGCGCTCGGGCTGGTGCTGGTGCGCGGGCTGCGGCCGGAGCAGTTCGGCGTCTATACGATGCTGGTCACCGTGCTGTCGGTCGCGGGCGTCCTGCTGAGCGCGCTGGTCGCGCAGCAGATGGGCTTCACGCTCCCGCGCACGACGCATCCGGCGATGCAGCGTTCGGCCGGGCGGATGTTCGGCTCGGTCGCCGCGCTGTGCATCCTCGCCACCATTCCGTGCACCCTGCTGGTGCTGTTCCACCATGAGGTGGACGCCGTGCTGATGGCGGTGGGGACGCTCTACGTCGCGTCGAACATGTACCGCGTCTATGCGCGATTCTACTTCTTCTCGCTGCGCGCGCCGCAGCAGGCGATGCGGCAGGACCTGCTGTTCGTCGGCATCAGCGTGGCCGGGATTGCCGTTATCGCGCTCGGCTGGGGCCTGCGCGACCGGCTGGCGGGGGTGCTCGCGGTGATGGCGCTTGCCAACCTGCTCTGCTCGGTGGCGCTGTCGGACGCGCCCCGCCCCGCGGGGAGCCGCCGCCTGCTCGCCAGGCAGCTGCGCGCGTATCGCCGCCACGCCGGGCGCGCGTTCTGGTCGTTCGCGACCGTGCTGCTGTCGACATTGTCCTTCCTGTCGCCCAATCTGGCGGTGATGGCGACGGGGTCGCTCGTATCGCTGGCGGTGATCACCGCGCCGGGCTCGGTGCTCGCGCCGATCCGGATCGTCACGGTGACCTTCCAGACGAGTCTGCGCGCGGAGTTTTCGGCGCTGCTCCATGCCGGGTCGGTGCGGTCGGCGTTGCTGCTGTACGTCGCTGCGACCGTGGCGGGAGGGGCGATGGCGCTCGGCGTGGCGCTGGCGGCCTGGCTCGGCTGGGACCCGCTCTACCATCTGCTGTTCTCGCACGGGTACGACTACGAGCAGATCCGCCGCGCGACGCTGATTTCGATCGCGATCGCCGGGGTGAACACGATGCGCTTTCCCGGCTCGGTGCTCCTCAATGCGTTCAACGTCTTCGCCTATTCGGCCGCGGTGATGGCGGTGGTCGCGCCGCTCGCCGTGATGCTGGCGGTGATGCTCGCCGGGCGCGGCGAGGTGACCGATACGCTGTTCGGCGCCTTGTTCGGCGAGGTCGCGATCTTCGTCGCGGAGCTGGCCGCGATCGTCTGGCTGTTCGTCGTCAAGCGGCGTGGCCGGGCAGGCTGACGAGGGCTCTCGCGCAGCCGGCATGATCGAAGCAGGGAGCGTCTTGTGCGTTGCGGCGTTGATGACACGACGCCCTCGCTCGGGGGCTTTGGCGGCGGCGATCGGCCGCGCGCGGCGAATCGGGATTCAAGAAGGAATGACGCTATGTCCGATCCGGGAGTGTCGCGGCGCGGGGTGTTGGCCGGCGGCGCCGGGAGCGCGGCGCTCGCGGCTGTGCCCGCCCTTGCGGCCCCGCCGGCGCCTCGTCGCGGTGGAGCCGCGGCGATGATGCCCGTCAGCCTCACGGTCAACCGCGAGCGCCGGTCGCTCACCGTCGACCCGCGCACGACGCTGCTCGATCTGCTGCGCGAACATCTGCACCTGACCGGCACCAAGAAGGGCTGCGACCACGGGCAGTGCGGCGCCTGCACCGTCATCGTCGACGGCAAGCGGATCAACTCGTGCCTCAGCCTCGCCGTCCAGCACGAGGGCGACGCGGTGACGACGATCGAAGGGCTGGGTTCGCCCGACAAGCTTCATCCGATGCAGGCCGCGTTCGTGAAACACGACGGCTACCAGTGCGGCTATTGCACGCCGGGGCAGATCTGCTCCGCCGTCGCGGTGCTCGACGAGATCAAGCGCGGCGTCCCGAGCCATGTTCAGGCCGACGTCGCCGACAAGCCGGGCTTGACCAACCTGGAGTTCCGCGAACGGATGAGCGGCAACATCTGTCGCTGCGGCGCTTATTCGAACATCGCCGAGGCGATGGCCGAAGTCGCCGGAGAGCGCGCATGAGAGCCTTTACCTACGAGCGCGCCAAGGACCCGGTCGAGGCGGCGCGTGCCGCCGCGCGGCCGGGCGCGAAGTTCCTTGCGGGCGGGACCAACCTGCTCGACCTGATGAAGATCGAGGTCGAGACGCCGACGCATCTGGTCGACGTCCAGGATCTCGGCTTCGACACGATCGAGAAGACGGCGGACGGCGGGCTCAGGATCGGCGCGCTGGTCACGAATACCGATCTCGCCGCCGACGAGCGCGTCCGGCGCGATTATGCGGTGCTGACCCGCGCCATCGTCGCGGGCGCGAGCGGCCAGCTGCGCAACAAGGCGACGACCGCGGGCAACCTGCTCCAGCGCACACGCTGCCCCTATTTTTACGACACCAACATGGCTTGCAACAAGCGCAAGCCGGGATCGGGCTGCGCCGCGATCGGCGGCGTCTCCCGGCAACTCGGCGTCATCGGCGTGTCGGACCAGTGCATCGCGACCTTCCCGGGCGACATGGCGGTCGCCATGCGCGTGCTCGACGCCGTGATCGAGACGGTCGACGCGGAAGGCCAGCGCCGCGCCATCCCGATCGCCGACTTCCACCGCCTGTGGGGCGACCATCCCGAGCAGGATACGGTGCTGAGGCCCGGCGAGTTGATCACCGCGGTCACGCTGCCCGAGCCGCTCGGCGGCAAGCATTTCTACCAGAAGGTCCGCGACCGTGCCTCCTACGCCTATGCGCTCGTCTCGGTGGCGGCGGTGATCCGGCCCGACGGCTCCGGCCGCGTCGCCTTCGGCGGCGTCGCGCCCAAACCGTGGCGCGTCGCGGAAGCGGAGGCTTTGCTGCCGCAAGGGGCAGCGGCGGTGACCGCGCGCGCGTTCCAGGGCGCGACGCCGACCAAGGACAACGCCTTCAAGCTGCCGCTGGCGACCCGCGCGCTCGCCTCCGTCATCGCCGAATCGAGGGCCTGAGCCATGAAGTTCGAACAGCCCGCCACCACCAACCCGATCGACCAGCTGAAGGTCGTCGGCCGTCCGCACGATCGGATCGATGGTCCGCTCAAGACCACCGGCCGCGCACCCTATGCTTACGAGCGCCACGATGTCGTGAAGGACCCCGCCTACGGCTATGTCCTCGGGGCGGGGATCGCCAAGGGGCGGATCACCTCGCTCGACACCAGCGCCGCGGAAGCGGCGCCGGGCGTGCTCGCGGTCGTGACCCACGCCAATTCGGGCCCGCTGACCAAGGGCGACTTCAACACCGCCCATCTGCTCGGCGGCCCGGCGATCGAACATTACCATCAGGCGATCGCGCTTGTCGTGGCCGGGACCTTCGAACAGGCGCGCGCCGCCGCCGCGCTGATCCGCGTCGATTACGCGCGTGCGAAGGGCGCGTTCGATCTGGCGGCCGAGAAAGGCAACGCCACCGTCCCCAAGGACGACGGGCAAGGGAGCCCGGGCGCATCGCGCGAGGGCGATTTCGCCGCCGCCTTCGCGAAGGCCCCGGTCCGCATTGACCGGACCTACACCACGCCCGATCACAGCCACGCCATGATGGAGCCGCACGCCAGCATGGCGCGCTGGGACGGCGATCGGCTGACGCTCTGGACCTCGAACCAGATGATCGCCTGGGGCAAGGGCGACGTCGCGAAGACGCTCGGCATCCCGCAGGACAAGGTGCGGCTGGTGTCGCCCTATGTCGGCGGCGGGTTCGGCGGCAAGCTGTTCGTCCGCGCCGAGGCGATCCTGGCGGCACTGGGCGCAAAGGCGAGCGGGCGCGCGGTCAAGGTCGCGCTCCAGCGCCCATTGATGATCAACAACACCACCCATCGCCCCGCGACGATCCAGCGGCTGCGGATCGGCTGCGACAAGGCGGGCAAGATCCTGGCGATCGGGCACGAGAGCTGGTCCGGCGACCTCCCCGGCGGCGGGCCGGAGACCGCAGTCAACCAGACCCGGCTGTTCTACGCCGGCGCGGCGCGGATGACCGCGATGAAGCTCGCGGTGCTCGATCTGCCCGAGGGCAATGCGATGCGCGCGCCGGGCGAAGCGCCGGGGCTGATGGCGCTCGAGATCGCGATGGACGAGATGGCGGAGCGGCTGGGGATCGACCCGGTCGAGTTCCGCATCCTGAACGACACCCAGGTCGATCCGGAGAAACCCGATCATCCCTTCTCCGAACGCCATTTCGTCGAATGCCTGCGCACCGGCGCCGAAAAGTTCGGCTGGTCGAAGCGCGATCCGAGACCGGCCCAGGTCCGCGAGGGGCGCTGGCTGATCGGGATGGGCGTAGGCGGCGGCTTCCGCAACAACATGCTGACCAAGTCGGCGGCGCGGATCCGATTGGAAAAGAACGGGCGGCTGACGGTCGAGACCGACATGACCGACATCGGCACCGGCAGCTATACCATCCTGGCGCAGACCGCGGCGGAGATGATGGGCGTCGCGATCGACGACGTGACCGTCAGCCTCGGCGACAGCGACTTCCCGGCTTCCGCCGGCTCGGGCGGGCAGTGGGGGGCGAACAACTCCACCTCGGGCCTCTACGCCGCCTGTCTCAAGCTGCGCGAGGCGGTGGCGCAGCAGCTCGGCTTCAACTCGTCCGACGTGACCTTCGCCGACGGCAAGGTCTCGGCCGGCGGCCGCAGCGCCGCGCTCCGCGACGCCGCCAAGGCGGGGCCGCTCGTCGGCGAGGACGGCTTCGACCCAACCGACATGGGCAAGCGGTGGCAGCAGTCGACCTTCGCCGGCCATTTCGTCGAGGTCGCCGTCGACTCCTACACCGGCGAGGTCCGCGTCCGCCGGATGCTGGCGGTGTGCGACGCCGGGCGCATCCTCAACCCCAAGTCGGCGCGCAGCCAGGTGATCGGGGCGATGACGATGGGGGTCGGCGCGGCGCTGATGGAGGAGCTGGCGGTCGACACCCGCTTCGGCTTCTTCGTCAACCACGACCTCGCCGGCTACGAGGTTCCGGTCCACGCCGACATCCCGCACCAGGACGTGATCTTCCTTGACCATCCCGACGACAAATCCTCGCCGATGAAGGCGAAGGGCGTGGGCGAGTTGGGGCTGTGCGGCGTCGGCGCGGCGGTCGCCAACGCGATCTACAACGCCACCGGCGTGCGCGTCCGCGACTATCCGATCACCCTGGACAAGCATCTGGAAAAGCTGCCGGCGGTCGCTTGACGTCGCAGGGGTGGACAGCGCGCGCGCGTCGGGCATGATGCCGCCATGTCGCTGCTGACCACCCCCGAAGCGCTCGCCTTCCGCGAGGAGGTTCGCGCCTTCTTCGCCGACCGGCTCACCCCCGATCTCGTCCGCGCGACGCGCCGTACGACCAGCGTGTTCTTCCACCCCGACGTGTCGCTCGCCTGGCAGCGGACCCTGAACGAGCGCGGCTGGGTCGCTCCGGATTGGCCCGAGGAACATGGCGGTCCGGGCTGGAGCGACGTCGAGCGCTACATCTTCGCCGAGGAGAGCGCCGCCGCGCACGCCCCGTCGCTGATCCCCCAGGGCCTCAAGATGGTCGCGCCGGTGATCATGCATTACGGCACGCCCGAGCAGAAGGCGACACTGCTGCCCCGCATCCTCGACGGCTCGGATTACTGGTGCCAGGGCTATTCGGAGCCGGGGTCGGGATCGGACCTCGCCTCGCTTCAGCTCCGCGCGGTTCGCGACGGCGACGATTACGTCCTGAGCGGCTCGAAGATCTGGACGACGCACGCCCAATTCGCGAACAAGATGTTCGCGCTCGTCCGCACCAGCACCGAGGGCCGGCCGCAGACCGGCATCACCTTCCTGCTGCTCGACATGGATGCGCCCGGCATCACCGTCGCGCCGATCCTGACGCTCGCGGGGGAGCACGAGTTCAACCAGGTGTTCTTCGACGACGTGCGCGTCCCGGTCTCGGGACGGCTCGGCGCGGAGAACGACGGCTGGACGGTCGCGAAGCACCTGCTCACCTTCGAGCGCGGCGGCCGTTACGCCCCCGGCCTCGCCGCGCATCTCGCGCTCGTCCGCGAGGCCGCCGAGGCGATCGGCTGGCTGGAGCATGAGGGCAATCGTGAGCGGCTGGCGCGCGAAGAAATCGCGGTCGAGGGGCTACGCGCGATCGAGCTAGCCGCCCTTGCCGGCGGCGGCCCCGCCGATGCGGTCCGCCCGTCGATGCTGAAGGTGCTGGGCACCGAGGCGTCGCAGCGGATCGACCAGCTCGCGCTCGAACTCGCCGCGGGCTGGGACGGCGACCTCGACAACGCTCCCGACGCGATCGCGACGGCGATGCCCCGCTACCTCAACAATCGCGCGTCGAGCATCTACGCCGGCTCGAACGAGATCCAGCGCGACCTGATCGCGAAGGTGGTCGTCGATCAGGCGGCGTAACGCCGCAGATGTACCCGCGCGGTGCCGTCGCGCTGCATCAATGTGCGGACCCGGCGGAAATAGCCACTGACGCGCATCTCCGCGGTCAGCCCCATCGCGCCGTGGAGCTGGACGGCGCCCTCGCCGACGATCCGCCCAGCGTCCTCCGCCAACACACGCGCCGCGCTGACCGCCCGCATCCGTGCGTCCGCCGGTCCGTCGAGCGCGGTCACCGCCGCATCGGTCGCCGCTTCGGCGAGCTCGAGCGCCATCGCCATGTCCGCCATCCGGTGCCGCAGCGCCTGGAAGGCCGCGATCGCGACGCCGAACTGGCGGCGCTCCTTGAGGTAGGCGGCGGTGTCCGTCATCATCGTCCGGCACAGGCCGACGATCTCCGCCGAATGGAGGACCGCGCGCGCGTCGTCGGCCCAACCGGCGTCGCCGCCGCGCGCGCCGAGCCAATGCTCGGCCCAGGGCAGCGCCGCGCCGGCCCGGCCCAGCGCCGCTGACACCACCGCCGCGTCGCGGGCGTCGGTTCCGAGCCCGCCATCCTCTTCGCACGTGCCGAGCAGCGTGGCGCCGGTCTCCTCCAGCGCATCCCAGGACGGGTTGGTCGCCAACCTGGCCGCGATCGTATCCGCGAGCATCCGCTGCTCGTCGGTGTCGATGAACGCCATGACCTCACCCTCCGCCTACGCCCGCCCGCCGCAGCGGGTCTGTCGGCCGGCGTAATGCCACCCTTCGGAAATTGGTAGGGCTCGCGGCAGTCCATGCCACGCTGACCGCTGGATCGTTCGGGACAGGGAATGGTGGACGCACTTGGGCTCGAACCAAGGACCCGCTGATTAAGAGTCAGCTGCTCTACCAACTGAGCTATGCGTCCGTCGATCACGGCGGGGGCGTGGCCCCCGCGATCGGAAGCGCGCGGTTAGCAGGCACGGCCGGCGATGCAAACCCTTTTTCTACCGGCGTTGCAGTTTGCGGTTGGCGCGGTCGATCGAGAGGAGGATGCCGAGGCACAGGAGCACCGTCATCTGCGCCGATCCGCCGAAGCTGACGAGCGGCAACGGGATGCCCACGACGGGCGCCAGCCCCATCACCATCGCCAGGTTGATCGAGACGTAGATGAAGATCGTCGTCGCCAGCCCCGCCGCGGTCAGCCGGGCGAAGCGGGTTTGGGCGCGGATGCCGACGCCGAGGCCCCAGCGGATCACCAGCGTGAAAGCGACGATCAGGAACAGCCCGCCCATCAATCCCCACTCCTCCGCCATCGTCGCGAAGACGAAATCGGTCTGCCCCTCGGGCAGATAGTCGAGGTGGCTCTGGGTGCCGTTGAGGAAGCCCTTGCCGAAGATCCCGCCCGATCCGATCGCGATCTTGGACTGGGTGATGTGATATCCCTTGCCGAGTGGATCGCTCTCCGGATCGAGGAAGATCAGCACGCGGTTGCGCTGATAATCGTGGAGCACGAAATTGTATGCCAGCGGCGCGGCGATCGAGACGAGCAGCAGCCCGCCCGCGAACAGCCGCAGCGGCACGCCGGCGAGGAACATGACTACCACGCCGCCCATGCAGATCATCAGCGCGGTGCCCAGATCGGGTTGGAGCATCACCAGCGCGGCGGGCAGCGCGATGAGGATGCCGGTCGGCCACAAGCCGGCGAGGCGTCGTGTCTCCGCCCCCGGCAGCAGCTCGTAGAAGCGGGCGCAGGCGAGGACGATCGCGACCTTCATCAGCTCGCTCGGCTGCAATCGGATGATGCCGAGGTCGAGCCAGCGCTGGCTGCCGCCGCGCACCGCGCCGAGCAGCTCCACCAGCACCAGCATCACCAGGAGCACGCCATAGGCCGGAAACGCGCCGCGCCGCCACCAGTCCTCGGGCACCCGGCTGAGCACGAGCGCGCCGCCGAGGAACACGGTGAAGCGCACGGTCTGCGGCAGCGCCCAGGGGCGGATCGATCCTCCCGCCGCCGAATAGAGCACCACCAGCCCGAACCCGCCGATCGCGGCGACCAGCAGGATCACACGCCACGGCAGCGCCGCGAGCGGGGCGGGGACGAAGCCGGCGCGGGTCACTGCAACCCTTGCGTGTTCGAGGTGTCGGGCTCGGGCGAGCCGACTTCGGCCGGACCCTGACCGTTCAGGACGTCGCGCGCGACCGCCTCCGCGCTCGCGTTCGAGGCGTCGGTCGCCGCCTCGACCGCGGGCGCGGCGGTCGGGGCTGGGCTGTCGGTCTCGGTCGCGACCGCCTGCGCCGGGGGGGGGGCATTGGCGGCGGCGCGGTAGGCGGCCTGCTGCGCCGCCATCCGGGTGCGGATGTCGCCGCCCCAGGTCGGCTCGACCTCGGCCAGGCTCTTCAGCGCGCGGTCGCGGTCGAACAGATAGGTCATGATGTCGCGACCGATCATCGGCGTGTCGAGGTTGCGCACGGTATGGCCGTTATGCTCGAGCACGACCGCGATCGCATATTGTGGGGCGTCGGCGGGGGCGAAGCCGACGAAGAGCGCATGGTCGCGCATCTTGAACGGCAGCGACCCGTTCTTGAGCACCCCGGAGGCGCGCTCCGCCATGGTGATGCGGCGGACCTGCGCGGTGCCGGTCTTGCCCGCCAGCGCGATGCCGGGAGTCAGCATCCGCGCCGCGCCGCCGGTGCCGCCGCCGTTGACGACCTTCCACATCGCCTCGCGCACGATCGCGAGATGCTCGGGGGAGAAGGGGAGCGGCGGGGCGTCGCGGACGACGTGCCGCGCGAGCAGGCTTGGCTGGAGGTGGCGCCCGCTCGCGATCCGCGCCGCCATCACCGCGAGCTGGAGCGGGTTCGCGAGCACATAGCCCTGGCCGATCGAGGCGTTGAGCGAATCCGCGACCTTCCATTCGTCCTTGTACTTGCGTCGCTTCCAGGCGCTGTCGGGGACGGTGCCGTAGCGCTGGGTCGAGAAGGGCAGATCGAACTTCTGCCCCAGGCCGACCGTGCGTGCGATCGGGGCGACGTGATCATAGCCGAGCCGGCGAACCATTTCGTAGAAATAGATGTCGCAGCTCTGCGCGATCGCGTTCCTGAGATCGAGCGAGCCATGGCCGCCGCGCTTGTGACAATGGAACACCCCGGTGCCGACGCGGAGCGCGCCCGAACAGGACACGCGCTCGTCGGCGCCGACCCCAGCCGTCAGTAGCGCCAGCCCGTTCATCGGCTTGACCGTCGAGCCCGGCGGATACAGCCCCTGCGTGACCTTGTTCATCAGCGGCACGTGGTCGTTGTCGCTCAGCATCCGCCATTCGAGATGGCTGATCCCGTCGGAGAAGCTGTTCGGATCGTAGGCGGGCATCGACACCATCGCCAGCATCTCGCCCGTCCGGCAGTCGAACACGACCGCCGAGCCGGAGTTGGTGCCGAGCCGCCGCGCCGCATAGTCCTGCAAGCCCGCGTCGATCGTCAGCCGCTCGGTCGCGCCGGGGACGTCGCGGCGCGTCGGCAGCTCCTTCACCAGCTTGCCGCGCGCGGTCACCTCGACCCGCTTCGCGCCGGGTTTGCCGCGCAGCCGCGGCTCGAGCATCTTCTCCAGCCCGTCCTTGCCGAGCTTGAAGCCGGGCGTGACGAGCAACTGGTCGCGGGTCGCCTTGAACTGCTCGGCACTCGCCGCCCCGACATAGCCGGTCAGATGCGCGACCGCGGCGCCGGCGGGGTAATAGCGGGCGAAGCCGCTGGTCGGCGCGACCCCGGGCAGTTCCGGCAGCCGGACGCTGACCGCCGCGAACCGCGCCCAGTCCAGGTTCTCGGCGACCTGGACGGGCTGGAAGCCGGGCGCGTTCTTAAGGTCCGCGCGGATGCGCAGCATGTCCTCGGGGCTGAGCTGGAGGATGGACCTGAGCATCTCCAGCACGCGGTCGCCGTTCTCCAGCCGATCGGGGATGATGTCGACGCGGAAGTCGGTGCGATTGTTCGCGACGGGGTGGCCGTGACGATCGACGATCCAGCCCCGCCGGGGCGGGATCATCGTCATGTTGACTCGGTTGCTCTCGGACAGGTCGGTGTAATGCTCGTTCTCGGCGATCGCGAGCCAGCCCATGCGGACGCCGAGCGCCGCCGCCACCCCCGCCTGGCCGAGGCCGAGCACGGCCGCGCGCCGCGTGAAGCTGAACGCCTGCTGCGCCTCGGTGACCGGCCGCGGCGGCGACTTCATGCGACGCCCCGCTTGCGGTCGATGAACGCGACGATCCGCGCCGCGAGCGGGAAGGCGAGCACCGAGATCACGATCTGCGCCCCTAGCACGGGATCGACCCGTGCCGAGAACGGGACCGCGACCAGCCGCCCGCCGACGAGGCAGACCGCGATCACCCCCGCCGCGATCAGCCAGTCCTGGCGGAAACTGCGGAACAGGCTACGCCGCTCCGCCAGCGCGACGAGGAACGCGCCGAGCTGCCAGAACAGCATCGCGCTCCCCAACGGCTGGCCGCTCACCAGATCGTCGAACAGGCCGAGCAGCGCCGGCGCCCAGACCCGCAACGCAAGCGGCGCGAGCAGTCGCCAGGCGAGTAGCATCAGCAGCCCGCACGGCGGCATCAGCGGCGCCGTCGCGACGACCGGAAGCGCGGTCACCAGCGAACCCGCCATCACCGTCACCCATGGGATCGCGCGCGCGCGCTGGACCGCGACGACCTCGTCCAGCAATGGCGGTTCGACGCGCGGTGTCATCGGGGCGAAGGCGCGGTCGGCGCAGGGGCGGGGGGCGGCAGCTGGGCGGCCGAAGGCGGCGGCGGCGGCAGAAAGGCGTGAGTCACCACTGCGAGATCGAGCGCGCTCGGATTCGCGATCGGCCGGCCCAGGCCGCCTTCGCGGGTGTGTTGCGCGATCAGCGCGACGGGGACGCCGGGCGCGTAGAGGCCGCCGGTGCCCGAGGTGACGAACAGATCGCCGGGGCGGAACTGCGGATCGCCCGAATCGACCCCACGGACGTCGAGCAGCGCGTCGCCGCGTCCGCTCGCGAGCGCGGCGCGACCGTCGCGCGTCCGGCGGACGGGGATCACACTTTCGGCATCGGTCAGCAGCAGCACGCGCGCGGTGTTCGGACCGACCTCGACGACGCGCCCGATCAGCCCATTGGGTCCGCGCACCGGCTGGCCGCGGCGCACGCCCTGCCACAGGCCGGCGTTGAGCAGCCCGAAGCGTCGGGCGCTTTCCGGCGAGGAGCTGACGATCCGCGCCGTCACGACCACGCTCGCGTCGCCGTCGCGCAAGGCGACGATGCGGCGCAGGCGCAGATTCTCGTACGCGACGGCGCGGGCGCTAAGGACGAGCGCCCGGTTGCGGTCCAGCTCGGCGCGGAGCCGGGCATTCTCGTCGTGGACGCCGAAATAGGCGCCGACATCGGCCGGGATCGCGGCGATTCCGTCGACGGTCACCGCCAGTGCGGTCGAGATCGGCGCGGTCGCCTCGGACACGGTCGAGCGCAGCGCCGCGAACGCGGGCGGATCCCAGCGCGACAGGACGAGCAGCACCGCCCCCACCACCGCGCCGGCGATCGCGAGGATAGAAGTGAAGAACAGGGAATATTGCGCCCGGCGCGAGAATCCCGGACGCCGGTCCTTGAGCGCCGCCATCGCACTCCGTTCGTTCTAACGCCGCGCGCTCGTCATCCGATCGCGCGGATTGCTCACCCGTTCATCAGCACGCCGCGGTACATCGGATCCTCCAGCGCGCGCCCGGTGCCGAGCGCGACGCAGGTGAGGGGGTCCTCCGCCACCGTCACCGGCAACCCGGTCTCGTCGCGCAGCACCTCGTCCAGCCCCTCGAGCAGCGCGCCGCCGCCGGTCAGGACGATGCCCTGGTCGACGATGTCGGCGGCGAGCTCGGGCGCGGTATTCTCCAGCGCGACGCGGACGCCCTCGACGATCGTCGCGACCGGCTCCGACAGCGCCTCGGCGATCTGCGCCTGGCTGATCTGGATCTCCTTGGGGACGCCGTTGACGAGATCGCGGCCCTTGACGTGGATCGTCAGGCCCACGCCGTCGGCGGGGGCGCGGGCGATCCCCACCTCCTGCTTGATCCGCTCGGCGGTCGCCTCGCCGATCAGCAGATTGTGGTTGCGACGCACGTAGCTGACGATCGCCTCGTCCATCTTGTCGCCGCCGACGCGCACGCTCGTGGTGTAGGCGAGGCCGCGTAGCGACAGCACCGCGACCTCGGTGGTGCCGCCGCCGATGTCGACCACCATGGAGCCGATCGGCTCGGTCACCGGCATGTCCGCGCCGATCGCCGCCGCCATCGGCTCCTCGATCAGATAGACCTTCGACGCGCCGGCGTTCGAGGCGGCGTCGCGGATCGCGCGGCGCTCCACCTTGGTCGAGCCCGAGGGCACGCAGATCACGATCTCGGGCCGGCGCCACGGCATCGTCTTGCCGCCGCCGTGGACCTTGTGGATGAAGTGTTTGATCATGTCCTCGGCGACGTCGATGTCGGCGATCACGCCGTCGCGAAGCGGGCGGATCGCCTCGATCGTGCCCGGCGTCTTGCCCATCATCAGCTTGGCGTCGTCGCCGACCGCGACCACGCGCTTGACGCCGTCGATGGTCTCGATCGCCACCACCGAGGGCTCGTTGAGGACGATGCCGCGGCCGCGGACGTAGACCACGGTGTTCGCGGTGCCGAGGTCGATCGCCATGTCGTGCGACATGAGCTTGAAGAAACGCGAGAAAACCATGCTCGTCCTGAAGTGTCCCGATGGCGCTTGGAAGCGCGCGTGTACGCTTGTGTCCCTCGGGGCCGCCGGTCGTCGTCCGGGGTCACGGGATCGGGACTGACAGGCTCGCGGGACGCCGCCGCTTGGGCTAGGGCTGGGGGCGTGTCAATACGCCGCCTGCCCGCCAACCTCGTCAACCGGATCGCCGCCGGTGAAGTGGTGGAAAGACCGGCCAGCGCGCTGAAGGAGCTCGTCGAGAACGCGCTCGACGCCGGCGCGACTCGGGTCGCGGTCCGGCTGTCCGCCGGCGGGACGGACCGGATCGAGGTGGTCGACGACGGCTGCGGGATGGCCCGCGACGACCTCGCGCTCGCGCTCGAACGCCACGCCACCTCCAAGCTGCCCGACGAGGAGATCGAATCGGTCGAGACGCTCGGCTTTCGCGGCGAGGCGCTGCCCTCGATCGCGAGCGTCGCGCGGTTGACGCTCGAGAGCCGGACCGCCGTCGGGGAGGGGTGGCGGCGCGTGGTCGACAACGGCGTGCTGGTCGCCGACGAGCCCGCCGCGGCGCCGCCCGGCACCCGCGTGCTGGTCGAACATCTGTTCGCGCGCGTCCCCGCGCGCCGCAAGTTCCTGCGCACCCCGCGCGCCGAATATGCCCAATGCCTCGACGTCGTCCGCCGGCTGGCGATGGCGCGGCCCGAGGTGGTGTTCACCGTCGAGCATGACGGCCGCCGCGCGCTCGCCGCGCTCCAGCCCGAGGATCATCCCGCGCGGGTGGCCGCGCTGACCGACCGGGCGCTGGCGGACTCGTCGGTCGCGATCGACTTCGTGCGCGGCGAGTATCGGCTCGGCGGCGTGGCGGGGCTGCCGACCTACCACCGCGGCGTCGCCGACCATCAATATCTGTTCGTCAATGGCCGCCCGGTGCGCGACCGGATGCTGATGGGCGCGATCCGCGGCGCCTATGCCGAGATGATGCCGCGCGACCGCCACGCCGTGGTCGCGCTGTTCCTCGACGTCCCCGCCGGGGAGGTCGACGTCAACGTCCACCCCGCCAAGACCGAGGTCCGCTTCCGCGATGCGGCGCTGGTCCGCGGGCTGATCGTCTCCGGGCTGCGGCGCGCGCTCGACGAGGCGGGGCACCGGGTGTCGCAGCCCGTCGCCGCCGACGTCATGGCGCTGTGGACGAGCGAGTCTCCGGGTGGCGAGCGCTTCTCCGGCGAGGGCCCTGGCCCCGTCGCGCAGGTCGGCACGGTGGCGGGAAGCCCTTATCAAGGAGCCGCTCGCGATTGGGACGCGGTCCTGGCCGGGGAGGCGCATCGACGCACGCTCCACGATCCCCGCGCCACCTTCTTCGCCCCGCCCCCCGCCGCCCGCGCCGAAGCCGCCTTTTCGGCCCCGCCCGACGCGCGCGACCACCCGCTCGGCGTCGCGCGCGGGCAAGTGGCCAAGACCTATATCGTCGCCGAATCCGAAGGCGCGCTGATTCTGGTCGACCAGCATGCCGCGCACGAGCGGCTCGTCCTCGAACGGATGCGCCGCGCGCTCGCGACCGGGCGCGTCGCCAGCCAGTCGCTGCTGATCCCCGAAGTGGTCGAACTCGACGAGCCCGCCTGCGACCGGCTGGAGGCGAGGGCGGGGGAGCTCGCCGATTTCGGGCTGGACGTGGAGCGTTTCGGCCCGCGCGCGGTGCTGGTCCGCGCCACCCCCGCTTTGCTCGGCACCGCCGACCCGACCGGCCTCGTCACCGACCTCGCGGACGAACTCGCGGCGTACGACGAGGCGCTGTCCCTGCGCGAGCGGCTCGACGCGATCGCCGGCACGATGGCCTGCCACGGCTCGGTCCGCGCCGGCCGGGTGCTGAGCGTCGCGGAGATGAATGCCCTGCTGCGCGAGATGGAGGCGACGCCGCATTCGGGCCAGTGCAACCACGGTCGGCCGACGTGGGTGAAATTACACCATCGCGACATCGAGAAGCTTTTCGGCAGAAAATGAACGACTTAGCCAAGGTCACTGATGACGCTGTAGGTCGGTCGTGCATAATTCGGGCAAGAAAGCGGACGGTCTAAAATCGCCCACTTGCCGCCGTTCGCACGGCGTCGCTACGACGCTGGGGATGGCGATCTCGGACCGGTCACTGCAAGCTCAGGAACGCGCTCTCGTCGCCTATCTCTGGGGCTTAGAGGACCAGAGCAACGCTTTGCCAGAGGAACTGCGAGTCACGGAGATGGCGGACGGGGGCATGGGCAGCCTCTCGTTCGCCTCATCAAAACCGCATCGCTCAATGGGCAAGGTGGCAGGTGAGTGCTCCTTTTACGACGCGGATGGAGTGTTGGTAGACGCCGCCCTCATTCTGGATAAGGAGGGTGACCTACTCGAACTCGACCTGTGGAAGGTCAATTTCTCACCCCTGATCCGGATACCTGATCCGGCATTCTTTTCTCCGCGGAGCGAGCGGCCGAACGGCAGCTAACCCCCAGAAGCAGACGGTCGCGCCCGCTCGGCGACGGAGGGTTACCGTTTGTGGGTCAGAGACCCGCTGACGAAGACCCATCCACGTAGGCTGGCGTCATCACTGATGATGATACTCGGATCGTAGTAGTTCTCGCGCACGAGATGACCTATGGCGCAGCCTCTCTTAACTGAATGCCCTTTCACCCAGATAACTTTATAAGCTCGGCCTACGAGCTCGCCGGTGAGATGGTCTGATGAGATCAGCGTCCCACTTCCACACAGGCGCATTCTTTTGCCTTGGTACTTTTCCGGATGCGCATGCACGTCCGCAAAGCTTAGCGATATCAATGAGGCAGCGATAAGAAGTTGCAACATCCCAGACTCCAACGCGCACACCGAGTTTATACGTCCTCTCGTGTGTGGCCGCAATCCAACGTCCGCTTACCCCCAGACCCGGCCGTTCTTCACCCGTTCGGCGGGCGCGAATTGCCTGAAAGCGGATCGGCGGCTTTTGGGCGGGAAAGCGGACGGGCGCGAGTCGCTCCAAAAGCGGACCTCAAAAGATCGTTAGCTGGTTCGTATCATTGTAGATTTGGCCGCACTCATGCGGCCCATCGTCGCTGTAGATGCGCAAGGTGTCGCGCTCGAAGGTCAGCGTAAGGCAGAACGGTTCAACCGCTAAGTCCGTGATCTTTTGTCCGATCAGATGATGGATGAGGATAGGTTTCAACCTGTCCTCGTCGGTATTGTGGCGTCGGACCGTTCCCTCGCTGTTTACATGCTCAAGGTCTCCCTCGACGCTTATGCTGCCGACATCGAAAGCGAAGTGAAACTGCCAGTAGCCGAGGCAGACGCTCTCAAGTTGCTTTCCGACAAGGAACTGCAAATGCGATGCGGGCGGAAACGGGTGCATACCCCTCTATCGCGCTCGCGCGGATCAGGAGCAATGTCGCCTTTCCCCCAGAGCCGGTCGTTCCCGCCCGCTCTGGAGCCGCGAGTCGCCGTAGCGGACATTCAGCAGGCGGCAGAGGCAGACTGACGGTATGACAGGGATTGTGCGCCAAGCTTGGTGAAGCTGGCGCACGCCGATATCGAGACGCTGTTCGGGCGGCGGTAGCCGGCCCTCGCTTCGCCGGTCTTGCGGGTCGCGCGCCGGCCTGCGCGATCGACGCCCGGCATTGCTGCCACCGCGTGGGGACTACATCCTCGTTCGTCGACTGGGGCGGCGCGACGTGCTCGTCGCACGCTGGTCGCGCCTTCGTTCATCTGCCGGAAACCTTTCGCCACCGTGCGCATTGGAGCGGGCAAGTCCTTGCACCCGCCAACGCGAGAGCCGTCATGAACAAGATCGTCCCAGTCTTCCTTGCGCTGATCCCGCTTGCCGCCGTTCTGGGCGCGTGCGTCGTCGCACCGTGAGGTGATCGTTCCCCCCGTGCCGGCGTGGTCCGTCCCCGGGCCTCAGGCGCCGGCGCAAACGAAAGGCCCGGTCGGATCGCTCCGGCCGGGCCTTTTTGGTGCAGGCAGTCCGGACGGCATCAGCCCTCCGCGGTCTCCTGCGCCGGAGCGTCGGCGGTGGCGCCGGGCTCGGCATTGGGGTCGTAATCCTCGACGAAGCCGCCCTGGTCGCGGCCTTCCTCGAACATCTGCGCCATCACGTCGACACCCGACGCCTGCATCTCGGCCTCTTCCGGCGAGCGGGCGACGTTGACCTTGACCGTCACCGACACCTCGGGGTGCAGCGCGACCTTTACGTCGTACACGCCGATCGCCTTGATCGGCTTGTCGAGCACGACCTGCGACTTGACGACCTTGTGGCCCGCCGCCTCCAGCGCCTCGACCAGATCGCGGACCGCGACCGAGCCGTAGAGCTGGCCGACGTTCGACGCCTGACGGATCAGCGTGACGCTCGCGTCCTTGAAGGACTTGGCGTCCTTCTCGGCATCGGCGCGACGGCTGGCGTTGTCCGATTCGATCCGTGCGCGGTTCGCCTCGAACACCTTGCGGTTCGCGTCGTTGGCGCGAAGCGCCTTCTTGTTCGGCAGCAGGAAGTTGCGGGCGAAGCCGTCTTTCACCTTCACCACGTCGCCGATGGCGCCGAGCTTCTCGACGCGCTCGAGCAGAATGACGTCCATGTCCTACTCCCTCACTTCACGATGTAGGGCAGGAGGCCCAGATGCCGCGCGCGCTTGATCGCGGCGGCGAGCTCACGCTGCTTCTTGGCCGACACGCTGGTGATGCGCGACGGCACGATCTTGCCGCGCTCGGACACGAAGCCCTGGAGCAGGCGCACGTCCTTATAGTCGATCCGCGGCGCGTCCTTGGCGCTGAACGGGCACGACTTGCGGCGGCGGAAAAACGGACGAGCCATTATGCGGCCTCCTCTTCACGGTCGCGGCGCGGACGGTCGGGACGATCACCGCGCGGGCCTCCGTCGCGACCACCGTCACGCCCGCCTTCGCGGTCGGCGCGGCGCTCGCGGTCGCGCTCCTGCTTGCGCATCATCACGCTCGGGCCCGCCTCATGCTCGTCGACCTTGACGGTCATGTAGCGGATCACGTCCTCGTTGATCTGGGTCTGGCGCTCCAACTCGGCGACCACCGCGCCCGGCGCGTCGATCTCGAGCATGACGTAATGCGCCTTGCGGTTCTTCGCGATCCGGTAGGCGAGGCTGCGCAGCCCCCAGGTCTCGGTCTTGACGACCCGACCCTGCCCGTCCTGAACGATCTTGGTGGCGGCTTCCGCCAGCGCGTCCACTTGCGCCTGCGCCAGGTCCTGGCGCGCAAGGAACACGTGCTCGTACAGAGCCATGTCTTTCCTTCGTGTTGGCCGATCGCTGACATGGCCCCGTGCCATGCCCCTCCGGCTGTCGTCTCGATAAGGCCGTCGTCTCAAACGGCATCGGGGCGGGAAGACGCGCTTCCCGCCCCGATCCGAAGCGCCCCTAACGGAACGCCGCGAAAAATCAACTCTTAGTTGAGCGCGCCGGCCAGCGTCGCCGCGATCAGGCCGGTGGTGACGCCGACCAGGACCGCGTCATTGCCCGAGCGCACCCAGTGATAGCCGCGGGGCGGCGCATACAGGCGGCGTGCCCGGTACTTGCGATAGTCGATCACCCCATAGTTCGGCGCGTAGCGGCGATCGAACCGCTGACCCTTCGCCCACTTGCGGTAGGTGACCCGGGCCGGGGCGCGCGTGACGGTGGTCTTCTTGACCACGGTGCCGTTGCGCTTCTCGTGGATGGTCGTGGTGCGCTGCGCCTGCGCCTCGGCGACGCTCGCGATCATCGGGGTGGCGACCAGTGCCGCGGCGACCGTCGCCTGGACAATTTTCCTGAACATGCCTTGTCTCCTTCTCGAATTGTTGGCGCCCTGTTCGGCGTCGGAAACCTATCTAGGCGGCGGTTGTATCCCTCCGCTGTCGATACGAAGCCGAAATATTCGCGAATTGTCGCAGTTTTCCGAGGCTTCTGAACGCCTGTTCAGGCCGGCGACGAAATCTACACCAATGGCGGCCTAATCGACCGCGGATGAACGCGCCGTTCAGCCCTGCCGAACTCGCCCACACCGTCCGGCGAACCCGCCCGCGGGGCGATCTCGCCCTTGCGGCTGGCGAGCGCCGGTTCTGGATCGCGGCGCTCGCGAGCGGCGTCACGCTCGCGCTCTGGCTCGGCTGGATCGGCTTCATCGCCTCCGACGATTCGCTCTATTATCAGGGCGCGCTGCGCTGGCTGACGGACCCGCCGTTCGCGGGCGACAATCATTGGGCGACCCGCTTCCCGCTGACGCTCACCTTCGCCGCATTCCTGGCCGTGCTGGGCAAGGGCTATGGCGCGTTCGCGGGGACCGCGCTGGTATTCTACGCCGCGGTGATCGCGGTCACCGGAGCCGCGGCGGCACGGATCGGGGGCGAGCGGAGCGGCTGGATCGCCGCGCTGCTGACCGCCACGCTGCCGGTGATCGTCAGCCACGCGACCACGGTGAGCGTCGACCTGGTGGAGGCCTCGGCGCTGATGCTCGGCGCGATGCTCCTCGGCGACGCCGAGGATGATCGGCGCGGCGAAGGCAAGGGCCTCGCCGCCGGAATCGCGTTCGGCGTCGCGATGCTGTGCCGCGAGACGACCGCGCTGCCGCTAGTGGGCCTGGTGCCGCTGTTCCTCCTGGGCCGCCCCGTCCCGCGCCGCGTTCTGGTCGCCGCGGCACTCGGCTTCGTCGCGGTGATCGGCGCGGAGGCGGTGTTCCAATGGGCGCTGACCGGCGATCCGCTGCGCCGCTACTCGATCGCCTTCCACCACGACGAGCATATCGACCGTGCCGCCAATCTGGAGGGCAATGTCCTGCTCTGGCCGCCGATCGACCCCTTGCTGGTGCTGCTGATCAACGACGATTTCGGGCTGCTGTTCTGGGCCGCGGGGGCGGCGCTCGCGGGCGGGACGCTCGGCCGCGTCGGCGCGGACGGCCGCGCGCGGCTGGCGATCGTGGCGGCGATGGCCCTCGCGGCGTTCCTGTTGGTGGCGGTGCTGACGACCAAGCTGGTCCTCAACCCGCGCTATTTCACGCTACCCGCGCTCACGGCCGTGATCGTGGTCGCGCTCTGGCTCGATCGCGCCGGCCCGCGCGCGCGCCTGTTCGGGCTCGGGGCGCTGGTCGGGAGCGGGCTGCTGCTCGCGAGCGTCGGCAACGCGCACCCGCGCTGGGAGATGGAGGCGCTGGTCGCCGCCGCCCAGGCGCATCCCGACGAGCCGGTCGCCGGCACGCCCGACGAGGCCCGCCGCGCCGCGCTGCCGCTCGCACTCGCCGGGCGGGGCCGGGTGATCGCCGGCGCGCCGCGGCTCGGCGGACTGGTCGTCGCGCGCGAAGCGGATGCGCCACCCGGCGAGGTGATCGCCCGCTATCCGTCGCCGCCGACCCGGCTCGGCGCCATCCTTGGCGCGGCCGGTCTCGAAAGGGTCGTGCCGGCTGGGGTCGCCCGTCGCATGTTCGCGCCGAACCCGGCCTATGTGCTGGTCCGCACCGGCCCCAAAGGTTGACCCCCGCGCGCCGGCACGCCTAACCGCCTCTCTTGTCAAGGAGAGGTCACAATGCGCGCGTTCATCTTCCCCGGGCAGGGGAGCCAGGCGGTCGGCATGGGCAAGGCGCTCGCGGACGCGAGTCCGCATGCGCGCGAGGTGTTCCAGGAGGTCGACGAGGCGCTCGGCCAGAACCTGTCCGCGCTGATGGCGGACGGCCCGATCGATCTGCTGACGCTGACCGAGAACGCGCAGCCCGCCATCATGGCCGGCGCGGTCGCCGTGCTGCGGGTGCTCGAAAAGGAAGGCGGCGTCTCGGTCGCGGACAAGGCTGATTACGTCGCCGGCCACTCGCTCGGCGAATATACCGCGCTGTGCGCCGCGGGCGCGCTCGATCTCGCGACGACCGCGCGCCTGCTGAAGCTGCGCGGACAGGCGATGCAGGCGGCGGTGCCGGTCGGCGAGGGGGCGATGGCGGCGCTGCTCGGCGCGGATCTCGACACGGCCGAACTGATCGCCGGCACCGCGGTCGACCAGATCCTGGCGGAGGGCGGCGATGCGCTGGTCTGCACCATCGCGAACGACAACGATCCCTCGCAGGTCGTGATCTCCGGTCACAGGGCCGCGATCGAGCGCGCCGTCGCGCTCGCCAAGGATCTGGGCGCAAAGCGGGCGGTGTTGCTGCCGGTTTCGGCGCCGTTCCATTGCCCGTTGATGCAGGACGCCGCGGACGCGATGGAGAACGCCCTGCGCGACACCCGCCTCTCCGCGCCGGTCGTGCCCGTCTACACCAACGTCGACGCCGCCTCCGTCGCCGACCCCAATCGCCTCCGGTTCGCGCTCGTCGAGCAGGTCACCGGCATGGTCCGCTGGCGCGCCTCGGTGGCGGCGATGGCGGGGGAGGGTGTGTCGGACTTCGTCGAGTTCGGCGCGAAGGTGCTGGCCCCGATGGTCAAGCGCACCGCCCCCGACGCGACCGCGACGAGCGTGCTGACGATGGACGACATCGAGGCGTTGTTGAAACGAATGTAGGATTCAAGAAGGAAGAAAGGGGTTCACGCAAGGGACGCAAAGGTCCGCGAAGGGCGCGATGAGGAAGGGAGAAGGCCCGGACCCAGGCCGCGCGAGGGCAAGATCTGGTATTGCTGCGTCGCGGCGAAGAAGAATGCGCCGCCGAGAACCATCTTCCTCGTCTTCTCTTCATGTCCTTCGCGGACCTTCGCGTCCATCGCGTGAAGCACCTTCTTCTCTTCTGTGCCCGCTGCAGACACCAATGAAGGATCACACCATGTTCGATCTTACCGGCGCGACCGCCCTCGTCACCGGAGCCTCGGGCGGGATCGGCTCGGCCATCGCCGGCGCGCTTGCGAAGCAAGGCGCGCGCGTCGCGGTGTCCGGCTCCAACGCCGAGAAGCTCACCGCCTTCCGAAACGAGCTCGGCGGCGATCACGTCGCCGTCCCTGCGAACCTCGCCGACCCGATCGCGGTCGACGCGCTCGTTCCCGCCGCCGTCGCGGCGCTCGGCGGCCGGCTCGACATCCTCGTCAACAACGCCGGCGTCACCCGCGACAATCTGACGATGCGGATGAAGGACGAGGAGTGGGACACGGTGATCCGCGTCAATCTCGAGGCCGCCTTCCGGCTGATCCGCGCCGCGGCCAAGCCGATGATGAAGCAGCGCTACGGCCGCATCGTCTCGGTCACGTCGGTGGTGGGCCAGACGGGCAACCCCGGGCAGGCGAATTACGCGGCCTCCAAGGCGGGGCTGGTCGGCATGTCGAAGGCGGTGGCGCAGGAGCTCGCCAGCCGCAACATCACGGTCAACTGCGTCGCGCCGGGCTTCATCCGCTCGGCGATGACCGACGGGTTGCCCGATGCGCAGAAGGCCGCGCTGAGCGCGCGGATTCCGGCGGGCGACCTCGGTGCGGGAGAAGACATCGCCGCCGCGGTGGTGTATCTGGCGTCGAAGGAAGCAGGGTACGTCACGGGCCAGACGCTCCACGTCAACGGTGGGATGGCGATGGTCTGACTTGCGCCGAACTCGCAGCCGTTCTAGCTGCGTTCAGGAATCATCACCCCCCAGCGAGAGGGACCAAGTTCATGAGCGAGACCGCCGACCGCGTGAAGAAGATCGTCGTCGAGCATCTCGGCGTCGAAGCCGACAAGGTGACCGAGGACGCCAGCTTCATCGACGATCTGGGCGCGGACAGCCTCGACATCGTCGAGCTGGTGATGGCGTTCGAGGAGGAGTTCGGGGTCGAGATTCCCGACGACGCCGCCGAGAAGATCACGACCGTCAAGGACGCGATCACCTACATCGACGAGCACAAGGGCTGATCGTACGCCCCCAAGCCGGATTTGAGCGGCTCTCCGTCCTCCGCTAGAGGGCGGGGAGCCGTTTCGTTATGTTGATCCGTCGTCCCGGGCGCGCGCCGGGGACGACGCTGGAAGGAAGCCTATGCGTCGCGTCGTCGTCACCGGCCTCGGTCTCGTTACCCCGCTCGGGGCGGACGTCGAGACCGTCTGGAAGAACATCGTCGCCGCCCGCTCGGGCGCGGCGACGATCACCCGCTTCGACGCCACCGATTACCATTCGAACTACGCCTGCGAGGTGAAAGCGCCGGATCACGAATTCGGCTTCGATCCGGGCAAGCGCGTCGACCACAAGGTCCAGCGCCAGGTCGATCCGTTCATCGTCTACGGCATCGACGCCGCCGGCCAGGCGATCGAGGACGCCGGGCTCCTCGACATGACCGAGGAGGAGCGCTTTCGCGCCGGCTGCTCGATCGGCTCGGGCATCGGCGGCCTGCCGGGAATCGAGAGTGAGTCGCTGGTGCTGGCCGAGAAGGGCCCCAAGCGGGTCTCGCCGCATTTCGTCCACGGCCGGCTGATCAATCTGATCTCGGGTCAGGTCAGCATCAAATACGGGCTGATGGGTCCCAACCACGCGGTGGTCACGGCTTGCTCGACCGGCGCGCATTCGATCGGCGACGCGGCGCGGATGATCGCGATGGACGACGCCGACGTGATGCTCGCGGGCGGGGCCGAATCGACCGTCTGCCCGATCGGCATCGCCGGCTTCGGTCAGGCGCGCGCGCTCTCGACCGGCTTTCGCGACGATCCCACCAAGGCCAGCCGCCCGTGGGACCAAGCGCGCGACGGCTTCGTCATGGGCGAGGGCGCGGGCGTCGTCGTGCTCGAGGAATATGAGCGGGCGAAGGCGCGCGGCGCGAAGATCTACGCCGAGGTGATCGGCTACGGCCTGTCGGGCGACGCCTATCACGTCACCGCCCCGCACCCCGAGGGCTCGGGCGCGTTCCGCTCGATGCAGATGGCGGTGAAGAAGTCCGGCCTCGCGCTCGACGACATCGACTACATCAACGCGCACGGCACCTCGACCCCGCTCGGCGATGAACTGGAGCTGGGCGCGGTCCGGCGGCTGTTCGGCGACGCGATCGGCGGGCTGTCGATGTCGTCGACCAAGTCGGCGATCGGGCACCTGCTTGGAGGCGCGGGAGCAGTCGAAAGCATCTTCTGCATGCTGGCGCTGCGCGATCAGGTCGTCCCGCCGACGCTCAACCTCGACAATCCCAGCGAGAATTGCGCGGGCGTCGACCTGGTCCCGCACACGGCCAAGCAGCGCAAGGTTCGCGCGGTGCTGAACAACAGCTTCGGCTTCGGCGGCACCAACGCCTCGCTGGTGATGAAGGCGGTCTAGTGCGCCCGATCGGCTGCTTCGGCCTGCTCGCCGGCCTGCTGCTGATCGTCGCGGCGTTGCTGGTGGCGCAGGATTGGCGCGGGGCGGGGCCTGCGAACGCGCCCGTCACCGCGCAGATCTCGCGCGGGGCCACCCTCGCGCGCGCCGCGGCCGAACTGGAGAAGGCAGGCGCAATCGAATCGGCGACGCGCTTCCGCATCTACGCCCGCCTGTTCGGCACCGGCGCCCCGATCCGGGCTGGCGAGTATCAGGTGCCCGCGGGGGCGAGCCCTTCGCTGGTCCTGAAGCTCCTCCAGGAGGGCAAGGTCCGCCAGCGCTTCGTCGTCGTGCCGGAGGGCTATCCGTCCGTCCTGGTCCACGACGCCTTGCTCCGCGCCGACGGGCTCACCGGCGGGGTCGGCATTCCGCGCGAGGGCTCGATCCTCCCGGACAGCTACGCCTACGAACGCGGCGACACCCGCGTCTCCGTCGTTCTGCGGATGCAGAAGGCGATGCGCGACTATCTCGCCGCCGCCTGGGCGAAGCGCAAACCCGGCATCGCGGTCAAGACCCCGGCGGAGGCGATCACGCTCGCCTCGATCGTCGAGAAGGAAACCGGCAAGCCCGCCGAGCGCCGCGTCGTCGCCGCGGTGTATGAGAACCGGCTGCGGCAGGGGATGCCACTCCAGGCCGATCCGACCGTGATCTACCCGCTCACCCGCGGCCGCCCGCTCGGCAGGCGGATCCTCGAATCCGAGCTGAAGGCGAAGAACGGCTACAACACCTATGCCGAGGCAGGGCTACCCAAGGGCCCGATCGCCAATCCGGGCAAGGCGTCGATCGACGCGGTCCTGAACCCCGCCGACAGCCCCGCGCTTTACTTCGTCGCCGACGGGACGGGCGGGCACGTCTTCGCGAACACGCTGGACCAGCACAATGCCAACGTCCAGAAATGGTATGCCATCCGGAGGGCGCGGGGAGAGATGTAGACAACGCGACCACCGTCCGACGAAATCCGGTGTTTCCCTCTTGTTCTACAGGAACGAAGACGGTACACAACGTCCCGCGCGTTGAACGGTCGATGCGCATGGTCTAGCGGTGTGAGGGAAGCGATATGGCTGCGAACCTGAAGGTGATCGACTCCGGCATGGCCTCCTCCCTTTCGAACAACACCGATCGCCAAAAGGCGCTGGACGCCGCATTGGCGCAGATCGACCGCGCCTTCGGCAAGGGCTCGGCGATGAAGCTCGGCTCGAAGGAGGCGATGAAGGTCGACGTGATCTCGACCGGCAGCCTCGGGCTCGACATCGCGCTGGGCGTCGGCGGGCTGCCGCGCGGCCGCATCGTCGAGATCTTCGGACCCGAAAGCTCGGGCAAGACCACGCTGGCGCTCCACGCGGTCGCCGAGGCGCAGAAGCGTGGCGGCACCGCAGCGTTCGTCGACGCCGAGCATGCGCTCGATCCGGTCTATGCCAAGAAGCTGGGCGTCGACATCGACGAGCTGATCGTCTCGCAGCCCGATACCGGCGAACAGGCGCTCGAGATCGTCGACACCCTCGTCCGCTCGAACGCGGTGGACGTGCTGGTGATCGACTCGGTCGCCGCGCTCGTCCCCCGCGCCGAGATCGAGGGCGAGATGGGCGACAGCCACGTCGGCCTTCAGGCGCGACTGATGTCGCAGGCGCTCCGCAAGCTCACCGGCACGATCAGCCGCTCGCGCTGCCTGGTCATCTTCATCAACCAGATCCGCATGAAGATCGGGGTGATGTACGGTTCGCCCGAGACGACCACCGGCGGCAACGCGCTCAAGTTCTATGCCTCGGTCCGGCTCGACATCCGCCGCACCGGCTCGGTGAAGGACCGCGACGAGGCGACGGGCAACACCACTCGCGTCAAGGTCGTGAAGAACAAGGTCGCGCCGCCGTTCAAGCAGGTCGAGTTCGACATCATGTTCGGCGAGGGCGTGTCGAAGCTCGGCGAGATCATCGACCTGGGGGTCAAGGCGGGGCTGGTCGAGAAGTCGGGATCGTGGTTCAGCTACGACAGCGTCCGCATCGGCCAGGGGCGCGAGAACGCCAAGAACTTCCTGCGCGAGAATCCGGAAATGGCCGAGCGCCTGGAAAAGGCGATCCGAGCGCGCACCGATGCGGTCGCCGAGGAGATGATGGTCGGACCGTCGGGCGAAGACGACGCCTGAGGGATCTTTCGCGATGACGCCGCCGCGGCCCGCTCCCGAACATCGGGGGCGGGCCGTCGCTTTTTGGTGTCGCGTCACCGTCGCGAGGACCCTCTCTCGGCGCGCGCGACCGAGCGCCGGTGCCGCGCTCCTGTCCCGTTCGCGTCGCGCCGGTGTCGCGGAGCCGTCGCTTGGCAGGGGCGTTTCAGCCGCATCTACCCGAAGACGCGGGTCGGCGCCTAAACCGCGTCGACCTCTCTCAGCAAACTCGCTCGGGGGGTAGCAAGCCTCGCTGAATAAACCGCTGGAGTTCCCGCAGATGACCGAAGCCGCACAATGGCGCACCGACGTCGGAACCGTCTGGGCGGAGGAATGGCGGCGCACCGACCGCAGCTTCGCGGGAGTCTCCGCCGCGCTCGACGCCGCGATCCTCGACGTCTCCCCGACGACAGGAGTCGCACTCGACATCGGCTGCGGGGCGGGCGGGACGAGCCTGGCGCTCGCCCGCGCGCACGCCGCGCTCGCAGTGGTCGGGATCGACCTTTCCCCCGATCTGGTCGCGGTCGCGCAGGCGCGCGCCGTGGGCGTCGACAACGTCCGCTTCCAGGTTGCCGACGCAGCCGACCCCGCGCCGCCCATCCTCGGCGGCGCGCACGACATCGCCGTCTCGCGCCACGGCGTGATGTTCTTCGCTCATCCCGTGGCCGCGTTCGAGACGATCCGCACGTTGCTCAAGCCCGGGGCGCCGTTCGTCTTCTCCTGCTTCCAGTCGGTCGGGCGCAATCCCTGGGTGAGCGACGTGGTGGAGGCGATCACCGGGGAGCCGATGGCGCAGACCGGCGACATGCCGGGTCCGTTCGCCTTTGCCGACCCGGACCTTGTCCGGGCGCTGCTGACCGATACGGGGTGGAGCGACCCGCGGGTGCGCGATCTCGACTACAGCTACGTCGCCGGGCAAGGCCGGGATCCTGTCGGCGACGCGCTCTCGTTCCTTTCGCGGATCGGGCCTGCGGCGCGCGCGCTCGCGACCCTGCCCGCGTCCGACCGGCCCTCCGCCCGCGAGCGGTTGCACGGACTTCTGGCCCGCCATGTCGCGGGCGATCTGGTCGCGTTCTCCGCCGCCGCCTGGATCTGGAGCGCGCGCGCATGATCGTCGTCCACCACCTCGAGAACTCCCGGTCGCAGCGGGTGCTGTGGATGCTGGAGGAGCTCGATTTGCCCTATGAAGTCCGGCGCTACGAGCGGAACAGGACGACGATGCTCGCGCCGCCCGAGCTCAAGCAGGTCCACCCGCTGGGCAAGTCCCCCGTCATCGTCGACACCGCCGACGGCACGAGCGGACAAGGGCGGGTCGTCGCGGAGACCGGCGCCATCGTAGAATATCTGGTCGACAAGGCCGATGGTCGCCTCGGCCCGCCCGCCAATCGCGACGCGACGCTCCGCTACCGGTTCTGGCTTCACTATGCGGAAGGCTCGCTGATGCCGCCGCTGCTCGTCAAGCTGGTGCTCGGCCGCGTGCCGCTGCTCGGCGGGATGGCGCAGAAGCGCATTCAACCGATGATCGACGTCCATCTCGATTACGTCGAGGCGGAGCTCGCCAGGCGGCCCTGGTTCGCGGGCGACGAAATCACCGCCGCGGACGTGATGATGAGTTTCCCGGTCGAGGCGGCGCGCAGCCGCGGCGGGCTGGACGCCTCGCGCCCGCATACGATCGCCTGGCTGGCGAAGGTTCACGCCCGCCCCGCCTTCCGGCGTGCGCTGACCGCGGGCGGGCCTTACGACTTCGCTTAACGCTGCGCGGTCGCGATGCCCGCCGGCGGCCATTCCAGCACGCCGCACGCCTTTGCGACCCACTCGCCCTTCTTCGACCAGCAAACCGCATCGAGCCGCGGCATCGCCAGCTTGGGCTGGAAGGCATAGACCGCCACCTGGTCTCCCCAAGGCGTCAGCGCGTTGCGCAGTTCGCGCATCCGTGCTCGCGACACCTCGACGAACTTCCCCTTCGACGTAAACACCGCGTCGCGTCCGATCGAATTGGCTACCTCGCAGAAGTTCAACTGCGATTCCACCGCCGAGAAGCCGGCGTAGGTCCGAGTCCCGAACTGATCCAGCGCCGACTGTCCACCCTTTGGAGACTTGTTGACACGGACGAAATACTTGGTGAGCGTGTCGAACGACTTCTTGAGTTCGTCCTTGTGATCGGTGAGGATCGCATTGTAGTTCGACACCGTCACCATCGTCGGTTCGAATTGGCACTGGAGCGCGGCGACGTTCAGCGCCGCGCGCATGTTCCAGACCAGCGCGGCGTCGATCTCGGCGCGCGTGGCGCCCGGCATCGGCTGGGCGATCCCCGGCTCGTCGCCGACCACCGGCGCGCCGGACAGGTCCTTGGATTTGAGGAAGAACTGCGCCGAAGCGGGCGTCGCCGCGACCGCCGCTCCCGCCAACGTCAGAGCCGCCACGCCGGCCCGCCACACCTTGATCATCACCCTATCCCCACGCAACTCGCCGGATTCTAGACCTTTTCGAATCGTCTCCCAACAGGTTTTTACCATGTCCGCCGAACGGCTCGCCGCAGCTTCGCGAGCGGACGGTCGGCTTGACCGGTCCGCGACCCGGTTTCATTCTCTCCCCCTCGATGTGCGCAAAAGGGCTCCGCATGATCCGCTTCACCTCGCTCGCCGCGCTCGCGGCGACGCTCGCCGCCGTTCCCGCCGCCGCGCAGACTCGCCCCGCCCCGGCGCAGGCCGCCCCCGCGACGGCGGCGCAGGCGGACGCCTTCGTCGCCGATGCCGAGCGGCAGATCGAGGCGATCTCGGTCCCGACCGCGCAGATCAGCTGGGTGAACGCGACCTATATCACCGACGATACCGATGCGCTCGCCGCCGCGGCGGGGGCGAAAGCGACCGAACTCGCGGTCAAGCTCGCGGTCGAGGCGGCGAAGTACCGCAGCGTCCCCGGCCTCTCGTTCGACACCCGGCGCAAGCTCGACCTGCTGCTCGGCGGCATCACGCTTCCGGCGCCCAGCCGCCCAGGGGCGGCGGACGAGGTCGCGACGCTCGTGACCAAGATGTCCTCGTCCTACGGCAAGGGGCGCGGCATGCTGGACGGCAAGCCGATCAACGGCAGCGACATCGAGGCGGCGATGGGGAGCGTCCGCGATCCCGCCAAATCGCAGGAGATGTGGGTCAGCTGGCACGACCAGGTCGGCGCGCCCATGCGCGCGGATTTCCTGAAGTCGGTCCGGATCGAGAACGAGGGCGCGAAGGAACTGGGCTTCGCCGACACTGGCGCGCTCTGGCGCGCTGGCTACGACATGCCGCCGGAGCAATTCGCCGCGCTGACGGACACGCTCTGGAAGCAGGTCGAGCCGCTCTACCTCGCGCTCCACACCTATGTCCGCTGGAAGCTCAACGCGAAGTACGGCGACGCCGTCCAGCCCAAGACCGGCCCGATCCGCGCCGATCTGCTCGGCAACATGTGGGCGCAGGAATGGGGCAACATCTACGATCTCGTCGCGCCGGCGGGTGCTGGCGACCTCGGCTACGACATCGGCGATCTGCTCAAGACCAAGGGCTATGATCCGGTAAAGATGTTCAGGACCGGCGAGGGGTTCTACTCCTCGCTGGGCTTCGCTCCCCTGCCGGACACGTTCTGGACGCGCTCGCAGATCGTCAAGCCCGCCGACCGCGAGGTCGTGTGCCACGCCTCGGCTTGGGACGTCGACAACATGAACGACCTGCGCATCAAGATGTGCACCAAGGTCAACAGCGACGATTTCGTTACCATCCATCACGAGATGGGTCACAATTATTATCAGCGCGCCTACAACACTCAGCCGTTCCTTTACAAGAACGGCGCCAACGACGGCTTCCACGAGGCGATCGGCGATTTCGTCGCGCTGTCGATCACGCCCGACTATCTCGTGAAGATCAACCTGCTCGATCCGGCGAAAGTCCCCGCCGCCGACAAGGACATCGGACTGCTGCTCCGCCAGGCGATGGACAAGGTGGCGTTCCTGCCGTTCGGCCTGCTGGTCGATAAGTACCGCTGGAGTGTCTATTCGGGCGCGATCCCCGAAGGTCACCTGCAGGCGGGCTGGGACAAGCTTCGGCTCCGGTATCAGGGCATCGTCGCGCCGGTCGCGCGCGACGAGACCAAGTTCGATGCGGGCGCGAAGTATCACGTCGCGGCGGGCGTGCCCTACACCCGCTACTTCCTCGCCCGGCTCCTCCAGTTCCAGTTCTACCAGGCGGCGTGCAAGCAGTCCGGCTGGAAGGGCCCGCTCCACCGCTGCTCCTTCTACGGGAACAAGGCGGTGGGCGAGAAGCTGAACGCGATGCTCAAGATGGGGCAGTCGAAGCCCTGGCCCGACGCGCTGCAGGCGTTCACCGGCAGCCGCGAGATGTCGGGTGCGGCGCTCGTCGCCTACTTCGCGCCGCTCAAGACCTGGCTCGACCGGCAGAACAAGGGCAAGCCGACGGGCTGGTGAGGGGTGTCAGGGCAGGGGAGAGGTCGGCGCGCTTCCCCCCACCGCCCGCGCCGTGTCTGCCGCCAGTTGGAGCCGCCGCGTCCCGACCTCCAGCAACGCGCGCTCCGCATCGAGCGCCGCCGCCTGGGCGGTGGTGACCTCGAGATAGTCCGATGCGCCGTCGCGGTAGCGGATCAGCGCGAGGTCGCGGGTCCTTTCGGCGGCGCGGGTGGCCGCCCGTTGCTCGCGCTCCTGCGCGAGCGCCGCGCGCGAGCGGGCGAGGTCGTCCTCGACCTCGCGGAACGCCGCCAGCACCGTCGAGCGGTAGTTGGCCGCCGCCTCCTCATACTGCGCGCGGCTGATCTTCACCCGCGCGCGCCGCGCGCCGCCGTCGAAGACCGAGAGCGCCGCCTGCACCGGCCCGAGCGCCCAGAACAGGTTGGACGCGCTGAAGATGCTGCCGCCGGTCGCTTCGACGCCGACCGTGCCGCCGAGCGTCAGCGACGGGTAGAGCGCCGCGCGCGTCACGCCGATCCGTGCGTTGGCGGCGGCGATGCGGCGCTCGGCGGCGACCACGTCGGGCCGGCGCTGGAGCAGTTCGGAGGGGACGCCGACCGGTACCTGCGGCGGGGCGGGCAGCGCGCTCGCGACCGGCAGCGCAAAGGTCGACGGCGACTCTCCGACCAGCGCGGCAATCGCGTGCTCCAACGCGGCGCGGTCGCCCGCCACGCCCTCCAGCTCGGCGCGCGCGCTGCCGAGCTGGGCGGCGGCGCGGCTGACGTCGATCCCGCTGGCGATCCCGCCGGTATGCCGCGTGTCGGTGAGGTCGTAGGCGCGCTGGAACGCGGCGACGGTCTGGCGCAGCAGCACGATCCGCGCGTCGAGTCCCCGCATCTGGAAATAGGTGTCGGCGAGGTTCGCCTGCAGCGACAGCCGCACCGCGTTCAGATCGCCCGCGCTCGCCTCGGCCTCGGCCGCGCTCGCCCGGACCGAGTTGCGGACGCGACCAAACAGGTCGAGTTCGTAGGCGAGCGACGGACCGACCGCGTAGTCGGTGTAGGTCGCGGCCTTGCCCTGCGCGAGCGGGCGGTCGGCCGACACCCGCTCGCGGCTGACGCTCGCGCCCAGATCAAGTTGCGGATAGCGCGCCGCCCGCGCCTCGCCGATCGCCGCGCGCGCCGCGTCGTAGCGCGCGACCGCCGCGGCGAGATCGGGATTGGCCCGCTCGATCCGGTTCTCCAGGTCGGTCAGCGTCGCGTCGTCGAACGCCATCCACCACTCGCCGCGCGGGGCGACGTTCGCCATCGCCGGCTGCCACGGGCCGAGCTCCTTGTACGCTGCGGCCGTCGGCACCGGCGGCGGCGCGGCATAGGGCGGCGCGAGCGAGCAGCCCGCGAGCGCCGCGATCAGCACGCCACTGAGGACGGGACGCGAGCGGCGCACGTTACTTCCCACCCGCGGCCAGACGAACCGTGTCGCCGCTGTCGAGCGAATCCGGCGGGTTGTCGATCACCCGGTCGCGGGGCGACAGGCCCGCGCTGATCGTCACCGTCTCACCTTCGTCGCGGCCGATCGTCACCGTCTTCATCACGACCCTGTTCCCGGCGCCGAGCGTCGCCACCCGCGTGCCGTCCGACCCGACGATCAGCGCGCTCGCCGGCAGCCGGATGCCGGAACCGGCGTTCCCGACCGGGAAGGTCACCTGCGCGTAGCCGCCGGGCTTCAGCGCCCGGTCGGGATTGTCGGTCTGGAGTTCGACCAGCATCGTCCCCGATTGCGGATCGACCGCGCCCGCCGAGCGGACCAGCACCACGTCGAACTTGCGGCCGGGGTGTTCGGGGACCGTCAGCGAAGCGTGCATTCCGTCGCGAACCTCGCCGACAGAGGCCTGTGGCACGCGCACATAGACGCGGATGCGGGCGAGGTCGGCGACGGTGAACAGCGGCGTCGACGCGCTCGTCCCCGCCGTCACCAGCGCGCCGATCTGCGCCGAACGGCTCGTGACCACGCCCGCGAACGGCGCGTCGAGCCGGGTGAAGCCCTGGAGAGCGCCCAAGCGACGCAGCTCTGCCGCAGCGGCGTCGGCGATCGCGCTCTTGGCGGCGAGGTCGCCGATCTTCTCGTCGGTCTCCTGCTTCGACACGGCATCCTTCGCCAGCAGGTCGCGCCAACGGGTCGCGGTTGATGCGGCGAGGGCGCGGTTGGCGCGCGCGGTCTGAAGCTGCGCGCGCGCCTGCGCGACCTGCTGTTCGACCTCGGGAGCATCGAGCAATGCCAGCGTCTGGCCGCTGCGGACCGGATCGCCGATGTCGACGAGCCAGCGGCGGATATAGCCCGTGGTTCGCGCGTAGATCGCAGCGCTATTGTACGCCTGGAGGTTCCCCGGGAGGGTCAGGCCGTCGCCGCTCCTGCCGACGCGGGTGGGGCGGATCACTGAGACGACCGGGGTCGCGTTCGCCTGTGTCCAGGACGCGAGCGAACGCTCGTGTCGCATGCGGGTCATGAGCCCGATCGCGACCAGCACGATCGCGACGGCGGCGAGGACGATGCCCGCGGTCTTGAGCGACCAGCGGCGAGGCTCAGACATGCGCTTCCTCCAGTTCGTGCACGCGGTCGTCTCGGCGGCGCGCCCTTGCGAGGTCGCGGGCGTGCGCGCGGCTGAAGATGACGGGGACGAACATCAGCGTGGCGATGGTCGCCACGATCAGCCCGCCGATCACGGCGCGGCCGAGCGGCGCGTTCTGCTCGCCGCCCTCGCCCAGGCTCAGCGCCATCGGCAGCATGCCGATGATCATGGCCAGGGCGGTCATCAGCACCGGGCGGAACCGCGTCATCCCGGCCTCCAGCGCCGCCTTCACCGCGTCGCCGTGCTCCGCCAGCCGCTCGCGGGCGAAGCTGACGACCAGGATCGAGTTGGCGGTCGCGACGCCCATGCACATGATCGCGCCGGTCAGCGCGGGCACCGACAGTGTCGTACCCGTCAGGAACAGCATCCAGATGATTCCCGCGATCGCGGCGGGCAGCGCGGTGACGATCACGAACGGGTCGAGCCAGCTCTGAAAATTGACGACGATCAAGAGGTAGATCAGCACGACCGCGCCGATCAGCCCGAGCAACAAGCCGGAGAAGGCGGTGCGCATCGTCTGATACTGACCGCGCAGCGTCACCGTCACCCCTTTCGGAGTCTGTAACTTCAGGTCGGAGATCGCCCGCAAGATGTCGCCCGAGATGGCGCCCAGGTCTCGCCCGTTCGGGGTCGCGTAAAGGTCGATCGCGGGCTGGATGTTGTAGTGCGACACTACCGCGGCGGCACCTCCACGACCGATCCGGCCGACGCCGCCGAGCACCTGGCTCGCGCCCGACGTCGTGCCCGTCACCGGGATATTGGCGAGGTCGCCGATCGAGCCGACCCGGTATTCCGGGGTCTGGGCGACGACCGAATAGGACACGCCATTCTCCGGATTGAGGTAGAAGACCGGCGCGGTCTGGCCCGTTCCGGCGAGCGAGGCGGCCAGGCTGGTGGTCACGTCTCGTTCGGTCAGCCCCAATTGTCCGATCCGGCTGCGATCCACGTCGACGCGCAATTCGGGATAGCGCGAGGATTGCTGGATCCGCGCGTCGGCAACGCCGGGGATGACGGCGATACGACGGAGCAGCCGCCGTGCGAACGTCCCGTTCGCGGCGGCGTCCTTGCCGGTGATCTGAACGTCGATCGGCGCGGGGGCGCCGAAGTTCAGAATCTGGCTGGTGATGTCGGCGGGCAGGAACGCGAAGGTCGTGCCCGGAAACGCCTTCGGCAACGTCTCGCGCAGTCGCTCGATGTAGTCGGCGGTCGGCGCATGGCCTTTTGCAAGCTGGATCAGGATGTCGCCGTCCTGCGGCCCGATCGTCCCGGAATTGTTGTAGGTCGTGTTGATCGAGCTGACCGGCAGACCGATGTTGTCGGCCAGAGAGACAAGCTCGTCCCTCGGGATGATCTGGCGAATGCGGGTCGCGATCCGGTCGAACTGCGCCGACGTGTCTTCGATCCGGCTTCCGATGGGTGCGCGGACGTGCAGGGTGATCTGCCCTGCGTCGACCGTGGGGAAGAAGTTCTGGCCCAGGACCGGCGCCAGCAGGAACGACGCCGCGACCACCGCCAGGAAGCCGAGAACGAACGGCCGCCCGCTCGCGAGCGCCCGCTCGAGCAGCCGACCATAGCCGGTGCGGATCGCCTCGAACCGCGCCTCGAACCCGCGCTGGAACCGTACCAGCGGGTTGCGTGACGCAGATGATCCCGCCGCGTGCTCCGTATCGTGCGGGCGCAGCAGCGCCATCGCCATCGTCGGGACGAGGGTGCGCGACAGGATGAAGCTCGCGACCATCGCGAACACCACCGACAGCGCCAGCGGCACGAACAGGAATCCCGCGACCCCGGGCAGGAAGAACATGGGGATGAAGACGATGCAGATGCAGAGCAGCGAGACGAATGCCGGGGTCACGATCTGGGCGGCGCCGTCGAGGATCGCCTCGCGGACGCGCTTGCCGTGCTCGAGGTGCCAGTTGATGTTCTCGATCGTAACGGTCGCGTCGTCGACCAGGATGCCGACCGCGAGGCTCAGCCCGCCCAGTGTCATCACGTTGAGCGTCTGGCCGGTCGCGGCCAGCGCGACGATCGCGGCGAGGATAGCGAGCGGGATGGAGATGGCGATGATGACGGTCGATCGCCACGATCCGAGGAACAGCAGGATCATCAGGCTGGTCAGCACCGCCGCGATCGCGCCCTCCTTCACCACGCCCTCGACCGCCGCCTTCACGAACAGCGACTGGTCGCCGATCGGCACGATCCGGAGGGTCGAGGGGAGCGTCTCCTGAATCTTCGGAAGCGCGTCCTTGATGCCCTGGACGATCGCCAGCGTCGACGTCGATCCGTTCTTCAGGATGGTCATGAGCACCGACCGGCTGCCGTCGACGTGGACGACGTTGGTCTGCGGTGCCGATCCGTCGCGGACATGCGCGACGTCGCGCATGTAGATCGTCGCGCCGCTCACGACCTTGACCGGCAGCGCGTTCAGCCCCTCGATCGAGTCCGGGGCGTTGTTCAGCCGCACGGCGTATTGAAAGCCGCCGATCTTCGCGAATCCGGCGGGGTTGATCTGGTTCTGCGCGGCGATCGCGTTGGCAACGTCCTGCGCGCTCAACCCCTTCGACTGAAGTGCCTGCGGATCGAGGTCGATCTGCACCTGCCGCTGGCGCCCTCCGGACGGATAGGGCAGGGCCGCCCCCGGCACCGTGACCAGACCCGGGCGGATCTGGTTGACCGCCAGATCGAACATCTTGCCCTCCGACAGCCCCTTTCCGGACAGCGCGAGCTGGAGGATGGGCACGGTCGAGGCATTGTAGTTCAGGATCAGCGGCGGAGTGATCCCGGGCGGCATCTGCTTGAGCACGTTCTGCGAGACCGAGGTGACCTGCGCGGTCGCCGTGCGGATGTCGGCGCCGGGCTGGAAGTAGATTTTGACGACGCCGATGCCGGGCATCGACTGACTCTCGATATGCTCGATGTCGTTGACGGTAGTGGTCAGCACCCGCTCGAACGGCGTGATGATGCGCCCGCTCATGTCGTCGGGCGAGAGGCCCTGGTACTGCCAGGCGGTGGCGATCACCGGCACGCGGATGTCGGGGAAGATGTCCACTGGCGTGCGGATCGCAGCCAGCACGCCCACGATCGCGATCAGGATCGCCATGACGACGAAGGTGAGGGGCCGCGCAAGCGCGACCCGGACGATGCCGATCACGGGCCTGGTCTCCGGTTTCGGGCGCCGCCAGGCGTCGTCGCGTCGGTCGTTGCCGCCGCATCCCTTGCCGCACCGCAACACCTTAATGCAAGGGACAATGCTCCTTCCATAAAGCGATGAGCTGATGTCCCGCCCCGCAGCGACCCCAGCGTCGGTCATCGCAGCTGTTCTGGCATCGGCACGAAACAGGGTTGCGCGCACCACCGTTTTCAATCAGCAATCATTGCTGAAACACGCCCGGCGGAGATCTGGCGGCGGACAGGAGAGTGGCGGTGGACCTAGCGAATGTAGTCGTCGGTTTGATCGGCGGAGTCGGCGCGATCGCGACACTGGGCGGAATCGTGATCGTCGCCCGTCGCGCCGTTTGACGCGGGGCCTTATCGGTTCGTCGTCGCCCGGTTCCGCCAGTCGAACCATCCGCGCCCGCTTGCGGCGGGATAGGTCGGCACGGGAGCGGACTCGACGCGCGTGTTCGCCGCCGGGGCGATCGTCGCGGCGGTAACCGGCGCCGCACGAGCGAGCCGCGCGTTTTCACGCTCCAGCTCCGCGTTGCGCGCGCTCGACTCCGCCAGTCGCGCGTCATGCTCTCGCCTCGCCGCCGCATGGGCTTCGCGCTCGTCGGCGTAGCGCTGCTTCCAGCGTGCGCCGCCGGGATGGCTCGCCAGTCCGAACAGCCATCCCGCAACCAGCGCGACGGCCAGTGCGACATATTGCGTGGTTGTCGTGAATAGCATCGACAAGGCTCCTGTTACGCAGCCTCAACGAAAGGCCGGACGGAGCGTTCCTTGGCGCGCTCCGCCCTTGCGCTCAGGCGGAGCCGCCGATGAACGCATCCTTGATCGAGCAGGCCGCCGGCCCGAGGATGACGATGAACAGCACGGGCAAGATGAACAGGATCAGCGGGATCGTCATGATCGCCGGCAGCCGCGCCGCCTTTTCCTCGGCGCGCATCATGCGCTCGTTGCGGAACTCGGCGGACAGCACCCGCAACGCCGAGGCGAGAGGCGTGCCGTATTTCTCGGTCTGTACCATCGTCGTCACGACGCCGCGGATCGAATCCAGATCGACTCGGGTCGCCAGATTCTCGAATGCGGATCGGCGATCGGTGAGGAAGCCGAGCTCGATCGCGGTCAGCGCGAATTCGTCGCCCAGTTCGGGATAGGCGCGACCCAGCTCCTTCGACACCCGGTGGAACGCGGCATCGACCGTCAGCCCGGCCTCGGCGCAGATCACGAGCAGGTCGAGCGCGTCTGGCAGTCCCTTGCGGATCGCGTGGCTGCGCTTCGTGATCTTGTTCTTGAGCCAGATGTCGGGCGCCTTGTAGCCGATGATGAACGACGCCGCGACGGCCATGTAACGCTTCAGCGGCCCCCAGGCGGGAAACATCTCGCTGCCGTAGAAGACGTAGAGCGCGACCGCGCCGAAGACGATCGGCAGGACCAGGCGGCCGAAGATGATCGCCGGCGCCCATTCCTTCTTGCGGATGCCCGCCTGCATCAGCAGCTTCTGCGCGACGATCAGCTGGCTTTCCTGAAGCACCTTGAGCGAGCTCAGGACGTTGCGGATGCGGTCGGCGGTCTCGTTCTTGGCGACGAGCTTGGCCCGGCGCTTGCTGGTCGAGGCGGTGATGCCGGCCTTCAACTGTTCGCGACGATCGTTGAGCGCCTTGACGCGCTTGGTCATCGGATCACGGACCGACAACGCCGCGTAGATCGCGACCAGCACCGCAAGCGTCGCGACCGCCGTCAGCACGGTCGCCACGAGCAGCACGTCAAAGCCCAGAAGCCTCGGTCCGTGGGTCTCCATCATCGCGCGCGCCTTCTTAGATCTCGAAGTTGATCATCTTGCGCATGATCAGCGCGCCGATGCCCATCCACACCATACCGCCCAACCCGGCGACGATCAGTCGCGGGTCGATGAAGAACTTCTGCATGTACGCGCCGTTGATGAACCAGATGAGCCCGAACACGATGAAGGGGAGCGCGCCGATGATATAGGCCGACGCCTTCGACTCGGAGGACATCGCGCGGATCTTCAGCTTCATCTGGCCGCGCTGGCGCAGCACGGTCGCGAGGTTCTGGAGCGTTTCGGCCAGGTTGCCCCCGGTCTCGCGCTGGATCGCGATCGAGATGACGAAGAACTGGAACTCGGGCGTGCCGAGCCGGTCCGCGGTCTCCTGAAGCGCGACGTCCATCGTGCGGCCGATCTTCATCTTGTCGGAGATGGAGCGGAACTCCTCGCCCACCGGGCCCGGAACCTCGGTGCCGACCACCGCCATGGTCTCGGAGATCGGCAACCCGGAGCGCAGCCCGCGGACCAGCAGCTCGATCGCGTCGGGGAACTTGGCGGTGAACTTGCCGACGCGCTTCTTGATGACGTAGCCGACGGCTGCGTGCGGCAACCCCGCGCCGACCAGCAGACCGGCGAAAACGGTGAGCGCGATCGGCGCGCCCAGGAGCAAGGCGATCCCCGCGACGCCGATCAGGAGCACGACGCTCGCAGTGCCATATTGCCCGACGGTCCAGGTCTTGCCCGTCATCGCCAGCCGCTTCTTGAGCTCGGCGGGTCGCGGAAGGAAGCGCGCGAAGGCGAGGTCGGTCCGGGTCGCCTGGCGCCCGGTGATCCGGCGCATCTGAGCCTCGAGCGCCGCGGTCGCCGAGGCCGAGTGCCGCTCGCGCATCGTCGCCAGTCGCTTCGCGCCGGCGCGCTGGGTGGACGGGCCGGCGAACGCGAAGGCGGTCAGCCCCAACGTCGTCAGCGCGCCCAGCGCCACCAGGATGATCGGCAGCATCGCCATCGCAACTCTCTCTCAGGTCCGGTCGTGCGCCGGACGGACGCCGGTCACTTCCTGTCCTTCTTGGGCAGCAGGCCCTTCAGATCGGTGAACTTGCCCATCAGCAAAGACCCCTTCGCCTTCGCCGACCCCTTGCCCTTGTCGACGCCGTCCTCTCCGCTGTCGGCGACCGTGCAGACCCGCCCGGCGAGTTCGCCCAGCGGGACGATGGTCTTCGACGTCTTGCCCGCCTCGGCGAGCGGCTTGCCGAGTTTGGCGGCCTGCGCCGCGAGCTTTTGATCCGCGGGCACCAGCAGATCGATCCTGCGCTCGATCGAGCTTTCGAAATCCTTGCGCGAGATCTCCAGCTGCGCGCCCGCGGGGACGCGGTTCGCCAGCACGATGACCTGCGCCGACGGCGCGTTCGATTTGAGCCAGGACAGGATCCGGATCGAGTCGCGCGCCGCCGCCAGCGTCAGCTCGGTCACGAGCACGGCCACCTGCACGTCGCTGATCAGGTGCGGGTGCTGGACCAGCATGCCGCGCGGCAGATCGACGACGGTGCATTCGAACGCCGCGCGCATTTCCTCTTGGAGCTGGTAGAAGGCGGCGCCGTCGGTCATCATTGGCGAGTTGATCGGCGCCTCGGCGCTGAGCACCGCCAGCCGTTCGGACGCTTTCACCATCGCGCGCTCGATGAACAATCCGTCGATCCGAGACGGATTCTCGATCGCGTCGGTCAGTCCGCGACCCGGCTCGAGGTCGAGGCTGAGCGCACCGGTGCCGAAATGGACGTCGAGGTCGAGCAGCGCGGTCGTGCGTCCCTGCTTGTCCGACAGCAGCCAGGCGAGCGAGGTCGCAACGGTCGAGGCCCCCGCGCCGCCGCGGGTTCCGATCACCGCGATCGAGCAGTGCGGGCGCTCGGTGCCGGCATCGACGACTTTCGGCGCCGACAGCGCCGTCTGCGCCTGGGTGAAGGTCTCCCGCAACACGTCGGGGTTGAGCGGCTTGAGCAGATAGTCGTGGATGCCGCTGGCGACCAGATCGCGGTACAGCCGGACGTCGTTGACCTGCCCGGACGCGATCACGATCGTCCCCGGCTCGCAGACCTCGGCCAGGCTGTTGATGTCGTTCAAGGGGTCGCCGGACTCGGCCAGGTCCACGAACAGGATGTTCGGACTTGCCGAGACCGACAGCGACTGGACGGCGTTGCGCAGGCCGCCCTTGTTGACCTTTTCGGCGGCCCAGCCGAACTCGCTGGCGACGGTGCGGATCGTCTGCGCGGTGCTCTCGTCGCAGACATAGGCGACGAAGGGCTCGCGCAACGCCGCGCCGGCGGGTTTCCAGGGTGCGTTCATCTCACTTGCCTCCCGTGCCTTCGGCCTTGACCGCGGTGCCGCCGGCTCCGGTCGGCGCGGCGCTGCGGTAAAGGTTCACCGCCTTGCTGCCCTGCGCCGCGTCATAGACGGGCGCCCCGGGTTCGCCGCGGACGAGATCGGCGGGGTTCGCCACCATCGCCGCCAGGTTGCCGTTGATCGCGCAGCCATGGTTCGAGTTCGTGCTGCTCTCGAACTCGACCCCGTCGTAGCGGGTGAAGTCGGGGCAGCCGGGGACCGAGGCGCGCATCCGGCTGATCACGACCCGCGCTCCGCCCGGCGCCGCCGGTGGAGCGGCCATCGGCGGCTCGTCGGAGAGCAGCAGCCCGTAGGGCGCGATCGCCGCGGCGACCTGGTTGCGGATCCGCGCGCCGCCGGCGGGATCGTCGACCGTGATGCGGTCTCCGTAGCCGACCCGCATCGACGCGAACCAATCGGCGAGCCGCGCCGCCTCGCCGGGGGCGAGACCGCTCGGTCCGGCGTTGAGGTCGAGGACGAAGTCGGTGCGCTCGACCACCGGCTGGTGGACGGACTCGAGGCCGCGGTTCTCGGTGCCGCCCGCACCGCCGCCGCACGCGGAGAGCATGACGGCGGGCGCGGCGGCCGCGAGGAGAAGGGTGGATCGCTTGAACATGGGCGAGATCCTCATGGGAGACAGCGCTGGCGTTAGTCGGAGAAGCCGGGGGTCGCTTCCGGCCCCTTGCGCTTCTTGGGGGATGCGGCGGCCAGCTGCGGATCGAGCGGCGCGGGCCGCGGCTGCACCGCGCCGATCACGGGCGCGTCCGGTCCCGCCGGGGCCGCCGGAACGAGACGGGGCTTGGGCCGGTCGCCGCCGGTGTCGCCCTTCCCCAATTCCCCCATGAAGACCCGGCCGAGATCGGTCGGACCCTTATAGCCATCAGTCGGCAGCTTGATGTCGTTCGCGTTGACCGGCTTCACCAGATAGGGCGTGATCACGATCACGAGTTCGCTCTCGTTGCGCTTCCATCCGTTCGATCGGAACAGCGCGCCCAGGATCGGCAGATCGCCCAGTCCGGGTGTCTTGTTGATCGTGTTGTTGTGGCTGTTCTGAAGCAGCCCGCCGATCATCATCGACTGGCCGGACCCGAGGATCAGCGTCGTCTCGGCGCGCCGCGTGGTCAGCGCCGGGATCGTGGTTCCGCTGATCTGCACGGCGCCGTCGGACGTCAGCTGCGACACTTCGGGCCGAACGCGGAGCGAAATCTGCCCGTTCGACAGCACGGTCGGCGTATAGGCGAGGCTGATGCCGTATTGTTTGTATTCGACGGAGACGGCACCGAGCCCCTGGCTGAGCGGGATCGGGATCTCCCCGCCTGCCAGGAACGTCGCGGTCTCGCCCGACAGCGCGGTCAGGTTCGGGTTGGCGAGGGTCGACACCTGCCCGATCTGTTCGCCGAGATCGAGCGAACCGAGGATGTCGAGCCCGAACAGCCGCCCACCGAGCGCGACGGCGCTGTTCGTACCGCTCTTGATCAGCGAGGTGCCTTCGGACGCGGTGGTGCCGCCGGTGAACAGTCCGCCGAGCGGCGCGTATTGCGACGCGGCCGTGCCCTGTGAGATGCCGAACTTGAACCCGCCGCTGCTGTCGAACGTCTGCAGGTTGACGCCGATGTTCTTGACGAAGCTGCGGCTAACCTCGGCGATCCGGACCTGAAGATTGACCTGAAGCGGCGTCGCGGTCTTGAGGCGGCTGAGCACCTTCACGCCGTCGCCGACATAGGCCTGGACCAGGCGCTCGGCCTCGGCGGCGTCGTCGGGGCTGGCGATCGTGCCGGTCAGCAGGACCAGCCCGTTGAGCGTGGTCGGCGTGATCGTCGATTCGGGCAGCGCCAGGCGGAGCATGGTGCCGATCGAGTCGAAGTTCTGGCCGACGCGGACGGTCGCCGAATAGACGACCGCACCCGACTTCGAGGTCGCGGACACCGTCGTCTCGCCATTTTTCTTGCCGAAGATGTAGAGCTGCGTCGGCGAACGGACCTGTACGTCCGCGATCTCGGAGCTGGCGACGAACAGGTCGGACATCGGCCGGGGCAGGGTCACCAGGCGGCCGCGATTGGTCGCGACCTGGATGACGGTGCCCGAGCGGCCGGCGGCCGTCTGGGCGGGCGACGCGGCGGGGGTGGCCCCCAGCGTGGCCGTCGCCAGGACGGTCGCGAGCGACCAGCCGTAAGGCTTGGAGCGCATGCGCATTCTTACTTCCCCCCAACCGGAACTTCGGTGACAGTGTTGCCGCGCGCGATCCGGACGACCGGGCCGGCGGGTTTCGGCGTGGTGTCGACGGCGACCGGCTTGCCGGGCACGGTGCGGCGCTGGAAGCGCGACACGTCGGCGCCGGTGCTGACGGTGGAGTGGCCCGACACAGGGCTGCTCGCGACCTGGACCATCATCGCCTTCTCCGCCTTCGGATCGCCGGTGGTAGGCGCCGTCGCCGTGCCGGAGGCGATCGCCTCCTCGAGCTGACCCGCGTTGTCCGCGAGCGAGCGCAGCGACAGCGAGAGCGAGCCGAGCGTCTGGGCGACCGCGATCTGCTCGGCGATCCGGGGCGTCGCCTCGACCGTGACGGTCGAATAGGTCTTCACGATCGTCTTGCCGTCCTCGCCCACGTCCTTGTCGGTACGCTGATCGGTGGCGAGCACACGCAGGTTGTTGACGATGGTCTCCGACGCCTTCAGGGGCGGACCGTCGCCACCGCCGGCGACGTTCGAGGTCAGCACCAGGTCGATCCGGTCTCCGGGAAAGACGAAGCCCGCCACCGAGGTGGTCGGCGACACCGGCACGGTGACCGCGCGCATCCCCGGCCCGAGCGCTGCCGCCAGAAAGCCGCGGTCGCCGGGCTTCACCACCGCGCCTTGCGTGATCGGCTGTCCCGCCGGGATCGGCAGGCGCACCACCGTGCCCAGCATCGCGTTGAGATCGGTGCCTTCCTTCTGGAAGTAGGCGTTCTCGATCAGCTCCTTGGGCCAGGGCTGGAACTTGAGGGCGGTCGGATCGAGGATCGTGCCGACCGGCAGCGCGCGGGTCGCGACCAGCACCTGCGGACCCTCCTGCACCACCACCGGCGCGGCGGTCGCCACCGGCGTGGAGCTGCCCATGATCAGCGTCCGCGCGAAGAATGCGGTGACGCCGGCGACGAGCAGCGCGCCGACCAGCAGTATGACCTTGCGAGTATCCATAGTATCACCCGTCTTCTTTTGGACGTCGGCCGGACGATCCGGTCCTCACATCTTCAGGTAAATTGATTAAGGAGCGGTTCGCGGAGTGCGAGAAGCCCGGCGATGGCGATGGCGACACCGTAAGGTACCTCCACCGTCTCGGTCTTTCGATGGAACTTGCGTTCCACCAGGAGGATCAGCGTCAGGATCCCGCCGATGATCGACATGATCAGCAGCATTCCGACAAGCGCGGTGAACGGCAGCCAAAGACTGAGCGCACCGATCATCTTGACGTCGCCGCCGCCCATCTGTCCGAAATGAAACGCCACGCAGAACAGGCCGAAGAACGCGGTTGCGATCGTCAATTGAAGGATGGTATCCGGCCATAGAGAGAGACCGTTCGACCACCACCACAGCGGCGCCAACATCGCGATCGTCGCGTTCTTCCAATTCGCGATTTCTCGATGACGCACGTCCTCGACGCCCGCCGACACCAGCAGTAGCCCGAGCAACGCGATCCAGAGAAGTCCCCACCCCATCGGGTTCTTCCTCTAGACGGCATGTCTTCTTAAATCGTAACCACGCCAACCGATGAACGCGCCCACCAGCTTCCGCCGCCGCATCCCCGCGGACGCCGCCGTTTCGACCTGGCGCGCGCCCGACGGCTGGGAGCTGCGCAGGTTCGACTGGCCGGGCGGCGGCCGCGGATCGATCCTGTTCCAGTGCGGCCGCGCCGACGTGTTCGAGAAATACCTCGAATCCTTCGCGTCCTGGCATGCCGAGGGTTGGTCGGTGACGTCGCTCGACTGGCGGGGGCAGGGCGGTTCGGGACGTCTCTCGGCGGACGCGCGGGTCGGCCATGTCGACGATTTCGGACGTTGGGTCTGCGATCTCCAGGCGTTCTGGTCGGACTGGTCGGCGGATCGCCCGGGGCCTTACGTCGCGATGGGGCATTCGATGGGCGGCCACCTCCTGCTCCAGGCGATGCTCGAGGACGCGGTGCGCCCGGATGCGGCCGTGCTGGTGGCGCCGATGACCGGGCTTCGCGGCCCGATCGGCGCTCGCTGGGCGGAGCCGATCGTCCGGTTCATGCGCAACCGCGGCGATCCCGCCCGCGCCGCGTGGAAAGCGGGCGACCGCCCGGGACCCAAGCAGGACCGTCAGACCATCCTCACCTCCGACCGCTCCCGCTACGAGGACGAGCAATGGTGGTACCAGCAGGAGCCCGACATCAAGCTCGGGCCGCCGAGCTGGGATTGGCTGAGCCAGGCTTATGCCTCCACCCGCGTCCAGCGCCATGACACCCGGATCGCGAAGCTGACGGTGCCGATCCTGATGCTGGTCGCCGACGCCGACGAACTGGTCGACGCGGACGCCTCGATCGATGTCGCTACGCGGTTGCCGGACGTGACGCTGATCCGGTTCGGCCGCGAGTCCGCGCACGAGATCCTGCGCGAGGCGGATCCGGTGCGAGACCGCGCGCTCCAGGGCATCCGTGCGTTCCTCGATCGGCGGGCGCCCCGGCGCTGATGCGAGTCGACGTCGCGATCGTCGGCGGCGGCATCGCGGGGGCGAGTCTCGCCGCCGCGATCGGCGCAAGCGCGACGGTCGCGATCCTGGAGGCAGAGGACATCGCCGGCTATCATGCGACCGGCCGGTCCGCCGCCTTCTGGTCGGAGACCTATGGCGGACCCGCGATCCAGCCGCTGACGACGGCATCGGGCGCTGCGCTCGCGCCGTACCTTCAGCCGCTCGGCTCGCTCCACATCGGCCGCCCCACGCATGCGGCCGCCGCCGACGCGCTGCTTGCGGAGTTCGCCGGGACCGGAGTCCTGCTCGAGCGGGTCGATCCGCGCACCGTCATCCCGGGTTTGCGCGAGGAATGGTCGGTCGGCGTGTCGGAGCCGACCTGCGCCTACATCGACGTGGCGCGTCTTCACGCCGATTCGCTCGCTGCCGCCCGTCGCGCCGGGGCGGAGGTGCGGCTCGGCTCGGCGCTGCGCGGCGCCGTTCGCGAGACCGGGGAGTGGCGGATCGACACGAGCGCGGGCGAGGTTCGCGCCCGCGTCCTGGTCGACGCGGCAGGAGCCTGGGCGGATGCGGTCGCCGAGCGGTGCGGCGTCCGCGCGGTCGGCGTGCGGCCGTACCGCCGGACCATGGTCCAGCTCCGCACCGATCCCCCGGCCATGGCGGGAATGCCGCATGTCGCCGCTCTGTCCGGCGCGTTCTATTTCAAGCCCGAGCCGGGCGGACGGCTGTGGCTGAGCCCGCATGACGAGACGCTGACCGATCCCTGCGACGCCGCGCCCGAGGAATTGGATGTCGCGATCGCGATCGATCGGCTGGAGGGCGCGCTCGATTGGCGGGTGACCGCGGTCGAGCGCAGTTGGGCGGGGCTGCGCAGCTTCGCGCCCGATCGCCGGCCGATCTATGGGTTCGACGCCCAAGCGCCCGGCTTCTTCTGGTGCGCGGGGCAGGGCGGGTTCGGGATCCAGACCGCGCCCGCGGCCGCTGCGCTCGCCGCCGCGCTGCTGCTGGGCGAGGCGGCCCCGACGGGCCTCGACCCGGACTTGTACGCCGCGACCCGCTTCGGCTAGGGACCCAGCCCGAGCCCCCGTGGTGGAATTGGTAGACGCGACCGACTCAAAATCGGTTGCCGCGAGGCGTGCCGGTTCGAGTCCGGCCGGGGGCACCAGTCTTCAGAACAGCGCGCCGACAATGGTGAGCGCATTGTCGACAACGCGCCGCGGTCGCGATCGCGACGCCAGACCGACGCGGTCGATCTCGATCGCCTGTGCGAGCCATCGGCGCTGCAAGGCTGTGATCTCCGCGGCAAGCTCGGGCGACTGGGTGAGGATGTTGTTCTCGAAGTTGAGGTCGAGGCTCCGGCGATCCATGTTGGCCGAGCCGACGAGCGCCAGCGTGCCGTCGACGACCAGCGTCTTCGCATGGAGCAGGCCGCCGCGGTATTCGAAGATCCGGACCCCGGCCGCGGCGATCACCGGGTAATAAGCGCGGCTGATCGTCCCGACGATGCGACTGTCGTTGCGGTGCGGGAAGACGATGGTGACCGCGACATCCCGCCGCGCCGTCGCCACGAGAGCGCCGAGCAATCTGGGATCGGGCGCGAAATAGGGCGTCGTGATCGTCACCTGATCCTGCGCCGCCCAGAGGCAGGCGACGAACAAGTCCGTCATCGTCCCGCGAGGCGACAGCGGGCCGGCGTCGGCGGCGATGGCGGCGAACCCGTTCGGCGCCGGTGCCGGTGGGGGATGGGCGGCGAAGGACGGGCAGAGATCTTCGCCCGTCTCGACCGTCCACAAGGCGGCGAAGATCAGTTCGGCCTGGCGCGCGACCGGCCCTTCGTAGCGGATCAGAATGTCGACCCAAGGCGCGAACCTGCGCTTCACGAGAAAGGCCGGATCGGCGAGGTTCTGGCTGCCACCGTAGGCGATGCGACCGTCGATCACCGCGATCTTGCGGTGGTTGCGCAGATCGACCCGGTGGCCGGCGAGCAGCCACAGGCCGAAGGGGACATCGAGCGACGCGCGAAGCTGCGCCCCGGCGTTGCGCATCGCCGACCAGCGGACCGAGCGGATGAAGTCTCTCGAGCCGATCGCATCCGCGACGATCCGGCACGCGACTCCGCGCCGCGCCGCGCGACCGACCGCCTCGGCGACCTTTCGGCCGTTATGATCGTCCAGCCAGATGTAGAAGGAGAGGTGGACCGAGCGAATCGCGGCGTCGATGTCGGCGACCAGCAGATCGATCGCCTCATCCGACGCGGGAACGACCCGCGCCGTATTGCCGTGGGTCCAAGTCCAGCCGCTGGCACCGGCTGCGGTCGCGAAGGCGCCGGCCAGGGCGGGATCGTCGATCGCCTTCCCGCCCGGCGGCGCGAAGATCGACAGGGCGGCGCGTGCGTCGGCGGCGGTCCGGCGGAACCGCGCGGAGATCCACGGCTCGCCGAACAAGATGTAGAGGATTGTGCCAATCCCGGGGGCGGCGAGGAGCAGCAGCAGCCAAGCGGCGCGCGCGGTCGGTTCGCGGTCGTCGACGAGTAGCGCGCGGGCGATCACCGCGAGGTGGACCGCCAGCACTGCGAAAGCGAACGCCAGTCTCACCCGGTGCCGAGTGGGGGGCGAGCGCGCGGCAGTCAACGCGAACGTGGCGACCCTTTCGTCTTATGCTCGTCTTAACCATGAGGGGGTGAGAGGTGGCCGCAGGAATGCGATGCCCCGAAGCCCGGTCCCCGATCCGAACCTGAGCGTCCGTAGCGGCATGGACCCGTGGCCGACGGCGCTCGTCGTCCTGCTCGCCGCCCTGCTGATCCTTTTCCTGCCGCGGCCGCTCAGCCCCGATGTCTCCGGCCAGCTGTGGATCGCCCAGCAGATCCGCCAAGGGGCGCGGCTCTACGTCGACTTCCTGGAGATCAATCCGCCCCTCTGGTTCTGGATGGCGGTTCCGATCCGGGCCTTGGCCGAGGCGCTCGGAATCGCGCCTGAGGGGCTGCTCATCGCCAGCGTCGCCGCGGCGGCCCTCGCGTCGATTCTCGCGACCGAGCGGGCGCTGGATGACCTGCCCGTCCGCCGCCGCCGACTGTTCCTGCTCTACGCCGCGCTGGTGCTGCTCGTCATGCCGCTGCGGGACTTCGGACAGCGCGAGCAACTCGCTCTGTTCGCCGCGCTTCCGTACACGGCACTCACCGCGGCGAGGCGGGCCGGTCGCCCGGTGCCGTTCCGCGTCGCCGTGCTGATCGGCGCTGGGACGGCGGTCGGCTTCGCGCTCAAGCACTATTTCCTGATCGCGCCGGTCCTGCTGGAGGTATGGCTGCTCGCCAGCCGGCGTCGGGCGTGGCGGCCGATTCGTCCCGAGACGCTGTCGCTTGCCGCGGTCGGGCTCGCCTATGGCGCGGCGGTTCTGATCGCCACCCCCGAATATGTGACCGAGATGGTTCCGCGGTTGCGGCTGGCATACGGCGTCGCGGGCGTCCCGCTGCGCCGGATGATCCTTCCTGCACAGCTGACGTGGGTCTTCGCGGTGGCCGCCATCCTGCCGCAGGCGCGCAGCCTGAACCGGGCGCCGCTCGCGTCTGCGCTCCTCGTCGCCGGCGCGGGGTTCGCGGTCGCCTGGCTGGTCCAGCACAAGGGCTGGCCGTACCAGAGCATCCCGACCACCGGGTTGCTGGCGCTCGCCTTCGCGGCGATTCTGGCTGCGCGTTGGGATGCCGCCGGGCCGCTCGTCCGTAAGCTCGCCCCTGCGGTCTTGTTGCTGCCAGTCGCACTGGCCCTGACGCCGACCCAGGCGCCGATCACGCCGGACATCGACATCGCTCCGGCGCTCGAAGGGCTGCCGCGGGGGTCGAGCGTCGCCATCGTCTCGACCGAGGGATTTACGGTCTGGCCGGCGGCCGTCGATCGCGGCTTCCGCTTTCCCAGTCGCTACGGGCTGCTCTGGATGCTGCCCGCGATCGATGCGAATGCGGTCGGCCGGCGCGATCCCCGGATCGCCGCGTTCGGGCGCGAGGTGGTCCGCCAAACGGTGATCGACTTTCGCTGCCTGCCGCCGGAGCGGATCGTCTTCGTCCGCCCAGATCCATCCGGCACGGCGACCACCGCGGCCGCCGATCCGCTCCGCTTCTTCATGCACGACCCCGAGTTCGCGCAGGTGCTGGTGCATTACACCAGGTGGCGGCACGCCGGCGTTTACGACGCCTATCGGCTCGTCCGCCCGCTCGCGCCCGTGCCAGGCGCGCACTGCCGCCGCGGGGCGTGACCGCCCCCGCTTGACCGCCAAGCCGGAAGCGCCTTTTGTCCGGCGGAAAGGGGATCGAGATGGCTGGACGGTTCGAAGGCAAGTCGGTGTTCGTCGCGGGCGCATCGAGCGGGATCAACTTGGGCATCGCCCGCGCCTTCGCGCGCGAGGGCGCCCGGCTAACGGTGCTGAGCCGTAGCGCCGAGAAGATCGAGGCGGCTGCGGCGGAGCTGCGCGGGTCGGGTGCCGAGGCGATCGGCGTCGCCTGCGACGTGCGTGATTACCCCGGCCTGGAGGCCGCCTTCGTCCAGGCCGCGGGCGCTTACGGGCCGATTGACGTGCTGATCTCGGGCGCGGCCGGCAACTTTCTCGCGCCGGCCGCGAAGATGAGCGCCAACGCCTTCAAGACCGTCGTCGACATCGACCTGCTCGGGACCTTCAACGTCTTCCGCGCGAGCTTCGATCATCTCCGCCGCCCCGGCGCGTCGCTGGTCGCGATCACCGCCGGCCAGGCGGTGCGGCCCATGTCGTTCCAGATCCACGCCTGCGCCGCCAAGGCCGGGGTGAACATGGTCACCAAATGCCTCGCGCTCGAATGGGGCCCCGCCGGGATCCGGGTCAACGGCATCTCGCCGGGGCCGATCGCCGATACAGAAGGGATGAAGCGGCTCGGCGGCGATCCGGGCCGCGAAGCCGAGATTAAACGGCGGCTGGCGCTTCGCGACTACGGCACCAAGGACGACATCGCCGAGGCGGCGATGTACCTTTCCAGCGACGCCGCGAAGTACGTCACGGGCGCGATCCTCAACGTCGACGGCGGCAGCGACCTGGGAGATGCGGGGGCCGACGCGCTCGGCGGGGTTGCGTGATCACCGGCAAGTTCCTGCTCGGCCGCGGCCGCGGGGCGATGACGCCCGAGGACGAGCGCCTGCTGGAGGAGGCTGTCTCCGAGGTTCGCGACGTCCAGGCTCGTACCATTGTGGTCCGCACCGGCGAGCTGATCCGCAACAGCACCTATCTGATCGAAGGGTTCATGTGCCGCTACATGGACGATCACGAGGGTTACCGGCAGCTCGTCGCGATCCACGTCCCCGGCGACTTCGTCGATCTCCACGGCTACGGACTGAAGCGGCTGGACCACGATATCGGCGCTCTGGGGCCTGCGCGAGTCGCCGAGGTCCCGCATCCGGCGATCGCCCGGATCAACGAGGATCATCCCAATCTGACCAGGCTGCTGTGGCGCGCCACCCTCCTGGACGCCGCGATGCACCGTGAATGGATTTTCCGCATCGGGCGGCTCGATTCGGCCGGGCGGATCGCGCATCTGTTCTGCGAGCTTGAGGCGCGGCTCGCGATGGTCGGCCTGGCCGAGGGTGGCCGGTTCGCGCTGCCGCTGACCCAGCCCGATCTCGCCGAGGCGTGCGGGATCACCGGCGTGCATGCGAACCGCACGCTGCGCAACCTGCGCGAGCGTGGCCTGATGACCTTCCGTGACGGGATCGTCGAGATCGCCGACGTGCCCGCGCTTCGTCGGGTCGCCGACTTCGATGCCGCATATCTGTTCGGCGACGACGCGCGCACGCTCGACCCCATGCGCTCCTAGAGAACATCGAGGTCGGCGGGCCCGAAGGCGTCGGGCAACAGCTGGGCGATCGTCCGCGTCTCGACCGCGTCGCCCTGCGCGGCCGCCGAATGGACGACGATCTCGCGCCCGCCGAGCTGCGCCGCCTCGACGAGCACCTGACGGCAGCGTCCGCACGGGCGGACGACCCCGGTGCCGACGATCGCGTCGTCCGCGGCAATCGCCCCGCCGATCACCGCGATCTCGACCACGTCGCGCAACCGCCCCTGGGCGTTGGCTGTCGCCAGCGCCACCGTCTCGGCGCAGAGCGAAAGCCCGTAGCTGGCGTTTTCGAAATTGGCGCCGGTGACAATCGTCCCGTCGACGAGCCGCACCGCCGCCCCGACCGCGAAGCGCGAGTACGGGGCGTGGGCATGACGCGCGGCGGCGCGCGCGGCGGCGATCAGATCGTCCATCTCAGCCCCGGATATGGAGGACGCAGACCAGCGTGAACAGTCGCCGGGCGGTGTCGAAGTCGACCTCGATCTTGCCCTTCAGCCGCTCGATGAGCAGTTCGGCGGCTTCGTTGTGGATCGCGCGCCTCGCCATGTCGACGGTCTCGATCTGCTGCGCGGTCGCCTGGCGGATCGCCTGGTAATAGCTGTCGCAGATGGCGAAATAGTCGCGGATCGGTCGCCGGAACCGGCCGAGCGCGAGGACGAGCGTCTCGAGCGGCGACCCGTCCTCGCGCTTGATCGCGATGGCCAGGCGACCGTCCTCGACCGAGAGCGCGATCCGGTAGGGGCCGGCGTAGCCGTCCGGGTGCTGGCGCAGGGGCGCGAAATGATTGGCCTCGATCAGGTCGAAGATCGCTATCCGCCGCTCCTGCTCGACGTCGGCGGAGCGCCACAGGATCGTGCGCTCGTCGAGCTCGATGTCGATGATCCGGGTGTCCGCCACATCGTTTCGGTAGAGACGAACCCCAAAACAATCCATCCACAGCTTCCATCGACACGCCGGTCGCAACCCGGTTGAGGCGGGCGGCTGGCTTGCGCATGGAGGCCGGATGGCCACGCTCGCGCTCGCGCACCCCGCTCCCGTCGAACCCGTCCAGCTGCCCCGCAACGTCGAGGCGGAGGCGGCGATGCTCGGCGCGATGATGATCGACAACCGGCTGGCCGACGACATCGTCGACCGGCTGGAACCTCACCATTTCTACGAGCCGGTTCACGGGCGGGTCTTCGCGGCGATCAAGACGCTACGGGGGCAGGACATGCTGGCGACCCCGGTCACCCTGCGCCCGATGTTCGATGCGGACGAGGGCATGAAGGAGCTCGGCGGCCCGGCCTATCTGGCGACGTTGACCGGCTCGGGCGCAGGGCTGATCGGCGCGCGCCAGTTCGCCCAGCAGATCTACGATCTCGCCATGTTGCGCGCGCTCGTCAGCGTCGGCCGTACGCTCGTCGACCGGGCGATGGACACGTCGGAGGAGGTCAATCCGCGCGCGCAGATCGAGCTGGCGGAGGAGGAGCTATTCAAGGTCGCCGCCGACGGAGGAGCCGAATCGACCGTCAAGACCTTCGCCCAGGCGACGACGATGGCGGTGAAGATGGCCGAGCGGGCGCTCAACTCGGGCGGCAACGTCTCCGGGATCACGACCGGGTTCGACACCATCAACACCAAGATCGGCGGCATGCACCATTCGGATCTGATGATCCTGGCTGGGCGTCCGGGCATGGGGAAGACCTCGCTCGCCACCAACATCGCGTTCAACGCCGCCAAGCGCTGGATGCGCGACATGGCCGACGGGATGGCGCCGGCGCAATCGGTCGGCGCGAAGGTCGCCTTCTTCTCGCTCGAGATGAGCGCGGATCAGCTCGCCACCCGCATCCTGGCCGAGCAGTCGGGGATCAGTTCCGAATCGCTGCGCATGGGCAAGATCAGCCGCGCCGAGTTCGGCCAGCTCGCCGCCGCCGCCGCCGAGCTTGAGAACCTGCCGCTGTTCATCGACGACACGGGCGGGCTCACCATCGGATCGCTTCACACCCGGGTCCGGCGGCTCCAGCGACGGCACAACAACGAGATCGGGCTGGTGGTGGTCGACTATCTCCAGCTGCTGACCGGCAGCGGCAAGCAGTCCGACGGCAACCGCGTCCAGGAGATTTCCGAGATCAGCCGCGGGCTGAAGACCCTGGCCAAGGACCTGAACGTCCCCGTGCTCGCGCTGTCCCAGCTCAGCCGAGCGGTCGAGCAGCGCGAGGACAAGCGGCCGCAACTGAGCGACCTGCGCGAATCGGGCTCGATCGAACAGGATGCCGACATGGTCTGGTTCGTGTACCGCGAGGATTATTATGTCGCTGCCAAGGAGCCGAAGCGGCCGACCGAGGGCGACGACGCCAAGATCTTCGAGGATCACGCGCGCTGGATGACGGACATGGAGCGGGTGTACGGCCTGGCCGAGCTGATCGTTGCCAAGCAGCGCCACGGTGCGACCGGAAAAGTGACGCTGAAGTTCGATCCGACGATCACCAAGTTCAGCGATTATGCAGGCTATTGACGATGCCCAAGATCGATCTTGCCGCCATCGCCCCAGCGACCGGCAGCGGTTACCCGCCGCCCTATGATCTGGCCGCAGGAGATCGACGGTTCCGGCCGCTTTCGGCGCCGGCGGGGATTACCGACTTCGAGATCAACCATGTCGAGCTGCCCGAGGGGGCGTGGTCGAGCCAGCGGCATTGGCACGAGGGGGAGGACGAGTTCCTGGTCATGCTGTCGGGTCGGGCTACCCTGGTCGACGATTCGGGCGAAACGGCGCTCGCGGCGGGCGACTGCGCGGCCTTTCCGAAGAACGACGGCAACGGACATCACCTGATCGGCGGGCCGGGCGGGTGCGTGTTCGTCGTCTGGGGCCGGCGCGAGGCGACGCCGTGCCATTATCCCGACGTCGACCTGTTGCTGCTTCCTGAGGACGGCTTCTACCGTCACAAGGACGGCAGGCCGTACTGATCGCCGTTCGGCTCAGGCGCGGCCGAAGGGCGCCGTCGTCGGCCGTCGCCCGAAGCCGCCGCGCCGCTCGGCGAGCGGGTTTGCCTCGCGCTCGAGCAACGCCAGCGTCTGCTCGAACAGCGGCGCGAGCGCGACGACATCGGCAAGGAGCGCCTCGGGCTCGATCCGGCGTTCGATGCAGTCGCGCGCGCGCATCTCGATCGACTCGGCCACGGCGGCGAGCGGCTCGGCGCCGAACTGCCGCGCTTCGCCCTTGAGCGTGTGGGCGGGGATCACCATGCCGGCCGCATTGTTGGCCCGCATCGCATCCTCGATCGCGGCCACCGACTTGACGCCATCCTCCCGGAAATAGCCGAGAATGCGGACGAAGCCGGCTCCCAGCTCCGCCCGCGCCTTCGCGTAGGCGGGCCAGTCGATCAGCGTACTGCCTTCGAATGACACGTGAGAGGTTCCCCCGGTGAAAGCCCCCGCCCTCACCGCTGCACAGCGTCCCTAGCCTGAAAGGGGTAAACGGTGCGTTGAAATCAGCAATCAGCTCTCGGAATGGAACGGATTTTTCGGCGCGCGCATCGTCACCCTGACCGGCACCGCGCCGAAACCGAGCTCACGCCGCATGCTGTTGACCAGGTAGCGCTCGTAACTCGCGGGCAACTGGTCGACTCTCGTGCCGAAAATGACGAAGCTTGGCGGGCGCGTCTTGACCTGTGTCACGTAGCGCATCTTGACCCGCTTGCCGCCGGGGGCGGGGGGCGGGTTGGCCGTAATCGCGCGCTCGAACCAGCGATTGAGCTCACCGGTCCCGACCCGCTTCGACCAGGCGTCGCGGACCTCGAACGCCGCGCCGATCAGTTGATCGATCCCCTTGCCGGTCGCCGCCGAGACGGTGAGGACGGCAACCCCTTTGACCTGGCTGAGCCCGTCCTCGAGCGCCTTCTTGACCCCGTTGAACAGCGCCGACGGATTCTCGGCGACATCCCATTTGTTGAGCGCGATGATGAGCGCGCGGCCCTCCTCCAGCACGCGGTCGGCGATGCGGAGATCCTGCGATTCCAGCCCCAGCGTCGCGTCGAGCAGCAGGACGACGACCTCCGCGAAGTCGATGGCATGGAGCGCGTCGGCGACCGAGAGCTTCTCGAGCTTGTCCTGGACCTTGGCGCGCTTGCGCATTCCCGCGGTGTCGATCAGCCGGACGGCGCGCGGCCCGGTGATGTCGCCGTGCCACGTCCAGTCGATCGCGATCGAGTCGCGGGTGATCCCCGCTTCGGGCCCGGTGATCATCCGCTCCTCGCCGAGCATCCGGTTGATGAGCGTGGACTTGCCGGCGTTGGGGCGACCGACGATCGCGAGTTTGAGGACCGCGTCGTCGGCGTCGGCGTCCTCCTCGTCGTCGATCTCGCGGTCGATGTGGGGGAGCAGCGCCTCGAACAGGTCGGCGACGCCCTCGCCGTGCTCGGCGGAGAGCTGGACGGGATCGCCGAAGCCGAGCGATAGCGATTCGAGGACGCCCTGCTCGCCGGCGCGCCCTTCCGCCTTGTTGGCGACGAGGATGATCGGGGTCGCCGACCCCCTGAGCCAGCGGGCGATCTCCTCGTCGAGCGGCACGATCCCGGCGCGGGCGTCGAACAGGAACAGCGCGACATCGGCCTGCGCCACGGCCGCCTCGGTCTGCTGGCGCATGCGGCCGGGAAGCGAGTCGGCATCCTGATCCTCGTAGCCTGCGGTGTCGATGACGCGGAAGTCGAGCCCGACGAGGTGCGCATCTCCTTCGCGGCGGTCGCGGGTGACGCCGGGCGTGTCGTCGACGAGCGCGAGCTTCTTGCCGACGAGGCGGTTGAACAGCGTCGACTTGCCGACGTTGGGGCGACCGACGATCGCGACGGTGGGGAGACGGGACATGGCGGCTAGGTAGGGCGGGGCGAGCCGCGCGTCACGCCCCGCGTGCCGCGGCGCCGCCGGGGTTCCGCCGCATCGGCTGGAGCCGCCCCCGCGCCAGGCTGCGCCAGAGCCATTCGAGCGGGCCGTAACGGTAGCGGTCGAGCCAGGGCTTCGACCAGAGCAGCATCGCGAGCCAGACGGGCGGAGCGAGCAGGTAGAGCTGGGCGCGGGTAAGCTGCCCGAACAGTCCCGCTCCGGTGAACACGGCGAGCATGATGAGTGAGGTGCCGAGATAATTGGTGAAGGCCGCGCGGCCGACGGCCGCCACCCGCTCGCTCCACCATCCGCCGGGACGGAACGCCAGCGCCAGCAGGCAGGCGTAGCCGACCGCGCCGAGCAGGCGGAACGGCGGCGAAGCGGCGACCGAGGCGAAGAATACCCAGCGTTGGTCGAAGCCGTGCGCCAGCGTGTTGAGGCCGAGCAATGCGTAGGCGGGAAGCGCGACGCCGAGGCAGACCGCGGCCCAGCGCTCGACGCGCGCGCGCGGCCAGGTGCCGGTCAACAGCCCCGAGCGGTAGGCCGCCATGCCGAACAGCATCGCCGGAAGCGTCTCGGGACCGACCAGCAGCGCAAAGGCGAAGGGGTCGCTGGCATGGGTCCAGCGCCAGCGGACGCCGTCGAGCCAGGAGCCGCCGAACGCGGCGACTTCGGCGTGGAGATCGGCGGCGGGCGGCACGCCGAAGGTGCCGGCGAAAGCGTTCCAGAGCGCGGTCCGGTCCGGCGTGTCGCGGGCCACCGCGGCGAACAGCGTCGCGGCCGCCCCGGCGTTGGCGATCACGTCCCATGCGAGGAAGACGCCCCCGAGCGCCAACAGCCGCCGGGTGGACACTCCCGAGAAGACGTACGCGACCGCGCCGATCAGCGCGTAGTGGGCGAGGATGTCGCCCCACCAGACGAGATAGAGATGGAGGCAGCCGACGCCGAACAGCACCGCCATTCGCGCGTAATGGACCCGCGCCGGATCGCGTCCGGCGGCGCGCGCGGCGTCGATGACGAGCAGCATCGACGCGCCGAACAGCAGGCTGAACAGGCCGCGCATCTTTCCTTCGACGAGGACGAAGGTGGCGAACCAGACCGTCACGTCGGCCGCGCCCCGCCCGCCCCAGGCGAGCGGGGAAAAGTAGGCGGCCTCTGGCAGGCCGAAGGCGGGCAGGTTGGCGACGAGAATGCCCATGACCGCCACGCCCCGGACGAAGTCGAGCGTGGCGATGCGGGGCGTCAACGGCCGATGAACTCGGCCGGCCGCTTTTCGAGGAACGCGCGCATCCCCTCCTGGAAGTCGTTCGTCGCAAACAACGGGAGGAGCTGGAGATAGACGTGCTGGACGTGGGTGTCGAAGGTCTCGTTCAGCCCCATCCGCATCATCCGCTTCGACGCCTTGACCGCGAGCGGGGCGTTGGCGGCGATCTCGCGGGCGAGGTCGAGCGAGACGGTTGCGACCTCCTCGTCGGCGACGACGCGGTTGACGAGGCCAAGCGCCAGGCACTCGTCGGCGAGCAGAGTGCGGCCGGTGAAGATGATCTCCGCCGCCTTGGCCCAGCCGAGCATGCGGGGGAGGAGCCAGGTGCCGCCCGATTCGGGGACGATCCCGCGCTTGACGAAGGCAGGGGCGAGCTTGGCGCTCGCGGCCATCACCCGGATGTCGCAGCCGATCGCCAGGTCCATGCCGTAGCCCGCCGCCGAGCCGTTGAGAGCGCAGACCACGGGGGTGTCCATGGCGTTGAGGACGGTCGGGGGCGTGTTGCGGAGGTCGATCGTCGCCGCCATCGCCGCGCCCGAGCTGCCGATCCCCTCGCCCTTGGTGGCGGAGACGAGATCGAGCCCGGCGCAGAAGGCACGGCCGGTGCCGGTCAGGAGGACGACGCGGACCTCGGGGTCTTGCTCGGCCTGGACGAGCAGCTCGGTCAAGCGGTCGAGCATCGGGCCGGAGATGGTGTTCATCCGCTCGGGGCGGTTGAGGGTGAGCGTGGCGATGCCGTCGGCGACGGCGTAGGTCACGTCTTCGGTCTGGTCGGTCATGTCATTCCCCCCCCATCTTTCCTGAGTTTACGCCAGCGCGGCATCGACCCCCATCAGCTTGGGGAAGAAGCCCTCGTGCGCTTCGCGGAGCGCGTCGAGCGTCACGACGTCGTCGCGGTTCGGCCGCTCGAAGATCAGGCGCTTGCCGCCGGTGCGACCCATTGGCTCGACCTCGACCCCGGCGGCGAGCGCGGCGTTGAGGAAGTCGACCATGGCCACATCGTCGGCCGTGACGATATAGACGCCCTGGTCCTCGGCGAAGAAGCTGTGGGCGCAGTCGAAGGGTTGCTTTCGGTCGATCATCGCGCCGACGTTCCCGGCAAGCGCCATCTCGGCAATGGTCACCGCGATGCCGCCGTCGGACACGTCATGGACGGCGGTGAGCTGGCCGGCCAGGACGCCGGCGCGGATGAGGTCGCCGGCCGCTTTCTCCTTCGCCAGATCAACCCGGGGCGGCGGGCCGTCCTCGCGGCCGTGGACTTCGCGCAGCCACAGCGACTGGCCGAGATCGCCGCGGCGGGTGCCGACTGCGAGGATGATGTCGCCCGAGCCCTTGAAGGCGATTGTCGCGGACTTGGTCCAGTCGGCGAGCAGCCCGATCGCGCCGATCGCCGGGGTGGGGAGGATGGCGGAGCCGCCGCCGGTGGCCTTGGACTCGTTGTAGAGGCTGACGTTGCCCGAGACGATCGGGAAGTCGAGCGCGATGCAGGCCTCGCTCATCCCTTCGAGGCAGCCGGTGATCTGGCCCATGATCTCGGGGCGCTGCGGATTGGCGAAGTTCAGGCAATTGGTGACGGCGAGCGGGGTCGAGCCGACCGCGGTGAGGTTGCGCCACGCCTCGGCCACCGCCTGCTTGCCGCCCTCGACCGGGTCGGCGAAGCAGTAGCGGGGCGTGCAGTCGGTGGTCATCGCCAAGGCTTTGTCGGTGCCGTGGACGCGGACCACCGCGGCGTCGCCGCCGGGGCGCTGGACGGTGTCGGCCCCGACCATGTGGTCGTACTGCTCCCAGATCCAGCGGCGGCTGGCGATGTCGGGCGAGGTTATCAGGGTCAGCAGGTCGGCGGCGATGTCGCGGCTCTCGGGGATGTCGACGAGCGCCTTCGCCGGGGGCGTGGGGACGTGGGGGCGGTCGTAGAGCGGGGCCTCGTCGGCGAGGGGGGCGAGGGGGATGTCGGCGACGGTCTCGCCCTGCCACTTGAGCACCATGCGGCCGGTGTCGGTGACGTGGCCGATGACGGCGAAGTCGAGTTCCCACTTGTCGAAGATGGCGCGGGCGAAGTCCTCGCGGCCGGGTTTGAGGACCATGAGCATCCGCTCCTGGCTCTCGCTGAGCATCATCTCGTAGGGAGTCATGCCGGTTTCGCGCTGGGGGACGTCGTCCATCACCAGCTCGATCCCGACGCCGCCCTTCGACGCCATCTCGACCGAGGAGGAGGTGAGGCCCGCCGCGCCCATGTCCTGGATGGCGACGATCGCGTCGCTCGCCATGAGTTCGAGACAGGCCTCGATCAGCAGCTTCTCGGTGAAGGGGTCGCCGACCTGGACGGTGGGGCGCTTCTCCTCGGCGTCCTCGCCGAAGTCGGCGCTGGCCATGGTCGCGCCGTGGATGCCGTCGCGGCCGGTCTTGGAGCCGACGTAGACGATCGGATTGCCGACGCCCGACGCCGCCGAGTAGAAGATCTTGTCGGTGTCGGCGACGCCCACCGTCATGGCGTTGACGAGGATGTTGCCGTCGTAGGCCGGGTGGAAATTGACCTCGCCGCCGACGGTCGGGACGCCGACGCAATTGCCGTAGCCGCCGATGCCGTGGACCACGCCCGAGATCAGGTGGCGCATCTTGGGGTGGTCCGGCCGGCCGAAGCGGAGGGCGTTGAGGTTGGCGACCGGCCTTGCGCCCATGGTGAAGACGTCGCGGAGGATGCCGCCGACCCCGGTCGCCGCGCCCTGATAGGGCTCGATGTACGAGGGGTGGTTGTGGCTCTCCATCTTGAAGATCGCGGCCTGGCCGTCGCCGATGTCGACGACGCCGGCATTCTCGCCGGGTCCGCAGATCACCTGGGGGCCGGTGGTCGGCAGCTTCTTCAGGTGGATGCGGCTCGACTTGTAGCTGCAATGCTCGGACCACATCACGCTGAAAATGCCGAGCTCGACGAGGTTGGGCTCGCGGCCGAGCGCGTGGAGGACGCGGTCGTATTCCTCGGGGGAGAGGCCGTGGTCGGCGACGATCTGGGCGGTGATCTCGGTCATCCGCGGGCAGATAGCGACTGGCCCGGCGCGCGTCACCTGTCCGCCGCGAGGCTAGAGGATGAGCTGGAGGTCGGAGGGCTGGGTGATCGCGCCCTGCACCACCAGCGCGAAGTCCGACCGCGAGTCGCCGTCGACATCGGCGTAGAGGACCGCGCCGTCCTTCGTGATGTCACAGCGAAGTTCGCCCGCCGTGCCGGAGAACGCGGCCGTGCCGACGAAGACGAAGTTCTGGTCGCCGGCTACCGTCGTGTCGGCGTCGGAAGGCAGCCCGATGACGTCGCCGTCGGCCTTGTTGAAGCCGCGGATCACGTCGGCGTGCGCACGGTCGGGCGCGGAATCGGCGATCGAGGCGAAGAGGTAATAGTCGCCGCCCGCGCCGCCCGCCATGATGTCGCGACCGGCGCCGCCCCATATCGGGTCGTTGGCCGCGCCGCCGGTGATCCGGTCGTCGCCGTCGCCGCCGTAGATGGCCCCGAAGAACTCCCCGGTGTTGCGGAAGCAGTCGTCCCCCGCGCCGAGCCGGATGTCGCCTACCATCGACCCGCGGTTCACGACGATGTCCGCGCCGAAGCTGCCGGCGTACGCCGTTCCGCCGAACATTCCGCCGCCGATCCCGCCCTGGTTGATCACGACGACGCGGTCGGCGTGGAGCTGCGACAGGTCGATCCCCATGTGGATCTGGGCGAAATGCGTCGGGTCGAGCCGGTCCCCGGCATTGACGATACGCAGCGTTCCCGTCGCATCTTCGGTGGAGGCCAGCGCGATGGCGGCGCCGGAACTGTCGAACGTCCCTTCGTTGACGATGCGGATGTCGAACGGACCGGTGAGCGTGCCGGCGACGGCATGCTCGCCGGAGGTGCCGATCTCGCCGGCATTGTGGATCCGCGCGCTCCCGCCGGTCAGGATCACCGCCGGTTCGGCATACCGGGTCGCCAGCGTGGCGCCGACATCGAGCCGGAGGGCGTCGCCGTCCCCCAGAGTGAAGGGCGTGGTGACGTGGTCCCCACCGCGCAGGTGCGTGCGGCTCATGATCGTGCTCCCCGTGGCGTCGGAAGGTCCGAGCGGCGAGACCTAGCGCAGCGCACTTACCGAAGCATTGCGAGCGGCGGCGGCGGAGCGACCCGCCACCGCCGCCGCCGCGGATCAGAGATTGAAGGCGAGGACCGACGGATCGTCGACGCCCACCAGTTTGATCAGGAAATCGGCGGTGCCGTCGCCGTCGATGTCGCCGCCGACTGCCGACACCCCGTCCGAAACATGCACGAACATGAGATCGCCGGGGGTGTCGGTGGGAACACCTGACGTGTTGAACGTGAAGGCCTGGTCGCCGTCCTGGGTGATGTCGGCATCGATCGCCGAGAGATCGAGGATGTCGCCCGTGCCCCAGGTGATCGTCTCGAGATGGTTGGAGTCGCTCGTGTTCGCCTCGGCGATGTCGGTGTAGACGTACGTGTCGCTGCCTCGGCCGCCGACCAGCTGGTCGATGCCGAGACCGCCGTGGATCACGTCGTCGCGGACGCCGCCGCGGATCTCGTCATCGCCGACGCCGCCGTCGATCGTGCCGAACACGTTCCCCGCCTTCATGAAGTCGTTGCCGTCTCCCAGGAGGACGTCGCCATCGATGTCGCCGTCGTTGACGAGCCGATCGTCGCCGCCGCCCATGTCGATCGCCGCCGCGCTGTGGTTCGTCGCGGAGATGGTACCGTGGTTGGTCACGGTGTCGGCGAAGTCGCCGATCAGGCGGACGCCGTAGCCGAGTTTGCCGGTGATGTAGCCGTCGTTGACGATGCGGGTGGCCGCATAGGCGCCGTTCCGGTCGCCGTCGTCGATCAGGATGCCGTTGGTCTCGCCGTAGATGGTCGCGCCGAACTTGTTCAGGATCTGACCGCCGCCCGCGGCCACACCGTCGGCGAAATCGTCGATATTGTCGGCGCCGACACCCTGGATCGTGCCGAAATTGCGGATGCTGACCAGATAGTCGACGTCCACCCCGTCGCCGTCGCCATTGCCGTAGCCGTCATACGCGCCGGTGATCGTGCCGAAGTTGGTCACGGTGACCGCTCCGTCATTGTCGCTCGCCTCGGTGTCGAAGTTGAGCCCGGAGCCGTTGCGGCCGGTGATCGTGCCTTCGTTATAGATGTCGGCGGCGTTGGCGCCGGTGATGCCGTGCTTGCCGCCTTCGATCACCGCTTCGCCGAAGTTGCCGATGGTGGCCGCGTGACCGCCGGCCTTCGACTGAAGGTCGATGCCGTCGCCGCCGCTCGTGGCGCCGTCCACCGTGCCGGCGCGGATGTAGCCGTAGTTCTTGATGGTGATGTCGGCAGAGCTGTCGTCGCCCGGACGGAGGACGTCGGCGTTGCCGGCGTTGGTGATGAAGCCGCCGGCTTCGTTGATGATCAGGATCGATGTCGCGTGGAGATCCCGCATCGCCAAAGCGTTGCCGCCGTGACCGTCGATGCGCCCCTCGTTCTCGATCTTGACGGTGCCGGTGGTTCCGACCGCCGACGCGAGCGTGATCGCGCCGAGCTGACCTTCGATCACGCCATCCTGCTTGTTGAAGACACGCAGGTTGATGTCACCGGAAACGCTGCCCGAGATCGCCGGGCTGGCCATGGTGCTGACCTCCATGACGCCATAGTTCAGGATCGTCGCGGCGGCGTTCGCCCCCAGGATCTGAGCGGCCGGGCCGTCGGTGCGGACGATCGCCGCGTCGTGTGCGACGAGAAGTCGGTCGTCGGCGAACAACAAGAAACCGGAGGTGTTCGTATCGTACGGTTCGACGCGGTACTTGGCCATCGGGCGGTCCTCTCGAAAGAAACGGATCGCCGGGACGTTTAAGGCAGTGGTGTTACGCTGCGGCGTCGGTTTCGTGTCCGATTTGGGTCAGGCCGGGCGCTCGCGTGCGGTCGACCCAGGCGGCGAGGGCGGCGAGGATCAGGAAGGCGGCGATGGCGGTCAGCGCGGTTGCAGGCGGCGGCGGATCGACGATCGCGGGTGGTTGCGGCGCGACCCAGTTGGCGAGCTGCAAGGCCAGGAGCGCGGCCGAGAGGATCGCGAACGCGGCGCGCGGGGCGGGGCGCCGCGAGGCGTAGAAGACCAGTGCGACGGCGGCGAGGCCGAGTTCGAGCGGCATCTCCAGCATCGGCCAGTTCCAGAGCGCGAGACCGTGGCGCGGGCCGTAGCCAAGGATCGTGAGGTCAGGCGCGTGGACGAGCCAGTCGAGCACCCAATGGGAGGCGACGACGGCTGCGCCGATCCACGCGGCAGCGGCGCGCGCCCCCGCCCGCCGCGCGCCGATCACCCAGCCCGCGGCGAAGGCAAGGCTGCCGATCAGGCTGTGGGTGAAAGGGACGTCGTAGAGATCGAGGGCGTTGGTCACCGTCATCTGCGGCACGAGGCGGAAATGCTCGACGCCGACGAGCGCGAAGGCGAAGAAGGCGAGGTCGACGAGCTGCGCTGCGACGAACAATGTGCCGAGCCGCGGCGCACGCGGATGCGCGGCAGCGATCAGCGCGGGGGCGTAGTGACCGATGAACACGCGCGGTAGTGGAGCATATCGCGGGCGCGCGGGGAAGCGGGGCGGGTCAACTGACCTGCTTCGCCAGCCACTCCTCAAGCCATTTGATCGTGTACGCGCCCTGCTGGAACTCCGGGTCCTCGATCAGCGCCTGGTGGAGCGGGATCGTGGTCGTCGGCCCTTCGATCACGAACTCCTCGAGCGCGCGGCGCAGGCGGCGGATGGCACCGGCCCGGGTGGTGCCGTAGACGATCAGCTTGGCGATCATGCTGTCGTAATATGGCGGCACGCGGTAGCCGGCGTAGAGCCCGCTATCCACGCGGACGTTCATGCCGCCGGGGGCGTGATACTGCTTCACCAGCCCGGGGGAGGGCGCGAAGGTGCGCGGGTCCTCGGCGTTGATCCGGCATTCGATCGCGTGGCCGCGGAACTGGACGTCCTCCTGACGGAGGGTGAGCGGATGACCCTCGGCAATGCGGATCTGCTCGCGGACGAGGTCGAGGCCGGTGATCGCCTCGGTCACCGGATGCTCGACCTGGAGGCGGGTGTTCATCTCGATGAAGTAGAACGCGCCGTTTTCCCAAAGGAACTCGATCGTTCCCGCGCCGCGATAGCCCATGTCCGCCATCGCCCTGGCGACGACACCGCCCATGCGGTTGCGCTCCTCGGGCGTGATGACGGGGGAGGGGGCCTCCTCCAGCACCTTCTGGTGGCGGCGCTGAAGCGAGCAGTCGCGCTCGCCGAGGTGAATCGCCTGGCCATTGCCGTCGCCGAACACCTGGAACTCGATGTGGCGCGGGTTGCCGAGGTACTTTTCGAGATAGACGGTGGCGTCGCCGAACGCGGCCTTCGCCTCGCTCCCCGCCTGCGCCATCAGCGTCTCGAGCTGGTCCGGGCGCTCACAGACCTTCATGCCGCGACCGCCGCCACCCGAGGCCGCCTTGATGATGACGGGGTAGCCGATGCGTTCGGCGATGATCCGCGCCTCGCCGACGTCGGTGATCGCGCCGTCCGAGCCGGGGACGAGCGGCAGGCCGAGCGCGCCCGCCGTGCGCTTGGCCTCGACCTTGTCGCCCATCGTGCGGATGTGTTCGGGCTTGGGACCGACGAAGATGAGGTTGTGGAGCTCGACGATCTCGGCGAACTTCGCATTCTCGGACAGGAAGCCGTAACCGGGGTGGATCGCGTCGGCGCCGCTGATCTCGGCGGCGGAGATGATGTTGGGGATGTTGAGGTAGCTCTCGGTCGCCGAGGGCGGGCCGATGCAGATCGCCTGGTCGGCGAGGCGGACGTGCATCGCGTCGCTGTCGGCGGTCGAATGCACCGCGACCGTCTTGATCCCCATCTCGTGGCAGGCGCGGTGGATGCGCAGCGCGATCTCGCCGCGGTTGGCGATCAGGAGCTTCTTGATCTCGGGCATGGCTACTCGACGACCACGAGCGGCTGGTCGAACTCCACGGGCTGGCCGTTCTCGACGAGCACGGCCTTGATCGTGCCGGCCGACGGCGCGACGATCGGGTTCATCACCTTCATCGCCTCGACGATCAGCAGCGTGTCGCCGGCGGCGACCGTCTTGCCGATCTGCGCGAAGGGCGCGGCCCCCGGCTCGGCGGCGAGATAGACCGTGCCGACCATCGGCGAGCGCACGGCGCCGGCGTGGTTCGGCGCGGAAGGGCCGGCCTGGTCGACTTGGGGCGGTGCGGCCGCGGCGGCCGGGGGGGCAGGCGGCGGCGCATAGTGCATCGCCGGGGCCGCGTTGACCGCGGCGGCCTTCCTGGCGACGCGGATCTTGCGCTGTCCGTCCTCGACCTCGATCTCGGTCAATTGGGTCGTGTCGAGCAGTTCGGCGAGCTGACGGACGAGCTCGACGTCGACCTGCATCGCTCCGCTGGTGTCGTGTTCTGCCATCTGGCGTCATTCCCCTGAATAGGGCGGGCGCTCTGTCAGATGCGCGCCGCGGCTTCAAGCGCGAGGAGGTAGGAGAGCGCGCCGAACCCCGCGATCGTTCCCTGTGCCGCCTTGCCGACGTAGGAACGGTGGCGGAAGCCCTCGCGGCTATGCGGGTTGGAGAGGTGGACCTCGATCACCGGCGTCTCGATCGCCTTGATCGCGTCGTGGAGCGCGATCGACGTGTGGGTAAAGGCGCCGGCATTGAGCAGGACGGCCTTGGCGTCATACGCCTGCGCCTCGTGGAGCCAGTCGACGAGATGCCCCTCGTGGTTGGACTGGCGCATGTCGATCTCAAGGCCCAGTTCGCGCGCGCGGTCCTCCAGCCGGCCGGCGATGTCGTCGAGCGTGTCGTGGCCGTAGATCTCGGGCTCGCGCGTGCCGAGCAGGTTGAGGTTGGGGCCGTTGAGCACGAAGACGGTCGAAGAGGGTGGGACGTTGGGCATGGGTGCCTCGTTGCGACGGCGCGCCCGCGCGCCTAGATGGTCTATCCCCTAACCGTTCGTGTCGAGCGAAGTCGAGACACCGCCCTGACGGGCGCGGAGACGGGGGCCTCGCGCATGCCCGGCCAAGTCCCTCGACTTCGCGCGGGACGAACGGAGTTCGACGTTTGCCCCATTCCGACGGAACCCTCTCGATCACGGTCAACGGCGAGCACAAGCGCGTGCCCGCCGGGCTGACCATCGCCGCGCTCGCCGAGAGCCTGGGGCTGGTCCCCGCCAAGCTGGCGGTCGAGCGGAACATGGAGGTCGTGCCCCGGTCCACGCTCGCGCAGGTGATGGTCGAGGACGGTGACGACTACGAGATCGTCCATTTCGTCGGCGGTGGCGATCACCAGGGCGCGGTCGACACCGATGGCTGGACCGTCGCCGGGAAGACCTTCCGGTCGCGGCTGATCGTGGGGACGGGCAAGTACAAGGACTTCGCGCAGAACGCCGCCGCGCTCGAGGCGTCGGGGGCGGAGATCGTCACGGTGGCGGTCAGGCGGGTCAACGTCAGCGATCCCACGGCGCCGATGCTGACCGATTTCATCGATCCCAAGCGTTTCACCTATCTGCCCAACACCGCGGGCTGCTTCGATGCGGACAGCGCGGTCAGGACGCTGCGGCTGGCGCGCGAGGCTGGGGGTTGGGACCTCGTGAAGCTGGAGGTGCTGGGCGAGGCGCGCACGCTGTATCCCGACATGCGCGAGACGCTGAAGGCGACCGAGATCCTGGTGCGCGATGGCTTCAAGCCGATGGTCTACTGCGTCGACGATCCGATCGCGGCGAAGCAGCTGGAGGAAGCGGGCGCGGTCGCGATCATGCCGCTGGGCGCGCCGATTGGATCGGGGCTGGGCATCCAGAACCGGGTCACGATCCGGCTGATCGTCGAGGGCGCGAAGGTGCCGGTGCTGGTCGACGCCGGAGTCGGCTGCGCGTCCGACGCCGCGGTGGCGATGGAGCTGGGCTGCGACGGCGTGCTGATGAACACCGCGATCGCCGAGGCGAAGGACCCGGTGATGATGGCGCAGGCGATGCGCGCCGCGGTCGAGGCGGGGCGTTGGTCCTACCGCGCCGGTCGCATGATGCAGCGGCGCTATGCCGACCCCTCCAGCCCGCTCGCGGGATTGATCTAGGTTGGGAACCCGACTCGCGAATCGCCCGTTTCGCCCGGGTCATTTGTTAGGAGACGGAAGATGGGCGAGCTGACCGACAAGATCAAAGGCAACGTCAACGAGGCGATCGGCAAGGCCAAGCAGGCGATCGCGGATCACGACCGTCCCGAGACCGGCGCCGAAGCGGAGCGCAACGCCGACCTGAAAGCCGAAGGCGCGGGTCAGGAGCTGAAGGGCAAGGGCCAGCAGCTCGGCGGCAAGATCAAGGGCGCGCTCGGCGACGATATCTGAGGTCTTCGGCTCCTTCCCGGCAGGGGTCGGTGTCCGCGCGTAAGGTTGAAGCGGGGTGTCCCGGACGTGAGGTTTTGCGACCTTGCGACTGGCGACACCCCGTCGTCGCTTCCGGCTACCCCGTGCGCGGGATGCCGGGCCGGCTCAAAAGCCCAGCGCCGCGACTTCTTCCGCGGTGAATCCAAGCTCGCCGAGCACCTCGGCGTCGCGGCGCGGGCCGGACATCACCGGCGCGACCGTCGGGCTGGCCGAATAGCGCGGTGCCGGAGCGGGTTGCCTGACTCCGCCGGCGTCGGCGAACGCCCCTCGGGCCACGTTGTGCGCGTCCTCATAGGCCTCGTCGAAGCCGAGGACCGGGGCGAAGCAGACGTCATGGCCCTTGAAGGCTGTCACCCATTCGCTGCGCGTGCGCTGCTTGAACCGGGCGGCGATCTCCTCCTTGAGCGCGGGCCACTGGCGCGCATCCATCTGCGCCGCCCATTTATCGTCGGAGAGGTCCATCACCGCGCGCAGCTCGGCGTAGAATTGCGGCTCGATCGCGCCGAGCGAGACGTACTTGCCGTCGGCGGTCTCGTAGGTGTCGTAGAAGTGGGCGGCGGTGTCGAGCAGGTTGGTCCCGCGCTCGTCCGACCAGCGGCCCATCGCGCGAAAACCCCACATCATCGTCATCAGCAGCGCCGAGCCTTCGGTCATCGCCGCGTCGACGACCTGCCCCTCGCCGGTGGTCTTGGCATGGAGCAAGGCGGCGAGCATCCCGAAGGCGAGGAGCATGCCCCCGCCGCCGAAGTCGCCGACGAGGTTGATCGGCGGGGTCGGCTTCTCGCCCTTGCGCCCGAGCGCATGGAGTGCGCCCGAGATCGCGATATAGTTGATGTCGTGGCCCGGCTCGGGCGCCATCGGCCCGGTCTGGCCCCAGCCGGTCATGCGGCCGTAGACCAGTCTCGGGTTGTCGGCGAGCAACACGTCGGGGCCGAGGCCGAGCCGCTCCATCACGCCGGGGCGGAACCCCTCGATGATCGCGTCGGCGCCCTTGACGATCCGGCGGACGGCGGCGACCGAGCCCGGGTCCTTGAGGTCGAGCGCGACCGACTTGCGGCCGCGGAGCAGCGGGTCCTTGGCTGCCACCGCGATCCCGTCGCCCTTGGCCCCGCGGTCGATGCGGATCACCTCCGCGCCGTGATCGGCCAGCATCATTCCGGCGAACGGGCCGGGGCCGATGCCGGCGAACTCGATCACGCGGATGCCGTGCAGGGGGGGCGTGCTCACCGGTCGTCTCTCCTCGATGCGATTTGCGCAAACGCTACGGAGAGCCCGGCACCATGACAAGAGTTATGGCCGCGGCCGCCTCCGTTCTCCGCGCCGCGCAAATAGCTGTTGGCAAAGCGCGGGAGCGCCGTCTATCAGGCCGCCACGGCCGGGGGGAACGGCCGCGCAGACAGGGGAGGGGCGTGGTGAGCGCCAGACCTCCTCCGCAGGCCACGCAAGGGTTGAGGTGAATGGCGACTGTCGAGAGTTCCGTTCCGCCGGGTGAGACTCCCGCGCCGTTCCACGAGCAGACGCACGATCCCCGCCGCCGCGACTTCCTGAACATCGCCGCCGTCGCCTGGGCCGGGGTCGGTGCAGGCGTGGTCGTGCTGCCGCTGATCAACCAGATGAACCCGTCCGCCGACGTGCTGGCGCAGGCGACGACCGAAGTGGATCTGAGCAAGATCGCGCCGGGACAGGCGGTCAAGACCACGTTCCGCAAGCAGCCGCTGTTCGTCCGCAACCTGACCCCGGCCGAGATCGCCGAGGCGGACAAGGTCGACGTGAGCTCGCTGCGCGATCCCCAGACCCTGACCGAGCGGACCAAGGCGGGGCACAAGAACTGGCTGATCACGCTGGGCGTCTGCACCCATCTGGGCTGCGTGCCGCTGGGCGCCGGCGAGGGCGAGAACAAGGGGCCGTTCGGCGGCTATTTCTGCCCGTGCCACGGGTCGGCGTACGACACGGCGGCGCGCATCCGGCAGGGGCCCGCGCCGAAGAACCTCGCGGTTCCCGAATATTCCTTCACTTCCGACACCGCCGTGACGGTGGGCTGAGGACGGACGCGCCATGAGTTTTCCCTGGGCCAAGCATTACGAGCCGAAGGCGCCGCTGATGCGCTGGGTGGACGAGAAGCTGCCGTTGCCGCGGCTCGTCTACAATGCGGTCGGCGCGGGCTATCCGGTGCCGCGCAACCTCAATTACTTCTGGAACTTCGGCGTCCTCGCGGGCGCGGCGTTGATGATCCAGATCGTGACCGGTGTGACGCTGGCGATGCACTTCGCGGCGAACGCGACGGTGGCGTTCGGTTCGGTCGAGCATATCATGCGCGACGTCAACGCAGGCTGGTTCCTGCGCTACGCCCATGCCAACGGCGCGTCGATGTTCCTGCTGGTGGTCTACATCCACATCGGCCGCGGACTCTATTACGGATCGTACAAGGCGCCGCGCGAGATGGTGTGGCTGCTGGGCGTCGTCATCTTCCTGCTGATGATGGCGACCGCGTTCATGGGCTATGTGCTCCCGTGGGGGCAGATGAGCTTCTGGGGGGCGCAGGTGATCACCGGCTTCTTCTCGGCGATACCCGTGGTCGGCGACACGGTGCGGATCTGGCTGTTGGGCGGTTTCGCTCCCGACGACGCCGCGCTCAACCGCTTCTTCTCGCTCCACTATCTGCTGCCGTTCGTGATCGCGGGGGTGATCGTCCTCCACATCTGGGCGCTCCACATCCCCGGCTCGAACAACCCGACCGGCGTCGACGTGAAGGGGCCGCAGGACACGGTGCCGTTCCACCCTTATTACACCGCCAAGGACGCGGTGGGCGTCGGCGTGTTCATGCTGCTGTTCGCCGCGCTGATCTTCTTCAGCCCGAACCTGCTGGGCCACCCGGACAATTACATCGAGGCCAACCCGCTCTCGACCCCGGCGCACATCGTTCCGGAATGGTACTTCCTGCCGTTCTACGCGATCCTGAAGAGCTTCACCTTCAACTTCCTCTGGATCCCGGCGAAGCTGTGGGGCGTGCTGGCGATGTTCGGCTCGATCCTGCTGCTGTTCTTCCTGCCGTGGCTCGACACGTCGCCGGTCCGGTCGGCAAACTTTCGTCCGACCTACCGCATCTTCCTCGGCATCCTGCTGCTCGACATCCTCGTGCTCGGCTATGTCGGCGGGGCGGAGCCGATCGCTCGCAACGTCATCATGGGGCAGATCGCGGCGGCCTATTATTTCGCGCACTTCCTGATCATCCTGCCGATCGTCTCGCGTTCGGAGCGGCCGCGGCCGCTGCCCAACTCGATCACCGAGGCGGTGCTCAAGGGCAAGGAAGGCACCAGCATCACGCACAGCGCGGCCGTGGCCTGACGCGGACGGGGGTTCGAAGCATCCAATGGTTCGTCTGATTGCATCCCTGGTCGGCGCGGTGTTCGTCGCCGCGCTCGCCTTCGCGCTGTTCACCACGGTGAAGACCGCGGTGACCGACCCGGCGCCCGAGTCCGCGGCGCACCTGTTCCACGTCGAGGCGGAAAGCGCCGGGCTTCCGTCCGAGGGGCTGTTCGGCAAGTTCGATCGCCGGCAGGTCCAGCGCGGCTTCCAGGTCTACAAGGAGGTCTGCTCGGCCTGTCACAGCCTCAAGTACGTCCACTTCCGCGATCTGACGAAGATCGGCTATTCGGACGCCGAGGTGAAGGCGATCGCCAACCAATGGTCGATCGAGCAGCCGTCGATCAATGCCGACACCGGCGAGCCGGCGACGCGCAAGAACGTGCCCTCCGATCATTTCCCCTGGGCGTTCGCGAACGAGACCGCTGCGCGCGCCGCCAACAACAACGCGCTGCCGCCCGACCTGTCGCTGATGGCGAAGGCGCGCGAGGGCGGACCCGACTATATCCACGCGCTGCTGCTCGGCTACCGCGATCAGGAAGGATATAAGAACGCGAAGGGGGAGGAGCTGCTGAAGCTGCACCCGGACGCGAAGACGCCGGACGGGCTCTACTTCAACCCGGTGTACGCGAACCTCAACATCGCCATGCCGCCGCCGCTGACCAGCGACGGGCAGGTCGGCTATGCCGACGGCACCAAGGCGACCAAGGATCAGATGGCGCGCGATGTCGCCGCCTTCCTGACCTGGACCGCGGAGCCCAACCTCGAGGCGCGTCACCAGGCCGGGTTCGCGGCGGTGGTGTTCCTGCTGGGGTTCATCCTTCTCGCCTGGGGCGCGTACAAGAACGTGTGGCGCGGCGAGGCGCATTGATCCGGTCCCGCTCCCGTGCCGGGCGCGGGAGGGGCCTTGCATGAACGACGATCTCAAGGCGCTGATCCGGACCATCCCGGACTTCCCGAAGGCCGGGATCCAGTTTCGAGACATCACGACGCTGCTGCTGTCTGCCGACGGTCTGCGCGCCACCGTCGAGCGCATGGCGGCGGCGGTGGACGGCCCGGTCGATCTGGTCGCCGGGATCGAGGCGCGCGGCTTCCTGTTCGCCGCCGCTTTGGCAATCCCGCTCGGCGCAGGGTGCCTCCTCATCCGCAAGGACGGCAAGCTCCCCGGGGCGACGATCGCCGAGGATTATGCGCTCGAATACGGGACCGACCGGATCGCGATGCACGCCGACGCCTGCGCTGCCGGGACGCGGGTGCTGCTGGTCGACGACCTGATCGCAACCGGGGGCACCGCCCGCGCCGCGGTGCGGCTGCTCCGCAAGGCGGGGGCCGAGGTCATCCAGGCACAGTTCGTCGTCGACCTGCCCGAGCTCGGCGGTGCCGAGGCGCTGCGGGCGGACGGCGTGGCGGTCGCATCGCTGTTCGCCTTCGAGGGCCATTGAGGGTCGAGGGCGCAGGGCGTCGTCCTGGATGGGCTCGCCAGTCGATCGCCCGGCGACATCCCCACCGCCCGTCCGCTCATCCCCCGTTCACGCCGGAACGCCTATCACCCGTGCACGTTTCACGGTGAGCGGCGGCGCGTTCTTTGCCGCGCCCGACGTACGGGAGATCGATCCATGACTTTGAAGACACTCGCGCTGGGCGGTCTCGCGCTCGGCTCCGCCCTGGGCCTGGGCGCCTGCACGGACGGTTACGGCTATGGCGGCGTCGGCTACGCCAGTGACGGCTATTATGGCGGCTATGACGACGGCTACGGCTACGGCTATGGTGACGGCTATTACGGGGACGGCTTCTACGGCGCGGGCTACGGCTCATACTATGGGTGGTACGGGGACTATTATTATCCCGGCACCGGGATCTACGTCTATGACCGGTACCGCCGCCCGCACCGCTGGAACGGCGCGCAGCAGCGTTATTGGCAGGGACGCTACAGCAATTACCTCCGCAACTGCTCGGGCCCGACCTGCCGCCAGGATCGCGGGCAGATCCGGAACAATTGGCAGGGCTTCCGCCGCGACGTGCGCCAGGATCAGCGGGACTATCGTGGCGACGTGCGTGACGCCCGGCAGGACTATCGCGGCGGCGAGATCAACCGGCAGCAATATCAGGATCGCCGCCAGGACGCGCGCCAGGACCTGAGGCAGGATTACCGGCAGGAGGGTCGGCAGCTGGACCGCCGCAACCGTCGCGACATCGGGCCGGGCGCGCGTCCGCCGCAGCGGGCGTTCGGCGGGCGGAGCGGGGTTTCGCGGCCCGCGCCGCGCCCGGGCCGCGGCGGCTAGCCCGCCGGGCGCGTCGCGATCAGGCCGTTCGAGACCATGGTCATGACCGCGACGTCGTCCTGGTTGAACACCGTGAGCCGGCCCTTGGTGATCCCCATCTCGGGCCGGTTGCGCGACACCCGCTTCTCGATCGTCTCGCTCTCGCAGCGGAGCACGTCCCCGGGGTAGACCGGTCGGAGCCAGCGCAACTCGTCCACGCCGGGCGAGCCGAGCCCCGCCTGCGCATTCTCCTTCAGATTGGCGACGATCATCGCCATCGTCATCGCGCAGGTGTGCCAGCCGCTGGCCGAGAGCCGACCGAAATGGGTGGCGGCGGCGGCCTCGTCGTCGAGATGGAACGGCTGGGGATCGTATTTCGCGGCGAAGGCCATCACCTCCTCGCGAGTGACCTCGTAGCGGCCGAAGCGGTGGACGACACCGATCTCGACGTCCTCGAAATATTGCATCCGGCTCTCCTAGCGTCGGGTCCGCGCCATCACGCGGCGAAAGGGCGTGTCGTCGCCGTCGAGTCCCGCGGCGGCCGGGAGACCGAGGAGGTCGCGCAGCAACGGGGCGATGTCGACATTGTCGAAGGTCGAAAGGCGCTTGCCCCTGGCGAAGGCGGGGCCATGCGCGATGAAGAGGGCGCGCATCTCCGGGGCGTCATTGTCGTAGCCGTGCATGCCGCCGAGCCGCGGCTCGCCCGGCCTGGTGTCGAGCACCAGCCAGCCGACGTCGGCGAGACACAGATAGTTCGGGACGCGCGGGTTGCGACCGTAATGCAGCCGTGCGGGAATCTCGGCCTTGCGCCAGCATCGGAGGTGCGGATGGGGGGCGAGCAGCGTCGCCTCGAGCGTGGCGGCGTTGCCGGGGGTGGCGTTGAGGGCGGCGTAGGGCCCGGTCTCGACGGTCTTGAACAGCTTGGGGTCGGCGATCGTGTCGAGCGCGATGACGCGGTCGCCGCTGGTCGCGGCCATGCCGTGATCGGCGACGATGACCAGGTTGGCGGGCTGCCCCAGCGCGGCGAGGCCGGCGACCAGATCGCCGATCTTCCCGTCGACGTCGGACACCGCCGCGGTGGTGCGCGCGTCGTCGGGGCCGAAGTTGTGACCGGCGCCGTCCACCGTGTCGAAGTAGAGGGTGACGAATTTCGGCCGGATGGCCGCGGGGCGACGAAGCCAGTCGAGGACGGTGTTCACCCGCTGCGTCCCGCTGACCTGCTGGTTGAACTGTTGCCAATCCTCGGGCCGAACGCCGCCGTCGATGCGGCCGTGCGAGTTGGGGACGAGCGCGCCGCCGACCGCGACGTTCGCGCCGGGCCAGAACATCGTGGCGGTGCGGATGCCGGCGTTCTCGGCATCCACCCACACGGGCGTGCTTTGGCTCCACCAGAAGGGATCGTCGCTCGCCATCGTGAAGGTCTCGCCCGGCCGAGCGGGGTCTTCCATCCGGTTGCCGACGATGCCGTTGCGGTCGGGGCGCAGACCGGTGACGAGGGTCCAGTGATTCGGGAAGGTGACGCTGGGGAAGGACGGCCGCATCGCCGCCGTCACCCCGGCGGCCGCGAGCCGAGAGAGGTTGGGGGTGACGCCGCGGTCGAGATAGTCGGGACGGAAGCCGTCGATCGAAACCAGGATCGTGACGGGCGCCCGCGTTTCCGCGACAGTGCTTGGCGCGCTGACGGTCCAAGGGGCAGGCGCGGTGACCGCCGGGAGTGCAGGCGGGGTGTAGGGATAGGCGCAGCCGGCGAGAGTGGTAAGCGCGGCGAGCACGAGAGCGCGGATCATGCGACCCGCCCTACACCCGCCCGGCGGACGCCGCCACGCGGAACCGCGGCCTCGCTGGCGCTTTCCGACGCCATGCGCGCCACCGTCCCCGCTCTCCTCCTGCTCGCCGCCTGTTCGGGTGGCCAGTCTGGGAACGACACCGGCGCGCAGGCCCCTGCACCCAGGCCGACCGGGCCGGTGCCCAGGACTCCGGTGACGGCGATCACGCCAGCACCCGGCAAGACGCCGAGCTGGATGGCGGCGCGCGATGGGTCAGGCGATCCCAAGCGCGCTCCGTATGGCAACGTACTCGACGAGCCGGTGGTGAACGAAACCGGGCGTTGAGGAGGGCTCCGGTCTGGCGGCCGGCCGCGGCGCACTGGCGCGACGGCGTACTCCCCCGGCCAGATCGCGACAGATCATGGCTGCTTCGGCACGGCTCTCGGTGTGCGACGTGAGCGGGCGCTCGCGGACGAGTCCGCCAGCGTCACAGATTATGGTTGATGCGCGGCGAGACCCGGCCTAGCAATCTACATCCCTCAAGATAGTATGGATTCGGGGGGGGGGGAAGAACCGGAAGGTCGCGGGGCGGGGGGAGTGAAGCGTTTTTGTACCAGCGTGCGGCGGAGCGCGCGCTCCTGAGACAAGCCCTCTCTTGAAGATCGGAGACGCCGATCCGCCTGCGGATCGGGCCGTCTGTTTTGGCCCGGAGCCGAGGCGGCGCCCCAGCTCCACGATACAGGGAAAGGCTTGATATGAAGACGCTGAAGGCTCAGCTGCTCGCCGCGACGATCGTGGCGGGGACGGTTCCGACGATCGCGCAGGCGCAGTTCGCCTATCCCGCGGCGGAACTCCGCGGCGCGGGTGGGAACGGAATCCAGACCGTCCTGGTCCAGTCGCTCAACTGCAACGGCAATCCCGGCAGCCACGCGCCCGGCAACACCGACAATCTAAACCCGGGCGGAAGCGGCAACGGAACGGTCGCTGCGGTGCCCGAGGGCAAGTTCGTCCAGGCGAACCCGACCGACAAGTCGCCGGATTTCGACTGCAACCTCCAGGAGATCCAGCCGAACGTCGAGGGCAAGTATATCGGCATCGGCGCCGGCACCGGACGGACGTGGTGGCGCGCCTTCGTCAACCAGCTCGACGGCTCGCCCGGCCTGATCAACCCGTTCGGGACCTGGACCAATCTGGACTATGCGATCTCGCCCGCACCGGTGGCGGCGAGCGACCTGCTGGCGTATGACGGCGGCGCGAACAGCCCGACGAACCGCGCGGGACCGCCGATCCAGTTCCCGCTCTACGTGCTGCCGATCGCCATCGCCTATAACCCGGTCTATGCGCGCTACCGGGACGGCGAAAACGGCGTGATCGACCTGACGCTGCAGGTCAATCCGGCCTACGTCACCACGGACGACAGCGGCAATCCGACCGGCGGCCTGCATCTGTCGCGCAACACCTATTGCCAGATCTTCAACGGCTACATCACGAACTTCAACGACAAGGTCTTTGCCGACACCGGCAAGAACAAGTCGCTCAAGGACCCCAAGGACCCGAACAGCCGCTGGGCCAGCGACGGCGCGCCGATCCGGCTCGTCGGGCGCCTCGACGGCGCGGGCACGACCGACGTCTTCACCCGCCATCTCGCCGCGGCGTGCGACGGCCAGTCGGGCGTCGCCGTCAACAAGTTCGACAAGAACTCGGAGGCGCTGCCCTTCGATCCGACCAGCACCATCGACCTGCGCTCGTTCCGCGGCGACACCCGCTATTATCCGGGCCGTCCGGCGACCGATTTCGCGGGCACCGTCCAGTCGCTGAGCGGCGCGGTGTTCGTCCGCGCATCGGGCAGCAACCCGGCGCGGATCGACACGACGCAGGGGACCGAGAAGCCGGGCCTGTTCATGGTGGCGGACGGCAATTCGGGGATCCGCGACGCGATCAACTACCAGCCCGACCCGGCCGCGGATCAGACGATCGTCCTCAACGGCAAGATCGGCTATATCGGATCCGATTTCGTGAAGCCGGCCGTGGGTTCGACGCTGTTCAGCGCGGCGTTGCAGGTCAACGGTTCGGGCAAGACCTACGCCGGGCCGACCGCCGCGAACGGCCTGCTGGCGTTCGGCAAGACGACGCTGCCGCCGCAGACGACCAGCGCGAGCGGCAAGTACGATCCGTCCGACACGCGGACGGGGCCGCGCCGCGACGGGCAGCCGGGCGTGGTCACGGTCGACCGCGCCAACCCGCTGCACTGGACCAGCGTCCTCTATTCGGACCCGGCCAACAACCTGGCGCTGCCCAAGTTCGGCTATCCGATCACCGGCACGGCGCAGTTCCTCGGCTACACCTGCTACGCCGACGACGCGACGCGCGCGGCCCTGGTCGAATTCCTGTCGCTCAACACCGGCCGCGTGACCAAGGACGCGAGCGGAAGCCCCGTTTCGACCAGTCTGCTCACGGGAACCAAGGCCGCGGCGTTGGGTCTGCTCGCGCAGGTCAACATCGGGCCGATGCCCACCGCGTGGCTGACCGCGATCAACAACACCTTCCTGGTCAAGGACACGACCACGCTGGGCACGCGGAACCTGTGGATCCAGGACAAGCTGCCGAAGAAGAAGATCGCGGACTCGAAGCCGAACCCGGACTGCACCCCCGGCAAGGGCGCCTGAGCGCCCCGACCGGCCAATCAGGACGCGGCCCCGAAGCGATTCGGGGCCGCCTTCTTTTCGACTTCAGCTGTGGAGGAAGTGCATGACGTCGCCGTCCTGCACGACATAGCCCTTGCCCTCGGCGCGCAGCTTGCCGGCCTCGCGTGCGCGGGCTTCGCCGCCAAGCGCGACGAAATCGTCGTAGGCGATCGTCTCGGCGCGGATGAAGCCCTTTTCGAAGTCGGTGTGGATCTCGCCCGCGGCCTCGGGCGCGGTGGCGCCGGCGTGGACCGTCCAGGCGCGCGCTTCCTTTGGGCCGACGGTGAAGAAGGTGAGGAGATGGAGCAAAGCGTAGCCGGCGCGGATGACGCGGGCGAGGCCGGTCTCCTCCAGCCCGAGTTCGGACAGGAACTCGCCGCGGTCCGCAGGCGGCATGGTCGCGATCTCGGCCTCGATCGCGGCGGAGACGACGACCGCCTCGGCGCCTTCCGCCCTGGCCTTCTCGAACACGCGCGCGGAATGGGCATTGCCCCTGGCGGCGTCGCCCTCGTCGACGTTACACACGTAGAGGACGGGCTTGGCGGTGAGGAGCTGCGCCTGGGCGAGATGGCGCGCCTCGTCGGCGTCCTTGGGTTCGGTGAGGCGGGCGGGCTTGCCGTCGCGGAGCAGGTCGAGCGCGCGGCCCAGCACGGCGGCGGCGGCCTTGGCCTCCTTGTCGCCCTGCTGACCTTTCTTGACGAGATTGGGGACGCGCTTCTCGAGGCTTTCGAGATCGGAGAGCATCAGCTCGGTCTCGACCGTGTCGGCATCGGCGATCGGATCGACGCGGCCCTCGACGTGGGTGACGTCGCCTTCCTCGAAGCAGCGCAGGACGTGAACGATCGCGTCGACCTCGCGGATGTTGCCGAGGAACTGGTTGCCGAGCCCCTCGCCCTTCGATGCGCCGCGGACGAGGCCGGCGATGTCGACGAAGGCGAGCTGGGTCTCGATGATCTTCTGCGACTTCGCGATCTCGGCGAGCGTCTGGAGACGCGGATCGGGAACGCCGACGTTGCCGACGTTGGGCTCGATCGTACAGAACGGATAGTTCGCCGCCTGCGCCGCGGCCGTCTCGGTCAGCGCGTTGAAGAGAGTGGACTTGCCGACGTTGGGCAGGCCCACGATGCCGCAGCGGAACCCCATGATCGATCCTTGGTGAGGTGGAAGCGGGAGGCGTTAGGGGTTCCCGCTTCCGAGCGCCAGTCCGCGGCGGTCAGTTCGGGCCGTGGCCGCCGCGGCTCTCGCGTCGCTCCTGCCGCTGCTGCTGAGCCTGCTGACGCTGGGCTTGCTGCTGCTCGCGCTGGCGGGCCTGCTGCTGCTGCTGGCGCTCGGCTTGCTGCGTCTGCTGACGCTGTGCCTGTTGCTCCTGCTGGCGCTGAGCCTGCTGCTGCTGACGGGCGGCCTGCTGCGCCTGCTGACGCTGCGCCTGTTGCGCGTGCTGACGTTCGGCCTGCTCGGCCTGTCGAGCCTCCACCTGCTGCTGACGCGCCGCCTGCTGCTGCTCGCGGCGGTCGGCCTGCTGGGCGTCGCGGCGTTGGGCCGGTGCGGCCTGCTGTCGCTGCGCGCGTTCGGCCTGTTGCTGCTGGCGCCGGTCCACCTGCTGCGCGGTCCGCTGCTGCGCCTGACGAGCCTCGCGCTGCTGTTGCTGACGCTGAGCCTGCTGTGCGTCGCGCTGCTGCTGGGCTTGCTGCCGTTGCCGCTCGGCCTGCCGGTCGCCGCCTTGCCGAGCCTGCTGGGCTTGCACTCGCTCGGCCTGGCGGACCTCACGCTGCGGGTTCTGCTGTCCGGCGCGGCCGTCGGCCTGCGCCTGCTCGCGGCGCTGATCGCGATTCGGATCGCGGGCGAGCCGGTCTCCTTGGGCCTGGCGCTGGGCCTGCGCGCGTTCGGCCTGACGCTGGTCGCGCTGCGCCTGTTGCTGGCGGTCGTCCTGCCGGTCCTGCCGGGGGTCGCGCTGGCCGGTCTGCGGGCGATCGTCGCGGCTCCTGAGCGCCTCGGCGGCGGGGCGGTAGCGGCGGTCGTCCTTCGCCCATTTCGCCTTCTCCCACGCGACCGGGATCGCGCGCGGCGGCGGGGGGGAGCGAAAGCCCTGCTGGCGCCAGCCGTCGAAGCGGCGCGCATCGGCCTGTCGGCGGACCTGCTCGGCGCTCCAGTACGCGATCTGGCGCGGGCGATTGCTCTCGTAATAGCGTTGCCACGCGGGCTGATGCGCGCGGCCCGCCCCCCAGCGCTCGCGCGAGGCGGCGATCACCGGGCGCTGACGCAGCCAGTTGGCGGCGATCACCGGGCGGCGCTGCGCGCGCCGCGACGCGCCCCACAGATCGCGACCACGCGCGTAATAGCGTGAGGCGTAGATCAGCCGTGGGCCGTAGTCCGAATAGGGCACGATGCCGCCGTCGGCGCCGTAGACGACCGCGAGCAGCCCGTCCGCGTAGCCGTAGGAATAGAAGGGATCGCGGACGAAATACGGCTCGTCCGCACCGGGGCGATAGTAGTAATAGCGATAGCCGTCGTCGATCGGCTCGGCGACCATCAGCGAATCGTCGTAGCCCTGCCACGCCCAGGGATCGGTGCCGCCATAGTCGAAACCATAGTCGGGCGGGGCGTCGCCGAGCGCCTCGTCATAGGTGTAGGCTGCGTCGGCGTAACCGTAGGCCTGGCTCTGGTCCGCGACGCGCGCGAGCTTGAGCGGCGGCGCGTCGGGCAGGTCGGAGGCGGAGGGCGCAGGCGCGATCTCGGTCGCGGCGCCCGGCTCTAGCGGGAGGGTCGCGGGAAGCGCGGGCAGTGCCATCTGCGCCTGCGCGTTGCCGCCGGTCGTCTCGGGAGTGCGGTTGCAGCCGGCGGCGGCGAGCGCGAGCGCGCTGGCACAGGCCAGGCGGGTCCAGAGCTTCATGGCGTGTTCCTTCTCCATTTCGGTTCCTCGTGGCGGAGATCGTGTGAACCCGTGCTGAGACGGCCGTTCATCTTGGCGCGGGCAACGCGCGGGTCGGAACGCAGGTTCAATGGACCGCCGCCGTTCGTGTCGAACGGGCGTCACCGATAGTTGAAGCTGACGCTGATCCGGTCGCTCTTGGCCGTATTGGGCATGACTTCGTGGCGGAGCCAGCTTTCCCAGAGGAAGACGCTTCCCTCGCGTGGCTCGGCATAGTGGAAGGTGCCGGCGCGGCCGGGAGCGGCCATCATCAGGCCGAGACGCGGGTCTTCAAGGCGGAGCGCGCCCGAGCCGGGCGGGACGGCGAGGTAGACCGTGCCGCTGATGATGCTGTGCGGGTGGATGTGACCCGAATGCGCGCCGCCGGGTTTGAGGATGTTGATCCACAGGCTGTCGAGCTTGGGTTTCTTCGCCATTTCGAACCCGGCCTCATTCGCGAAGGCGGCGGCGTGACGGTCGAGCTTCCTGGCGAGATCGGCGAAACGGGGATCGCGCCGGGGCAGGTCGTCGAGCGAGGCGTAGGAGGTGTAGCCGCGGTAGGCGTGCGCCTTCGACCAGCGCTGGCCGGCGCGGTCCTCGGCGGCGATGTCTCGGCAGGCGTCGGCGCACTCGGCGAGGAGGGCGGGGTCGGCGAGGTCGCCGGTGTAGAAGAGGGTGGGGAAGAGCGGCACGATGGACATGGGGTCGGCGTGGGAGAAGGGTGAAGCCGCGTCAATGTCTTGCCTCTCCTGCAAGGGGAGGTGGCAGTCGAAGGCTGACGGAGGGGTGTCACCGGTTGTGAGGGAGCGTATCGTCACAAGCGGGGACACCCCTCCGGCGCTGCGCCACCTCCTCTTGCAGGGGAGGCATGTCCTCCGATCGCTTGGCTTTCTTTCCGGTTCGGGCGGCTTAGGGTGCCGGCCATGCTCCGCCGCCTTCTCGCCGCCACGCTCCTCCTCTCCGCCCCTGCGATCGCCGGACCCACCGAGGTCGATCCGTTCATCGGTACGGGCGGCGAGGGACATACCTTTCCCGGCGCGGTGGCGCCGTTCGGGATGGTGCAGCTATCGCCCGACACCGACACGAGCTGCGTGATCCGCGCCTGCTACGGCCACGCGGCGGGCTATCGGTACGACGACCCGACGATCCAGGGGTTCAGCCACACGCATTTCTCGGGCGCGGGGCATAGCGATCTCGGCGACTTCCTCGTGATGCCGCTGGCGGGAAACCAAGTGCCGCTGGAGCCTTCGGGCTATCGCTCGCGGTTCGCCCACGCGAGCGAGGTGGCAACGCCGGGCTATTACGCCGTCACGCTCGACGATGCGCATGTGCGCGCGGAGATGACCGCGGGGGTGCGGGTGGGGGTGCATCGCTACACCTTCCGCCCCGGCGATGCCGCGCATCTGCTGCTCGACCTGCGCTCGTCGCTCTACAATTATCCGGGGAAAGTGCTGTGGTCGTCGCTGCGGTTGCGCGCCGACGGTACGCTGACCGGCGCGCGCGAGACGCGGGGATGGGCGCCGGGGAGAAAGCTGTTCTTCGCGATGCGCTTTTCCGCGCCGCTGACGGGGCATGGCTTCGTCAGCACCGAGGGGGAAGTGCCGTACAAGGGATTCAAGGGGCCGGCGGGCGGGATCGATGCCGCGGGCAAGGCGCTGGTGGCGCGGCTCGATTTCGGGCGGCTGAGCGCGCCGCTGGAGATGAAGGTTGCGATCTCGTCGGTCGACGAGGCCGGAGCGATCGGAAATCTGGAGAGCGAGCCGGGCGGGTTCGATCAGGTGCGCGCGAAGACGGCGTCTGCGTGGGGTGAGGCGCTGGGGGCACTGGAGATCGACGCGCCGGCGCGGATGAAGCGGATGGTGTCGACCGCGCTCTATCACGCGCTGCTCGCGCCGTCGGTGGCGGGGGATGCGGACGGGCGGTGGCGGGGGCCGGACGATCAGGTCCATAAGGCGGATGGCTTCACCTTCCGCTCGACCTTGTCGCTATGGGACACGTTCCGGGCGGAGCATCCGCTGCTGACCTTGGTGCAGCCGGCGAAGGTCAATTCCGAGATCGTGCAGTCGCTGGTCGCGTCGCAGCAGGTGAGCCCCAACGGCATCCTGCCGGTGTGGCAGTTTCAGGGGCGCGAGACGTGGACGATGATCGGCTACCACGCCGCCCCGGTGATCGCCGATGCTTACCTCAAGGGCATCCGCGGATTCGATGCCGACGCGGCGCTGGACGCGATGATCGCGAGCGCGCGCTACGCGCCCTATGGCGGGCTCGGCGATTACATGAAGCTCGGCTTCGTGCCGATCGACCGCGAGCCGGAGGCGGCCTCGAAGACGGTCGAATATGCGTATGACGACTGGTCGATCGCCCGGATGGCGCGGGCGATGGGGCGTCTCGATGTCGCCGCCGAGTTCGACAAGCGCGCGGCGAACTGGCGCAACACGTTCGACGTCAAGACAGGGTTCGTGCGGGCAAGGAAGGCCGATGGAAGCTTCCGGAGCCCGTTCGATCCGACCGCGATCAACTACGGCTCGGACTATACCGAGGGGAATGCCTGGCAATATTCGTGGTTCGCGCCGCAGGATCAGGCGGGGCTGTTCCGCCTGCTCGGCGGCGACGCGGCGGCGGTGAGGAAGCTCGACGCGATGTTCGACTTCGACACGTCCAAGCTCGACTACAGTCACGCCGAGGATATCTCGGGGATGATCGGGCAATATATCCACGGCAACGAGCCGTCGCATCACGTCGCCTATCTCTACGACTTCGCCGGCGCGCCGTGGAAGACGCAGGCGCGGCTGAGCCAGATCGTCCAGTCGCAGTATGACGATACGTCCAAGGGGCTTTCCGGCAACGACGATCTCGGTCAAATGTCGGCGTGGCTCGTGTTCACGGCGATGGGCTTCTACCCGGTCGCGCCGGGATCCAACCAATATGTGTTTGGACGGCCCTTCGTGTCGCGGGCGGTGCTGCGGCCGGCCGCGGGCAAGCGGTTCACCGTCGTCGCGGATGGACTGGACGATGCGCATCCGTTCGTCGGGGCGGTGTTCCTCAACGGAAGGCCGCTGGAGCGCGTGTGGATCGCTGACGACGAGGTGCGGCGCGGGGGCGAGCTGCGGTTCGTGATGGCGGCCGAGCCGAATAGGGCGTGGGGGGCGGGGGAGAGGGCGCGACCGTATTCGATGGGACGCTGAGAGCCTCCCTGCTTTCGGGGAGGTGGCGCGGTGCGCCGGAGGGGGCTCTCCTCCTCCGTGTCGCTCGTGGAGAGCCCCCTCCGTCAGCCTTCGGCTGCCACCTCCCCGTGAACGGGGAGGATTTGATTCAGTCCTGCAGCCTCAGCGCGACCTCGTTCATGAAGCGCGCGTCGTCGCCGTCGGCCAGCCGCGGGGACTCCGCCGCGATCGCGTCGAGGAGGTCGGCGAGCGGGTCCATCTCGGCCTTGGCGTAGTTGCCGAGGACGTGGCCGGTGACGCGGTCCTTATGGCCGGGATGACCGATGCCGATGCGGACGCGGCGGAAGTCGGGGCCGAGATGCTGGTCGATCGAGCGCAGGCCGTTGTGGCCGGCGAGGCCGCCGCCCACGCGGACCTTGACCTTCATCGCCGCGAGATCGAGCTCGTCGTGGAAGACGGTGAGCGCCGCCGGCTCGAGCTTGTAGAAGCGCATTGCCTCGCCGACGCTGCGGCCGCTGTCGTTCATGAAGGTCGCGGGCTTGAGCAGCAGGATCTTGTGGCTCCCGAGCCGTCCCTCCTGGAGCCAGCCCTGGAACTTCTTCTGCGCGGGCGCGAAGCCATGGACGGCGGCGATCGCGTCGACCGCCATGAAACCGACGTTGTGGCGGTGGAGCGCATATTGTGCGCCCGGATTGCCGAGTCCGACCCAGAGTTGCGTCATAGGATGAACTCCCTCTCCTCCGCGCGCGGAGGAGAGGGATGTCCGTCACTCGGCCTTCGGCTCGTCCTCGGCCGCGCTCTCGGCGGCCTGGGTCTCGGCGACCTCGGCCTCGAGCGCGTCGTCGGCGGCGGTCGGCACGGTCGGCGGCACGATCGTCGCGATCGTGAAGTCCCGGTCGTCGATCGACGCCTTGGCGCCCTGCGGCAGGGTCACGTCGGAGATGTGGATCGAATCGCCGACGTCGCGGCCCTTGAGCGAGATCGTGATCTCCGACGGAATCGACGCCGCGTCGCAGACCAGCTCGACCTCGTGCTGGACGACGTTGAGGACGCCGCCCTGCTTCAGATAGGCCGACTCATCCTCGTCGGTGAACACCACGGGGACCGACACGGTGATCGCGGTATGCTCGCCGACGCGCAGGAAATCGACGTGGAGCGGACGATCGCTGACCGGGTGGAAATGGACGTCCTTGGGCACGGTCCGCTCGCCCGCGACCGACACGACGGTGGTGAAGAAGTGGCCGCTGGCCAGCGCCTTGGTCAGCGCCTTTTCTTCGAGGTGGATCGCGAGGGGATCCTTGTTCTGGCCATAGATCACGGCGGGGACGCGGCCTTGACGACGCAGCGAACGGGAGGCTCCCTTGCCAACCTGCTCACGCGTCTCGGCCGCGAGCGTCAGGGTGTCGCTCATGCGGGTATCTCCGAAACGTTGGTGTACAATCCGCGACACGCCTCCAGGGATGACCATGGCGCGGAAGCGCGGTGGCCTAGCGGGGAAGGTGGGGAAAATCAATCCTGGGGCGTTCAGTACTTCACCCGGACCGCCTTCAGCTTGTAGGCGGCGAGTTGTTCTTGGACGCTGCCGGTCCCCGCGAGGTGGCCCGCACCCACCGCGATGAACACCGTGCCGGGGCGCTTCATCCGCTCGGAGATCCAAGCCGCCCAGTTCTTGTTGCGCTGGAACAGCAGCTTCTGCGCGACTTCCGGCGAGTCCTTGAGGCTGTCGTTCATCTCCCTGGCGAGCGCGTCGGGATCACCGTGCGCCCAATCGTCGACCATCGTCTGCATCGTCGCGCGCAGCTTGGGCAACTCGTCCAGAGTCGAGGTGAGGAAGGTCAGCTGCGCGGGCTGCGACAGGCTGTTGAAATAGGCGAATTGCTGCTCGGCGGTCTCGAGCGCTTCGGTCTGCTTGTGCTCCTGCGCGGCGGCCTGGGCGAGGATCGTCTCGGGTCCGTTGTCGTCGCTGAAACCCATGTCGCGGAGCGGCGCGACCGAGAGCGTGACCGCCGCGAGCCAAGGCTTCATGTGGTCGAGCGCGGCGGCGGGCATTTGGAGCGCGCCGAGCGCGGCGGTATAGGCGGCGCGCTTGTCGGCGGGGAGCTGCTCGGTCAGCGTCGGGCCGTCGGGAACGGCGCCGACCCGCGCGACGAGCGCCTGCATCGTCGCGGCGTCAGGGGCGATGATTTCGGTGACCAACGTGTCGGACGTGTCGAATGCGGTCTTCACCGCCTCGTCGAACCAGGTGAGGCCTGGCTTCAGGACGTGGATCGTGCCGAAAAGATAGATGGTGGTGTCCGCGTCCTTGATCTCCCACAGCGCGGGATCGGCGTCCTGCGCGGTCTTTGGGGCGGGCGCGGCTTGCTGGGCGCAAGCCGGGAGGGGGGCGAGCGCGGCGAGGGCGATGGCATAGCGGAGCATCGTCCGCGCCTAGACCCACGCGCGTCGGCTTGCCAGCCCGGCTGCGCGCCCTCTAAGCGGCGTCGCCATGAGCGAGCCTCTCAGCTTCCAGGCGATGATCCTCCGCCTCCATCATTATTGGTCGGAGCGCGGGTGCGTGATCCTCCAGCCGTACGACATGGAGATGGGGGCGGGGACCTTTCATCCGGCGACGACCTTGCGCGCGCTGGGTCCGAATGCGTGGAACGCCGCCTTCGTCCAGCCGTGCCGCCGGCCCACGGATGGGCGCTACGGCGAGAACCCCAACCGGCTCCAGCATTATTACCAGTATCAGGTGATCCTGAAGCCCTCGCCGCCCGATCTGCAGGAGCTGTATCTCGGCTCTTTGGCCGCCATCGGCGTCGACATGAGCGTCCACGACATCCGCTTCGTCGAGGACGATTGGGAATCGCCGACGCTGGGCGCCTGGGGGCTGGGCTGGGAAGTCTGGTGCGACGGGATGGAGGTGACGCAGTTCACCTATTTCCAGCAGATGGGCGGCTTCGACATGAAGCCGGTCGCGGGCGAGCTGACCTATGGGTTGGAGCGGCTGGCGATGTATATCCAGGATGTCGACAACGTTTATGATCTCGCGTTCAACGACGCGGGCGTTTCTTATGGCGACGTGTTCCTCGAGAACGAGCGCGAGATGAGCGCGTGGAACTTCGAGGTGGCGGATACCGACGCGCTGTTCGACCTGTTCCGCAAGGCGGCGGCGGAGTGCGAGAACTCGCTCGCGCGGGGCTTGCCGATCCCGGCCTACGAGCAGGCGATCAAGGCGTCGCACACGTTCAATCTGTTGCAGGCGCGCGGCGTGATCTCGGTGGCGGAGCGGCAGGCGTATATCGGGCGGGTCCGCGACCTGGCGAAGGGCGCGTGCGCGGCGTGGATGGACAAGCACGGGTGGGCGGCGTGACGGCTCGCGGGGTTGAAGAAGGGGTTTCGCGCGAAGATCGCGAAGGAAATAAGGACGCGAAGAGCAAGTCCTTCCGAGCGGGCGTGGTGAACCCTCGCGTCGTGAGGATCGAGAGCGCTGAAGCGCTCGGGAGGGAGAGGCGCCGCAGGCATCATCTCTCTTCTTCATCGCGCTCTTCTTTCCTTCGCGCCCTTCGCGCGAAACCTCTTCTTCCTTCTTCGAGTCGCAGCGCATGACCGATTTCCTCCTCGAACTCCGCTCCGAGGAGATTCCCGCGCGGATGCAGGCGGGGGCTCGGGAGAGCCTGGCGAAGCTGTTCGCGGGGGAGCTGGCGAAGGCGGGGCTCGCCGCCGCCGAGACGGTGACGTACGCGACGCCGCGGCGGCTGGCGTTGATCGCGCGGGGGTTGCCCGACGCGACCGAGGCCGTCTCCGAAGAGGTGAAGGGGCCTAAGGTCTCCGCGCCGGAGCAGGCGCTGGCGGGGTTCCTGCGCAAGACGGGGCTGACGCGCGAGCAACTGGTCGAGCGGGACGGGGTGCTGTTCGCGGTGACCGAACGCGCGGGCCGCGCCACCGCCGAGGTGCTGGCGGAGGCGATCCCGGCGGTGATCCGGGCGTTTCCCTGGCCCAAGTCGATGCGCTGGGGGACAGCGTCGGCCTCGACCGAGAGCTTGCGCTGGGTGCGGCCGTTGCAGGGGATCGTCGCGCTGTTCGGCGAGGATGTCGTGCCGGTGGAGATCGCCGGTGTGGTGAGCGGGGCCGTCACCGTCGGGCATCGCTTCCACCATCCCGGCGCGATCACGATCGGCTCGGCGGCGGATTACGTCGAGAAATTGCGCGCGTGCCATGTCATCGTCGATCAGGACGAGCGGGCGGGGATCGTCCGGGCGCGGGCGTCGGCGCTGGCGGCGGAGGCCGGGCTGGCGCTGGTCGAGGACGAGGGGCTGGTCGCGGAGAATGCGGGGCTGACCGAATGGCCGGTGCCGCTGCTGGGGCGATTCGACGAAGCCTTCCTCGACGTGCCGCCCGAGGTGATCCAGCTGACCGCGCGGGTGAACCAGAAGTATTTCGTGTGCCGGGACGCGGAGGAACGGCTGGCGAATGCCTTCGTCTGCACCGCCAATATCGCGGCGAGCGACGGTGGCGCGAAGATCGTCGAGGGGAACCGGAAGGTGCTCGCCGCGCGGCTCTCCGATGCGCGGTTCTTCTACGAGACGGACCTGAAGGTGCCGCTGGAGGAGCAGGCGGACAAGCTTTCGAAGATCGTTTTTCACGAGAAGCTCGGCACGGTCGCGGACAAGGTGGAGCGCGTCGCCAAGCTCGCGCGGTGGCTGGTGGAGAGCGGGGTCGTCAGGGATTCGACTCCCTCCGGGAGCGCCACCCCCCCGTTCGTCCCGAGCGAAGTCGAGGGACAGGTGGCGAGCGCATCGCAAGGTGTCTCGACTTCGCTCGACACGAACGGGCTGGCGGACATGGCCGAACGCGCGACCCGCCTCGCGAAGGCGGACCTCGTCACCGGAATGGTCGGCGAGTTCCCCGAGCTCCAGGGGCTGATGGGCGGCTATTACGCCGCCGCGCAGGGCGAGGCGCCCGAGGTCGCCGCGGCGATCCGCGATCACTACAAGCCGGTCGGGCAGGGGGACGAGGTGCCGACCGCGCCGGTGACGGTGGCGGTGTCGCTGGCGGATAAGCTGGATACGTTGTTCAGCTTCTTTGCGGCGCTGGAAAAGCCGAGCGGTTCGCGCGATCCCTACGCGCTCCGTCGTGCTGCAATCTCGTCTATCCGCATTCTGAACGAGAGCGCAGTTCGGCTGCCTCTGGCTGCCGCGATCCATGCATGGTTAATCCACTGCGTATCGTACGGGATCACTGAGTCGTTTCAGCACGAGTCGACGAGAGAAGATCGGCTTCGGAGCGAAGGGACTGCCGAGCTCTTTGACTTGAGAGCGGTGGGATACGCTCGGCGCGTCATCCAAGAGTCCGTGGCCGACAAGACATACGCTGTTGAGCACTATATTTTTCAGCCCATTTCCGCCGAATCGACTGATTGGTACGATCGCGAGATCGCATTTGTATTGGATGATGTAGAGCTAGGCCGACGCTACAGCGAGGCCGATCATATAGGCCAATGGCCTGTCTTCGTCTCACTAAACGAGCAGCGAGCGTCCCTGATCGACTTCTTCGCCGACCGGCTCAAGGTTCAGCAGCGTGAAGCCGGCGTCCGGCACGATCTAATCGATGCGGTGTTCGCGCTCGGCGGGGAGGACGATCTCGTTCGGCTGCTCGCGCGGGTGCGGGCGTTGCAGTCGTTCGTCGGGACCGAGGATGGGGCGAATCTGCTCAGCGGGTATAAGCGGGCGGCGAATATCCTGAAGAAGGAGGGGTTTGAGGCAAGCCGAAACCCCGGCCTTGTGCCGGGGCCTGCCGATCCTCAAGCGATGTCGCCTGCGGCTCCGCAGGCTCCGGCACCGGGCCTGGGTGACGAGAGGTTCGAACCCGCCGAGTCCGCCCTCCTTGCCGCGCTCGATGCTGCCGAGCCGGCGGCCGCCGATGCCGTCGCGCGGGAGGAGTTCGAAGCCGCGATGGCGGCACTCGCCACGCTGCGGGCGCCCATCGATGCGTTCTTCGAGTCCGTGACGGTCAACGATCCCGATCCGGCCAAGCGCGCGCGGCGGCTCGCGTTGCTCGCGCGGGTGCGGGATGCGGTGCATAGCGTCGCCGACTTCTCCAAGATCGAAGGGTAGCCGCATCCCCGTTCGTCCCGAGCCAAGTCCCTCGACTTCGCTCGGGACGAACGGGGCTGGGGAGGGGCTTGCAATCCACGCCCTGCCGGTGTGTTGCGGCGCAACAGCATACGTATGCGAGGAGATTTGACGATGGCGACCGCACCCGGGACCGAGGGCAAGGCTCGCTACGTCTATCGCTTCGGCGGCGGCGTCTCGGACGGGGGCGCGGGGGACAAGACCCTGCTCGGCGGCAAGGGCGCGAACCTGGCCGAGATGGCGTCGATCGGGCTGCCGGTGCCACCGGGATTCACCATCTCGACCCAGATGTGCGCGCGTTACTATGACGAGGGCGAGCGCTTCCCGGAGAGCCTTAGGGCCGAGGTCGCTGCGGGGATCGCGCATATCGAGGCGGTGACGGGGAAGGCCTTCGGCGATGCGGCCGATCCGCAGCTCGTGTCGGTGCGGTCTGGCGCGCGGGTGTCGATGCCGGGGATGATGGACACCGTCCTCAACCTCGGGCTCAACGACGCGACGGTCGAGGGCCTGGCCAAGGGCTCGGGCGACGATCGCTTCGCCTGGGACAGCTATCGTCGCTTCATCCAGATGTATTCGGACGTGGTGCTCGAGCTCGATCACGGCGCGTTCGAGGAAGCGCTGGAGATCGCGAAGGAAGACAACGGCTTCACGCTCGATACCGAGCTGTCGGCGGATCACCTGCGGGCTTTGGTCACCGAGTACAAGTCCATCGTCGAGAAGGAGTGGGGCAAGCCCTTCCCGCAGGACGTCCACGATCAGCTGTGGGGCGCGATCGGGGCGGTGTTCGGATCGTGGCAGTCGGAGCGGGCGAAGGTCTATCGCCGGCTCAACGACATCCCGGCGAGCTGGGGCACGGCGGTCAACGTCCAGGCGATGGTGTTCGGCAACATGGGCGAGACCTCGGCGACGGGGGTGGCCTTCACGCGGGATCCGGCGAAGGGCGACCGGGCGTATTACGGCGAGTTCCTGATCAACGCGCAGGGCGAAGACGTCGTCGCGGGCATCCGCACGCCCCAGTACCTGACGCTCGCCGCACGCGAGGCGGCGGGGGCGAAGGCGGCGTCGATGGAGGAGGCGCTGCCGGAGGTCTATACCGAGCTGGCGGCGGTGTTCGACCGGCTCGAGACGCACTACCGCGACATGCAGGACATCGAGTTCACGGTCGAGCGCGGCACATTGTGGATGCTCCAGACCCGCAGCGGCAAGCGCACCGCCAAGGCGGCGCTCAAGATCGCGGTCGACATGGCGGAGGAGGGGCTGATCACGCGCGAGGAGGCGATCGCGCGGGTCGATCCGTCGGCGCTCGATCAATTGCTCCACCCGACGCTCGATCCGAACGCCAAGCGCGACGTGCTGACCAAGGGGCTGCCGGCCTCGCCGGGGGCGGCGTCAGGCGCAGCGGTGTTCGACGCGGATACCGCGGAGCGCTGGGCGGCGGACGGCAAGGCGGTGATCCTGGTGCGGACCGAGACCTCGCCCGAGGACATCCACGGGATGCATGCGGCGAAGGGCATTCTGACGGCGCGAGGCGGGATGACCTCGCACGCCGCGGTCGTCGCGCGCGGGATGGGGCGGCCGTGCGTGTCGGGGGCCGGATCGCTGTCGATCTCGGCGAAGGACAAGGTGATGCGCGTGGGCGGGCGGGAGGTCCGCGAGGGCGAGACGCTGACGATCGACGGCGCGACCGGCGAGGTGATGGCGGGCGAGGTCGCGACGATCCTCCCCGAGTTGGCGGGCGATTTCGGGACTTTAATGGTCTGGGCCGATGCGGTGCGGCGGCTGAAGGTGCGCGCCAACGCCGAGACGCCGAACGATTGCCGGACGGCGCGCGACTTCGGCGCGGAGGGCGTCGGGCTGTGTCGGACCGAGCATATGTTCTTCGATGCGGCGCGGATCACCGCGGTGCGGCAGATGATCCTCGCGTCGGACGAGAAGGGGCGGCGCGCGGCGCTCGACAAGCTGCTGCCCGAACAGCGCAGCGACTTCGCGGCGATCTTCGAGGTGATGGCGGGGCTGCCGGTAACGATCCGGCTGCTCGATCCGCCCTTGCACGAATTCCTGCCGCACGAGGAGGCCGAGTTCGCCGAGGTCGCGGCGGCGGCAGGGGTCGATGTCGAGGTGCTCAAGCGGCGCGCGGCGGAGCTTCACGAGTTCAACCCGATGCTGGGGCATCGCGGCTGCCGGCTGGGGGTGACCTACCCTGAGATCTACGAAATGCAGGCGCGCGCGATCTTCGAGGCAGCGATCGACGTGGCGGAGAAGAGCGGCGCGGCGCCGATCCCCGAGGTGATGATCCCGCTGGTTGCGACCAAGCGCGAGCTGGAGCTGATGAAGGCGGTGGTCGACCGGGCGGCCGTCGCCGTGTTCGCCGAGCGCGGGCGCGAGGTGGAGTATCTGGTCGGCACGATGATCGAGCTGCCACGCGCCGCGTTGCGCGCCGGCGAGATCGCCGAGGTCGGCGAGTTCTTCTCGTTCGGGACCAACGACCTGACCCAGACGACGCTCGGCGTGTCGCGCGACGATGCGGCGCGGTTCCTGGGGGCGTATGTCGAGCAGGGGATCTATGCGCGCGATCCGTTCGTCAGCCTCGACGTCGAGGGGGTCGGCGAGCTGGTGAAGCTGGCAGCGGAGCGCGGGCGGGCGACGCGGCCCGACATTAAGCTGGGCATCTGCGGCGAGCATGGCGGCGATCCGGCGTCGATCGCCTTCTGCGAGGAGGTCGGGCTCGATTACGTCTCGGCGTCGCCGTACCGCGTGCCGATCGCGCGGCTGGCGGCGGCGCAGGCGGCGTTGCGGTGATCCGATCATGCTGAGGAGGGACTGAGCGTAGGCGAAGGCTCGGTCTCGAGCCCCGCTGCGGGCCTTCGAAACGGTGTTTCGACACGCGCTCAAGACCTCCTCAGGATGAGCGCTCGGTCAATCCGCCACGCCGAAGTACACCAGCAGGATCGCAAACACGGGGACGATCACCCAAAAGATGAAGGTCAGCAGCAGCGCGGTCCGGATCAGTCCGCTCCAGCGGCCGAGCGAATAGGCGCCCTTCATCTGCTTGTAGATATGGACGATCGGGACGATCGTCCCGGCGACGGCGAGCCAGGGCCAGGGGACGCCGACGGCACCGAGCACCGCCAGCGTGATCGCGAGCAGCGACATGAAGCTCAGCGAATACGTCGCGAAAACGGCGTGGTCGTAGAGGCCGAAGCGGCGGCTGAACGGAAAGAGCAGCCACAGGAACGGGACCGAGAGCGGGATCAGCGCCCAGCTGTATTTGTATGCGCTCGACTTCATCTTGTAGAGGACGAGTTGCGGATTCTCGCGGGCGTGCTCGAACTTCTGCTCGAACCAGTTGGAGCCGGTCGACTTGTGCTCGACGCCGTCGGCACCGCCCGACGGCAGCACCTTAAGTGCGGTGACGACGCCGCTCCGGGCCTCCGTGGTGGCGGCGATCCGCTTTTCGAGCCTGGCGATCCGCTCGGCGTCGGGTGTCTCGTCGGCGCGTTCCTCCGCGATCTCGCGCCGTGCATCGGCGACGGTGGCATCGGCCTCCTTCAGTTGTTGGGTGAGCTTGAGGCGGGTGTCGACGAGGCTCTTCTGGAACCCGGGCTTGAGGAAATCGCTGTCGCCGAGATGCCAGCCGGGGAGGTTGGCGACGATCGCGAAGAGCAGGAACACCGAAAAGAGGAAGATCGCGAGCGGCGAGACGAAGCGCGCGCGCTCGCCGGCGACGTAGCGGCGGGTCAGCTCGCCGGGGCGGAAGACCAACATCGGCAAGGTCCGCGGCATCTTTCCTTCGAAGTGGAAGACGCCGTGCGCGATCTCGTGCCCGATCGCACCGGCGGTGCGGTGGACGTGTGCGGACTGGCCGCAGGCGTGGCAATGCTCGCCGATCAGCGCGGTGCCGCAGTTGAGGCATCGGACAGGATGCGCGCCCGCATGATGCGCCTCGCCCGCCGCCGGCTCGACGGCGCGCCCGAACAATCCCCCGGTCACGGCGTCCGCCGCGGCTTCGATCCCCGTCATGGCGCGGACGTTACCGCGCCGGAACGGTTCGGCTCAAGCGCTTCTTCAGTAGCGCGAGAGTTCGACCGGCAGCTTGCGATAGCCGTGGACGAAGCAAGCGGCGACGCGCTCGGGCTCGCCGACGACGTTCACCCGCATCCGCCGCTCGGCCATCTCCTCCATCAGCACCTGGACCTGGAGTTCGGCGAGCCGCGCGCCGACGCAGCGGTGGATGCCGTGCCCGAAGGCGAGATGGCGGCGGGCGTTGGCGCGATCGACCTGGAACTCCTCGCCATTGTCGCCGAACACGCTCTCGTCGCGATTCGCCGAGAGATACCAGAGCACGACCTTGTCGCCGGCGGCGATCTGGTGGCCCTGGAGCTCGACATCCTGCGTCGGGGTACGGGCCATATGGGCGAGCGGGGTCTGCCAGCGGATGATCTCACTGGCGGCGTTGGGGATCAATCCGCGGTCCGCTTCGAGCTTGGCGCGCTGATCGGGGAACTTGTCGAGCGCATAGGCGAGCCCCGACATGGTGTTGCGGGTGGTGTCGTTGCCGCCGACGATCAGCAGGATCAGATTCCCCATGAACTCGAGATGGTCCATCGACCCCATCGCGTCCGAATGAAGCATGATCGAGAGGAGATCGGGCGTCGGCTCCTTGCCGGCCTTGGCGTCCCACAATCGTTTGAAGTACGCGCCCGCCTCGTGGACCTTGGCGAGCCGCTGTTCGCGCAGCGCATCGTTCTTGATGATCTCGATATCGCCCATCCAGTCCGACCATTCGGTCAGCTTGCGGCGGTCCTCCCAGGGAAAGTCGAACAGCAGGGCGAGCATCTGCGTCGTCAGCTCGATCGAGACCTGATCGACCCAGTCGAACCGCTCGCCCCAGGGCAGCCGGTCGAGCACCTCGCCCGTCCGTCGGCGGATATCGGTCGACATCCGCTGCATCTCGGACGGGGTGAAGGCGGGCGCGACGGTGCGGCGCTGGGCGGTGTGGATCGGGCGGTCGCGGCCGATGAACATCGGCATCCGCGGACCTTCGATCTCGGGATTGAAGCGGGCTATGGTGAAACCGTCCACCTCCGACGAGTACAGATCGGGGAGCGATTCGACCTCGACGATCGGCTTGTAGGTCGAAAGCGACCAGTACGGCCCGAACTCCGACTCCGGAACGTAGTGGATCGGCGACTCGGCGCGCAAGCGACGGAACGGCTCGCGCCAGGTGTCGTCGCGGTACAGCTCGGCGCGGCTCACGTCGAACGGATCGACCGCGGGAAAATCCTCAACCTCTTTCGCCAGAGTCGCCATGCCCACTCTCCTTTGCCTGCGAGAGTGCCTTAACTGACAGAACTGTCAATAGGGGTGCGATGGAACAGCTTGCGCCAAGGTCCGGCAGCGCTGCCCGATTGGAGGACGCCGCGACGGAACAGCCGCGCACCGACGCTGATGAAGATGGTGACCCAGAGCGCCTGCCAGGCGAGCGCGGCGACGTGCGGCCATAGCTCGCGCGCGGCCGCGGCATGTCCCGCCATCGCGAAGGGAGAGGACAGCGGGAAGACTTCGGCGAACAGCGCCAGCCGCGAGCCGGGGTGCGACGCGGCGGCGGAGGAGAGCGCGAACATCGCGACCTGGAGGATGGTGATCGGCAACGACAGCATCTGGATCTCGCGCATCGACGACGCCTGCGCGCCGACGCCGAGGAACACCGAGCCGAGCAGCAGGTACGCCATCGCGAAATACGCGGCGAACAGCGCCGTGAACGGAAGCAATCCGATCGCCGGGCGCAACTCGGCGAGCCCCGATGCCGTCGAGGCGGGGAGCAAGGCACTGATCTGGCTGAGCACGGTCGCCCAGAAGCCGACGAACAGCAGCGCCACGCCGAACATGCCCAGCAGCTTGCCGAGGAACACGCTTTCCAGCGGGACGGCAGCGGCGAGGACCTCGATCACCTTGTTGTTGCGCTCCTCCGCCATCGTGCCGACCATCTGGCCGGCGAGGAACAGCGTCAGGAAGAAGACCCCGAACACCGCGAGGAACGCGGACTGGTTGCGGCTGGTCGCCGGCGGTCCCGAGCGGGTGACCTGGCGTTTGACCGGAGTGCTGAGGGACCGCCTGCCGACGCGCTCGTCCTGGAGGGTCCGTTCGGCGACCGCGGCCAGATAATCGGCGGCGCGCTCTCCGCCCCGGCCATAAGCGATCCGCGGGCGATCGAGCGGCCCGGCGAGTGCAGCGGCGATGGTCGAGGTCGGCGCCGTCACCAGCGCGGCGGGATCATCCACCGGCGGGTGGACCACCAGTTCGGGCGGCGCCTCCTCGGCCCGGAACAGCCGCCGTAGCTGCGCGTCGGCGGCGCGGACCGCGCGCGCGCGATCCGGAGCGACCGCCGCGACGATCCGGCCCGGCGCCTGGTCGCGCTCGGATACGCTCGCCGCGCCGATCCCGCCGATCGCGCCGAACGATCCCATGATCAGCGGCGCGAACAGGAAGAGGAGGAAGATCGGGGTGAAGACGGTCGCGGTGAAGTCGCGGCGCGCGATCGTCAGCGTCTGGCGCAGGTTGCGGCGGAGGCGGCTCACGGCTTCGCCTCCGCTTCCCCGACGATGTGGACGAAGGCTTCGTGGAGGCCGGGCCGCTCGATCGACAGGCCCGAGATACCGTAGCCGGCGGAGATCAGCCGCGCGAGCGTCGCCTCGATCCCTCCGAGCGGGAGTGCGAAGCGCCAGCCCTCGCCGTCGCGCACGGCATCGGCGGGAAGTTGCGCGGCAAGCGCCTCGTCCGGATGATGGGGGACGTAACGGACCTGCTGGGGCAGCGTGCCGCGCGCGTCGTCCACGGTCCCCTCGAAGCGCGCGCGGCCCCGGGCGATGATCGTCAGCCGGTCGCACAGGCGCTGGGCGTGCGCCATGACGTGGGTGGAGAAGAGCACGGTCGCGCCGCGATCGCGCTCGGCCCGGATCAGCATCTCGAGCCGCTCCTGGTTGACGGGGTCGAGGCCCGAGAAGGGCTCGTCGAGGACGATGAAATCGGGGCGGTGGACGACCGAGCCGAGCAGCTGCACGAGCTGCGCCATGCCCTTGGAGAGCTTGCGGATCTTGGTGTCGGCGGCGTCGCCGAGGCCGTTCGCCTCGAGCAATTCGGTCGCGCGGGCACGGCCGACCCGCCAGTCGAGCCCGCGAAGCGCGCCCATGAAGGCGATCGCCTCCTTCGCCTTCATCGCCGGGTAGAGCCCGCGCTCCTCGGGCAGATAGCCGACGCGGTCGCTGGCGTCGCGGGGATGGGGCGCGCCGAGCAGCTCGCGGGTGCCGCCGTCGGGCTCGATGATGCCGAGGAGCATCCGCAACGTCGTCGTCTTGCCGGCGCCGTTCGGGCCGAGCACGCCGTAGATGCTGCCGGTCGGCACGGCGATGTCGACGCCGTCGACGACGCGCCGGTCGCCGAAGCGCTTGACCAGGCCGGAGGCGGTGAGGGCGAGGGGAGCGTTCAAGGGGCCTCCGTCACCCCGGATACTTCGACTTGGCTCAGCACATGCTTGTTCCGGGGTCCACCGTCGGGCAGAGCCGAACGCGCTGGGCTCTTGCCCTACGGTGGGTGCCGGAACAAGTCCGGCATGACGGATATGCTGGCCTCATCGCCTCTCGAATCGCGCCTGAAGGCGAAGGCTGCCGAGCTCGGCTTTGCGGCGTGCGGGGTCGCGGGCACCGACGCCGCACCTCGCGCGGCGGCGCGCCTGCGCGAGTGGCTCGCCGAAGGGCGGCACGGCGACATGATCTGGATGGAAGCGCGCGCGCACCACCGCGAGAGTCCCGCCGGGCTGTGGCCCGAGGCGCGGAGCGTGATCGCGTTGGGGATGAGCTACGCCCCTTCGGACGATCCACTGCGGCTGGCGAGCGAGAGCGGCGTCGGGCGCGTGTCGGTCTATGCCCAGGGCGGCGACTATCACGATGTCGTCAAGAAGGCGCTGAAGGCGCTCGCGCGGTGGCTGGTGGCGGAGGCGGGGGGCGACCTCAAGGTCTTCGTCGACACCGCGCCCGTCATGGAAAAGCCGCTCGCCGAGGCGGCGGGGTTGGGGTGGCAGGGCAAGCACACCAATCTCGTCAGCCGCGAGCACGGCAGCTGGCTGTTCCTGGGGGCGATCTACACGACGCTGGCGCTGCAGCCCGACGCGGCGGCGCCCGAGACCTGCGGCTCGTGCGACGCCTGTCAGCGGGCGTGCCCGACCGACGCCTTCCCCGCGCCGTTCCGGCTCGACGCGCGGCGGTGCATCTCATACCTGACGATCGAGCATGCCGGACCGGTGCCGGTCGAGTTCCGCGGGGCACTGGGCAACCGCATCTACGGCTGCGACGATTGCCTGGCGGTGTGCCCGTGGAACAAGTTCGCCGCCTCCGCCGCCGCCAACCTCGCCTTTGCGCCGCGGGCGGAGCTGGCCGCGCCGGAGCTGGCGGATCTGCTGATGCTCGACGACGCCGGGTTCCGGCAGGTGTTCTCGGGCTCGCCGATCAAGCGGATCGGGCGGGACCGGTTCGTGCGGAACTGTCTGTATGCGGCGGGGAATAGCGGGGATTTCGGGTTGTTGGGGGCGGTGGAGGCGCTGGTTCGCGACCCCGACCCGGTGGTGGCGGAGGCGGCGGCGTGGGCTGTCGTAAGACTTGCCTCCCCTGAAAGGGGAGGTGGCGCGTAGCGCCGGAGGGGTGTCACCCGTGGTGAGGGAGTACACCATCACGACTGGCGACACCCCTCCGTCAGCCTTCGGCTGCCACCTCCCCTTGCAGGGGAGGCAGGTCCATCGCCTACTTACCGCCCTCTCTCCTCGTCAGCGCGGCGACGCAGCTGGCGCGGTCGATCGCGCTGCCGTCGGGCTCGCGGGCGTCGACATAGGTGACGCGCGGCTCGGCGGAGCCCTTGGGGTAGAGGTAGGCGTCGAGGACGCAGATGCCGCTGGCGAACTGGAGCTTGCGTGCCGAGCCTTCGCGGACATCGGCGTCGGGCTGGCCGAACAGCGCGGTGAGGCTGGCGGCGTTCTGGCCGATCACGCGCTCCAGCCCGGCGCTGGTGTAGGGGACCGCCACGCTTCCCGCGGATTGGGCGCGTGGGACGACATCGCCGCCGCAGCCGGCGACGGAGAGCGCCATGCCGATCATCGCCAAACGCTTCACTTCCGGCCTCCGTGGAACAGGTGGGTCGCCATCGCCGCGCCGAGGACGGGCGCGAGGATGTTGAGGCCCGGAACCACGAACAGCCCGGTCCCGGCAAGCCCGAGGAGGAAGCGGCGCGCGCCGGTCGCCTTGCGCCAGTCTCGCATCGCCGCGGACCCGAGGTGGCGCGCCGCGACCATGTCCCCCAGGTCGCGCCCGAGCAGCCAGGCGTTGACCGCGAAGAACAAGGCCGCGGTGCCGATGCCGGTCACCAGCAGCGCGAGATAGGCGGGGAGGAGGATCAGGTTCACCCCGACGAAGCGCGCCGCCGAGCCGACCCCCATCGCCGCCGAACGCGCGAGCGGGACCGGCTTCGCCAAGGCCAGCGCCTGCGGATAGTGACGGCGCTCGACCGCCTCGACGACCGCGTCGGCGAAGACGCCCACCACGGCAACGGCGACCGCGCGGAAGGCGAACCAGAGGAGAAGCGCGAAGGTGACGGTCGCGGCGACCCCGGCGAGCGCGCCGTGGTGTCCGCCGGCGGCCTGGGCGATCAGCGCATCGGCCAGCCACCATGCGCTCGCGCCGAGCAGGGCGAAGAGCGCGAGCGTCACCGCGAGACTCTTCGCCAGCACGCCGAGGATCGCGCGGTCGCCGAGTTGGCCGAGGCTGAGGAGGAAGGCGCGGATCACGCACACGGGGATGCGACCGGCGGCGCGGTTGCGCAAGCGGGACGGGGTTCGTACGGCGCGCGCAACCTTCTCAGGAGCATCCGTGACCCAGACCAGCTACGACATCGTCGCGATCGGCAACGCCATCGTCGACGTCCTCTCGCCCGCCGACGACGCCTTCATCGCCGACAACGGGATGACCAAGGGGGCGATGCAGCTCGTCTTCACGACCGAGGAGGCGGAGGCGCTCTACGCCAAGATGGCGCCGGGGCAGACGGTGTCGGGCGGATCGGCGGCGAACACCATCGCGGGAATGGCGGCGCTGGGATCGTCCTGCGCGTTCATCGGCCAGGTCGCCGACGACCAGCTCGGCGACATCTTCGCACACGACATCCGCGCTGCCGGCATCCGCTTCGACGTGGCCGCGCGTGCCGGCGAGCCGACGACGGGACGATGCCTGATCTTCGTCTCGCCCGATGGGCAGCGGACCATGAACACCTTCCTCGGCGCGTCGCACTTTCTGCCGGCGGCGGCGCTGGACCGCGAGCTGATCGCGGGATCGAAGTATCTCTATCTCGAAGGGTATCTCTGGGACCCGGAGGAGCCGCGGGCGGCGATGCGGGCGGCGATCGACGTCGCGCGGGCGGCCGGGCGAAAGGTCGCCTTCACGCTGTCGGCGGAGTTCGTGATCGACCGCCACCGGGACGCTTTCCGCGAGCTGATCGAGGCCGGGTTGATCGACGTGCTGTTCGCCAACGACGACGAGCTCAAGTCGTTGACCGAGGAGAGCGATCTCGACGCGGCGATCGCGGCGGTGGCGAAGGTGGAGACGTTGGTGGTCACCTTCGGGCCGGAGGGCGCGATGGCGGTCGAGGGGGGCACGCGGACGCGGGTCCCGGCCGAGCCGGTGGAGCGGGTGGTCGATACGACCGGCGCGGGTGACCTGTTCGCGGCGGGCTTCCTCCATGGGCGGATCGCGGGGCGTTCGACCGCGGAGGCGCTGCGGCTCGGCGCGATCTGCGCGGCGGAGTGCATCGGGCATTACGGCCCGAGGCCGGTGGCCGATCTGAAGGCGCTGGCTGGGTGAGCCCGTGCTCCCGCGACGGCGGGAGCCCGGAGCAGCAGGCGACGTCCTGAACGGCTCTGGGCTCCCGCCTCGTCGCGGAAGCCCCTAGCTCAGTGCTGCGTTCCCACGGGCGCGGGGAACTCCCCCATCTCGGGTCCACCCTCTTCGTCCAGCCCGTGGTAGAGGCGGCTGTTGCGCATGCCGTAGACGAAATACATCACGATCGCGATCAGCGTGTACCAGCCGAAGAACTGCAGCACCCGCGTCTCCACCGTGAAGATCAGCAGGATGCAGAACAGGATGCCGAGCGCCGGCAGCACCGGGTAGAGCGGCACCCGGAACCCGCGCGGCAGATCGGGATGGGTCCGCCGGAGCCAGATCACCGACAGGCAGACGATCGCGAAGGCGGCGAGCGTGCCGACCGAAGTCATGTCGCCCAGCGTGTTGATGTCGAAGAACGCCGCCGCCACGGCGGTGATCAGTCCGACGAGGATCGTGTTCACCCAGGGCGTCTTGAACTTGGCGTGGATCGTCGCGAACACGCGCGGCAGCAGGCCGTCGCGCGCCATCGTGTAGAAGATGCGGGTCTGGCCGTACATCAGCACGAGGACGACCGAGGTCAGTCCGACGATCGCGCCCGCCTTCACCAGCTTGGCGAACCAGGCCCATTGCGGCCCGAGCGCGTCGACCGCGACCGCGACCGGATCGGGGACGTTGAGCGTCTTGTAGTTGACGATCAGCGTCATCACGATCGAGACGAGGATGTAGATCGCGGTGCAGATGAACAGCGAGCCGAGCAGCCCGATCGGCATGTCCTTCTTGGGGTCCTTGGCCTCCTGCCCCGCGGTCGAGACCGCCTCGAACCCGATGTAGGCGAAGAACACGATCGACGCGGCGCGCAGGATCCCGCCCCAGCCGAACTTGCCCTCCTCGCCGGTCGCGGGCGGGATGAACGGGTCCCAGTTCGCCTTGAGCGTGTCGATGTGGGCGATGACGTAGCCGCCGCAGATCAGGATGAAGGCGATGATCACCGTCAGCTTCACCGCGACGATGACGTTGTTCACCTTCGCGCTCTCCGACACGCCGATCACCAGCAGCGCCGTCATCGCCGCGCAGATCAGGAAGGCGGGCAGGTTGAACAGGTAGGTGAGCGGGGCGCCGTCGGCGCCCGTGACCGGAATCATCGTATCCCCGACCGTCTGCATGATCGCATGGCCGGTCGGCCCGGTCAGCGCGACCGGGATGACGATGCCGAAATCGCGGAGCAGGCTGACGACATATCCCGCCCAGCCGACCGCGACGACCGATGCCGCCAGTCCGTATTCGAGCAACAGCAGCGCGCCCATGATCCAGGCCGCGAACTCGCCGATGGTCGTGTAGCTGTAGGTATAGGCGGAGCCCGAGACCGGCAGCGTCGACGACAGTTCGGCGTAGCAGAGGCCGGCGAGCGCGCAGATCACCCCGGCGATCCCGAACGAGATCAGCACCGCCGGCCCGGCGTGGAGCGACGCCGCGCTGCCGGTACGAACGAAGATGCCAGCGCCGATGATGCAGCCGATCCCGAGGAAGACGAGGTTCCAGGGGCCGAGCGTTCGCTTCAGCTCCGAATGCTGCGTCTCGCGCTGAACCTGCTCCACCGTCTTGCGGAGGAGCATGCGTCCGAGAAGTCCGGGTGCGGGTCGGGTCGCCAAATCACTCTCCCAGGCCGCTCCCCCGCGGCCGAACGAGGGGCGAACCTAACGGGAGATCGCATCGGCGCAAGAGTCTTGCGTCACGACGCGGCGTCGTTGCGCACCAGCATCGGGCCGAGCGTCCTGCCCGCCAGGATGTGGACGTGGAGGTGCGGCACCTCGGCATGGCTGTCGAGCCCGGTATTGGCGAGCAGGCGATAGCCGGACGCGACCAGACCATGATCGCGCGCCACCCGTCCGACCGCGCGGACGAAGCCCGCGATCTCCGCATCGGACGCGCGCGCGCTGAAGTCGTCCCAGGAGACGTAGCGGCCTTTCGGGATCACGAGGATGTGCACCGGCGCCCAGGGTGCGATGTCGTGGAAGGCGAGGGCATGATCGTCCTCGTACACCCGCTTCGCAGGGATTTCGCCGCGAAGGATGCGCGCGAAGATGTTCTGATCGTCATAGGGCTGGGTGGCGTCGACGGGCACGGGTCACTCCGGACGAAAGGAGAGGGGGCGGCCGGACTTTTCGTCATGGCCCGACCGTCCCTCGCGGCGGGCGAGTTCGCGGCGGACGTCGTCGAGGCTGAGGCCGGCGTCGGCGAGGAGCACGAGGAGGTGGAAGACCAGATCCGCCGCCTCGGGAACGATGCTCGCCTCGTCACCCGACATGGCGGCGATCACGGTCTCGACCGCTTCCTCGCCGAGCTTCTGTGCGATCTTGCCCCGGCCCGAGAAGAACAGGCTGGCGGTATAGGATTTGACCGCGGGGGCGTCCTTGCGGGCGCGGATGGTCGCTTCGAGGCGATCGAGAGTGTCGTCGGCCATAACGCGCGGGGTGGCGCTTGGCGGCGCGCGGGTCAATCCTTGCGGAAACGCCGCCGTAACGAGCGGCGGACGAGCCAGACCGCGACCACGGCCATGACGAACAGCGCGACGTCGGAGAGTTCGGGGCCGGTGCGTACGCCCGCGACCCCGCTGTGGCCGTCGTCGGCGAGGGCGGGGGCGGCGAGGAGGAATGGGAGAAGGCGCACGGGCGGGGTCTAGGCGAAAGTTCGTAAGCGAAGCGTCAATGCGCCCGCACCGGCACACCCGCCGCCGCGAGCGCGGCGTGGGCGTCGGCGATGCTCGCTTCGCCGAAGTGAAAGATCGAGGCGGCGAGGACGGCCGAGGCGTGGCCGTCGACGATGCCGGCGACGAGGTGGTCGAGCGATCCGACTCCTCCGCTCGCGACCACGGGGACGCTGGTGCGGTCGGCGATGGTGCGGGTGAGGTCGAGGTCGAAGCCGCTCTTCGTCCCGTCGCGGTCCATCGAGGTGACGAGCAGTTCGCCCGCGCCGAGTTCGGCGAGGCGGAGCGCGTGGGCGACCGCGTCGATCCCGGTCGCGCGACGGCCGCCGTGGGTGAAGACTTCCCAGCTCTCCCCGACCCGGCGGGCGTCGATGCTGGCGACGCAGCATTGCGAGCCGAAGCGTTCGGCGATCTCGGCGACCACCTCGGGCCGCGCGACCGCGGCGGAGTTGACCGCGACCTTGTCCGCGCCCGCGAGCAGGAGCGCGCGAGCGTCGTCCGCCGTTCGCACTCCGCCGCCGACGGTCAGTGGCATGAAGCAGACCGCGGCGGTGCGGCGGAGGATGTCGAGGAGCGTGCCCCGGCCCTCGTGGCTGGCGGAGATGTCGAGGAAGCAGAGCTCGTCGGCGCCGGCGGCGTCATAGGCGCGCGCCTGCTCGACGGGGTCGCCCGCGTCGATCAGGTCGACGAAGTTGACGCCCTTGACGACACGGCCGTCGGCGACGTCGAGGCAGGGGATCACGCGGGCGCGGACGGTCATTGGGGTTGCTCCTCCCCGCTCGCGGGGAGGTGGCGCGGAGCGCCGGAGGGGGCTCTCCTCCCGGATGTCGCTTGTGGAGAGCCCCCTCCGTCAGCCCTTCGGGCTGCCACCTCCCCGTGAACGGGGAGGATTTGAAGAGCCACGCTCACGCAGCCCTCGCCACACTCAACGCCGCGGCGAGGTCGAGGCGGCCGTCGTACAATGCCCGGCCCGTAATCACCCCTTCGACGCCGTCGCGGGCGTGGAGGGCGAGGACGTGGATGTCGGCGATCCCCGCGACGCCGCCGCTCGCGATCACGGGAAGGTCGACGGCCCGGGCAAGGTCGACCGTCGCCTGCACGTTGCAGCCCTTGAGCAGACCGTCGCGGCCGACATCGGTGAAGAGGAGCGAGGCGACGCCGGCGTCCTCGAAGCGGCGGGCCATGTCGATCACCTCGACGTCCGACACGTCGGCCCAGCCCTGAGTCGCGACATAGCCGTCCTTCGCATCGACCGCGACGACGATGCCGCCGGGGAAGGCCGCGGCCATGTCGCGGACGAACTCCGGGTCCTTGAGCGCGGCGGTGCCGATGACGACGCGGGCGACGCCGAGATCGAACCACGCCTCGACCGCGTCGCGCGAGCGGATGCCGCCGCCGAGCTGGACGTAGCCGGGGAAGCGCGCGACGATCGCGCGGACCGCCTCGCCGTTGCGCGACTCGCCGGCGAAGGCGCCGTCGAGATCGACGACGTGGAGGTGCTGCGCGCCTTGGTCCGCGAAGAGCATCGCCTGCGCGGCGGGATCGTCGCCGTAGACGGTGGCGCGATCCATGTCGCCCTCGGCGAGGCGGACGACCTGGCCGGCTTTGAGGTCGATCGCGGGGAAGACGATGAAGCTCATTTCCCTCTCCCCGCTGGCGGGGAGAGGGTGGCCGAGCCGAACGCGAGGTCGGGAGAGGGGCAGTGGGATTCACTCCGCTCTCCGCACTGCCCCTCTCCCCAACCCTCTCCCCGCAAGCGGGGAGAGGGAGATATTGTCACACCCGCCACGTGAGGAACCTCTCCAGCAGCGCCAGCCCATATCGCTGGCTCTTCTCCGGATGGAACTGGACGCCGAGCAGATTGTCGCGGGCGATCGCGGCGGTCACCGGGCCGGCGTGGTCAGTGGTGGCGATCACGTCGCTCCCCTCGAAGGCGTAGCTGTGGAGGAAGTAGGCCTCGCCGGGCTCGATCAGCGGGTGGGCGGTGGCGGGGACGACGTCGTTCCATCCCATGTGGGGGATTTTGGCGTCCATCGTCTCGGGCTCGATCCGGCGGACCGTGCCGCGCACCCAGCCGAGGCCCTTGTGGACGCCGAAGGTCGGGTCGGTCATGCCCCCGGCATGACCTGAACAGCGCGGGGCGCTGTTCACCCGACCTTCTTCCCCCGCATCCGCCATCAGCTGCATCCCGACGCAGATGCCGAGGAACGGCGCTCCTTCTGCGATGACACGACGTTCGAGCGCCTCGACCATGCCGTCCACGTCGCGGAGCGCCGATGCGCAGGCCCCAAACGCTCCGACGCCGGGGAGGACGATGCGGTCGGCCTTGACTACGGTCTCAGGATCGGCGGTGACGGTGAGGTCGTCGCAGCCGGCGGTGCGCAGGGCATTCTCGACCGAGTGGAGGTTGCCCGCGCCATAGTCGATCAGCGCGAGGGTCACAGCGTCCCCTTGGTCGAGGGAATCGCGTCCGCCTTGCGCGGGTCGATCTCGATCGCGGTGCGGAGTGCGCGGGCGAGGCCCTTGAAGGCGCTTTCGGCGATGTGGTGATTGTTCTCGCCGTGGAGCGTCTCGACGTGGAGCGTGATCCCGGCGGCCTGTGCGAACGAATGGAACCAGTGGCCGAACAGCTCGGTATCCATCTCGCCCAGGCGCTTCTGCGAGAAGGGGACCTTCCAAACGAGCCACGGTCGCCCGCTGATGTCGAGCGCGACGCGGGTGAGGGTCTCGTCCATCGGGCTGAGCGCGTCGCCGTAGCGGCGGATGCCGCGCTTGTCGCCGAGCGCCTGGGCCAGCGCCTGGCCGATCGCGATGCCGGTGTCCTCGACGGTGTGGTGCTGGTCGATGTGGAGATCGCCCTGGGTGCGGACGTGGAGGTCGATCAGCGAATGGCGCGAGAGCTGTTCGAGCATGTGGTCGAAGAAGCCGACCCCGGTTTCGACGTCGTAGATGCCGGACCCGTCGAGGTTCAGGGTGACCGCGATGTTGGTCTCGCTGGTGTCGCGTCGAAGGGTGGCGGTCCGCATCGCCGCCGCCTTAACGCCTCGTCGCATCCATGCAATCTTGACCCGGCTTCCCACCGCGCTACCCAAGGCGCGATGAGTGATGCGCTGCCCGATAGCCTGATTCCGTACGACGAGATCGTGCAGGAGGCGCTGCGCGCCGTCGTCGGCCGCGTGCTGGGGACGGTGGCGGAGTCGGGCGGAGTGCTGCCGGGCGAGCATCACTTCTACATCACGTTCAAGACGCAGGCGCCCGGCGTCGACATTCCGCGGCGGCTGATCGAGCGTTTCCCGGACGAGATGACGATCGTCCTCCAGAACCGGTTCTGGGAGCTGACCGTCGACGCGCAGAAGTTCTCGGTGGGGCTGAGCTTCAACCAGGTGCCGTCGAAGCTGGTGATTCCCTATTCGGCGATCACCGGGTTCCACGATCCGGCGGTGAACTTCGAGCTGCGCTTCCAGGCGCAGGAGGGTCCCGAGGACGGCCCCGGCGGACACGATCCGGCGGAGAACGACCAGCCGGTGGCGTCGACCGAGGACGGGTCGAACGTCGTCAGTGTGGACTTCAAGAGGAAGAAATAGCCCTCCGTTCGTGTCGAGCGAAGTCGAGACACGCTGACGAGGCTTCTCGACTTCGCTCGAAGCGAACGGGTGCGGGTTCGCGAGCTGGAGGATGAGAGAATGACCACCCGCACCGAGACCGACTCGATCGGCCCGATCGAGGTTCCCGTCGACGCTTATTGGGGTGCGCAGACCCAGCGGTCGATCGAGAACTTCCCCTTCGGCGAACGCGAGCGGATGCCGCTGGGGATCGTCCATGCGCAGGCGATCGTGAAGCAGGCGGCGGCGCGGGTGAACGCCAAGCACGGGCTCAAGCCGGAGATCGTCGCCGCGATCGAGGATGCGGCGGGCGCGATCACGTCCGGCAAGCTCGACGACCAGTTCCCGCTCGTCATCTGGCAGACGGGTAGCGGCACTCAGACGAACATGAACGTCAACGAGGTGATCGCGGGGTACGCCAACGACAAGCTGGCCGGCACGCGCGGCGGCAAGTCGCCGGTCCATCCGAACGATCACGTCAACATGAGCCAGTCGTCGAACGACAGCTTCCCGACCGCGCTCCACGTCGCGGCGGTGCTGGCGACCGAGGCGACCTTGCTGCCCGCGCTCGACCGGCTGACCGAGTCGCTCGCCGCCAAGGCCGAGGCGTGGAAGGGGATCGTCAAGATCGGGCGGACCCACACGCAGGACGCGACCCCGCTGACGCTCGGCCAGGAGTTCGGCGGCTATGCGGCGCAGCTGGTGAGCTGCAACAACCGCATCCTCGGCGCGATGAACGGGAACCTGAGGAAGCTCGCGATCGGCGGCACCGCGGTCGGGACCGGGCTCAACGCCCCCGCGGGCTGGGCGCCCGACATGGTCGCGGCGATCACCGATATCGCGGGCTCGCAGTTCGAGGAATCGCCCAACAAGTTCGAGCAGCTCGCTGCGAAGGACGGGCTGGTCTTCTTCGCCGGGGCGTTGACGACGCTGGCGGTGGCGCTGACCAAGATCGCCAACGACATCCGCTTCCTCGGCTCGGGCCCTCGCTCGGGGCTGGGCGAGCTGTCGCTCCCCGCCAACGAGCCGGGCAGCTCGATCATGCCGGGCAAGGTCAACCCGACCCAGTGCGAGTCGCTCACGATGGTGGCGGCGCAGGTGATCGGCAACGGGCAGGCGGTGACGATCGGCGGGATGCAGGGGCATTTCGAGCTCAACGTGTTCATGCCGCTGATCGGCGCGAACGTGCTGCGCTCGATCCATCTGCTCGCCACGGGCATGGTCAGCTTCGCCGAGCGCTGCGTCGACGGGATCGAGGCGAACGAGACGCAGATCGCCGACCTCGTCGGGCGCTCGCTGATGCTCGTGACCGCGCTCGCGCCCGAGATCGGCTACGACAATGCCGCCAAGATCGCGAAGTACGCGCACCAGAAGGGCCAGACGCTGAAGGAGGCCGGGCTCGAGCTGGGGCTGGTCGACGAGGCGACCTTCGACCGGGTGGTCAAGCCCGAGGCGATGCTGGGGAACTGACGGCGCTCCTGCGCGCTCTCGCGGGCGAAGGAGAACATCGCGTGGGTGCAACGACCATCGGAGCGCTGGTAGGCGGCCTCATCGACAGCATCAGCGGCGACGACGATTCGTCGGCCGACGGCGCGATCAAGGGCGCGATCGTCGCCAACGTGCTGAAGGTCGTCGTGCCTGCGGCGATCACCTACGCGACCGGCTGGGCCGTGTTGCGGGCGCTGGGCCGGCTGAACGACCGCGTGATGGGAGGAGAAGCGAAGTGATCCGGAGCATCATCGGCGCCCTGATCGGCGGCGAACTCGACCGCCACGGGCGGAGTCGCGGCGTCGGCGGCGCGCTGCTCGGCGCGGTCGCCGCGCGGGCGGTGACCCGGATGGGTCCGCTCGGCATGGTGCTCGGCGGGGCGTATGTCGCCAAGAAGGCATACGACCGCCACAAGGCGGAGCGTGCCGGCCGCTAGGCGGTTTCGGGCAGAACGTAGCCGGCGAGGCGCTGGCGGATCAGCTTCTTGTCGATCTTGCCGGTCGCGCCGAGCGGCACCTCGTCGACGAACAGGACGTCGTCGGGCATCCACCAGCGCGCGATCTTGCCGTCGAGGAAGGCGCGAAGCTCGTCTCGGGTCGCGCTCTCGCCGGGCTTGAGCTGGCAGAGCAGCACCGGGCGCTCGTCCCATTTCGGGTGAGCGATGCCGATGACTGCGGCGATGTGGACCGCGGGGTGGGCGGTCGCGTGATTCTCGATCTCGATCGAACTGATCCACTCGCCGCCGGACTTCACCACGTCCTTGGCGCGATCGGTGATCGTCATGTATCCGCGACGGTCGATCGTCGCGACGTCGCCGGTGTCGAAAAAGCCTTCGTCGTCGAGCACGTCGCCCCCTTCGCCGCCGAAATAGCCCGAGGTGATCGTCGGCCCCTTGATGAGCAGCCGGCCGGGCGTCGCGCCGTCGTGGGGAAGACGGTTCCCCGCATCGTCGACGAGCTTGAACGCGAGCCCGGCCATCAGCCGACCCTGCTTGGTCTTGAAGGCGACCTGATCGTCGGCGGGCATGCCCGCGACTTCGGCCGTCGGCGACGAAATGGTCGCGAGCGGACTCGTCTCCGTCATGCCCCATCCCTGGATCACGTCGACGCCATATTCGGCGAAGCCGCGGACGAGCGACTCCGGCACCGCCGAGCCGCCGATGGTAACGCGCTGGAGCGTCGAGAAGCGGCCGCCGATCTGCCGGACGTGCTGGAGCAGGCCCTGCCAGACGGTCGGCACCGCGGCCGAATAGGTGACGCCTTCGCCCTCGATCAGCTCGTAGATCGATTGGCCATCCATCTTCGGCCCTGGCAGTACCAGCTTCGCCCCGACCATCGGCGCGGAATAGACCACGCCCCAGGCGTTGGCGTGGTACATCGGGACGACCAGCAGCACGGTGTCGCGCGCGGAGAGCGCGAGCGCGTCGGTCTGGAGCGTCATCATCGCGTGCAGCCAGTTCGAGCGGTGCGAGTAGAGCACACCCTTGGGATTCCCGGTGGTGCCCGAGGTGTAGCAGAGCCCGCAGGCGTCACGCTCGTCGAAGCCGCCCCAGGCGACGTCGGCCTCGGCGCCCGCCAGCCAGTGGTCGAAGGCAAGCGCGGGGTAGGGCGTCTGCGGCAGATCGGCGGGGGCGCAGAAGAAGACGACGCGCTCGATCGAGGGGACCTGCGGCAGCAGCTCGGCGATCTGATCGGCGCGGCAGGGGTCCGCGAGGAGGATGCGGTCGCCGGCGTGGTTGGCGATGTAGACGATCTGCTCGAGGAACAGCCGCGGGTTGAGCGTGTGGAGCACCGCGCCGATCCCGGCGGCGCCGTACCAGGTGGCGAAGTGGCGGTCGCCGTTCCAGCCGAGCGTCGCGACGCGGTCTCCCGCCCCGATGCCGTCGCGGAGCAGCGCGGCGCTGATCCGCTTGGCGAGCGTGTGGACCGCGGCATAGTCCGAGCGGGTGACTTGGCCGGCGAGGTTGCGGGTGACGATCTCGCGCTCAGGGTGCCAGGTTGCGGCGTGATCGAGGATCCGATCCACCGTCAGCGGCACATCCTGCATCAGACCACGCAACGCCGCTCTCCTCGGTTCCGGTTGCGGCGAGTGTGCCGCGGGCGAGGCCGGGGGTAAAGCGCACGGGATGGGCTGACGCGAAATGTCACAAGATCGCGTCGGCAAGGGACGGCGCGACCGCTCCGAGAATCCCTGTTCCTGAGCCTGTCGAAGACGTGTCGCCTGGACTGTCGGCCGCTTTCGACAGGCGCTCCCCGCCATTCGCTCCCTGTCCAAACTGGGTCGGGGGGCGGGGCTCACACCGCCATCACTAGCGCCCGCTGAGCGTCACCGTCTTCATCGCCGCGGGCTTGGCGGGCTCCTTCTTCGCGCGAGTCTTGGTCGGGGGTGCGGGCTGGGTCGCGACCCGCTCCTCCGCCTCGCCCAAGCCGCGGATCAGCTTGCGCCAGATCGAATGGGCGTTCTTGTGGAAGGCGCGTTCGCGATCGGTCTTGGCGATCTCGGCGGCGGCGAGGCTCGCCTCGGCCTTGGCGGTGTAATCCTCGAACTTGGTCATGCGGCCCTCCCACCGAGCGCGGCGATCGTCGCCGCCACCGTCGTCATTCCGGCCTCGCTCTGCGTCGCAAGGTCGATCGGGCGCGCGCCGAGCGCGTCGTCATGGGTGTTGAGGAAGGCGCGGACCGCCTCCCCGTCTCCCAACGTCTCCCAGGCGAGCATCGCGATCCGGCCCTGGCGGGCAGCGGCGTCGGCGGCCATCGGGATCTTGGCCGCGCGACGGGTGAACATCTGCGGGCGCTTGGGCCGCTCCGCCGCGGCGGGGACGGCAGCGGTCTCCGGGGCGATCTCGGGGGCTGGCTCAGGTGACATTGACGGTCTCCGCCGCGCCGGTGTCGGCGCGCAGATCACGGATCAGCCCGGCATATCCGGTCGCGAGCCCGCGATGCGCCGCCCGCGCCGCGCGCGACGGCGAGGCATCGGCGCGCATCAGCGACACCTGGTGACGATGGAGAAGGTAGTTGAGGGCCATGCGGACTCCCGGGCCTGTAAGCGGGAGCACGGACGGTCTCTCAGCCGGTGGCGCCTACAGTTCGGGATGCCGCCGGTGACCTCCATATAGGGAGAGATCGTTTGCAGCATAACCCCCCGCTTCATGCCTCCGGGCAGTTGGCGGCCAGTTCCGCCAGCCATGCCGCCGCCGTCCCGTCCGACGGCGCGCGCCAGTCGCCGCGGGGGCTGAGCGCGCCCCCCGCCGACACTTTGGGGCCGTTGGGGAGGGCGGAGCGCTTGAACTGGCTCGTCTGGAAGAAGCGGACGAGGAAGCGTTCGAGCCAGTGGCGGATGGTGGCGAGATCGTAGGCGACACGCTTCGCCTCCGGATAGCCGCGCGGCCAGGCGCCCGCGTCGGCGTCGCGCCAGGCGTGCCAGGCGAGAAAGGCGATCTTCGACGGCGGCAGCCCGTGCCGGATCACGTAATGCGCGAAGAAGTCGTTGAGCGGATAGGGGCCGATCTTTGCCTCCGTGCTCTGCATCGCGCCGTCCGCGTCGGCCGGGACCAGTTCGGGGCTGATCTCCTGCGCCAGGATCGCGTCCAGCACACGGCCGGTCGCCGCGTCGTACTGGGCGGTCTCGATGCACCAGCGGATCAGGAACTGGATCAGCGTCTTGGGAACGCCGGCGTTGACACCGTAATGGCTCATCTGGTCGCCGACGCCGTAGGTGCACCAGCCGAGCGCGAGCTCGCTCAGATCGCCGGTGCCGAGCACGAGCCCGCCGCGCTGGTTGGCGAGCCGGAAGAGGTAATCGGTGCGCAGCCCCGCCTGCACGTTCTCGAACGTCACGTCGTAGATCGGCTCGCCGCCGGCGAAGGGGTGGCCGAGGTCGGCGAGCATCTGGCGCGCGGCGGGGCGGATGTCGATCTCCGCCGCTTCGATCCCCAGCGCGCGCATCAGCGCCCAGGCGTTCCCCTTGGTGCCCTCGCTGGTCGCGAAACCGGGGAGGGTGACGCCGAGGATCCGATCGCGGGCGCGGCCCATGCGGTCGAACGCCTTGGCGGCGACGATCAGCGCGTGGGTGGAATCCAGCCCGCCGGACACGCCGATGACGAGACGCTCGGACCGCGACGCCTCAAGCCGCTTGGCAAGCGCCTCGACCTGGATGTTGAAGGCCTCGTAGCAATCCTCGTCGAGCGTCTCGGGCGTGTTCGGGACGAAGGGAAAGCGGCGGATGGCGCGCTGGAGCCCGACGTCGGCGACGTCGGGGCGGTGTTCGAAGGCGATCCGGCGGAAGCGGGTCTCCGGGTCGCCCGCGGCGCGCGCGGCGTCGTTGAAGGTGCCGGTGCGGAGCCGCTCCTGCGTCAGCCGCCCACAGTCGACGTCGGCGACGCACAGTTCGGGATCGCGGGTGAAGCGCGTACTCTCCGCGATCAGCTCGCCCAATTCGTGGATCGTGCCCTGGCCGTCCCAGGCGAGATCGGTGGTGCTCTCGCCGGGGCCGCTGGCGGAATAGACGTAGGCGCAGACCGCGCGGGCGGACTGGGCGGCGGAGAGCATCATCCGCTCGCGCGACTTGCCGATGACGACGTTCGAGGCCGACAGGTTGGCGCAGACGAGCGCCCCGGCCAGCGCGCCGGCGGTCGACGGCGGGATGGGAGCCCAATAGTCCTCGCAGATCTCGGCATGGACGATGAAGTGGGGGAGGTCGGCGGCAGCGAAGATCAGGTCCGTCCCGAACGGGACGGCGCCGCCGTTCAACTCGATCGTCAGGCCGGTCAGCCCGACGCCGCTCGCGAACCAGCGCTTCTCGTAATATTCGCGGTAATTCGGGAGGAAGGTCTTCGGGACGACGCCGAGCACCCGGCCGCGCGCGATCGCGACCGCCGTGTTGTAGAGCCGGCCGTTCCGCTCCAGCGCGGCACCGACGAGGAGGACGGGCTTGAGATCGCGGCTTGCGGCGACGATCGCGGCGAGCGCGTCGCGCGTCGCCTGCTGGAGTGCGGCCTGAAGGTGGAGGTCGTCGACCGCATAGCTGCTGACGCTCAGCTCGGGATAGACGACGAGGTCGACCCCTTTGGTGTCCGCCTCGCGGGCGAGCGCGACGATGTTCGCGGCATTGGTCGCCGGATCGCCGACCGTCGCGCGCGGAGTGGCCGCGGCGACCCTGAGCATGGCGTGCGTGTGGATGGAGCGGAAGGTCGCCTGGGTCATGCCCGTCGATACCGTCGCGAGGAGCGCTTGGCGACTCGCGCCGGCGTGATACTTGGAGTGCCATGGATCAATATCTCGACCTGATGAGGCGTGCGCTGCGCGAGGGCGACCGGCGGATGGACCGCACGGGAACGGGGACGCTCAGCGTCTTCGGGCACCAGATGCGGTTCGACCTGGCCAACGGCTTTCCGGTGCTGACCACCAAGAAGCTGCACCTGCGCTCCATCATCATCGAGCTGCTGTGGTTCCTGCGCGGCGAGACCAACGTTCGCTGGTTGCAGGAGCAGAAGGTCAGCATCTGGGACGAATGGGCGGACGCGGCGGGCGAACTCGGTCCCGTTTACGGCAAGCAGTGGCGCGATTGGGAGGCGGCGGACGGGCGGCGCATCGACCAGATCAAGGCGCTGATCGCGGAGATCCGGACCAACCCGGCCTCGCGTCGGCAGATCGTCACCGCCTGGAACCCCGGCGAGCTCCACGCGATGGCGCTGGCCCCATGCCATTGCCTGTTCCAGACCCATGTCTCGAACGGCCGGCTGTCGCTCCAGCTCTACCAGCGATCGGCGGACATCTTCCTCGGCGTGCCGTTCAACATCGCGAGCTATGCGCTGCTCACCCATTTGCTGGCGCAGCAATGCGAGCTGGAGCCAGGCGAGTTCATCTGGACCGGCGGCGACTGTCATCTCTACTCGAATCATCTGGAGCAAGCCGAAGAGCAATTGCGCCGTTCGCCCGGACACTTGCCGACACTCGAAATCCTACGGAAACCGTCGGCAATCGATGGGTATGAATACGGCGACTTCGTGCTTCACGATTATGTTGCGCAGCCGCACATCAAGGCAGCGGTCGCGGTATGACGCGCCGTTCCGGATCCTTTCTTGCCATATAACCCATTTTGGTGATTGTGCCTTATCCCGGATCGGTTCAAACCCGATCCAGGAGAGGATAAGACCATGCCGACTCGACATCTCGGTCGCTTGCAGCTTGGCGTCATCGTGGGGTCCGCCCTGATCGGTTGGGGTGTGATCGCCCTCGCGGTGACCCAGCTGGTTCACGCGCTGAACTGACGCCTTCGGGCCTTCAAGCCATGCGCCGCCGCGTTCGGCGATGCGCCGACCGGACGCGAGCCGTTCGCAGGCGGAACCGCGTTCGCCCAGTCCGGTTGAGCCGGCCATGGACATCACCCAGCTCATCCTCGCCGAACACGCCCAGCAGCGCGCCTTGTTCGCCCAGATCGACGAGATCGCGCCCGAAGAGACCGAGGCGCTCGCCGCGATCTGGACACGGCTGAAGGGTCTTCTCGACTCGCATGCCGAGGCCGAGGAGCGGTTCTTCTATCCGCGGCTGCTGCAAATCGGCACCGGCGGCAACGACGCGCCCTCCGCCGACGAGGAGACCGAGGACGCGATCGAGGACCATAACGACATCCGCGACACCGGCGAGGCGGTCGACCGCGAGCAGGTCGGCTCGCCGGAATGGTTCAAGGCGGTGGGCAGGTGCAACAAGGCCAACAGCGATCACATGGCGGAGGAGGAACGGCAGGGGCTGACCGACTTCCGCAAGCACGCCTCGCTTCAGGAGCGGCACGATCTCGGCGTGAAGTTCGCGGCGTTCGAGGCGAAGCATGTCGACGGCGTGACGCCGAAGGACAAGGATCCGGACGGGTATGTCGAGGATCCGTCGAGGTTCGTGACGGACTCGCTGGAGGCGGAGTGAGCTGCCCCAATCTCCGTTCGTGTCGAGCGAAGTCGAGACCGTCAGGTGCCGTCCTGTCCCTCGACTTCGCTCGGGACGAACGGGGTTATGGCGGGGCGCGGATGGGGTAAGACCGCCCCATGATCACCTTCCACCTCGCGCGCGCCGACAACGGCGTGATCGGTCGCGACGGCGCGTTGCCGTGGCGGCTGCCGGCGGACCTCAAGCGCTTCAAGACGCAGACGATGGGCCGCGCGATGATCATGGGGCGCAAGACCTTCGAGAGCTTCCCCGCGCCCTTGCCGGGTCGGCGGCATGTCGTGCTGACGCGCGACCGGACGTGGCGCGCGGAGGGTGCGGAGGCGGCGCATTCGGTCGACGATGCGCTGGCGGCGGCGGGGCCCGACGCGGCGGTGATCGGCGGTGCGGAGGTGTTCGCGCTGTTGCTCGACCGTGCCGAGCGGGTGGAACTGACCGAGGTGCATGCGTCGCCCGCGGGGGATGCGGTCGTGCCCGCCTTCGTCGGCTGGCAGGAAACGGCGCGCGAGGATTTCGCAGCGGCGGCGGATGCGCCCGCCTACAGCTTCGTGACGCTGATCCGCTGACGGGTGGCGCACTTCGCGGCTGCCGCATATAGCGCGCGGATGGAGCGGCTGGACGGGGCCGCGGCGGCGCCGGCGCATCTCGCGGGCGGGATCGTCGCGCTCGGCAATTTCGATGGCTTTCACCTCGGCCACCAGGCGGTGGTCGGGCGGGCGGTCGCGCGGGCGCGGGCGGAGGGCCGGCCGGCGCTGGTCGCGACCTTCGATCCGCATCCGGTGCGCTACTTCAAGCCCGATGCGCCGCCGTTCCGGCTGACCACGCTCGACCAGCGCCAGGCGCTGTTCGCCCAGGCCGGCGCGGACGCGATGGTGGTGTTCCGTTTCGATCGCGAGCTCGCCTCGCTCTCGGCGGAGGAGTTCGTCGCCGAGCGGCTGGTCGGCTGCCTGAAGGTCGGTGGCGTGGTGACGGGCGAGGACTTCACCTTCGGGCGCGCCAAGAGCGGCGATGCCCAGGTGATGGCCGGACTGGGGCGCCGCTTCGGATTTTCGGACGACACCGTGGGGCCGGTCGCGCTGGACGGCGAGGTGGTGTCGTCGAGCCGCATCCGCGAGGCGTTGCAGGCGGGCGATCCGCGCGAGGCGGCGCGGCTGCTGACGCGGCCGTTCGTCATCGAGGGTGTCGTGCAGCACGGCGACAAGGTAGGGCGCGAGATCGGCTATCCGACCGCGAACCTCGACATGGGACATTATCTGCGGCCCGCGTACGGCATCTACGCGGTGCGGGGGCGGCTGGCCGACGGGCGCGTTCTGGATGGCGCGGCGAACCTGGGGGTGCGGCCGACCTTCGATCCGCCGAAGGAATTGCTGGAGCCGTATTTCTTCGATTTCTCGGGCGACCTGTACGGGCAGGTGATCGCGGTGGAGCTGGTGGAGTTCCTGCGACCGGAGGCTCGGTTCGACGGGCTGGAGGCGCTTACGGCGCAGATGGCGGCGGATTGCGAGCGGGCTCGTGAGGTGCTTTCCGGGGGCTGAGAAGAAGGGCGTTTCGCGCGAAGCTCGCGAAGGAAATAAGGACGCGAAGGCGTCGGTCCGCTTCCGCCGCGCGGCTCAAATTTCAGGTCCCAACCGCTGCGCGGCGTGGCGAGCGCAAACGCCGAAGCGCATCTTCTTCCCTCTTCTTTTCGCGCTCTTCTTTCCTTCGCGAGCTTCGCGCGAAACGCCCTTCTTCGCCCGCGCAACCAACCCCTTTGTCGAATGCGCACACCTCCGCTACAGGCCGCATACCCATGACCGACACGATCGAGCAGCGCGACTGGCGCGATACCGTTTTCCTGCCGAAGACCGACTTTCCGATGAAGGCCGGCCTGCCGCAGAAGGAGCCCGCGATCCTCGATCGGTGGCAGCGGATCGGGGTGTATCAGCGGCTGCGCGAGCAGCGGAACGGTCGCGAGAAGTTCATCCTCCACGACGGCCCGCCCTATGCCAACGGCGACATGCACATCGGCCATGCGCTCAACCATATCCTGAAGGACATGGTGGTGCGGACGCAGACGTTGCTGGGCAAGGACGCGCCCTACGTGCCCGGCTGGGACTGCCACGGCCTTCCCATCGAGTGGAAGGTCGAGGAGGAGTATCGCAAGAAGAAGCGCGACAAGCCTGTGCCGAGCGGAGCCGAGGCGGACGAGCCCGCGCTCCGCGAGTTCCGCGCCGAATGCCGGGCCTATGCGCAGCATTGGGTCGACACCCAGCGGGCGCAGCTCAAGCGGCTCGGGATCGGCGGCGACTGGGACAAGCCGTATCTGACGATGGACTTCGCGGCGGAGGCGACGATCGTTGCCGAGCTGATGAAGTTCGCCGAGAGCGGCCAGCTCTATCGCGGCGCGAAGCCGGTGATGTGGTCGCCGGTCGAGAAGACCGCGCTGGCCGAGGCCGAGGTCGAGTACGAGGACGTTGTTTCGACCCAGATCGATGTCGCGTTCGAGATCGTCGAGGCCCCGAATGCGCCCGAGCTGGTCGGCGCACACGCGGTGATCTGGACGACGACGCCGTGGACGATCCCGGTGAACCAGGCTTTGGCATATGGGCCAGACATCAACTACTGGCTGTTCTGCGACGCCGGGACCAACTCGCCGCCTTACCTTGTTGCCGAGGACCTGATCTCTGCGTTCGAGAAGCGCACCGGTCTGTCGGAGGACGGTGGTTCTCCGGAGAAGCGGCGAGTTACTGGCAAGCAACTCGCCGGTGCTGTTGCCCGCCATCCGATGCATCACCTTGGCAGCTTCTTCGCCAAGCCGCGCCCGTTCCTCGCCGGCGACTTCGTCACCACCGATGCGGGCACCGGGCTCGTCCACATGGCGCCGGATCACGGCGAGGACGATTTCGCGCTGTGCAAGGCGAACGGGATCGAGCCGGTGTTCGCGGTCGATGCCGCGGGGATGTACCGCGACGATTGGGCGTGGCTCGGTGGGCAGGGATCGGTCATCAACAAGAAGTTCGTCGCGTCCGACGGGCCGATCTGTTCGGACCTGCGCGACGCGGGGGCGCTGCTGGCGGCGTCGGACGACTTCCAGCATTCGTATCCGCATTCGTGGCGGTCGAAGGCGAAGGTGATCTATCGCTGTACGCCGCAGTGGTTCATTGCGGTGGATAAGCCGATCGAGGGTGGCGAGGGTGTCTCGACTTCGCTCGACACGAACGGGGAGGAGGCGGCCCCTTCAACCCCTCCGCTCGTCCGAAGCGAAGTCGAGGGACACCCCCCCGGCGACACCCTCCGCAACCGCGCCCTCGCCGCGATCGCCGCGACGCGGTTCGTGCCCGAGAAGGGGCGCAACCGGATCGGCGCGATGGTCGAGGGACGACCGGACTGGGTCATCTCCCGCCAGCGCGCCTGGGGGGTGCCGATCGCATTGTTCGTCCACCGCGCGAGCGGGGAGCTGCTGGTCGATCCGGAGGTCAACGCCCGGATCGTCGCCGCCTTCCGCGAGTCCGGGGTCGACGCCTGGACCGACGACGCGGCGGCGGGGATGCTGGGGCCGGAGCGCGATCCGGCGGATTACGAGCGGGTCACCGACATCCTCGACGTGTGGTTCGACTCGGGCTGCACCCACGCCTTCGTGCTGGAGAGCGGGCGCTGGCCCGAGCTGTCCTGGCCGGCGGACCTGTACCTCGAAGGATCGGACCAGCATCGCGGCTGGTTCCAGTCGTCGCTGCTGGAGAGCTGCGGGACGCGGGGGCGCGCGCCGTACGATGCGGTGCTGACGCACGGCTTCACGATGGATGCCAAGGGCATGAAGATGTCCAAGTCGCTCGGCAACACGATCAACCCGCTCGACCTGATGCGCGATTACGGTGCGGACATCCTGCGGCTGTGGGCGCTCTCTGTCGACTTCACCGAGGACCACCGGATCGGCAAGGAGATCCTGGCCGGGGTTGGCGATCAATATCGGAAATTGCGCAATACCTTCCGCTACTTGCTCGGTGCTCTTGATGGCTGGGGCGAGGAAGAGGCGCTGCCGGTCGCCGAATGGCCCGAGCTGGAGCGCTACATGCTCCATCTGACCCATGCCCTTGACCGAAACCTGCGGAGTGCCATCCAGGCCTTTGACTTCAATGGCTACGTCCGGATGCTCACCGAGTTCGCCAACGAGGATCTGTCGGCCTTTTTCTTCGACATCCGCAAGGATTCGCTCTACTGCGACGCGCTGACCGATCCGAAGCGGCGCGCGTATCGGACGATGCTCGACCTGCTGTTCCACGCGATGACGCGCTGGGCGGCGCCGGTGCTGGTCTTCACTGCCGAGGAGGTATGGCAGGATCGGTTCCCGGGTGAGGAGACGTCGGTCCACTTCCTCGATTGGCCCGAGCTGCCCGATGAAGCCGCGGAGGATGTGTCACAGCGCTGGCTCGAAGTCCGTAAGCTGCGCGAGCGTGTGACCGAGGCGATCGAGCCGCTGCGCCGCGAGAAGACGGTGCGCTCCAGCCTGGAGGCGGAGGTGACGGTCCCCGAGACGCCGCTGCCGCCGCACGATCTGACCGAGGTGTTCATCGTCGCCAAGGTCGAGGTGGCGCCCGAGGTGAGCGTGACGCGGACCGAGTACGACAAATGCGGGCGCTGCTGGCGCTGCCTGCCCGAGGTGGTCGACGGCGGGCTGTGCGACCGGTGCGCGAGCGTGGTGGAGATGGCGGCGTGACGCGGCAGCTTCCGAAGCTCGGGCTGAGCGTGGCCGTCGTCCTGTTCGCGCTCGATCAGCTGGTGAAGTGGCTCGTCACCGGGCCGCTCGGGATCGCGAACCTGGGCGACGTGCGGACGATCGCGCCGATCTTCGACCTGCGCTTCGTCCCCAACATCGGGATCAGCCTGGGGCTGTTCGCGGCCGGAAGCCCGCTCGGGCGGTGGCTGCTGGTGCTGGTCACCGGGGCGATCGCGGTCGGCGTGCTGGTGTGGCTATGGCGCGAACCGGCGAAGGGGGACCAGGCGGCGCTGGGGCTGGTGCTGGGCGGCGCGCTCGGCAACATCCTCGATCGCATCCGGCTGGGCTATGTCGTCGACTATGCCGACCTGCATTTCGGCGAGTGGCGGCCATTTCTGGTCTTCAACATGGCGGACGCGGCGATTACGGTCGGCGTCCTGATCCTGCTGGCGCGCGCGTTGCTGACGCGCGACGCGCCGGACCCGCAAGCGGAGAATGTGAATGCGTAAGATCGTGCTCATCGCAGGGGTGGCGCTCGCGTTCGCCGGCTGCGCCCGCCAGACCGGGTTCGACCGGGTCCGCCCCGACGAGTTCGCGGTCGCGCGCCAGCCGCCGCTCGCGATTCCGCCCGACTTCGCGCTGGTGCCGCCGCAGCCGGGCGCGGCGCGCGTGCAGACCAACACGGGGCAGGACCAGACGCTCCAGGCGCTGTTCGGCGGCAACACCGCGCGCAGCCCGGCTGAAACGGCGACGCTGGACGAGGCCGGGGCCGGCGCGGCCGATCCGGGCATCCGCAGCGGCGTGGGCGATCCCGGGACGACCGTGGTCGACAAGGGCTCGACCACCCGCGACGTCGTCGCCGCGCCCGAAGGCGACGGGCAGGACGCGAAGACCTCCACGCCGCAGTGAGTCGGTCGTCACCCTTGGCGGGACTCGGGGTGATGCTCCTGCTTTGAAGAGGCGTCACCCCGGCTCAGGGCCGGAGTGACGAAGGGACGATCAGAAGCTCACGCCCAGCGAGGCGACCACGCCCGAGCTGGTGATGTTGCGCGTCTTCGCGTGGCTGTCGGTGATGAACACGGTCTTGTCGGTGTCGACGTAGCTGATGCCGGCGGTGATGTGGTTCCAGGTCACCGCGGCGCCCAGGTTCCAATCGGTGTAGCCGTCGTCGACCGAGATGTAGCTCTGGCCGAAGGTATGGCCGAGGTGCCCGGTCAGGCTGATCGGGGTCTTGGGGATGCCCGCCGTGAGATCGCCCGCGAGATAGACGTTGTCTTCCTTGTCGCGGCCCGGCAGCCCGAGCGAAAGCGCCTTCTGGCTCCAGGCGTAATTGACCGTGACCTTGCCGGTCACCGGGCCGTAGGTCGCCGAGATGTCGGCATAAGGCTCGAAGAAGTCGGTGTTCGCGTTGCCGCCGCCCGGGTAATAATAATAGAGCAAGCCGCCATCGAGCTTCACGCCGCTCGCGAAGGTGTGGCTGTAGCCGGCGATCAGATCGAGCTCCTGGTCCGACCCGTTGGCGACGTACTCGTCGATCGAAGACCCCCAGAACGAGGCGTAGAACCCCGACGAGTGGGTGACGGTGGCGGTGCCCTGAACCGCGATCTTCTTGTCGGTCTGCGAGATGCCGCGGAAGCGGTAGTCCGACACGATCGTGGCGCCGCCGGTGACCGTAAAGGCGGGCGGCGGCGCGGTCGGTGCGTCGGCGGGAGCATCCTGGGCGGCGGCGGCGAGCGGGGCGGCGACGGCGATCATCGCCAGGCCGCCGAGGAGGGTCGTCGAGAAACGCATCGTATCCCTTTCGGATCTTCGAAGAAGGTCGATGTTCCCGCCTGCACACCGCCAGCCCCGCGTCTGTTCCGTTGCCGGGCGCGCGGGTGCCTGTCGGCGAGCCTCATCTGCGCACCATCCGCTGCGCCGCACAAGCACCCAGGACACATTCGTTTACGATTGCGCGACGCGCCGTTGCGCGACAGCAACAGTTCGGACCTTATCCTCCAACGGAGCTGAAGCGATCGAGCCCGGCGGCGAGATCGGCGATGAGGTCGGCCGGGTCCTCCAGGCCGATCTGGAGACGGACCAAAGGACCCGCGAAGGCGCAGGTCGTGGCGGTACGGTGGCGCGCGGGATCGACGGGGATCGCGAGGCTCTCGAACCCGCCCCAGGAATAGCCGATGCCGAAGTGACGCAGCCCGTCGATCAGGGCGGCCCTGCTCGGCTCGTCGCCGCCGTTCAGGACGAAGGAGAACAGGCCCGAGGAGCCCGCGAAGTCGCGCGCGAACACGTCGTGGCCCGGACAACCGGGCAGCGCGGGGTGCAGGACGCGGGCGACCTCGGGGCGGGTCTCGAGCCAGCGGGCGATCTGGAGCGCCGAGGATTCGTGCTGCTTCAGTCGGACCGCCATCGTGCGCAGCCCGCGGCTGGCGAGCCAGGCGTCGTCCGGGCTGGCGACCTGGCCGAGCTGGAAGCTGGTGTCGCGGAGCTTCGCGAACCGTCCGGGCGCGGCGGTGACGCTGCCGAGCATCACGTCCGAATGGCCGACGACGTATTTGGTGCAGGCGAGGATCGACAGGTCGACGCCGTTGGCGATCGCGGGGAAGAACAGCGGCGTCGCCCAGGTGTTGTCCATCAACGTGACGATCCCGCGCGCCTTCGCGGCGGCGCAGATCGCGGGCACGTCCTGCACCTCGAAGGTGAGGCTGCCGGGGCTCTCCATGAGGACGGCGCGGGTGTTCGGCGCGAACAGGTCGGCGATGCCCGCGCCGATCAGCGGATCATAGAAGCGTGTGGCGATGCCGAAGCGCTTGAGGAGCCCGGTCGCGAGCGAGCGGGTCGGATCGTAGGCCGAGTCGACGCACAGCAGCTCGTCGCCCGGAGACAGGACGCTCAGCAGCGCGGCCGCGATGGCGGCGACGCCCGAGGGATAGAGGAAGGTCGCCTCCGCGCCGGGCTCGAGCTCGGTCAGCGCGTCGGCCAGGCTCCACTGCGTCGGGCCGCCGCGGCGGCCGTAGAACAGCCGGTGGTGAGTGTCGCGCCCCCCGGCGGCGCGCAGATCGGCGACGGTGTCATAGAGGTGAGTCGAGGCGCGCCAGACCGGAGGATTGACGATTCCTTGCGTCCATTCGGGACGGCGGCCGGCGGCGACGACCTTGGTGGCCGGCTTTTCTTCGCTCATGCGCGTCCCGTCGTGATCTTGGGTGTGGTCGGATCGGCGCCCCATTCGGCCCAGCTGCCGTCGTACACGGCGACGTCCTTGCCCAAGAGGTGTAGCGCGAAGGCGACGATGCTGGCGGTGACTCCCGAACCGCAGGTGGTGATGACGGGGCGGTCGGGGTCGATCCCCGCCTCGGCGAGGACGGCCCGGAGGGCATCGCCCTGCTTGTAGGTGCCATCCGCGTTGATCAGGCGCGCATAGTGGAGGTTGGTCGCGCCGGGCATGTGGCCTGGGACGACGCCGGGGCGCGGCTCGGGCTCCTCGCCGGCGAAGCGCGACGGGGAGCGGGCGTCGACGATCTGGATGCCGTCGTCCAGCGCCTTGCGAACCTCGGCAAGCGAGGCGATCCCGACCCCGCGCTCGCGCGGCGTCAGGTGGCGAGTCTTGGGCATCGGCGCGCCGCTCTCGACCGGGCGACCCTCGGCACGCCACTTGGCGAGGCCGCCGTCAAGGATCGCGACATCGAGGATGCCGAAGCTGCGGAACATCGCCCAGGCGCGCGCGGCGGTGTGGTGCGGGGAGGCGTCGTAGAGGACGATGCGGCAGCCGTCGCCAACGCCCAGCTTCGACAGCCGCGAGGCGAACTTCGGCGACGGCGGCATCATCATCGGTGCGGGGTTCGCGTCGTCGACGATCTCGGCGAGGTCGAGGAAGACCGCGCCGGGGATGTGCGCTCCCTCGTACTCGGCGTGCGCATCCCGGCCGTCGCCGGGGAGGAACCAGGTGCAGTCCGCGATGCGGAGATCGCGGGCGCCGAGCTGATCGGCGAGCCATGGGGTCGAGACGAGCGCGTCCATGCGCCCGGTCTAGTAAGGCGGTCCGCTCGCGTCGAGGCCGGCGAGGAAGGTGGCGGCCTGCGCGCGCGTCTCCTCTTGCGCCTTGGGCGCCATCTTGTCCCAGGTGCGATAGGGCATGGCGAGCCGCTGGTTGCGTCCGAGCTTGTCGCGGTTGCGGACCAGAAAGTCCCAGTAGAGCGCGTTGAACGGGCAGGCGTCCTCGCCCACGCGCTTCGTCACGTCGTAGCGGCAATGGCGGCAGTAATCGCTCATCCGGTTGATGTATGCGCCCGAGCCGGCATAGGGCTTCGAACCCAGCAGCCCGCCGTCGCCGAACTGGCTCATGCCGAGGGTGTTCGGAAGCTCGACCCATTCATAGGCGTCGATATAGACCTCCAGATACCAGAGGTGGACCTGTTTGGGGTCGGCGCCGATCAGCAGCGCGAAATTGCCGGTGACCATCAGCCGCTGGATGTGGTGCGCGTGCGCGGTGGCGAGCGTCTGGCCGAGCGACTCGGCGAGGCAGCGCATGTCCGTCGCACCGGTCCAATACCAGCCGGGAAGCGGGCGGGCGTTACCGAAGAAGTTGCGGTCGACATAGGTCGGGCCCTCTCGCCAGTAGATGCCGCGCATATATTCGCGCCAGCCGATGATCTGGCGGATGTAACCCTCCACCGAGTTCAGCGGCGCGCGGCCCGCGTGATATTCGGCCTCGGCCCGGCGGCACAGGTCGAGCGGGTCGAGCAGCCCGGAATTGAGATAGGGCGACAGGATCGAGTGCCATAGGAAGCGCTCGCCGACGAGCATCGCATCCTCGTAATCGCCGAACTGCGGCAGCGCATGGGCGAAGAAGGCGTCGGCCTGGGCGGAGGCGTCCTCGGCGGTGACGGCGTAGTCGAAGCCGTCGAGGCTGCCGGGATGATCGGGGAAGCGGGCGACGACGAGGGCAAGCACCTCCTGCGTGATCGCGTCGGGCGCGAAGGCGAGCGGGCGGGGCATCAGCAGATCGGCCAGCGCGGGCTTGCGGTTCTCCTTGTCGAAGTTCCACCGATCGCCGACCGGGTCCTTGCCGTTCATCAGCAGACCGGTCTTGCGGCGCATGTCGCGGTAGAAGAACTCCATCGTCAGCTGCTTGCGCGCGTTCGCCCAGGTGTCGAACTCGGCGTGGCCGGCGAGGAAGCGGGTGTCGGGGCGGATCTCAACGGGCAGGCCGAACAGCGTCTCCCAGCTCTCCAGCATCGCCTGGACGCGGAACTCGCCCGCCTCGGTGACGACGATGCGGTCGGGCGCGTGGCGCTCGACGGCGCGCGCGACCTCGCCGGTGAAGCTGCCGGTGCCATCCGGATCGTCGAGCGCGACATAGTCGACTTGCCACCCCGCCTTGCGAAGCGCGGCGGCGTGGTGGCGCATCGCGGAGAGGATGTAGGCGATCTTCTGCTTGTGGTGCCGGACGTAAATGGTCTCCTCGGCGACCTCCATCATCAGGATGCGCGTGTGGGCGGGGTCCGCGCCTTGCAGCGACGAGATGGCGGGAGTGAGCTGGTCCCCGAGAACGGGCACCAAACGCTGGACGGCGGTCATTGCAGGTAGAACCCCCAATTCGTCCCGAGATCGTGCGCGGCGACGAGTGCGAGCACGACGGCGTGCACGCGCCGAGACCGCGAGTGCGCCGCGACGGCGATGAGCACCAGCGGGGGGACGAAGTAGATCCAGGGCCATGCCCGGCGGAGCAGGTCCGCGTCCGTGAACGATCTGGTCAAGAAGAACAGGCCGAGCGCAACCCAGCTGATCTCATAGACCAGCATGACCACCCAGATGTAATGCTCATGCTCTGCGTAATAGGCGCGAAGATCGATGCGTCCGTCTTTCAAGTCATTCTCATCGGGCAGGGCGGCCACCAGTGCGAGCACCAGCAGGAGCAGGCTGGCGGTGAGCGCGGTGACCACCGGCAGGTGGGTCGCGACCGGCATGGTCCTGAGCGACCATTGCTGATACCACAAGCGGATCGTCGCGAAGCTGAGGTAGGTCGCCAGCGCGACAACCATCGGGTCCCAGCGGACCGTCCGCCGGTGTTTCAGCAGACGGTGAAGACTGGTCGCATAATCCGACAGGCCCAGACCGGTGATGATCGAGAGAAGGGTGACCGCATAGTTGAACTGCTCCATGGCCCCCCTGGCGCTCGACGCGAGCGATCCGCTGACTCTTGCGCCAGCGCGACGACCCTCATCGCTGGCGTGCCAACGCCACTATCCCTATCTGCACGCGCATGACGCTTCAACTCGGCCAGCACGCGCCGCTCCCCGCCTCGCCGTCGGATGCGGTGCTTGACTATGTCCCGAACCCGCGGCCGGGCCGTGCCTATCTGATCCGCTTCACCGTGCCCGAGTTCACCTCGCTCTGCCCCGTCACGGGCCAGCCCGACTTCGCGCACCTCGTGATCGACTATGTGCCCGACGAGACGATCGTGGAGTCGAAGTCGCTCAAGCTGTTCCTCGGCAGCTTCCGGAACCATGCGGCCTTTCACGAGGATTGCACCGTCGGAATCGGAGAACGGCTCGTCGCGGAGATGCAGCCGCGCTGGCTCCGGATCGGCGGCTATTGGTATCCCCGGGGAGGCATCCCGATCGACGTGTTCTGGCAGACGGGCGCGCCGCCGGCCGAGGTTTGGCTGCCCGATCAGGGGGTGCCGACCTATCGCGGGCGCGGGTGACGGCCGGAGCGTCGCGGATGACGCATCGCAGCATAGCTGCAACCAACCGCGCCAATCTGAGTTAATCCCCGAGCACGTCGCCCGGGCGCCGACGTGCCCCGGAGCACAGACGAGGATGACGAGCACGTCGACACCAGCTGGGATCGAGCGGATCACGCTGATCGGCAACTTCCTTCCGCGCAAATGCGGGATCGCCACCTACACGACCGACACCTACGCCGCGCTCCAGGCCCGGTTTCCGGAGCTTGCGGTCGATGTCTGGGCGATGGACGACCATCCCGGCCGCTACGCTTATCCGCCCCAGGTCACCGGCACGATCGCCCAGCACGACCGCGGCGACTATCTCGCCGCCGCGCGCACGATCGAGGACAGCGGATCGCAGGCGATCTGGCTCCAGCACGAATACGGCATCTTCGGCGGTGCGGCGGGAGATCACATCCTGGCGTTGCTCGATCGCACGACGCTGCCGCTGATCGTGACGCTCCATACGGTTCTCGAGAAGCCGAGCGCGGACGAGCGGCGGGTGATGGAGGAGCTTCTTCGCCGCGCCGCCCGCGTGATCGTGATGGCCGAGCGTGGCCGCGAGATCCTGATCCGCGTCTATGGCGCGACCGCACAGGCGGTGGTGACCATTCCGCACGGTGTGCCGGACCGCGCGCTGGCCGACCCCGAGGCGTTCAAGCCGAGGTTCGGCTGGGCCGGACACCAGACCATCCTGACCTTCGGTCTGCTCGCCCCCAACAAGGGTATCGAGACGATGATCGAGGCGATGCCGGCGATCATCGCCGAGCATCCGACGGCGGTTTACGTCGTCTTGGGCGCGACGCACCCCAATCTCGTCGCGCATGAGGGCGAGAAGTATCGCGACCGGCTGAAGGCGCTCGCCGCGTCGCTGGGCATCGCGGACAACGTCGCCTTCATCGATGCGTTCGTCGATTACGACGATCTGCTCGACTATCTTCAAGCCGCGGACGTCTATGCGACTCCGTACAACAATCCTGCGCAGATCACGAGCGGCGCGCTGTCCTATGCGGTCGGGGTCGGCAAGCCGGTCGTCTCGACACCTTACGTCCACGCGACCGAGATCCTCGGTGAGGGGCATGGGGTATTGGTCAATTTCGGCGACAGCGCGGCGTTCGCGCGCGAGATCGGCGCGCTGCTCGGCAGCGACCGCAACCGTCAGGCCCTGTCGGCGAGGGCGTATGCGCGCGGCCGGACCATGGTCTGGTCCAAGCTCGCGGAGCGTGCGGTGACCGAGATCGCGAGGATCGTCGCCGCCCAACCGCGGCGGCTTCCCTCGAGCCCCCTGCCCATCCAGGCGCTTGACGTCGATCTGACCGCGGTCGAGCGGATGAGCGACGCGACCGGGATGCTCCAGCACGCGATCTATTCGGTGCCCGACCGACGCCACGGTTACTGCATCGACGACAACGCCCGCGCCCTGATCCTGATGTGCGAGGCCGAGGGGATCGACGAGGCGAAGCGTGAGAAGTGGATGTCGACGTACGCCTCGTTCGTCCAATATGCGTGGAACCCCGAGCGGCGGCGATTCCGCAACTTCATGAATTACGACCGGACGTGGTGCGAGGACGTCGGCTCCGAGGACTCGAACGGCCGTACGCTCTGGGCGCTCGGCGTCGCGTCACGGGACGCGCGGACGCGGGCGCACCGTGAATGGGCGATCGCGATGTGGGATGCGACCGCGAGCCTCGCCTTCGAGCTGGAGTCGCCGCGCGCGCAGGCGTTCGCGATGCTGGGCGCGGCGGCGGTGCTGGAGGCCCATGCCGGGCACCAGCTGGCGCGCTCGATCCTCGAGCGTTTCCCGGACGATCATTACGCCTTGCTCTGCGAGGCGCGGCGCCCGGAGTGGGAATGGTTCGAGATCGTCCTCGCCTATGACAACGCCCGCCTGCCGGAGGCGCTGCTGCGCGCGGGCAAGCTGCTGGGCCGACAGGACCTGATCGACTGCGGCATCGTGACGCTCGACTGGATCGTCGCCAAGCAGACAGCCCCCGCCGGGTTCTTCCGCGCGGTCGGGTCCGAGAGTTTCGGGCGACCCTACGCCGATCCGCTGCCGTTCGATCAGCAGCCGCTCGAGGCGCAGGGAATGATCGAGGCGTGCCGCGCCGCGTTCGACGCGACCGGCGATCTCCGCTGGGTGACCGAAGGCGAGCGCGCCTACGGATGGTTCCTCGGCATGAACGACCTCGATCTGCCGCTGGCGAGCAAGGGCGACGGCGGCTGTTTCGACGGGCTGATGCCGACCGGGCTCAACCGGAATCAAGGTGCGGAATCGATCCTGGCGCTGCAACTCGCCTCCTGCGCCATTTCGGGGCTTTCAAAGGCGGGCGCTGCCGTGGCAGGGCGACCGCGCGCCGCCGCGTAGCCTCGTCTCGCGTCGCCGCATTCACGCGACGAACCGCGACGAGGCTGCCTGATGCTCTTCGAACACCCGCTGCGCCTGCACGCCGATCCGTCGCGCGTGGTGGTGCGGCCTTTCCACCTCGGCTGGAGCGGGACCGGCCCGAAGCGGTCCGAGCGGATCATCGGCGAAGTGCTGGCGATGAACGAGGTCGAGGCGCTGGAGCAGCTCGAGACCGTGCTGAAGGACTTCGAGGCGCGGCATTGGCAGACCCGGCGCGTGTTCATGACCCGGTACGACGCGGTCGCCGCGTCGCACGCCCTCGACGGCCATGCGATCGGGGACACGAAGCGGCAGCTGATCGGCGCGTATTTCTGCCACGAATACAGCTATGCCGCCGCGGCGCTGATGAACCCCAGCGTGGTGCCGCATTTCGACCAGACCGGGATGCCGGAGGGGTCGGTCCGGATCCTGATGTCGCTGCGCTCGGTGGGCGAAGGCCATATCTCCTCCGTCGCGTTCCGCGAGGGAATCGTGACGTCGCAGAACCAGCTCAAGCTCGCGCCCGAGCCGCCGTTCGCGACCGCGACCGATGCGGTCGGGACCAGCGAGGCGGAGCCGCCCGAAGGCCCGATCACCGTCTACCGCCACCGCGATTCGAACCTCTCGGGAACGGTGATCTTCCCGATCACCGAGGCGCAATCGAAGGGGCTGGAGGATCTGCGGCTCGTCCGGTTCGAGCATGACGACGGTTCGGTCGAGTGGCTGGGGACTTATACCGCCTATAACGGCGCGACGATCCAGTCCGAGCTGATGCGGACCCGCGATTTCCGCGCGTTCGACCTCGTGCCGATGACCGGAAGCGCGGCGCGCAACAAGGGGATCGCGCTGTTCCCGCGCAAGGTGGGCGGCGACTATCTCTCGATCGGGCGGCAGGACGGCGAGAACCTGTATCTGCTCCGCTCCGACCGGCTGGACCATTGGGAGGACGGCGGCCTGATCCTGAAGCCCCAGGCGCCCTGGGAGTTCGTCCAGATCGGCAATTGCGGCCCGCCGATCGAGACCGACGAGGGCTGGCTGCTGCTGACGCACGGCGTCGGCGCGATGCGCAAATATTCGATCGGGGCGGCTTTGCTCGACAAGGACGACCCGTCGAAGGTGCTGGGGCGGACACCCGAGCCGATCCTGGCCGCGGTCGACCAGGACCGTGAGGGCTATGTGCCCAACGTCGTCTATACCTGCGGCGCGATGCGGATCGGCGACCGGCTGTTCATGCCCTACGGCATCGCCGACAGCTCGGTCGGATTCGCGTTCGTGGACATCGGTGAATTGCTCGCCGCGATGCGGTGAGTGGGAGGTCAGGCGGGACGCGAAACGCGCTTCGCCGTCACCCAGGTCGCACGGTAGAGCCAGCCGAGCAGGACCGCGAACAGCATCGTCCCGCCGATCAGCGCGACATGGGCGAAGCCGTCGCCGACAATCGCCAGCGGGCTATCGGCGCCGGTCGCGGCGACGATGCCGGCGAAGACGACCTGCCACAGGCTCTCGCCGACGATCATGCCGGTGGCGGCGAGGACGCCCAGGCGTTTGGCGAGTTCGGGATCGCGCAGACTTTCGGCGCGCCGGTCGTAGAGATGGCCGATCACCGCGCCGATCACGACGGGGAGGATGGCCGACATCGGCAGGTAGATGCCGATCCCGACCGCGAGCGGGGGCAGGCGGAGGCGGCCCATGCGCCCGAGCGCCTCGTCGAGGAGCACGAAGATCGCGCCCGCGACCGCGCCCCAGCCGATCATCGCGGTGTTGAGCCCGCCGCCCAGCATCCCCTTGGCGAGCGCGGAGATCAGCCCCGCCTGCGGCGCGGCGAGCGCGTTCGGTCCCGCACCCGGCGCGCCGGCGAAGCCGAAGGCGGTGTCGAGCAGGTCGAGGACCGGTGGAATCACCAGTGAGCCGAACACCACGCCGATGATCAGCGCCACCTGTTGCTTCCACGGCGTCGCGCCGAGCAGCTGGCCGGTCTTCAAGTCCTGGAGGTTGTCGTTGGCGATCGTGGCGATGCCGAAGACGATGCCGGTGACCATCAGCGCATACGCCACGCTCGCCGCGGTCGCGTCACCCTGCGGCGTGCCGATCAGCCCGAGCAGCATCAGCGACGCGCCCAGCACCGCCAAGATGCCGATGCCGGAGACCGGCGAGTTGGACGCGCCGATCAGCCCCGCCATGTAGCCGGTCACGGCGGCGATCGCGAGGCCGACCACGGCGACGAAGACGAGCGCCCCGGCGACGAGCAGCGCGGCGCTGGCGGCGAGAGGACCGCTGGCGAGCGTGCTCCAGAGAAGCCAGCCGATTGGCACCAGCATCGCCGCCGCACCGATGGTGACGAAGCCGATCGGGATGTCCTGCTCCTCGATCGCCAGCGTCTCGCCCCCCGCGCGGGCGCGGCTGGCGGCCAGCGCCGAGCGGATGCCGCCGAGGACGGGGGCGGCGATGCGGAGCAGCGTCCAGATCGCGGCGACCCCGATCACGCCGGCGCCGAAGAAGCGGACTTCCTTCGAGAACACGCTCGCCGCCCAGTCGGCGACCTCTCCCGTCATCGGCTGATGCGCGGTCAGGTACGGCAACAGCAGGAACCAGCCGGTCGCGAGCCCGACCAGCTGCGCGATGCCGACCGACAGCCCGACGAGGTGGCCGATCCCGAACAGCGCGAACGACAGCCCGCCCGCGACCCCGGTCGCCCCAGCGCCGACGCGGAACCAGACCGAGGCCTCGGCGACGGCGAGCTTCAGCTGGGTCAGCAGCGCGAACACCGCCGAGACGACCGAACCGAGGACGAGGACGCGCAGACCCGCGGCGTTCTCCGTCCCCGCGCCGGCGCGCGAGCCCGCGACCAGCACTTCGGCGGCGGCGCGGCCTTCGGGATAGGGGAGGTCGCCGCCGACCACGAGCGCGCGGCGGAGCGGAACCGAGAACATCACGCCGAGCACGCCGCCGGTCATCGTGATCGCGGCGGTGGTGACGAAGGGAAAGCCGTGCCACCAGCCGATCATCACCAGCCCCGGCAGCACGAAGACGATCGCCGCGAGCGTTCCCGCGGCCGAGGCGATCGTCTGGACGATATTGTTCTCCAGAATGCTCGAGTGCGGCAGCAGCCGCAGCACCGCCATCGAGATCACCGCCGCGGGGATCGAGGTCGCGAAGGTGAGGCCGACCTTGAGCCCAAGATAAGCGTTCGCGGCGGTGAACACGAGCGTGATCAGCGCGCCGAGCACGACGCCGCGGATGGTGAGTTCGGCGGGAGCGGGCGAGGTGGCCATGGATGCGCGTGGTGGCAGATCGGGATCGCGTCGTCGATCCTCCCCCGTCGGGCGCAGTCGAGGACTGACCGAAGCGCTCTCCTCGAATTACGTAAGGAGGAGAGCCCTCTTCATCTCGCCGCGCTCGCCCCTTTCGGTACGCGGAGAAGATCTGGATTTTACGCCACCATCTGGCGCGCCACGCCCATCCTCTTCATGCCCCCGCACCTTAAGCCTCTGTAAAGTCACGGTCCTGCACTTGGCACGCAACCTGCGAAGCTCCGGGCAGACCGGCACGACGCCGCCGCCTACGGAGTTCAAGGGCATGACCGACACCGCTTCCCACGTCGCCAACGACAACCTCTTCGGCATCTGCAACGCGGTGGGCGAGGACCTCGGCGTCAATCCGCTCTGGCTGCGGTTGGTGTTCGCCAGCACGTTCATCTTCGATCCCGTGGTGGTGATCGCCAGCTACTTCGCGCTGGGCGCGTTCATCCTGACCGCCCGCCTGATCTTTCCGCGGCCGCGCCCGGCGCCGGAGAGTGCGGAGGTGGTCGCCTTCGCGCCCGCGCCGCAGGAAGAGCGGGTCGAACTGGCGCGTGCCGCCTGATCCTCGACTCGTCCGGGCCCCGCCGCTAGGCGCGCCCGGACGAAGGGGATCGCGATGGCGGACGTGTTGAGGGTGGCGCTGGCGGGATTGGGCACCGTCGGGGGCGGGGTGATCCGCGTGCTCGACGTCAACCGCGAGCTGATCGCCCGGCGGGCCGGCAGACCGATCGAGGTGGTCGCGGTCTCGGCGCGTGACCGGAGCAAGGATCGCGGCGTGGACGTCGCGCGCTTCGCCTGGATCGACGACACCGCCGCGCTCGCCGAGCATGACGCCGATGTCGTCGTCGAATTGATCGGCGGCGCGGACGGCCCCGCGCTGACGCTCGCGCGGCGGACGCTGGCGGCGGGCAAGGGGCTGGTCACCGCGAACAAGGCGATGCTGGCGCATCATGGCCTGGAACTCGCCGAAGCGGCCGAACGGGCCGGCGTGCCGCTGAAGTTCGAGGCGGCGGTCGCGGGCGGGGTGCCCGTCATCAAGGGGCTGCGCGAGGGTGCGGCGGCGAACGCGATCGCGCGGGTCTCGGGCATCCTCAACGGCACCTGCAACTTCATCCTTTCGAAAATGGAGGCGGAAGGCCGCGACTTCGCCGAGGTGCTCGGCGAGGCGCAGGCGCTGGGCTACGCGGAGGCGGATCCGACCTTCGACATCGACGGCGTCGACGCCGCGCACAAATTGTCGATCCTCGCCAGCCTCGCCTTCGGAACCCGACCCGCGTTCGCGCGGGTCGAGGCGAGCGGCATCCGCCATGTCATCGCCGCGGATATCGCGGAGGCGAAGGCGCTCGGCTACCGCATCCGGCTGCTGGGCGTCGCGGAGGCGGGGAGCGACGGGCTGTTCCAGCGGGTCCACGCCCATCTCGTGCCGGAGAACCATCCGCTGGCGCACGTCACCGGATCGACCAATGCGGTCGTCGCCGAGGGCAATTTCGTCGGGCGGCTGTTGTTCCAGGGCGCCGGTGCCGGCGACGGGCCGACCGCGAGCGCGGTCGTCGCCGACCTCATCGACATCGCGCGGGGCGAATATGGCCCGCCCTATGCGATGCCGGTGGCTTTGCTCGACCCGGCGCCGGCGGCCGACAGCGGCGCGCGGCGGGGGCGGGCGTATCTGCGCTTCACCGTCGCCGACCGGGTCGGCGTTCTCGCCGAGATCGCGGCGGCGATGCGCGACGCCGGGGTGTCGATCGAAAGCCTGATCCAGCGCGGGGCGAATCCGGACGGGAGCGTGCTGGTCGCGATCGTGACCCACGAAGGGCCGGAGCGGAGCGTCGCCGCGGCGCTGGAGCGGCTGCGCGGGTCGCAGAGCGTGGTGGGGCAGCCGATGTGGATGCACATCCTGGGGTGAGCTGAGCAAAGAGAAGAACGTGGTTCACGCGAAGGACGCGAAGAAGAAGGAGGGCGACGTGGTTCGCAGCGAGCCGCGAAGCGCCATGCGCTCGTCTCGCACTCCGCTTCGCGGAAAACCTCGGAAAACGCTTCGCGTCCTTCGCGCGAAACTCCTCCTTCTTTCACCTGGGCGTCACCCCGCCTTCGCTTCCGCGACGTATTTCGTCGTGCCGTCACCGAGGTAACCGATGTTCGCCTCCCGGATCTTCGCCGCCGCGTCGTCGTAGAGAAACGGCAGGAAGGCGTAGCGTTCGCCCGCGGTGACCTTCGAGACCTGGTGGAGGAGCGAGCAGGAGAAGACCACCGCGCCGCCCGGCGGCGGCTTGAAGCCGCGGGGGCCGTATTCCGGGAAGCTGACCTCGCCGCCCTCGAACTCCTCGTTCAAGTTGATCGAGACGGCGAAGCGGCGGTGCGCGGTGCCCTTCGTCGTGTTGTCGCGGTGCGCGCGGAAATGGCCGCCCTCGGCCGCCGAATAGCAGGCGACGAGGTAACGCTCCATCCGCGTGACCTGAAACTGGTGGACCTTGGCGATCTCGGGGACGATCCGGCGTAGGATGCGCGCCTGAAGCTCGCCGATCAGCCCCTTGTCGGTGACCTCGACGTCGCGGCGGCGCTTGTGCGCGGGATCGTTGACGAGGACCGTCCGGCCGTTCTCCTCGCGCATGAAGCCCGATTCCTGCCCGCCCTGCGACTGGTACAGATCGATCAGCTTGCGGCAGAAGCCGGGCTCGAAGACGTTGGGGAGCAGGATGATCGGCGCTTGAAGCTCGACTCCCGCGAAGCGATCGGGCGGGGGGAGTTCCGCCAACCGGCCGAGCACCGCGGCGATGTCGCTTCGATCCTCGCGGAACGGCTCGACGTAGAGCACGCGCAGCGTCGGATCGACGATGACCCACGTTCGTCGCATCCGCAGCCCTCCGGCGGTCGACGCATCGGACGCGACGACGCCGTAGAGCTTGTCAATCGCGAGATCGAAATCCCAGAGATAGCGGTAGCCTGGATAGCGGTCCGACACGCGCTGCTGCGCTTCGTCGGCGGGATCGACGCCGATCCCGAAGAACGAGGCGTGGGCGTCGTCGAACAGATCGCCCCGCGCTTGCGCCGCGTCGATCGCGGCGCGGCCGTGCGGATCGGCGGCGCTGCCGTAGAAGCAGAGGACGAGATAGCGTCCAGCCGCCGAGCTGAAGACGTAACGCGGATTGGCGATCGCGCGGGCGTTGAACATGGGCGCGGGATCGCCCGGCAGGATCAGGACAGGGTGTGCCATCGCATCCTCGCGCCATATGTCGGCGGCGCGATCATCGGCCGGGCCGCGCCGATCGCAAAGCGCCTGTTCCAGATATGAGAAGAGGTTGCCGGATGTCCGCGAACGGACACCCGACAACCCCTAAACATGGTCAGCGGCCGGAGAGCTCCAGCCCGGGAGACCATGCGGACCTCTATACGAACCTCACCACTCCGTTGCTTGGGGGAGAATACCCCCCGGAGTGGATCGACGGTTCCTTAGAAGCGCGTCCCCCGAACGAACTGAACCGACCCCATTGCTGAACCATGAGACATCGGATCACCTCCTTTCGCTGGTTGATAACGGCGTGGCCAGCGTGGCCACGGCACCTATTTGGCGGGCGATCTCCGGCGAAACAAGCCTTGTTTTTCACCGGAGAGTCGGCGAGTGTTCGTCCCCTTGCCGCGTGGCGCCTCAGCCGCGGCAATCCTCGATCACGCGACCGATCTCGGCCCAAGCGGGGAGCACCAGGCGAGGCACGCCTGGCTGTTCGACCACGACCTTGCCACGGCTGAACGCCATCGCGTCGAGCAGCGGGTCCGCAGGATCGAGCGCGGCCGCGACGTACGGCGGCGTGCCGCCGGTCGGCTGGACCGCGAGCGCGCGGGTGGCGCTGGTCGTGCGGATCGTCAGCGGCGTCGTCGCGGCGCCGGAGCGCGACACGAACACCCGTCGCGCGGCGAGATCGCACCGCAGGACCAGCAGCGCATCCATTCCGATCGTGCCGAACAGCGCGCGGCTTCCCCGGTCGTCACGCCGATAGGTCCAGCTTCCCGAGGTCAGCGGCCAATCCCGCCAATCCGTGCTCGTGGGGAGCGATGTCGGCGTGGGTGGCGCGGGCAGCGGATGCGGGCGGGGCGGCGGCTCGCGCGCGGGCGGCGGCGGAGCGACGCATCCGGCGACCGTGGCGAGAAGGGCGAGCGAGAGGAAGCGGCGCATCGTCGGGCTATGCGGGAGGACGCGCATCGCCTCAACCGGAACCGTCGCGCGCCGACATCGGTTCAGCCCCGGAACGACGCCGTGGAGAGAGCGATGGCCGAACCGAATGCCCCAACCCTGCTGCTGATCGAATCGACGATCTCGGGCTCGATGAAGCTCGACAGCCGCGACGGCGATGCGCTGGGCACGGTCCATGCCTTCATGGTCCACAAGGGCACGGGTCGGGTGACCCATGCGGTGCTCGCGCTCGGCGGGTTCCTGGGGATGGGCAAGAGCTATTATCCGCTGCCGTTCGAGCTGCTGAGCTTCGATCCCGTCCGCGACCGCTATGTCGTGACGATCGACCGGCGCGTGCTCGAGGGCGGGCCCAGCTGGGCCAACAACGCCCCCGTGTTCGACCAGGCCTATGCCGACCGCGTCGCCAGTTATTACGGCGTACGCGCCGAAGACGTGGCCGCCTGACCCCCGACTAGGAGAGACGACGATGAGCATCTTCGGCAAGATCAAGTCCGCCATCTTCGGCGAGCATGGGCCGCTGGGCGGCCAGTTCAGCGGGCACAAGGAGGCGGCGCCGGCCGCGCCCGCGCCTCAGCCGCAGCCATCCGCCGCACCGACCGCGGCGCCCGCGGTCTCGGCCGCGCCGGTGCAGGCTCCGGCTGCGGCTGCGGCTCAGGCCGCGCCCGCGGCGGCCCAGCCGGTCGATGTGGATGCCCGGCTGAGCGCGCTGTCCGCGTCGAAGGGCAATCCGAACCTCAACTACAAGACCTCCATTGTCGACCTGATGAAGCTCCTCGACCTCGACCCCAGCCTGGAGAACCGCAAGGAGCTGGCGACCGAGCTCGGCTATACCGGCCCCAAGGACGGATCGGCCGAGATGAACATCTGGCTGCACAAGGCGGTGATGGACCGCCTCGACGAGACGAAGGGCTGATCGCGATGACCGAGGGCAAGAAGACGAATGTCGAGGAAGCCGTCGAGGAGCTGTTCGAGGATCCCGATTCCCCGGACAAGGATGACGGCCACACGCCGCAGACGATCGACGCCGAGCCGAGCGCGCCGGACAAGGACGCGCGCTGATCGTCAGGGTGTGGTGACCGGCGGCGGTGGCCGCTCGATGACCCATTCGTGGTTCTCGACCAGCCATGCCGGGACCTTGCGGCCGCGCTCGTCGCGCGCGGGATCGTAGCGAAAGCGCTGCTGGATCAGGCGGCAGGTGGTCGCATCGAGTTCGGCTGAGCCGCTCGACTTCGCGACCACGCATTCGCCGACATGGCCGTCGGTGTCGACGCGGAAGCGGACGCCGACGACGCCCGTGGTGCCGGCGAGCGCGGCGTCCTTCGGGTAATCCTGATCTTTGAGGCGACCGCGCTTCCAGCGCGGCGGGGCGCCGTCGCCCTCTCCGTTACCGCCGCCGCCGAACCCGTCGCCCGATCCGCCGGCGCCCGTGCCCGGCCCGGCGACGAGTGCCGCGCCCGAGGTCGGCTGGAAGCCTGTCGCGGGTGTGAGCGCCGCGACGACGGGGGGTGGCACACGCTGGCGCAGCACGGGCGGCGGCGCAACGACGGGCGTGGCGCGTGACGTGAGGTTCGGCGGAGCGGGGGCGTCCTTGGGGCGCAGGCTGTGCGGCTGCGGCGGCGGCTCGACCGCGGGTGGCGGCGGAGGAGGCGGCGGCGCGATCCGGAACACCGCGAGCGCCTGCTCCGGGAGGCGACGCCAGGACACGGTGAGCCCGGAGATCAGCGCCCACCCGAGCAGCGCCTGCACGCCGAGCGCAGCGGCGGCGCCTGCGAACCGTTCACGCGAAGTCACGCCCGCGCGAACCCGCGTGAGGGCGGGGCGGTTCCGGGGTCAGGCGGCGCGGCGGACGATCTGCGGCAGCGCGTCCCGAAGCGCGTCGCGCGCTTCTTCAAGATCGTGGTCGGTTTGTTCGCTCTGCTGTTTGTCGAGCGGTAACAGCGGTAACGCGGTAACATAAAACTTACCGTCGCTTCCCCATCCTCACCTGCTGCTGCTTCCCGTACCGCGTCTTGCGCGTGCCCGGCTTGCCCTCGTTGCTGCGGCCCATGACCGGGGCGCGGTGCTCCTCGACCGGCAGGCCGAGCTCCTCCTGCTCAAGCTTGCGGATCTCGTCGCGGAGGCGACCGGCCTCCTCGAACTCGAGGTCCGCGGCGGCCTTGCGCATCGCCTTCTCCAGGTCCTCGATGTAGGCGCGCAGGTTGTGGCCGACCATGTGCTTCGGCCCGCCCTCCTCGATCTCGATCAGCACGCCGTCGCGGTTCGAGACGTCGGCGATGATGTCGCCGATGTTGCGGCGGATCGTCTGCGGGGTGATGCCGTGCTCGGCGTTGTAGGCGAGCTGCTTCTCGCGGCGGCGGTTGGTCTCGTTGAGCGCGCGCTCCATGCTGCCGGTCATGCGGTCGGCGTAGAGGATCACGCGACCGTCGACGTTGCGCGCTGCGCGGCCGATCGTCTGGATCAACGAGGTTTCGGAGCGGAGGAAACCCTCCTTGTCGGCGTCCATGATGCAGACCAGCCCGCATTCGGGGATGTCGAGTCCTTCGCGCAGCAGGTTGATCCCGACCAGCACGTCGTAGACGCCCATCCGCAGATCGCGGATCAGCTCGATCCGCTCCAGCGTCTCGACGTCGGAGTGCATGTAGCGGACGCGGAGCCCGGCCTCGTGCATGTATTCGGTCAGGTCCTCGGCCATGCGCTTGGTCAGCGTGGTGACGAGGGTGCGGTAACCGGCCTCCGCGGTCTTGCGGCATTCGACGATGCAGTCTTGGACCTGCTCCTCCACCGGCTTGATCTCGACGGGCGGGTCGATGAGCCCGGTCGGACGGATCACCTGTTCGGCGAAGACGCCGCCGGTCTGCTCCATCTCCCACGTCCCCGGGGTCGCCGAGACATAGGTCGTCTGCGGACGCATTGCCTCCCATTCGTTGAACCGGAGCGGTCGGTTGTCGATCGCCGAGGGCAGGCGGAAGCCGTATTCGGCGAGCGTCAGCTTGCGGCGGTGGTCGCCGCGCGACATGCCGTTGATCTGGCCGATCGTGACGTGGCTCTCGTCGACGAACAGGAGCGCGTTCTCGGGCAGATATTCGAACAGCGTTGGCGGCGGCTCGCCGGGCATGCGGCCGGTGAGGAAGCGGCTGTAATTCTCGATGCCGTTGCACGCGCCGGTCGCGGCGATCATCTCGAGGTCGAAGTTGGTGCGCTGTTCGAGCCGCTGCGCCTCGAGCAACTTGCCCTCGATCACCAGCTCCTTGAGCCGCTCGGTCAGCTCGAAGCGGATCGCCTCGACCGCCTGCTTCATCGTCGGGCCGGGAGTCACGTAGTGCGAGTTGGCGTAGACGCGGATCGAGTTGTGCGAGACCGACTTCTTCCCGGTCAGCGGATCGAACTCGACGATCTCCTCGATCTCGTCGCCGAAGAAGGTGACGCGCCAGGCGCTGTCTTCATAGTGCGACGGGAAGATCTCCAGCGTGTCGCCCTTGACCCGGAAGTTGCCGCGCTGGAAGCCCATGTCGTTGCGCTTGTACTGGAGCGCGACGAGCTTGCGCACGATCTCGGTCTGGTCGACCGTCTGGCCCTTCTTGAGGTCGAAGATCATCGCCGAATAGGTCTCGACCGAGCCAATGCCGTAGAGGCAGGACACGGACGCGACGATGATGACGTCGTCGCGCTCCAGCAGTGCCCGGGTCGCCGAGTGGCGCATCCGGTCGATCGATTCATTCACCGAGCTTTCCTTCTCGATGTACGTGTCCGAGCGCGGGACATAGGCCTCGGGCTGGTAGTAATCGTAGTAACTGACGAAATACTCGACCGCGTTCTCGGGAAAGAAGGACTTCATCTCGCCGTAGAGCTGGGCGGCGAGGATCTTGTTCGGCGCGAGGATCAGCGCGGGGCGCTGGAGCTCCTGGATCACGCTTGCCATGGTGAAGGTCTTGCCCGAGCCGGTGACGCCGAGCAGCACCTGGTCGCGCTCGCCGCCCTTCGCGCTCTCGACCAATTCGGCGATTGCGGTCGGCTGGTCGCCCGCCGGCCGATAGTCGCTGACGAGGTTGAAGCGACGGCCGCCCTCGGCCTTCTCCGGCCGGTTCGGGCGGTGAGGGACGAATGCGGAGTCGGTCTCCGGCTCGTCGAGCGTGGTGCGGATGTGGATCGCCATGCGCCCGATATGGGGCATAAGGAGAACGGCGCAAAGGGCGGAGCGGCATTGCCAAGGCGCGCGGTTCGGGCGACACCGCATCCCTCAACCGGGGAGACACGACCGATGCGTTCCGCCATCCTGATCGCCGGCGCTGCCTGCGCGCTGGCCGCGTGCAACCAGAAGACCGGCTCGACCACGATCACCACCAATTCGCAGACGGGGGAAGTGACCACGAGCGGGACCGGCGCGGGCGCGCAGCCGCTGAAGCTCACGCCCGGCGAGTGGGAGGTCAAGGTCCAGATCAGCGACCTGAAGATGGCGGAGATCGCCGGCGCCCCCTCTGCCCCGCCCGCGATGACCAGCAAGACCTGCATCACCCCGGAGCAGGCCTCGAAGGGGCCGGGCGACTTCATCAAGCAGGCGAAGCTCGACTGCACGGCGACCACCTCCAGCTTCGCCGGCGGCACGATCGCGGCCGAGATGACGTGCAAGATGCCGGGCGGGGGCGCGGGAGAGATGCACAGCAAGACCACCGGCCGCTACACGCCGACCAGCATGACCACCGACGCCGAGGTCAGCATGACCGGACCGATGGCGATGTCGCAGAAGGTCCACACCGAAGCGAAGCGGATCGGCGACTGTCCCGCGGCGAGGTGAGGAGAGCGGCCCTCGTTCAGTAAGCGTTGCGGTGGAGGACGACCCGGACGGTCGCGAAGATGATCTTGACGTCGCGCCAGATCGACCAGTCCTCGAGATATTCGAGATCGGCCTGCAACCGGTTGCGCAGATCGTCCTCGAACATCGTCGCGCCGCGGTAGCCGCGCACCTGCGCCAGTCCGGTCAGCCCGGGTTTGGTCGCGTGGCGGTGCCAGTAACGATGGTCGATATCCCAGAACAGCTTTTCTTCGGCGCGGCTGCCGAGCGCGTGCGGGCGGGGGCCGACGATGCTCATCGACCCGCCGAGGACGTTCAGCAGCTGGGGCAATTCGTCGACGCTGGTCTTGCGGATGATGCGGCCGACGCGGGTGATGCGATCGTCGTCCCGCGCGGTGGATCGGTGCCCTGCCTGATCGCCGGTGCGCATGCTGCGGAACTTCAGCATCTCGAACAGCTGGTTGCCACGCCCGATCCGGACCTGGCGAAACAGGATCGGGCCGTCGCTGTCGAGCTTCACCGCGATCGCCGTCACCAGCAGCAGCGGGCTGAGCAGGACCAGTCCGAACGCCGCGACCGACAGGTCGAACAGGCGCTTGATCACCCGATCGAACAGGCCGAGGGGACCGTTCGCGACCACGAGCGTCGGCTCGCCGGCATGGACCCCGATCCCGAGCGGGGCGAACTCGACCAGCTCGGGGACGATGATCTCGCTCTGGACGTTCGCGCCCTTGAGCAGGTGCGCCCAGGCGCGGCGGCGATCGGCCTGACAGGCCACGACGACGCGGTCCGCGGCCTGGAGTGCGGTCGCCAGGCGATCGTACATCGCCGGATCGTGCCGGTCGGGGTCGATCTGCGCATCGGAGGCGAACATCACCGTCGTGGCCCCGCGCGGGCTGACATGGACCCCGTCGCAGATCACGACGACGCTGAACGGATTGCCGCCGACCAGCCGGGGCATGTGGCGCACGATGACCGATCGGCAGAGCGCCAGCGTCGAGATCGACAGCAGCGATCCGGTGGCGATCGTCAACCGCGGCAGGCTGGCGCTGGTCTGCAGGTAGAAGGCGGCGAGGATGATCCCGCCGACGGCGATGACGAAGGACTGGGCGGCCTTCGCCATCGCGCGGAACGGGTCCTGCAGGTTCCCCGAGGCATAAGCGTGACTGCTGACGGCGATGCCGAGATAGACCGGAACGAGCGCCAGCAGCAGAACCAGCCAATTGTCGTCGGCGAGGAGCATGCCGCGTAGCGCCGCCACCGCCACGAACCCGGCGACGATGGAGATCGTGTCGCTCGCGACGAGCAGCAGGAACACGCGCGCGCGCAGCACCGCGTTGCGCGGCCGCCAATGCCGGCGCTTCACGGCCGGCCCCGTCGCCGAGATGAGCTGCCCCAGCTCGGTGTCCCTCGACTCCGTAGCAAGCACGTTCGAGTGTCCCCCACGAGGGACGACTCTAGCGGGTCAGCGGTGTGCGGGCCAATCCCCTCACGGCCTCCCATGCTCGCCAATCGGCCCCGTTTCGAGAACGGTTTGTCCGCTTTCGTCCTTGGTCAGCGAGGCCCGGGCGTCACCGCGGTCCGCCTGATCTCCGCGTGAAGCGCGTCGGGGCTGGCGCTCGCATCGACGGCGAGCGCCAGCCGCTGCACGGCGCAGCCCGCCGGCAGCGCGAAGATCGGCGATGCATAACCGCGCGCATCGCCGCTGGACATGGTGATGCGTGCGAGTTCAGGACCGCCGCTGCAAGTCAGCGACCAGACGAACGTGCCGCTGCCGGAGACCGGTCCGGCGGCCACGGTGAGGCGGTAGCGACCGGTCGGAAGCAGCTGGAGCTGTTCGATCGCGGTTCCGGCGGTCCCGGGCTCCGCATCGACCACGAGGCCGGCGGCGCCGTTCTCCCCCACCGGTTGCGCCGCGATCCCGCCGGTGGTCGACGGCGACCAGTCGAACGCCGTCGGGCCGTCGGGCAGGCTGGCGAAGGTCGGATCGCGGACCTGGCGCGGATCGGCACGGGGATGGACCAGACGGTAGGCGCGCCAGGCGGTCGCGAAATTCCCGGCCGCCACCGCGCGCGCGATCAAGGTCGCGATGTCGCCCTTCGCCGGCCGGAGGGCGGTGGCCGATTGCAGGACGCGCACGGCGAGCGCCGGATCGACCTTGGGATCGCCCGCCAGATAGGACAGGAAGTCCGGCCGCCACGCCGGCTCGGTGCGCCAGCGGCGGATCAGCGCCTGCGCCACCGCGGGATCGGCGACCGCACCGGCGAGCACCGGGAAGAGCAGATCGCGCGCGGCGTCCGAGGTGCGGAGCGCCAGATCATAGTCGCGCAAGGCGCCGTCGAGATCGCCGGCCGCCGCCTCGCGTTCGATCGCCCAAAGGTGTGTCTGGAGGTCGCGGCGCGACAGGCGATCGGCATAAGCGAGCAGCCGGCCCGCGTGAGCGGCATCATTCTTCGCCTGCGCTGCCAGCCCTAGCGTCTGAACCGCCGCGACGACGGTCGGGTCGCGGCGCAGCGCCTGGCGGGCGAGAGCGGATGCGCCGGCGAGATCGCCGCTGCCGAGCGCCTGGCGTGAACGCTCGCCCAGTGCCGCGGCGTCGGCAGTGGGCGCGACAAACCCCTGCGCGCCGATCCACAGCCCGAGCGCCGCGACGACGATCGCGAGCGCGATCCGCCCCGGAGCGAGCCGCATCCTGCGGCGCCGGCTCATCCTACCAGTCCGGCGATCCCGCGCTTCGCCCCATCCTCGGCGTCGCCGCGCCCGTATTTATAGCCGTAATCGTAGCCATGGCCGCTCATCGAACGGCGCGGCTCGAACTTGGTCAGTACGCCGCCGATGATGTGGGCGTTGGCGCTGACCAGCCGGTTGATCCCGGTCGCCACCAGGCTGGCGCGGATGCCGTGCGATTCGACCGCATAGACCACACCCTGCATCCGGCTGGCGATCAGCGGCGCATCGGCGAGGCCCATGACCGGCGGGCTGTCGACCACGACATGATCGAAGCGCTCGAGCAGCTCGGCGACGAGCCGCTGAAGGCGCCCGCTGGTCAGCAACTCGGCGGCGTTGGGCGGGATCGGACCGGAGGTGATGACCGAGAAGCCGAACTCCTCGGACGGGTTGAGCAACGGCTCGATCTCGTCCGAGCCCGCCAGATAGTTGCTGAGCCCGAGCTCGTGACCGATGCCGATCAGCTGATGGACCGAGGGCGAGCGCATGTCGCCGTCGACCAGCACCACCCGCCGCCGCCCGCGTGCGAGCACGGTCGCGAGCGCCAGCGCGGTGGTCGACTTGCCCTCCGCCGGACGGGTGCTCGTCACCGCGAGCGATCGCGGGACGCCGTGCTCGGTGGTGAACTGGAGGTTCGCCTGGATCGCCAGATAAGCGTCCACCAGCTCCGACTTGCGATCGAGGATCGCGTCGCGCGGCGCCCGGTCGGCGACCTTGGGGACCGTCCCGAGCAGCGGGAGCCCGAGCAGCTCCTGCATCTCGCTGGGGTCGGCGATCGCTTCGTCCGCCTGTTCGAGCAGCAGTGCGGCGAGTGCGCCGATCGCCACGCCGGCGGCCAGCGCCAGCGCCAGGTTGAGCAACAGCCGCGGACTGGACGGCTTGATGGGCGGATCGGCGGGGTCGACCACCGCGACGTTGTTGATGCCGACGCCGCCGGCGACGCCGATCTCCTTGTAGCGCTGGAGCAGGCCGTCGTAGAGTTCGCGGTTCGTGTCGACCTCGCGCTGATAGATGTTGTACTGGATCGCGCGCCGGCGCTGGTCGAGGAAGCTGGACTTCAGCCCTTCGACCCGGCGGGCCAGCAGCTGCTCGCGTTCGGTCGCCTGACGGTACTCGCCTTGGATCGAGCCGGACACGCGCTGTTCCTCGCGCGAGATGCCGCGATCCAGCTGTGCGATCTGCGACTGGATCGCGCGCGCGGCCGGATATTCGGGATCGAACTGGACCAGGAGCTTCTGGTAGTTGGCGGCGAGCTCGGCACGACGCGCGCGCAGCGTGTTGATCGCATCGTTGCGCAGGCTCTCGGCCGCAGTGCCGCCGCCCGATTGCTGGAGCTTGGCTTCGGCGCCGATCCGATCCGCCTTCGCCTGGGACAGCGCGCCGTTCAGCGCGGCGAGATCGTCCGCGACGATCGAGCGCTCGGCGGTCTGGCTGCCGGCGGCGGACTGGACCGCGGGCAGGTTGATCAGCTTCTGCTGCTGGGCATAGCGGACCAGCTGACGCTCCGAGAACTCGAGCCGCTGGCGAAGCTGTTCGAGCCGCGTCTCGAGGAAGTTCCGGGCATAGGACGTCGCCTGGTAGCGGCGCTCGAGCGAGATGCGGATGAAGTTGGTGGTCCAGGTGTTGACCACGCGCGCCGAGAATCCCGCGTCCGGGCTGACGAAGGCGATGTCGACCAGCCGCGACAGCCGGGTCGGCGTGACCGAGATGTGATCCAGCAGGATTTCGCCCGCGACCCGTTGGCGATCGCTGCGCCACGCCGCCGGATAGCGCCCGCCCGTCCGCTGGAACGCCGGACGCTCGCTGCTGTAGCGGAACATCTCGTAGAACTTCGGGTCGTCGATCAGGCGCAGCTCGGCGGCGACGCGCTCCGCGAGGACGCGCGAGCGGAGCAGACCGTATTGCGTCTGATAGAACTCCTGGTCCGCCGCTCCGGTCTCGCGCTCGACACCCTGGACGGGGGCGATGTTGTTCGATTCGCGCGAAATCTCGATCGTGGTCTTGGCGGTGTATTTGGGCGTCGCCAGCAGGGTGGCGATCAGCCCCAGGATCAGGCAGATCAGGATCGCGCCCGCGATCACCCACTTGCGGCGGTTAAGGATGCGCAGATAGCGGCGGATCGCGGGGACCTGGTCCACGCCGGGGCCGCGCACGGGCGTGAGCGGGCCGGTCGCACGGGCTCGCATCGTGGGGGACGTTTCGTTCATCGGTCAGTTCACGATGGCGATGAGCGGCGCGGCAAGCAACGGCGCGATGGAGACCACGTCCTTGAACAGGCGGCGCGCCGGGCTGTCGCCGACGACGATCACGTCGTTGGCGTAGATTTCCGGATCGGCGTAATTGCCGCGGCGGATCGCTTCCAGACTGTAGAGCCCGGCGACGCGCTTGCCGCCGACGGTCCGGAGGATGACGACGTCGTCCTGCTTGCCGAACTCCGTCAGCCCCTTTGCGGAGGCGATCGCGCGCATCAGCGTCATCTGGTTGGTGACCGGGTACAGGCCGGGCGCCGCGACCTGCCCGTCGACAGTGACGACCTGGCTGACCGATTCGCGGATGTTGACGGTGACGTCGGGGTTGCGGACGTGGGCGCGGCGCAGCGCGTCGGTGAGGCTGGCGGACAGTTCCTGCGCGGTCTTCCCGCCCGCGTCGATCGTGCCGACCAGAGGCATCGCAATCCGCCCGCTCGCGTCGACCTGGACGTCGCGCGTCAGCTCCGGAATGCCGAACACATCGACGTTGATCGTGTCGAGCGGGCCGATCAGGCTCAGCCGGTCGGAGGCGACGAGATCGGCGCGCGACGGCGCCGGCATCACCTGCTGCGCGTTCATCACGGTCAGGTCGGCGGAGCTGCGCAGCGGCTCCCGGCCGCCGCAGCCGGCAAGAAGAACGCCGGACACCGCCAGCAACGTCAGACTGTTACGCATTGTGAAGAAACGGCGCTCCTGGCCCTCGGAACGGGCCGCAGGGGCGTATAGGTTCGCGTCGTCACGCGGTAAAGCCGCTCTCGGCCCGATCGACGCTGAGCCAGCCGACCGCCAGCACCAGCACCACCATCACCAGCGGAGTGCGCGCGGGATAATCGGTGGCGCTGGCGAGCAGCGTCAGCAGAACCACGATCCCGCCGAGCCGCGCGCGCTGGACCTCGCCCGACGGCGGCGCGCGCCACGCCCGCCAGATCAACCGCGCGAGCCAGACGAGCGCGACGGCGAGCAGCAGCACGCCGGGCAGGCCCGCGTCGATGACCAACTCCAGATAGTCGTCGTGCGCGTGGTTGAAATAGGTCGGTTTGAGCAGCGCGTCGGGTTCCGCCGCCTTGAACAGCGTCGCGAAGGCGCCCTGGCCGGCCCCGGTCGATCCGTAGGTCCGCGCCAGATCGAGCACCACGGGGAGCGCGCGCACCCGCATGTCCTCGCCGATCGCGGCGTCGTTCAGGCGGCTGATCGATTCCGAGCGGCCGGCATAGACGCTGAGCGCGATCAGCCCGGCGAGCGCCAGCGCGCCGCCCAGGCCGAGGCTCGTCAGCAGGCGGCGGGGCAGGTGGAGCCGCTCGCGCCGGACCGCGCCGACGACGAGGGTCGCGCCGCCGGCGAGCGCGAGCAGGCCCAGCACCAGTCCGGCGCGCGATCCGGTCGCGAGGAGCATCAGGAGGAACCACGCGGCGGACACCCCGGCGACCGCGGCGCGCACCGGCGCCAGCGGCCGGGTCGCGCCCCATTGGCACGCCGCCGCCACGCCGATGGCGAGGAACAGCGCCTGGTGATTGCGATTGGCGAACAGCCCGCTGGCGAAGCCGAGCCGCTCGTTGATCAGCGGATCGTCGGGGGCGACGCCGGCGAACTGGACCGCTGCGAACACCCCGGAGAGCGCCGCCACCGCGACCAGTAGCGGCGGGGTCCAGCGCAGCTGCGCGCGCGGGGTGGCCGCGAGCAGGAGCAGCGCCGCCGCCGGGACGGTCAGCGAGAACAGCGCGTTCCAGGCGGCGTCGGGCACGATCGCCGCGGGACGCCACGCGCTCGCCAGTTCGGGCACGAGGGTCGAGATGTCGAACGGCGCGCGGCCGGGCAGACTGCGCCAGAGCCCCGGCGGGAGCGGAACCAGCTGGACCGCGGTCAGCAGCGCGGCGGCGGCAAGCCACAGCGCGGGCGCGCGGTACCGCGTGCCGTCGAAACGCAGGCCCGCGCCGATCGCCGTCGCCGCCAGCACCGCCGCGCCGATGCGGACGAGCGGCTGGCCGAGCGCGTCGGCGGCCGAGGCCCCGCCGGTCAGCGCGGCGAGCACGACCAGCGCCATCAGCAGCCCGGTGGCGAGGCCGGGTCGGTCGAGCGATCGGGGGAGGGTGGGGCGGGCCATGGCGGTTCCGTAGAGGTCAGGACGCGGCGTCAGACCGCGGCGCCGGCCGCGTCGCGCCACCGCCCGCTCGCGCGGTGCCAGTGGAGCCAGCGTCCGAGCGTCTGATCGTACCAGCGATAGCCGTCGGCGACGCCGGGGGGGCGCGCCGAGCTGGGCCCCGCGGGCCAGCCCCGCTCGGTCGCGGCCGGCCAGCCGGCGTTCGCCTCGATCAGCCCGTCGGTGAGCGTCGACACCCGGGGATCGCGCAGCCCGAAGGCGGTATTCGCCGTCACCACCCAACCGGTGCAGCGCGGGTCGGCGTCGATGGCAAGCGTCGTCTGGCCCTCGGCCGAGCCGCCCCAGCGCGACCGGTTCTCGAAGGCGTTGCCGATCACCCGCGTCTCGCGGCTGCCGCGCGCCAGGATGGCGGCGCCCGCCGCCTGGTTGCCGAAGCTGTTGCCGACGACCCCGATGCGCTCGCAGCTTTCCAGCGCCAGTCCGGCCGAGCCGCACCATTCGAAGCGGTTGCCGACGAGTTCCACCGCCGAACACTCCGTCAACTGGACGCCGGGCTTGTGATCGACCCGGCCGCTGCTGACGAAGGAGCCGGTGATCCGGCAGTCAGTGCCGCCGCCTTCGATCTCGATCGCCGGACCGTCGAGATAATCGAAGATGCAGCCGCTGACCGAGGGGCCCATGAAGAACGGCTGCGCCGCGCTGCCGCGCGACAGCCGGCGGATGCTGCGGATGCCGACGGGGCCGTTGAGGAAGGTGCAGTCGGTGAAGCGCGCGTCGACCGTGTCCTGCATCAGCACCGGGGAGAAGGCGAAGAAGCAGCCGGTGAAGCGCGGCACCTCGCTGATCGCGTTCCAGCCGCCCGGCTGCGAATCGCAGACCGACTCGACCGCGGTGCGATCCGCGTCGCCGGTGAACCGACAGTCGCGAAACGACAGGAAATGATGCTCGTCGAGTACGACTCCGATCCGCGCGAACGTGACGTTGTCGAACACCATGTGCTCGACGTGGCGAAGCTCCAGCCCCGGCGCCGGATTGGCGCGGCCGACCGGACGGATCGTCAGGTCGCGGATCGTGCCGCCGCCGCCGCGCTGCTCGAACGAGGCGCCCGCGATGCGGAGCTTGCCGCGGGGGCCCAGGATGATGGCCGAGCGTTGGGGACCGACACCGAGCAGGGCGGTCTGGGGCGGAAGATCGACGATCCGGTCGATCTTCAGCCCGCCCTCGATCAGGATCGCGCGTCCGGATCCTGCGGCCGCGATCAGCGCGGCCGAATCGTCGGTCTCGCCATCGACCTTCGCGCCGAAGGTGCGCGGATTCACGGTACCGGCTGGCGGCACGGCCGGAGGCGGGACGATCTGAGCGGTGCTCCGGCCCGCGACGAACGCGCTCGCCGCGCCGGTCAGGCCTATCGCCCCCAGAACGGCGCGGCGGCTGGCGAGATCGTCCACGTCGGCCCTCAGAGCGCGCGCGAGAAGCGGATCAGGTCCTGCTCCTCGTCGGTCGCGAACATCCGGTTGAGCTCGGCGCGCGCCGCGCCGCCGGTGAACCGCGCCTCGCCGATGCTCAGGTGCGGCAGGTGAGGCAGGATCAGGTCGCAAAAGGCGTCGGCGTCGATCCCGGCGACGTTGCGTAGGTGATGGGGGAGGAACTCGACAAACAGGTGCCGCGCGCCGGCCAACAGGCGCGGCATCCCGCGGAGCGCGAACGCCTCTGACCCCTCGATATCCATGACGATCGTCTCGAACACGCCGTCGAGCGCATCGTCCAGGCGACGCATCGGGACGCGGACGACCGCCGGACGATCGTAGGTATAGCGGGGATCGGCGACGACCGGCCGACGCTTCGCCCCGCCCGAGTTGCGGGTGCTGAGCATGAACTCGATCTCGCCGTCCGACTCCCCCGCGGCGAAGCGGTGGAGGGTGACGTTCTGGCTGTCGTTGAAGGCGAGGTTGGCGGCGAGAAAGCGGTAGGTGTCGGGATTCGCCTCGATCGCGGTGACCTGGGCGACATGGCGGGCGACCGGGATGACGAGCGTCCCGACATGCGCGCCCACGAACAGGACGCGCGACGCGGCGTCGGTCACCGACCGGATCTGCGCCACCTCGTCCTCGCCCCAGGCGATGCTGCGGCGCAGGACGTTGGCGAGCGCGGTATCCGAGGCGGCGATCGAGAAGACGCCGGTCGGCGTCCGGTAGATCGTCCCGAACAGGTTCCGGCTCGGCAAATGCCGGGTGACGAGCCGGACGCGGCGGCCGAGCGCGCTCCTGAGGGTCGCGATCACGGGGTCGGGCGAAGCTGGAGAGCGGGCGTCACGGGGTCGGGCTCCTACCGGCTCTGCGGAGGAGCGGCAACCGGGGTGCGATTGACGGACGGCGCGTTAAGCCGTCTAGCGCTCCGCATGGCGCTCGCGCTTCCCACGATGCTCAGCACCGCCAGCCTGGTGACGGTGCGGTCCGCCGGCGTGGCGGCGCGCTCGCTGGGGCTGCTGACGCTCGCCGCCGGGATGCCGGCGGAGCGGTTCGCGCATTACGCCACCGCGTTCGTGCTGTCGGAATTGGCGCGGTGCGCGACCGACTTCGGGCTCGATCCGCTGGTGTTGCGCCGTGCCGAAGGGCTGGGGCCGGACGCGCAGCGCCCGATGATCCGCGCCGCGCTCTCCGTCCGGCTGACCCACGGGCTGATCGCCGCCCTGATCGTGCTGGCGATCCTCGCCGCGTCGTTCCCGCTCGATCTGCTGCTGCTCGCCTCCGGGCTCCAGTTCCTCTCGCAGGGATGGCTTCAGCTCGGGCTCAACTGGCGGCAGGTGAACAACGACGCCCACCGCGCCGCCCCCGCGCTCCTCGCGTTCTACGCGACGGTCGCCGGACTGGCGGCGTTCGCCTATGTCCGGCCCGAGCTGGGTGGCATCCCGCTGCCGCTGCTGCTGACGGGAGAGGCGCTGATCGCGGTGCGCTTGCTGGCGCCGCTCTCGCGACCCAGGCGGCGCGATCTGGCGACGGGCTATGCGACCTTGGTGCCGAAGGCGCTGCCGATGGCGGGGATCATGCTGCTCGCCTTCGTCAACACGCGCGCCGACGCGCTGCTGGTCGGACGGCTGCTTCATCCGGAGGAAGCGGGGCGATATCTCTATCTCGCCCGTTTCGTCGATTTCGCGCCGATGCTGACGACCGGGGTGGCGCTGCCGCTGGTGGGCAAGATCGCGGGCTTCGATGTGCGGCGGAACGCTCCTGCGTTGATCGTGCTCGGGCTCGGGCTCGCCGCCGCACCGTTCGTCCTGGTCGCGCTCGGCGCGATGCTCAACCCGGCCTATGCGGGCGACGCCACGCTGCGGCTGCTGATCGCGGTGATCGCGGTGATCCGGATCGGGTTGGCGGTGACGACGATGATCCTGCTCGCGCAATGGCGCGACTGGCTGCTGGTCAGGGTGGCGACGGCCACCACTTTGCTGGTGCCGGTGCTGTGCTGGCTGTTCGGATCACGCTACGGCGCGCACGGGCTCGCGACGGGAGTGATCGTCGCGGAGGCGGGCAATCTCTTGTTCCAGACCGTCCTTCTGCTAGCGGGAGGCGGGCCGCGGCGCGCGGCGATCGCTGGACGGATCGATGACTGAACGCTGGCTCGACGAGGCCTATGCCGACTATCACGGCTGGAAGGGCTGGGGAGCCGGGCGCGACGCCGAGGGCGAGGTCGCGCGTGCGGTCGCCGAGCTGAAGATGGCCGAGGTCCCGCCGCCGGCGCGGCTGCTGGAGATCGGCTATGGCGACGGCGCCTTCCTGAAACGCGCCAAGGCGCTCGGCTACGACTGCGCCGGGCTCGAGCGGAGCGCGGCCTCGATCGACGTTCTGGCGGGAACCGGGATCGACGCGCGGGCAGGCGGGCCGGATGCGTTCGCGGGGCGGACATTCGACCTGATCGTGGCGTTCGACGTATTCGAGCATATCGCACTCCCCGAACTGAGCGACGTGCTTCGCCAGCTCGGGGCGCTGGTCGGGCCGGGCGGACGGCTGCTCGCGCGCTTCCCGAACATGGCGAGCCCGTTCGGGCTGGTGAACCAATACGGCGACATCACCCACATCACCGGCCTGTCGCCGAACTCCTTCGCGCAGGTCGCGCGGGTTGCGGGGTTCGAGGCGGTGCGGACCGCCAATGCCGCGACCATCCTGGGCGGCGGGCGTGGCGTCCGCGCGCTGCTCAAGCCGCTCGCCTATGCGACCCGATCGGTGATCGAGTTCGTCTTCAGCTTCGCGTATTACGGCAAGCTCACCGCGCTGGCGCCCAGCGTCGTGGTGGTGCTGCGCAAAGGCGGCTGACATGGGGTCGACGAGGCGCAGGACCGTGCTGTTCGCGGACTTCTTCGGAACGGTGAAGGAGCGCGGGATCGCGGCGTACGTCCGCGATCTGGAGGCGATCGCCGCGCCGAGGGCGGAGGTGGTGACGCTGCGCGCCCCCGCCTGGGTGCGCCGGCGGCCTCAGGGCGTGCAGAACCTGCTCATGGTGCTCCACGAGCAGCTGGTCGTCCCCTTGTACGCCCTGATCCGGCGTCCGGACCTGATCGTCTTCCCGTACAATTCCTGCTCCGTCCTGTTGTCGCTCTCGCGCCGGACGGTGTGCGTGATCCACGACCTGATCCCGTACCGGCCGGCGAACCGAGGATCGGGGCTCGCCTTCGCCTATGTCGCCTGCACCGCGCGCTGGCACGCGCGGCTGGGGCGGCGGTTCGTCGCGGTCTCGCCGTTCACCGCACGGACGCTCAAGGCCCTGCCGCGTTTCGCGGGGGCGCCGGTGATCACCATTCCCAATTGCTTCACCGCCGCGCCGCCCGCGCTCGACCCGGCGTCGCTGCCCGCGCCGCGGCGGCGGGTGACCTTGATCTCCGGGATCGGGCCGAACAAGGATTTCGCGCGCGCGCTGGCGCTGATCGCTGCGGCGCATCGCGACGCACGGACTGCGGACCTCGAATTCGACGTGGTCGGCTTCGGTCCCGAGCACCCCCGCGCGACGGCGGCGATCGCGGACGCGCGCGCGCGCGGGCTGGCCCTGCCCGAAGTCACCGTTCATCCCCTGCTGCCACGCGCCGCGCTCGACGCGCTGCTCGCCGGCAACGCACTCACCTGGGCGCACACCCGCGCCGAGGGCTTCGGCCGGGTCGTCGTCGAGGGGCGGCTGGCCGGGCGACCGGTGGTGATGAGCCGGCTGGCGGTGTTCCGCACGCTCGCCGACGCCGGCACCTTCGCCTACGCCAACGACGACGACGGCGCGTTCGCCGCGGCACTGTCGCGGGCCCTGGCGTCGGCGTCGGGGGCACCGCCCTATCGCCTGTTGGATCGGCTGCGCGACGAAGCCGCTGCGGGGTTCGAGGAGCTGCTCGCGGCATGACCGATGCGGCCTTCGCCTCCACCGCCTCGCCGGTGATGCCATGGACGCGGCTGCGGTTCATCGCGCCGATCCTGTTCATCCCGTTCGCGAGCTTCGTCGCCATCCTGTTCTGGCAAAGCGACATGCCCGGCGCGTTCCGCACCGCGCAGCTCTGCTTCGGCTGGGCGGTTCTGGTTCAGTTCGGCTTCGTGCTGCGCCGCGTGTTCGAGCGCGGCTGGTTCGAGTTCTTCGCCTATCTGTTCCACATGGTGGCGACCGGGGCGGCGGCGCTGACCGTGACCTTCCGGCTCGAGCAATATCCGCAAGACCTGCTGTACGACCAGATGGCGCTGCTTGGCCTCGCCGGTCAGCTGATGCTGGGCGTGATGATGCTGTCCAACGGGCCGCTGCGGACGCGCGCGGTGCTGGACCCGCGCGTGCTGGCGATCTGCGCGGTCGTGGTCTGCACCGCGGCGCTGATCAAGTTCGGCATCTACCTGCGCTTCATCGGGCTTCAGGGCGGCGATCACCTGGCGATCTACACCGAAGGCGACGCGCTGCGCGATTATTCCCCCGCGCCGGTCCGCATCCTGGCCGCGGGCGCGCCGCTGATCGCGCTGCTGGCGATCACCCAGCCGGGGCTGCCGCGATGGTGCCGCCTGCTCGGGGCGCTGGCGATCCTGCTGGAGTTCGCCATCGGCATCCGCAGCCGGCCGCTGTTCATCCTGCTGTCGGCGCTGGCGCTGACGCAATATCGGTTCAACCTGACGCTGAGCCGCAAGCTGCTGATCGTGGGTGGCGCGGTGCTCGGCCTGCTCGCGATCATCGCGATCGGCTATTACCGCGAGCAGAATACCGCGACCGCGAACGACTATTTCTGGATCGTGCTAGAAAGCCTGTTCGGCATCTTCGAAGCTGGGGTGTTCGGAGCGCAGATCCCGGGCACCGCGCCGATCGTCGTGGGGCAAGTGGTCCCGCTGCTCGCGCCCACGCCGCTCAACGATATCGACACGGTCGCCAAGCTGCTGAGCGCCACCTTTACGCCGCTCATGTACAACACCGGCTACGGCTATTCCTCCGCCGCGCTGACCGAGACGGTGATGCTGCTCGGCCCTGTCGTCTCCGGCTTCGCCTATCCGATCCTCGTGTTCGGATTGGTCACCACGATCAAATCGGCGGTGACGTCGCGCGCGAACTGGACGTTCCTCTACGGAGCATGCGTGCTGCCGATCGGCTTCTACATCTGGCGCGCCGAACTGTGGCAGATGGCGGTGCCGGCGATCAAGGCGGCGCCGTTCATCGCCATCCTGCTGGGGGCGGACGCCTATGCGCGGCTGAGCCAGCGCCGCGCGCCGCTGCGGGAGGTCGATCCGGAGCCCTACGCCTCATGAGCGCGCGCGCGCGCGTCCTCGTCCTCGCTCCCCGTTTCCCCTATCCGGTGATCGGTGGTGATCGGCTGCGCATCCACGCGATCTGCCGGACGCTCGCCCGCGAGCATTCTCTCACCCTTCTGTCGCTCTGCGAGACGCGCGACGAGTTCGACCCAGCGATCGTCGCCGACGGCGTCTTCGACCGGATCGAGCGCGTGATCCTGCCCCGTTGGCGCTCGCTGGCGCAGGTCGCCGCGACGCTGCCGGGGCGCACGCCGCTCCAGGTCGCCTATTACCGCTCGCGCGCGTTCGCCCGGCGGGTCGCCGAGTTGCGGCCGCAGCACGACCTGACGTTCGCGCACCTGATCCGGACCGGCGACTATCTCCTGCAATCGGCGGGCGGTCCGACGATGATCGAGATGACCGACGCGATCTCGATGAATTACGAGCGGGTCCGTCGCCAGGGCGCGCCCGGGCTGCGCGGCCGGGTCTATGCCGCCGAACAGTCGCGACTGCTCGCCTATGAGCGGCGCATGCCGTCCGCCGTCTCGGCGGTGAGCCTGGTCGCCGCGGCGGACGCGCGATACCTGTGGGGGGAACAGGTCCCGGCCAACGTCGTGGTCGCGTCGAACGGGGTCGACACCGAGCGGCTGCCGTTCCGCGAGCGCGCCGCGGCGAAGCGGGTCGCGGTGTTCATCGGCAACGTCCATTCGGCGCAGAACATGGACGCCTGTCGCCACTTCGTCGCGGACATCCTGCCGCTCCTGTCGCAGGACGATCTGACCGAGTTCCGCGTCGTCGGCAGGATTCGCGAGAGCGATGCGGCCTGGCTGCGCGCGCGCCCGCGGGTGACGGTGACGGGGGAGGTCCCCTCGATACCGGACGCGGTCGCCGATGCGCGGATCGGGATCTGTCCGGTGCGCATCGGCGCCGGCGTCCAGAACAAGGTCCTCGAATATATGGCGCTGGGACTCCCGGCGATCTGCTCGCCGGTCGGGCACGAGGGGATCGACGCGACCGCGGGCGAAGAGCTGATCGTCGCGCGCGATCCGGCGGAGTTCGTCGCGGCGATCCGCCGGCTGAACGAGGACGAGGCGCTGTTCCGCACCCTCGCCGAACGCGGCCGGCGCTTCGTCGAACGCCGCCACGGCTGGGACGCCGCGCTGGCGCCGATCGCGGCGGCGGTCCGCCGGCTGGTTATTTCGCGCCGAACCCCGACAGCATCGTCGGCACCGTCCTGAGCGCGATCAGCACGTCGAGCCAGAGCGAGAAGTTCTTGATGTAGTAGAAGTCGTAGTTGAGCTTGCGGTCGACGTCGCACAGCTCGGACACGTGCCCCTGCTTCACCTGCGCCCAGCCCGTGATGCCGGGGCGGACGATGTGGCGGTAACGGTAGAAGGGGATCTCCGCCTCGTACCATTCGGAGAGCGCCGCCGCCTCCGGGCGCGGACCGATGATGCTCATCTCGCCGCGCAGGACGTTGAGGATCTGCGGCAGCTCGTCGAGGCGGCTGGTCCGCAGGAACCGGCCGACGCGGGTGATGCGGGCGTCGTTGCTCTGGGTGATCGCGTCGAGCCGCGCCGCCTGCGTGTCGGGCTCGGGGCCGCGCGGGTGCATCGACCGGAACTTGAGCATCCGGAAGACGCGCCCGCGATAGCCCATCCGCTCCTGCACGAAGAAGACCGGGCCGCGCGAGTCCAGCCGGATCGCCAGGGCGATCGCCGCCATGGGCAGTGCGAGGAACGGGATCAGCATCACCGCCGCGGCGAGATCGATCAGCCGCTTCGCCCGGCGGTACGCCAGATCGGGAAGCAGCGAGCCGAAGCCGTTTTCCGACAGATGCTCGATCGACACCCGTCCGGTCAGCGATTCCCAGACCTGCTTGGTGTGATAGACCGGATGGCCGCGGATCGCCGCCTCGGCCAGCATCCGCTCCCAGGCGTCCTCATGATCGTGGCGGAGATCGGCGACGATGGCCGCATGGGGGTCGTGCGGCACGTCCGGGGTCTCCATCACCGTCCAGTCGACCTCGTTGGCCTCGAACAGCAATTCGATGCGGCCGTGCGGGACGACGTAGAAGTGCGCCCGGCTCCTCCGCTCTCGCGCGAGGAAGATCAGGAACGCGCCCGCGAGCACCGAGACCACGCTGATCGACAGGAAGACCCCCGAATAATCGGCGCGCAGACCGAGCAGGACCGCGGTCATCACCCCGAACGCGGTCCCGAACGAGGGCAGCAGCACCCCGAACACGCCGGTGCCGGGGTAAGCGGAGACCTTGCGCACCAGTACGAAGCCGACGAGGATCGCGACCGCAGACGCGAGCAGGCTCGCCTGGAATTGCGGTTCGGTGACGACACGCCAGCGCAGGAACGCCACGGTCGCGAGCGCCGGCACCACCGTCCCGGCGAACAGCAGCAGGACGAGCTGGACGGTCCAGGATCCGATTATCGTCGAGCGGCGGCGCGCGCGCACCGATCGCTCCGGCTTCATCAGCACATGCAACTCCTGTCCCGTTCGCCCGGGCGGGGGCCTCATAGTCGCTCGATGGCCGATCGCCCAGCGGAGAAGAGCATGGAGTCGGTGGCTTTTGTCCGATCGAACGGGTAATCCACCGCAATGAGGCTCCTGCTTGCGATTGCGGTTTCGGTGGCCGCGGTTCCCGCCTGGGCGGTGATCCCGCTGGAGGACCAGACCGGCGACGGCCAGCCGCAGGCGGCGCCGCAGCCTCCGCCTGCGGACATCCCCGGCGGCCAGACCGCGCGGACGGGGTACGGCTACCGCCTGACGTCGCCCGGCGAGGAGGACGACCCGTCCGATCGGCGGGCGTTCAGACGGCTCAACACCAGGCTCAACAACCGCTTGGAGACACGGATCGAGAGCTACCGCTTCGTGGATACCAAGCCTCAAGGCGCCAAGGCGACCACGCCCAATCCATATGCGCCGCGCCACGCCGGGGACGCCGACTGACGCGCTCAAGGCAGCAACGCCGCACTGCCGTCAGAGCGTGGTGCGGACGTCGAGCAATTCGGGAAAGACGCGCTGCTCGACGACCTTCGCGAGATAATTGACCCCCGAGGTGCCGCCGGTGCCGCGCTTGAACCCGATCACCCGCTCGACGGTCTTGAGGTGGCCGAACCGCCAGAGCTGGAGATGATATTCGAGGTCGACCAGCTTTTCCGCCAGTTCGTACAGGTCCCAATAGCCATCGGGGTCGGCATAGACCTGCCGCCACGCCGCTTCGACGCCCGCGGATGCGGGTGGGGTGCTCCCCCAGGCACGCTCGATCCGGTCTGCGGGAACCGGCAGCCCGGCGCGGGCGAGCAGGCGTAGCGCCTCGTCGTAGAGGCTGGGGCGCGCCAGCTCCTCGCGCAAGTCCTGCTGGACGTCCGGGTCTTCGCCGAACACGTCGACCATCGTCGCGGCGCGGTTGCCCAGCAGGAACTCGAGCATCCGGTACTGGTCGGACTGGAAGCCCGAGCTGGTGCCCAGTTTGCCGCGCATCCGGCTGTAGTCCGCAGGAGTCATCGTCGCGAGCACTTCCCACGACTGGATCATCTGAGCCTGGATGCGGCTGACCCGCGCCATCATCTTGAGTGCAGGCGGCACGTCGTCCGCCGCGATCCGCCGACGCGCCTCCGCGAGCTCGTGGAGGCTGAGCTTCATCCACAACTCCGACGCCTGGTGGATGGTGATGAACAGCAGCTCGTCGTGCGCGTCGCTGAGCGGGGATTGCACCGCGAGCAGCTCGGGCAGGCGAAGGTAGGAGCGGTAGGTGAGGGACATGGCCCTTCCTAGCCGGTTTGCCGATCAGGGGGCAGGGGGCGAAGGACTTCGCCGCGCGGTCACGATCGTGATCGTCGGGGCGAGCATCTGACCCTTCATCACGCCCGCGCCGAGCGTCGGCGAGGTCGGCGCGGCGTGGATCGCATGGATCAGGTCCATCCCTGCCACGACGTGGCCGAACACCGCATAGCCGGGGTCGGTCGCGGTCGCGTCCATCGTGGTCAGATCGCCGACGACGATGAAGAAGTCCCCCGCCGCGGTGCCGGGCTTCAGCATCGCCATCGAGATCGCCCCATCGGTGTGCGACAGTCCGGTCTGCGACGTCGGCTCGTGCGCGATCGGCGGCAAGGTGCGCTTGGGATCGTTGCGCGTGCCGAACTGGATGAGGCCGAGCGCGCCTGCGTCGCCGAGCCGCATCGTGCGGTAGAAGGCGGCGCCGTCGAGCCGCTTGCTGTCGACGTAGCGAAGGAAGTTGCGCACGGTGACCGGCGCGTGGCCGCGATCGAGCTCCAGCACGATCGGCCCTCGCGTGGTGGTGAGCGTCACCCGGACGAGATCGGAGGGTGCGGCGGCCGGCGGCGGCGCGGGCGGCGTCTGCGCGATCGCCGGCGCGGCGAGGATGGCGGCGAGGAGCGCGAGCGCGAGCCTCATCCCGCCCTCGCGACCAGGAGCGCGACGGTGTCGGTGGCGCTGCCGGACAGCTGGACGGTGTAATTGCCGGGGGCGAGCGCATAATCGACGATCTTGGCGATCCCGGTGCATTTCGCCCCGTGCGCATGGGCCTTCGACGCGACCGGCTTGCCGTCGTGGACCAGATCGACCCACGCGCCCCCACCGAGCGCGACGCGGTAGGTCCCCGCCTTCAGGATCGCGAGCGCGAGCGTGCCGCCGCTCGCGTCCGCCGCGGTCTTGCCCGGAAGCGAGAAGCCGAGGTGCTTGGCGGGATGAAGCGAGACGAGCGCGGCCTTGCCGACCTCGACGGTCGCGCCGTCGCCCGGCTTCACCCCCGCGCTGACCGGGATCTGCGCGCTCCACGCGGCCAGCTCGGGCGGCAACGCCGGGCGGGCGGCGGTGCAGGCCGGATCGGTGGCTGCCGCGTGCGCCACGGCAGGCGCCGCGGCGAGGAGGGCGAGGAGCAAAGGGGGCGCGGCGCGCATGATCGTTGGTCTCGGTCAGGGGTCGGCTGGGCAACGCATGATCGCGCCTGCCGCTCCACTCTACCGCAGAACGGTTACGGCCGCGAAACGGCGGCGGGGTCACCCGGCGCGGGATTCGGTCCGCTCGCCGAAACGTCCAGCGTCGAATCGCCGCCGAGCGCGCGGTACAGCGTCACCGCGGTCGTCGCGCGGGTCAGTTCGCTCTGCACCACCGTCCGCCGCGCCGAATAGAGCGAGCGCTGGGCGTCTAGGGTGGCGAGGAAGGTGTCGATGCCGCCCCTGTAGCGCTGCTCGGCGAGACGGTAGGTATCGTCCGCGGCGGCAAGGAAGCGGCGGTTGGCGGCGAGCTGGTCGGCGATCGTGCCCTGGCGCGCAAGGCCGTCCGAAACCTCGCGGAACGCGCTCTGGATCGTCCTCTCGTAGGTCGCGAGCGCGGCGTCGCGCTGCGCCTGCGAGTAGCGGACGTTGGCGCGCGCCGCGCCTGCCTGGAAGATCGAATAGGAGGCGCTCGGCGAGACCGAATAGTTGAACGCGCCACCCGTGAAGAGGCTGGTCAGCGCGGTCGAGGCGAAGCCCGCGAGCGCGGTCAGCGAGATGCGGGGAAACAGCGCCGCGCGCGCCGCGCCGATCTCGGCATTCACCGCGCGCAGCTCATATTCCGCCTGCACCACGTCCGGGCGGCGTAGCAGGATGCGCGAGTCGAGCCCGGCGGGGAGATCGCCGACCGTCGCCCCGGCGACTTCGATCGACGCCGGGAGCAGCGCCGGGTCGACCGGCGTGCCGACCAGCAGTTGCAGCGCGTTGACGTCCTGCGCGAGCGCGGTCTTCAGGTCGGCGAGATCGGCGTTGGCGGTCTCGAGCACCTGCTGCGCCTGCCGCAGATCGGTGCGCGGCGCGATCCCGCCCCGCAGCCGCAGATCGGTGAGGCGGACGCTCGCCTGCGCGCTCCGCGCCGTTTCCTCGGCGATCGCGACCAGGCTCCGGTCGGAGGCGTAGGTGAGCCAGGCCGACGCGATGTCGCCGACCAACGTCAGCCGGGTCGCCCGGGCGGCGGCCTCCTGCTCGAAATAGCGGTTCAGCGCTGCGGATGTGAGCGAGCGGACGCGACCGAACAGGTCGATCTCGAAGGCGGTGACGCCGACGTTGGCGCTCCAGCTGCTCGACGTGGTCGCGAGCCCCGCCACCGTGCTCCCGCCGGTGCCGCTGTCGCGATAGGCGTACGAGCCCGTCGCATCGACCGTCGGGAACAGCTCGGCGCGCTGAATCCGATATTGCGCGCGGGCGGCGGCGATGTTCGCGAGCGAGACGCGCAGGTCGCGGTTGTTGGCGAGCGCCTGCTCGATGAGCCGCTGGAGCCGCGGATCGCGGAAGACGTCGCGGTAGGCGACGCTGGGGAGTGCCGCTTCGTTCTGGCGCAGATAGGCGTCGCCGACCGGCCAGGACGGCGGGACCGGGAGCTCGGTCCGGACGTACTTCGGCGCCATGCTGCACCCGGCGGTCGCGAGCAGCGCCGCGATGAGGGTCGGACGGCGGATCATGCGGGCTCCGGCAGCAATGGGCGATCGGGCGGGGCGGGCAGTTGGGGCGGCGAAGGCGGGCCGTCGCCGCCGTCCCCGTCGCCGCGGCGCTTGCCGAACCGCTCGCGCAGCTTGCGCATGCCCTCGCCGAAGCCGAGGCGGACGAGGACGAAGAACATCGGGATGTAGAAGATCGCCAGCACCGTCGCGGTGAGCATCCCGCCGATCACCGCGGTGCCGATCGCGATGCGGCTGTTCGCGCCCGCCCCGGTCGAGATCGCCAGCGGCAGCACGCCGAAGATGAACGCCAGGCTGGTCATGAGGATCGGGCGGAGCCGGAGCTTGGCGGCCTCCAGCGCGGCGTCGAGGACGCTCGCTCCCTTGCGCTCGGCCTGTTCGGCGAACTCGATCATGAGGATCGCATTCTTCGCCGCCAGCCCCATCGTCGTCAGCAGCCCGATCTGAAGATAGACGTCGTTGGTGAGGCCCCTGAGCGTGACGAACGCGATCGCGCCGATCAGCCCCAAGGGGATCACCAGCAGCACCGCGAGCGGGATCGACCAGCTCTCGTAGAGCGCCGCCAGGCACAGGAAGACCACGACGATCGACAGGCCGTAGAGGATCGGGGCCTGCCCGGACGAAAGCCGCTCCTGGAAGGAGATGCCCGACCAGGCGATCGAGGTGCCCGGGATCTGCTGCGCCAGCTGGGTGATCCGCGCCATCGCGTCGCCCGAGCTCTTGCCCGCGGCGCCCGAGCCCTGAAATTCGAACGACTGGATGCCGTTGAAGCGCGAGATCGTCGTCGGCGCCTGCGACCAGCGCGTCTTCGCGAACGAGGAGAAGGGGACCATCTGCCCGTCCGCGCCGCGCACGAACCATTGGTTGAGGTCGTCGGGGTTCGACCGGTACGGCGCGTCCCCCTGGACATAGACGCGCTTGACCCGCCCGCGGTCGACGAAGTCGTTGACGTAGGACCCGCCCCAGGCGGTCGACAGCGTGGAGTTGACGCTCGATTGCGACAGCCCCAGCGCCGACAGCTTCTGCGCGTCGGTGTCGACCTGGAGCGTGCCGATGTCGGGCAGCTCGGTCAGACGGACGCCTTTCAGCTCCGGATCGGCGTTGGCCAGCGCCAGCAACTTGTCGCGGGCGGCGTTGAACTGCTGGAGGCTCATCCCGGAGGCGTTCTGGAGCTCCATGGTGAAGCCCTCCGACTGGCCGAGGCCGCGGATGGCGGGCGGGATCAGCGCGAACACCTGCGCATCGCGGAAGGCGCGGAACGCCCCGGAGGCGCGCGCGACGATCGCGTCGGCGTTGTTCTCCTTGCCCTTGCGATCCTTCCAGTCGGCGAGCGAGACGAACCCCTGGCCCGTGTTCTGCCCGCTGACCCCACCGCCGCCGCCGCCCGAGACGGTGAAGGCGGTGACGATGTTCGCCCGCTCATTGCGGACGAAATACGTCTCCAGCGCCTTCTGGACCTCAAGCGTCCGCGCCTGGGTCGCGCCCGCGGGCAGGCGGAACTGGACCGACACGGTCCCCTGGTCCTCGGTGGGGAGAAAGCCGGTCGGGAGGCGCAGGAACAGCACCGCCAGCAGTGCGACCACCGCGGCGTAGATCAGCAGGAACAGCCACTTGCGGTCGACCACCGTCTGCACCGCGCCGGTGTAGCGCACGACGCCGCGATCGAAGGTGCGGTTGAACCCGTCCTTGCCCTGCTGAAGCTTGTGCGCGCCCCACGGCCAATGGCGGCCGAGCCAGCCCTGCTCGACGTTGTCGTCCTGATCCTTTGTCTTCTGCTTGAGCAGGTGCGAGGTGAGCGCGGGCGAGAGGATCAGCGCGACCAGCACCGACAGCACCATCGCCGAGATGATCGTGAGGGAGAACTGGCGGTAGATCACGCCGGTCGAGCCGCCGAAGAACGCCATCGGCAGGAACACCGCGGAGAGCACCAGCGCGATCGCGATCAGCGCGACGGTGATCTCGTCCATCGATTCGATGGTCGCGTCGCGGGGCGACTTCTCCGGATCCTCCTCCATCAGCCGCTCGACGTTCTCGACCACGACGATCGCGTCGTCGACGAGCAGGCCGATGGCGAGGACCAGCCCGAACAGCGTCAGCGTGTTGATCGAGAAGCCCGCGAGATAGAAGACTGCGAACGTCCCCAACAGCACCACCGGCACGGCGATCGCGGGGATCAGCGTGGCGCGCCAGCTCTGGAGGAAGACGAACATGACGATGACGACGAGGATGATGGCCTCGACCAGCGTCTTGACGACTTCCTCGATCGACAGCTTGATGAAGGCGGTGGTGTCGTTGGCGTAGGCGATCTTGAGGTTGGGCGGGAACGTCTTGGCGATGCGCGCCACCTCCGCCTTCACCAGCTCGGCGGTCTCCAGCGCGTCGGCACCGGGGGCGAGCAGCACCGCGATGCCGGCACCGGGGTGACGGTTGACGCGGCTGATCGCGGCGTAGCTCTCCGCGCCAAGCTCGATCCGGGCGACGTCCGACAGGCGCACGGTCGCGCCGTTCACCTGCGTCTTCAGGATGATGTTCGCGAACTGCTCCGGCGTCTGGAGCCGCGACTGGGCGGTGACGGTCGCGTTGAGCATCTGCGTCAGCGGCATCGGCTGTCCGCCGATCTCGCCCGCGGCGACCTCGGTGTTCTGGTTGGTGATCGCGGTGATCACGTCGGAGGGCATCAGCGCGTAGTTGGCCAGCCTCGCCGGATCGAGCCAGATCCGCATCGCATATTGCGAGCCGAAGACGTTGGTGTCGCCCACGCCCTGGACACGCCCGAGCGGGTCCTGGAGGTTCGAGACCAGATAGTCGGCGACGTCGACGTTGGTCAGCTTGTCGGTCGTGTCGTAAACGCCGGCGATCAGCAGGAAATCCGGGTTCGACTTGCGGACGCGAAGCCCCTGCTGCTGGACCTGCTGGGGCAGCCGGCTGACCGCCTGCTGGACCTGGTTCTGGACCTGGACCTGGGCGATGTCGGGGTCGGTGCCCTTCTCGAACGTGACCGTGATGTTCACCGAGCCGCGCGAGCTGGACGACGAGCTGAAATACAGCAGCCCGTCGATCCCGGTCAGCTGCTGCTCGATGACCTGGGTCACCGAGTTCTGGATGGTGAGCGCGTTGGCGCCGGGATAGGTGGCGGAGACCGTCACCTGCGGCGGCGCGACGTCGGGATATTGCGCGATCGGCAGCGCCATGATCGCGCCCACGCCCGCCATCATGACGATGATGGCGAGCACCCAGGCGAAGATCGGCCGATCGATGAAGATGCGGGAGAGCACTCAGCCGGCCTTGCTTTGCGTCCGGCCGTTCGTGTCCTTGGGCGGCGTCAGGTTCTGAGGCGCGTCGGCGGGAACCGGCTTGATCGGCGCATTGGGCTTCAGATTCGCGGTCCCTTGAGTGATGACCTTGTCGCCTTCCTTGAGGCCGCCGCTGACGACCCAGAAGGCGCCCTGAGCGCGGCCCGCTTGGACGGTTCGCTGGATCGCCTTGTCGCCCGGCCCGACGACGTAGAGCGTCGCATTGCCCTTCGGGTCGCGCGCGATCGCTTGTTGCGGCACCAGGAACGCGCCTTGCTCGATCGACTGCGCGAACACCGCGCGGACGAACATGCCCGGCAACAGCAGGCCGCCGGGATTGGGGAAGCGCGCTCGCAACGTCACCGTGCCGGTCGACTGGTCGACGACGACCTCGCCGAACTCGACGCGCCCGACCTGACCATAGTCGCTGCCGTCCTCCAGCTTCAGCCGGACGTCGGCGCTGGCGGGCGCCGCGCCGCCGGTCGCGAGCGCGCGTCGCAGGGCGAGCAGCGACGCCGACGATTGCTGGATGTCGACGTAGATCGGGTCGAGCGCCTGGATGGTCGCCAGCGGCTCGGTCTGGCTGGCCGAGACGAGCGCCCCGACGGTGAACAGCGACCGCCCGATCCGCCCGCTGATCGGCGCGGGGACAGTGGTGAAGCGCAGATTGATCCGCGCGGTGTCGAGCGAGGCCGCGTTCTGCGCAATGGCTGCCTGCGCCTGGCGGTAGGTCGACAGCGCGTCGGTATAGTCCTGCTTGGCGATCGCCTCCGCCGCGGCGAGCGGGCGATAGCGGTCGGCGCGGATCTTCGCCGCCTCCGCCGTCGCGCGTGCGCTGGCGAGATTGGCCGAGGCCTCGTTGGCGGAGGCGCGGTAGAGCCTGGGGTCGATCTGGTAGAGCGGCTGACCCCTTCGCACCAGCGACCCTTCGGTGAAGAACCGTCGCTGGATGACGCCGGAGACCTGCGGCCGGACCTCCGAACTCTGATAGGCGACGACGCGCCCGGCCAGCTCGCTGGTCACCGCGACATTGGTGGGGCGCACGACCACATAGCCGACCTGTGCCGGGCCGCCGCGGCCGCCACCCGGTCCGCCTTTGCCCTTCGTCTGCGCGGACTCGTTGCCGCCTGCGCCGCCGCCGCACGCCGCGAGCGCCAGCGCGGCGACGCCCGTCACGATGCCGAGGAGCGCGCGCGAGCGGCGCGCGGGAGCTTCACCCGTCAAACCGATAACCCAATCTCTGGCAGCCACGCCGTATTCGCTAGGCGAGGAGTTGACGTGGGTAAACGTTCGGTTTGTCGCAGGATGTGTCAGGGTCGCTGTCGGTACGGTAGCAGTCAGCCCCCGACGAACCGGCCCGCCCGCCGCTCCGCCACCGCGGCGATGCCCTCGCGGAAATCGGCGGTCCGCATCAGCCGGTCCTGCTCGGCGCGTTCGTGATCGGTGCGCTGCTTGACCGCTTCGGCAAGGCCGGCGCGCAAAGTCGCGCGGGTGGCGCGGACCGCGAGCGGGGCGTTGGCGGCGATCTCGCGGGCAAGCGCGGTCGCCTCGTCGCGCAGCGTTTCGGCGGTCGCGATCTGGTCGACCAGGCCGTAACGCAGCGCCTCGTCGGGCTTCACGCGCCGACCGGTCAGCAGCATCAGCGGCGCCGCCTGCTCGCCGACCACGCGGGGCAGCGTGTGGGTGATCCCGAACCCGGCGTGGAAGCCGAGCGTGACGAAATTCGCCGAGAACCGCGCCTCGGGCGCGGCGACGCGGAAGTCGGCGACCAACGCCAGCCCCAGCCCCGCGCCGACCGCCGCGCCCTGCACCGCGGCGACGATCGGGGTCTGCGCCGCGAACAGGCGGACGGCGCCGCGATAGAGCGCCGGCGTCTCGCTCTCGCCGCTCTCGTCGGCGAGCGGCTTGTCACCCGACAGGTCCGCGCCGCCGCAGAAGACGCGGCCCGCGGTCGCGAGCACGATCGCACGGGTGTCGCCGTCGGCGTCCAGTTCCTCGAACACGTCGGCGAGCGCGCCCACCAGCGCGGCGTTGACGTGATTGTGCGGCGGCCGGTCGATCACGACGGTGGCGACGTGATCGGCCGTGGCGACGCTGATATGCTCTCTCATGCCCGGGTCCCCAGCAGGTTGCGCGCGACCACCCAATTATGGATCTCGGTCGGGCCGTCGTAGATCCGCATCAGCCGCAGCTTGCCGGCCATCTGCTGCAACGGCATTTCCTTCGTCATGCCCATCGCGCCGAAGCACTGCATCGCGTGGTCGACGACCTCCCATGCCATCTCCAGCGCATAGCTCTTGATCATCGAGATTTCGGTGCGGACGTCGCGCTGCTGATCGAGCTTCCACGCGCAGTCGTAGGTCATCAGCCGCGCCGCATGGATCCGGATCGCGGCGTCGCTGATCCAGTTCTGCACCGTCTGGCGCTCCGACAGGGGCTTGCCGAACGTTGTGCGCTGGGGCGCGTAGTCGATCATCATCTCCAGTGCGCGCTGCGCCATGCCGATCGCGTTCGCCGCCATCTCCGCGCGGCGGGTGGCGAGGCGGAGCTGCATCGGCGCGAAGCCCTGCCCCTCGACCCCGAGCAGCTTCCAGCCCGGCACCCGCGCGTCCTCCAGCACCACTTCGTAGAGCGTCTCGCCGCCGATCACCGGGATCGGGCGGACGACGTTGAAGCCGGGCGTGTCGCGGTCGACCAGGAACGCGCTCATGCCGCCGCGGGCACCCTTCTCCTTGTCGGTCACCGCCATGAGGATCGTGAAGTCGGCGGTCGCGGCCTTGGTGATCCAGATCTTGCGGCCGTTGATGATCCAGTCGTCGCCCTTCCGGACCGCGTGGGTCTTCATCCCCGCCGGGTCGGAGCCGGCGCCCGGCTCCGAGATGCCGATCGCGCTGACCGTCTCGCCGCGGACGTAGGGGGCGAGATACGCCTCGCGCTGGCGGTCGTTCACGGTCGCGGCGAGCATCCGCAGGTTCGGCGAGTCGGGGGGCAGCGTGAAGGGCACGATCGAGCGCCCCAGCGCCTCGTTCACGGCGACCATCGCGACTGCGGGCAGATCGGTCCCACCGACATCCTGGGGCGCGTCGAGCCCCCACAGTCCCAGTTCGCGCGAGACCCGGTCGATCCGTTCGCGCTCCTCCGCCGAAAGCTTGAGGCCCTCGCCGGCGATATCCCGGGCGAGCACCTTGCCTTCGAGCGGGACCAGCTCGTCGTCGACGAACCGGCGGACCAGGTCCGCGATCATCCGGTGGTCTTCGTCGAGGTCGAAATTCATGGCCGCGCGCCTCTCCTGTGGCTTTCGAGCCACTCTCTAGCCGAACGTTCGCGCCGCGCCAGCCCATGGTTCACGATGCGGAAACCTTGTTCCGGATTAAGCGTTTGCGGCGTTCACGGGGTGGGTCGGAGAACCGGGCGCCGGGACAGAAGGGGTCGGGCTTGCGTCGGGTTACGAGCGGAACACACTGGCTGGCGATTGCGCTCGCGGTCCTTCCGGCGACGGCGCTCGCCCAGATGAACCAGCCCGGGACGGCCCCCGCCCGGGGCCCCGACGTTCCCGACGACGTCAAGGATGCGCCCGCCGGAGCCGACCCGCAGGGCGACCGGCCGATCGTGCCCGAGCAGGAATTCGACGCGGCGATCCCGCCGATCTCGAGCGACATCAACGCGCCGCTCGAGCCGATCCCGGCTTCGCCGGCCACCGCCGTCATGCCGACCGACGGCGTCGCGATCGCCCCCGTCGGCCCCGAGGACCCGCAGCTCGCGCAGCCGCTGACGCCGCTCCAGACCTTCGACACCGTCCCGCTCGAGACCGCGGCCGACGTGAAGGACAAGGACGCGCCCGAGCTCCGGTACGAACTGGTGGTCAAGGGGTTGGACGAGCTCAAGCTGGCCGACGAGTTCAAATCGTTGTCCGCGCTCAAGAAGGGCGGCGGCAAGGCGGCGAACGCGACGCAGGTGTCGGCGCGCGCCAAGGAGGACGAGGGGCTGGCCGTGCGGCTGATGAAGTCGCTCGGCTATTACGACGCCTCCGCGATCTCGACGATCGAGACGATCCCCGACACCGCCGACGAAAAGGGTGGGGGCAGGCTGCGCGCGATCGTCTCGGCGACGCCGGGGCCGCTCTACAAGCTCGGCGTGATCGCGGTGACGGCGGACGCGACCACCCCACCCGACCTGATCCGCGAGCAGTTGCCGCTCAAGTCGGGCGATCCGATCGAAGCGGCTCGGGTGCAGGGGGCGGAGGCGAACGTCAGCCTGATCCTGCCGCAGCGCGGTTATCCCTTCGTCAAGGTCGGCGACCGCGACATCCTGCTCGACGACCAGACGCACCTCGGCGACTATACGTTGCCGGTCGATACCGGCCCGCGCTCGTCGTTCGGGGTGCTGCGCACCGCAGGCGATCCGGTGTTCAAGCTCGATCATCTGAACGTCTTCCCGCGGTTCGACCAGGGCGACCTGTACGACGTGCGCAAGACCGACGACCTGCGCCAGGCACTCGTCGCGACCGGGCTGTTCTCGAACATCACGGTCCAGCCGGTCCGCACCGGGCAGCCGGGACCCGACGGGACGGAACTCGTCGACCTGCTCGTGACCCAGGCCAAGGGCAAGCAGCGTTCGCTCGCCGCGACCGCGGGCTACGCCACCGGGCAGGGCTTCCTGGCGGAGGGCACCTGGACCCACCGCAACCTGTTCTCGCCCGAAGGCGCGCTGATTCTCGGGCTGACAGGGGGCACGCAGGAGCAGGGCGTGTCGGCGACCTTCCGCCGATCGAATGCGGGCAAGCGCGACCGGACGGTGACGCTGAACGCCAGCGTCAACCATTCGAACTACGACGCCTTCGACGCGCAGACGATCACCCTCGCGGGTCGGATCAGCTACGATTCGACGCCGATCTGGCAGAAGAAGCTGACCTACGCCTACGGCTTCGAGCTCGTCGGGACGAACGAGAGCGTCTATGATTTCGGTTTGGGCGAGGACACGCGCGGCAAGTACTTCATCGCCGCGCTGCCGGGGCAGGTGCTGTTCGATCGCTCGAACGACCTGCTCAACCCGACCAAGGGCTACCGCGTCAAACTGAACCTGAGCCCGGAAGGATCGGTCCGGGGCGGCTTCAGCCCGTACGTGCGCGCGATGATCGAGGCGACCGGCTACTTTCCGGCGAGCGACAGCATCGTGATCGCGGGCCGGCTGCGCGCGGCGACGATCGCGGGGATCGACCGCGACGACCTCGCCCCCTCCCGGCGCTATTACGGCGGCGGCGGCGGATCGGTGCGCGGATACGGCTATCAGCGGCTCGGGCCGCTCGACCCGAAGGGCGATCCGGTCGGCGGGCGCTCGCTGAACGAGTTCGCGATCGAGGCGCGCTATCGGTTCGGCAATTTCGGGATCGTGCCCTTCTTCGACGGCGGCAACGCCTATGAGAGCATCTATCCGACCGCATCCGACCTGCGCTTCGGCGCGGGGATCGGCGGGCGCTTCTATACCAATTTCGGGCCGATGCGGGTCGATATCGCGACACCGCTCAACCCGCGGCCGGGCGACGGCAAGGTCGCGCTCTATATCTCGATCGGACAGGCGTTCTGATGGCCGACGAAATCGAGACCGTCGTCGTGCGACGCCCCTTGTGGCAGCGGATCGTCAAGTGGATCGGCGTCGCGATCCTCGCCTTGCTGGCGCTGGTCGGGGTGGTGCTCCTCGGCATCAATACCGATCCGGGGCACCGTTTCGTCGCCGACCAGATCGGCAACTACAAGACCGCGAGCGGGCTCAACATCCGGGTCGGACGGATCGACGGCTCGATCTACGGCCGGATGACGCTGCGGGACCTGCGGGTCAGCGATCCCAAGGGCGTGTTCGTGACCTCGCCGCGGCTCGACGTCGACTGGCGGCCGTTCGCCTTCGTCAACAACCATGTCGACGTGAAGAGCCTGGAGAGCGGGCTGATCACGATGCTGCGCAACCCGCAGCTGATCCCGCAGCCGAGCGATCCCGATGCGCCGACGCTCCCCGATCTCGACATCGACATCGACCGCCTCAAGATCGACCGCTTCGTCATGGAGGCGCCGGTCGCCGGACAGCGCCATATCGTCCGGGCGACCGGCGGCGCGCATATCGCCGACCGGCGCGCGCAGCTGACCGTCGATGCCGCCGCGATCCGTGCCGTGGGCGTCGCCGGCGGCGACACGCTCAGGCTCAAGCTCGACGCGGTGCCCGACGACGACAAGCTCGACATCGACGCGCGCGTGGCCGCGCCGGCGGGCGGACTGGTCGCCTCGATGGCCGGGCTCAAGGCGCCGCTGACCGCGACGATCGGCGGGCAGGGAAGCTGGAAGAGCTGGACCGGCAAGCTCGTCTCGACGCTCGGCGGGGGCGAGCTGGCGAACCTCGCGATCACCGCGAAGAACGGGCATTTCGAGGTGCGCGGCCCGACCCTACCGGGGCTCTACCTCGAAGGGCCGGTCGAGCGCCTGACCGCGCCTGCGCTCCAGGTGGCGATCGACGCGACGCTGGGCGAGGCGAGGAAAGTCGACACGCGGGTCACGCTGCGCTCGGCGGCGCTGATGGTCGATGCGGGCGGACTGCTCGACTTCGCGAACAGCCGCTTCGGCAATTTCGCGGTCGACGCCAAGCTGCTGACTCCGGGCGCGATCGCGCCGAACCTTCGCGGCAAGGACGTGCTGGCGCGGGTCGTGCTGAACGAGGCGTTCGCGCGGCCGGTGGTCGACTACAAGGTCCGCGCCGCGCAGATGGGTTTCGGCGAGCTGGGTGTCGACAATCTTTACGCCGAGGGCCTCGCGCGAGTGAATGCGGACCGCATCCTCGTCCCCGTCCACGCGCGGGCGAGGCGCGTGTTCGGCCTCAATCCGGCGATCGGCGGTCTGACGACCAACGCGCGGATCGACGGCGACTTCGCGGTGGCGATGCCCAACATCCTCTCGGACAACCTTCGCATCCGTTCCGACAAGGTCGACGCGACCGCGATCGTCGTCGCGAACATGCAGACGGGGCGCTACACCGGCGGGCTCAAGGGGCGGATCAACAACTATCTCGTCGATAGCGTCGGCATCCTCGATCTGTCGACCGACGCCAAGCTGGTCGCAACGCCCAAGGGCTTCGGGATCACCGGGCGGGTGGTCGCCCAGACCAAGAAGCTGTTCAACGACGGAGCGCGGACTTTCCTGGGCGGGAACGCCTATGTCGCCGCCGACGTCGGTTATTCGCCGGAGGGGATCGCGACCTTCCGCAACCTCAAGCTGAACGCGCCCAAGTTCCGCGTCACGCGGGGGGAGGGCCGGTACGACACCCGCAACGGATCGGTGCTGGTCAACGCCGACGCCTATTCTGCGCAATACGGCCCGCTGTTCGCGCGGGTGAGCGGATCGCAGACCAACCCGGTCGTCAACCTGCGCGCACCCCGGCCGGGCGTGGGCATCGGCCTTGCCAACCTCAACGCGACCGTGATCGGTCGGAGCGGCGCCTATGCGGTGAAAGCCACCGGCGGAACGACCTACGGCCCGTTCGACGCCAACGTCCTGGTGCGCCCGAGCCCGCGGCTGACCGTGGACCTCAACCGCGTGCTGTTCGCGGGCGTGAACTTCACGGGCCGCGTCCAGCAGACCCCCGCCGGCCCGTTTGCCGGCCGCGTCAATTTCGCCGGCTCGGGGCTGTCGGGCGCGGCGCTCCTCGCGGCGCAGGGCAAGTACCAGCGCGCCGACGTCAATGCGCGCGCCTACAACGCCAAGATCCCCGGCTCGGTGGACTTCACCATCGGCCGCGCTCTGGTGACCGCGAGCGTGGTGCTCGCCGACACGCCGCAGGTCGTCGCGGACGCACAGGTCGCCGACATGCGCTACGGCCCGACCGTGATCGAGGCGGCGCGCGCCAAGGTCAATTACGCCGGCGGTCGCGGGACCGCGCGGGCGCTGCTGACCGGATCGAACGGCGTGCCGTTCCGCCTGGCGGTCAACGCCAAGCTTGCGCCCAACGACTATCTGATCGCCGCCCAAGGTCAGGCGAACGGAGTCAATTTCCGCACCGGCAATCCGATGCACGTCACGTCGGCGAAGGGCGCCTACACGCTCGCCGCGACGCGGATCGCGTTCGACAAGGGTGGGAAGGGCGGCGCGCTCCGCATCGCCGGGCGATACGGCAACGGTCTCGCCGCGCAGGCGCGGCTCGACTCGCTCGATCTGTCGATCGCCAACGCGCTGGTCCCCAATCTGGGGCTCGGCGGGACCGCGACCGGGAGCCTCGACTTCACCCAGGCGGGTGCCAGCGCCTTCCCGACCGCCGACGCGCGGGTCACCGTCAGCAACTTCACCCGCTCGGGCATCGCCGCGGTGTCGGAGCCGGTCGACGTCGTCTTCGCCGGTCGTCTCGTCCAGAACGGCGGCGAGGCGCGCGCGCTGGTCAAGCGCGGCGGCACGCCGGTCGGCCGCATGGTGGCGACGCTCAGGCCGCTGCCGCCGGGCTCGGGATCGTGGGCGACCCGGATCATGGCCGCGCCGCTCTCCGGCGGGATCCGCTATAACGGTCCGTCGGGGGTGCTGTTCAGCCTGGCCGCATTGCCGCAGCAGCAGCTCTCCGGCCCGATCGCGATCGCCGCCGACTTCGCCGGCACGGTCAATGCGCCGCGCCTCAACGGCATCGTCCGGGCTGACAATCTCACCTACGACAACGAGGCGTTCGGGACCCGGCTGTCGCAGATGAAGATCGCCGCCCGGTTCAACAACGACCGGTTCGAACTGTCGTCGCTGTCCGCCAAGGCCGGCGACGGGACCGTGCAGGCGCAGGGAAGCGTCAGCCTCGCCGCCGCGCAGGGCTATCCGATCGACCTCACCGCACGCTTCCAGAATGCACGGCTCGCCAAGTCCGATTCCCTCGGCGCGACGGCGACCGGGCAGCTCCACGTCACCAAGGACGCCAAGGGCGGACTGATCCAGGGGGCCATCACCATTCCCGAGGCGCGGTACGAGATCATCCGTCAGGGCGCGGCCGAAGTGCCCGAACTGACGGGCGTCCGCTTCAAGCGCGACCTGCGCCCCGGTCGTCCGACCGATCGGCCGGCGCCGCCGGCCCCGGCGGGGGTGTTCAAGCTCGACCTCAGCGTCCGCGCGAACAACAAGCTGTTCGTCTCGGGCATGGGTCTCGAATCCGAATGGTCGACCAACATGACGATCGGCGGCACTTCGTCGGCGCCGGTGATCACCGGCGGACTCGACGTCGTTCGCGGCACCTACAGCTTCGCCGGCACCCGGTTCGAGGTGACCAAGGGCCAGGTGCGCTTCCGCGGCGGCGCGTTGACCGATCCCGACATCGACATCCAGGCGACCACGTCCAAGAACGGCACCAGCTTCGTCATTAACGTGACGGGAACCGGCCAGCGCCCGCAGATCGCCTTCACCTCCTCGCCCGCGCTGCCGCAGGACGAGGTGCTGAGCCGGCTGCTGTTCGGGACCAATCCGGAGAATCTGTCGGCGACCGAGGCGATCCAGCTCGCCGCGGCGCTCAACTCGCTGCGGGGATCGGGCGGCGGCCTGAACCCGCTCGGCAAGCTGCGCTCGGCGACCGGGTTCGACCGGCTGCGCGTGCTGGGCGCCGACGAGGCGAGCGGCCGCGGGACCGCGCTGGCGGCGGGCAAGTATCTGACCGACGACATCTATATCGAGATCGTCACCGACGCCCGCGGCCTCACCGCGACCCAGCTCACGGTGGCGCTGACCAAGGCGCTCAGCGTGCTGTCGCAGACCGGGTCGTTCGGCGGCTCGAACGTCCAGCTGAAGTATTCGAGGGACTACTGACAGGCGGGTAAGTTAGGTCCTTTCCCGCACCCGATCGCTGGGATAGCATCGGTCGGGAGAGGACCTGAGAATGTCAGAGCATTTCGACGTCATCATCGTCGGCGCGGGACTGTCCGGCGTCGGCGCCGCACACCACCTCCAGCGGCGCTGCCCCGATCGCAGCTACGCGATCCTGGAGGCGCGGCAGGCGATGGGGGGAACGTGGGACCTGTTCCGCTATCCCGGCATCCGTTCCGACTCGGACATGCACACGCTCGGCTACAGCTTCAAACCCTGGACCCAGGCGAAGTCGATCGCCGACGGCCCTTCGATCCGCGACTATATCGAGGAGACCGCGCGCGAGGCGGGGATCGATCGCCACATCCGCTACGGTCACAAGGTGCTCGCCGCCGACTGGTCGAGCGCCGACGCGACGTGGACAGTGCGGGTCGCCACGGACGCGGGCGAGCGTGCGATCAGCTGCAATTTCCTGATGATGTGTTCGGGCTATTACGATTACGCGCGCGGCCACGCGCCCGAGTTCGCGGGCGCGGAGGACTTCGCCGGTCGCATCGTCCATCCGCAATTCTGGCCGGAGGACCTCGATTATGTGGGGAAGCGCGTGGTCGTGATCGGCAGCGGCGCCACCGCGGTGACGCTGGTCCCCGAAATGGCGAAAACCGCCGCGCACGTCATCATGCTCCAGCGCTCGCCGACCTATGTCGTCTCCCGACCGGCGCAGGACCGGGTGGCGAATTGGCTACGGTCGAAGCTCCCCGACAAGGCGGCTTATGGGATCACGCGGTGGAAGAACGTGGCGATGAGCATGTTCTTCTACCGGATGACGCGGCGGCAGCCGCAGAAGGTCAAGGCGAGGCTGCTCGGAATGGTGCGCGAGCATCTCGGCCCCGATTACGACGTCGCCACCCATTTCACCCCGCGCTACAATCCCTGGGATCAGCGGCTGTGCCTGGTGCCCGACGCGGACCTGTTCGCGACGATCAAGGCCGGTCGCGCCGAGGTCGTCACCGACACGATCGAGCGCTTCACCCCGACCGGGATCGAGCTGACGTCGGGGCGCGACGTTCCCGCGGACGTGATCGTCACCGCTACCGGGCTCGAAGTCCAGATGCTCAGCGGAGCGGACCTGACGGTCGACGGCCGAGCCGTCCGCATCGGCGACAAGCTCCAGTATAAGGGAATGATGTTCGACGACGTGCCGAACCTGTCGTTCACCTTCGGCTACACCAACGCTTCCTGGACGCTGAAGGCGGATCTGGTCGCGATGTACGTCTGCCGTTTGCTCAATACCATGACGCGGCGGGGAATGCGCCAGGCGACGCCGCGGATCGGCGAAGGTGGGATGGCGGCGGAGCCGTTCGTCGATTTCTCGTCGGGGTACATCCAGCGTGCCGCGGATCGGCTGCCTAAGCAGGGGGCGAAGAAGCCCTGGCGGCTCAACCAGAATTACGCGCTTGACGTGATGGCGCTGAAGTTCGGCTCGGTGGACAACGATATGGTCTTCTCGAACCCCGCGCCGGCTCGCCTCGGCAAGACAAAGGCCGCGGAGGCGGCCTGAGCGTCATTAACCAATTACATGATTCGGAACGACATTCCGTCCCGGATCGAGACGCCGGCGATCTGCGTCGAAGTCCGGTTCGGCCGCTTCGGCCGGGCTTGCTGGGCGCAAGCCGGCCGCCGCACCCGAACCGGATGCCTGCTTACCAGGGCTTGATGGTCTCGCCGAAGATCAGCGAGATGAGGAACGCGAGCATGGTTTTTCTCCCTTGTCCGCACCGGTGGTGCGCATCCGCGTTAACAGATTTTTTACCGTACCTCAAATCCGTTCACGGTTGAACTTGGTCCAGATCGGGACTCGTTTTTTCCGAGTTAAGGATATGTTCGCGATTGCACGGGTAGCGTTCGGGCATGGCCGGCCACATTCCGCCCACCGGTGAAGCCCGGGACCCCGCCGCCGCCCAGGCCGCGCCGCGGCAGGCGTGGCGCTTTCAGGTCGCAGCCGAGATCACGAACTTCGCAGCGCTGCGCCGACACGTGGGGCGGGCGCGGGCGGCGCTGCTCACCGAGGACGTGATCGCGCGGATCGCCGCGGTCGCGCCGGAGGCCAGGCTCCGCCCGGCCGGTCGCACGATCGAGATCGAGTTCGAGGGCGAGACCCCGGCGGACCTCGACGCCGGGCTGACCGCGATCCGCACCGCCTGCGACGCGCCGTTCGACCTCGATGGGGAACAGCACGTCGTTCTGCTCGCGCTCGGCGCGGCCTTGGCGCCGGCGAGCCGGGCCGAGGATGTACGGCTGATCGAAGAGGCGGAATCCGCGCTGGCGCAGGCCCGGGCGAGCGAAGGCGCGGTGACGCACGACCTCAGCGCCCAGCAGCCACGCATCGCGCGTCGCATCGCCGCCGACCTCGACCGAGCGCTGACGAACGGCGAGCTGCTGATCCAATACCAGCCCAAGGTGCATGTCCGGCGCCAGGAGATCACCAGCGCCGAGGCGCTGGTGCGCTGGCGGCATCCCGAGCGCGGGCTGGTCCTGCCGGGCGACTTCATCCCGGCGGCGGAGGAATTCCACGTCATCGACCGGCTGACGCTGTGGACCATCCGCCAGGCGATCGCCGACCAGCAGGATCTGGCGCGGCATGGTCACGACTTGAGGCTGTTCATCAACATCTCGGGGCAATTGCTCGCCGACGAGACGTTCGTGCGCGAGGCGTGCGCGCTCGTCGCGAGCAGCGACGCGAAGCTCGGCTTCGAGATCACCGAGACGTCGGTGATCCGCGATCCCGGCAGCGCCATCGCCAATCTGCAGGTCTTCGCGGACAGCGGGGTGATGATCGCGATCGACGATTACGGCGCAGGCCTCTCCTCGCTCGCCTATCTGAAGCAGCTGCCGGCGCGCGAGCTCAAGATCGACAAGCTGTTCGTCACCCAGCTGACCAGCTCGAACCGCGATCCGCTTATCGTCCGGTCGACCATCGATCTCGCGCACGCGCTGGAGATGGAGGTCGTCGCCGAGGGAGTGGAGACCCATGCCGCACTGGCGCTGCTGACGGTCATGGGCTGCGACATGGTGCAGGGCTTCCTGATCAGCCGGCCGATCGGGCTGGAGGCGCTGATCACCTTTCTGGACGAGGACATGCACCGCGCGGCCCCGCAGGATGCCAAGGTGTCGTTCCTGCGCCGCGCGCGCGTCGGGCAACAGGCGTGATCCTGCGCGGACTGGCGGCGTCCGTCCTGCTCGCGGTCGCGGTTCCGTTGGCGGCGGAGCCCGCGCCGTCGGCGCAGACCGACGCGACCTTCGACGCGATCTCCGCCGACGTTAAGGCCAAGATGCTCGCCGATCCCGCGCTCGCGGTCCGCCAGGCCGAGCGGGCGCGCGACTATGCGGTGGGCCGCCCGTCGGGACGGCAGCGCGATCTGATGCTCGCCACCGCCACGTGGCTGCTGGGGGAGGCCTATGCCCGCACCGGGCAGAACGACCGGGCGCGCCCGCTGATCGACGCCGCCGCGGCGCAGGCGGCGCGGGTCGCGCCAGGGAGCCGGCTGCTCGCCGACGCCCTGCTCTCGCGTGGCAATCTCCGCGCGTCGGCGGGGCAGGTCGCGGGCGCCATGACCGACCTTCATGCCGCGCACGACCTGTTCCAGACCCTGGGCGAGGACCGCGGGCGCGCGCGCGCGTTCGCGCAGATCGCCAACCTTTATGTCACCGCCAACGACTGGACCAACGCGCTGAAGTATTTCGCCGAGGCGCTGGAGGTCTATGACGCGGACCCGGGGCTGGCGGTCGCGATCTACAATGGCGAGGGCCTCGCGCTCCTCAAGCTCGAGCAGGTCCCCCGTGCGCTGGCGACGTTCCGCCGGGCGCTCGACCTCGCCCGCGAGCTGAAGAGCCCGAGCGTGACCGCGACCGTGTTGCGGAATCTCTCCTGGGCGCTGCTGACGAACGGTCAGCCCGACGCGGCGATCGGCGCCATCCGGGAAAGCATCGCGATCGCCGGCAGCGCCGCGCCGCCCGACTATCGCCGACGCCAGCAGGTCCTCCTCGCCCAGGCGCTCTACCAGAAGCATGACCTGGCCGCGGCGGAACGGCTGGTCGACAGGGCGTTCGACGGCGTCGACGTCGCCCGGACCGGGCTCGACGATCGCGATTCGCACCAGACCGCGTACGACGTCTATGCGGCCGCGGGGCGGAGCGACCGCGCGCTTGCGCATCTGACCGCGCTCAAGCGGCTGGACGACGAGGCGACCGAACTGGCACGGTCGAACGGCGCCGCGCTGATGGCGGCCCGGTTCGACTTCGCGAACCAGGAGGTCCGGATCGCCAACCTCAAGGCGGACGATCTGCGCAAGAGCGTCGCCTACGAACGTTCGCGCGCGCAGACCCAGCGCAACGTGCTGCTCGGGGGCGTCGCCGCCACGCTGCTGATCATCGCGGCGCTCGCCTATGCTCTGCGGACGGTCCGGCGCAGCCGCGACAAGGTCAGCGCGGCGAACGTGACGCTCGAGACGACCAACGTCGCGCTCGAAAAGGCGCTGGCGGCGAAGACCGAGTTCCTGGCGACGACCAGCCACGAGATCCGCACGCCGCTCAACGGCATCCTCGGCATGACCCAGGTGATGCTCGCCGATCCGAAGGTCGACGGCTCGATCCGTGACCGGGTGTCGGTGGTCCACGGCGCCGGTGTCACCATGCGCGCGCTGGTCGACGACATCCTCGACGTCGCCAAGATGGAGACGGGCAACCTCACCATCGAGGAGGGCGCGTTCGACCTTCGCCATGCGCTCACCGAATCGACGCGGATGTGGGAGGAGCAGGCGAACGCCAAGGGCCTGGCGTTCAGCGCCGATCTTCGGGACTGCCCGGCCGGGATCGTCGGCGACGCGGGGCGCCTGCGGCAGATCGTCTTCAACCTGCTGTCGAACGCGCTCAAGTTCACGCCGGCGGGGTCCGTCGCGCTGTGCGCGCGGCGCTGCGGCGAGCGCTACGAGATCTCGGTCCGCGACACCGGCATCGGCATCGCCCGGGCGCGCCATGAATTGATCTTCGAATCCTTCCAGCAGGCCGACACGAGCACGACCCGGCAGTTCGGCGGCACGGGCCTCGGGCTGACGATCTGCCGCAATCTCGCCCGCGCGATGGGCGGCGACGTCACGGTCGAGAGCGAGGAGGGGCAGGGCGCCACCTTCACCGTCTCGCTGCCGCTGCGCGAGAGCGGGTCCTGCGTCGCCGAGACGGCGGAGTCCGAGACGCCGGCGCTGATGCTGATCGAAGGCAATCCGATCGCGCGCGCCAAGCTCAGGTCCCTGCTCGAGCCCACGCACGGCCCGATCGTCGCGGTCGGCGATCTCGCGGCGGCGACCGCTACGCTCGCGGCTCGGCGATGCCCGCTGGTGCTCGTCGACGACGGCGTGCTGGGCGAGGCGGCGGACACGTCCGTCCGAACGCTTCGGGAGGCGGCGACCGGGGCGGCCAGTCTGGTCATCCTGCGGCGCGCCGACGGGACTGCGCGCGAAACGTTGATCGCGGCGGGCGCGTCCCTGGTTCTCGATCGCCCGATCGCGCGCGACGCCCTGATCGCGGCGTTGGCCGACTGCGCGCCCGAGCCTGTCAGGATGGTTGCAGCCCGGGCGGCATGACAGGTATAGCGACCCTCATGAAGCCGACGACGAAAAGCCTCCATTCCGGCGCATTCTCGTGAACGTGTTGTTTATCGAGGACGACCGGATGAATCGTCGGGTCGTTCGCGATATGCTCGATGTGGCGGGCGCGACGATGGTGGAGGCCGAAAGCGCCGAAGAGGGCCTCACCCTCCTCGGCGAGCAGAGCGTCGACATGGTGCTGGTCGATCTCCGGATGCCCGGCATGGACGGTCTGACCGCGATCCGCCACATCCGCGCCCGCGGCGACGCCAAGGGCGAACTGCCGATCATCGTCGTCACCGCGGATACTGCCATCGACCTTCGGGAACGCTGCCTGGCGGCGGGCGCCGACGACGTGATCTTCAAGCCCGTCGCGATGGATGCGCTGTTCGATGCGATGGGCCGCCTGCTTGCCGAGCGCGACGACGACGGGATGATCTAACCCGGACCGAGCGCCGCTTTCAGCGAGGCGGTGGCGCTGCCCCGGCGCGCCGGCCGGGGCTGATCGGGCGAGGGCGCCCAGCCGGTCAGCACCACGATCTCGAACCGCTCGGCGACCCGGCCCTCCGCGTCGCGGCGGGCCTCGAACGCCGCCGTGACGCGGGCGATCGTCTCCCGGCGGAGCGGGGCGACTTCGGCGAGCTGGTTGCCCCCGGCCATCCCGCGCACGTCGGCCAGCAGCCGCGCCAGGCTGGCGTAGCGCACCGTCAGCGTCTCCGCGTCGGCGACCGGCAGCGCGAAGCCGGCGCGCACCAGCAGATCGCCTGCCGAGCGGACGTCGACGAGCGGATGGAAGCGCGCCGCGGGCCGATCCGCTTCCGCCTCGCGGAAGATCGCGCGCAGCGTCTGGAGCGTGCCCGCGCCGAGGAACGCACCCAGGAACAATCCGTCGGGGCGCAGCGCGCGGCGGATCAGCGTGAGCGCGCCCGGCAGGTCGTTGACCGTGTCGAGCGTCCCCGCCGCGATGGCGAGGTCGAAGCGTTCGTCCCCGAACGGCAGCCGGTCCTCGTCCGCCTGGACGCCGCCGGCGCGGGCGGCGAACGTCCGGCCGGGATCGGCCCGTGCGATCCGCGCGTCGGGCAGGGCGAGGCCGCCGTCAGCGCAGCCAAGGTCGAGCACCTCGGCGAAGACGCGCTTCACCGCCGCGAGCCGCTCGGCGATCGTCTCCAGCATCGCGGTCCGCACGAACGCATGATCGGCGAAGCGGGCCGCGGCGCGGTCGCGCGCGAGGCGGCGACGGCGGCGGTCGAAGATCTCGGGGGTATCCACCCGGCGGCTTGTGCCCGCGGACGGCGCACGCGACAACCGGTGCGTGACCCCCGCCGATCGCCTGCTCGCCGCGCTCTCCCTCGCGTTGCCGCCGCGGTGCCCGGGTTGCGGCGACATCGTCCGCGGCGACCACCGGTTCTGCGCGCGCTGCTGGGCGAGCCTCCGCTTTCTCGGACCGCCATGCTGCGCCGGGTGCGGCGCGCCGTTCGAGGCGGACTGCGGCGTTGAGGCGCGGTGTCGCGACTGTGCGGCCCGCCCGCCGGTCCATGCCGGCGTCCACGCGGCCGTGGCTTATGGCGAGGTCGCGCGGGCGGTCGCGCTCGGGCTCAAATACGGCGGACGGACTGCGCTCGCGCGGACGGCCGCGGGGCTGATGCGGCGGGGGATGCCGCCGGGCGACGTGCTGATCCCGGTCCCGCTCCACCGCTGGCGGCTGTGGTCGCGCGGGTATAATCAGGCCGCGCTCATCGCCGACGCGCTGGCCCCGCTCCTCGGCCTGCCGGTGGAGCGCGCTGCGCTGCGCCGCATCCGCGCGACCGCCGCGCTACGCGGGCTGGGCCGTCGGGCCCGCGCGCAGGAGGTGCGGGCGGCGTTCGACCTCGATCCGCGACGCGCCGGGTCGGTCGAGGGCAAGCGCGTCGTCCTGGTCGACGACGTCTATACCAGCGGCGCCACAACTGAGGCGTGCGCGCGCGTGCTGCTCGGCGCGGGCGCGGCGAGCGTGGCGATCGCCTGCTGGGCGCGGGTGATCGACCAGACCGCCGCCGATTGACAAGCGCGGGTCAGGCACACACTTGAAGTCCATGGCGAAAGTCGAGATCTACACCAAGGCGTTCTGTCCCTATTGCACGCGAGCGATGCGGCTGCTGGACGCGAAGGGCGTTCGTCCCGAGGAGCACGACATCACGATGGGCGGCCCGCGCCGCGCCGAGATGCTCGCGCGATCTGGTGGCCGGATGACGGTGCCGCAGGTCTTCATCGACGGCCGCCACATCGGCGGCTCGGACGACCTCGCCGCCCTCGACGCGCGCGGCGGGCTCGATCCTCTCCTGGCGGCATGATCGCCGCAATCCTGCAAATGACCAGCGGGATCGATCCCGCGGAGAATGGACGCACCCTCGTCCGGGCGATCGGCGAGGCTCAAGCCGCTGGGGCGGCGATGCTGTTCACGCCCGAGATGTCGGGTCTGCTCGACCGCGATCGCGCGCGCGCCGCGACCGCAATCGTACCGGAGAGCGAGGATGTCGTGCTCGCCGCGGTGCGAGCGGCAGCGGCGCGACACGGCCTGTGGGTCCATCTCGGCTCGCTCGCCGTGCGGCGCGACGACGGGCGCTACGCCAATCGCGGCTTCGTGATCGACGCCGCCGGGGCGATCCGCGCGCGTTACGACAAGCTGCACCTGTTCGACGTCGCCCTGCCCAGCGGCGAGACGTGGCGCGAATCGGCGGCCTATGCGGCGGGGGAGGGAGCGGTGGCGGTCGCGACGCCGCTCGGCAGACTCGGGCTGTCGATCTGTTACGATCTGCGGTTTCCGGCGCTCTACACCGCGCTGACCGGCGCCGGCGCGACGATCCTTGCGGTCCCGGCCGCCTTCACCCGTCCGACCGGACGGGCGCATTGGGAGACGCTGCTCCGCGCCCGCGCGATCGAACAGGCGGCGTTCGTGGTCGCGGCGGCGCAGACCGGGGTCCATGCCGACGGGCGCGAGACCCACGGCCACGCGCTGGTGGTCGATCCCTGGGGCGAGGTGCTGCTGGACATGGGCGAGGCGGCGGGGCTGGGCCTCGTCGAGATCGATCCCGCGGCGGTCGATGCGGTGCGCGCGCGCATCCCCGTGCTGGAGCATCGCCGCGCGATCCCCGGCGTCGCGCGCGCATGATCGTCTTCGATCTCCGGTGCGACGGCGATCACGTGTTCGAGGCGTGGTTCGGATCGAGCGACGGCTATGAGGACCAGCGCGCGCGCGGGCTGATCGCCTGCCCGGTCTGCGCCTCGACCGCGATCGAGAAGGCGATCATGGCGCCGCGGCTTGCCTCGCGCGGTGAGGGCCGGCGCTCGCCCGAGGAGGTCAAGGCGATGTTGGGCGCGCTCGCCGGCGCGCAGGCCAAGGCGCTCGCATCGTCGCGCTGGGTGGGCGACCGCTTCGCCGTCGAGGCGCGCGCGATGCACGAGGGCGACCGCAAGCAGGAGACGATCCACGGTCAGGCGAGCGTCGCCGAGGCCAAGGCGCTGATGGCCGACGGAGTGCCGGTCGCGCCCTTGCCCCTTCCGGTGGTCCCTCCCGAGCGGTCGAACTGACCCTCGCGATTGACCGTCGTCGGCTGGGCGGGTAGCGGAGCGGCGATGCCCCCGTAGCTCAGCCGGATAGAGCGACGGTTTCCTAAACCGTAGGCCGCGTGTTCGAATCTCGCCGGGGGCACCACTCGCCGCCCACGTCGCGGTGGGCGGCGGTGTTGGTCGTCAGTCCTTGATCGCCGACAGATGCTTGCTGAGATGCTTGTTCATCTCGAACATGCTGACCGATTTCTTGCCGAAGATCTTCTGGAGCTTGTCGTCGCCGTTGATCTGGCGGCGATCCTTGGCGTCCTGAAGGTCGTGCTTCTTGATATAGTCCCAGACCTTCTTGACGACCTCGCTCCGGGGAAGCGAATCCTTGCCGACGATCTCGGCGAGCTCGGGAGAGGGCTGAACCGGCGCGGTGATGCCGCCGCGGGCGCCGGTCGCGGGCTTGCCGGTCGCCTTGACCGTCTTTTCGGCCGCCTTGGTCTCGTCCTTGCCCCGCTTTTCAGCCGATCGCGCCATCGCTCTGGTCCTCCGTTTGATTGGTTCTCGCGCAACTACGCACATCTCGGGGGTTCGTTGCGCAGGTGATGCGCGACCAGGGTCGGCCGCGCGACAGCGGGAGGAGCCGGGTGCCGGCCGCCGCCCGCCCGGTGCATCACGCAGTGACGTGCTGCGCGAGATATTTGTTCATCTCGAACATCGTCACCCGGTCGCGGCCGAAGACCTTCTTCAGCTTGTCGTCGGCGACGATCTCGCGCTTGTTCTCCGGGTTCTGGAGCTTGTTCGACTTGATGTAATCCCAGACCTTGCTGATCACCTGGCTGCGCGGCAGCTTGTCGTCGCCGACGATCGCGCCGAGCTCGGGCGACGGCTGGACGGGCGCGTGAATGCCGCTGGTCTTGGGTGGCGTGGCCATGTCGATCCTTCCTGTTGCGCCGGACTGCCCGGCCTGAACGTCGGCGCCTCCAGGCGGCGCGTACGGTCGCTTGTGCCTCGCCTGGGCACCCTTGTCATCATCTTCGGGAGGAGAGGGCCCGGCGGAGCGCGGTCGCTCCGCCGGACGCCGATCAGAACTTGAAGCCCGCAGCGATGCCGTAGCGGCGGGGTTCGACCGTGAAGATGTTGGTGAACAGCCCCGACGACTGGTCGGTCACGTACATTCCCGTCACCGCATTGTTGTTGGTCAGGTTCTGCACGAACCCGCGGACGTAGAAGCGGTCGTCCGGAGCGTTCAGCTGAAGCTGGGCGTTGATCACGGCATAGCCCTGGATCTTGTCGATGGGGTTCTTGTTGAAGATCGTACCCCACTGATTGCCCGTGTAGTTGATGTCGGCACGCGGGACGAGGGTGTAGCCGCCCGTCCCCATGTCGATGGTGTATTGGATGCCGGCCGACGCCTTGTAGGTCGGCGCGTTGGGCAGCTGATTGCCCTTGACGCTGACCTCCACGCCCGACCCGAGCACCTGGATGCCGCCGAACGCCGCGCCGACCGTGGCCGCATTGGCGTCGAGCGCCGAGCAGATGCTGAACGCGCCCGTGGTGTTGGTTCCCGGGATCGCGACCGGCGCCTGCAGGCCGATGCTGCCGTTGATCGCGGCGACATAGCCGTTGACTCCCGCGACGTTGCCGGTGGTGGAGACCACCGCGCAGTTCGAGGCGTTGGTCAGGTCCTTGATGATCACCGCGTCGGAACGCCCGCCGGAGACGTCGCGCGGATTGGCCAGGAACTTGTCGTTCGCCACGCTGGTGTGCAGGTAGCTGAAGTTCATGTTGACCAGCATCGCCGGCGTCGGGCTCGCGATCGCCTCCGCTTCGACGCCGTAGATGTTGACGTCGACGTTGTCGTTGACCGAGGTGCGGGCGACGATGCGGCTGAGCTGGAGGCCCTTGTACTTGTAGTAGAAGCCGGTGAGATTCAGCCGGAACGCGCCGTTGCCGAAGGTGTTCTTCGAGCCGATCTCGAACGAGTCGACCGATTCGGGGGTGAACGTGGTCGGCACCGCGAAGACCGGCGACAGCGGCGGATTGATGCCGCCCGATTTGTAGCCGCGCGAATAGGATGCGTAGAGCAGATTGTCCGGCGTGATCTTGTAATCGAGCACCGCGCGTCCGGTCAGCCGCGAGAACTGGACCGAGTCGTTGGCGAAGGCCTGATTGCCGTCCCTCGTCGAGTCGAAGTCGAAGTTGCCGCTATCGAGGATCGGGTTGGCATCGGGCGTGCCGAACGGCACCGGCGCGTTGGCCAGCGTCGTGCGCGCGATCACGGCCTTGTCGTCGTGCGTGTAGCGCAGACCGAGCGTGAGCTTGAGCTTGTCGGTGAAGGCGAAATAGGTCTCACCGAAGATGCCGTAGGACTTCAGCCGGAAATCCGGCGAGTTGCTGCGGAAGAACGGCGACGCCAGATAGGAGGTGCCGCCGGTCGCCGCCGAGCCGAGCAGGCCGGTGGCATAGTCGAGCCCGAACGAGTTGACGTAATAGTCGACGTTCGTCGCCTTCGAGTCGAAATAGATGCCGCCCAGCAGGAAGTTGAACATCCCGTCGAACGAACTGTCGAGGTGCGCTTCGATGCTGTACTGGCGAACCTTGCCGAGCGACCGATCGTAGTCGATGCTCTGCGGGTAGCAGCCGATGCTGTTGCCGCCGTAGATGCCGGTGTTGGTGGTGGTCGTCGCCGACTGGCAAAGCCCGCCGTTCGGACCGTTCGGGATCAGATACTGGCGCAGGTTATTCAGGAACGCCGCCGGACCACCGGGACGACCGGCCGCGTCGAGCGCGATCAGGCCGGGGTTGTTGACGTAGGGATTCTCGACCGCGAGGTTGTAGTCGGAGGTCGAGTTCACCGTGTTGCGCATATAGCCGCCGGTGATGTTCAGCGAGACCTTGCCGAAGTCATGGAAGATCTTGGCGGTGTACTGCTCCTCCTCGGCGAAATAGGTCGGCGTGTAGTCGACGTTGACGGTGCGGACGTCCGCCGGATTGACGACGCCGGCGAACGTGTCGGTGCCGTACACGCTGCCGAGCGCGAAGGGGACCAGGGCCGGGCTGACGCCGATGCCGATGAACTCCTTCGAGGTCAGCGCCGTCGACAGTGTCGAGTTGGCGTTGGTGGTCTCGTATCGCAGGGTGTCGGGCAGACAGCCCATCACGCCCGTCGGATCGCGGTGGCAGAGCTGTTTTTGGATGCGGCTGCGATTGTCGCGCTCGTGGAAATAATAGCCGATCAGGTCGACGCGGGTGTCGCTGGTCGGTTCCCAGGTCAGCGTACCGCGCAGCGAGTAGAGATCGCGGTCGTCGATCCGCTTCCCGTCGTAGAGGTTCTTGGTATAGCCGTCGCGGTTGAGGTAGGTGCCTGCCACGCGCACGCCCAGCGTGTCGGTGATCGGCAGGTTGAACATGCCCTTGACGCGGATCGAATTGTAATTGCCGTATTCGGCCTCGCCCGCCGCGTGGATCCCCGACAGATCGGCCTTGGCGGAGATGAAGTTGATCGCGCCCGAGGTCGCGTTACGTCCGAACAGCGTTCCCTGCGGGCCGCGCAGGACCTCGACCCGCTCGAGGTCGAAGAACTCGGTCTCGAACAGGCGGGTGCCGAGCAGCGGCATGTCGTTGACGGCGATCGCGGTCGATTCGTCGCAGGTCACGCCGACGCACAGGTTGCTGACGCCGCGGATCGCGAAGCTGGAGGAGGTGAAGTTGGTCTTGGTGAAGGTGACGTTGGGGAGGCTCTGTTGAAGCGAGGTCGTGTTGACGATCTGCTGCTTCTCCAGGTTCTGCGCGGTGAATGCGCTGACCGCGATCGGCACGTCCTGAAGCCGCTGCGACTGGCGCTGGGCGGTAACGACGATGTCGCCGGGATAGCCGTCCTGGCCGCCGGACGGGGTGGAAGGCGCCTCCTGGCCGGGCCCGTTCGTGGGAGCGGTATTCTGCGCGGACGTGGTGTCCGCGGTCTGCGCCATCGCCGGCAGCGCCGGCAGCATCACGAACGCCGTAGCCGTCAGAAGCTGAAACTTCCTCATCGTCTTCCCCTCTCCCTGCCCCGCCGGTCTGAAGCCGGTTGGGTCATCTTCCATGGTTCGGTATGGAAGGTAGCGATCGAAAATTTCCTTCGTCAAATGAAAATGTGAGGGAAGGGTACGCTCCTGAGGGTTGTTGCCGAAATGAAACAGTTGCAATTTAGAACGTACGTCATGGTGCGGTGCAAGAGATCGGAGACGAAGAGTGGCTGATGTGATCCCGGGCGAGCCCGATGACGGAGACCTGCTCCGCGCCCCCGACGGCCCCGAGATACCGGCCGACGTCCTCGCCGCGGTCCGTACGCTGATCGCGTGGACAGGCGACGACCCGGCGCGAGAGGGGCTGCGCGACACCCCGCGCCGGGTGGCGCGCGCGTGGCGTGAATATTGCGCGGGCTACGACGAGGATCCCTCGCGCCATCTCGCCCGCGTGTTCGAGGAGGTCGGCGGCTATGACGAGATCGTGCTGCTGAAGGACATCCCCTTCCAGTCGCATTGCGAGCACCACATGGCCCCGATCATCGGGCGCGCGCACATCGCCTATCTGCCGACCGATCACGTCGTCGGCATCTCGAAACTCGCCCGCGTTCTCCACGGCTTCGCGCGGCGGCTCCAGGTCCAGGAGCGGCTGACGGCCGAGGTCGCGGACTGCATCTGGAACGGACTGCGGCCGCAGGGCGTCGCCGTCGTGATCGAGGCGAGCCACGCCTGCATGACCGCGCGCGGCGTCCGGACGCCCGGGGTGGCGATGGTCACCAGCCGGATGATGGGGGTGTTCCGCGACGACGATCGGAGCCGCAAGGAGGTCCTGGCGTTGATGGGGCTCGGATGACGCGGACGATTCTGGTCACGGGGGGAACGCGCCGGATCGGCGCGGCGATCGCGACGCGGCTTGCCGCGGATGGCCATGCGGTGGTGATCCACGCCCATTCCTCTCCGGACGAGGCCCGTGCGACCGCCGCCGCGATCGGTGCGATCGGCGTGGTCGAGGGCGACCTCGCCGACCCGTCCGCTCCCGCGCTTATCCTTGCTGCAGCGCAGCGCCTGGCCGGGCGGACGATCGACGGGCTGGTCAATTCGGCCTCGCTCTTCGAGTATGATCGGCCGCCTGCGGTCGATGCCGCGCTGCTCGCAAGGCTGACCGCCGTCAACCTGACCGCCCCGAGTCTCCTCGCCTCCGCGCTCGCGGCGCAGCCGGGCCTCGAGGACGGATCGATCGTCAACCTGCTCGATCAGAAGGTCGTCAACCTCAACCCGGACTTCTTCTCCTATTCGCTGACCAAGATCGCGTTGGAGGGGGCGACGACGATGCTGGCGCAGGCGCTGGCGCCCAGGGTCCGGGTCAACGCCGTGTCGCCGGGTCTGACGCTGCCGAGCGGCGACCAGTCGGCGGACGAGTTCGCACGGACGGGCAGCCGCAATCTGCTCGGGCGGCCGGTCGGGGCGGGCGCGGTGGCGGAGGCGGTCGCCTATCTGCTCGGCGCGCGGAGCGTCACCGGGCAGAACCTGTTCGTCGATTGCGGCCAGCGCTTCTGCAAGCGGGACGGCGACGTGATGTTCGAGGGGCGCGATGGCTGAGTTCACCACGCTGCTCGACGGGCTCACCGTGCGCATCCGCCTCGGCATCCATCCCGAGGAAGCGGAGCCGCAGCCCGTCACCGTGTCGGTCGAGATGACGGTCGCCTATCCGGGCGCACCCGCCGCGGATGCGATCGACGAGGTGCTGGACTATGATTTCGTCCGCGCCGGGGTGCTGGCGCTCGCGTCGACCCGCCGCTTCGCGCTCCAGGAGACGCTGTGCGAGGCGATCGCGGCGCTCTGTCTCGCCGACGGACGGGTGCAGCGGGTGCGGGTGCGGACGGTCAAGACCGACATCTACCCCGACGCGCGGATCGGCTGCGAGATCGTGCGCGCGCGCTGACCGGTCAGTCGGGGCGCCGGTCCCAGCAGATCAGCCGTCCGGCCTCGATCACGCCGTACGCGCCGGTCCTGATCTTCCGCGGCGGCTCGTCGAGCGCGAGGAGGGCGAAACGGGCCGCGCCGTTGCTCGTCACCAGCAGCGCGGCCCCCGTCGCCCGCGCGAAGAAGGCGCGCCACGCCGCCAGCCGCTCGTCGGCGTCCACGGTCCAGCCCGGCGGCGGCGTGGCCGAATGCTCCCAGGCGTCGAGCGCGGCCCGCCCGACGCGGGCCACCACCTCCGCCTCGGTCCGATCCTCGTCCGGTCCGTGATCGATCTCACGCAGCCAGCGCGCGATCTCGATCCGGCCGGGCGCGATCGTTTCCGCGGTCTCGCGCGTCCGGCGAAGTGGCGAGGCGAGGACGCGCTGGAACACCAGCTCGCGTTCGGCGAACTCCGCGGCGAGCGCACGGGCCTGCGCGCGCCCGCTCTCGACCAGCGGCAGGTCGGTCCGCGCGCCGATCCGCCGGGGCGCTTCGCCGGGTGCGAAGGTGTCGCCGTGGCGGACGATGACGATCCGCTGCGTCATGAGCCGAGCGGATCGCCGTGGCGGGCGATCAGCGCCTCGGCGCGCGCCAGATCGGCAGGGGTGTCGATCCCGGAGATGTCGAACGACGGCGGGGCGATCTCGACCGCGGCGATGGGAACGCCCATCTCCAGCAACCGGAGCTGCTCGAGCCCCTCGAGCCGCTCGAGCGCGGTCGGCGGCTCGGCCTCGAACGCCCGCAGCGCGGCGAGGCGATAGGCGTAGAGGCCGACATGGCGCCACACCGGCGACAGCGGCGACTCGTCGCGCAGCCGCCGCTCGTCGCGGATCGCCGGCAGGATCTGCTTGGAGAACCAGATTGCGCGACCATCGGCAGATCGGACGCAGGTCGTGCCGCTGAACGGCGCGACCTGTTTGTGGGCCCGCAACGCATCGAGCGCCTCCCAGCTCAGGCGCACGACCGGGGTCGCGACGTGCGCCGCGCCCTCGTCCAGCGCCCGGATCATCGCGCCGAGCGCCTCGTCTGGTTGGAACGGGGAATCGCCCTGAAGATTGACGACGATCGCCGGCGGCGTCGACAGCGTCTCAGCGGCGGCGAGCGCGCGGCCGGAGCCGGTGGAGATGGCGGCGGCCGTCATCACCGCCTCGCACCCGGCGACGGCGGCGTGGTCCGCGATCCGCCGGTCGTCGGTCGCGACGAGCAGCTGAGCCTCCGGGAGATCGCTGAGAGCACGGCGCGCGAGCGCGATCGTGCGGTGCAGCAGCGAGACTCCCGCGATCGGCAGCAGCGGCTTCATCGGCAGCCGGGTCGACCCCGCCCGCGCCGGGATCACCACCAGCAGTCGGGAACCGGCGGTCAGGCGACCCCCGCGCTCAACACGTCGTGCATGTGGACGGCGCCGACCAGGCGCTCGCCGTCGCGCACGAACAGGACCAGGACGTTGGCGTCGTGCATCTGGCGGATCGCATCGGACGCGAGCTCGCCCGGGCCGATCCAGCGCGGCTCGCGGGTCATCACCTCGGCGACCGGGACCTCCATGTTGCGGTCGCCCGTGATCGTGCGGCGCAGGTCGCCGTCGGTGAAGGCGCCGATCAGCTTGCCGTCGTCGTCGACCACCGCGGTCGCGCCCAGCCGCGCGCGCGTCATCTCGATCGTCGCGTCGAGCAGCGTCGCGTCGGCGCGGACCTTGGGGACGTCCGGTCCGCGCGCCATCACGTCGCGCACCTTCAGCAGCCGCGCTCCCAGCCGGCCATTGGGATGGAATTTGTAGAAATCGTCGGCCGAAAAGCCGCGCCGGTGCATCAGCGCGATCGCCAGTGCGTCGCCGAACACCAGTTGCACGGTGGTGGACGTGGTCGGCGTCAGCTCGATCGGGCACGCCTCGCGCACCGACGGCAGCCGGATGAAGAAGTCGGCGGCGCGCGCCGCGGTCGAATTGCCGCGCGCGGTGATGGTCACCAGCTTGATGCCGAAGCGCTTGCAGTAACTGAAGATCGGCGCGAACTCGGCGGTCTCGCCCGATCGGCTGATGATCAGGACGATGTCGTCCTCACCCACCATGCCGAGATCGCCGTGGCCCGCTTCGGCCGGGTGCAGGAACATCGCGGGGGAGCCGGTGGAGGTCAGCGTCGCGGTGATCTTGCGCGCGATGATCCCGCTCTTGCCCATCCCCGCGACGATCACACGGCCGCTGGCCTGCGCGATCGTCTCGACCAGCCGATCGAACCCTGCGGCGAAATCCGGTTCGGTGAAACAGGCCTCGAGCGCGCGAAGACCGCCGACCTCGACCGCGATGGTCCGTGCCGCGACCGACGCCGCGCTCCGCTTTCGGAACGGAACGATCGGATCCGGCTTGGTGCCCATGTCTTACCCCTGTCTCGCCGCGGGTCCAGACCGCTGTCCGAACGGGAAGTCGTGGTCAACACTCCCGGTTCCATCCACGGCCGGTGTCGACGACCGGGCGCGAGACGCGGACCCTAAAAGTTGCACCAGCGATAGCTTACCCGACGCAAGATGACATCCCTGAAATGGGCGGGAGTCGATCTCCCCTGATCATCGCCCCCGCGTGGCCGGTTAGTTGCCCAAGTTCCGGACGGCGATGATCGGGCTGAACAGCTGGCCCAGGATCTGGGCGAGCTTGCCCGGCTGGTTGGCCTTGGCGCTCGCGATATAGATGACGTCCTTGTCGCGCATCCCGATGCGCTGGGACAAGAAGTAGCTTTCGGCGCGGAGCATGTTGAGACGATAGATGACCGGCTTGCCGCCCGGAGCGTCGGCGGTCCGGTCGTAGCGGAACAGGTACACCGCCGCCGCGTCGGCGCTGTTCTCGTTGGGACCGGCGATGCGCGCCAGCGCCTCGGCGAGCGAGAGTTCGTTCGCGCTGAACGCTACTTGGCTCACCTTGCTGGTCGATCCGAAGGCGAGGAAGGTGCGTGGCCGCGTGAAGACCTGGACCCGGTCGCCGGGGAGCAGCGCGATGTTCTGCGAACTGGCGGCGTCGATCGCGCTCAGCCGCGTCTCGGCGGACTGGCCGTCGCGAGTCACCCGGATCACCGCGTCGTCGGGCTGGACGGTGGCGCCGCCGGCACGGGCGAGCGCGTCGATCAGCCGTTCCTCGGGCAACGTCAGCGGAAACTTGCCCGGTGCGCGGACGTCCCCAAGTATGTAGAAATTGTTATGGGCGTTCAGTTTGACGCCGACCTGCGCCTGCGGCCGCTGCGAGAGTCCGCGGAGGCCACGCTCGATCATCCGCGCGACCTCGGCCGGCGTCTTGTCCGCGACCTTCAGCCGACCGACATAGGGAAGGGAGATCGTTCCGTCCGAACCGACCAGCACGTCGTCGAGCAGCGTCGACCGCGCCGAGGGGTTGAACTGGCCTCCCTGGCCCAGCGTTCCCGTCGCGCCCTGGAATAGCGTGACGCCGACCTCGTACACCATGATCGTCAGCACGTCGCCCGCGCCGATCGTGTCGATCCGGCCCGGGCGGGTCAGCTTGGCGAGGCCACCGTCGGCAGGCGGTAGCGAGGCGAGCTTCTCGGTCGCTGCTGCGTCGATGTCGACGATCGAAAAGCCGATGTCGTTGTGGTTCTTCTGCGCCGAGTTGATCTGGGTCGAGGTCGGACCGCTGGACGGCAGAGTCGAACAGCCGGCAAGCGTCAGTGCGCCGGTGAGGATAATCGCCGGCAGACGACCCGGAACCGAGCGTATACGCATACTTCGCAGTCTCACCCCGCCTTGCGCCGGGTCGGTACGGCCCAGGAAGAAGCGCCGATTATCCGAGGCCCGCGGCCAACACAATGCGTCAGCGCCGCTGTTGCGGGAAACTTTGCAGCCGGTGGTGGACGTCGACCGCCTCGCGGACGGTATCGTAAAGCGTCACCGCGCCCGCATAGACCACCGCGCCCTTGTCGCAGTAGCGCAGCAGCGTGTTGCTGTCGTGCGACACCATGATCAGCGTGCCGTCGCGCTTGCGCTCCTGCAGCGCCTCCTCCGAGCGCGCGCGGAACCGCTCGTCGCCGACGCCGGTGATCTCGTCGACCAGATAGCAGTCGAACCGGATCGCCAGCGAGATCCCGAAGGCCAAGCGCGCGCCCATGCCGGCCGAGTAGACCTTGATCGGCTCGTGCATGTACCGGCCGAGCTGGGCGAAGTCGTCGACGAAGTCGAGCAGCTGGCGCTCGTCCTTACCATAGATGCGGGCGATGAAGCGCGCGTTGTCGGCACCGGTGAGCGACGTCTGGAATGCCTGGCTGAGGCCGATCGGCCACGACACGGACATCTTGCGTGTGACGGTGCCACTGGTCGGTCGCTCGACGCCGGAGAGCAGCTTCATCAGCGTCGACTTGCCGGCGCCGTTCGCCCCGCAGATGCCGATGCTGTCGCCGCGATTGATCGTGAACGTTACGTCCTGGAGGACTTCGTTGACGCCGCTCTGGCCCTGGTAGGACTTACTGACGCGATCGAGGATGATCATGGGGCTCTTTCCGGGGAGCGGGTCCGCGCGCGGGGCCGGGATGGACGGGCGCGGGGGCGCTGCTACAGGATCGGCGCGTGGAGCAAAAGGTGCCGCTTTGCCTCGACGGCCGGATGCTCGCCGCGGAGGCGACCGGCGTCGCGACCTACGCCCGCACCGTCCGGGCCGCGCTGACGCGGGTCGGTGCGCCGCCGCTGATCCTCGACGATGCCGCGCGAGGTCGGTTCGGGCGTCGCGAGGGACGGGTCCGCCGGTGGCGGCGGTGGCTCGAGGCGGGGCGGACCGGGTCGCTGCGGCTGCGGCGCGAGCCCGACGGATTCTACGCCGGCGATCTCTTCGCGCTGGCGCAGGCGCGGTTCGCGCGAACCGGCGCGCTGCTCACGCTGCACGCGCCGGGTCCGTCCGGCGTGGTCCACTGGACCTACCCGGTGGCGGCACGGATCGAAGGCTGGCGCAATCTCTACACGATCCACGACGTGATCCCGCTGACCCATCCCGAGCTGACCCACACCGACCCGGCGGGCCTGCGCGCGCGGCTCGCGGTGGTGCTCGCTGCAGCGGACGGGATCGTGACCGTGTCGGAGCACAGCCGCGACGCGATCGTCCGCACCCTCGGGCTGGCGCCCGCGCGCGTGCTCAACGCCGGGCTCGCGGTCGAGATCGCGCCGTCGACGGCGCGTACGCTTCCGGCCGGGCTGGTACCGGACGGATATTTTCTGTTCCACGGCATGGCCGAGCCGCGCAAGAACCTGCCTCGCCTGATCGCGGCATGGCGGGCCAGCGGCGTGACCCGGCCGCTCGTCGTCGCCGGCCCGGCGGGCGGAGATGACGCCGACGCCCCGGGCGTGATCCGGCTTCCCTATCTGCCGCGCGAGGAGCTGCTGGCGCTGATCGCCGGTGCGCGTGCGCTCCTCTTCCCCTCGCTCGCCGAGGGGTTCGGCCTGCCCGTCGCCGAGGCGATGGCGCTCGGGACGCCCGTCCTCACCTCCGCGGGCGGGGCGCTGGAGGAGACCGCGGGCGGTGCCGCGCTCATGGTCGACGCCGTGGACGTTGCCGCGCTCGCCGCCGCCATCGTGCGGCTCGACCGGGACGAGGCGCTGCGGGCGGCCCTGCGCGCCGCCGGCCTGGATCGCGCAGCCGCCGCCTTCGGTGTCGACGCCTTCGGCCGGAGACTGCTCGCCGCCTACGCCGAAGTGTTTGGCGTTCCGGGGGCGCTGCCGTAACGGAGGGGCCTATGGCATCGATCTCCCGGCCGCCCTCGATCGGCATCGACGGCTACAACCTGGCGCTTCCCCATGGCACCGGCGTCGCCACGTACGGGTTCGGCCTTGCCGAGGCGATCCGGGCGCTGGGGCTGGGGCTCGACGGCATCTTCGGCATCCCCGTCGGTCGCGATCCGACGATCCGGGACGTCTTCTTCTACGAGGCGATCGGTCGCGGCGTCGTCCGCCAAAGCGCCAAATGGCTGCGCCCCGCCATCGATCGCTGGGCGTTGATCAAGGGGCTGCCGGTCTATCCGGTTCACGATCGGGGTCTGATCGAGCGCCGCAGCTTCGTCGACCGGCTCCCGCAGTTCGACCGGCTGCACAGCGGCGCGCTGCTGTTCGAGCGCGCCGAGCTCCATTTTCGACGGACCAACCGCTTTCTGACGATCGAGATCGAGAATCCGCCCGAGATCATGCACTGGACCTATCCGGTCGCGGTCCGGCTGGCCGGCGCCCACAACATCTACACGCTCCACGATCTCGTGCCCTTGAAGCTGCCGTTCGCGACGCTCGACCAGAAGCGCGTGTATCACCGCGTCGTCGCGCGCTGCATCCGCGACGCCGCGCACATCGTGACCGTGTCGGAGGCGAGTCGGAACGACGTGATCGCGATGTTCGACATCGCCGACGATCGGATCACCAACACGTATCAACATGCGCCGCTGCCGGCGTCGGCGATGGCGCGCGATGGCGAGGATGTCGCAAGCGTGTTCGGGCTCGGGGCCGGGGGGTACTTCCTCTATTTCGGCGCGATCGAGCCCAAGAAGAACGTCGCCCGGCTGATCGAGGCGTATCTGTCGATCGAGACTCAGTCGCCCCTCGTGATCGTCGGCGCGCGCGCCTGGCAGAAGGACGAGGAACTGCGATTGATGGACGCGATCGGCCGCGCCGGCGGGACGGGCGCCAAGCGGGTGATCCAGCTCGATTACCTGCCCAGGCGACTGCTCATGAAGCTGGTCGCCTCGGCGCGCGCGGTGCTGTTCCCTTCGCTCTACGAGGGGTTCGGGCTTCCGGTCCTCGAGGCGATGCAGCTCGGCGCGCCGGTGGTGACCAGTACGATGGGATCGCTGCCGGAAGTCGCCGGTGACGCGGCACTGCTGGCGGACCCCTATGACGTTCCCGCGATCGCCGCCGCGATCCGCCGCGTCGATACCGATGCGGGCCTGCGCGCGCAGCTGTCCGCGGCCGGACAGCGTCGCGCCGCCCGCTTCTCGCTCGACCGTCACCGGCGGGCGCTTCACGCGGTTTATGAGCGGGTTCTGGGCGCGGACGCCGCTCGACCTCGCTGAAAATCTAGGGTAGCAGCGCTCCTGCGTCCCAGGAACGGCGCGGGGTTAGGTGACGGTCATGGCCACGCTCAGCGACGATGTGACGCCGAAGCACGGCACCTTCCTTGAGGGCTTGCGGATCCAAAGCCGCGTCATCAAGGCACTGATCCTGCGCGAGATGCATACGCGCTACGGCCGCGAGAACATCGGTCTGCTGTGGCTGATCATCGAGCCGATGCTGCTCGCCTCGATGATCGGTCTGCTCCACGCGCGCGGCAGCCGCATCCACGAGGGCGACGTGCAGCCGCTGCCGATGTCGATCATCGGCTATTGCAACTTCATGATCTTCCGCAGCATCTTCAATCGCGGCGAGGGGGCGATCGAATCGAACCTGCCCTTGATGTATCATCGGACGGTCAAGCCGCTCGACATCCTGCTGGCGCGCGCGCTCCTCGACACGGTCGGGATCTGGCTTTCGTTCATCATCCTGATGACAGCGGCGGTGTCGCTGGGAATGACGCACGCGCCGGTGCGCCTCGGCTGGCTGCTGGCCGGCATGTTCGCGATGTTCTGGTTCTCGTTCGGCGGGTCGCTGGTGGTTGCGGGTCTGACCTTCGAGCGCAAGGCGATCGGCCGCCTCGTTCATCCCTTCACCTACCTGATGCTGCCTCTTTCGGGAGCCTTTTTCGCGATGGACATGCTGCCGGGGCCGATCCGGACGGCGTTCCTGTACGTGCCGCTCGCCCACATTTTCGAGATGCTGCGCTACGGTTGGTTCTACTCCGGCTCGGGCGAGTATTTCAGTGTGCCGTTCCTGGCCTCGTGGCTCCTGGGCATCACGCTGGTCGGACTGATTTTGCTTTCTCAGGCACGCAAGCGTATTCACATGCCGTGACGCGCCTGATCCTCTGCGGGATCGGCGCGCCGGGTTGGCGTTGGGGGAAGATCAGTGCACGGTTTCATGTCGCCGGCAGAGGTGCAGGCCGCACCGCCGCAGCAGCTCACGAGCCGCCTGCTGGCGCTTTGGCAGCGTCGCAAGTGGCTGGCGATCTTCGTGATCCTGCCGACGCTGATCGCGACGGCATATCTGTATCTCGTCGCCAGCGATCAATACGTCTCGGAAGCGCACTTCATCGTGCGGAGCCAGTCGAGCGGGTCGTCCAGTTCGTCGGGGGCGAGCAGCATCAGCAGCCTTTTCGGCGGCGGCAGCAGCGGATCCAGCCTGACCAGCATCGGCGATTCGATGACGGTCGACGATTATCTCCAGTCGCACGATGCGGTCGAGGCGCTGCAGAAGCGTCTGGACCTCGTCGCCCTGTGGCGGCGTCCGGGCGCGGACTTCCTCAGCAGGCTCATGATCGATCGGCCGACGCCCGAATATCTCCTCGGCTATTACAAGCGCCAGGTGCAGGTCCAGTTTGACACGGATACCGGCATCACCACGCTGACCGCGCGCGCGTTCCGCCCTCAGGACGCCTACGCGATCGCCAGCCAGCTGCTGCTGCTCGGCGAAGGCCGGGTCAACGAGATGAACGTCCGGTCGTACAATGACGCGGTGTCGCTGGCGAAGCGTCAGCTCGACGAGACCGAGCGGGCGCTTCGCGGCGTCGGCGGCAAGGTCACCGACTTCCGCCAGACCCAGCGCGACATCGATCCGGCGAACTCCGCCTCGGCGCAGATCGGGCTCGTCACCCAGCTTCAGAGCAATCTCGCAGCCGCTCGTTCCCAGCTCCAGGCGACCAGCCAGCTGATCGGGGGCAACAACCCGCAGTCGGAATCGCTGCGCCAGCAGATCCGATCGCTCGAGACCCAACTCGCCAGTCAGAACGGGCGGCTCACCGGCGATCATTCCGCGATCGCGTCCAGCCTCGGGACCTACGAGGACCTCCAGACCCAGCGGACCTTCCTGCAGCAGCGCTATATCACCGTCAGCCAGTCGTACGAGCAGGCGCGCCAGAACGCGATCAAGCAGCAGCTCTACATCGTCCGCGTCGTCAACCCGAACCTGCCGGTCAAATCCGTTTACCCGCAGCGCTTCCTGACGATCCTCACGATCCTGGTCGCATTGTTCGTGATCTACGCGATCGGCTGGCTGCTGGTCACGGGAGTCCGCGAGCACGCGAACTAAGGCCACGAGTTCCGCCGCCGTGGCACCGACCGACCCGTTCCTGCGATCGCCGCCGTTTCCATGGGTGGCGCACGAGGTCGCCGCGGTCTCCCGGCCGGGCTGCTCGGCGCTCGTCGACCCGCCGGCGTTGATCGGGCGGCTCCGCAAGGCTCGCGTCGGCGGCGCGTTCTGGGCGGCGGGCGCGCGCAACCCCTGGCTCGCAAATGACACGGTCGTCGCTCGCCCCGGCGATGACGCCGCGATCGTCGCCTGGCTCCGCGGCGGCTGCGTACGGGATCGGGACGGGGCCGAGATCGCCGAGGCGCGGCTGGCCGAGGCGGCGCTCGACCGAATCGCCGCCGCGTCCTATCGCAATCCCTTCACCGGCCGTGAGACCGACCCGATGGCTGCGGTGAACACCCTTGCGGGCTGGCGGCGGACGATCGAGGCCAATCGCGATATCGGCGCGGTCGTCGGCATGGCCGGATGGAAGCGCGACGCCATCGCGCAGTTCCTCTGGAACGGCGAACGGTCGCCGCCTTTCGTCGGGCCCAATCGCGCCGGCGTCCACCCGGGGGCGGTTGCATTCTGGCCGTCGCGTGCGCCCGCCGGCTTCGCCGAGGGGCTCGAACGCCGCGGGCACCCGGCGTGGCCGATCGAGGACGGCTTCCTGAGGTCGGACGGGCTGGGAGCCGAGTGTCGGCCGCCGATGTCGATCATCCTTGATCGGCAGGGCGGGGTGTATTTCGATCCCTCGCAGGCGAGCGAACTGGAGACCATTCTCGCAAGCCACGAGTTCAGCCCGGTGCTGCTCGCTCGCGCCCGCGCGCTGCGCCGGTCGATCGTGGCGGGCCGGCTGGGCAAATACGGGGTGGACTCGGGCGGGAACCTCGACCTCGACCTTCCTCCTCGACACCGCGTGGTCCTCGCCGTCGGGCAGGTCGACGACGACCTTTCGGTCGTCCGCGGCGGCGCCGGAGTCGCCGGGAATGCGGCGTTCCTGGCGCGGGTCCGCAAGGAAGAGCCCGATGCGTACATCCTCTACCGCCCACATCCCGACGTCGCCGCCGGGCTGCGCCGCGGCCGGATCCCGGATCCCGTCCGCGCCGGGCTGGTCGACCAGGTGGTGGTCGGCGGCTCGCTGCTCGCGCTGGTCGAGCGCGCACAGGGAGTCCATGTCCTTTCGTCGCTGACCGGGTTCGAAGCCTTGCTCCGCGGCCGTGCGGTGACGGTCCACGGCCAGCCCTTCTACGCGGGCTGGGGGCTCACCTGCGATCTGGCCCCTGCGCTGCCCCGGCGCGGGCGTGTGCTGCCGCTGGACGCGCTCGTTGCGGCCGCGCTGATCCTGGCGCCGCGCTACCGCGATCCCGTGACGCTGCTGCCGTGCCCGCCCGAAGTCCTGGTCGCGCGCCTGATTTCCGGACAGGGGCGGGAGGAGACCGCGCTGACGGGCATCCGGCGCGCCTACGGCCGGACCTGGGCGACCTTCGGGGCTGGTGCGGTATGAGCGCCGACGATTCGCGTCGCTTCCTGTTCCTGCAAGGTCCGCACGGGTCCTATTTCGCCCGGCTCGGCGGCGCGCTCGCCGCGCGCGGTCACCGGGTGTTCCGCATCAATCTGTGCGGGGGCGACCGCCACGACTGGCCCGGCCGCGCGGCCGATTATCGTGGAACGCTGCGCAACTGGCCGACCTATTTCGACGACTTCATCGTCGAGCATGGGATCACCGACGTGATCCTGTTCGGCGACTGCCGCCCGATGCACGCGAGCGCCCACGGCATGGCGAAGCTCCGCGGATTGCGCGTCCATGTGCTGGAGGAGGGCTACATCCGGCCCGACTTCGTGACCTTGGAGGAGGGGGGGGTCAACGGTCACTCCCCCATGCCGCGCGACCCGCATTGGTTCCGGGCCGAGGCATCGCGCCTCCCGCCCGAAGCGCCGGCCATGCCCGTTCCCGCAAGCTTCCGCCGCCGCGTCAACGAAACCGTGCGTCACCTGCTGGCGACCGCGCTGTCGAAGCCGCTCTACCCCTTCTACCGTAATCACCGCCCGCTCTCGTCCGCGACCGAGGGATTGGGCTGGATCCTGCGCCTGCTGGTCGGCCGGTCGAATCGGCGGCGGTCCCAGCGGGTGCTCGCGGCGCTCGCCGGGGCACGCTATTTTCTGATCCCGCTCCAGCTCAATTCCGACTATCAGATCCGCATCCATTCGCCGTTCGGCGACATGCGCGCCGCGCTGCGCTTCATGATCAAGAGCTTCGCCAAGGCGGCGCCGCCGGACACCCACCTGCTCGTCAAGCGCCATCCGCTGGACGCCGGGCTGATCCCCTGGCGGCGGATCACCGCCAAGCTCGCGGCCGCCTGGGGCGTCGCCGATCGGGTCCACTTCGTCACCGACGGCGATATCGCGGCGGTGCTCGAACCCGCACTGGGCACGGTGATGGTCAATAGCACGGTGGGCACGCTTGCGCTGAACTCGGGCAAGCCGGTGGCGGTGCTCGGCCACGCGATCTACGATGTCGAGGGGGTCGTCCACAGCGGCCCGCTCGAGGAGTTCTGGGCCGACCCCACCCCGCCCGATCCCGAGCTCTGGGCGGCGGTGCGGCGCGTGGTGATCGATCGGTCGTTGATCCGCGGCAGCTTCCTCAGCGAGGAAGGGCTCGCGATGCTCGTCGAGAACGCGATTCCGCGGCTCACGGTCCCGCGGCTCAAACCCGACATCGTCAGGGTCGCCCATTGGCGATAAGACCGTTTAAAGCGCCGGCGCAGATGCTGTTCAGCAAGGGGCTGCTGCCCAAACGGCGGCGCCCGGCCTGGCGGCAGCCACGGATCGTGTTCGACCTCTCGCGCCTGCTCAGCCGCGCCTATCATACCACGCCGACCGGGATCGATCGGGTCGAGCTCGCCTATGCGATGGAGCTGTTGCGGCGGGTGCCCGAGCGGCTGCGCTTCTCCGCAGTCCACCCCGCGGGCGGCTATTACGGTCGGCTCGAGCTTTCGGCGGTGCGCCAGTTCCTCGCCTTTACGCAGGCGCGCTGGCAGACGCGGGAGATCGCCACACCCGAGGAGGTCCGTGCGCAAGCGATCCGCCACCTGTTCGCGCTGCGCCCGCGGGCCGTGCCGTTCGCCGAAGGTCCCCGCATCTACCTTCAGGCATCGCCGCACCACCTCGAGAACGAGGCGCTGGTGGGTCGCATCCTCGAGACCGAACGCGCCGGCTTCGTGATCCTCGTCCACGACGTCATTCCTTTGACCCATCCGGAGTTCGCGCGACCGAATGGGGCGGTCGAGCACGCGAAACGGATGCGGACGATCGACCTCTACGCCGACGGCATCATCGGCAATTCGCAGGCCACGCTCGACGCTATCGCCCAGCACGTCTCCCCCGCGCGCCGTCGGATCACGCGGGTCGCGCATCTCGGGGTGGAATGGGGCGACGTCCCGCCGCTTCGAGTTCGCGAACCGGTCGCCGAGCGCCCTTACTTCGTCTGCGTCGCGACGATCGAGCCGCGCAAGAACCATCTGCTGCTCCTGAACGTGTGGCGGCGGCTGGTCGAACAGCTCGGCGAGGGCGCCCCCCGGCTGATCCTGGTCGGTCGGCGCGGCTGGGAGAACGAGAACGTCATCGACGTGCTCGAGCGCAGCACGATCCTGTTCGGCCATGTCGAGGAGGCGGCGGACGTGTCCGACCGTCAGCTCGACGCGCTGCTCGCGGGCGCCCGCGCGGTCCTGATCCCGTCGTTCGCCGAGGGCTATGGGATGCCGGTCGCCGAGGCGTTGGCGGCCGGGGTGCCGGTGATCGCGAGCGACCTCGAATCCCTGCGCGAAGTGGGCGGCGACGTTCCCGAATATCTCGATCCGATCGACGGGCTTGGTTGGCTGACCGCGATCCTCGACTATGCGCAGCGCGATTCCGCCAGGCGGATCGCACAGCTCGATCGCTTGCTCAGCTGGGCCCCGATGGGGTGGAGCGATCACCTCGATATCGTCCTCGACGTGATCGACGGCGTCAGCGATCTCCGCGGCGCACGATAATCCCGAACGAGGTCGCGACGTGGTCGTCGATTCTCGACTTGATCTGTTCGCTTGTCGAATACGGCGGCACGTCGATCTGTCGATCGAGCGGCGTGGTTCCGAGGTCGTACTTGAACTGAGCGACGTAATGACCGCGAGAGACGAGGTCGACCGCGATCTTTTCAAGGTCTTGCTTCCGGAACAGGACGGTCGCCTCGTTGTCGATCGTGTCCAGGTTCGAACCGACGTTGAAATCGGCGGTGTGCACCGCCAGCCCACCGAACGTCAGGCAGCTCACCGAATTGCGGATGAAGTCGAGCCCAGCTTCGATGGAGCCGAGATGGGCGAGCGAGCGCGCCGACCAGGTGAAGTCGAACCCCGTGAGGTCGAGCGGGATCTTCGTCGCTTCGACGGCGCGAAAGCTTACCTGCCGATCGAACACCTCGTCGGCGCAGATCGTCGGGAAGCGGAGCGATTCGATCGAACTCGCGCGTTCGCGAGCGCCGCTCCAGTCCGTCGCACGCGCATCGTCCACCGCTAGATCGGTGGCGACGACGGTGCAGCCGTGCGCCGCCATCACGGCCGGCAGCCGCTCGACCCCGACGCCAAAGCCGAGCCCGCGCGCGCCCGGGCGAAGCATCCCGTAGCGCCACAGCGTCTGAAGGATGTAGACCAGCTCCCACTGCCGACGGTGACGCACCGGCGTCACCGTCATTTCGTCGGCCCAGCGCTGGTACGCGGGTTCGTCGAACTGGGCGGCGGTGCAGGCCTGCGACACCGGGTCGACGAGCGTCGCGGCGTCGGGCACGAACATCCGCGTCGCGCGCCTGAAGACGCGGCGACCGAAGATCGATTTGCGGGTTGCGGCACGGTGATCGGAAGACGCGACCTCGAGGTCGGTGATCAGCGTAATCTCGAGATCGTGCGCCCGCGCATCGGTCTCGTCATAGATGTGACCCAGGACCGCATAGCGCGTCCCGGCACTCGCCTGGAACGAGACCTCGGCCACGCCTTCGCCTTCGGCCAGATCGCGGAGCGACGCGGTCCAGGTCCGGATCGTCTCGGCGCGTGCGCCGGGACCGGGGGGCAGGCCGTTGACGCGGATCGTGATCAGTCCGATCGCCGCCTCCAGCCGGTCGAAGCGCAGCGCGCAGCGCACGATGCCCGCACCGACCTCCGCGTAGTTGCTGTGAAACGCATAGGTCGGGTCGGGATCGACGACCTTGCCGCCCAAGCCCATAATCCGGCTCGCCGAAGCGGGCCAGAATCCGAACGCATTGAGCGTGGTGGTGCGGGTCTGGCTCGCGGCGGTGTCGGTCATGTTGGCACCGCGATATCCGAAGCCCGCGAAGGCGTCATCAGCGTTTCGCGCGCGGTTGCGGTCGGCCGCGACGCCTGCCATGCACGCTCACCAAGGAGTCTTCCATGCGCCGGGCCAAGCCCGAACGATCGATCATCCTGCCGCCGCTGCCGCCCCTCGACGCCGGAGACGAGATCGCCCCCGAGGCGCTGTCGCCGACGATAGCGGCTGCCGCGGCGACCGAGGAGGCTATGCCGGCCTTCGCCAGCGAGGCCATGGTCAGCCAGTCGCGCGCGGCGATCCGCACGCTCGACCTGCGGCCGCTCGCGATGTGGGAGCGGACGGCGGAGATCGCGGCCATGCTGGAGAGCGGCGACGTGCGCATCCGCGAGCTCGGCGCGGGCTCGGTCTATCCGTTCGCCGCCTACGACCGCTTTCGCCGCGACAACGCGGTGCGTCCGCCCCCCGGGGCGACCCCCTCGGCAGGGGAACTGACCGTGATCGTCGACGGCTCGGTCGCGGCGCCCTTCCTGCTTCGCGAGACGCTCCGGAGCCTCCAGGAGCAGACGGTCGGCGACTGGCGTGCGGTGGTCGTCGCGCCTCCTGCGATCCGGGCGCACCCCGTCGCGAGCTTCGCCGACATCGATCCGCGGTTCCGGTTCGCCGATCCTGATGGATATCAAGTGCCGGTCGGGCCGTGCCTGATCGTCAGCGCCGGCACGGCGCTCGATCCGTCCGCGCTCGCCTGGCTCGTCTTCGCGGCCACGCGCACCGGCGCCGCGGCGGTGATCGCCGACCATGACCACGGCGTGCTCGATCCCGACCTCGGCAGCCTGCGCGCGGATCCCTGGTTCTTCAGCGCCTTCGATCCCGCCTCGCTCGACTGGCTGCCGGCGCCGGCTGCGGTCTGGATGCACGCGGCCCCCGTCGCCGCGCCGGTCTTCGACGGGTCGGACGCATGGCGACGCGCCGCGCTGAGGGAGACCACCGGGCCGGTCGCCCACGTACCCCGGTTGATCGCGACCGTGATCGAGCTGCCGATCAATGCCCGTCAGGCGCGCGAGACCGGGCAGGACCCTGTCGCGGGGCGCCTGGGACCGGTCGCGCCGCTGATCCGTGTGCCCGGGATCGTCCGGAACGACGACCCCATCGCGGTGATGATCCCGACGCGGGATGGCGCGGACCTGCTCGAGCGGGCCGTCGCCAGCCTGCGCCGCACCGCGCGCATGCCCGAGCGGCTCGACATCGTCGTCATCGACAACCGAAGCACGCAGGAAGAGACCCGCACGCTGCTGGAGCGTCTCGAAGCGGAAGGTGCGGCGCGCCGCATCCCCTTCGACAAGCCGTTCAACTGGGGCCTCGTCAACAATGAGGGCGCGGCGGCGACCGACGCGCCCTGGCTCGTGTTCGCCAACAACGATATCGAGATGCTCAGCCGCGACTGGGACGACGTGCTGATCGACACGCTGTCGCAACCGGGCGTCGGCGCGGCCGGCGCGCGGCTCCTCTATCCCAACGGCACGGTCCAGCACGGCGGCGTGGTCTTCGGGATGGTGCCCGGCCATACCGAGCACGAAGGCAGGGGAGTGGCGGCCAGCGATCCAGGCCCGAACCGCCGGCTGGTGACGCCGCGGACCGTCGGCGCGGTGACCGGCGCGTTCCTCGGCATGGCGCGGTCGCACTGGGCGGCGGTCGGCGGCATCGACGTCGTGATGGGGGTCGCTCACAGCGATCTGGACCTGTGCCTCAAGCTGCGCGAGCGGGGGCTGACGATCCGATACGAGCCGCGGATCGAGGCGATCCATTTCGAATCGGTCACCCGCGGCTTCAACTCGACCAAGGCCGACGTCGCGTGGGACGAGAGCGAGCGCACGGACCTGGTCGAGCGCTGGGGCCACCGATCCATGGTCGAAGACATCGGTGTGAGCCCGTACTGGGCCCGATCGGGCAATCCCTTCGACATGATCCGCGAGCCGTCGATGGTCGAGGTCGTCCGCCACATCGACCGCACCGGCCGTCCCGAGCCGTGGCGGCCGGGCCGCGCCGCCGACGAGCGCGAGGCGATGTGGACCGCCGAACGGCTCGGATAGGATTCAGGAGATACGATGGCGCGTTGGTTGAGGAAGGCTCTGGGCCCAGGCGGCAAGTCTCGCCTGCGCGACCTCGGGGACGCGGCGCGCGATCGCGGCCTGTGGCAGGAGGCGATCGAGCATTACCGGGCCCATCTGGCGCGTAACCCGGACCATTTCCCGATCTGGGTCCAGCTCGGCCATGTCACCAAGGAGGGGGGGGATTTTCATGGGGCGGAGCAGGCGTACCGACGCGCGCTCTCGCTGAGGCCCGGCGATCCCGACCTCCTGCTCAATATGGGCCACCTGTTCAAGGCCATGGGCCGGGTGGATGAGGCGATCGAGCATTATCAGCGCAGCGCGGTGAGCGACCCGACCGGGAACGCGCACCGCGAGCTCGCGACGCTCGGCCAGCGGCTGCCCGCCGTGCCCGACGAGGAGCGGATCGACCCACCGATCTTCGTCGAGAGGGCCGAGCCCTCGCCCTTCCTCAAGGGCGTGGTCGACGTGCCGTCCGGCTACGACGACCTCGTCCGGGTAACGCTCGTCGAGGGCGGCGCGATGCTCGGCTGGACGGTCGCGAAGGGGGAGGGCCGGCGACGCGCGTTCGCCATTCGGTTGCCCGCCGAGGTCTGCGACGGCCGCCCGCACGCTTTCGAAGTGCTGGTCGGCGAGACCGTCATCGCGCGGCTGGCGACGATCACCCCGACGACGCTCACGCCCGCATCGACGCTTCAGGATTACGCCGGCAAGGGATTGCTCGGCCGCCTGTCGACGAGCGCGGCCCACCGCTACGCCGCGCTCGCCGAGCGCCTGACCGAGACACCCGACGCGCAGACCGCCGCCGATTACGCCGTCGCTCACCGCTTCCTGGTCGAGGGCGCGCCGCGCGTAGGGCTGGGACGGAGCTATGTCCCGCTGTCGCTTCCGGTCGGCGAGACGCCGCGGGTCACCATCGTAATCCCGGTCCACGACAAGTTCGACTACACCTATCGGTGCCTGGCGTCGCTGGTGCTGATGCCGAACAGAACCGCCTTCGAGGTCATCGTCGTCGATGACGGTTCGAGCGACCAGACGCGCGACCTCGCGGCGCTCGCCCCCGGGGTGCGGGTCGTCCGACACGAAGCGGCGAGGGGCTTCGTCCATGCCTGCAACGCCGGCGCCGCGGCCGCGCGCGGCGAGTTCGTCCTGCTGCTGAACAACGACACCGAGGTCACGCCGCATTGGCTCGACCGCCTGATCGAGCCCTTCGACAATTACGACGACGTCGGGCTCGTCGGCGCCAAGCTGGTCTATGGCGACGGCCGCCTCCAGGAGGCTGGCGGCGTCGTCTGGAGCAACGGCGCGGCGTGGAATTACGGTCGTCTCGGCAGCGCACGCGATCCGCGGTACAATTTCCTGCGCGAGACGGATTATTGCTCGGGCGCGTGCATCCTTGTCCCTACGCCCTTGTGGCGTACGTTGGGCGGGTTCGACGAGACGTTCGCCCCCGCTTACTACGAAGACACCGACCTTGCCTTCCGCGTCCGCGCCGCGGGCAAGCGCGTCGTCTACCAGCCGCTTGCCGAGATCATCCATTTCGAAGGAATCTCGAACGGGCTCGATCTGACGACCGGGTTCAAGCGCTATCAGGCGATCAACGAGCCCAAGTTCATCGCGCGCTGGTCCGCCGCCCTCGACGGGAACGGGGAGCCGGGCTCGCGCGGCGCGCGCGCGCTCGAGCGGACCTATTCCCGTCAGGCGCTCGTGATCGATGTCGAGGTGCCACAGCCCGACCGCTCGGCAGGGGCGCACGCCGCCATTCAGGAGATCCGGCTGCTCCAGTCGCTCGGCTACCGGGTCACGTTCCTGCCCCTCAATCTGGCCTATCTCGGCAAGTACAACGATCTGCTCGCGTCACTCGGCGTCGAGTGCGCGACCGCGCCCTTCGTGCTCAGCGCCCATGAGTTCCTGGAGGAGCGCGCGGGCGATTTCGACCTGATCTACATCACCCGCTACTCGGTCGCCGCGCAGATGATCGACGCGGTCCGCGAACACCATCCGCGAGCGCCGATCGTCTTCAACAACGCCGATCTGCATTTTCTTCGCGCGATCCGCGACGCGAACGACGCCGGCGGCGACGCCGCGCTGATCGCCGACGCGCAGACCGTCCGCGACGCCGAGCTGGCCGTGATCGAGTCGGTGGACCTGACGCTGTCGTACAATGTCGTCGAACATGCGGTGATCGAGTCGCATACCCTGGGTCGCGCCAAGGTCGCGCTTTGCCCGTGGGTCGTCGAGCCGCGGCCGGCACCGCCGGGCTATCTCGAACGGCACGGGATCGCGTTCCTCGGCGGCTATCGCCATCCTCCCAACCGCCGCGCGGTCGAGTATTTCATCGAGGCGATCATGCCGGAGCTGCGCCGGCTGGGCACGGGGATCAGCTTCCACGTCTATGGCAGCTCGGTCCCGCCCGAGTTCGCCCGCTTCGCCGCGGCGGATGTCGTGATCGAAGGCTTCGTCGAGAGCGTGGATCAAGCGCTCGACCGCTCACGTGTGTTCGTGGCGCCACTCACCACCGGCGCGGGGATCAAGGGCAAGGTGCTCGAGGCGCTCGCGAGCGGCATCCCTTCCGTCCTGTCGCCGATTGCGGCCGAGGGGATCGGAGTTCGCGACGGTACGGAGGCGCTGATCGCGACGACGCCGCGCGCGTGGGCGGAGGCGATCATCTCGCTCTACGACGACCCGCAGCGTTGGACCGCGGTCAGCAACGCCGGGCGCCGCTATGTCGAGGAGACGCATTCGTTCGCGCGCGGCCGCGAAACCATGCGCCGCGCGTTTGAGGACCACGGCATCGCGACCAGCAACGGCCGGACCAGTCGCACTATCCCCCCGCTTCGCGACTGGTGACCGCGGTCGCGAGCCGCGCCCGTCAGTCGATCAGCTCGCCCTCGACGCTCTGAAAGCGCTCGTCGATCTTGGTCGGGCGGCCGCGCGTCTTCTGTTTGCCGCGCGGCGACACCCACGTCATCAGGACCACGAAGATCATCATGATAATCAGGCCCCAAAGATAGAATTGGGAGAAATCACTGCTGAGGTCGAACTTGCTGAGTAGAGCCATCGAACCGATCCATGTCAGAAGCCAGGGACGCCGCTGCGCCGCGCCCAGGATAGCAATTTCGCGGCGCGCGATCCAGAGCGGCGTCAGCCGGCCGCGGTCGGCTCCTGAATCAGCGTCTCGACCAGGTCGAACCATTCGAACCACTCGCGTGCCGGCTTCCGATACAGGCTGTCCCAGGGCTTCGGCCGATCCAGGAAGTGGACGATCACCGCCTCCGACGCAGGGATCCCGTCCCCCGACACGCTCGGCGGCGTGAAGGCGTTGAAGCGCGCCGGCAGGTCGGCTGCGCGTGTATCGAAGCCGATGTTGAGCGCGCATTGATCCTGGAAGATCAGCTCGACGCTGGGGTCGGTCGCCGCCGCGATCGTCCGGTCGAGCAGCTCCGGAAGCTCGGCGTGGTCCAGCGCAAAGCGCAGGACCCCACTATTGAAATAGGCCCCTTGCAGCTTGTGGAGCGCCGTCGCGTGACGAACCTCCGGCCGATCGTCATCGCGGCGCGCCATGATCGGGGCGTCCAGATCGAGTGCGAACATCTCTTCGAGCCCGCTGCGCACGATCGTGTCGGCGTCGACATAGAGCGCCTGCGCGAACCGCTTCTGGTCGACCAGCCAGCGCGCGAAGAAGATGCGGTAATAAGCGGCGAGCGCGAGCTGCTGACCGCCGGTGAACAGGCCGTAACTTGTGCGCAGCCCTTCGGTGGAGGCCACCACCATCACCGCGTCGACGACCTCGATGGTCAGCCCGAGTCGTCGGGCCAGCGAGCCGGCTGCCGCCCGCGCCCGCGCGACCACATTTGAGTCCACGACGATGTGGAAGACCGCGCGCCGCGCCACGCTGACGTTGCTCAACGCCAGCGAGGTGAGCGACACCAGCGCGGGGGTCAGATACGCTTCGTCGGCGCAGTAATAGATGCAGAGGTCCTTTGCCGCCGGCCCCGGTCCGGCGTCTCCGCGCAGCTTCAGTTCGATCCGATGGCGGCGTTCGAACGGCAGTTCGATGTCTGCGGCCCGCGCGAGGACGTCCTGACCCCGTTCGGCGAGATCCTCCATCACCGCGTGGATCGCGGCGGTCTGCTCGGACGCGAGCGGACGGGGCAGCGCCAGCAAGGCGTCGAGCAGCCGCTCGCCGCCGTCGAGCTTGCGCGCGGCGCGGACCAGCACCGACAAGAACTGGGGAAACGAATCCTCGTCGCCGAGCTGCGCCAGCCCGATCTCGAACACCTCCGACCAGCGTTCCATCTCGGACAGGATGCGGATGCTCGAGCGCAGGAACGGCGGCGGCAGTACGCCGTCCACTCGCTCGGCCTCAAGCAGCCGTGCCGCCTCGTCGAGCTCGCCACCGAAGGCGAGGACGTCGACCCGCGCGAGGCGGACATCCTGTCCGGTGTCCTTCCCGTCGCCGAAATGGGTATCGAACACCGCGCGGGCGTCGGCCCAGCGCTGATCACGCATCGCCGCGTTGATCAGCACGAGCGCGACATCGCGGTCGCCGGGATAGGTTGCCGCGAGAATGCCGGTCACCTCGTCCCGCCGGGCGAGGTCGAACCGGTCGGCGAGCCGGTATGCGGTCCGAATGCCCGGGTATTTCGGAACGTCGCCGTGGATGCGGCAATAAGTCCGGAAGGCCAGGAACGCCTCGTCGGTGTCGCCCAGCTCGACCTGGGCGACGAGAACCGCATATTCGTGCTGCTTGGCCGAGAAATGATCGCCCTGCGCGATCGTCGCGAAGGCGCGCTCGCGCTCACCGTTCGCGGCGTAGGACTTCACGAGGCCGACCCAGGTGTCGAAGTCGAAGGACTTCAGCTCGAACGCGCGCTCACGCGATTCGATCTCGCGGTCGCCCTCGCCGTGCCGCGCATGATATTCGGACAGCACGCGCAGCGCGGTCGCGTCGAGATCGGCCCGGCCGTGAAGCCGGTCCGCCGCCTGCCGTTGTACGTCCCGGTCGGGCGCGCGCTCGACGATCCGAACGAGGGCGTGAAGGCCCAGTTCGGTTGACGGCCACAGCCGGCCCAGCAATCGTCCCGCGCCCTGGCGGTCGCCGCGCTCCCACAAGGCGTGCCCGACCTGCTCGAGTTGGCGGACGTGCTGCGGCTGGAGCGGCTCCCAGGCCAGCGCCTCGAGACGGGTCACGTAGTCGGTCAGCCGGACGTCGGGGACGCCCAGCGAACTCCCCAGCACCACGCGCTCGAAATGCGCCCAGAACAGCTTCGGCTCGGCGGCGACCGCGGCGTCGAAGGCGTTCAGTCCCCGGCTCTGGTCCGCCTCGTCCGCGTAGATCCGCCCGAGGTAAAAGTGCACCCATCCGCCGAACTCCGGCGACCCCTTCAACGCCTCCAGCGTTGCGGCGGCGGCCCTGAGGCGGCCCGCGTTGAAGTCCGCGACGGCCGCGTCGAAGGCATTGTGTCCGCCCTGCGGCGCGCCCGTCGCCTTCGCGCCGCCGTCAAGCCGGCCGAGCACCGCCTCACGGCGCGCCGACGCGGCCTCGACCAACGCAGGATCGAGCGCGGTCTCGACGATCCGGGCGAGCGAATCGGCGCCGAGGGCGTCGGAAGGGAACAGCCGCGCGAGTAGCCGCCCGGCCAAGTCGCGCTTGCCATCGCGCCAAACGGCCTGCGCCACCGCCTCGAACTCGTGGACGTGCGGCGCCTGGAGCGGCTCCCATTCGATCTCGATCACCGCATCGACGTAACGATCGCGCCGCCCGCGATCGGCGCGGACGCTCGGCAATCCCAGCCGCTCGTAATGCGCCCAGAACAGCGCCGGCGCATGCCCGATCGCGCGCGTGAACGCCGCGTCGGCTGCCTCCTCGTCGCCGCGGGCGCGCTCGAGCAGCCCGATCCGGAAGGCCGCCCACTCCGCCAGCCGGCCTGACGCCTCCACCTCGTCGAAGATCGCCCGTGCGCGGTCCGCGTCGGGCGTGTCGACGCCCTGGGCGAGCAGGGCTTCGGCCTGGGCGACCGAGAGCGCCGGCTCGGGCGCTTGCGGCTCGCACGAAGCGGGCGGCGCGGCCGGCGCGGCGGCTGGCGACGAAGGGGATTTTTCCACCGGCCTGCGGCGGCCCTTCAGGAACCTACTCCCCCAGGACATAGCCGAAGCTGCTCCACACGTCGGACAGTTTGCCGTTCACCTTCGCGATGACCCCGGCCGACAATTTGTTCAGGTGATCGCCGGGGTCGACCCGGCGGACGAAGGCGTTCGGATCCTCCGCACTGGGCCGCACATCGGCCCATTCGAGGATACGACGGGCATGCTCGTCGGTCACGCGCCAGCCGAAATGGGCGACGATCTGGTCGATCCAGCGGGCCTTGCGGAAGATCACGTCCTCGTACCGAAGAATCAGCAGGTTCGGGTCGCCGATCAGGTGCTTGTATGCCGCGACCGTGCGGTTGAGCTGGTCGACGCGCTCCAGCACATACTCCTCCAGGCTCGACTGAAGCGCACGGCGGCGCTCGACCTCCATCACCGTCCCGCCGGTCGGCGCGGTCGGCAGCGAATGGGAAAAGGCGTTCGAGAAATATTCGCTGACCAGCGCGTCGCGCGGATCGCGGACCAGCAGGATCTTGCGGGCCGCCTTGAACACCGGATCGCCGAAGAACGCGCTCGGCGGGTCGCGGAAGCCGATGTAGAGGTTGCCGCGCCAGACGACGTCGGCGATCCGCGGATCGCTGTTCCACTCGATATAGGGAATGCCGTGCGCGAACATGGCGCCGGGCAGGTCGACGGCGTGGATGCCGTTGAAGATCGCCAGCGCGTTGACGATGCTGCTGAAGATCGAGCTGCCCGATTTGCGGACGCCCAGCGCGAACCATGCGTGCTCGGCCGGGCGGGCGTCGATCTCGAACGTGAGCGTCCGGCCGTTCAGGCTCAGGGCCAAGGGCGCCAACGTCGTGATCTCACCCGCTCCCGTTCAGTTCATCGCCGTCGCTGCCGGCAAGCGGTTAGCAAGTTTCGGCAATCCGACAAGATGCGCCGTCAGCCGCCGGCGCGCGCCCGCCGCCCGCCCGCGCCCGCGGCCCGCTGCTTGCGCTGCTCGCGCATCCGCGCCGACAGCGCGCCGCGTTCCTTCGCGTCGCGGTCGCCGCCGGGGCGCTCGGTCTGCTGCGTGACGAGCTGCGCCAGCACCGCCATCGCGATGTCGAGCACCGCTTCGGCGGGGGGCAGGGCGGGCTCCGCCTCGGGATAGCTCGAGTAATCCTCGCTGAAGAGGGTTTGGCGATCGGGGAAATAGGCCCGGCGGACCGCTTCGTTGCCGTCGTACGCCGCTTCGACGAACGCCACGGCCTCGGCTCGCGTCGGCTTCGCGCCCTTGCCGGTATAGCTGCGGTTCAGCACCCGGTTGATCTCGTCCATTCGTCCGAACGCCGCGAGCGGCCCTTCATGGCCGTTCGCCATGGTCCGCTGTTTGAGCAGCTGCAAGAAGCGCTGCGCCTCCGGCCCGAGCGAGGGGTTCAGGTTGCCGATCGGGGTCTGGACGGGCTCGAACGGTAAGCCGGCGGCCTGCGCGAAGTCGCGGATCACGTCGCCTTCGCTCAGCGATGCGCGGTCGAAGATCCGCGCCACGATCGCCTCGCGCCCGAACACCTGCGACCATGCCGTCAGCATCGCCTCATAATCGAAGGGACGGGTCAGCTTGCGGGCGTTGCGCTCGCCGCGGCGAAGCGCTGTCGAATAGAGCGAGGTCGAAAGCTCGTCCTGGCGGCGCAGATAGGCGATGATCCGATAGTCGCCGCAGAACGGATCGAGCAGCGACTTGAACGCCTCCACCTCCGGCGCGCGGTGCAGCTGATGTCCCAGCATCTCGCCCGAGACGACGATCGTGTGGATCGTCTCCGGCAGCGCGGCGAGCTCGACACGGGCATTGTCGAGCTTCTCCTGGTCCGACGCGACCGGCGGCTGATCGAGCATCCGCGCGAACACCAGCCCGGCCAGCCGCGACATGTTCGGTCCCAACGCACGGACGACGTGGACGCCGCAGCGTTCGAGCAGATCGGCCTTGTGGACGAGCCAATGCTGGATCGAGCTGGATCCGGTCTTCATCGGTCCGATGTGGACGATCGCCTTGCGAAGCATCAGGATTCCGGAGATTGCCGTGCAGCGCGCGCCCATACGGCCTGGTTCGCCGTCCGGCAATCTCGACGCGCGATGATGGTCGGGGAGAGAGGATTCGAACCTCCGGCCCCTGCCTCCCGAAGGCAGTGCTCTACCAGGCTGAGCTACTCCCCGACGGAGTGTGGGCCGGGGATCGCGAGGACCTCCGGCAGCCGGTCGGGGGGCCATAACGGCAGCCTGTTCGTGCTGCAAGCCGTTTCAGCCGTGGCGCGCCCCCAGCATCGCCGCGACCGAGGTGAACTTCTCGCGCGGCGAGCCGGCGCGTGCGCCCGCGATCTCGGCGCGTTCGATCGCCTGCCAGTCGCGGAAGGTGACGACATCGATCCCGCGTCGGCCGAGCAAGGCGTCCAGCCCGGCCCCGCCCGCCTTGGCCTCGCCGGGCGGGAGATCGGCGGCGATCTGCTCGGCGATGAGGAAGCCGTCGGGCCGATTGGTCCCGATCGTGCCGGTCGGTCCCCGTCGCGCCCAGCCCGCCGCGTACACGCCCGGCGCGATCCGCCCGTCGACGTTCGCGAACCTGCCCAGTCGCTCATCATACGGCAGGCCCGGGATCGGTGGGGTGCGGTAGCCGATGCACGACACCACCAGCGCGGCGGGAAGGACGAAGGTCTCGCCCGTGCCGCGAATCCGACCTCCGGGTTCGACCTGGGTGCGCTCGACGACGACCCGTTCGGTGCGTCCGTCGCCCTCGACCCGCACCGGCATCGCGAAGAACTCGAACGCGATCGCGATCGGCTTGCCGCTCTCGCCGGCGGTCGCGAAGTTGCGGAGGTGCGCGACCGATCTCCGGCGGCCGGGATCGAGCGCCGCGTCGCTGTCGATCGGGGGCAGATCGGCCGGATTGACCCGGGGCTGGGCGCGCGCAAGCCGACCGAGCTCGCCCAGCTCCTTGGGCGTCATCGCGATCTCGTGCGGGCCGCGCCGAGCGAGCAGGGTGATCCGGCCGACCGCCGCGCCGCCGAGCCGGGTGAGCGCATAGGCGGCGATGTCCGATCCCGCGAACTCGGCCTGGGTCTTGGCGAGGATGCGCGCGACGTCGAGCGCGACGTTCCCGGCCCCGACGATCACCGCCGGCCCGTCGAGCGGCGGCGCGAGGTCGGCGAACTCGGGGTGGCCGTTGTACCAGCCGACGAACGCCGCCGAACCGACCACCCCCGGCAGGTCGGCGCCAGGGATGCCCAGCGGCCGGTCGGCGGGCGCGCCGGTCGCGACCACGACCGCGTCGTAGCGCGCGCGCAGCTCCTCGACCGAGACGTCGCGCCCGACCGTCACGTTGCCGAGGAAGCGGACCGCCTCGCCCAGCGCGGTCGCCTCGTAGCGGCGGCTGACCGCCTTGATCGACTGGTGATCGGGCGCGACGCCGAAGCGGATCAGGCCGTAGGGCACCGGCAGCCGATCGAGGACATCGACGCGGACGCCGTCGCCGAACTGCTTCAAGCAGGCCTCCGCGACATAATATCCCGCTGGGCCCGAACCGATCACGGCGACGTGGCGCATCGGCGACTGCTCCTCTGACGGGACGCAGTGTGGGCTTGGTGATCGGACGGGGCAAGCACGGGCGGGACGCGCCGCCCGTGCTTGCCCGGGTCAGTTCGAGGGTGCGAGCTTGGTGTTCATCACCCAGCCGACATTGTCGTTCTCGTCGGCGACCTCCCACCACAGGCCGTCCTGCTTGCCCGTCGGATAGACGATCGATCCGGGCTGCAGCGTGCGGATGACCTTGCCCGAGGCGGCGGCGGCCACGCGCATCGCGACCGGCGCCTGCGCGGTGAAGGTCTTCTTCGGCGCCGCCTGAGCGGTGCCGGCGTCACCGGGATTGACCAGCCCGAGTTCGTTGACCAGCTTCGAATAGGCCTGGATGAACGAGAGCGTCACGATCCGGCCGATGTCGGTGTTGTCGTATCCGCCACCGACCGCGCCGACGCCGCCGCCCAGGAATCCCGCGCCGCCGCCCAGTCCGAACGACAGGCTGTTCTTCGCGGCGTAACCGTCGGTGGTCGCGATCGTCTCGGTCGTGCGGACGTTGGTGATCGACAGGACGGTGTTCGCCTCCATCTTCTTCGAACCGATCCCGCCCGCCAGCGCGCCGAACCGCCCGCCGATCAGACCGCCGATCCCCGCGCCGACCGCGCTGCCGCCGGAATTGCGGTTCGACGCCTGGAGCTCGGCGACGAGGACGTAGTCCGCCGCCTTGATCTGGCCCTGGCCGACGTTCGAGCCGCGCTGGAGCCCCAGGTCGCCGCCGATCGCGCGCTCCTTCTGCGCCGCCGACAGGCCGGAACCGCGATCGACCAGGTTGAAGCAGCCGGATCGCTGGATCATGACCTTGAGCAGCTTCTGCGGCCCGGCGAGCTGATATTGCGTCCAGGTCGGATCGTCGCCGTCGACGACCGAGATCGTGCCGAGCTTGCGCGCGCAATGCGGCACGTCGCTCATCATCTGCTGCTGCGTCTTCTGCGTCCCCGACGGCCGCGCTTGAGCGGTCGCATCGGTCGTGGCGATCGTTCCGGCCAGCATCGTGGCGGCGACCAGCATCGTCTTCATGTTCGTGTTCCCCTCAGTGTCACGCAAGCGATGCCGGCTGTCCCGGTCACCGCGCCCGCCGCGCGTCCCTGACGGACGCCGTACCATTGGTTGCGGTCGCTATCCAGAGCGGCGTTGGGAGGGGAGCGCGCTGCGACGGGCGGGCGACGAAAGGGGCGGCCGTTGCGCCGCTTTGCCCCCGGCGCGCCACCCTGCTACGCGCCGCGCCACCATGGCCACCGACATTTCCAAGATCCGCAACTTCTCGATCATCGCGCATATCGACCACGGGAAGTCGACGCTGGCCGACCGGCTGATCCAGGTCACCGGCGGGCTGTCCGAGCGCGAGATGTCGGCGCAGGTCCTCGACAACATGGACATCGAGAAGGAACGCGGGATCACCATCAAGGCGCAGACCGTGCGTTTGGAGTGGAAGGGCCACGAGCTCAACCTGATGGACACGCCCGGCCACGTCGACTTCGCCTACGAGGTCTCCCGCTCGCTCGCGGCATGCGAGGGCGCGCTGCTGGTCGTCGACGCCGCGCAAGGGGTGGAGGCGCAGACGCTCGCGAACGTCTATCAGTCGATCGAGCACGATCACGAGATCGTCCCCGTCATCAACAAGATCGATCTCCCCGCCGCCGAGCCCGAGCAGGTGCGCAAGGAGATCGAGGACGTGATCGGGATCGACGCCAGCGGCGCGATCCTGGCCAGCGCCAAGAGCGGCATCGGCATCGAGGCCATCCTCGACGCGATCGTCGAGCGCATCCCCGCGCCCAGCGGCGATCCGGCCGCGCCGCTCAAGGCGATGCTGGTCGACAGCTGGTACGATCCGTATCTGGGCGTCGTCATCCTGATCCGGATCATCGACGGAACGCTCAAGCGCGGTCAGCAGATCAAGTTCATGGCGACGGGCACCGTCCATCTGGTCGACCGCGTCGGCTGCTTCCGCCCCAAGATCGAGCAGCTGCCCGATCTCGGCCCCGGCGAGATCGGCTTCATCACCGCGCAGATCAAGGAAGTCGCCCAGACGCGCGTCGGCGACACGATCACCGACGCCAAGCGCCCCGCCGCCGAGGCGCTGCCGGGCTTCAAGGAGGTTCAGCCGGTCGTCTTCTGCGGCCTGTTCCCGGTCGACGCGGCGGACTTCGAGAAACTGCGCGAGTCGATCAGCCGGCTGCGGCTCAACGACGCGAGCTTCAGCTTCGAGATGGAAACCTCCGCCGCGCTCGGCTTCGGCTTCCGCTGCGGGTTCCTGGGGCTGCTGCACCTGGAGATCATCCAGGAGCGGCTGACCCGCGAATACGACCTGGACCTGATCACCACCGCGCCGAGCGTGGTCTATCAGATCGAGCTGACCCACGGCGCGGGGCATCTCGAGCTCCACAACCCCGCCGACATGCCCGATCCCAACAAGATCGCGAGCATCGCCGAGCCGTGGATCGAGGCGACGATCTACGTCCCCGACGAATATCTGGGCAGCATCCTCAAGCTCTGCCAGGACCGTCGCGGCATCCAGAAGAACCTGACCTATGTCGGCGGTCGCGCCCAGGCGACCTACGAACTGCCGCTCAATGAGGTGGTGTTCGACTTCTACGATCGGCTGAAGTCGCTCTCGAAGGGATATGCCAGCTTCGACTATCACCAGATCGGCTACCGCGAGGGCGACCTCGTCAAGATGAGCATCCTCGTCAACGAGGAGCCGGTCGACGCGCTCAGCATGATCGTCCACCGCGGCACCGCCGAGACGCGCGGCCGCGGGATGTGCGAGCGGCTGAAGGAACTGATCCCGAGGCACCTGTTCAAAATCCCGATCCAGGCGGCGATCGGCGGCAAGGTGATCGCGCGCGAGACGATCAGCGCGATGAGGAAGGACGTGACCGCCAAATGCTACGGCGGCGACGCGACCCGCAAGCGCAAGCTGCTGGACAAGCAGAAGAAGGGCAAGGCGCGGATGCGGGAATACGGCAACGTGAGCATCCCGCAGGAGGCGTTCATCGCGGCGCTCAGAATGGGGGATGAGGGGTAAGCCACCTTTCGCATCGCTGACCGAGGGGTTCAGAAACCGTTCGACTCGCGGCGCCTAGACGGAACCCATCGCGTGGTCCGGCGCTTCCGCCGGTCGCGAACAGGAGGGTGTGTGATGACCAAGGCTTTCATCGCGGCGCTGATGGCTGCGAGCAGCATTCTTCCGAACGTGGCGGCGGCGCAGGACCGCGGCGACCGGCCGACGCGCGCCGAGCGTCAGGCGCGCGCGGACCGCGGCGACCCCGGTCGCGATCGTCCCGTGCCGCAGGCGGGGGTCGGCCGATCCGACGACCGAGGCGGGCAGGACGGGCGCGGCGACCGCCCCAACGATCGCGGCGGCCCCGACGGTCGCGGCGACCGCCCCGACGACCGGGACGGCCGCGGACCGGGCTGGAACCGCCCCGGCGGCGATCGCGGCGGTTACGACCGTCCGGGCGATCATCGCGGCGGGTACGACCGGCCCGGCGACAATCGCGGTCCCGGCTGGAACCGCCCCGGCTATGCCCGGCCCGGCGTCGCTCAGCGCTGGTCGAACGACTGGCGTCGCGACGGACGTTACGACTGGAACCGCTATCGCCAGTACAATCGCGAGGCGTTCCGGTTGCCGCGCTACTATGCGCCGGGCGGCTGGGGTTACGGCTATCGCCGGTTCGGAGTGGGCGTGCGGATTTCGGGCGCGCTGTTCGGGCGCAACTACTGGATCGCGGACCCCTGGGCATATCGCCTGCCCGCGGCCTACGGTCCGTATCGCTGGGTCCGCTATTACAACGACGCGGTGCTCGTCGATGTCCGTACTGGCTATGTCGCGGACGTGATCTACGGCATCTTCTGGTGACGCGCAGACCCCGGCGGAGCATCTCCGCCGGGGTCTTGTCTTGCGCGGCGAGCGGCGCGAAAGCCGGGCGATGGCGATCAACACCAAGCCGCCGGGTGGCCCCTCCAAGCTGCGCGCCCAGATCGGCCGCGATGTCGCCGCGCGACTGGCGGCGGACCCGCGCGCGCAGGACGTGGGCCTCAAGGACGTCCAGTTCTTCCGCGTCGACGATTTCCTTTCCGCGGAGCAATGCGCCGCGCTGATCGCGGAGATCGAGCGCAACCGGCGACCCTCGACCTTGCTGTCCGACAAGGCCGACTCCGCGTTCCGGACCAGCGACAGCTGCGATATGCACCGCTATTCCGATCTGGTCCGCCCGATCGACGAGGCGATCGCCGCGCTGCTCGGCCTGCCGCCGGAGAGCGGGGAGACGATGCAGGGCCAGCGCTACGCCCCCGGCCAGCATTTTCGCGCGCATCACGATTATTTCCACGAGAGCGAACCCTATTGGCCCCGGATGCGCGACAGCGGCGGGCAGCGGACGTGGACCGCGATGATCTATCTCAACGACGTCGAGGAGGGCGGGGCGACCTGGTTCCCGCTCGCCGGCGTACGGATGGCGCCGAAGCGGGGCCGGCTGCTCGCGTGGAACAACATGGCTGCCGACGGCCGCCCGAACCCCGCGACGATCCACGAGGGCATGGCCGTGGTCGAAGGGGTGAAGTACATCGTGACCAAGTGGTTCCGCGAGGGGGCGTGGGTGGCGTGACGCAAGGGATTCCGCCGGCGCTGCAAACGGGTTAACGCCCGCCCATGCCCCCCGTCCTCGACGTTACCTCCTCGATCCTCGGCCGCGCGTGGCGGTGGCGCGGACTCTCGACCGACGGCAGTCTGGACGATCTGGTGACGACGCTGCTCCTCGCCCGCGGATGCCCGCGGGAGGCGCTGGACGCGCACCGCAGCCCCTCGATCCGGCACTTCATGCCCGATCCGTCCGCCTTCCGCGACATGGATGCCGCCGCCGCCCGGCTCGCCGACGCGATCGAGCGGGGCGAGCAGGTGGCGATTTTCGGCGACTATGACGTCGACGGCGCGACCTCGGCGGCGCTGCTGTCGCGCGTGCTGGCGCAGCTCGGCCGCGCGCCGCGGGTCTATATCCCGGATCGGATGGCGGAGGGCTACGGCCCCAACCCGCAGGCGTTCCGGACGCTCGCGGCGGAAGGGGCGACGCTGATCGTCACCGTCGACTGCGGCGCGCTGGCGTTCGAGGTGCTGGAGGCCGCGAGCGTCGACGTGATCGTCGCCGATCACCACAAGTGCGAGACCCGGCTGCCCCGCGCGGTGGCGGTGGTGAACCCCAATCGGATCGACGAGGACGGCGCGCATGGGCATCTGGCGGCGGTCGGCGTCTGCTTCCTGCTCGCGGCGGCGCTGGTGCGGACGCTGCGGGCGCGGGGCTTCTTCGCCGGTCGGCCGGAACCGAAGCTGCTCGACCTGCTCGATCTGGTCGCGCTGGGAACGGTCGCCGACGTCGCCCAGCTGCGCGGGCTCAACCGGGCGTTCGTGGCACAGGGGCTGAAGGTGATGGCGCAGCGCCGCAACGTCGGGCTGGCCGCGCTGATCGAGGCGTCGCGGCTGACCCGCGTGCCGACGTGCAGCGACCTGGGCTTCGCGCTGGGGCCGCGGATCAACGCCGGCGGGCGGGTCGGACGCGCCGACCTGGGGGTGCGGCTGCTGACGACCGAGGACCCCGACGAGGCGCGCGGGATCGCCGGCGAGCTCGACCGCCTCAACGAGGAACGGCGCACGATCGAGGCCGGGGTGCAGGCGCATGCCGAGACGCTGCTGGGCGGCGACGCGGTGAACGTCGTCGCGGGGGCAGGATGGCATCCGGGCGTCATCGGCATCGTCGCCGGGCGGCTGAAGGAGAAGACCGAGCGGCCGGCGATCGTGATCGCGATCGGCGAGGACGGGATCGGCAAGGGATCGGGCCGCTCGATCACCGGCGTCGACCTCGGCCAGGCGGTGATGGCCGCGCGCGAGGCGGGGCTGCTGATCGCGGGCGGGGGGCACGCGATGGCGGCGGGGCTGACCATCGCCGCCGCCAATGTCGAGGCGTTCGCCGCCTTCCTGGAGGAGCGACTTGCGGCGCCGGTCGCGCGGGCGCGGGCGGACCGGGCGCTGCTGGTCGACAGCGTGCTCGCGCCCGGCGGGGTCAATGCCGCGCTGGTCGACGCGATGGAGGCGGGCGGACCGTACGGCGTCGGCTGGCCCTCGCCGTTGGTGGTCGCGGGGCCGGTGCGGGTGGTGAAGGCGGACGTCGTCGGCAACGGCCACGTCCGCACGATCGTCTCCGGTGACGACGGGCGCAGCCTCAAGGCGATGGCCTTCCGCGCCGCCGACACGCCGCTGGGCGCTGCGCTGCTGGGGGCGGGGACGCACAAGCGGCTGTGGCTGGCGGGGCGCGCCAAGCTCGACGACTGGGGCCGGACCCCGGCCGCGGAGCTGCATGTGGAGGATGCGGCGTGGGCGTGAGGTCGGCTCATGGATGTCCGGCTCTGGGGGCGAGCGGACATTCGCGGGATCGCATGATCGAGGCCCGCTAGGTCAGAAGCGGACTGGTGCCGGACGGATCAGGCAGGAAAATGAATTCCGCACAGTTTGTTACCGTCGGGGTCGCGAAAATAGGCCAGTTCGATGGTGCCCATGGAGGCAGTTTCGCGCGGTCCGGGCGGAGCTTCGATCGAGGTCCCGCCAGCGGCAACGGCGGTATCGTGAAGCTGCTTCACCTGCTCGGGGGAGTCGCAGGAAAAGGCGACGGTGCTGCCGTTGGCGACGCTTGCCGGTTCGTCGTTGATCGGCTGGCTGACGATGAAGTTGGTCCCGTTGCCGTTATTGTAGATCAGACGTGTATGGCCGCTGTCGGCGATGTTCCTCGTCCCTTCCCCTGCACCCAACGTGCCGAGCACCGTGTCGTAGAAGCGCTTGGACCGTTCAATGTCGTTCGATCCGACCATGGTGTGAAAAAGCACGCATACTCTCCTGAAGGCCGATCGACTTCAGATCGCCATTAGCGGTCTCACCTAACCGGCACATAAGCCGCGGTCACCCCTAAACCCTCAGAATGTCCGCAAGTGGGCGCCTTCAGCCCGTCCGCTGCTGGGCGGCCGTACACGCTACCGCGCTGTCCTACACGGCTCCATCCTGCCATACCCAACTCCGCTCTTTTCCAGCGTCGATCCTCGCAGGGTCTCGCGGCGCCGCCGCGGGTGGAAGGTGACAGACGCGCGGCGTTACGCGCACCTTCCGCCCCCCGCCGGACGACCGGGGGATCAAGCTGGTGTGAACTTGGTGTGACCGTCCGCGGCGATCCATCCGCAACCCTTCGACCTGCGGCCCGTTCTCGTTCCGCCCCACCCGGAGACCTGATGACCACGCCGCAATATCTCTCGATCGCGACGCTCATCGGGATGATGGCGATGTTCATCTGGGGGAGGTTCCGGTACGACGTCACCGCGATCCTGGCACTGCTGGCGGGCCTGGCGCTGGGGATCGTCAAGCCGAAGGACGCCTTCACCGGCTTTTCCGACGACATCGTCATCATCGTCGCCTCGGCGCTCGTCATCTCGGCGGCGGTGCAGCGGTCGGGCGTGATCGAGACCGCGCTCGCCTTCGTCTCGCGGCGGATCAAGCGGACGCGCGGGCAGCTGCTGGTGCTGACCGGATCGGTCGGCTTCGCCTCGGCCTTGGTCAAGAACATCGGCGCGCTGGCGATGCTGATGCCCGCCGCGTTCCAGATGGCGAAGAAGAGCGAGACCAATCCATCGGTGTTCCTGATGCCGATGGCGACGGCGTCGCTGCTGGGCGGGCTGATGACGCTGGTCGGCACCTCGCCCAACATCATCGTCAGCCGCGTGCGCGAGCAGATGATCGGGCAGCCGTTCGGAATGTTCGACTACCTGCCGGTCGGGTTCGGGCTGCTCACGATGGGGCTGGTCTATCTCGCCTTCGCCTATCGGCTGATCCCGGCGGGCCGGCGCGCGGCGCCGACCTTGGGCGAGGCGCTCGACATCAAGGGCTACGTCACCGAGGCGGAGGTGACCGAGGGCTCGCCGGCGATCGGCGAGACGGTCGACGCCTTCCTCGATCGGCACGAGCGCGAGGTGACGATCACCAAGTTGCTCCGCGCGGGACTTCGAACCTCGCCAACGCACGACATGGTGCTGGCCGAGGGCGACGTGCTGATCCTGGGCGGCGAACCGGATGCGCTCGAACGCGCGATCGCGGGCGACCGGCTCAAGCTGGAGGGCGAGGACCGCGCGGCGGCGGCGGACGCGGGGACCGACGAGGTCGGTGTGATCGAGGCGGTCGTGAACGTCGGCTCGCCGCTGATCGGACAGACCGCGGGACGGCTCGACCTGCAGGCGCGGTTCGGGGTCAATCTGATCGCGATCTCGAGACAGGGCGAGCATCTGTCGCGACGCCTGGGCGAGATTACGCTCCGCGGCGGCGACGTGATCGTGCTCCAGGGGCGGCTGGAAGCGCTGCCCGAGAAGCTGCGCGATCTCGGGTGCCTGCCGCTCGCCGAACGCGACCTGCGGCTGGGGACGTCGAAGCGATCGTGGCTGCCGATCGCGATCCTGGCGGCGGCGATGGTCGCGACGGCGATGGCGTGGGTGCCGGTCGCGGTCGCCTTCTTCGCGGCGGCGGGGCTGATCGTCGCGCTCGGCGCGCTGCCGGTGCGCGAGGCGTACGAGCATGTCGAATGGCCGATCCTCGTCATGCTCGGCGCGCTGATCCCTGTAGCGGACACGCTGCGGACGACGGGCGCTTCGGACGTGCTGGCGACCTGGCTGGCGCAGGTCGCGGCGACGCTGCCGGCGTGGGGCGCGGTCGGGGTGATCCTGCTGGCGGCGATGGCGGTGACGCCCTTCCTCAACAACGCCGCGACCGTGCTGGTGATGGCCCCGATCGCGGCGACCTTCGCGCACGATCTCGGCTACCGGCCCGATGCCTTCCTGATGGCGACCGCGGTGGGGGCGGGATGCGATTTCCTCACGCCGATCGGGCACCAGTGCAACACGCTGGTGATGGGGCCGGGAGGCTACCGGTTCGGCGACTATGCCCGGCTCGGCGCGCCGCTATCGCTCCTGGTGCTGATCGTCGGAACGCCGCTGATCCTGGCGGTGTGGCCGCTCCACTGACTTGCATCGGGCCTCAGGAGGGTCGAAAGGGGCGGTCCGGGTGACAGTCTGACGAGGGACACGCCCGATGAAATCCGTCCGTTGGCAGTGGTGGCTGCTCTGGATCTTCTGCGCGGCCGGCTGGATCGTCGCGATCGCCTATGTCGCCGCCGATCTCCGCGATCAGTCGCTCGATCTGTTCTGAAGCGGCGCGCCAGCGGGCCGGCGCGCCGTTCCGATGCGTCAGGCGGGCGCGCCGACGATGGTCTTGACCTCCATGAAGTCGGTCAGGCCGAACTTGCCGTTCTCGCGGCCGTTGCCCGACTGCTTGTAGCCGCCGAACGGGGCGGCGATGTCGGGCGACCAGCCGTTGATCGTGACGAGACCGGCGCGCAGCCGTGGCGCGACCTTGGCGGCCTCCGCGGGATCGCCCGAGATCGTCGCCGACAGGCCATATTCGGTGTCGTTGGCGATCCGGACGCCCTCGTCGAGCCCGTCGTAGGCGGTGATCGTCGCGACCGGGCCGAAGGTCTCTTCCTTGGCGATCCGCATGTCCGGGGTCACGTCGGTGAACAGCGTCGGCTTGATGTAGAAGCCGGCGTTGCGCCCGTCGGGACGACCGACGCCGCCGGTGACGAGGGTGGCGCCCTCGTCGATCGCCGACTGGATCAGGCCCTGGATCTTCTCGAACTGCGCCTTGTTGACGACCGGGCCGATGTGCGCGCCGACCTCGGCCGGATCGCCGACCTGGGTCGCCTCCATCATCGACTTCACCACCGCGACCGCCTCGGCGACCTGGCTCTTGTGGACGAGCAGGCGGGTCGGCGCGATGCAGCTCTGCCCGGAATTGGCGAGCACGCCCGCGACGGTCGGCGGCAGCACCGCGCCGAGCTCGGCGCCTTCGAGCACGAGGTTCGCGGCCTTGCCGCCGAGCTCCTGGTGGACGCGCTTGACGGTCGCCGCCGCCGCCTGGGCGATGGCGATGCCGGCGCGGGTCGAGCCGGTGAAGCTGACCATGTCGACGCCCTTGTGCGCGCTGAGCGCCGCACCGACGCCCGGGCCGTCGCCGTTGACGAGGTTGAACACGCCCGCGGGGACGCCCGCCGCGTCGAGGATCTCGGCGAGGATCGCGGCGCAGCCGGGAGCTTCCTCCGACGGCTTGAGGATCATCGTGTCGCCGGCGGCGAGCGCGGGGGCGACCTTGGCGCAGATCTGGTTGAGCGGCCAGTTCCACGGGGTGATCATCGCCACCACGCCCAGCGGCTCGTGGACGACTTTGGCCTTGCCGACCGTCTCCTCGAAGGTGAACTCGTCAAGCGCCTTCAGCGTCGTCGCGAAATGGGCGAGGCCGGTCGGGGCCTGCGCCGCCGAGGACAGCGCCATCGGCGCGCCCATCTCCTGGCTCATCGACTTGGCGAGATCGGGGATGCGCTTCTTATATTCCTCGATGATCCGGCCGAGCAGCGCCTTGCGCTCGTCGATCGAGGATTGCGACCAGGTCTCGAACGCGCGGCGCGCGGCGTCGACCGCCTTGTCGACGTCGGCCGGGGTGCCGAGCGTGATCTCGGTGCAGGGCTGCTCAGTCGACGGATCGATGACCTGATAGATCGTCCCGCCCTCGCTCTCGACCCACTGGCCGTCGATATAGTGCTTCAGGTAGCTCTGCATGTCTTCCCTCTCCGCCCGGTTTTCGAGACTCGGGTATTCTCATGCGGCGGGTGCGAACGGGTTGCAAGACGAAACGCGGGCGTGCCGCGGCGGGACGGTTCGCACGTGCGTTAACCTCTGTGCGCGCACGCAGGCGGCGTTAACCGTCTTCGTCGGTGGTCTGTTGAGCGGCGCGGGTGCAGCGGCGAGGGGAAAGGACTCGTCTCCATGCGTCACTTCCTGCCCGTCCTCGCCGCGCTCCTCACCGCGCCCGCCATGGCGCAAGGCGGCGCGCCGTTCACCGTCGCCGAGACGGGGGAGGGATTCCAGCATCTCCAGGACGCGCTCAACGCCGTCCGGGGTCGCGACGCGACGATCACGATCGCGCCCGGCACCTACCGCGAATGCGCGATCCAGCAGGCGGCGAGCGTCGTCTTTAAGGCGGCGAAGCCGGGCACCGTGATCTTCGACGGCGTCACCTGCGAGGGCAAGGCGGCGCTGGTGATCCGCGCGGGCAAGGCGACCGTGGATGGCATCGTCTTCCGCAACATGCGCGTCGGCGACGGCAATGGCGCGGGCATCCGGATCGAGATCGGCGACCTCACCGTCCGCAACGCGATGTTCCTCGACAGCCAGGAGGGCATCCTTGGCTCGAGCGATTTGCCGCACAAGATCCTGATCGACCGCTCGACCTTCTCCGGTCTGGGTCAGTGCGACGAGACGCCCGACTGCGCCCACTCGGTCTATCTCGGCGGCTCGGGCGGGGACGTGACGATCACCAACTCGCGCTTCGAGCGCGGGCGGGGCGGGCATTACGTCAAGCTGCGGCTGCCGCACGTGATGATCACTGACAACAGCTTCGACGACACGCAGGGCACGAAGACCAACTACATGATCGATATGCCCAATGGCGGCACCGGGCTGATCGCGCGCAACACCTTCGTCCAGGGTAAGGCGAAGGAGAATTGGACGGGGTTCATCGTCATCGCCGCCGAATCGCGCAGCTTCCCCTCGGCCGGGCTCCGCGTCGAGAACAACACCGCGACGCTGGCGCCCGGGCAGACGAAAAGTCCGGCGTTCCTTGCCAACGTCAGCGGCCAGCAGCTCGCCGCGGCGGGTAACCGGCTGGGGCCAGGGGTGCGGGCGTATGAGACGCGCAATCCGTGAAGAGGCATCCGTTAACCACGGTCGCGAGCGAAGCGGCAAGACGCCGTGCCTAAACGAAATCGGCGGGTGAGTTAGGGATCGTCGATGCTCTCGGGAGTACGTCTGCTTGCCAAGCGTTCGGTCGCGCCGACCGACGAGGAGCGGCAGCGCGGCGAGCAGGCGCGGGCGATCGTCGAGGAATATGAGGGCAATTCGAGCGGTTGGTTCTGGGTCACCGACCGGCTGGGGCTGATCACCTATCTGTCGGACAAGGTCGCGAAGGTGATCGGCCTGGACGAAGCGTCGATCGGCCGGCGGCTGACCGAGCTGTTCGAATCCGATCCGGGCGAGTCCGAACGCTCGCTCGCCTTCCACTTCTCCTCGCGTACGTCGTTCAGCGACTATTCGGTGCATTCGCCGGTCAACGGCGAGGAGCGATGGTGGTCGATCTCGGGCCGGCCGCGCCACGACGAGCACGGCAACTTCCAAGGTTTCGTCGGGCATGGCAGCGATCTGACCGAGAAACGCCGATCCGAGGCGGAGATCACGCGGCTCGCGATGTTCGACGCGCTCACGGGCCTCGCCAACCGCCAGCGGATGCGCCTCACGCTCGACCAGGCGCTCCAGCAAACGGCGCGATCGTACCGGTCGACCGCGCTGCTGCTCCTCGACCTCGACCGCTTCAAGGCGGTCAACGATACGCTCGGCCACCAGGTCGGCGACTCGCTGCTCAAGCAGGTCGCGCAGCGGCTGGAGCGCGCCGTCGGCGACGTCGGACTGGTCGGGCGGCTGGGCGGCGACGAGTTCCAGGTGCTGGTGACGGGCGAGGGGCGGCACGACCGGTTGAGCGAGATCGCGACCAAGATCATCACCGACGTCAGCCAGCCCTATTTCATCGCGGGTTCGGCCATCACCATCGGCGTTTCGATCGGGATCGCGGTCGCGCCGGGAGACGGCGGCAACGCGGAAGATCTGGTCCGCAACGCCGACCTAGCGCTCTATGCGGCGAAGGGCGACGGCCGGGGCGTCCACCGCTTCTTCCACGACCGGCTGCTGGCGGGTGCGAAGGACCGCAAGCGGCTGGAGGACGATCTGCGCGAAGCGGTGGCGAGTGGCGGCTTCCACCTGGTCTATCAGCCGGTGGTCTCGAGCGAGGACGCACGGATCAGCGGCTATGAGGCGCTGCTGCGCTGGGAGCATCCGGAACGCGGTCCGATCAGTCCCGCCGAATTCATCCCCGTCGCCGAGGAGTGCGGACTGATCACCGCGATCGGCGAGTGGGCGCTCAGGACCGCCTGCCTTGAGGCGTCGGGGTGGCCGGGGTCGGTCCGCGTCGCGGTCAACGTCTCGCCCATCCAATTCGCGAGTCCCGCCTTCCCGGCGCTGGTGACGAGTGCGCTCGCGAGGGCGGGGCTGGCCCCCGGACGGCTCGAGCTGGAGATCACCGAGGGCGTGTTCCTCGACGAGACGGTCCAATCCGATTCGCAGTTCCGGGCGCTGAAGGCGCTCGGGGTCCGGCTCGCCCTCGACGACTTCGGCACCGGCTATTCGAGCCTGGGCTATCTGCGCACCGCGCCCTTCGACAAGATCAAGATCGACCAGTCGTTCGTTCGCGGGTCGGCGACGCCGGGCAACCGCAACGCCGCGATCATCGCCGCGATCGTCACGCTGGCGCGCACGATGGGGATGGAGACGACCGCGGAGGGCGTCGAGATCCAGGACGAGATCGACCTCGTCCGCTCGATCGGATGCAGCCACATTCAGGGCTTCGTCTATGGTCGCGGCATCCGTGCCGAGGCGGTGCACGAACAATTGCGTCAGGGCCCGACGCTCGATCCGACGGGGTTCAAGACCAGCCGCGCGCCGCGGCAGCGGGTGCTGCGCGCCGCGCGCGTTTCGATCGGCGACGAGAGCGGCGAGGTCCGGATCCGCAACATCTCGGCGAGCGGCGCGATGATCGACGGGATCGACGTCGACGGTCAGGCGGCGGGGCTGGAGCTGACCCTCGAACTCGAGGACGGCTATTTCGTCCCGGCGCGGCTACGCTGGGCGCGCGACGGGCGGGCGGGGCTCGAGTTCTCGGAGGCCGTCAACCTCGATCGGCTGGGGCCGCCCGCCCTCAAGAACCGGCGGCAGGGCTGAGCTGCGCGCAGGTGGCGCAGCCCGGGTCCTTGGGCAAGCGGATGGTCCGGAAGCGCGAGCCGAGCAGGTCGACGAGCAGCAGCGTGCCGGCCGGATCGGCCCCGAACGGCGCGATCGCGCGGAGCGCCTCCAAGGCAGCGAGCGTTCCTAGGACGCCTGCGACCGGCCCCAGGATGCCGTCCTCGGCGCAGCTGGTCTCGGCCTGCTCGGGCGCGTCGCCGACGAAGCAGCGGTAGCACGGTCTCTCCACCTCCCACCCGCGATAGACGCCGAGCTGTCCCTCGAACTGGCCGACTGCCGCCGAGACCAGCGGGATCCGCAGCGAGAGGGCCGCATCGGCGACGGCGAAGCGGGTCGCGAAATTGTCACAGCCGTCGAGCACCACATCCGCGCCCCCGACCAGCGTCGCCGCATCGCCCGCGTCGATCCGGGCGGCGCGCTCGACCACCTCGACGTGCGGGTTGATCGCGCGGGCGCGGTCGGCGGCGGCGGCGACCTTGCGCCGGCCCACGTCATTCGTGGCGTAGATCGTCTGGCGCTGGAGGTTGGTGGCGTCGACCCGGTCGTCGTCGACCAGGGTCAACTTGCCGATCCCGGCGGCGGCGAGATACTGGACCGCGGGCGAGCCGATCCCGCCCGCGCCGATCACCGCGACGTGCGCGGCCTTCAGCCGCATCTGCCCGCCGCCGCCGAACTCCTTCAGGACGATCTGGCGGGCGTAGCGGGCGAGCTCGTCGTCGGAGAGGGTCAGACCGGCCACGCGAAGATGAGGGTGGTTCGGAACCAGGTGTCCTTCTCGACGCCCAGGTTGTCGACATTGTCGCGCGACAGCTTGGAGACGAGGCCCGCGGCATATTGTTCGACCGTCACGCAGTCGATCGCGCGCGGGACGATGCGGCGAATCCGGCTGTCCGCGGTGACGAGCACCGCCATGTCGACCCGCACCACCGCGCTGGTCGCGGAGCGCGACACCGCGGCGCAGCGCCCGCTCTCGATCTCGGCACGGACGAACGCGGAGAGCGGCCCCATCGCGGGGAGCGGGTGCTGGTAGCGCAGCTGCGGCAGCGCCGACCAATCCTGCGGCGGCAGCGCGCCGACCGGGCGCGCCGGCTGGGCCGGCACGATCTGCGCCGCCGTCCCGACCGACGTCATCACCAGCAGCAGGGCGAGCGCGACCTTCATGTCCCTGTCGATCCGAAGCCTCCCGAACCCCGCTCAGTATCGTCGAGCGTCGCGACCTCGTCCAGCGTCGCGTGAAGGACGGCAGCCGGGACCAACTGGGCGATCCGGTCGCCACGGCGGATCGCAAAATCGTCGGCGCCGAGATTGGCGAGGATGACCTTGACCTCGCCGCGATAATCGCTGTCGATCGTGCCCGGCGTGTTGAGGCAGGTGACGCCGTGCTTAAGCGCGAGTCCCGAGCGTGGGCGGACCTGGACCTCGTAACCCGGCGGAATGGCGAGCGCGAAGCCGGTCGCGACCGCCGCGCGCGCCCCGGGCGCGAGCGTCAACGCCTCGGCGGCGACGACGTCCAGCCCCGCCGCACCGGCGGTGGCGTAGGTGGGGAGGGGCAGGCCCTCACCGTTGGCGAGGCGCTTCACCGGAATGCGGACGGGATCAGAGGGCATCGGCGATCCTCTCGGCCAGCCGCCGCGCGACCGCGGGCTTGGGGAGTGTCTCCCAGGTCTCGACGCCGTCCGCGGTGACGAGGTGGACGGTGTTCGCCTCCCCGCCCATCACATCGCCCGAGACGTCGTTGGCGACGATCCAGTCGGCGCCCTTGCGCTGGCGCTTGGCAGTCGCGTGCTCGACGACGCGCTCGGTCTCGGCGGCGAAGCCGATGAGGAGGCCGGGACGGTCGGGCGATTTCGCTAGGTCGGCGAGGATGTCGGGGTTCTCGACGAGGCGCAGCGCCGGGGTGGCCTCGCCCTTCTTGATCTTCTGGTCGCCCGCCGTCTCGACGCGCCAGTCGGCTACCGCGGCGACCATCACCGCGGCGTCGACGGGAAGAGCTCCGCCCACCGCATCGGCCATCTGCTGCGCGGTCTCGACGTCGATGCGGCGGACGCCGGGTGGGTCGGGGAGGGTGACCGGACCGGCGACGAGCGTCACCTCCGCGCCGAGTTCGGCGAGCGCCGCCGCGATCGCGAAGCCCTGCTTTCCGGAGGAACGGTTGGCGATGTAGCGGACCGGGTCGATCGGCTCGTGCGTCGGACCGGCGGTGACGAGGATGCGACGGCCCGCGAGCCTGCCGTTCGTGCGCGGCGAAGTCGAGGCACGATCCAGCCGGAGCCCCTCGACTTCGGTCGGGACGAACGGTGTCGAGAGTGCCTGTTCGATCGCCGCCGCGATCGCCTCCGGCTCCGGCAGGCGGCCGGGACCGTATTCGCCGCAGGCCATCGGCCCTTCGCCGGGCGTCATCACCGTCACGCCGTCGTCGCGGAGCCGCGCGACGTTGCGCCGGGTCGCTGCGTGGAGCCACATGCGGACGTTCATCGCCGGCGCGGCGAGCACCGGCTTGTCGGTCGCGAGCAGCACGGTGGTTGCGAGATCGTCGGCGAGCCCGGCGGCCATCTTCGCGAGCAGATCGGCAGTGGCGGGTGCGACGACGACGAGATCGGCCTCCCGGCTCAGCTGGATGTGGCCCATCTCGGCCTCGTCCTTGAGGTCCCAGAGGGTGGTGTAGACCTTGTCCTCGCTGAGCGCGGCGAGGGTCATCGGGGTGACGAAACGGGTCGCGGCCTCGGTCGCCACGCAGCGGACCGCGTGGCCGCGCTTCTTCAGCAGGCGGATCAGCTCGCTCGCCTTGTACGCGGCGATCCCGCCGCCGACGATCAGCAGGATGCGGCTCACCCGGCGCGCCTTTCGCGGGTCACTCGCGTGACCGTGATCCGGCGGCCGCCGCGCGCGGCGCGCACCAGGTCCCGTATGCCGTCGGGCGCGAAGGTCAGTCCAAGCAGGATCACCGGGCCGATCATCAGACCCCAGTAGAAGTTGTTGAGCCGGGCGGCGACACCGATCAGCACCGCAAAGGATGCGATCGTCGCCAGCATCCGGGCTCCCGCCGGGTCGCGCCACGACCCCCAGCCGAGCGTCGCGAGCACGACGACGGGGATCGAGACGATGTACGGGAACGCCTCCAGCACGCTGGTGTGGCGGACCGTCTGGACGAAGAACCAGACGCCGTTCATCCCGCGCCACCCGTCGGAGGCGACGTCGGCGGGGTTGGTCACCTGCCCGACCGCCCAGGCGTGAGCCGCCAGCGCGGCGGCGAACAGCGCGAGGCCGGCGGCCCAGCCCAGCGCCTCCCGCCGCGAGCCCGCGCACCAAGCGAACGCCATCATCACGACCAGGTACAGCGCCGCGAGTTCGCGGATCAGCACCGCCGCGGTGCCGAGCGCAACCGCCTCGACCCACCGGCCCGGTCGCCAGACGCCGAGCGAGAGCGCGATCAGCAGCCCCGACCAGACCTCGTGCGAGGGATAGAGAAGCGGCTGGACGGGGGTGAATAGCGCCGCCCCGAGCAGCAGCGCGGCGACGATCCGCGCCGGACCGTCCGGAAAGGCCGCCATGATCCGGACGATCCAGACGAGCGCGACCGCCGCGACGAGCAGATCAAGCAGCACTCTGCCGAGGACCGGTGGAAGCGCTGCCTGGAGCCTGGCGAGCGTGGGCATCCGGAACGTGACGAACGGGCGCAGCGGATAGCCTTCGCGCGCACGCAGTTCCTGTGCGGTGACTTGATAATAATTGCCGCCGTGGCGCACCTGCTCGACGATCGCATCGTACAGCGCGAGGTCCGAATCCTCGGGCGCGACCTGATAGGACCGCGGAGTGTCGGGCGTGGCGGGCCAGAACTCCGGATTGAGGAAGCAGGCGGCCATCAGCAGCAGCGCGAGCGCGAGCACCGCCCGCGCCGGGCCCGTGCGCCAGCCTGCGAAGCGCGACGGCTCGGCGAGCCACAGCGTCGTCCGCGCGCTCAGTGGAGCAGCCCCCAGGTGACCGCCACGCCTGCTGCCGCCGAGATCGCGGAGATGACCGCATAGCGCCAGCCGCCGCCGATCCGGACCAGCTCGATCTCCTTGAGCGGCGGGGTGGGAGGCGCACCGCCGGGGGCGGGAAAGCGCTCCTCGATCCGCCGAACGAGATCGGGCAGGCCGACGAGCGTACGCAGGTCCTTGACCAGCCGGTCGGCGATCGCCGCCTCCGGCCCCAGCTCGGTCCTGATCCAGTCCTCGACCACCGGGCGCGCGGTGTCCCAGAGGTTGATGTCCGGATCGAGCGAGGTCGCCACGCCCTCGACCATCACCATCGATTTCTGGAGCAGCAGCAGGTGCGGCTGGGTCTGCATCTCGAAATCGCGCGTGATCGAGAACAGCGAATCGAGCATCAGCCCGATCGACATGTCCTTGACGGGCAGGCCCCGCGTCGGCTCGCCCACCGCCCGCAGCGCGGTCGCGAACTCGGCGACATTGTGGTGCGCGGGGACGTAGCCCGCCTCGAAGTGGATCTCGGCGACGCGGCGGTAGTTGCCGGTGATCAGGCCGTAGAGGATCTCGGCGAGCCAGCGTTTGGCGCGCGCATCGATCCGGCCCATGATCCCGAAGTCGATCGCGGCGATGCGCCCCTGCCCGTTGGCGCCCGGAATCGCGAACAGATTGCCCTGGTGGAGGTCGGCGTGGAAGAAACCGTCGACGATCGTCTGCCGGAGAAAGGCGTGGACCAAGGTGCGGCCGAGCGTCGGCAGGTCGTAGCCGGCGGCGCGCAACGCCTCGCGATCGCCGAGCTTGATCCCGTCGATCCATTCGAGCGTGAGCACGCGGCCCGAGGTCCGCTGCCAGTCGATCGCGGGGACGTGGAAGCCGGGCTCCGCCTCCATCGCCTCCTTGAGCTCGGACGCCGATGCCGCCTCGCGCCGCAGGTCGAGCTCGCGCGCGGTCCAGCGGCGGAAGGTGGCGATGACGAGCCGGGGGCGGAGCCGCGCGAGCTCGCCGCCCATCGCCTCCAGCTGGGCGGCCGCCCATTCGTAGGTGTCGATCGCGCGCGCGAACTCCTCGATCACGCCGGGACGCAGCACCTTGACCGCGACCGTGCGGCCCTCGGTGGTGACCGCGCGGTGGACCTGCGCGATCGAGGCGGCGCCGATCGGCGCCTCCTCGATGCTGGCGAAGACCTCTGACGGGGGCCGCCCGAGGCTGGCGGTCATCTGCTCGCAGATCGCGGCGAACGGCACCGGCGGGAGCGCGTCCTGGAGGCGGACGAGGTCGTGCGCGGCGTCGTCGCCGATGATGTCGGGCCGGGTCGCGAGCGTCTGGCCGAGCTTGATCGCCGCCGGGCCGATCGCCTGGAGCGCATCGGCGTAGCGCGGTGTCTTCGGCACGCGCGCGCCGAAGCGCGCGATCCGCGCCAGGCGGCGGACCGGCGGCGGGGTGTTCGGATCGCGCTCGATCCCGCGAAGCGCCCCGTGACGCGCGAGGATGCGACCCCATTTCAGGAGCCGCCAGAGGTGGACGGCGGGGCGGGTCAATGCGTCAGATCTTCCAGCCCGAATGGATCGCGACCAGCCCGCCCATGATCGGCTCGACGGCCGTGCGCACGAATCCTGCCTCTCCGATCATCCCCTCGAACGTGGGCATGTCGGGAAAACGCCGGATCGACTCGATGAGATAGCGATAGCTGTCGGCGTCACCCGCCAGCGCCTGCCCGATCCGGGGCACGACCTTGTGCGAATAAGCGTCGTACACCTCGGCGAAGCCGGGCCAGAGCGTCGTCGAGAACTCCAGGCAGAAGAAGCGCCCGCCGCGCTTGAGCACCCGGTGCGCCTCGCGCAGCGCCGCCGGGATGTCGGTGACGTTCCGGATGCCGAAGGCGATCGTATAGGCGTCGAAGAAGCGGTGGGGGAAGGTGAGGGTTTCGGCGTTCGCCTCCGACCAGACGAGCCCGGTAATTCCGCGCTTCTGCGCGCGGCCCATCCCGACCTCGAGCATCGCCGGGTTGATGTCGGCAACGGTCACGCTCGCGCCCGCCGCCGCGAGGCGGAAGGCGACGTCGCCGGTGCCGCCGGCCATGTCGAGGACCTGCTCGCCGGCGCGCGGCTGGACCCGGCGCACGAAGCGATCCTTCCACAGCCGGTGCATCCCCGCCGACATGGCGTCGTTCATCAGATCGTATTTGGGAGCGACGCTCTTGAACACGCCGCCGACCCGCGCGGTCTTCTCGGCAGGGTCGACGTCCTGATAGCCGAAGGAAACGGTATCGCTCGCAGCATTGCTCATGGCGCGCGCTCTAGCGGGCGGTTGTGGGGCGGGCAAACGCAACCTAGCTGGGGCGCGTGCCCGAGCTTCCCGAAGTCGAAACCACCGTGCGGGGCCTGCGCCCCGTTCTGGCGGGGCAGCGGATCGCGCGCGTCGACACGCGCCGGGGCGACCTGCGCCGCGCCTTCCCGCCCGATCTGCGCCAGCGGCTGACCGGGGCGGCGGTGGTCGCGCTCGGTCGCCGGGCAAAATACGGTCTGATCGAGACCGATCGCGGCGACACGATGATCTTCCATCTGGGGATGAGCGGGCGGTGGCGCGTCGATCCCGAGGAGATCGGCAAGCACGACCATCTCGTGATCGAGACCGGAGCGGGGCACAGGCTCGCGCTCAACGACGCGCGGCGGTTCGGCTCGGTGGATCTGTGGCCGACGGCGTCGCTCACCGCCTATCCGCCGTTCGCGGCGCTCGGCCCCGAGCCGCTGAGCGACGCGCTGACCGCCGCCAGCCTGGCGAAGGCGCTCGACGGGCGCACCGCGCCGATCAAGGCGCTGCTGCTCGATCAGCGGATCGTCGCGGGACTCGGCAACATCTACGTGTGCGAGGCGCTGTACGAGGCGCGGATCGCGCCGGGGCGGCAAGGGGGGCAGATCTCGCGCGCCCGCCTCACCCGGCTGGTCGCGGCGATCCGGCGCGTGCTGGAGGAGGCGATCGCGGCGGGCGGATCGACTCTGCGCGATTTCGCGCATCCGTCGGGGGAACTCGGCTATTTCTCCAAGCAGTTCAAGGTCTACGGCCGCGAGGGTGAGCCGTGCGGCTGCGGGGGCATGGTCCGGCGGCGGGCCGACGGCGGGCGCTCGACCTTCTGGTGCCCGACCTGCCAGCGGAGTTGACGCGACGCGGCTCTTTCGCTAGGGACCTCGCTTCACAAGGGCGCCTGCGCGCCCTTTTTTCATCGTCGCGAGATCAAGGGAATATCATGGCGAACACGCCGCAGGCCAAGAAGCGGATCCGTCGGAACGAGCGTCGGGCCGAGATCAACGGCAACCGTCTCGGCCGCATCCGCACCTTCATCAAGAAGGTCGAGTCGGCGTTGGACTCGGGTGACAAGGCCACGGCGACCGAGGCGCTGGCGGCGGTGCAGCCCGAATTGCAGCGCGGCGTCGCGCGCGGCGTGCTCCACAAGAACACCGCGAGCCGGAAATATTCGCGCCTGACCAAGCGGGTGTCGGCGCTCGCCTGACCCCGAACGGCCGTCACCGATCGTGGCCCGCCGGACCGAGTCCGGCGGGCTTTTTTCATGCCCGCGTACGCTCGACCCGGAGCCGCCAGGCAAGTCTAGGTCCATCCACGATTCGTCTGGGCCCGAACCGGCTCTGAGCTGTGTTCCTCTCATAAAAACAATGCTTTGTAAGATTTTCGACGGATTTCTGCGCATGAATCCGAGTCAAGCGGGAAGATTCACAGAAACGTCACGATCCGGGCCTTGATCGACTCCCGCCGGTGTTCGTACACCCTGCGTGTCGCGTCGGTGATCGCCGGTGCGCCCACTTGAACATCGTCGGGTCCGCTGCGGCCATCGCGCCGCCACGGGGGGACTGTGAGTCGGAAATCAGGACGTCGGGGCGGGGGCGCTTCGACGACGGGAGAGGTGTTGCGTGGTGCAGTCGCAGGCGGACCGGAACGAAGCGAGCGTGGTCGTCAGCGCATGGGGGCGGGTGCGTAGGAATTTGCGCGAATCGGCCGGCGTCCGTCTGTTCGACCAATGGCTGAAGCCGATGGAGCTGGCCGAAGGCGGGGACGACACCGCCGTCCGGCTGACGCTGCCGTCGGCGTTCATGACCAACTGGGTCCGCAATCATTACGCCGACCGGCTGCTCCTCGAGTTCCGTCAGGTGCTGCCGGGCGTCCGCAGCGTCTCGATCGAGACCCGCGCGGCCAATGACGTCGCGGTGATCGCGGCGGCCCCACGCGCGGCGGCGCCCGCCGAGCAGACCGCCCCCGCCGAACGCCCCGCGCTCGACCCCCGCTTCACCTTCAATCGCTTCGTGGTCGACGCCTCCAACCGGGTCGCGTTCAACGCCGCGCGCGCGCTGGCCGACGGCGGGCCGGTGCGGTTCAGCCCGCTCTACCTCCACGGCGGGACAGGGAACGGCAAGACCCACCTGTGCCACGCGATCGCCCACGCCTTTCTGGCGCATTCGCCCGAGGCCCGCGTGCTGGTGATGTCGGCCGAGCGCTTCATGTTCGACTTCGTCCAGGCGATGCGCGCGCGCGACACCTTCGCGTTCAAGGCGCGCCTGCGCGGGTGCGACCTGCTGCTGATCGACGACCTCCAGTTCATCGCCGGCAAGGACGCGACCCAGGAGGAGTTCTTCCACACCGTCAACGAGGTGATGGCTGCGGGCAAGCGGCTGGTGATCGCCGCGGACCGCTGCCCGCAAGCGCTCGACGGCATCGATCCGCGGATCACCGGACGGATGACCTCCGGACTGATCGCGGACATCCGGGCGCCGGAGCCGGCGCTGCGCCGCGCGATCCTCGACCGGAAGGTCGCCGACCTTGGCGCGGAGGTGCCCGAGGACGTGCTGACGCTACTCGCCACCCGCATCACGGCGAGCGTGCGTGAGCTGGAAGGTGCGCTCAACCGGGTGATCGCCTATGCGCAGCTGACCGGCGTGGGCGTCGACCTCGATTTCGCGGTGGCAACGCTGGGCGACACGCTCCGCGGGGCGGTGCGGCGGGTCACGATCGACGAGATCCAGAAGCGCGTCTGCGAGCATTTCGACATGAAGCCGCTCGACCTGATCTCCGCCCGCCGCGCGCGCGCGATCGCGCGGCCGCGGCAGATCGCGATGTACCTTGCCAAGCGGCTGACGACGCGCTCGCTGCCCGAGATCGGCCGCAAGTTCGGCGGCCGCGACCATTCGACGGTGATCCACGCGGTGCGACGGATCGAGGAGCTGCGCGACACCGACCGCGAGGTGGATGCGGCAGTGCGGGTGCTGATGGGAGAATTGGGGGGATAGGGCACGGTACGATGCCATCATCAACACGCACACGCTGGGGCGTTGCTATGGGCCTCCGTAGTTAGGACCTTACCTCTGGCGACGAGAGCCACCGCACCGTCGAGAATGAGCGTATCGTAGAGACGACGTCGATTGCAGTGCCGCATAGACAAAGGTCGGCTTTTCGCTGGCAACCCCGGCCTTGTTCCTCGCCGCAGCGAAAGTCAGGCGGCCAGCCCCATCGCCGACTGCGCCTTCGCCAGCAGCGGCGCCGCCAGCGTCCGCGCCTTGTCCGCGCCGTCCGCCAGGATCGCCTCAATCGCGGTGGGATCCGCCAGCAGCCGCACCATTTCGTCGCGGATCGGCGCGAGTTTGGCGACGGCGAGATCGGCGAGCGCGGGCTTGAACTGGCCGAAGCCCTTGCCGGCATAGTCGGTCAGCACATCCTGCGCCTCGCGATCGGCGAGCGCCGCGAAGATGGTCACGAGGTTCCGCGCCTCGGCCCGGCCCGCTAGCTCGTCGAGCGTCGCCGGGAGGACCTCGGGGTCGGTCTTGGCCTTCCTGAACTTGTCGGCGATCGTCTCGTCCGAATCGATCAGCTTGACGACCGATTGTTCCGACGGGTTCGACTTGGACATCTTCGCCGCCGCATCGCGCAAGGACATGATCCGCGGCGCGGCTTGGCTGACGAGCGGTTCGGGCTGGGTGAACAGCTCGACCGCATAGTCCAGGTTGAACTTGGCAGCGATATCGCGGGCCAGCTCCAGATGCTGCTTCTGGTCCTCGCCGACCGGGACATGGGTGGCGTTGTAGAGCAGAACGTCGGCGGCCATCAGCACGGGATAGTCGTAGAGGCCGACCGACGCGCCCTCGCGGTTCTTCCCCGCCTTGTCCTTGAACTGAGTCATGCGGTTGAGCCAGCCGACGCGGGCGACGTTGTTGAGCAGCCAGGCGAGCTCGCTGTGCGCGGGGACGCGGGTCTGGTTCCAGAGGATCGAACGCGCGGGGTCGATCCCGGCGGCGACCAGGGTCGCGGTCATCTCGATCGTGTTAGTGCGGAGCTCGACGGGGGCGATGAACTCGGTCAGGCCGTGGAGGTCGGCGATGAAGTACATCGTCTCGCCGCCCTGCGCCTGCACCGCGTCCTGCATCGCCACCCACTGCTTCACCGCGCCGAGATAATTGCCGAGGTGGAGATTGCCGGTGGGCTTAATGCCGGAGACGACGCGCATGGATTTCCTTAGCGGGAACGGAGGAGCTGGCGGAGGTCGCGCGGGCGCAGCGCCCCGGTCGCGAACACCGCCGCCGCATAGACGAGCCCGCCGCCTGCGACCAGCATGGCAAGCGCGACCCAGCGGGTGAGGCTCGGCCCGGTCACATATGGACGGAACAGGTCGCTCGCGAAATACAGCGCGACGCCCATGAGCAGCGACGCGATCACCAAGCGCGGCGCGCGGCGGCGGAGCTGCGCGTCGGGGACGAACTGCCCGCGCTTGACCAGCGTCCGATAGAGGAGCGCCACGTTGACGGTCGAGGCGATCGCGGTCGCGAGCGGAGGGCCCATGTGCTGCAAGGGCACGATCAGCGCGAGGTTGAGGACGAGGTTCACCGCCATCGAGATCGTGGCGTAGCGCACGGGCGTGCGGGTGTCCGAGCGCGCATAATAGCCGGGGGTCAGGACCTTCACGAGGATGTAGCTCGGCAGCCCGACTGAGAAGGCGGCGAGCGCCTGCGCCGTCGCGACGCCGTCCGCGGGGGTGTAATGGCCGTGCTGGAACAGCGCCGAGACGATCGGCAGCCCGGCGACGATCAGCGCGACGGTCGCGGGCAGGGTGAGGAACAGTGCCAGCTCCATGCCCCTGTTTTGCGTCCCCATCGCCGCCGCCTCCTCGCCACGGCCGAGCTGGCGCGAGATGGTGGGGAGGAGGACCGTGCCGAGCCCGATGCCGACGAGGCCGAGGGGGAGCTGGTTCACCCGGTCCGCCATGTAGATGTAGGTGACCGAGCCGTGCGCGAGCAGCGAGGCGGCGAGCGCGGTCGAGACGACGAGATTGATCTGCACCGCGCCCGCGCCCGCGGCGGCGGGCCAGATGAGCGACATCAGCCGCTTCACGTCCGGTGACAGCCGCGGCCGGCGCAGCGGCAGCGACACGCCGGCGCGGCGGCACGCCCACCACAGCCACAGCAGCTGGAGCGCGCCCGAGACGGTCACCGCGATCGCCTGCGTCCGCGCAGTCGCGAGCGGCTGGGCGGTGTGGAGGAACAGCAGCGCCGCGATCAGCGTCAGGTTCAGGAGGATCGGCGCGGCGGCGGCAACCCAGAAGCGTCCGAGCGAGTTGAGGATGCCACCGAGCAGCGAGACGAGGCTGATGAGGAGCAGATAGGGGAAGGTCAGCCGGCAGAGCTCGACGATATCGGCGAACCGATCGGGGCTCGCGCCATTGTAGCCGAAGGTGAGGAGCCAGGTCACGGGCCAGGCCGCCAGCTCGACCAAGGCGGTCATCACGACCAGGACCGGGAGCAGCACCGAGAGCGCGTCGGTCGCGAACGACACGCCGTCGGGCAGACCCTTACCGTCCGGATCGGCGACCTTGCGGTTGAACATCGGGATGAACGCCGCCGAGAACGCCCCTTCCGCGAACAACGCGCGGAACAGATTGGGCAGGCGGAAGGCGATCAGGAAAGCGTCGGACGCGAAGCCCGCGCCGACGAAGCGCGCGAACAGCGAATCGCGGACCAGGCCCAGCACCCGGCTGGCGAGCGTCAGCCCTCCGACCGAGCCGAGGGCGCGGGTGAGATTCATCCGATCGGCCCGCCGACGGGCCTCAAGCGTGCCCGAACTGGCCCGGCAGCGCGCCACCCGCTTGCTGCGCCGCCTGCTGGTGATAGAGCAGGTTGAAGTCGATCGGATCGAGCATCAGCGGCGGGAAGCCGCCGTCGCGGATCGCGTCGGCGACGACGCGGCGCGCGAACGGGAACAGGAGGCGGGGGGCCTCGCCCAGCAGAAAGGGCTGCAGCGCATCGGCGGGGACGTTGCGCAGCCCGAATAGACCGGCGAACGACAGTTCGACGATGAACGCGACCTGGCCATTGGCCTCGGCGCGCACCTCGACCTTCAACGTGACCTCGTGGATCTCGTCCCCGACCTGGTTGGCCGCGATGTCGAACTGGACCGCGATCTCGGGCGGCTGCTCGTTCTGGTAGATTGCCGGCGCGTTCGGATTCTCGAACGACAGATCCTTCACATATTGCGAGATCATGCCGACCGCGGGGAGGGTGTCTGCACCATTCCCCACCGGATCGTTCTGGGGTCCGCCGAAATCGGTCATCGAAGAGTGTCCTGCGAGAGAGGCGGCGGGTCGCCCGCCAGCTGGTCGCGGGGCGCGTAGCAGCGGCGGCGCGCGAGTTCAACGCGGGCGGGCGGTTGGAAATGGGGCAACCTTGGCCTATATAATGCGTTCGCCCCGATCGGAGGAACGGTGTTCTACGCAATCCTGCTCATGATGGTGGCCGCGTTCCTGGCGCTGAGGCTCTACACGGTCCTCGGCAAGCGCACGGGGCACGAACAGCCGCTGCCGCGCCCGGCGGAGGAGCGGCTTGGCGTCAAGCCGCCGTCGCGCACGGTCGACGCCACGCCCGAGGTCCGCGAGGCGGCGCCGCGGGTGATCGACACCGGGGCTGAAGGTGGGATGCGCGGTATCATCGCCGCCGAGCCGGGTTTCGACGTGTCGCAGTTCCTGGAAGGCGCACAGGCCGCCTACCGGATGGTGCTCGAGGCGTTCTGGCGCGGCGACCGCGAGGCGCTGCGTGAGTTGGTGACCGGCGAGGTCTTCGCCTCCTTCGACGATGCGATTCGGGCGCGCGAGGAGGCGGGACACACGCTGGACAATCGACTGGTCTCGATCGAGCGCGCGAAAGTGGTGGATGCCACGTTGTCCGGTCGTGAGGCGCGGATCATGGTCCGCTTCGACGCGGACATCGCGGCGGTGACCCGCGATGCCGACGGCCAGGCGATCGCCGGCTCCACCGACGATGCGGTGGTGACGAACGACGTGTGGACGTTCGCACGCACGCTCCGCAGCGGCGATCCCAATTGGAAGCTCGCGGACACCGACGAGGCGTGATGCGGGCGATGCGGGCCGCGGCGCTGGCGGGCGCGCTGGCGCTGTCCGCCTGCGTGGGCGGCGTCGCCCCGTCGTCGCCGACCCGGATCGGCGAGGTAGCCCAGCCGTATCGCCCCGGACCACGCTTGCCGGTTCGCCAGCCGACCCCGGCGACGCCGATCGCTCCCGTGCCGGTGGCGGCCGTCCCGCCCGGGCCGACCGGGGCGCAGACGCCGCTGAGCCCGGCGCCGCAGGCCGGGACGCTGCGGATCGATCCGGCCAATGCCGCCCGCGCGCTCGCCGCGTTCCGCGCGTCCTGCCCCTCGCTGATCCGCCGCGTCGATACCTCCGGGCTGACCCGCGGCGCGGATTGGCGCGCGGCGTGCGACGCCGCCGCGGCGACCGGCGACCGCGACGCGCCCGCTTTCTTCCGGACGAGCTTCGAGGCGGTGCAGATCGGCGACGGCCGCGCCTTCGCGACCGGCTATTACGTTCCCGAGATCGCCGGCGCGCGCGAGCGTCGCAGGGGTTATGACACGCCGATCTATGCGCGTCCCACCGATCTGGTCGATGTCGACCTCGGGCTGTTCTCGGACTCGCTCAAGGGTCGAAAGATCAGGGGCCGCGTCCAGGGAACCAGCTTCGTCCCGTATTACGACCGCACGGCGATCGAGGGCGGGGCGCTCGACGGGCGTGCGCGGGTGCTCGCCTGGGCGGCCGACCCCGTCGCCTTGTTCTTCCTCCAGGTCCAGGGATCGGGGCTCGTCCGGCTGCCCGACGGCGATGTGCTCCGCATCGGCTACGACACGCAGAACGGGCGCGACTATACCGGGATCGGCGCGCTGATGAAGGCGCGCGGGCTGCTCGCGCCCGGACAGGCGAACATGCAGGGGATCGTCGCCTGGCTCCACGCGCACCCGGATGAAGGCCGGGCGATCATGCGCGAGAACAAGAGCTTCGTGTTTTTCCGCGAGCTGTCCGGGCCGCCGCTCGGCGCGCTCGGCATTCCCGTCGCGGACGGGACGACGGTCGCCGCCGACGTGAAGTTCGTGCCGCTCGGCGCGCCCGTGCTGCTGTCGATGGACCGCGCCGACGCGAACGGCGTCTGGATCGCGCAGGACACCGGCGGCGCGATCAAGGGCCCGAACCGCTTCGACACCTTCTGGGGCGCAGGCGAGGAGGCCGAGGCGATCGCCGGGGGGATGAGCGCGCGGGGTACGGCATTCGTCCTGCTGCCGGTCGGCACGCTGGCGCGATTCCAGGCGGGCGGGGGCCGGGTCGGTGGCGCGCAACCTCTTCCCTGACGAGGCCGCGCTGTGGAAGCGCGTGATGGAGAGCGTCCGACCGCTCCGCGCACCTACGCCCGCGACCGCCCCTGCGGCCGTCCGCAAGCCTGTTCGCTCCCAACCCGCCAGAGCCCAGCGTGCTGCCGTCACCTCTCCAAGCGTCGTTCCGGCGATCCGGTCCTCGCCCGTCCCGCCCCAGACCGAATTCGCCGATCTGCTGCGTGCCGGCGTCGGCGGCCGCCGCACCGCGTCTGCTTTCGGGCCGAAGCCTTCGACGCTCGCGCCGCCGTCCGCCACTCTCGACGGCGGCTGGGACAAGCGGTTGGCGCGCGGGATGGTGTCTCCCGACGTGACGGTCGACCTGCATGGTCACACGCTCCACTCGGCGCACGACCTGCTCGACGCGGCGCTCGATCGGGCGATCGCCCGGGGGGACCGGGTCGTGCTGCTCGTCACCGGCCGCCCGCCGCGTCCCGAGAGCGAGCGTCCGCATGCGCGCGGGGCGATCCGCGCGGCCGTCGGCGATTGGATCGCGGCATCGCGGCACGCGGCGCATATCGCGGCGATACGAGGCGCGCATCCGCGTCACGGCGGCGCCGGCGCGCTTTATCTGATCCTTCGCCGGGCGCGGGAGGCGAGGTCTTGACCGGATCGCCCGGCGTCAGCCGCTCAGGGCCACACGCCGGATGACGTCGGCGTAGATGTCGGCGAGCGCGTAGAGGTCCGCGACCGCCACCGCCTCGTCGACCTTGTGCATCGTCGCATTCACCAGGCCGAACTCGACGGTCGGGCAGAGCCTCGACAGGAAGCGCGCGTCGGAGGTGCCGCCGGTGGTGGACAGCGCGGGCGGCTGACCGAGGCGGGCGGTGATCGCATCCGCGACGATCGTCGAAAGCACGCCGGGCGCGGTCACGAACGCCTCTCCGTACACGCGCCCACGGACGGTCGCGGCGGGCGCGTGGCGATGCACGATTCCCTCGACTCGCGCGATCAGGTCCGCGCCGCGATGCCGGTCGTTGAATCGAATGCTCAGCCGCGCCGACGCCTTCGCCGGGATGACGTTGGTCGCCGGATTGCCGACGGTGAGATCGGTGACCTCGATGTTGGACGGCTGGAACCACTCGGTCCCGTCGTCGAGCACGACCGCGTCGATCTCGGCGAGCGCTGCGATCAACCTGCGGATCGGATTGTCGGCGAGCCGGGGGTACGCGACGTGGCCCTGTCGGCCCGGGACGTCGATCCAGATGTTGGTCGAGCCGCGACGGCCGATCTTGATCGTGTCGCCGAAGCGCTGATCCGACGTCGGCTCGCCGACCAGGCAGAGGTCGGGCGCGACCCCGAGATCGGCCATCCGCGCGATCAGCGCCTGGGTGCCGAAGGTCGCCGGGCCTTCTTCGTCACCCGTGACGATCAGGCTCATCGCGGCGTCCGGCTCGCGCGCGGCGGCGGCGACGAAGGCGGCGACCGCGCCCTTCATGTCGACCGCACCGCGGCCGTAGAGGAGTCCGTCGCGCACTTCCGGGGCGAAGGCGTCGGCGGTCCAGCCCTCGCCCGGCGGGACGACGTCGACATGCCCGGCGAAGGCGAGGTGCGGGCCGTCGCCGCCGCGCACCGCGAGCAGGTTCTCGACCGGGCCGTCGGGCGGCTCGCCCTCGACGAACCGCCGGGTCGTGAAGCCCAGCGGGATGAGCGCCGCCTCTAGCACGTCGAACACCGCCCCCCGCGCCGGCGTCACGCTGGAACAGGCGATCAGCGCGGTCGCGAGCGCGAGCGGATCGGTCACACGGCGCTCGCCGGCTGCTCGAACTGTTCGATGACCCAGTCCTCCTCCTGCGCGCCGGCGATCCAGTCTTGCAGGAAGGGATGCTGGAGGACGGCGGCGATATAGGCCTGGGCGAAGCGCGGGACGGGGAGCGAATAGGTGACGATCCGGGTGCAGACCGGCGCGAACATGATGTCGGCGGCCCCGAACTCGCCGAACAGGAAATCGCCGCGCCCGCCCCAGCGCGCCCGCGCGTCCGCCCAGAGCTGCATGATCCGGGTGAGGTCCGCGATCACGTCGTCGTCAGGCGGCGTCGCGGCGAACACCTGACGGATGTTCATCGAATGCTTGCGGCGGAGCGCGGTGAAGCTGGAATGCATTTCCGCGGCCACCGACCGCGCCGTCGCGCGTGCCGCCTCATCCGCCGGCCAGAAGCGGTCGCGGCCCACCCGGTCGGCGAGGAACTCGATAATCGCCAGGCTGTCCCAGGCGACGACATCGCCGTCCCAGAGGATCGGGACCTTGCCCGAAGAGGGCGCGAACTCCGCCCCCTCGCGCCGGTGTTCCCATTCCTCGTCGTAGAGCGGGACCACGACTTCCTCGAACGGCAGCCCCGAGTGCCGACAGGCGAGCCAGCCGCGAAGCGACCAGGAGGAATAGGCCTTGTTGCCGATGATGAGCTTCATGCCGCCGTCCTTGGCGAGCGGAACGGCGGGAGTCGAGCCGCAAGCCGCTGGACGAGCCCGCGATCGCCGGATGATAACGCGATGGGGCCGCGGGAGAGTGCGATGAGGGGGCGAGGACGGTGCCGGGCGGTTCGCTCGCCGCCGCGCTGCTGACGGTCGCCGTTCCGACCGCAGTGCGCGCGCAACTGCCCAGGCCGCAGGACGACGCCGAAGAGGCGGCGCTGCCCGATGTGACGCGAACCCTTTGCGGACGCGCTGATCTCGCCACCCTCGACGCGCCGCTCGGCCGGCTGCCGCGGCCGCTGCCGAGCGCGCTGCCGGCGAGCGTCCATCCGTAAGAGCCGCCGCCCTCTTTATGGACCAGCCCGGCAAGCGTCTGAGCTTCCGACCGAATGCGCGATCGGTGCGCCGGGACTGTGACCGCGAAGTCACTGCGTGTCGGCTTCGTGACGCGGCTGTGACGAATCGGTTGCGACCGAGCCGGTCCGGCCCGATGGGGAAGGCGGCGCAGCGCTTCGGGGGAGAGGGCGCGCGCTGCCGGGTGAGGGCCTGAGACCAATCCGAACGGGGGGATGCCGCGATGCGCGCGATGACGAAACTTGTCCTGACCAGCAGCGCGCTGGCCATGCTGACCGCGGTTCCGGCGGCCTCCCAGACGATCAGCGCGAGCGACGCCGAGATCGCGCAGCCCGCGCCGGCTGCCGCAGAGAGCGATCAGCCGGGCGATATCGTCGTTACCGCCTTGCGCCGTCAGCAGCTGGCCAAGGACGTGCCGGTCGCGGTCACGGCCATTTCGGGCGAGAAGCTGGACGTCATCAACTCGTCCGGCCTCGACATCCGGTTCCTCGCGGCGCGCGTGCCGAGCCTCCAAGCCGAATCATCGTTCGGGCGGACCTTCCCGCGCTTCTACATCCGCGGCCTCGGCAACACGGACTTCGACCCTAACGCGCAGCAGCCGGTCTCGGTCGTGCTCGACGACGTCGCGCTCGAGAATCCGATGCTCAAGGCGTTCCCGGTGTTCGACCTACAGACCGTCCAGGTGCTGCGCGGGCCGCAGGGAACGCTGTTCGGGCGAAACACCCCGGCGGGCGTGATCAAGCTCGACTCCGCCAAGCCGACGGACACCGAGGTCTCCGGCCACCTCAACGCGAGCTGGGGCACGTTCAACACGGTCAATACCGATGCCGCGGTCAACCTGCCGCTCGGCAACGGCTTCGCGTTCCGCGCGTCCGGGCTGCTCCAGCGGCGTGACGATTACGTCCACAACACTTCGACGACCGGCGTCGCGAACCGGAACCTCGAGGGGTATCGCGACGCCGCCGGTCGATTCCAGCTCGGCTATTCGGGCGGCGACTGGAACGCGCTGCTCGGCGTCCACGTCCGCGATCTCGACGGAACGCCGCGCGTCTTCCGCGCCGGGCTGTTCGAACCCGGCAGCAACGAGTTCAACGCCGGCTTCGACCCGCGCGAGGTCGCGCTCGACGGCTATACCAGCCAGAGCATGACGCAGTTGGGGGTCAACCTGCGGATCGACCACCACGAGGACGGGCTCGGCACCTTCTACTCGGTGTTCGGGCTGGAGCATGCAAAGGTCGAGTCGACCGGCGATATCGACGGCGGCAATTGCTACGCCTTCATTCCCGGCTGTACGATCGGCACGCTGAACGTCGGCCTGTTCCCGTCCAACACGGGAGGGCTGACGCGCCCGACCGAGCTGAGCCAGGAGTTCCGCTTCGCCTCCGACAGCTTCGGTGGGTTCATCGTCCAGGCCGGCGTCTATTACTTCAACCAGCAACTGACCTATCACGAGTATAATTACGCCGCCGCAACCGGCGACCGGGCCGCCGATAACAACCAGGACATCTTCCACAATAATCGCAACGAAAACTACGGGGTCTTTGCCTCGCTCGACTACACGATCGGCGATCTGACGTTGCGGGGCGGTCTGCGCTACTCGCATGACAATAAATACGATCGGGTCAGCGGCTATTCGCCCAATCTGTTCGGTTATCAGCTGCCGGTGCAGGCGCGGGTGAAGGGTGGCGAGGTGACCTGGGACGCGAGCGCCACCTATGCGGTGACGCCCGAGGTCAACCTCTATGCGCGCGCGGCGACGGGGTATCAGGGTCCCGCGATCCAGGACCGTGTGACCTTCGGCAGCCGCCAGACCACCGCGCCCAAGCAGACCACCATTTCGGGTGAGGGCGGGATCAAGGGGACGACCTTCGACCGCAGGCTCAACTTCGCGGTGGACGGCTATTGGTATCGCACCGACGACCTCCAGCTGACCGCGGTCGGCGGCGCGTCGAACTCGGCGCGGCTGCTGAGCGCCGACCATGCGATCGGCTATGGTGCCGAGGCCGAGATCGAGGCGCGGCCGACGCCGGAACTCGCGATCACCGCCTCGGGAAGCTACAACTTTACCCAGATCCACGATCCGTCGTTGCGCGTCGGCCTGTGCGCGACCTGCACTATCCTTGACCCGACCGTTCTCGATTCCGACGGGGCGACGCGGGTGCTGATCGACGGCAACCGGCTGCCCCAGGCACCGCGCTGGGTCGCCAACTGGACGGTGCGCTACGGCGTGCCGATCGGCGGGGGCGAGATCTACGCCTATACCGACTGGGCGTATCGCAGCGAGATCAACTATTTCCTCTACGACGCCGCCGAATTCCGCGGCCGCCCGCAGCTCGAGGGCGGGCTGAAGCTGGCGTGGCGGATGCCGAGCGGGATCGAGGTCGGCGCGTTCGCGCGCAACATCACCAACCAGTACCGGGCGATCTCGGCAATCGACTTCAACAATCTTACCGGGATGATCAGCGAGCCGCGGGTCATCGGCGGCGAGGTCCACGTCGTCTTCTGACCGACGAGGGGAAAGATCGCGTCGGCGGCGTGGGCAGCCGCCGTCTCAGCCGATCGCGTCCAGCACTGCCGCCCGGAGCTCGGGGATGCCCAGGCCGCCTTCGCTGGAGGTGGCGATGATCTCGGGGTGGGCGGCGGGGCGCTTGCGCGCCTCCTCGGCGGTCCGCGAGGTCACTTCGGCGAGGTCGGTTGCCTTGATCTTGTCGGCCTTGGTCAGGACGAGCCGGTAGCTCACCGCCGCCGTATCGAGCATCGCCATGATCTCGCGGTCCACATCCTTGATGCCGTGACGGCTGTCGATCAGCACCAGCGTGCGCTTGAGCGCCTGCCGCCCGCGCAGGAAATCGTTAATCAGGAAGCGCCACCGCTTGACCATGTCCTTGGGCGCCTTGGCGAAGCCGTAGCCGGGCATGTCGACGAGGCGAAAGCGGAGCGGCTCGCCGACGTCGAAGAAGTTGAGCTCCTGCGTCCGCCCTGGCGTCACGGAGGTGCGGGCGAGCGCTTTGCGGCCGGTCAGCGCGTTGAGGAGCGACGACTTGCCGACGTTCGAGCGGCCGGCGAACGCCACCTCGGGCACGTCGGCGTCCGGGAGGAAACTGAGCGTGGGAGCCGACTTCAGGAACGAAATCGGGCCGGCGAAGACCTTGCGCGCGGCCTCAATGTCTTCGTCCGTCACTTTGCCGGAGCCGCCTTCAGCTCGAGATGCCGCGCGTAGAGCAGCTGCTGCTGGAGGATCGTCAGGCAGTTCGAGGTGATCCAGTAGATCTGCAAGCCCACCGCGAACCCGCCCATCACGAACATCAGCACCCAGGGCATCAGCGCGAAGACCTGCTTCTGCGCGTCGTCCATCGGCTGCGGGTTGAGCTTGAACTGGAAGTACATTGAGATACCGAGCAGCACCGGGATCACCCCGATCGCGAGCAGGTGCGGCGGCGTGAAGTTGAGATAGCCGAAGAGGTTGAGGATCGTCGCCGGATCGGGCGCGGACAAATCCTTGATCCACAGCGCGAACGGCTGGTGGCGCATCTCGATCGTCAGCATCAGCACCTTGTAGAGCGCGTAGAACACCGGGATTTGGAGCAGCGTCGGCGCGCAGCCGGCGAGCGGATTGACCTTCTCCGCCTTGTAAAGCGCCATGATCTCCTGCTGCTGGCGGACCTTGTCGTCCTTGTGCCGCTCCTGGATCGCCTTCATCTTCGGCTGCACCGCGCGCATCTTCGCCATCGAGGCGAATTGGCGTTGCGCGATCGGGAACATCAGGCCGCGGATCGTGAAGGTGAGGACGATGATCGCGACGCCGAAGTTGCCGATCATGCGGAACAGCCAGTCGAGGTACTTGAAGATCGGCTTCTCGACGATCTCGAACCAGCCCCAGTCGATTGCCTTGCCGAAGTGGGCGATGCCGAGCCGGTCCTCGTAGCGGTCGAGCGTGTTGACCTCCTTGGCACCGGCGAAGAAGCGGGTGGTCTGGGTCAGCGCCTGACCCGGTGCGAGCTGCTGCGCCGCCCCGGAGAAGTCGGCCTGATAGGCCTTGTTCGCGCCCGGCCGGAACTGACCGTCGAACGGTCGCGCCTGATCGGGGATCATCGCGGTCAGCCAGTATTTGTCGACGAAGCCCAGCCAGCCGCCCGTGGTCGAGAAACGCTGCGTCCCCTTGTCGATCGTCTTGAAGTCAATGTCGTAATCGGCGCGGTCGTTATGGGCGGCCATCGGACCGATATGGATCGTCCAGGTGTCCGGGTCCTTGGAAATGCCGACCCGGTTGACGAGCCCATAGGCGGCGACCGAGACCGGCTGCGCGCCGCCGTTCGCGACGGTCTGACGCACGGTGAACATATAGTCCTTGTCGACCGTGAGCTCGATCGCGAACCTCTGTCCGGCCGCATTCGCCGCGGTGAGCGTCACCGGCCGATCGGGCGAGAGGACCGGCGCCGACGCGGTCCAGACGGTGTCCGGCGACGGCGCCTGGAGCCCGTCGCCGCGCCAGCCGAAACCGGCGAAATAGGCGTCGGGCGAACCTGCGGGGGACAGCAGCCGGATCGGCGCCGAGCCCTTGGCGATCGTTTCCTTGTACTGGGTCAACACCAGATCGTCGATCCGCGCGCCCTTGAGATTGATCGAACCCTCAAGCCGCGGGGTCTGGATGCGGACCCGAGGGGTCTCGGCGAGGACGACCTGGCGGTTGCGAACCGCGACGGGGCCGTCGGCGGTCGGGTCCGCGCCCGGGTTCGCCACCGGCTTGCTCCTGCCGTCGACCATCTTGGTGGCGGGCGGGTTGGCGGTGGGGAACACGCGCGACTGGACCAGCGGCCAGCCGAACAGGATCAGCGCCGCGATCACCGCGAACAGCACGAAGTTTCGGTTGTCGTTGCTCACTGGTGCCCCAAGTTGGTCGTTCGCCCCGCCATCAGGGCACCGGATCGTAGCCGTGGCCGCCCCACGGATGGCATCGCGCGATCCGCTTCGCCGCGAGCCAGCTTCCCTTGGCCGCGCCATAGCGGCGAAGCGCGGTGATTGCATAGGCCGAACACGAGGGGCTGTAGCGGCACGAGGGCGGCAGGATCACCGACGGCCCGAGCTGCCACGCGCGCGCGACGAGGATGAGGAGGCGCGCGATCACCGCGCCACCTTGCCCAGCGCTTTCGCGAGTTCGCCGCGAAGCGCCGCATAGTCGCGCTCGATCCCGCTCGATCGGCCGATCAGGACGTGATCGGCACCCGCCACGCCGAGGGTCGGCAGCAGTTCGCGTGCCAACGCGCGCAGCCGGCGCTTCATCCGGTTGCGCACGACCGCGTTGCCGATCTTCTTGGTGACGGTGAAGCCGACCCGGATCGCCGGGTCGCCATCGCGGCGGGGATGCACCAGCAGCACGAACCCCGGCATTGCCGCGCGCTTCCCCGCATTCGCCGCAAGGAAATCGCGGCGCTTCGTCAGGGTGACGATCTTTGTGGCCGCTTCGCTTCGCGAACCGGTTAGGCGCTGAGCTTCTTGCGCCCGCGGTTGCGGCGCGCCCGGATCACCGACCGGCCGCCCACCGTCGCCATCCGCGCGCGGAAGCCGTGACGGCGCGCCCGCACCAGGTTGCTCGGCTGAAAGGTCCGCTTCATCGCTCATTCCCGAATCTGAAATACGAAAGGCCGCCACAGCTCCGAAGGAGATGGGGACGGCCCTGGAAGGCGCGCGCATAGAGGAAGGGGCCATGTTCGTCAACGCCGGTGCATGTGGAGCCGGTGTGTTGCCGATGCAAGACGGTGGCCAAGCGCGACCTCCTCATGCTGAGGAGCGGGGTCGGGGGTTTGTTCCCCCCGATGTCCTCGCTAACGTTCGCCCAGCCAGGGGGAATCATGGTCTCGATCGTCTCGTCCGTCGCGTATCTCGGGCTCGATGCGCGTGCGGTCGAGGTGCAGGTGCAGCTGATCCCCGGCCTGCCCGCCTTCAACGTCGTCGGGCTGGGCGGCAAGGAAGTGAGCGAGAGCCGCGAGCGGGTGCGCGGCGCGGTCGCGAGCATGGGGCTGTCGCTGCCCCCCAAGCGGATCGCGGTCAATCTGTCACCGGCCGACCTTCCCAAGGAAGGATCGCACTTCGACCTGCCGATCGCGCTGGCGCTGCTCGGCGCCATGGGCATCCTGGATGTCGAGACGCTGGCGGAGTACGTGGTGGTCGGCGAGCTGAGCCTCGACGGGCGGCTCGCGCCGTCGCCGGGGGTGCTGCTGGCGGCGATCCATGCCGGGCAGGAGGGCAAGGGGCTGATTTGCCCGGCGGCGCAGGGCTCCGAAGCCGCGTGGGCGGGGCAGGTCGAGGTGCTCGCCGCGCCCGATCTGCTGTCGCTGATGAACCATCTGCGCGGGCAGGGGCTGCTCGCCGCGCCGGCCTCGGGCGAGGTCGAGGCGATGGGCAGGGGGCCGGACCTCAAGCAGGTCAAAGGCCAGGAGACCGCCAAGCGCGCTTTGGAGATCGCCGCCGCCGGGGGCCACAACCTGCTGATGGTCGGCCCGCCCGGCGCGGGCAAGTCGCTGATGGCGTCGTGCCTGCCCGGCATCCTGCCGCCGCTCGACGCCGCCGAGGCGCTGGAGGTGTCGATGGTCCAGTCGGTCGCCGGCACGCTCACCGGCGGGCGGCTGACGCGGACTCGTCCGTTCCGATCGCCGCACCATTCGGCGTCGATGGCGGCGCTGACCGGGGGCGGGCTGAAGGTGAAGCCGGGCGAGGTGTCGATGGCGCACCTGGGCGTCCTGTTCCTCGACGAGCTCCCCGAGTTCCAGCGCGCGGTGCTCGATTCGCTGCGCCAGCCGCTGGAGACAGGGGAGGTGTCGGTGGCGCGGGCGAACGCGCATGTGACCTTTCCGGCGCGCGTTCAGCTGGTCGCGGCGATGAACCCGTGCCGCTGCGGCCATCTCGGCGATGCGTCGCTGGCCTGCTCGCGCGCGCCGAAATGCGCGGCGGATTATCAGGCGAAGGTGTCGGGGCCGCTGCTCGACCGCATCGACCTCCACGTCGAGGTGCAGGCGGTGACCGCCGCCGATCTGGTGCTGCCCGCTCCGGCGGAGGGGTCTGCCGAGGTCGCTGCGCGGGTGGCGGAGGCGAGGGGCCTCCAGCGCGAGCGGTTCGCGGGGAAGGGCCTGCGGACCAACGCCGAGGCGGACGGCGACGTGCTGGAGGCGATCGCCACGCCGGACGAAGCGGGGCGAAAGCTGCTCGCGCAGGCGGCGGAGGCGATGCGGCTGACGGCGCGTGGCTATACGCGCATCCTGCGGGTCGCGCGGACGGTGGCGGACCTGGCGGGCAGCGAGGGCGTGGGGCGCATCCATGTCGCGGAGGCGCTGAGCTACCGGCGACAGGTACCGCGGGCGTGAGGACTTTCAACGGGAGATCGACGATGCTGCGTAAGGTCAAGAGCGTAAGGGCGTTCGCCGCCGTCGCCGCGATCGGGTGCGTCGGGGCGACGGCCCCCGCGCCGTCGTCGCCGAGCGTGCAGCAGCTAGGCGAGTCGATCCGCGACCGTTTCGTCGCTTCGGTGCGGGCGTGCGGCGTGACGCCGCCATTCGTGCCCAAGGTGACGGTCGATCCGGCCAAGTCGATCGATGTCCATTATTCGGAGGACGACCGGACAGTGCATCTAACCAACTGGGCGAACCTCGATGCGGACAGCCGGGGCGCAATCACGGCCTGGTCGGAGAAGGGCACGCTCGGTCTGGCGCCGGAGGCGATGTATCGGGAGATGTTCGACAGCTACATCGTGCCGCACGAGTTGGGGCATTACCTCCAAGGGCTTTCGGGTCGCTACAAAAGGCTGTCCTATTGGGACTCGGAGCTCGAGGCGAACCGGATCGGGGTCGCATTCTGGTCGCTGCAGCCGGGAGCCGATGGTCAGGTCGCGAAGCGGATCGCGAACATCACGGGATTTACCGACGATCTGCCCGACCCGGTGCCGCCGGCAGAGGACGCCGTCGCCTTCTTCAATCGCGCCTACCCGGCTTTTTCGCGCGGCGAGGATGGGCCGCTCAATCCGATGAACTACAGCTGGTTTCAGGCGCGGATGATGAAGACCGCGCTGGCGGAGCGGCAGGCGAACGGCTTTTGCGCACTGGTGAAGCTGAACGCGCCGGAACGGCCATGACTGCGGAATAGCGGGGCTCCGGCCTTGGAAGCGAGCGGTCACTCTGCCGGCGTGGGCCACCCTTCGCTCAGGACCTTGGCCAGTTCGTCCACCGCGACCGCCAGCCGCTCGTCGAGATGCTCGAGGAGCGCGGTCCAGCCGTCGATCCCCTCTAACTCGCCGGGTCCGTCCGACACGCCGCGAAGGCCGATCATCGGCACGCCGAAACGGTGGCAGGCGCGCAGGACGGCGTAGGTCTCCATGTCCACGAGGTCGGCGTCGATGCCGTCGTAATCGTCGCCGCCGACGATGGTGGAGCCGGTCGCGAGCGTCGCGGTCGGGAGCGAGAGGGGGGTCGGCAACGGCTCGACGGCGGGGCGGTCTAGGAAGGGGGTGACGCCGCGGTCGAAGCCGAGGCGGCTTGCGTCCATGTCGCGCCACGAGACTGACGAGACCTGACAGACTGTGCCGAGTTCGCAGCGGCGCGAGCCGGCGGAGCCGAGGGAGACGACGAGGTCGGGCTTTTCCGCCAGTGATGCGAGGGCGACGCCGGTCTCCAGCGCCGCCTCGATCGGACCGACGCCGGTGAAGAGCGGGCGGAAGCGCGCCGAGAGGTGCGCGCCATATTCCTGGCCGACCGCCATCACGAACAGCACGCGCGCGCCGCCCAGATCGGCAACCTCCCAATCAGGCGAGGACGGCATCAACCGCCTTTCGCCAGCCCGCGAGTCGCGTGTCGCGCGCCGCGTCATCGAGCTTCGAGGTGAACGCCTCAACCGCGCCACGCATCGCGCTCGCCTCGGCCAGGTCGCGGAACAGCCCGCAGCCGACGCCCGCGAGCATCGCGGCGCCGAGTGCGGTCGTCTCGGCGAAGCGGGGCCGCTCGACGCGCACCGCGAGCATGTCGGCGAGATCCTGCGCCATCCAGTCGTTGGCGACCATACCGCCGTCGACCTTGAGCGTGCCCCAGTCCGCTCCGTCGGCGGCGAAGGCGGTCTTCAGATCGTGCGCCTGGTGCGCCATCGCCTCCAGCGCGGCGCGGACGACATGCGCCTTGGTGGACGAGAAGCTGAGGCCGGAGAGCGCGGCGCGGGCTCCCGGTTCCCACCACGGCGCGCCGAGGCCGGAGAGCGCGGGGACGAGATAGACCCCGCCATTGTCGGGGACCGAACGCGCGAGCGCGGCGGTCTCGCGGGCGTCGGCGATCAGCCCGAGCGAGTCGCGGAGCCATTTGATCAGGCTGCCGGCGACGAACACCGAGCCTTCGAGCGCATAATGCCGCTCGCCGCCGATCTGCCACGCCACTGTCGAGAGCAGGCGGTGGGTGGATGTCCGCGGGGTCGTGCCGCACTGGGTCAGCACGAACGCGCCGGTGCCGAAGGTCGCCTTGGTGTCGCCGATGCTCAGGCACGCCTGGCCGACGGTCGCGGCCTGCTGGTCCCCGGCTAGGCCGCAGATCGCGATGGCGTCGCCGAACTGGCGGGTCTCGCCGAAGCGCCCGGCGCAGTCGACGATCTCGGGCAGCGCCGCGCGGGGGACGCCGAAGAGGTCGCACAATCCCTCGTCCCAGCCGCCCGCTAATGTCATCAGGTTGGTGCGGCTGGCGTTCGAGGCGTCGGTGACGTGCGCGCCGGTGAGCTTCCAGACCAGCCAGCTCTCGACCGTGCCGATCGCGAGCCGGTCGCCGGCGGCGCGCAACTGCGGCCATTCGCGCAGCGCCCAGCCGATCTTGGAGGCCGAGAAATACGGATCGAGCAGCAGGCCGGTCTTCGCCTGCACCGCGCTCTCGTGACCGGCATCGCGAAGCGCGCGGCAATCTTCGGCGGTGCGGCGGTCCTGCCAGACGATCGCGGGGGCGAGCGGCTCGCCGGTCGCCTTGTCCCAGAAGACGATCGTCTCGCGCTGATTGGTGATCCCGATCGCGGCGACGTTCGCGGGGCCGCCTGCCTGCGCCACCATCGCGCCCGCGGCGGAGAGCGTCTTGCGCCAGATCTCGGCGGCGTCGTGCTCGACCCAGCCGGGGCGCGGATAGGATTGGGTCAGTTCGGTCTGTTCGGTCGCCAGGCAGCGGCCGTCCGCCGCAAACAGCATCGCGCGGGTGGAGGTGGTGCCCTCGTCGATGACCAGGATCGTCTCGCTCATGGCGCCGCTGCTAGCCGGGATTACAAGGCTCGGGAAAGCCGCTACGTTCGCCGGCCGAGCGAGGAGGATGCGTGGCCGATCTGGGAGTATCGACGGAGCCGGTGGAGGACGGGAGCGTCGTGCTTCGCCGGGACCGGTTGCTGGCGGCGTTGACGCTGATCGCCGGGATCGGGCTGTGCGTGGGGATGCCGTTTGCGCTGTCGGCGGGGTCCGAGTTCTTCCTGCCGACCGCCGCCGCCATCGTCATCGCGATCGCGCTGATCCCGTTGCTGGAATGGCTGGAGCGGCGCCGGATCCCCTCGGCAGTGGCGGCGCTGACCTGCGTGCTGCTGTTCCTGATCGCCGCCAATGTCGCGCTCGCCGCGATCGTGGTGCCGGCGACCGAGTTCTTCCGGCTGCTGCCGACGCGGATCGGGCGGATCCAGCACAATCTGGCACCGCTGCTCGATCTGTATTCGAATCTGGAGCATTATGCGAACCGGGCGATGCGGCAGATCGCGTCGACCCCGGTCCGTCCCTCGCCGACCTCCGCGGTGGCGCCGCCCAGCTCGATCCTCGAACTCGCCGCGACTTCGGCGCCCGGAGTGATCATCCAGACGCTCTACTCTATCCTCGTCGTGTTCTTCTTCCTTTCCGGCTGGTCCGGCATGCGCGAGCGCACGATCACCGGGCGGTCGAGCTTCGGCGGGGCGATGGCGACCGCGCGGGTGATCCAGGACGTGGTGGACGACGTGTCGGCCTATCTCGGCACGATCACCGCCATCAACATCGTGCTGGGGCTGATCGTCGCCTTCGCGATGCATCTGCTGGGAATGCCGTTCCCGCTGATGTGGGGCGGCATCGTGGCGCTGTTCAACTACATCCCTTATTTCGGGCCGGTCATCGCGGCGCTGCTGCTGGCGGTGGGTGGGCTGATGACCTTCTCGGACATCTGGACCGCGCTCGCTGCCCCGGCGACGATGTACGGGATTCACCTGGTCGAGGCGAACGTGGTGACGCCGTTGATCGTCGGGCATCGGCTGACGATCAACCCGGTGCTGATCCTCATCTCGATCAGCTTTTGGGGATGGGTGTGGGGGACGCTGGGCGCGCTCCTGGCGGTGCCGATCCTGATCATCGTCCAGACGATCGCGGCGGGTGCGGGCAAGCCCGACATCGCCGGGTTCCTGTTCGAGCACGGCGCGCTCGTCCGACCGCCGCGGGAGCGCGGGCGAGCGTCGAAATCCGTCGTTGACACCCCCGAGCCCCTTCCATAGAGGGCGCGCCTCAACGCTTTCTCAAGCGGGTGTAGCTCAGTTGGTTAGAGCGCCGGCCTGTCACGCCGGAGGTCGCGGGTTCGAGCCCCGTCACTCGCGCCACTTTTTCAGTTACTTAGCGGCAGTCTCGCCGGTTGCGAGATTGCCGGTTGATAAAGGATAAGCACGGGATAAGCGCGCGGATGAGATCCGCCCGGCAATCTCGCGCAGCTTGATGCCTCTAGCGTCAGGCTAGCACCGACAATTTCAGAAAGGCCTTGAAGCGTTCGCCACGACGACGGTGCGATCCTGTTATATATGGGCCAGTCGTTCTGCCGCTTAGCTCGTTTGAGCGGACCGCCTCCTCAAGTTGCCACCACCGAACAGCATGTGCGACCGGGCGGATATTGATTGCCGCCCCGCACCGCGAGCTCGTCAATCGAGCGCATTAGCCGTCAATAGGCTGGCCTGCAGAGTTAGCTTTTTGTGCGGAATGAATTCTGCTTCGGCGGACCCGCCGGGGTGTTCCTAGCAGCTCTGAGCAGGGATCGTAATCCCAAGTCGGCCAAGGGTGGGACCTACAAGGAACAGAAAAATTGGGCGACCCGGCACGCGCGACCCTCGCCGAACCTGCGGCGGATTGTCTTTGATCTGCGCACCGATACTACGCTGCCGAAGAATCGCGCTCCACATTCAAATTGCAACCGGACAGGAAGCCGATTCCAGTATCTATGACTTTGATTGACGAGCTCTGATACTAGCTTGTACGACAATAATCAAAAGCTACAGCTGGAACCTGCATCCTGGCTGAGGTATCAAGTCAGCACTTGAGCGGCCGGCGCGAAAAAACCTGGCATGATGTTCAAAGAGCGCGTTAGAAATCATCATTTTGACCGTGTACCATGTGGGATCAGTGTGAAACCGCTGAAATCGTGCGTTTGATCTGGTACACCTCGAATTTAAGTCGTGTTCTCCAGTGTTCTTGGGGGCTATGTTGACGACGCAGCGCTCGGATCAGGTCGCTTTTTGTGTACGACCCGGACCGTCGGATCGCAGATCGGCCATTGGTGAGTACGTCAACGAATTGTTGTAGCGCGAGAATCGGCGCCTGGGCAGTAGCGGGGCGAACTTACTCGTCCTTTTACCTGAAGGTACCCAAAAGCCGGTGTCCAGGAGGTGAAATGGAAAGGGGCATGGTATCGTCAGCGGGAGGGTGTTTAATGGCACGCTTTCGCTTCCTCCTGATCGGCGGCTAGCAGGCACCCATCCTGGACGTGCCGGTCTCGGGATCAGCGAAGCTCATCAGATGCTCGCTTGCAGCCGCTCCTTGAGGGCATCCTTGTGGAGGAGGGCGCAAGTTGCGGCGTGCTGATCCCGGCAGGGCGGATTCAGTTGTGGGTGAGGCGAACCCTTAGTAGTCGATGGTGAACCCCTCGCTCTTGCAGTTCCGGATCGCAATCGAGTGGGACACGGCCAGCAGATCGTCGCTACCGCCCGAGGGGACGCTCATAACTGAGCCGTCGTGAGCCCTCGTGATGCGCCCGGCCTTATCCCGAACCACGAAGACCTTGAATGGTCGAAAGCCGACGTATCCGCCCATCGCGTTCTTCGCATTCACGATGCCGCAGTACTCATCCGTTCCGGTCTGGTCCGGCCCGAGCTTGAACTGCGCGCTCTCCGGATCAGCAAGTCCCGACTGGATTTCGTGTTGTATCATCTGCCTCTCGGCCGGGGTGAGCGGCCGGGGTGCGGCGAACGCCGCTGCCGGAATGGCCGCGACGCAGATGGCGATGATGATTGACCTCACTGTGTGACTCTCCCGCGCTCGCCCGGCGGCAACGCCGGGACGGTTAGTCACGCGCGAACACGGGGAAGGCACGCCCCGCATATTCACCCCTCGCGGGGCTATTTTATTCAGCGGGCCGCCCGACTGAGCGGACCCGTGTTCCGTGCGTGATGCACACCCCGCGCTGGTGACTAAGCCATTGCGAGGCGCGACTGTGATACGACCTGCCAGGGCCTAAGTGCAAGGGGGGAAGCCATCCCGGATGGGGTCCCTCTACGCGACACCGGCGTGAGGGTGCCGGCCGCTCACGTTCGCAAGCTGACTCGGCTCAATGCCCACAGGGTAGACCGCGACAATCAGATTCGGTAGGTACCCAAAAGCGTCACGCATCCGGGTAAGAAGCGAGTTTTGCTGCCGTAAGGGGATGGCGGAATTCCACAGAGTCCAGACGACCTGCGATGTTCCTCTGGGCCGCATAGGAGGGCGACGAGTCATGGGGACAGTGGTCGTCTACCGCGCCGGTAGCGGGATCCCATCGTTTGATCGAACTCGTGAGCGCGAGCTATAGTGGTTCGGAGGGGCACCTACGGCGTGCTTTACCCCTTAGTAGGGGGTATCCGGTCTGGGTCCCCCGAACCGAAACCGGGGCCAAAATCAGGACGGCTGTTCGTCGTGCTACGCCGAAATTAGGGGTGGTCGACCGATGGGGCTAGGCGGGCGTGATTCCGCCTCCGGATCGCCGCCGCGCCTGCGAAGGCAATGGCTCAATCGCGCGAAGCCGCACGCCAGGGCCATGATCATCGGGCGGGATGAACATCACTCCCGCCTCCTCAAGCTTGCCCCTGAGAGCGTTCATGTTGGCAGTGGTGACCGGAGCAGGTCCATTGGTCGCCTCCGCTCTACGAACCGTGTTGACCGCCAATCCGGTCTGCTCGGCAATCTCGGCCACGGAGATGTTCAACAAGCCGCGAGCTGCGCGAAGCTGAGATCCCGTAACCACCTCGGTCGCCATCTGCGTTGACCTTTAGCACCAACATTGCAATATAACGCCAACGACTCGCATGGAGCGTGGTGCATGAGCTCTTCGAACAGCCTCTTTCCTGAATGTCCTCATCACGGCAAGCCGACGAAGCGCGACGTCTGCCGCGAGTGCAATGCGGCGTACATGCGGGGCTACCTTCGCCGTCGCCGACTCGAGCAGCCGGAGCGGTCGATCTGGGATCGTGCGTACAAGCGCGCCAAACAGCGCGGCATCACATTCGCGCTGCCCCGGGGATCGATCACGTTGCCGTTGACTTGCCCGGTTTTTGGAGTGCGGCTGGAGATTGGGAGTCGCCGAACAGGGGCGTCTCCGTCGCTCGATCGCATTGTGCCATCAAGAGGTTACGTGCCCGGAAACGTGCGCGTGATTTGCGACCGCGCCAACCGTCTCAAGGGCCCACATGACTTGTGCGAGCTTCAGGCTTTGGCCGACCGCGGAGCGGCGGAACACCGGGAGGATTATCGGAAGATTGTTGCCTACGTGGAGCGCGAGCTGATGCTTGGGCGTGTGATGGCCAAGGCGAGCCAGGGAGGCCGGATCGGTGAAGAGTGGCGCAGAATCGCCACGATCCTAGATCGTGTTTTTCGTCAGTCCCTGAGCAAATCTGAGTGTGTTGAGTGATCACAGCGGCTAGCACAGGCAGCCCGCCGAAAATTTAAGCAGCATTTTGGTACCAAAGGGCGCTTTATCGAGATCGTTTTCAGACTTTTTCGGCGATTAAGCAATCCATGGCGAATTTTCATTTTCATCTCTTAGGCTCTACCCAGGTGGTTGAACTTGATGTCGCCGTCGCCACGTTGGGCGAGCTTGCTGAGCGCATCACCCGCCAACGCTTTGTTGAGGGAAAGCTGGTACAGCCGGACGGCGACGGCGTTCTACTCGGCATGTTGATCGCGACGTCACGCATCCAGTGCGTGTTGGAAGTCTCCTGAATCACTGAGCCGCCAGGATCATGTAGTCTTTGCTGCCGCGTGGGCTTTACTAATGCGCGACATCCGCGGGGTTACCGTTCGCCGCCAAGGCACCCCGTCGCTTTTTCGTAAATCGACTCCGCGATCGGGGTGATCTTTGGCAGGTGCTGGTGCCGAGGAGCCGTACTGGCCGTGGAGGATCTCAGAACGGCTATTCGCGCCGACCGCCGCCGGAGCGATCAACGCCACCTCGGCGCGCTGCATGAAGCGGCGGCCGTCGGCGGGGAGATCGTGGACGGTGCCGTCACGAATGCTTCCCTGCCTCTCCCGTCACGGCTTCCGCCGAAATGACCACACCAGCGACGACAAACTGGTGACCAACGCCGCGCCGGCAAGCAAGAGTGATGCGTCGAGGGGAATCATGAAGCCTCTCCTTTTCGCCCGTCCATCTAGCCCAGTCCAGCACTGTAGGACAGAACGTAAAGAGAACGAAGTCTAAGAACGTGCTCCTCCCCTAGAGCGCCGCGCCCCGGTCCTTAGCTGGCAACCCTGCATCGGCGTCTTGGAGAGGATCGCTCCGGAGCTAAACCGGCGATCCGGTGGCCGCGACTGGGCCGTCGAGCAGCCGCACGACGGTCGGCAGCATTGCCCCGCGTGACCGCCGCGATCGCGCGCGCTTTTGGATGGACCCGGTCCCAGAGGACCATGTCAGGGTGCCCGAGCACGCCGGGGGGGAAGAAGCCGCAGGTGACGGCGCCCTGCTCCGCAGCGACCTCGGTGTGCAGCCCCGCGTAGGCGCGGGTGCGGTCGCGAAGAAACGCCGGCGGCTCGACGGTGGTCAACAGCACCGGCATCCCGCAACGACCAAGCTCGACGAGGATCGCAGACAGGTTCTCGCGGGTCTGTGCGGGCGGGACGCTTCTCAGCACATCGTTGGGTCCAGCCTGGACGATCGCGAGCGCGGGAAGCACCTGAAGCTTCGACAGCACCTTGGGCAGGCGGCGGCGGACGTCAGCAGTCGTGTCGCCCGACACGCCCGCGTTGATCACGCGCGCTCCGGCGTGGGTCGCCTGCAGCGTGGCCTCGAGCTGGGCCGGGAAGCTGTCGGTCTCCGCCAAGCCGTAGCCGGCGATTAGACTGTCGCCGATCGCTAGAATGAGAGGGGAAGAGGTTGGCATACGCCGCCGAGAGATAGGGAGCACACCGCCGTCATCAACTCGCCGCAGATCGCATCGACGGGTCTGGACGAATCAGATCAAAGAGGGAACAAGTTCGTCATGGACACGCCCTCGCCCTTCGCCCTCGCTGCCATGGTCCTCACCGCCCCCGGTTGGGTCAGAATCGGCATTGCCGCGCCGAGCGAGCGGATACGAGAGGCGGCGGCGCTCGAGTTGGGCGCGATCATCGCCGAGCGGATTATGCGTCCCGTCGAGGTCGCGCCCGCGGGACAGATGGCGCTGCCGCTGTAGGCGCCGTGGTCGGCCCGCCGAAGACCCTCTCCGACCTCCACCGCGTCGAGGCCCAGGTCAGGGTCACCTGTACGAGCTGCAAGGCGACCGAGATCTGGGAGCTGGATGCGCTGATCACCGAGGTGCGCAACAATGGCGGCAACACCGACTGGCGAACCGCTCACTATGCGCTGAAATGCCCCAAGCGCTGCCACTCGCCGATGATTGCGCTGCTGCCGATCCCGTTCGGGAAGGAGCGTGCGCGCAGGCGTGCGCACCGGTACGCACTCATCAACCTGGCGCTGGCGATCCTGCGGGAGGCAACGGCGCGATCAGCGAAGGAGGCGGTGGGCACGATCGAGGTCCGGCTCGCACTTCACGTGCTGCGCCCGTACGTCCGTGATCAGGCGCTGCTCACCGCGTTCTGGCGCGCGGCGACGGTCAAGGTGCGCCACCCCTGGACCAGCTGCCAGCTGCCGTACCGGCACATCGCCCAGCGGCTCATCGAGCAGGGCGCGCCGGTCGAGGACGAGAACCGGCCGTGACGGCCAGCTTACCTTACCCCCAACATTGTGCACTATCGATACGCATTCGCTAGTCGTGATCTACGACTTTGACACGCCGCACCGCATAACACGGAGAACCTATGTGATGTAGCATAGCTACTAACTCACATCGTCTTACTAGTCTCGCTCTTCACGGTTCAATAAAACCGAGTCCGTCAGTTTGACTAACATGAGATCCCCATGGAAAAAGTTGAACATCGGGTTCAAGCCAGCAACATGTTCACTCACGGGTCGCAGTGCAACAGAGAGGATTTGTCTGCTGTTGCGCACGATCTGTGCAACCACTTGCAGGTATTGGGCAGTGCCTTGAGTCTCATTCACCGTGCTATCGGTGCCACGTCGGCGGTCCTCGACCCGGTTTTCAGCGGCGCACGTGGCTCGCTTGAACGGGCTAGCCATCTCAGCCGTGCTATCGTCGATGCCGACCAAACTGTCTGCTCCTCGCTCGCCCGGATCTCGATCGCTCAGAGGCTTCAGGCGCTTCGTGAGACACTCCTTTTGGCATGTGGCTCCGAGACTACGATCACGTACTTGATCTGCGAGGACGTGCCGGCTGTCGAATGTCACCCGGAGTCGCTGGATGGGGCGATCCTTAACATTGTCGTGAACGCAAACCGCGCGATGCCCGCCGGCGGGCGCATCTCGATCACCGTGACGCGAGAGGGCTTCGGCGTGGATGGAATGCCGGAAGCGGTCCTTCGCATCGCCGACACAGGCTGTGGAATGCCGCAAGACGTCGCGGCACGCGCGTTCGAGCGCCGGTTCTCGACCCGACCAGCCGGTGAGGGCTCGGGGATTAAGCTCGCGATGGTTGCCGAGTTCGCGTCACGGGCCGGAGGGTCGGCGAATCTGGAAAGCGAGCCCGGTCTTGGTACGGTAGTCACGATCAGGCTGCCGGGCGTGATCAAAGCCGCGCGCAGCCGGGGACATGCCAGCGAGTGTTGAATGGAGCGCGATAGCGGTCGCAATGGCAAAAACGCTTCCGAGACAAAGTTCACGGCGAGTAGGCGGTGAAGATGAAGTCGTCTGGAGCGGGCAGCTTGGCGTGACACGCGAAGCACGTTCGCATCAGCGAAGCGTCTGGGTTAGCACGACCATGTTCGAACTGGCCGTACCCCCAACCGCCCGTTGGGGCATACCGACTAGCGTCCTTCACCTCGACCTGGACGTTGGTTGGATCACCCGCGACGAATGATTGCGGCTGGCCGAAGACCGCGTTGTTTCGGTCAGAGGGCACTAACTTCCAGGCAATGCGCACAAGGATCGCGCCGTCCGGAAAAGGCCTGTGCCCGCTGCGATACGCCCGCGTGGCGACATCATTACCGAGCACGACTCGAATGTCATCGAGCCTTCCTGCCTCGTGAGCGACGCTGATCACCGGCCACTCACGATATTTTGCAGGGAGACGCACGCCGAAGACCGGCGACGCGTCTGGCTCCGTTCGCCGGTCAGCAAGTGCGATCGTCCCGGTAAGGACGATAGCAGGTCCTAGGAGCCAACTTACCCAGCGTGAGCGATCCATTCAAACTGCTTCCTTGGACCCTCCCTCGTGGTGGTAGGCACCCGGCCGGGGTGGAGCGAGGTCAGCCGGGCGCCCGCGAGGTCAGACTTGCGCCGCCCCGCCATCCGCGAACAGCTCGGATCCGTTCACGAAGCTTGCATCGTGGGAGGCGAGAAACAGTGCCGCCTTGGCGATCTCCTCGGGCTCGCCCACCCGGCCGAGCGGGATCAGGGTGGCGAAATGGTCGAGCAGCTCCTGCTGGCGTGCGGCGTCGTCACCCGCCAGGCCGACCAGACCGGGAGTCCGGACCGGACCCGGGCTCACGACGTTAACCCGGATCCCAGTGCCTTTCAGGTCGATCGCCCAGCTGCGGGCGAGGTTGCGAACTGCCGCCTTGGAGGCCGAGTAGACGCTGAAGGCGGCGGTGCCACCGGAGCCGGCCGTCGACCCGGTGAGGATGATCGAGCCGCCCTCGCGCATCAACGGCAGCGCTTTCTGCACGGTGAAGATCACGCCCTTGACGTTGCGATCGAAGGTATCGTCGACATGCTCCTCGGTAATCTCGCCCAACGGTAGCGTGCTCCCGCCGCCGGCGTTAGCGAACAGCACGTCGACGCGGCCCGCGTTCGCGCCGACCTCCTCGTAGAGGCGATCAAGGTCGGCCAAGTCAGCCGAGTCGGCTCGAATGCCGACAGCACCTTCGCCGATCTCTGCGATCGCGCGGTCGAGTTCGTGCCGTCGCCGGCCGGTGACGAACACCTTGGCGCCCTCGGCTGCGAAAACCTTGGCGGTCGCGAGACCAATGCCGGTCGAACCGCCGGTGATGACGGCGACCTTGCCGTTCAGACGAAGACTCATCTCGAGATCCTTTCCTGAGACCGCAGTCCCGGGCGGCACACCAGGTGGCTGCCGGATAGCGACCACGTCGAACTTTAGCCGAGGCATTAGACCGACCGATAGAAAGCTGTCGTGAGATGGAGTGGATCAGCGCGTGCGGGTGTCTCGGTCCGCGGCTAGCGAAGCTGAATCGCGCCGCGGCGGAGCGCGGCAGTCACTGCATGCGTCCGATCGTTGACGTCGAGCTTGGCGAAGATGCTGCGCAGATGCGCCTTCACCGTATCGTCGGAAATCGACAGCTCCCAGGCGATCACCTTGTTCGACTTACCCTCGGCGACAAGCTGGAGCACTCCGATCTCACGTTGGCTGAGCACTTCCTCGCCCGAGTGGATTGCGATGTCTTGCGCGATCCCAGCGGGCAGGTAGCGACGACCGGCATGCACCGCTCGGATCGCATCCAGAAGTTCGCGGCGAAGGGTGCTCTTCAAAAGGTAGCTGGCAACCCCGGCTTTCAACGCCTGCACGGCCTGCATGTCCCCATCGTACGTGGTCAGAACGATGATGCGAGCGCCTGGTGACGTCGCGCGGATCCGCCCAATTGCTTCCAGTCCGCCCATCACCGGCATCTGGAGGTCCATCAGAGTCACGTCGGGGCGGACGGCTTCGAACATCGTCACCGCCTCCGCGCCATCCGCGGCTTCGCCGACAAGCGTCATGTCCGGCTCGTGTTCGATGATCATGGCAATGCCCGCGCGAAGCGCCGGGTGGTCGTCGACGCTCATGACGCGGATTGATCTCGGCAGGGGCGCGGACTCGATCATCATGATGATCCCCTTGCGCCTTCGTTCGCCTCCAGCGCAGGTGCGCCCGCATAGGCAAGACGGCCGGACACAGAAACGCTCACTTCGGTGCCCTGCGACAGGCTGCTGGCGAGCGTAAGCTTGCCGCCAGCGCGCTCGGCACGTTCGCGCATTCCAACAAGACCGAAATGTCCCGGACGTCGACCGGTCGAGGCGACGTCTGCCGGCAGGCCGCCACCGTCGTCTCTGACGCCAAGCTGGAAACGACGCCCGTATACCAACGCAACTTCGATCCGGGAGGCGCCGGAATGAGTAGCGGCATTCCGGATACCCTCCTCCGCGATCCGCACGATTTCCTCGCGGACCATCGCATCGAGCGGGCGAACGCGCCCTTCCACCGTCACCGTGACCGGCACGGAAGCGCCCAGGCGCCCACCGACTACCGCGATCGTGCCAGCGAGGTCCGCATCGTTGTCGGCAAAGCGGAGGTCGCTGACCCGGTTGCGACCTTCGGTCAGGACTGTCTCGGCCTCCTCAAGGGCCTGCTCGATCGATGGGCGCAACCCATCGTCGCGCGTCATTCGGTTCGCAACCGACTGGAAGCGAAGAACCAAGCCTTGAAAGCCTTGTAGAAGCGTATCGTGAAGCTCACGCGCGATACGTTCGCGCTCGGCAAGCTGGGCCTCGAGCCGCTCACGGACCCTGGCCGTCAGCTGCCTGGTTCGGAGGGAATAGGCGGCCCAGAGCACCAGCAGGCCAACCGCGGCGCACAGGAGCAGAAAGGATTTTGATTGTCGGAAGGTAGGGAGGACTGTCACATCCAAACTAGCGCCTGCGCGGTTCCAAACACCGTCCTCATTGGCGGCGATCACGTGAAATCGGTAATGGCCGGGCGCGAGGTTGCTATAGGACGCACGCCGAAGCATCCCGGCATCCGTCCAGTCGTCATCCGCGCCTTCCAAGCGGTAGCGAACCTTCACGCGCTCCGGGAGGCCGAGACTCAGCGCCTTGAAGTCGATCGCAATCGACTTGGCGCCCGGCGGCACTTCGAGATCGACAGGATCGCGGCGGTCTCGGCCATCGACGTGCACCATGCTGATCGCGACAGGCGGAGGTAGGCGGTTGACGAGGAGGTTGGCTGGATCCATCCAAACGGTGCCTCCCAGCGTGGCGAACCAAAGTCGTCCATCGCCGCCGCGAACGACGTCACGTTTCCCAAACGCGTGCCCACCTCCTGGAAGCCCGTCACGGAAGTCGAACAAGGTAACAGGCGGCTTCCAGCGCAAATCATCAAATGCGTGATTGAGGTCGGCAGTCGCGATCCGAACGATCGCGCGCCGGCACATCAGCCAGGTAAAGCCATCGCGGCTGGCGAAAATGCCGAACGTGCCAACGACCGCAGGCAGCCGGTCTCGACCAATAAAATTCATCCTATTATCGCGTAACCGCGCCAGGCCAACGAGCCCGCCAAGAAAGAGTGATCCATGCGACTCATAAATAGTTCGGATCTGGCGTATCGACTTAGGCCTATCGAGCGTAATCCGAGTGGACGAGTCGTCATGGATCATGAGCAGCGAGCGACTCGAGTCATAAGCTAAGATAGTTCCATCATCACGCCTTATTATCGGCCTGGCACCACCAGTATCATCATCTAATTCCTTTCTATGTAAGTGCCAAGTCACGCCTATCCGTTCAAAAATACCCTCTCCGGCAGTTAAAAATAGTCGTCCTTGTGCGTTCACCGCACAATCTATAATCGCCTGACGGGTAGCCGGGACGGGGAAATCCAACTTGTCGCCACGAGAGGACAGCAAATATAATCTTCTCCGAAGAACAATCCAAATATTGCCATTCGGACCTTGGCACATTGCCTCCGTCTCGCCTTTGTTATTTAGAATCATCTCCGGTGACCCGCCGGGACGGATTCTAAAGACTCCGTTGCGTTGTCCAGCGAATATCGTCCCATCGGATGCCGAAAGCAAAACACCTCCCCAAGTTGGCACCTCCGTAAGAAGGGGTTCAAGCATGACTGAGACTGGTCGAAATCGATCCAGGCCGAGTTCTGTAGAGACCCAGATGCTACCCTCGTGATCCTCGATGATATTAGAAGTATAGTCCGAGGTGAGTGTATCGGTTTGTTTGAATCGAGAAACCTTAGAATTCGCGATCTTTGACGAAATCTCCCCTGCGGCTTGCGGATTTCGGATTTTAAAAATACCAGACTCCGAGTTCCCCCAAATGTCGCCGTTTCTGTCAAAGAGGGCGCGCCGATTTCTCTGCCCATATGGGACCAAGTACGGGTGAGCAACCGCAGTGGTGGTGTTCACAACACGGACGCTGCCTTGATCACTTACCCACACCGCGCCGTTCTTGTCCTCTGCTAACGCGCCGATGCCGACGGGAACGAACGAGACGCGTTCGAAATGATGAGATCCCTCGCGCAGCAGGAATATTGCCGTGGTGGTGCTGAACCATAGGGTGCCATCATGCGCGACTAGCAGACTCGCGCCCTGCATGGGCGGCAAGCCCCAATTTTCGCCCACCTCGATCCACTTGCCTCGAGAATAGCGCACTAAAGGCTTCGAGCTGCGCCCCAGCAAGGCCCAGATAGCGCCATCGTGAGTCTGGGCAAACCGCGCCACATATTGGTTCGGGTTAGGAAGCTTGGTATCGCGTAGGACGCCGGAAGAGTAACGCGCAATTCCGCCTCTGCTGTAGCCAGCCCAAATGCTGCCGTTCCTGGCCACGAGCAACGCCGAAATACCGCTTCGATCTCCAATCCTGCGTTCAGCTGGGACGGCCTCGAAACTGAGGCCGTCAAAGCGGAAAAGGCCATCCGCCGCCCCTATCCACAGGTAGCCATCTCGCCCCTGCGCGAGAGCGAGGATGTTGGCAGGAGCGCCATCGTCCACCGTCCAGCGTGTATGTTTGTACTGGGCGATCGTTGACGACCATGGTTGCGCACGCGCCAACCCGGAGAGCACCGGGAATGCGAGTGCCATCAACCAAAACGCGCGACGTGAAGGACTCACCTTTTCTCCGGGACTAGCTTCAGCGCCACCTTAGACTTTTGGGGCTAGGAGCATAGTGCCCGAAGGGGCGAGCTGAGGCTCACCCGTTCGGCGGTTCCCCCTCGGGTGATCGCAAGCTAGCTGGATCGGCATGAGACATCGCTTTCAAGCTTACCCCGCGCAGGCTGGCGGGGTTGGGCTGCTCTTGCTGCGAGCCGCTGCTTCGACACTGCTCGCGCTACTCGCGGTCACCTGCGCTACGAGAAGCGCTTCCCTGACGATGCTGCTCGGTATTGCTGCCACGGCCATACTGCTCGGTGTCGGCACACGCTTGGCGGCGGCTTCATCGATAGTACTGGCGGTTGTAACCGTCGGCGGCATCGAGCCGGCGCGGCTCCTTCAGCATCTCGCTTCGCTTCTCGCATCGGTGGCGATAATGCTGACCGGCCCCGGAGCGCTGTCGGTCGACTCGGTTCGGTTTGGCCGCAGGACGATCCACGCCAACGTCGAGCCTGACACGAAGGTGTAGTGCCGGCCTTCCCCAGATGGGCTTCAAGCATCGGCGTGGCCGACGGATGATGACGCCGCACAGGGGAGAATCAGGCAATGAACCAGCTGAACATCGAGGCGATTGGCAGAGATGGCGAGGAACGACCCACTTACCGGGCCACTTCGGATCACGACAGATCGCTCCAGTTCGGTACCTACCGGGTCCAGCCCGGTGCCCGCACCTTGCTATCCAATGGCGCTGTCGTCCCGGTGGGAAGCCGCGCGTTCGACCTGCTGGTCGTCCTGCTCCGCTCCCGCGGCAAGGTCGTGACGAAGGACGAGATCGTACGCGAGGTTTGGCCGGCAACCTTCGTGGACGAAAGCAACCTGCGCTTCCAGGTCGGCGTGCTTCGGAAGGCGCTCGGCACCGAGCGGGACCGGATCAAGACGATCCCGGGCCGAGGCTATCTGTTCGTCAACGACGAGAAGGACGCAATCGCGGCACCCGTCGGCGCTTCGAATGGCGCGGCAACAGCCGCTCACGACGGGTCGTCTCGAAGCGTGATCCTCATCGTTGAGCCGAACGCGGAGGAAAGGAATGCGATGACCTTGCTCCTGCGCGCGTTGAAGGTCAGCGTGCTGAGCTTCCGGTCCGTCGACGAGGTCGCGGCCTTCGCGGTCTCACCACTTCGGCTAGCCGCCAATTAAGTCGGATCACCGTCTTTGGGGGAGCTTTCGATGCCAAAGCAAAAGGCGCGGCCGGCCTTTTTGATCTCCGCGACCTACGTCGTTGATCCCGTTGATACCGCCGCCTTTGGGGCGATCGCGGCACGGATGGCCGAAGCTGCTCATCGGAGGACGGGCAACACATTCCTTCATGCCGCACAAGACGTGCTGGATCCAAATGCCTTCCATCTCACCGAAGGCTGGGTCAGCCATGAGGCTTTTGAAGAGCATCTGCATGGTGACGAATTTCAGTCGGTACTCAAGGAGGCGCTGGCGCTCCGGATCGTGGCGCGCTCGGGAACCATGTATTTCGTGTCTGGCTCGCAGGTGCTCGAGATGCCGGCGTAGCTAGGGTGTTGGTGGTTAAGCGACGACGCATGTCGGACGACGTTTCGAACCTACTCCGGCGGAACCTTCGCGGCGTGTTCGGCGATGGCGAACCGAATCGCCGCCGTCGGGTGATGGAAGGGTTGTTTACCGAGGGCGCCGTCTTCTACGCGCCCACTGATCGCTTTGAAGGCTGGGCGGCGACCTCCCCACGCGGCTTGGTCGCGGTATATCTCAGCGTCGTGGGTGGAAATGCTCGGGCGCCGTTGGGTTCGGCGAAAGGCTGAGCACCCAAGCCTCAACCGCGCAGCATGGCTGCCAGGAATGTCCAGGTCCGCTGGTTGGCGAGAGCCGCCGCTTTCGCGTCATAGTGGGCACCGTTGTGCCTCGAAAACGCGTGGTGACAGCCGGCATACGTGAACACCTGCACGTTCGTATGGTCTGCCATCGCTGCGGTGATCGCCCGCCGGGCGGGCTCTGGCATGAATTCGTCCTCGCCAGCCAGGTGCATCAGCGTCGGCGCGGTGATCGCGGGCGCCTCGTCGAGATACTTTTCGGTGTCGGCGCCGTGGAACGCGACGGCGGCGTCGACGTGGGTCCGCGCTGCCGTGAGAAAGGTCATGAGCCCACCCAGGCAATAGCCGAGGATTCCGACCTTGCCCGAGCCCCCGGCTGTCGACGCCGCGGCTCGCACCGCTGCGGCGATGTCGCTGACGCCTCGGTCGCGGTCATAGGCTTCATAGAGCGCGAGCCCCGTCTGCCAATCGGCTTCGGAGCGGGCGTCAAGATCGACGCCTGGCTGCTGCCGCCAGAACAGATCAGGACAGATCGCCACGAAGCCGTGTGCTGCCAGCGTGTCACAGGTCTGGCGCATGTCGTCGTTTACGCCGAACAACTCGTGGAGTACCACGATCGCGGGGGCGGGTAACGCGTTTGGCTCGGCGCGGTAGGCTGCGAAGCTGCCGTCGGCCGTGGTGATGTCGATCTGGTCGCCCATGGAGGCCCCTCAGAAGAACGAGTTTGCCCGCGCTGCCTCCTCGGCAGCGCGGGCGATTGATCAGGACTTCAGGAACTCGAGCAGGTCCTGGTTGAACCGGTCGCGATGCGTGACCATCAGGCCGTGTGGAGCCCCAGGATAGACCTTCAGGGTCGCTCCTTTGACGAGCTTGACCGTCATGCGGCCCGCGTCGTCGATGGGAACGATCTGATCGTCGTCGCCGTGGATGATCAGGGTTGGGACATCAAATCTGGCGAGGTCGTCATAGAAGATGCTTTCGGAGAACTGCTTGATGCAGTCGTACGAGCCCTTCAGGCCCGCCTGCATGGATTGGAGCCAAAAAGCGTCCTTGATACCTTGCGACACCTTCGCACTGGGGCGATTGGCACTGTAGAAGAACTCGGCGAGATCGTGATAATATTGAGACCTGTCGGTTGCGACCCCCGTGCGGATGGCGTCGAACACCTCGATCGGCAATCCGCCCGGGTTGCGCTCGGTCTTGAGCATCGTCGGCGGAATCGCAGAGACCAGCACCGCGCGCTTGACCCGGGAGGTTCCGTGTCGCCCGATATAGCGCGTCACCTCGCCGCCGCCGGTTGAGTGGCCAACGTGGGTGACATCGTGAAGATCCAGGGCGTGCACCACCGCGGCAAGGTCGTCGGCGTAGGTGTCCATGTCGTTGCCGGCCCAGGTCTGGCTCGAACGGCCGTGGCCGCGCCGGTCATGCGCGATCGCGCGGTAACCGTGCGAGGCGACGGTGAACAGTTGATCCTCCCACGCATCCGCATTCAGGGGCCAGCCGTGCGAGAACATCACGACGGGGCCAGTCCCCCAGTCCTTGTAGAAGATCTCGGCTCCGTCTTTGGTCGTGATCGTGGGCATGGCGTGTTCCTTTCTTCGTTGCTCAGGGTTGCAAATGAGGGGCAGGGTGCTCTGGCACTCGGAAGCGGATGAGGCTGTGGTCGATCACCCGGTGGGTGGGATCCGCGAGTTCGATCAGCACGCGGTGCTCGCCGGGCGGCAGCCCGACGACGACGATCGTCTCTCCGCTCGTGTCGATGAAGTGCCAGGACGCGTCGTCCACGGTCACATGGACATGCCCGATCCGAGGAGACACATCGAGTGCGCCGGCGCCGAACACCGGCACGACCCGCAAATTCTCGGTCCGGTGCTCGATGAACACGCGTCCCTGCGACAAGGGATTCGCGAGCGGCGGGTCGACGATCAGGCGCGCCGGCGGCTCGTCCGGGATCGCGACCAGCGCGGAGGCATGAGGCGCGTTGGTCACGATCTGACGAACGCTAGCAGGTCTGCGTTGAAGCGGTCGCGGTGGGTCACGGGCAGACCATGAGGAGCTCCCTGGTAGATCTTGAGCTTCGCCGCACGGATCAGTTTTTGCTGGAGCAGCGCGGAGTTGGCGATAGGGACCAACTGATCGTCGGCGCCGTGGATAATCATCGTCGGGACATCGAACCGCCTGAGATCGGACGTGAAGTCGGTCTCGGTCTGCGCCTTGATCCCGTCGTAAACGGCCTTCAGCCCCGCGGCCATGCACTGCTGCCAGAAGCTATCTCGGATACCTTGTGGGACAGACGCGCCGGGCCGGTTCGCTCCGAAGAACGGCGCACTGAGCTCGTGGTAGAACTGCGCGCGGTCGGTGGCGACGGTTCGCCGCAGATCGTCGAAAGAGGAGAGTGGCGCGCCATCGGGATTGGCCGGCGTCCGCAACCGAAGCGGCGGAATCGCGGAGACCAGCGCCGCCTTGGCGAGGCGGGAGGTCCCGTGCCGCCCGATGTAGCGGGTGATCTCTCCACCCCCCGTCGAGTGCCCGACCAGCGTGACGCCGCGGAGATTGAGCCCGTCCATGACCGTCGCCAGATCGTCGGCGTAGGTGTTGATGTCGTTGCCGCTCCAGGTCTGGCTCGAACGACCGTGACCACGACGATCGTGCGCGACGGCTCGGCAGCCGTTCGACGCGAGGAAGAACAGTTGATCTTCCCAGGCGTCCGCGTTCAGCGGCCAACCATGCGAGAGTACGACGACCGGGCCGGTGCCCCAGTCCTTGTAAAAGATCGATGCGCCGTCCGTCGTCCGAACGGTGCCTTCGCCCGGCGCAGTCGCGCGGCTGGGCGCCCGATCGGAAAGCGCGAGCGCGGGCACACCCAGGGCCCCCATGGCCATGAGGCCGGTTGCGCCCACCAGAACCCTTCTGCGTGACGTTGCCGATAAGGGGGCCGATCGGGGAAGCGGAACGGATGCCATGGAGATCCTCCTGGGGCGGGCGGCCTGTTGCCTTGATCTGTCGAAGGTACGTCGCAACGCTGGGGCGAGGTAGGAAGGCGGTACGAGCAAGCGTGAGTTGCTGCGAGCCACGCGCCGAGCGTGTATGGGGCGTCGGTCAGACGCCTTGGTATACCAGCCGCGTGAACAGCGCGCCGCTGATGACGCCGCCGCCCCATTTCGCGTCGAAGGTCGCCGTCGGCCGCGCCGCGACCACCTGGTCTACCGACCGGCCCTGCGCCTTCAAAGCCGCAACCCTGGCACGGATGGCGACAAGCATATCGCGGAAGGATGCCAGCTGCGCGCGATCGCCGATTGGGCCATGTCCCGGGATGATCAGTGTATGCGGCGTCGTCAGCGCGAGATTGACGTTTGCCGCGCGGATCGCCCCGGCGATACCTCCACCGCCCTTGTAGTCGATGAACGGGTAGATGCCGTTCCAGAACGTATCCCCGGTCTGCAGCACGTCCGCCTTCCTGAAGTAGACCGATAGGTCGCCGTCGGTGTGCCCGGGCTGGTAGTGACGGATGGCAATCGTCTCACGGCCGAGCGCCATAACCTTGTTCCGGGCCAGGATCATGGTCGGCAGATCGCGCGGGGAGACCGGTGTGAAGGTGTGCTCCCACTCGGCGATGCGAATGGTCTGGGTGAGACGGCGGCGGGCGTGCGGGTCGGCAATGATCGTTGCCCCGCTGCGTCTGAGCCAGGCATTGCCGTCGGTGTGATCCCAGTGCCAGTGGGTGTTGATGACGGTTCGAACTGGCCCTGGCCCGATCGTTCTCAGTGCGGTCACAATCTTGCTCTGGGACACGCCGATGCCGGCGTCGACCATCAAAAGGCCGTTCGGCCCCGCGAGAACACCAATGTTTCCGCCCGACCCCGAGAGCATGAACACGCCACCACGAAGCGAGTGCGCCTTGACCGGATCGGCAGCCGCCGCGGCGTTGATCGCAGCGTAGGGACTCGCCCCTTCTGCGGCTCCTGCGAGCGCGAGACCGGTACAAAGCGCAAGCGCTCGCACCTGCATCAATCTGGTGAGGGTGGTCATTCTATCACTCCGCATCTCTGTGTTGTGTGGGCAGATGCGGACTTTAAGGCGAGGACGCCCCCAGTCTGAAGCAATGTCCTGTGAGAACTTGTAAGAGGAGGGATGTGGTCAAGGATACCAGCATGATTGCCAGCCGACGACCCACAAGACCTTCGACGGTCTAACGGCATCAGGGCGCAGCATGTCGTACATCTGCATTTCCATCATTCGGAAGGCAGAATCTACGACGTCCCTAAGAGAGCCGATCCCCTTGATCCCCCAGCCGCATCATGGTGACGCGGACAGCGATCTTGGTCTCGAACAGACGCGCGAGGTGAGGCTTCTGGAGGAGGAGCTGGAGGAGTCGTTTCCGGCCAGCGACCCTCCTGCGTCAAACCGATTCGACTAATGACCTCGGCGCCAGCCAAGCGGCAGACCGGCGAAGAATGCGCGAACCCTTGGCGAGGGTTGACCTCGCGGCTCCCTGCCGTTCCCGCAGCGTTCTTCGGGATCGTCTTGGGCCTGAGCGGGCTGGCGAACAGCTGGCGCGTCGCCCATGCGGTGTGGGATTTGCCTGCCGTGGTCGGCGAGGCGATCTTCGCCGCGGCGGGCTTGGTGTGGCTGGTTGTGTCCGGGCTTTATGCCTGGAAATGGATCGGCATGCGCGAGCTCGCGCTCGCGGAAGCCGCTCATCCGGTGCACTGCTGCTTTATCGGGCTGCTTGGGGTTGCGACCGTAGCCATCGCGCAAGCCGTACTTCCTTATAGCCGCTTCGCCGCGGTGGTCTTGTTCGTCGCGGGATCTGTGTTCACTCTGGTTTTTGGCGTCTGGCGCACTGGCATTCTCTGGCAGGGCGACCGGGCGATAGAGTCGACCACGGCGGTCTTGTTTCTCCCGATCGTCGCCGGCGGTTTTGTAATTGCGATTGTCGCCGGCGCTCTCGGCTGGCACGAATGGGCGTCACTAGCGTTCGGTGCCGCATTCTTTTCCTGGTTGGCGATCGAGTCCGTAGTCCTTCACCGGCTCTACAGCGCGACGACGCTGCCACCCGCGCTTCGGCCATTCCTGGGGATCGAGCTGGCGCCGCCGACGATTGGCGCGCTCGCATATTTTGCAATGGGGGCGGGCCCCTCGATTCTCCTTCCCCAGGCGTTGGTTGGGTATGCGCTGCTGCAGGCGCTGATCCTGCTCCGGCAATGGAGGTGGATCGGAGAGCAGCCGTTCGCGCCGTCCTACTGGGCGATAACCTTCGGCGTCACGGCCTTGCCGACCGCGCTGATCAAGATCTCGACGATGTCGCCTGCTCACCCGTTCGCCGCACTCGCTGTAGGACTCTTTGTCGCCAGCAACGGCGTGATAATCTTGATAACCGTCTGGACAATAGTTTTTTCGTTACGATCCTGGCGCCGCCCGGAAAGAAATTGTACCAGTAACGAGGAACCGATCGGCGAACGGAGCGGCTAAATGCGCTCGTATTTGTCAACGAGGCGCTGCGCACCACTCGGTCTATCTAAAAGCTGAAGTCTTGTGTAGCGCTACTCAGGTCTTACCGTACGAGGATATGGCGGCTTGGCCGGCTCTCGCAGAGTACGGCCGGAGATGATTGTTTCGACGGAGAATGCGACGAGCGCGATTACGAGGCAGGCGAGTGCCCCGCCAAAGAAGCCGAAAAGCAGACGGCCATCGGCGGTATTTCTCAGCGCGCCGAAGAAGAGCGTAAGCCCTGCTGCACACGTCAAACCGCTCGCACTTGCGGCAAGCAGCACGGCGGCGTCGAGGATTCTCGATCGTAGTCGCAGCCGCTGGAGCTGATCCTGGTTTCGGATTGGATCGAGCGCGAGTAGATCGACCCGGTCGGCAATCCTGCCGAGCCGGGTCGTGAACACGTTGAGCATTGATGCGAGTCCGGTCAGCAGGAAGATCGGGGTGAGCGCGAGCTGTACGACATGAGCGGCATTGTCGAGCGTGGACACTTCGGCTCGCGGTTGTCAGAGACCGAGATCGATACAGACCTTATCGTGCTCGAGAACACGCCGTCGGTGTACAACCTGATCGTCTGTACCCTTTGCTCCTGCTACCCGCGACCTGTGCTCGGGCTTCCGCCCGACTGGTACAAGCTGAAGCCGTACCGCTCCCGTGCGGTCATCGAGCCGCGCAAGGTGTTGGCCGAGTTCGGGACGATTATCCCTGATGAAGTGGAGGTTCGGGTCAGCGATTCCACCGCGACGGTTCGATTCCTTGTCCTTCCGCAGCGGCCTGCCGGTACGGACGGCTGGTCCGAGAGCGAGTTGGCTGCGCTAGTCACCCGCGACGCGATGATCGGTGTCGTTTCCGCCACCCTTCCGAAGGAGGTCGCCCCATGAGCGTTCCCGATTTCGTCAGCCGTCTGCCCAACGACATCGGCGGACTCGACAGCGCCCCCTTCCAGCGCGTCGATCACGAGCTGGAACCGTGGGAGAAGCGCTGCCACGCGCTTGCGGACGTCCTGGACCTGCGGAAGATCATCAACACCGAGGAGAAGCGCAAGGGCGTGGAAGCGTTGGGCGAAAGTCTGATCTCGAAGCTGCCTTACTACGAACGGTGGATCGTCACTTTCGCCAACCTCAGCTTCACCAAGCACTTCTTCACGCCGACGGAACTGGCCGAAAGGATGGCGGAGGTGGAGGCGCGCTTCGCCGACGGCGAGGCTCAGTGATCGCCAACGTCGGTTCCTGCTTCCGCGAGGCCGACCCCGGCGTGCCGCTGGTGCGGCGAGCCGCGACCGAAGGTGTCGGTACGCTGCTTCTGGTGTTTGCAGCCTGCGCCGCCGGTCTGGCGGGAGCGCGGCTTGTGCCTGGTGAGCCGGGTTTGACGATCGTGCTGGTTGCGTTCGTGGTGGCCGGCGCGCTCGTTTCCCTGATCGTCGCGTTCGGCAAGCTCTCTGGAGGGCATTTCAATCCGCTGATCACGATCCTTCAGTGGCTTGCCGGCGAGCGGTCGGCGATGTGCACCATCGGCTATGTCGGCTCCCAGCTGCTCGGTGGAGCCGCAAGCGGCAGTCTGGCAGCGGCGCTCTGGCATGCCGAGCCGGCACCTTCCGCATCCGGATTGAGTTGGCACGGTGTTGCGAGCGAGTTCGTGGCCAGCGCCGGCCTGATGCTGGTCGTGTTCGGCACATCCCGGAGCGGTCGGCCCGAGACCGGGCCGTTTGCTGTCGGCGCCTGGCTTATAGCTGCAGTGATCGCAACCCCGACCGCCTCCTACGCCAACCCCGCGGTCGTCGTCGGCGCGTGGGCTTCGGCCGGCGCGGTTGCGGTCGGCGGGGGATCGGTACTGCCCTACGTTGCTGCCGAGATCGCTGGCGCGTTGCTGGCGCTCGCCGTCATCTCCCTTCTCTTCAAAACACAGGAGCGGACCCGGTGACGATCGACGGATTAGTCTCGTTTCCCAGCATTGACGGCTACGGGGAGTCGGTGTCTCGGCTCGACCGCGCTTTTGCTGCGCGCGGCATCGTCCCGATTCTCAGGCTGGATCACGCCGCCGCCGCAGCGCGCGCCGGGCTTTCGCTTCGTCCGGAGCTATTGCTGGTGTTCGGCGATCCGGCAGTCGGCACCGCGCTGATGGAAAACGTTCCGACGATCGGGATCGATTTGCCGTTGAAGCTGCTGGTCTGGGAGGATCGTGGCGGATCGGTGCGGATCCATTACAACGATCCGGTCTGGCTCGCGGCCCGGCACGGCGTCGATCCGACGGCGACTGCGCTCACCCGAATGGCAAAGCTGCTTGCCGAGCTGGCATCAACCGCCGCCGGACGGGTCAGCGCATGATCGCGCCATTCCCTTCCACGACATCGGACCGCGTCTATCGCCGCGACCTGATCGCGATCTATGTCGTCCTTGCCGCGATGAACGCTGGGGCGTGGCTGTGGGCGCTCATCATGTTCCGAGGGCAGCCGGTGCTGATCGGGGTGGCGGTGGTCGTTTATGGCCTAGGCCTGCGACACGCGGTCGACGCAGACCATATCGCCGCGATTGACAATGTCACCCGCAAGCTCTTTCAGGACGGCCCGCGATCCGCCTCGATCGGGTTCTGGTTTGCCCTAGGTCACTCATCGGTGATTCTGCTCGCCACCGCCGCGGTGGTCCTGGCCGCAGGCCGGCTGGGCAGGCTTCAGGCAGTGCGCGAGATCGGGGGTACGCTCAGCATGGCCGTCTCCGGGGTGTTCCTTCTGCTCGTCGCCGCAATGAACATCTGCATCCTCCTTGCGATTACCCGAACGATACGCCGGGTCCGTGCCGGCGAAACGGTTAAGCCGGCGGAGCTGAACGTTCTGTTCGCCGGCAACGGGCTGCTCGCGCGTCTGTTCCGGCCGTTGTTCCGGTGGATCAATCGGCCATGGCACATGGCACCGTTGGGGTTCCTGTTCGGCCTAAGCTTCGATACCGCGTCCGAGGTCGCGCTGTTCAGCATCGCGGCGACACAGGCGGGACACGGCGCTGCGCTCGCGTCGGCGCTGATCTACCCGGTCCTGTTCGCCGCCGCCATGTCGCTTCTCGACACCATTGACGGGGTGATGATGGTCAGCGCGTACCGCTGTGCAGTAGAGGACCCGCTGCGGCGCCTTTATTATAATCTCGGGATCACCTTGCTGTCGGTTGTGGTCGCCGTTTCGATCGGGACGATCCAGCTAGGCCGGATCCTATTGCAAGCGGTGGGATCGACCAATCCTCTTCGCGATCGGCTAGCGGCGTTCAGCGAGCATTCGAGCCTCATCGGGGGCGCGATCGTCGCGATGTTCATGACGGTCTGGCTCTTCTCTCTCGCCAACGGCAGGCTTACACTCGCGCTCTCGATCCCTCGCCAGGGCGGTGCCGACGCCTGATCGAACAACCGGGCGGTAGCCACACCCGACGACCAAACTTGCGAGCCTCATCACGGTGGAAGGAATGATCCGATGACCAAGACCAAAGTCGACACACCCGTTCTCTACCTCCCGGACAGCCCCAACGTTGGCGACGTGACGCTCGATGGTAACACCGGCGACTCGAAGGCGGCGGCGGCGGATCGCGCCCAGGCGGAAGACATCGCGGCCAAGGTCGCGATCGCTGACGAACTTTCGGAATACGAAATCGTGGCCGGCCGCGGCGTTCTCTAATGGCCAACTCAGGACTCACCCGCGGGCCGAAGCCGATGACGATCGTAATTCGCGGTGCGGCGTTGGCCGCGGTGATCAAGGCCAAGACTTAGAAGAATTCCCCAACGCGATAGATCCGTCGCGCTTTTGTGCTAACCTTGGCTTTGCCGTCCCGAGCCGAGTAGCATGACTGGCCGATGATCGTCCACCAGCCCTCGACCCTTGCAACCATCGACGATGCCCGTCGCAACCTGACCGCCGGGCCGCCCATGGCGACTCTGAACGGTCGAAGCTGGCATGGCGTCGCCATCGATGAACTCTCGGCCTACGCGGTCAGCAACATGGCGGTCGGGCCGCGTGACCATCACCTCCTCGCCATCAATCTCGGCGACCATGCTTACGTGCGCGCCCAGCGTTGCGGCCGAATGTACGAGAGCGCCGGGCGATCGGGGGAGGCGGCGATCGTTCCCGCCGGAGAAGCCTCCGTTTGGGACGGCAACGTCCCCCAGCACATCACGGTGCGCATCCCCACGTCGGCGATCGTCGACGCCGCCGATGCGATCGGTCGAAGCCGCGCCCACAATGCCGCTGTTGCGAACGAGTTCTGGCTCTGCGACCCCTTCATCGCGGGTCTCGCGACGATCCTGCGGCTAGAGATCGCCCGCGCCCCGCACCCGGGCCAGGCCGTGCTCATGGAGTCGCTGGTCACCGCTCTCCTTCTTCACCTCGTCCGGGGATACACGGGCTCGCCCTGGCGGAACGAGCCGCCGCCGACGGGTGTCGCGCCGGCTGCGCTGCGGCGGGCGCTGAACTATATCGAAGATCAACCCCTCGGCAGGGTGACGCTGGACGAACTGGCGGACGCCGCCGGGCTCAGCCGGTTTCACTTCAGCCGCGTGTTCTGGAAGCACTGGGGCGTAAGACCCGCGGCATACGTCGAACGATCTCGACTGGAGCGAGCCAAGGCGATGATCCGCGTGGGGGAGCTGTCGCTCGCGGACATCGGCTATGCTGTCGGCTTTGCGGACCAGAGTCATTTCACCCGCCGGTTCCGTCGTCAGGAGGGATGCAGGCCGGCGCAATACGCTCGCGAGTACGCCTTCAACGGGGTACCGAAGCGACGCGGTTGATCGAGGAGCAAGGATCGTCCAGCCAACGCACGGATCTTCAAGCCGCGGCCTACCACGCTGACTAGCATCCCGGCCAGTTCACGCGCTGCAAGGGGGTCCGACATGCCGACGGTGACGACCGAAGACGGTACCGAAATCTTCTACAAGGACTGAGGGACGGGGCAGCCGCTGGTCTTCCACCACGGCTGGCCGCTCAGCGCCGACGACTGGGACAGCCAGATGATGTTCTTCCTGGCGCAGGGCTACCGTGTGATCGCGCACGATCGGCGCGGGCACGGCAGGTCGACCCAGACTGCGAGCGGCCACGACATGGACACCCATGCCGCCGACGCATTCGCGGTCGTCGAGGCGCTGGGCCTCACTGACGCAGTCCATATCGGCCACTCGACCGGCGGCGGCGAGGTGACCCGTTACGTGGCGACCTATGGCAGGGGGCGCGTCGCGAAGGCGGTGCTGATCAGCGCGATCCCACCGACCTTTATGCAGTCCGAGCGCAACCCGGACGGAGTGCTCAAGGCCGTCGTCGACGGCATTCGTGACGGGACCGCCAATCACCGCTCTCAATTCTACGAGGACATCACCATCCCCTTCTATGGGTACAGCCGCCCGGAAGCGGTGGTTTCGGAAGGCATCCGGCGAAACTGGTGGCGCCAGGGGATGATGGGGGCCGCCATCGCCCAGTGGGAGTGCGTCCGCGTGCTCTCCGAGACCGAGTTCTTCGACGACCTCGCCGCCATCGAGGTTCCGGTGCTCGTCATGCACGGCGAGGAGGATCAGATCTGCCCGTTCCCGACCACCGGCACCCGCTCCGTGAAGCTGCTCAAGAACGGAACCTTGATCTCCTACCCCGGCCTCCCGCACGGGATGCCCACAACCCATGGCGACATGATCAACAAGGATCTCCTAGCGTTCATCCGGGGCTGAACGAGCGCGGTAGAGCTTGACGAGCGGAACACCTGCGCCAGGCGGCTCGGACCCAATGGCGGACACTCAGCGCTATCTCGACCGATCCCGGAAGCAACCGCTCATTTAGATGGGTGGCTGACCGCTCCGGATAACTCGATGAGTGACGGGATCGGCGACCAATGCTCCCGCAAGCAGCACGTGATTGCTGAACGTGCGTGCACGTCTTTCCGCGGCACCTCGGGCTCGGTAGGATGCTCATATCCCGACGTGCGGACGGGGGCGGAGATGGCGCGTTTTGTTCACTCGAGCGACCTGCACCTCGGTAAGCGCTTCGGCAACTTCTCGGGCGATCTCCCGAGCCGGCTCCCGGGAGGCCCGTCACGCGGTCATCGCCAAGCTGGCGGACCACGCACGCCAGCATGGCGCGGACGCAATCCTGCTTGCCGGGGATACGTTCGACACGGAGAAGCACAGGAGCGCCGCCATGCGGCGGTCCAGGCTGGACGCGCTACCGAGCCCGAGCGCCTGGCTGCGAAGGAGAAGTTCGTCGCCGCGGAGACGCTGCTGGCGAAGCTCGAGACGCGAACCCAGCAGATCGACGCAATCCTCGGATCGGTTGCGGATCGGGACGCGCGCGGACTCTATCTGAGAAAGCTGCTCGATCAACGCGAGGAGGTCATGCCCGAGGCACAGCGGACGGTCGAGAGGCTTTATGGCACGAATCGTGCAGGCCGAGCACCGGCCGATGGCTGCTGAGCCGGTCAAGTGAGATTGGAAGGTCCATGGTCAAGAGCAGCTCGGCTGCTGCAACCACCAGCATCGGCATGAGGTAGCACCTTCGGCATGGCAATCAACGGTTGAGTTTGATAATCGCGGGCTCATGGGCATTGGAAGTCGCATTCAGGCGCGTTTGACCGAGCTGGAGATGAGCCACACGGACCTCGCCCGGAAGGCTGGTCTTGCGCGAAGTACCGTTCACCACCTGGTGAACGGACGGAACCGATCATCGGCTCATCTTCACCGCATCGCGCGGGCGTTGAGTACTACCGCGAGCTATTTAGAGGGTGAGATCGAGGATCCGAATGAAGATGCGTCAGCGCCGACACCTGAATCGGTTATTCAGCTCTTAGCTCTGCCCGTCGCCCTACCTGCCGAACCTCGGCTGGCTGACGCCTTCAGGGCTTTGATCGCGGTGGCGGGACGTAAGAGTGAGGATGAACTTGCCCACTTGCTGGCGCGGAGTTTACCCGCGCTCCTGCAGGTCCCTGAGGATGCATTCTGGCATTCGCAAGCGTTTGAGCTGCCCGACGACGAGGATGGATAAAAGCCGGAAGGCGGCAGCGACGGGATTCACAGACGTACGTTCGGTCGAACGCTCATCCAAATGATGATAGAATAGTCGGGTAGGATTGTGAGACTAATGATTATCGCTTCGAGAGTTCAGTCAAGGTTATCTGAGATGGGCATCACGCAAAGCGAACTTGGTCGGCGGGTCGGAGTCACTGCGGGGACGATCAATGCGCTTGTTCGGGGAAAGTCACGGGCCTCCACTCATCTGCCGCGCCTTGCGCGCGCTTTGAATACAACGACTGCGTATCTTGAAGGCGAGACCGACGATCCTGTTAGGAGCCTGGCGGCCGAACCTGCGGTTCGGGTCGTGCAGCATCTCGTTCTGCCAGTCGCGCTACCGGCTGAGGACGCGTTGGCTCACGCTTTCAAAAGAGTCCTTTCGGCTTCCCGCGGCTTAAGCGAGGACGAACTTGCTAACATCCTCGCCAAACGTCTGCCAACGATTCTTAAAGTTGCAAAAGACGGCCTCAACGAACCGCATTCACGGCAGGATCTCTCTTAGCGGCCAGTACCAACTTCGGGAGACTGCCTATTATCGCGAAGCATCTTCGTCTGCCGATCGCGCGCCTTTTGAAGACGCGCTGAATAATTCGCGCCCGTGCTCACAATGTGGCTCAAGTATGCAATCAAGGAAAGGCGCGAGCGCGTTGATGTTAATCGTTAATCCTGGTTTAGAATGAAGGCTTATCTTAGTTCACGCTTGGGTCTTGAGGATTGCAACATGATTATCATAATAGTGGCCTTTGCTACTTGGTTCTTCATAAGCGTAAGTGCGGCTCTTATCATCGGCGCAGTAATCAATGAACGAGATAGGAGCGGGTAGCCTCCTTGGCTCAGAAGTTATCGCGTTAGTTCTGCTGAGCATCACTGCGTCTAGGAAAGGTAAGAAATATTTCGCCATCCTAATCGAGTTAACTAGGCTACAAAGTCCATACATCGCCTCCTTCAAAATCATGGTGGCGCCACGTGCCTTTTAGATCGGCGATAAGTCCGCCTTTGTTAATAAGCTCTCCGATAATCACGGGGTCAAGGCGGCAATAAGCCTCGTGCGCGACGGCGCTAACGACGACATCAAACTTGTCATTAAACGCCTCATTATCGAGTCGAACATTGTACTCACGAAGCGCCTCGCTTGCATCCGCGAGTGGATCATGAACGGTGACATTATGCCCAAGCCATTCAAGCCGGCGAACAACATCAATCACTTTTGAGTTCCTAAGATCTGGAACATTCTCCTTAAAGGTGAGGCCCAGAATCAGTACCCGGCCTGCACGCCCTTGGCGAAGAGTGTGGATGTGGTCGGCGATCCAAGCTCCCATCCCATCGTTGAGCGAACGTCCGGCGAGGATCACACGCGGCTCGTGCCCCAGCTGCTCGGCGAGATGGGAAAGATAGAAGGGATCGACCCCGATGCAGTGCCCGCCGACTAGTCCAGGTCGGAAATCGAGAAAGTTCCATTTCGTTTTGGCAGCGTCGAGAACGTCCCATATCGAAAGGTCGATAGCCGAAAAGATCCGAGTTACTTCGTTGATGAACGCAATGTTGATGTCGCGCTGTGCGTTCTCTATCACTTTCGCTGCTTCGGCGGCCTTGATCGACGCGGCAGCGAACGTCCCTCCGCTCGTCATCGTCGCATACATGTCGGCTAGGCGGCGGGTGACCTCCGGGTTCTCGCCCGCAACCACCTTGGTTATGCGGTCGACCGTATGCTCACGGTCACCAGGATTGATGCGCTCGGGAGAATAGCCAAGGAAGAAGTCGGCGCCACGCCTAAGTCCGGAGACTTCCTCAAGCAGCGGGCTGCAGACGTCCTCGGTAACGCCGGGATAGACCGTGCTCTCATAGACGACGATCGCGCCGCCGCCCGGGGCGAGAAGCGAGCCGACCGTCTTCGTGGCGCTGATCACCGGGCGCAGGTCCGGCCGGTTCACCGCGTCGACCGGAGTGGGAACCGTCACGATGAAGACGTCGGCGCCGCGCGCCTCCTCCGGGTCATCGGTCAGCGTGATCGACGAAGCACGCAGCTTCTCTTCATCGATCTCGTTGGTACGGTCGTGTCCTTGCCTGAGTTCGTCGATACGCGCGCGATCAGTGTCAAGCCCGACCACCTGATATGTTCTCGCCAGTGCGATAGCCAGAGGGAGTCCCACATAACCCAAGCCGACGACGACAATCCTCAGATGCACTCTCGAACTCCTGACGTAGACATATAGGTCGCCCGGGTGCGACTCGGCTCACGTCAGTCACGGACATAGCGTCAATGTGCCTCGATGCCAGTTCCCGATTGCGCATCCGCGCTCCCGAAGCCGTAAAGTCGTAGGATTCGCGCGACTGCGGTCGCTGCGCCGAAGCGGTCGTGGACGAACCGAGGGGCCGCAGCGGCGGCGGCAGCATACCAACCACGATCGAGCAGTGCTCCGGCGACCGCATCGCCAAGAGCCTGGGGCTGCGCGTCAGCATCAAGCAAGCGCCCCGTCACATCAGGCAACAACGTCTCGCGGGCACCACCAACCTCGGTCGAGATCACGGGTATGCCGAAATGCTGCGCCTCGATCAGCATGTTGGGGAGGCCCTCGCGATCCGAAGTCAGCAGCACGATGTCCATCGCACGATACCAGTTGCCCACATCGTTGACGATGCCCGGCAGATGGAGCCGATCGGCGAACCCCTCGGCCTCAGCAAATGCAACCATTGCGTCACGCAGCTCGCCGTCCCCCACGATAAGAAAATGAGCATCGGGCACCTGCGCCAGCGCCGCCTTCGCCGCCGCTAGCCACAGCAGCGGGCGCTTGACCCGCTGGAAACGGAAGGCGGCGCCCACAATTGGGGCACCCTCCGGGATGCCCAGCTCACGACGCAGCGGCAGGTTGCGCTCGGCAGGGCCAAGCGCAGTGAAATCGACCGTATTGTGGACGAGGTGAAAGCGGCCCGCGTCGTCGCGCCCAGTCCAAGCGCGATCACTTTCAAGTCCGGGACCGGAATTATTGATAAAGGCGAAGCCTCGGTGGTCGAGCAGCCGACGATAGGCGTGACGCATCGGACGGACCGTGGCGAGGGCTTGCGGGGGCTGAATGGCCCAATGATCGGGCGAAAGCGAACCGCGGTGGAGAAAAAAGCGAGGTACGCCGGCCAGCACGCAGGCGAGCGCCGCTCCGAAAAAGTCTTGGCGGATGTGAACGACTGCCGGCCGCAGCTCCCAAAGCAGCGGCACCAGCTGAAGGATCGCGCTGACGACCCGTGTCGGCAGTTGGGCCAACGCGATCGCAACCGGCGAACCCGGGGCATCCCCGACAATCGCCAGAACCGCGTCGACGTCGAGTGGACGATCGCCGAAGACGTGATAGGGTACCCCCAATGCGACGACCTGCGGCAAAAAGAACGCCTTCGGTTCGGGAGTCACAGCGCGGACGAGGAGGGTCTGCCGAGCGATGCTCGGCTCTTTACAGAGCGCGCCGATCACCGACACTGCCTGCCGCTCGCTGCCGCCGGATGCGAGACTGCTTACGATGGTCACGAGGCTTGCGGGATTGGGATCGTATGGCGGGGTTGGCGATCGATCAAAGATCGTGTCGATCAGTACCTCAGGATACAGTGCGTGGGACGCGATCGGGAGCTGCGTGGCAAGATCGCGCACGGCGTTCAGGCGCGCGTAGACGTTCTGGGCGAGGATCGGCGGATCAATCGTCGGCAGTGCGGCCGCTGCGGCGCCCCAATGTCCGAAGCGGGTGTCGAGCAGCGCTCGCTCGGCATGGAACGAAACCGGCCCATCCGGATACCTTAATGCCCCCAACTCGAGAAGCGCGCGCGCCTTGGTGTGATCGAACTGTGACCAGGCGATCACGGCTTGAAGCCAGAGCGCCAGCGCCGGCGGAATGGCGGGATCGATCGCCGCGTCGGCGAGCGGCCCAGCATCGCTCCAGCGCCACGCGCGAGCGATCACGATACGCATCGCGTCGATGATCCGGGTGGGCTCGATAGCACCGCGGCGTAGCGTCCCATCAAGGAGGCCGAGTGCAATCGGATAGAAGGACCGGGTGACGCGCATCGGGTAGAGCGCGCGCAACGCGAGAACGGCAATCCGGATATCCAAGCTCTTCTGAACCGCGGCGAGCCAGAAGGTGCTGGTTCGCTCGTCGTCTCCCAGAGAAGCGAGCGCGGCGCCGGCTACGCCGACATCCTTCGCTTGGGCGTCCGGCGATCGGGCGAGGCGCAACGCCAAGGCCTCTGCAGCGCCGCCGTCTCCAGCTTCGACCGCCAAAGCGAGCGCGGCGTCCCAGACCGCAACCGCATGCCGGGACCCGGCCCCCGCGAACAACTGGACCCCCGCCGCGAGGTCGCCGAGCTCGCGGCAGCGCGCCGCGATCCGACCCGCCAACTCGGGCGCGGCGTCCAGGATCGCGTCGAGAGCGCTTGCCAGATCTCCCGGCAGCGCCGCGGCCACATAACGATCTAGGAACTGCCGCGCCGTCCCATGCGCAGGATGGCGGGACGAGTGCGTCGTGAGAGCGCGGAGCGCCGCCGTGAGATCCGGATTCAACTTCTCCTGCGCCGCCTCGGACTGGTCCTCGTGTATACTCGACGTGATTACCGCGATTATCCGCGCGACCTGCCGCAGCGCCGGCGACCCCTCACCGTCCTGTTCCAGGAGACTTACCGCTTCGCGCGCGGAGGTAAGGATCGCCGCTGCCGGTTCGTGCGTGACGGTTTCCAGCATCCGCTCGGCCAGGCGGTCGCGTAGCGTCACATTCAAAGCGCAATCGACAAGCAGCGCCGCCGCGCCGGCATAGTCGTCAGCTTCGATGAGCCCCTCGACCAGCGCCCGAGCAACAGTCTCGTTCCCGGGCATTAGCTTGTGATAGTGAGCCAGCAACGGCACCGCAGCGGCGAGGTCGCCGAGCTCCATGGAACGGCGGACGAAGAACTCGAAGGTCTGAGGCTCGTGCAGCTTGGCCGGGCGATAGCCGCGGACGAAATCCAGCATCAATGCGTACCGTCCGGTGCTCCAGATCGCGATCAGCGCGCGCCGCAGCGGCAGATCAGTGCGCCGAAGCCGGCGGCTCAGCCAATGCGCATAGCGATCGACGAGAGCCCCATTTCCCGATCGGTCGAGCGAACGAAACAGCCGCTTGCCTTCGCTCGGATTGAGTTCGCGCATCTTGCGCAGGCGGCGGAGAGCAAATGCGACAGTCGGCGCATGGCCTACGCTGCCGGCAATCTGCAGGACTTGGCCGAGCAACTCCTGGAGCTCGTCTCGGGCGGTGGAGGCGACCGCGGCGCGGACGAGGTCATGCGCTTGACGCCGATCGCCGGCCGTAGCGAAGATTAGGCGTGCTTCCTCGACCAGAAGCGAGCCGGTTATCGCGGGGGAGTGCCGGTTCGACAAGGGCCTCAGCAATTCAGGTTGGCAGCTGGTCGCGGTCGGTGGCTCCGTCCGCGCGACGTGCCTTCAAGACGGCGTCTCGCAGGGCCGCAACCGCTTCGTCCGGAGCGCCGAGCTCGACGGCGCGGCGTGCAGCCGCCTCCGCTGCGTCAAGATCGAGGATCGCCAGATGGTGGCGAGCAACCTCAACGTGGAGCGCGGCATCATCGCTCGCCGCCGCCGCCGCGCTCCAGGCCCGAGTCGCGAGGGCAGACTGTCGCGTCTTCATTGCGCTTTTTGCGAGAAGACGTTGAAAGTCGGGAGCGTCGGCCATCACAAGTCGCCCGGCTACGCCGTCTGCAACGACACGGTCATGGTCGCCTGCCTTATAGGCTTCGCGCATGTCCTTCATCAGATAGCGCCCGACCTGTTCAAGGCGCCGACGCGCGTCGGCGTATTCAAGTGTGTCCACGGGCACCGCGGAGAACAATGCGGCCGCATCGCGCGTCCGCCCATCCGCCATCGCGGCACGTCCCCGGTGAAGGAGTTCGCGGGCAACGCGAGAATACCGTGCCTCTGCATCGGGATGGCCCGGAAAGCGCACGAGAACGTCGCGCCAGGCGGCGATCGCCTCGACCGGGGAGTCGAGCGCTTCGAGCGTACGCGCCAATCCTACGAGCGCCACCTCGTCAGAGGGATCCATGGCCAAGACAGCGCGCCAGACGTCGGCGGCCACGGCCGCCTCGTCCGCCTTCACCAGCGCTTCGGCATAATCTGCGCGCACCGCAGCGTCGCGCGGCGAGAGGCGATAGAGCGCGCGCTTGATAGCCAGCGCTTCGTCCGTGTCACCGCTACGTGCTGCCATCTTCGCGCGTGTGATCGCAGCCGCCATGATGCGATCCACGCTACGCCGCGCGAGAACATCGTTGGGCGTGGCGAGGAGGACGCAGCGAAAATCGAGATATGAACCCATCCAATCTCCACTTCGCTCTCGCCGGACCGCCCGGACCAGCAGCGCCTCGGCCGAGCGCGCGATGTCGCCAGGCGGGGCAAGTCCTACCTCGACGAGCGCGGCGGCGCCGAGGAGGTGAGTGCGAAGATCATTGACCTCGGCATCGGCGAGATGCGCCTGAAGGTAGATCGGAAGTTCGGCCGCGAGATCGCGGCAGAGCGCGGCAGCGTCGTCCAGCTGATCGCGATCGAGCAGCGTCGCGAGCGCCGGGCCGACCGCCGCGGGATCGCTGCGCGCGAGCTTCGCGAGCGTCGCGGCCGCCGCGAGAGCTGCCGCTTCGTTCCCGATGCGAGCCTGGGCACGGCTTGCCTGACGCCAGCCTTCAACGAATTCCGGCCGGATCTCGGTAAGAAGCGTCCAGGCGCGCGCAGCACCCCGGTTGTCCTTGAGCTTGTTGTATGCCTTGCCGAGGTTGGCGACGACTTCTGGGTGCAGGATGTTAAGGGCGAGATAAACTTCGGCTAGATCGCGGATCGCCTCCCAATCGCCCTCGCGCGCAGCAACACGGACGCGCCAGAACAGGAGCTCGGCCGAGCGGGGATGATGCTCTTCTGCCTCGCGGAGGATGTCGCCGCTGCTCGTGAAGTCGCCTGCCTCGTACGCAGCGCGCGCGCGCGCGAGCGCTCCCTTAAGCTCCATATTCCTCTCCCGCCCCCGCGAGGCTCAGCCGCCGATCCGATGATAGTCCTTGTACCATGCAACGAAGCGAGGGATGCCAATCCCCATTGGTGTGGTCGGTACGAAGCCGTGATCGTGGCGGATGGCGGTGATGTCGGCATAGGTCGACGGCACGTCGCCGGGTTGCATCGGCTCAAAACGGCGTTCCGCCCTTCGGCCGACCGCCTCCTCCAGCACGTCGATCATCCGAAGCAAAGGCTCGGGATTGTTGTTACCGATGTTGTAAACGCGGTGCGGCGGGGCATGTCCTTCGTCAGCGGGCGGACGGTCGGTCACCGCGACGACGCCGGTGACGATGTCGTCGATGTAGGTGAAGTCGCGGCTCATTTCGCCGTGATTGAACACGCTGATCGGCTCGCCCGCTAGGATCGCCTTGGTGAACAGCCACATCGCCATGTCGGGCCGTCCCCATGGACCGTAGACCGTGAAAAACCGTAGGCCGGTGAGCGGGATCCGGAAGAGGTGGGCGTAGACGTTGCCCATCAACTCGTCGGCCTTCTTCGTCGCGGCATAGAGCGAGATCGGCCTGTCGACGCGGTCCTCCTCCGAAAACGGAAGCTTCGTGTTGCCGCCATAGACCGAAGACGAAGAAGCGTAGCTCATTGACTTCAGCCCGTCGAGACTGCGGGCGTATTCGAGCATGTTGACCTGACCAGTCAGATTCGACTCGACATAGGCCTGAGGATTGGTGAGCGAATACCTCACTCCGGCCTGTGCGGCGAGATGGATTATATGAGTGATGGGATGCGGCGCCAGCGCCACCTTCAGCTGCGCAGCATCCGCGATGTTGACCTGGGCGAACGTGAAGCCGGGGCGCTCGGTCAGCCGCGCGAGCCGATCCTTCTTCAGCTGCACATCGTAATAGGCGTTAAGGCTGTCGATCCCCACAACCTGCTCGCCACGATCGAGCAGGCGGTGGGCGACGTGGCTTCCGATAAAGCCGGCCGCACCGGTAACGAGATAGGTCAATTCAGTCTCCACTTCGCGCCCGAACGGGCTCCAGCTTCGGCTCGATCCGTGAAGACCGGTCCGGATTTCGACCGCCCCCAATTACCGAGGGCCCGAGGTCCTCCGCACACGATCGAACAGGAGCTGGAGATTGCCTGCGCGGATCGTGTACGGCGGCTCAGGAACCTTCGTTGGGTCCTGATCCGTTAGCTGGACGGCCGGTCTGGTCAAGACCTGAGACAGCCGGAGATTCCCCGGCCTCGCGCATCCTCCCGGCCCCACTCTCGCAGCACGCATGTCGATGAACCGGGGATTCTCGGCACTTGTGTGATCAAGCGACTGGTAGAGGCTACGCTCGACAAGCAGGCTTGCGCCTTCGGTGACGGCCGATCCGTAGCTCCCCCCCTCCCCGGTTCGATCGCGGGCTTGAGGGCGAAAGCTCACGACATTCTCGACGAAGTGGACAAATGCCGCGCCGCCCACACGGGGATGGCGCTGCCCGGTGCCGTCAAAATAGTTCCGGTAGTAGGTGACCCTGACCGGCGGGAGGGCTGCTTGGTGCATGCCGGCGCACCAGGCCGGGTCGGATGAGCCCTCGACAATCGAGACCTTGTCGTGCGCGGTGAAGTGATTAAACGCGACCGTAATGCGCATCGCTCCGGCACCATCGTTTTGCGTGATGTCGAGCTGTCCGTCACCGCAGCGGCCGAGCAGGTTGTAGGCGATCCAGATTCGGTCGGCGCCTCGCGCTACAGTGATGCAATCCCCTCCGCCCTTGTAGGCCGCAGTGGTGAGATCGCTCCTTAGCTGGAGGTTCGCGACCACGACGTTCGACACGGCCGAGATCACCAAGATCGTCTGCCCGGCCGCTCCGACGATGGTCGGCCGAGCCGAGCCGCCGTCGAGGGTTACATTGTCCGAAAGCCGAATCGGCGCCCGCAGCCTCACAACCTGATCGGTGAGCGCAGCAGCGAACCCGATCTGGCCGCCATGGTTGATCTTGGCCTGCGCCGTAGCCCAGCGCAGCGTGCCGGGGCTCTCCTCGTCGTCGGTCCGGGTCACGGTGAACAACGGTCGACCGGTCCCCCCATTGGTGTTCGCGATGGCCGCAAAGCCGTTTAATCCCCCGAGGAGCGGGCGACGAATGTTTAGGCCGTCACCAGCAGTCGCCCTCGCGCGATCCCCGTGATCGGGCGGACGGGCCGCCATGACCACAAAGCTCGTGTCGACCAGCAGCAGCGTCAGGATGCCCTTGATGGTCATCGGTTCGACTTCCTCTCGCCGTCAGTTCACGCGCGCGCAGCCATCTGATCCGTCGACTCGAGGGGCGGTCCGAGCGAGCGACCCGCGCCCTTGACGATCTCGGCGAGCATCGGCGCTCCCAAAACCGTATTGAAGCCCTCGGCGTAATGGTGAACGTCGGACCCGCCAGCGTCGAGCGCGACCTCCCGCCCCGCCGCCACGACAAAGGGGGTCGGGTCCATCATCACTGCATCGAGTTCCGCCGCAATCCGCTCGACCAAAGCGGCAAGGGCGACACGCTCGTCATGGAGTGGATCGTTGGCGCCCGGCACCCTAAAGATTGGCACAAGCGCCAGCCGCTTCGCGTGGCTCGCCAAGCCTGCGAAGATCGCGCACGCTTCGTCGTCGCTGACCCGTTCGCGCCGCAGCTCACGCAGGATCGCTCTCTGCGTCTCTGACATTGCACCGCGCGTTTTGACGAAATCTGCCTCGGCCGCAACGCATAGCTCTTCCGGAACCGGCTCCGGTCCGATCTGGCGAAACCAATTGAGCATCCCAACGCCGGCGCGTCGAACGAATGTGTCAGTGAAATAGTTAACGTTGAAATACCAATTGCGAAACCGTAAAGAGTCCATCGTTGAGACCTCGGCCACGAGGATATCCGCCGCCGCAGCCAATTCGCCGAGATGGTTCGGAAAGACCGGCGCAACGTCCTCCTTCAGCACCAAAGGGGAAAGATCGTCGCTCAACCGCCGAGCGCCGACCGTGACGTCGTAATTCTGCCTAATAGCCGGCGGAGTGTGAGCGAAGCCGTTGTGTCGGCTCCAAAGATAGCGACCGCCATGCGCTCGGATTGTCGGTCGTAGCGGGTTCATAATTCGACAGGTGCCGATCAGCGCGAGGCGCAGCGACCCGCCCTCAAGTGTTGGAACTTCCGCGATCATCATGGCGCAACCCTGTCAACAGCCCGCCGACGCAAGGTCGATCAGGTCTCCAATGGTTTTTGCGCGGTAGGTCGCATCCATGTCTATATCCGTACCGAGGCGTGCCTCAAGGTTCATGACGATCCGCACGTGCGCCAGCGAGTCCCATCCCTCCACCGAGGCCGCCGTTCTAGTTTCTTCGAGGGGGGCATCGCTGCCGCACTCGTCCGCTATTGCCGCCGCCAGCGCTGTTTTGACCTCATCGCGGTTCACTTATCATGCCCCCGTTTATCCAAAGTCCTCACATTTTCTGATCGGCTGATCTTACCGCTTGTCGTTTTCACAAGCTCACCGTCATTCAGAAGCACTATTCGCTTCGGGAGGACTTCAAACGTCGAGTAGACCCGATCCGCGATTGCCTCTTTCAACGTCGGATCGTCGTCCCAGCCTGCGAGCCGTTCGGCCATAATGATTAGAGCCTGACTTCCGACATCTTCCTGCTCCTGCCCGACTGCAACGATCCGCCCCGGCTTGACGCCTGCGACCTCCCCGACTGCAGCCTCCACCTCATGCGCATAAAGGTTGCGGCCGTTGACGATGATCATATCGTCTAGTCGACCTAGGACGTAGAGCGCACCCTCCCACAGGAAGCCCACATCGCGGGTCCGGTATCGTCCCTCGCGGAGCACGGCAGCGGTCCGATCCGGATCCCGGTTATAGCCATTGAAAAGGAACGGACTGGAGATCGCGACCTCACCGACAGCACCGTCGAGCAAAGGGGCGCCCGTCTCGTCAAGGATCGCGACGTCGACTCCCCCAAGCAGCTGCCCCGTCTCAAGCAGTTCGACCCCGCCCTCCTTCGCGTCCACCGCCACTGCGCTGCCTCGCGCGAGCGTTTCGGGATCGACCCGCAGCCGACGCGGCGGCTTGCCCAGCGCAGTTTGACTGACGGCGAAGACTGTCTCCGCCATAGCGTAACAGCATTGAAGCTGATCGGAGCGGACGCCGGCAGGCGCCATGGTTTCGGCGAAGCGCCGAAACGTTTCAGCCTTGACCGGTTCCGAGCAGTTGATGAACGCGCGAACGCCTCCGAGTCGGAAATCGGCCGCCTTCCGGCCCGCCGTGACGCGCAGGTGCTCGAATGCGAAGTTCGGCATCCAGGTCAATGTGCCCTCGTGTTGCTCAATCTGCTCGAAGAGGATCGCCGGACGAGACACCCAGACGAACGGGTCGATATGCGTCACCTCAATACCTGCCCAAGCCGGCAACACAAGGCACGCGATCAGACCCATGTCGTGATAAAGCGGCAGCCACGAGACGATCCGGTCGCTTGCGTTCAGCGAAAGCGCGTCGGCGTAGCCCTCCAGCTGCGCCAGGATCGCACGATATGAAAGCGCCACGCCCTTCTTCAGGCCGGTCGTTCCGGAACTATGCTGAAGCAGACCGATCGCGCCATCACCCACAGCGGCCCATTCGAGCTCCGCGTCTTCGGTTTCCTCAGCCACGATAACGGTCCGTCCCTTAAGCGTAAGCCCCGCTGCGAGCATCTCCTCAAGGATCGCGCGTGAGACGACGACGGCAGCCGGCTTTACGACTTCGAGAAGGCGGGCGTGGGACTTCCAATAGAGATTGGCGTCCTGCTTCGGCGACGTGGGCGGCATGAAAGACGGGACGACCCCCGCGGCCATCGCGCCGAAGAAGCTTCCGTAGAGGTCCGGAACGTGCCTCAAAAAGATCAGAACGACTCCGCCGGGCGGTACGCCTGTCGACCGATACGCACGAGCGAAACGACCCATGCCGGCGCGCAGCGCGCCCCATGTGATGACCTTCTCGCCGTCCCGACCAATTTGGCGGCAGAAAATTTCGTTGCCACGCGCCCCTGTTTGCTTCGCCAGCGACGCTAAATAGCCGTTTAACATCGAGATCGGCTATCCCAAAAGAGTCGATCCAGCAACGCATTTACGTCATTGGCGGCGAGTCTTGGCTGCTCGCTTGTGGTCTGGACGGGAGGCTGCCGCAGCGACGAGGGAGGATGCCGTATCGACTTTTTGCGGCCGGGCGTCGTGCCCGTCAATCTCGGACCTCCGCCTTTGCTGAGTTCCTTCACTAGGTTCAAAAACCCAACCCGGCGCGAACCGCTGCGGGGGTGGGCAGCGGGACCGTCGGCGTGTATGCCGCGCGCATGCGCCGGCTGATCGCTCACATCGGAGCTCATAAGACCGGATCGACTGCGTTCCAAACCTGGCTGCAGGGCCATCGCGAGTCCCTTCTGCGCGCCGGCTACTTCGTCCCTGCCGAGGGTCGGACCGGCAACAGCGCTGTTCTGGCTCACGCGCTGTATGTGAACGATCGCTCGCACAAGAAGGTCAACCGATTCTTCGCGGAGGCGACGCACCATGCGTCAAGCGACATCCTTGTGTCGGCGGAACATTTCAGCGAGATCAGACGAGATAATCTGAAGATCGTGGCCCAGCGCTTCGACCAACTCGCCGATCGAAAGATCGCTATCCTGGTCGTCCGTGATCCGATCGCTCACCTGAACACCAGCTTCGCGCAGCGGATCAAGGCCATGAAATCGGATCACGCGCTGTTTCCGGACTTCGTCAAACGGTCGCTCGCCGCGGGCCGTGTCGACTGGAAGTCGAAGGTCGAGGCGTTCGAAGCGAACGGCTTCGAAGTCCGAGTGCTGCCGTACAGCACGGAATTCAGGATGAAGGGTTCCCCTCGGGCGATCGTTGAGTTGGCAGACTTTGGTGATCTCGCCGCCCGCTTCGATTGGTCGGAGACGCCCCGCAAAAATCTGAGTCTCGGCGCCATGGGGCTTATAATCATGAACCTGATACAAGCTGAACGTGGCGGAAGTACACCGGACGGCGAGCGGCGGTCACCGGCAAAGTTGCGGGAGCGTGTCATGAACTTCGCGAACCGCCGGTTCGGCGACGCTCCCTTCAACGGTTTCACTCCAGAGCTGCGCGCGGCCGTGATCGAGCACCATCGAGAGGGCAACGCCTCGATCGCCGAGCGCTACTTCAGTGCTTCCTGGAACGAGGTTCTTCCGCCGCAGTCGGTCCGACCGCTGTCGCCGCAGAGTTTGCAGGACCTGAGCCCTCGCTTGGCAGCGGACGCCCAAGCTGCAGCGGCGAGGATTCTAAACCAGGCTAAGCGCGGAAACTGGTTTTAGATCGGCACTCTCGATCAAGTTTTGTCCCGAGGGCCCAGCCGCGGTGCATGCCGGGCCTTTCGCGAACCAGTCTATCTCGAGCCTATTGGCGAACAGTACATCCGTTTCGGCTCGGCCCTGGATCGAGGCATCGAAATTGCCCTAGGCTGGACGTGGCTGAAGCCCAACGGCGCCTGACCTCATTTCAGAATAAGGGAACGTCGAAGTAACAATTCGCCCCACCTTATCCTCGTTCATGGGGCCCTTGTTAGCGATCCCATATAAAGCCGGGTGTCCTCCATTCCCGTAGCGTGAGGAGAAAGGGTTCTAGTGCCTGCAATGCCACTCTTGGGTCTTGAAAGTGATGCCGACTATCCGTCCGCCTTTTCGGTCGACAATCGAGCTGCCGGTCGCCGTCCTCGGTCACTCCTGCAGCGGCTCCGTAATCTCACACGACTCGGTGACGTCCGCCGAGGCGTAGCCCTGGTCTTCGTCGCCTCTTACAGTGCAGTCGTAAAGGCTAGCTGCGTCCCAAAGTCCAGCAATAGCACCTTCCGTTCGCCGTCTCCGAACAGAGCGCTCGATTCCGACAGTTGCTTGCAAGTGTACCAGCTCGGGTATAACGTCCCAGCGTTTCCCCGACTGTGCTGAGGCGGGTTCCTGATTGAGATCGAGCCGACGTCGATGCGGTCGAAGGTGCGAGCAAGCTCGAGCGGTGCCGCAAAGCTCTGCAGATGCAGCTGGCGTTCAAGGCAATGCCGGGGAAGGGCCCGGCACATCGGACAACGGCGAGCGTCGGCTAACGCAGCTTGGGGCGTCTTGCCTTCTGCACCTCGGAACGCAGCTTTATTGCGCAGCTCGAGGTGCAGGTCGCCGTCCACGTCTCCGTGCCCTGAAAGGAGCCCCCCGTGCCCCACCAAGCCGCGCTTTGCGGCATCGTTATAGGTAAGCTTGCTGATCTCCACGCCACCGACAGATTGAAGACGACGTCGGGCCGATGGTTCAGGGCGAGATGCTGCGGCTCGTCGCTGACGTCCTGGCTAAGAACTCCCGGCTTGGTGGGCGAGGTCGACAGTGCGAGTGACTTGTAATTCGCCCTAAAAGCTTGGCTTGACACCAGCGGCGTTGACCACGAGACTGTGCCGTACCTCAAGTTTCGGCTCGCGGCGGTCCGCCACGCGGGTCGCAAGGCGATCTGGCTTTCCAGCTTGGTGGCGGGCGGCGCGCGCACTCGAACAGCGAGCAAACATGACCATTGAGCTTTGCCCCCTGGGCCGAACGGGCATGATCAAGCAGGTCGCGGCTCGCGCCGATTGTAGGCTATTCGCTCCGGCTCTTGGCCATGAAGCTCTCGACCGTGATCAATAGCAAGGCACCCACGTGCTCAAGCTCGGTAAGGAGTCGAGGGCCTAAATCTAAGCCGGTCGTCGAGTTTCCGACGGCACTGCCCGGCGACTGGATTGATCCTCCAACGTTCACGGAAGCATTTCGCCTCCATATGCAACGGCACGGCGATTCGACTTGGCAGCTTCTCCGCGCGATTAAACGTGTAGGCGAGCCGCTCAACTGCGCTACGATCATTGGATGGGCGCAGGGGGCGACTCCTGCTAAGAAGCGCATGTACGAGTATCTTGCGCGTATCGAGCATCGATACGGGCTACCAAGCGGCTACTTTCGTACGAAAATCTCCGATCAGCGGAAAAGCGATCCACTGCTAAAGTTCTTTACACAAAAACAGCTACCGCAAGTGCGCTGGCACATACCCTCAGACTTCTCGTCTCGGCAGGCGGGCGAGCAAGAGAAGATCGTAGAGTGGATCAAGACCAGGATAATTCTAGGCGGTACCGACTTCCGCTCTTATCAATTAGAATGGACGAACCGTCCATATGCGTTACGGTTTCCAAAATGTAGCATCATGTTGGGCTTAGAGCCAGCACTTGACCGATGGAAATACCGATTCCGCCACGAAGTCTCCGATGCCCCGGCGAGGCTGGTCGTGGAGATGGCCGACTGGGTTCAGTTCAAGACGAAGCTGCTGACCGAGCCCGGAGAGATGCGCGAAGGCACCTGGAACGAAGCCAGCGCCGACGCTGTCATCAAACGATTTTCCCTGATGTTTGGCGCCTTGTGCGCCAATCAAGACAGTGATCTGCAAGGCCGAGGTATTCCACGAGAGAAGCTCACGATGGCGCTCTTGACGTTACCGCAAGTGTGGGACTGGTACATCGAATGGCATCGCCGCAAGAGAGGATTCTTCACCGCGTCTGAGCTCGAGATGACGTATTTTGCCAAGGCGCTCACCAGACCACAATATGGCTGGCTTCGTCAGCGTCCGGCGCTCGCTGAAGCATTAGTTCCCATCCCAGGGCTGTTGACCGCCGAACGCATCGCCGCGATGCGACGCGACTGGGCTTCAGCCTGCGATGAAATGTACCAATGTGCGCGTCAGCGCCGCCGAGATCTAATCCCCCTAGTACGCATTCACCGTGATTCGTTCGAGCCTATCCGGCCGATTCTGATCGCTGACAACCCTCTCGCCGAATATCGGCGCATCGTTGCCGAGATTCGTGCTCGTATTCCCTGCCCAGATGCGGAGCCGCGGGCAGCGGCCGAGGCTGTCCGTAGCCTGCTAATGGTACGCTTTGGCCTTCATCTAGGCCTAAGGCAGAAAAACCTGCGAGAGCTGCGTTTTCAGCTGCCCGGAGGTTCTCCGACGCCGACGGCGGTTCTCGTGGCGCAGCGCTGCGGCGAGCTCCGGTGGTGCGATCGTCAAAGTGGCTGGATTGTTTTCGCGCCCGCCATCGCTTTTAAAAATGCCACGTCGAGCTTCTTCAACGGCCGTCCGTTCGAAGTGATGCTTCCCGATCTAGACGAGTTGTACTGGTTTATCGATGCTTATCTGCGGACTTATCGACAGACTCTCCTGGGAGCAGCTCTTGATCCTAAAACATTCTTTGTCCGCACTATTACCCAAAGCGGGAGTGATGCCCGTTACAATAGTGCGTCGTACTATAAGGCGTACAGAACCATCACTGAACGTTACGGCGTCTACAATCCGTACACGGGGAGGGGCGCAATTGACGGCTTGCTTCCACACGGGCCACATAGCGTTCGCGACGTTCTGGCGACCCACGTTCTCAAGCTGACGGGATCATTCGTACAAGCGGGTTACGCGATCCAAGATACGCCGATCACCGTAGAGCGCTGCTATGGGCGCTTCCTGCCCGAAGACAAGTCGCGCATCGCTGCCAATCTCCTGAACGCCGAGTGGGCTTTGCCTCGGCACTCGTCGGCGGCGGGCAGGTAGAAAAGTTCGAGCGCGGTGCTAAGCCTAGCAGTGCCTCGCGGGTATGTCGTGTTGAGGACGCGAGCTTGCGTCGGCTGGGCCGAGCGGTGATTAGCCCTTTTCCCACGCCTCCGCCAGACCGGTGCGGTGCCGGTCGGCGGCGAGCCCCAGGTTGTGCGCGGTCGAGGATTGCACGTTCGGCCGGCCGAGCAGCTCGCCCTTGATCGCCGAACCGTCGATCGTTTCTTGCGAGATCAGACCGGCGAACAGGCTGTTGCGTGCCGCGACCTCAAGGTGGTGCATCGTCCCTAACACCACCCGCGCCGGTCGGGGGCCACGCCGCTTTGTCGCTCAGAGCGGCGTGGTCCAACTAAGGTTGGGCTGACCACCGGGCAGTTGCTCTGGGGCATCGTCGGCCAAGCGGTCAAGCGGCCAAGCTCGGGCGCAAGTGGTTGCCAAGGCTCGGCCCAAGCGAGTCGCGCGGAGGCGGTTGGAGGGTGTCGGCAATCAGCGCACGGCGGCAGGATTCACGTCCGAGCGCGACACCCCTCCGAATTCAGGCGGGAGGACAGCGGACCGGAGTTGCCCGACCTACTCGCAAGCCTTCGCTCGTTAGCCAGAACGATACCGAGCGCCGAGGATCGGCGACGCGGTAGGCCAACGTATCGGTCCGCCGGACGGCCGAGGCGACGCGGACCGCGAACGTCCGCATCTGTTTGATCGCTGACCGAAAGCGGCTAGTCACTCCCCCCAACAACAGCCTCAGTCAGCGCGGGCAGTCCACCTGAACGAAGGTCCGGTCACCGGCGAGCGGCACCCGAAAGCGGACCGGCCGCTTCCCCCTAAAGCAGGCATCGATCCGTCGTTGGGCACCACGACGCGAGCTAAAGGGGGCATGCCCACTTCCGTGCCCAACTTGAGTGCGGATAGAGCCGAACCACTACGAACGGGCGCAAACACGGCCGCCGCCCCGCCGTGACCCGCTTGCCTGCGCCAACAAGATAAGAGGTATGTGGCGAACGCCAACAAACCACTGCGAACGCCTAGTTTTTGGGATATCCTCTCCGCCAACTCCGGCTAAAAATCGGTGAGCTGACGTCGCGACAAGTCCCACGTCAGTTCACGCGAGGCAGCGAGCGCTGCGTCGCATGAACATAACCAAAGCACGGTTCCCCTAATTTCGCATCGTTACGGAGCTGGAATGGGATAGGGTGAAGAATCGATCGATGCAGCCCGCACTGATCTGAGCGGAATGATCAAGATATTGTCAGAACGTGACCAGCAATGCACCGTCGCAGACATGGCGTCTTCTGCGATGGGGGCCACACTCTTGACCTCAAGCGGATCGAGACCATCGACGTGGAGCAGCACCATACTTTCGTTGGCGCTAGCCTCGTGAGCGGCTTGGAGAATTTCGCGACCGGCTCGCGACTGCCCGTCAAGTAGCATACTGTTCCTCTTTGCTGGGTTGCCGGAACACAAGCACACGTCAGGCTAGCGTACGTGTTCCTCGATAAGTGGTTGAAAAACCGGAGAGTTACACCATGCTCACCTGACACACGGCGATGACATATGCGATCTCATCATGCCTTCGCCTCCGCGATCGCGTCTCCGTCGAAGATACCGGCGTTTACGATGTAGCATCGAGCCTTACCGATACCGGCGGGAAGCACGACAGACTTGGAGTTCTTGCCTTGGCTGTCTTGTTCCAGCAGTCCTCGTGAAGCCAAAACCCTGGCGACCATTGAGGCGTCCATTCCCGCGCAGACCTCGTTTTTCCACGCCTCGGGAAGGACGAGGTACTGGCGCAGCCCTTTGTGGTCCCGCCAGAACCCGGCCCGACTCACAATCCGAACACCCTCGTCGGCGTCCATCGCTTCGAATCGGGAACTACCATGAGCCTCCAAGAAGGCTCGTACCTTCGCAATCGCCTCGCCGTCCTCGGCAGCGCCGACGCCGCCGCGCCCAGCTAGCCACTGCCGAAGGATTGTAGCGCAAGCTGCAATCGCCTCGCCCGCAGGCCACGGCAAAATCGAAAATCTGATTGCTGCCTCCCCCGCGGCAGCAACAAGTGCGAGGCGGCGAGTAGCCCGCGCAACTTGTCCAGACGCACCGTCAGGGAGATGGTCGCGCACGAACGACTCCATATCCTTTTTGGCGACGCGAGTGATCTCCTCCGTGTTGTTGACGATGGCCTGGACAAATGCAGGGCCGGCCGTCCCGTAAAACTTGCGAGAGTTCTCCGTAATTAACCGCGCGAAGCCCTCGGGCTGCAGCCCACTGGGGCAGGACTCGAAGAGCCCGAGCCCTCGGCCTGCGTCCGCCTCCACATTTAGGATACGAACTTCTTGGCCGGCCGCTGATCGCTTCGTTCCTCGCATGTCTCGACCGGCGAGGTCGGCAAGACTGATTTCGCCTGACGATAGGAACGGGAGGTTCCAGCGAGCCGGGGAGCGGAGCGAGCCACTCCGGGCAGCCCGCGCTTTTCCCATTCCATTCGCGATGAGGTAAGCAACCGACGCTGCGTCACGAGGATCGAGCTGGGCCAGCTCATCCAGACATAGCAGGGTGCCGTTGTGCATTACGCATACACCCTCAAGCCCGTTGGCGGTGGCGCGCCATTGGCGAAGGAACGCCGCGCCACCCCAGATGCTTGCGGCGGCCTTCAGTACGGTGGTTTTCCCGGTTGAGGAGGCGCCGATGAAATGGATTCCGCCACCTTCTTCTCCCAGAAGGATCAGGAGTGGTCCCACGAACCCCATGGAGAGCGCCATCGCAAATCTGCTATTCCCGACAGCGTGGCTTGCGACGTTGGTCTGCCATTCCTGAAGACTGCCCTTCTCCCCGTACGGGTGATCGAACGCCCCGCCGCCTTGATAGATGACGCGATTGGATTCGCTGTCACCAATAGTTGCGTGGGGCAGGGCAAAAGCTCCGTCGCACCAACCCACCGACTCGGTAGCGCGCGCCCGCTCCACGGTCTGGAAGCCTGCGAGGAGCTCCATAAGTGCAGCTCGTCCCTCGCGAGTCTGAGAAACAAAGCAGCCTTGATCGAGGAGGGTCTGGCGAATTTCGGCGCCATCACCCGCCAAGAGAGAGCGGGGGATGGCCCAGCGATGCCGTCGATCGTCGGGATCGGTCCATTCCGCCAGAATCCCCCAGCTTGATCCGTTGGAATCACGGGTTGCAGCGATCAGCTGGAGGCTGCCGCAAACGCGGTATACCTCGTTGCCGTTCTTGTGCCAGATTCCGTCTTCGCGGTACTCGAAGCCCTTGAGCAGTTTCATTCGCCGACTCGGTTCGCGCGGCGCTTTCCGCCTAACAGCAGCAGCCGACATGCGTGCCTTTGGCCGTTCGGGCCTACCTCCGTCGCCTTGCGGCTTTTGGTTGGAGATCGAAGGCTTGGTCGGCGCGTAGCGATAGTGGGGACGCATTTGCTATGCCGCCTGCCGTTCAGAGGTGCTGGAGAGGACCTGCGAGGACGCCCACGCGTCGAGGTCCTCGATCGCATAGACGACGATCTTCGAGCCAAGAATGCGGAAGATCGGGCCTCCACCTTCGACGCGCTTCCGCTCCAACGTGGACCTTCCAATCCCGAGGTACTCGGCCGCGACAGCGGTTCGCACATAGGCCGGCGAGCTGTCGACGCGGCTCGCGGTTGCAGAAAGTTTCATTGCCTTACCTTGCCCGGGGTGGCGCCCGGTGGCGCATCACGAGCTCCGATGGCCCATGACGGCGTCTCAACTATGTGCAAGTGCCGAAACAAGCGATCCGCTATACCCTCCGCCCCTACGTTCGCCCCACTGGCGGGCGCTTGGGTCTAGGGCTTAGCCCTTCCTCCGCGCCCTCCCTGCCTGCGCCTCGACCGGGCGGAGGGCCGTTGCCAAATGCTGAAAAAGGGTCTCTCTACTAGTTGGGTCGACGCCATGAAACGGGGCTAGTTCGTAGAAGCTCTTCACAATAGCCAGCTTATTTCCAGGTTCATCCTCGGTTATCTTTTCACGTTCAAGGACCGCCAAAGCGAGTCTCATATAAGGGGATAGGTAAGTATCGGCAGGCACTGGAAGATCGATATGCGCGCTAAAGGATTTGATGACGTCACCAAATTGTCTTCTACCAAAAAAGATAAACATCTCATCAACGTCATCTGAGTCACGTGTACCTTTATGGCTACTATCGCAAGAAAAGCGAACAAAACCGTCGCGAAATCGATTCTCAAATGGGTTTATTACATCCCAGAACGAGCATTCTATCGGCTGATACTTAGCTATAGACATGGAATTGTCGACCAATCTCAAGAATGTAGGAAAAGAGCCCCGGAGAGCCTGCGTCAAGGTCCAAAAGATTGACGAATTCAGTCGGTCAAGGGCTGCATCATTACTTAGTCGAAAATCATTCCACTTCGAAACCGCAGCATCATATTGAGGCTTTAGAACGTCCCGCTGATACATAAATTCCTTTTTGTTGCGATTGTATTCCTGAAATCTGCAATAAAAGCTATCCCATGTCTCGGAGAATTCCGGGAACTTGTACGTTTTGCTATATGATCGATATTCTTCTCCGGTCCATGAATCCGAAAACATTGCCATGCCAACACGATCCACGGCCTCACAGAGGAATATTTCCTCCTGGCCTCCGTGCGGCCATTTCGTCCTGTCGCGCCAAAAACTTGACAATAGCGGTTCGGAACGAGCCTCTTCCCGAGATGCTTTAAGCGTCTGGGCATAGGTAGGCTCAAAGGGTGATCTACTACTCGACATAAGAAACAATATTCATTACGTGCTCAGACCAAGAAATCAACGCAGAACGCTTCTCGGCTTCATAGCGATATACGTGATAAACACCGGCGATGCCAGCTCGCGTTCCCGACGTATGATTGAGAATCGCCTCGGAAACTGCAAGTGGAACACCAAGGCGTTGACAACCACTCGCCAGCGTTCGCCTTAAATCATGAAATCTCCACGGCTTCAGTGTCAGGGTTTCGATATGCGCTTGATCAAAGCCCGCAGCCTCGGCGTCCTTGTGAATAAGTCGAAGCATGATACCATCTAAACGGGTCTTTACCTTGGAAAACCCAGAGATCGGCGTCTTCCCGGTGGTTGTGAAGACGAAATCACTGAACACTCCCAGCCGGGGAAGAGATCGAAAGATCTCAAGTGCTGCGGGGGCAAGTGGCACAAGATTGGGTTCGCCATTCTTTGATCGCTTTGCCGGCAGCAGCCACTGCTCCTTAGCTAGATCGACTTCCGGCCAGCAGAGTTCGCCTACCTCATCCCGTCGCTGGCCAGTGAGAATCAATAGCTTGACCGCAGGCCCAAACGGCCAGCCGATTTCGTCGGAGGCGCGCCATAGCAGCCGCAACTCGGCATCGGTTAGGCTCCGCTCCCGAGAATCAATCCTTGCGGGGGGCTTCATGTGCTGCATGGGAGAAGTCGTCAGGATGTGCTTCTCAACCGCCCAGCCAAACATAACGCGTAAGGCCTTGTACGCCTTGATGGCAGCGCTGTCGCCCCGGGCTTGCACCTTCTCGAGAAGCTCGACTATATCCGTCGGAAGAATCGACGTAAGCACTTTGTCAGCAAAGAAAGGGTTAAGATCCCGCCTGAAGATACTTTCTGTGTCTTTCCACGATTTCGGCTGCTCAATTTTCGCGTATTTCTCGATAAAGCGGTCAGAGATCGTTGAGAACGCGAGCTTCGCCGCCGCCGCCTCCGCCCTCTCGGCCTCAAGCTGGCGGTCGCGATGAGCTTTGATCTGTTCTTTCTCTGCCGCGAATGGGTCGATCTGACGCCGCACCTGCTCTGCAAGCTCTAACGCCCTCTTCCTCGCGCTTTCTGGCGTCCAGGGCGAACCATGCCGACCGATCGTGACGCGGCGTGTTGCCCCCGTCCGGCCGCCGATACGATATTGAAACACGTACGAGCGGGCGCCAAGATTCGTGACCATCAATCCAAAGCCTTTCACTTCCTCATCCCAGAGGTACGCGCGGGCCTTGCTCCCCGGAGGAGGAGTGGTAAGGGCATCGACTGCTCGCTTCGTGATGCGTCCTGTCGCCATCTACCTTCCTGGATAAGCACGGGACAATCACGATAGCGGAACTGAGCGGTGGCGTAAAGCGACATGCGGGGCTGCGGCTTTGAGGAATATTCGTGAGTGCAGTGTGTTAGATGGGACAGGGCGATCCACAAGGGCCAGCAGCAGCGACCTGTCACGCCGGAGGTCGCGGGTTCGAGCCCCGTCACTCGCGCCACCCCGGCGTTTCCAGCCCCGATCCCGACGAAGGCGCCATGGCGATCCGCGAATCCGCGCCGGCGAAGTTCAACCTCGCGCTTCACTTCCGCCGTCGGCGCGCCGACGGCTATCACGATCTGGAGACGGTGTTCGCGTTCGCCCGCGCGGGCGACGCGGTCGAGGTCGAGCTGGCGGACGAGGATGCGTTCGCGGTGACGGGTCCGTTCGCGCCGGCGCTCGCCGGGGAAGGCGACAACCTCGTGCTCCGCGCCGCGCGGGCGTTCGCCGAGCGGTTCGCGCCCGGCGCTGCCCATGCGATCGCGCTCGACAAGCAGCTGCCGGTCGCCTCCGGGCTCGGCGGCGGTTCGGCGGATGCGGCGGCGACGTTGCGGGCGCTTGCGCACCTCCACCGGATCGAGGACGCGGGCGGGCTGGTCGAGATCGCGCGCGCGTTGGGAGCGGACGTGCCGGCGTGCCTGCTCGGACGGACGTGTTTCGGCACGGGGAAGGGCGACGAGCTGCGCGAACTGCCGCCGCTCGGCGACGTGCCGGTGCTGCTCGTCAATCCGCGCGTCGCGGTGTCGACCGCGCGGGTGTTCCGCGGGTGGGACGGTGTCGATCGTGGGCCGCTCGATCCGGCGGACTGGCGGGGTGGGCGGAACGATCTGGAGCCACCCGCGCGCGCGCTGGCGCCCGAGATCGGGACGGTGCTGGAGATGCTGGCCGCGCAGCCGGAGGTGACCTTGGCGCGGATGAGTGGGTCTGGTGCGACGTGCTTCGCGCTGTTCGACGGGGCGGCAGCGCGGGATGCCGCGGCGGATGCGATCGGCGCGGCGCAGCCGGGGTGGTGGGTGATGGCGACGACGCTGGCCTAAAGCGCGCATGTTCGGCTCGCCTCGCCAAAGCCGCGTCGCTCGCCGCTGCGCGACGCCCGCCGAGCTTGGTCGAGTCCTGAGCCGACTCGCCGCAGGCCGATCTGCGCCTAGAAAATCGGGTCCTCACCCGGCTGGCCGGGCACATGGATGCCGCACTCCACCTTCTCCCAGCCGCGCCAGCGGCCGGCGCGCGGGTCTTCGCCGGGCAGGACCTTAGAGGTGCAGGGCTTGCAGCCAATCGAAAGATAGCCGTCGGCGACCAACGGGTGGCGCGGCAGATCGTGCTCTTCGAAATAGGCGTCGATCCGCGCTCTGTCCCAGTCGGCGAGCGGGTTGATCTTGAGCCGACCCTCGTCGACCTCGAACAGCGGCAGCGCTCGCCGGGTGTTCGCCTGAAAGCCCTTGCGCCCGCTGATCCAGGCGTCGAAAGGCGTCAGCGCCCGGCGCAGCGGCTCCACCTTGCGGATCTCGCAGCAGCCGTCGGGATCGTAGGACCAGCGCAGGCCCGTCGCGTCCTTGGCCGCGAGCAGCCGCGGGTCGGGACGATAGACGCGCAGATCGGTCAGCCCGAGTTTCTCGGCGAGTTCATCGCGGTATTCAAGCGTTTCGCCGAACATCTTCTGCGTATTGGTGAAGATGACCGGCACGTCGCGGTCGATCTGTGCGACCATGTGGAGCAGCACCGCCGATTCCGCCCCGAACGAGGAGACGTTGGCGACGCGCCCCGCAAGCTCCCCGGTCAGCAGCACGCGCAGCATCTCCGCCGCAGGCAGGCCTGCGAAGCGCGACTCATACGCCGCGGCGTCCGCTGCCGTGAAGGCGGGAGCCACGTCGATGAGGTCGAGCTTGCGCAGCGGTTCAGCCATGCCGGAGCTTCCACACCGGCACGACGGCATCGGCCGCCGGCTGATAGTGGAGGGCGTAGCGATCGAGGCTGCGCTGGAGGACCTCTGCGTCGATCGGCGCCTCGGGCGCGAAGCTGTCGAAGCCGCAGCGGCGCATGAGGGGCACCTGATCGACCAGCACGTCTCCGGCCGCGCGCAGTTCGCCGGTGTAGCCACCCTCGCGCAGGACGCGGGCCGCGGAATAGCCGCGGCCGTCGCGGAAGGTGGGGAAGCTCACCTCGACCAGCGCGAGCTGGCCGAGATGCGGGAGCAACGCGCGCGCGTCGTCGCCCGCCTCGATCCGCACCGCGCCGGCGTTGGTCTGTCCGGCCAAGAAGGCGTCGAGCGTGACCGCGGGCTCGTCGTGCGCGTCGTCCTCGCGGAAGCGCAGGAGGGCGTCGGTGTTTCCGGCGAGATCAGCCATAGATCGCCTCCTTGAACGGGGCGAAGCCGACCCGGCGATAAGTGTCGAGGAACCGCTCCCCGTCGTCACGGACTTCCAGATACTTGTCGGTCACACGTTCGACGGCGTCGACGATGCCGTCTTCATCGAAGCCGGGACCGGTGATCTTGCCGAGGCTCACGTCCTCTGCCCCGGACCCGCCGAGAAGCAACTGGTAATTCTCGGTTCCCTTCTTGTCGACGCCGAGGATGCCGATGTGGCCGGCGTGATGGTGGCCGCAGGCGTTGATGCAGCCGCTGATCTTGAGCTTGAGCTCACCGAGATCGCGCTGACGCTCGGGCGAGGCGAAGCGGGTCGCGATCTTCTGCGCGACCGGGATCGAGCGCGCGTTGGCGAGCGAACAATAATCGAGGCCGGGGCAGGCGATGATGTCGCTGATCAGATCGAGGTTCGCCGCGCCCAGTCCCGCGGCGTCGAGCGCCTGCCAGACTGCGTACAGGTCCGCCTGGCGGACGTGCGGCAGAACGATGTTCTGCGCGTGAGTGACGCGCAGCTCGTCGAAGCTGTAGCGCTCGGCGAGGTCCGCCATCACGTCGATCTGGTCGGCCGAGGCGTCGCCGGGGATGCCGCCGACCGGCTTCAGGCTGATGTTGACGATGGCGTAGCCGGGCCGCTGGTGCGGTTTCACGTTCTGGTCGAGCCATACCGCGAAGTCGGGGTCTTCCACTCCGTTCGTGCCGGGCGAAGTCGAGGCACCATGGCCGCCGTCTGCGGCGTGTGCCTCGACTTCGCTCGGCACGAACGGAAGAAAGGCGGGCGGCGCGAACATGGCGGTGATGCGCTCGAGCTCGGCGGCGGGCGGGTCGATGCCGAGCGCCTTGACGTGGGCGAACTCCTCCTCGACCTGGCGGCGGTACTCGTCCGCGCCGATCTCATGGACGAGGATCTTGATCCGCGCCTTGTAGATATTGTCGCGCCGGCCGTAGCGATTGTAGACGCGCAGGCACGCCTCGACGTAGCTCAAGAGGTCGTCGGCGGTGACGAAGTCCCTGATCTCCGGCGCGATCATCGGCGTGCGGCCCATGCCGCCGCCGACGAAGATGCGCCCGCCGAGCGCGCCGTCCCGCTTCGTCAGCTCGATGCCGATGTCGTGGAGGCGCATCGCGGCGCGATCCTCGGACGACGCGATCACCGCGATCTTGAACTTGCGGGGGAGATAGCTGAACTCGGGGTGGAAGGTCGACCACTGGCGCAGCAGCTCGGCCCAGGGCCGCGGATCGGCGACTTCGTCGGCGGCGGCGCCGGCGTACTGGTCGGACGAGATGTTGCGGATGCAGTTGCCGCTGGTCTGGATCGCATGCATCTCGACCGTGGCGAGATCGGCAAGGATATCAGGCGCTTCCTCCAGCTTGATCCAATTGTACTGAATGTTCTGGCGGGTGGTGAAATGGCCGTAGCCGCGATCGTACTTGCGCGCGATGTGACCGAGCATCCGCATCTGGCGGCTGTCGAGCGTGCCGTAAGGAACGGCCACGCGCAGCATGTAGGCGTGGAGTTGGAGATAGAGGCCGTTCATCAGCCGGAGCGGCTTGAACTGGTCCTCGGTCAGCTGCCCGGCGAGCCGACGACGGACCTGGTCGCGGAACTCGTCGACGCGGGCATCGACGATCGCCTGGTCGTACTGATCGTATTTGTACATTCAGATCACCCAGTTTCCGGCCGACGGATCGGCTGGCTTCAGCGTCAGGTCGGAGCGCACCGTGGGGCCGAGCGCGCGGATGCGGTCCTTGATGTGGGCGGGGCGGGGGCCTTCCGGGGTCACCGTGCCGTCGATCACGTAGGGGACGTTGACGCGGCGCGCGCCCTCTTCGGCCTTGGCGATCGATTCGCCCATGTCGCCGACGTCGGTCGCGTCCTCGATGTGGCGCGACCAGCCGTGGCCGGTCCACCAGACGACATCGCCACTCGGCAGGTCGTTTCCGGTCAGCAGTTTCAAACGCTTGCCTCCGCAATCCTCATGAACCGCACCAACTTGTCCTCGGCATCGGAGAGATCGACGACTTCGCCGACCACGATGATCGCCGGGCTCTGCACGCGCTCGCGCCGCACCATGTCGCCGAGGTCCGCCAGCAGCGTGCGGAGGGCGCGGTGACCGGCGAGCGTGCCCTTTTCCAGCACCGCGACGGGCATGTCGGGGGCGACGCCGTCGGCGATCAACTTGTCGGCGATGTCGGCCGCGGTGGCGACGCCCATGTAGATGACGAGCGTGCGGCCGACCCCGGCGAGGCCCGACCAATCCTGCTCGGACAGCCCCTTGCACTGGCCGGCGACGAAGCTGACCGCGGACGCATGGTCGCGGTGTGTCAGGGGGAGCATCGCCTCCGCCGCGCAGCCGAGCGCCGCCGAGACACCGGGGATGACCTCGACCGTGAGGCCCGCGGCGCGGACCGCCTCCACCTCCTCCCCGCCGCGGCCGAAGATGAACGGATCGCCGCCTTTCAGCCGGATGACGACGCTGCCCGCCTTCACATGCGCGACGATCAGCGCGTTGATCGCCTCTTGCGGCAGCGTGTGGCGCGCGCGCTGCTTCGCGACCGAGATCCGCTGGGCCGTAGCGGGCGCGAGATCGAGGACGCGGGGGTCGATCAGGCCGTCGTGGACGACGACATCGGCGACGCGGAGCGCCTCGACCGCGCGGACGGTGAGCAGGCCCGGATCGCCCGGTCCGGCGCCGACGAGGATGACGCGGCCACGCGCGTCGGGATCGAGGAGACTGGCCATGAACTGCGAGATGGGACGGCGGCGCGGACGCGGCAACGCAGCGATGCTATGCGGACGGTAAGGACAGGTTTGCCGGCTCAGTGCCTCTTCGGGATGAGGTGGATCACGCCGGCGATCACCGCGCCGACCGCCAATCCGACGACGCCCGACCCGAAGGCATAGGCCGCCCATTCCACCAGACCCCCGACGCCGGGCACGGCATGGCCCGCCTCCGCCGCAACGTGGTGTAGCCACTCCGCCGGCGCAGGCCAGCCGAGGACTTCGACGCCGTGGAGGAGGATGCCGCCGCCGACCCAGATCATCGCCGCCGTGCCGATCACCGACAGTGCGCGCAGCACCACCGGCACGCCGTCGACCAGTGCGCGTCCGATCCCCGCAAGCGCGCCGCCGCGCTTCGCCAGGTGAAGGCCGACGTCGTCCGCCTTCACGATGATCGCCACCGCGCCGTACACACCCGCGGTGATCGCCACCGCGACGAGCGCCAGCGTGACCGCCTGAGTGACCAGGGTCTCCTGCGCGACCTCGCCGAGTGCGATCGCCATGATCTCGGCGGAGAGGATGAAGTCGGTGCGGATCGCGCCCGACACCTGACGATCCTCCAGCGCCTTGGGGTCGGGGTCTGCCACGGCCTCCTCGGCGTGGCCGTGGCCGGTCAGCGCTTCGATCACCTTCTCCGCGCCCTCGAAGCAGAGGTAGGCGCCGCCGAGCATCAGGAGCGGCGTCACCAGCCAGGGCGCGAACGCACTGAGCAGCATCGCCGCCGGGAGCAGGAACAGGAGCTTGTTGCGCAGCGAGCCGAGCGCGATCTTGCCGATGATCGGCAGTTCGCGTGCCGGGGAGAGCCCGGTGACGTAGCGAGGCGTGACCGCGGTATCGTCGACCACCACGCCCGCGGCCTTCGTCCCGGCCTTCGCGGCCGCGCCGGCGACGTCGTCGAGCGACGCCGCGGCAAGCTTCGCCAACCCGGCGATATCGTCGAGCAAGGCGATCAGACCGCCCGCCATCAGCTGTCCCGCAACCCAATGCCGATCGAGGCGCGGGCGGAATCGGCCTCGTTCGAGACGACCGGATAGGCGCAGTAATCGGCGGCGTAATAGGCGCTGGGCCGGTGGTTGCCCGACCATCCGATCCCGCCGAAGGGCGCGGCGGACGAGGCGCCGTTGGTCGGCTTGTTCCAGTTGACGATCCCGGCGCGCGCATTCGCCCAGAAACGATCGTAGAGTTCGGGGGTGTGCGAGATCAGCGAGGCGGAGAGACCGTAGCGCGTGTTGTTCGCCTCGGCGATCGCGGCGTCGAAATCCTTCGCGCGGATCACCTGGAGGATCGGGCCGAACAGCTCCATGTCGGGCCGCTCGGACGCCTCCGTCATGTCGATCACGCCGGGCAGCAGGAAGGGGCGGGCGTCGTCGGGGCGCTCGAGATAGCGGACCGGGCGACCGCCGCGCATGGTGAGTGCGAGGAAGCTTTCGGTCAGCTGGTCGGCGACCTCGTTGTCGATCACCGGGCCCATGAAGGGCGCCGGACTGTCGTGCGGCGCGCCGACGATCAGGCGATCGAGCAGCCCGTTCAGCTCGGCGAGCAGCGGCTGGTAGAGCGCCTCGTCGACGATCAGCCGCCGCGCCGCGGTGCAGCGCTGACCGGCCGTCGCAAAGGCGGACTGGATGACGACGATCGCGGCGGCGTAGAGATCGGGCGTGTCCCAGACGACGATCGGATTGTTGCCACCCATCTCGAGCGCGAGGATCTTCTCGGGCTTGTCGGCGAACGCGCGGTTGAGCGCGATGCCGGTGCGCGCCGAGCCGGTGAAGAGCAGCCCGTCGATCCCGTCATGTCCGGCCAGCGCGCGGCCCTCGGCGGGGCCGCCGATCAGCAGCCGCGCGCAGCCTTCGGGCACCCCCGCTGCGCGCAGGCAGTCGATCAGGAACGCGCCCGTCGCCGGGGTCTTTTCCGAGGGCTTGAAGACGATCGCGTTGCCGGCGATCAGCGCGGGGACGATGTGGCCGTTGGGAAGATGCGCCGGGAAGTTGTACGGTCCCAGCACCGCGAGCACCCCGTGAGGCTTGTGGCGAAGCGCCATCCGGCTTCCCATCGGAGCGTCGAGCTGACGTCGTCCGGTCCGCTCCGAAAAGGCAACGACCGAGATCTCGACCTTGGCGACGACGCTGTCGACCTCGGTCCGCGCTTCCCACAACGGCTTGCCGGTCTCGCGCGCGATCAGCTCGCTGAAGGCGTCGGCGCGCTGGCGGACGACGTTGGCATAGCGGCGCAGCGTCTCGATCCGATAGGTGACCGGGCGCGCGGCCCAGGCGGCCCAGCTCGCGCGGGCGGCCGCGACCTCGAAGTCGGCGTCGCCGACCGCGCCGCGCCAGAGCTCGGTCCCGGTCGCGGGCTCGAAGGAAACGAGGTCCGTCATGCGCGGTGGTCCTAGAAGCAATGCAGGCGGTAGGACAAGCGTTGGTCCGGGGCGCCGCGCTCCGTCCTCCCGCGCGCAGGCCTGGCATGAGGGAGCGAGCGCCTCAGGCCAGCGCCAGACCCAAGGTCCTGACCCTCGCCACCTTGTCCTCGAACGGACGCCAGTCGTCACGCTCCGCGATGGCGGACCAGATCGCCTCGACCTCGTCGATGAGCATCGAGCAGGGCTCGCCCGACCAGAAGGCGTGCGTCCGGTCGCCGCGATGCCGATAGGGCGCGAGGGCAGCGCGAACGTCGGCCCACTCCTCGCCGTAGGTCTCGGGCAGATCCTGCGCGAAGGCGTCGAAGAAGGTCCGATCGATCGAAGCGCCGGTCGCCACCAGCGTACGTTCCAGGGCCTGCACCAGCGCCGTGTCCTCGGATGCCGAGCGCGGCTTGCGGCCGAGCCGCCACAGCACCGCGTCGGTGATCGCCTCACCATAGCGCGTCGCGAAGGTCTCCAGCACCGCGATCAGCGGCTCGGCTTCGACCAGGGTGCGGAGCGAGACGGCGAGCTGCATCGCGTCCCAATGGATCGCCTCGGGCTGGCGGCCGAAGGCGTAGAGGCCGGCGTGATCGAAATAGGCGGCGGTGAAGGCGGGGTCCCAGGTCGGCGTGAACCGCCAGGGACCGTAATCGAAGCTCTCGCCCGTGACGTTGATGTTGTCGGTGTTGAGGACGCCGTGGACGAACCCCGCCGCCATGTAGCGGGCGGCGAGGGCGGCCGTGCGCCCGACGACGAGATCGAGCAGGCGGACCGGGTCGTCTCCGGTCTCGTCATAGAGTTCGCGCAGGACATAGCCCACCAGCGCGCGCATTCCCGCCTGGTCGCGCTCGTAGGCGAGGCGCTGGAAGGTGCCGATGCGGACGTGCGAATGGCTGAGCCGGACGAGCACCGCCGAGCGGGTGGGCGAGGGCTCGTCGCCGCGTTCCAGCGCCTCGCCGGTCTCGATCAGGCTGAAGCTGCGCGAGGTGGGGACGTTCAGCGCCTCGAGCATCTCGGTCGCGAGCACTTCGCGCACGCCGCCCTTGAGCGTCAGGCGGCCGTCGCCGAAGCGACTCCATGGCGTGCGACCCGATCCCTTGGTGCCGAGGTCCATCAGTCGGTCGCGATGATCGCGCAGCTGGGCGAAGGTGAAGCCGCGGCCGTCACCGATCTCGGGATTGTACACGCGAAACTGGTGCCCGTGGTAGCGGAGTGCGAGCGGCTGCGGCAGAGTCCCCGGCAGCGGCTCGAACCGGCCGAAGGCGCCGACCCACTCGTCGTCGCTCAGGCCCGCGAGCCCGACCTCGGCAGCGGCGCGGTCGTTACGGAACCGCGGACGGGACTCCGGGAAGTCGGCGGCTTCCACCGCATCGAAGAAGGTGTCGCCGAGCGACAGGAGCGCGCGCTCCGGGCGCCAGGCTTGCGGGTCGAGGGGCATGGGCGGATATGGGGGTTGCGAGGCGAGAGGTGCAACCGTGGCCGACTATGTGGATCGCTACTGGTGGTCGGCCGACGGGCTGCGGCTCCACGCGCGCGACTATGCGGGACGCGACGACGCCAGGCCGCCGATCGTCTGCCTTCCCGGGCTGACGCGGAACGCTCGCGACTTCCACGACTTCGCGCTTCGGCACGGCGGCGAGTGGCGAGTCATCGCGGTCGATTTCCGCGGGCGGGGCGAGAGCGCCTATGCGCGCGATCCGATGACCTATGTGCCGCTCACCTACGTCCAGGACGTGGAGGCGATGCTGCGCGAGCTGGCGATCGCGCGCTTCGTCGCCGTCGGCACCTCGCTCGGCGGGATCGTGACGATGCTGCTTTCGGCGATGCGGCACGGCGTGGTGGCGGGCGCGCTGCTGAACGATGTCGGGCCGAACATCGAGCCGGCCGGGCTGGCGCGGATCAGGGGCTATGTCGGGAGACAGAACGCCTGGCCGACCTGGGTCCACGCCGCGCGTGCCGTCCAGGAGGCGAACGCCGTGATCTACCCGGATTACGAGCTGGAGGATTGGCTGGCGATGGCGAAGCGGCTGTATCGGCTCAACAGCGCGGGGCGGATCGTGCTCGACTACGACATGAAGATCGCCGAACCGTTCCGGGTCCCCGGTAACGAGGCCGGGCCGGACATGTGGAAGGCGCTCGCCGGGCTTGCGCAGGTCCCCGTGCTGGTGGTGCGGGGCGAGCGGTCGGACGTGCTGTCGGCGGCGACCGCCGAGCGGATGGTGGAGGCGCTCGGCGACGCCGACCTGGCGACCGCGCCGGGGGTGGGACACGCGCCGACGCTCGCCGAACCGGCGCTGGCGCAGCCGATCGCGCAGTGGCTGGTGCGAGTGCAGACGGAACCTGCGCTCGCATGAGTCGCTTCGTGGGCCAAGACGAGGCACGGAGCGACGGATGACCTTTCCCCTCGACCACCTCGTCTTCACTCCGCACGATGTCGATCTCTCCCGCTCGCCGATCGCGGGCAAGATCGGCGAGGAGACCTACGTTCTCGGCGCGTTCAATCCGGGGATGACGCGGCTGGCGAACGGCAATCTGATGCTGTTGGTTCGCGTCGCCGAGGCGCTGCGCCATCCAATTCGCGACGGGCACGTCCGGTCCGTCCGCTGGGACGACGGCGACTATCGGCTGGACCCATGGCCACTCGCGCTGGTGGACACCGCCGATCCGCGCCAGATCCAGATGCGCGGCGGCGGGTGGAAGGTCCTGGCGCTGACCTCGCTGTCGTGGCTGCTGCCGGTGGAGCTGGACGCCGACGGCCGGCGCGTCGTCGCCGTCCACTACGACCGCGCGGTCGCGCCGCGGACCTCCTACCAATGCTACGGCGTCGAGGACCCGCGCATCTCGCGCGTGGGCGACCGCTATCTGATGACCGCCTGCTCGGTCAGCCCCGAGCGGCATTCGACCGTCCTCTACACCAGCGACGACGCGCTCGACTGGCGGCTGGAGGGGATCGTGCTCGATCACCAGAACAAGGACATGCTGGTCTTCGAAGGGCTGATCGGCGGCAAGTTCTGGGCGCAGACGCGGCCGCTCGGCGACCTCTACTTCGCCTATCCGCCAGGCAGCGAGTGGCGGGCCGGGCCGTCGATCAATCTCGCGACCTCGCCCGACGCGCTCCATTGGAAGCCGTATGACACCGCCGGCATCCGCCCGCACGCGGCGACCGTCGCGACGGCGCGGATGGGGGGCGGATCGCCGCCGGTGCTGACCGAAGACGGCTGGTTGACGCTGTGGCACGGCGTCGAGCCGTCGGGCGTGGTCGGCATCTATCGGACCTATTGGTCGCTGCTGGACCGCGTCGACCCGTCGCAGACGGTGCGGACCGACCATGCGCCGCTGCTCGAGCCGAATCCGGCGCTGACTGAGCCGCTCCGCGACCTGATGTACTTGGACAATGTCGTCTTCACGACCGGGATCGCCGACGGCGGCGAGCACTGGGTGGTCGCGTCCGGGGAAGCGGACCTCGCCTGCCGGATCACCCATGTCCCGAAGGCGCGGTTCGCTTAGGTCAGGCTGCTCTTGCGGCCGCCGTCGTCCTCGCGTTGCGGCTGATCGCGGTCGAGCGTGTCGCTCGGCTTCTTGGCGTCGCCGGGCTTCTGATGCTCGGTCGACAGATTGGGCTTGGTCGGATCAGTGCGGTCCTGGTCGGTCATGCGTGCGTCTCCTGGTCGCGATCAACGCGCCGGCGTGCGGAAACGGTCCCGAGCGGAACCGCCGACCGACGCGCCGGGTTGGGCGGGAGAATTCCCGTCGAGGACCACGCGCATGATCGATCGCACCGCCACCGCTCGCTACGAGGGCCTCGGCCGCACCGGCAAGGGTCATGTCTCGACTCAGTCGGGCGTGCTGAAGGATCAGCCCTACGGGTTCAACACCCGTTTCGAGAACGAGCCGGGGACCAATCCGGAGGAGCTGATCGCCGCCGCCCACGCCGCCTGCTTCACCATGGCGCTGTCGTTCGCGCTGGCGAAGGCGGGGCATCAGGACGGGACGCTCGACACCTCGGCGAAGGTCACGCTCGACAAGGAGGGTGAGGGTTTCAAAATCTCGAAGTCGGCGCTGACGCTGACGGCGACCGTGCCCGGGATCGACGAGGCCGAGTTCCAGCGGATCGCCGCCGAGGCGAAAGCGGGGTGCCCCGTGTCGAAGCTGCTCAACGCCGAGGTGTCGCTGGAGGCGACGCTTTCCTAAGCCCCCCGTCGGCAGCCAGGGCCAAGACGTTGCAAGCGAATGGCCTGTGACGCTCGGTCCCCGCTTGCGCGGGGACACGGGGTCAAGCGTCGATGCTGGTCCCAAGCGAGGCATGGACCAGCCCGCCGTCGACCGTGATCGTGTCGCCCACCACATAGTCGCCAGCCCGGCTCGCGAGGTAGATCGCGGCGCCCGCCATGTCCTCGTCGATGCCGATGCGGCGCGCTGGAATGCCTTGCGCCACCTCGTCGGCGTGGTCGCGGGCGGCGCGGTTCATATCACTCGCGAACGCTCCGGGGGCGATCGAGGTGACGTTGATGCCGTCGCGGATCAGCCGCGCCGCCATCCGCTTGGTCAGATAGATCAGCGCCGACTTGGAGGCGTGATAGCTGTAGGTGTCCCAGGCGTTGAGACGCTGGCCGTCGATCGAGGTGATGTTGATGACCTTGGCGGGGCGTTCCGCCGACGCCGCAGCCTTGAGCAGCCCGTGGAGCGCCTGGGTAAGGAAGAACGGCGACTTGACGTTCAGGTCCATCACCTTGTCCCAACCGCTTTCCGGAAACTCCTCGAACGGCGCGCCCCAGGCGGCGCCGGCGTTGTTGACGAGGATGTCGAGCTTCGGCTCGCGCTCGGCCAAGGCCGCCGCGAGCGCGCGGGCGCCCTCGACGGTCGCGACGTCGGCGGGAAGGGGGAGGCAGTTGGGGCCGAGCTCGGCGGCGGTCTCCTCGCAGGCGGGGGCCTTGCGGCTGGAGACATAGACCTTCGCGCCCTGCGCGACGAAGCCGGCGGCGATCATCTTGCCGATGCCGCGGCTGCCGCCGGTCACGAGCGCGACGCGGCCATCGAGGCGGAACAGGGTGCTGGTGTCCATCGGGTCTCTCCTAAGTCGAGCGCGGGCTAGCCTCCGCTCGCCCGATCGGCAAGGCGACAAACCGTGTCTTCGAAGCCGCCGCGATTGACCGGGCGCTTGCCCATACTATGCTGCCGAAAACGAGAGCGTAGGAGAGAGCATGCGGTTCACGGGCAAGCGCGCGGTCGTCACCGGCGGCGCCTCGGGCATCGGTCGCGCCACCGCGCTGCGGCTGGCGGAAGAGGGCGCGGAGGTCCTCATCGGCGACATCGACGAGGCGGGCGGGCGCGAGCTGGCCGAGACGTCGAACGGGCGGATCAGCTTCCGCCGCTGCGACGTCACCCAGGCGACCGACATCGAGGCGCTGGTGACCGCGGCCGATGCGGCGGGCGGGCTCGACGTGCTGTTCAACAATGCCGGCGCGCCCGGCGCGCGCGAGGGGATCGACGAGATCGCGCCCGACGGCTGGGACCGGACGCAGGCGCTGCTGCTCCGCTCGGTCGCGCTCGGCATCCGCTACGCCGCGCCGCTGATGGCGAAGCGCGGCGGTGGGGCGATCGTCAACACCTCGAGCGTGTCGGCGCTGGGCAGCGGCTATGCGCCGATCGCCTATTCGACGGCCAAGGCGGCGGTGCTCCACCTGACCACGCTGGCGGCGGCGAATCTCGCCAAGGACAAGATCCGGGTGAACGCGGTCGTCCCAGGCTTCATCACCACCGCGATCTTCACCCGCGACTTCGACCTGACCGACGACAAGCGCGCGATGGCGGACCAGGCGATCTTCGGCATGGCGGCCAAGGCACAGCCGGTCGCGCGCGCCGGGCGGCCCGAGGATATCGCCGCGGCGGTCGCCTATCTCGCGAGCGACGACGCCGCATTCGTCACCGGCACCTCGATCCTGGTCGACGGCGGACTGACGATCGGCACCCGTGCCAGCTGGGATCCCACCGAGCCTTCGCTCTTCGCGGCGCTGGAAGCCTTTCAGTGAGCGTCGCCGCGGTCGCCGCCCCCGCCAAGCGCCGCCTGACCGGCGGAACCATGGCGAGCTACGGGTTCGGGGCGGCGGCCTACGGAGTGAAGGACTCCGGATTCGGCACGTTCCTGCTGCTGTTCTACAATCAGGTGATCGGCGTGCCGGCCTCGACCGTCGGGCTGGTCATCATGGTCGCGCTGGTGGTCGACGCCTTCATCGATCCCACGGTGGGCTTCCTGTCCGACCGGACGCGGAGCCGGTGGGGCCGTCGGCATCCCTGGATGTACGCCGCCGCGGTCCCGATCATGCTCGGCTGGATCGCGCTGTGGAACCCGCCCTCGCTCTCCGAGCCGATGACGCTCCTCTACCTCTTCGCGATCGCGGTGCTCGTGCGCAGCGCGGTGTCGGCCTATGAGGTGCCGAGCCAGGCGCTGACCCCGGAACTGTCGGGCGACTATGACGAGCGGACGCGGATCATGGCGTATCGCTATCTGTTCGGCTGGGCGGGCGGGCTGGCGATGCTGGTGGCCGCCTATCTCTATTTCCTCGCGCCCACCGCCGGCCATCCCAATGGGCTGCTCAATCGGGCCGGCTACACCGGCTTCGCGTTCGCCGGGGCGGCGTTCATGGGCATTGCGATCCTGGTGTCGGCATTCGGCACCCACCACGAGATCAAGCATCTTCCCAAGGTGCCGGTCGCGCGTCAATCGCTCGGCGGGAGCTTCCGCGAACTGGTCGAGACGCTGCGGAACCGCGCTTTCGCGGTGCTGATGCTGGCGGGGGTGTGCGCCTACACCTCGCAAGGCGTGTCCTATGCGATCTCGAACTATCTCTACAGCTACGTCTGGCAATTCAAGGGCTACGCCTTCCTCTACATGGCGCTGGCGCTGTTCGCCGGGGTCGGCATCGCCTTCGTCATGGCGCAGGTGATCGGCAAGCGCGCGAGCAAGCCGGTCGCGGCCACCATCGCGATCCTGGCCGCGGGGATCGTCTCGACCACGCCCTACACGCTGCGGCTGCTCGGGCTGTTCCCGCCGGTCGGGAGCCCGTGGATGCTGCCGGCCGTCTATCTGTTCGCGGTGCTGAGCACCACCTGCTCGGTGACGAGCTACATCCTCGGCTCGTCGATGATGGCCGATGTGGCGGAGGACTCGCAGAGCAAGACCGGACGGCGATCGGAGGGGACGTTCTACGCCGGCGGGTTCTTCGTCCAGAAGTGCACCTCCGGGCTCGGCATCTTCGTCACCGGGATCATCCTGGACGTCGCGGGCTTTCCGGAGAAGGCGGTGCCGGGACAGGTGCCGATGGCGACGATCGACCGGCTGACGCTGATCTACATCTGCGTCTATGTCGGGTTCACCGCCGCCGCGGCGTTCTGTTACACCCGATTCCCGTTTGGCCGACGCGAGCATGAGGCGCGGCTGGCGCATCTGGCAGGGGTGCAACCGATCGCGGACCCCCAGGGCTAGCGCCTGAACGGGCGTTCATCGGCGTCGAAACACACTTCGTCGGATATGGTTCCCGCGGCTGTTGTCGATCTAAGCGACTCCCTTTAGCCGACCCTCAACACCACCGAAGACCGGGGGGTCGCAGTTGAAAATCAGTAAGTTGGCAGCGCGTTTTGCGCTGGTGTCCGCGTGTGTCCTGATGACGGCGACGCCCGCCACAGCCCAGTTCTGGCAGTGTGCACCCTACGCCCGAGAGATCTCGGGCATCCAGATCCGCGGCAATGCGAACACCTGGTGGGGGCAGGCCGCGGGCCGCTACGATCGCGGCGACCGGCCTGCGGTCGGGGCGGTGCTCTCCTTCAAGTCGACTCGGCGGATGCGCGTCGGCCATGTCGCGATGGTCAGCGCAGTGGTCAGCGACCGGGAGGTCCTGCTGACCCACGCCAATTGGTCGCATCGCGGCGGGGTGGAGCGCAACGTTCGCGCGGTCGACGTGTCGGCCGCCGGGGATTGGAGCGAGGTCAAGGTCTGGTACGCGCCGCAGGGCGGGCTCGGCACCTCGGCCTATCCGACCAACGGCTTCATCTACTCGGGCCGCGCCCCCGCTCCCCGGCGCTTCGACGCGACCGACGAGGCCCCCGCGCGGACGATCCTCGCCTCTGCGACGCCGCTGCCGATGTGGGGCGTCGCGCTGCGGAACTAGGGCGTCAGGCGGGGCGGAAGGTCATCGCCACGCCGTTCATGCAATAGCGCTTGCCGGTCGGTTTCGGCCCATCGTCGAAGACATGGCCGAGATGCCCGCCGCACCGCGCGCAGTGGACCTCGGTCCGCGACATCATCAGCGAGCGGTCGGTCGTCGTGCCGACCGCATGCGGCAGCGGCGCCCAGAAGCTCGGCCAGCCGGTGCCGCTGTCGAACTTCGTCCTCGAACTGAACAGCGGCTGCGCGCAGCCCTTGCAGGCGAACGTCCCCGTCCGGTGCTCCGCGTTGAGCGGGCTCGACCCGGGCGGTTCGGTGTCGGCATGGCGAAGCACCTCATAGGCGGCCGGGCCGAGCTGCGCGCGCCACTGCGCGTCGGTCTTGGTCACCGCGAAACGCTCCGCCGGCGCCGCGGGAGCGGCGCGGCACGCGAAGGCGAGTGGGGTGATGGCAAGGGCGCCGAGCACGGCGCGGCGGGTGTGAGGCTCCGACATGGCGCCAAGGTGGCGATGGTGCGCGCGAACGCAAGACAACATGGATTAGGAACCGGAACCGGATCCGGGCGCTTGGCGACCATGTCGTTCCAGCAACTCGACCCGCCGCTCCCGGTCCACGTCCTCGACAAGGGAGCGGGCTATGCCTTCGCCGTCATCGACTACGGTCAGGAGCATAACCTGATCTGGGTGACCGCGATCAACGACACCGGCGAAATCTGGTGCGCCCCCAATCCGCGTGTCCGGCTTCAGGCGAACTGGACGATGGGACGCGCCAAGCCGCCCGCCGTGGTAGCTCCGATGCCTGGCGACTGCTCGAGCGGAATGCCGGTCGTCGAGGAGGCGATCGCCAAGCCGAACTGAGTTCCCGAACCGCTGCGGACACGGTACGTGTGCCCCATGCTCGATATCGGCCCGGCTGCGATCGTCGCCACGATGACCACGCGCTCGCGATCGGCGGCGCGCATCGTGTCGGGATTGCCGACCGAGCGCCGGCGGGATGGGCTGCTCGCGATCGCCGCGGCGATCCGGACGTCCGCGCCGGCGATCCTGGCGGCGAACACCGTGGATCTCGCGCGCTCGGTCGATCTCCCGCCGGCGATGCGCGATCGTCTTGCGCTCGACACCCGCCGCGTCGCCGCGATGGCGGATGCCGTCGCGACCGTCGCCGCGCTCGACGATCCGGTCGGTGCGGTCATCGACGAGCGACGGCGGCCGAACGGCCTGATGCTGCGCCGGGTCCGCGTTCCGATCGGGGTCATCGGCATCGTCTATGAAAGCCGGCCCAACGTCACCGCCGATGCGGCGGCGCTGTGCGTGATGGCCGGAAATGCCGCGATCCTGCGGGGCGGATCGGAGGCGTCCGAGAGCAATGCCGCGATCCATGCGGCCATCGCCGGGGGACTGGTTGCAGCCGGGCTGCCCGCCGATGCGGTCCAGCTGATCGCGACGACGGATCGCGCGGCGGTCGGCGCGATGCTGGCGGCGGCGGGCGGGATCGACCTGATCATCCCGCGCGGGGGCAAGAGCCTGGTCGCGCGGGTCCAGGCCGAGGCGCGGGTGCCGGTGCTGGCCCATCTCGACGGGATCAACCACCTCTACGTCCACGCTTCCGCCGATCCGGCGATGGCGGAGGCGATCGTCGTCAACGCGAAGATGCGTCGCCCCGGGGTCTGCGGCGCGGCGGAGACGCTGCTGATCGACCGCGACTTTCCCGAGGCGGCCGGGCTGATCGCGGCGCTCCTGGCGGCGGGATGCGAGGTGCGCGGCGACGCGCAGGCGCGCGCGCTCGCCCCGGCGATCGGCGCTGCGACCGCGGCGGATTGGGACACCGAATATCTCGCCCCGATCCTCTCCGTCGCCGTCGTCGATGGCGAGGACGCAGCGCTCGCGCATATCGCGCGCCACGCCTCGGGCCACACCGACGCGATCGTCGCGGCCGACGCGAAGGCGGCCGAGCGCTTCCTCGCCGAGGTCGACAGCGCGATTGTGCTGTGGAACGCCTCGACGCAGTTCGCCGACGGTGGCGAGTTCGGCTTGGGCGCGGAGATCGGGATCGCGACCGGCCGGCTCCACGCGCGCGGTCCGGTCGCGCTCGAAGGCCTGACGACGTACAAATGGGTGGGACTGGGAAGCGGCCAGGTGCGCGTCTGACGTGCATCTCGCGTCGCCCGCGATCGTGCTGTCGGTGCGGGCGCACGGCGAGTCCGGAGCGATCGTCCGGGCGCTGACGCCCGACGACGGTGTCCGCGCGGGCTACGTTCGGGGGGGACATTCGCGGCGGCTGCGCCCGATCCTCCAGCCGGCGAATACGGTCCTGGGCGAATGGCGCGCGCGCACCGAGGAGCAACTCGCGGCGCTGACGGTCGAACTGGTCCACAGCCGCGCCGCGCTCCACGCCGAGCCCGCCGCCGCGGCCGCGCTCGCCTGGGTGACCGCGCTCGCCGCGGTCGCATTGCCGGAGGCGCAGCCATATCCTCGCATCCATGCGGGGCTCGACGGCTTGCTCGATGCGATCGAGGCGGCGCCGACCGCGCAGGGCTGGGCGGCGAGCGTTGCCCGGTTCGAACTGCTGATGCTCGCCGAGCTCGGATTCGGGCTCGACCTCGATCGCTGCGCCGTGACCGGGGCGGTCGACGACCTGACCCATGTGAGCCCCAAGAGCGGTGCGGCGGTGAGCAGGGGCGGCGCGGTCGGCTACGAAGCGAAGCTGATGCCGCTGCCGGCGTTCCTGCGCGAGGGCGGCGTGGCGGACTGGCCCGATATCCTGGCTGCGCTGGCCATCACCGGCCGCTTCCTCGAACGGGACCTGCTCTCCGGACGCGCCGCGGAGGCGCTGCCGGCGCGCGAGCGGCTGCTCGATCGGCTCAAGAGGGCGGTTGCGTGACGCGGCTCGGCCCGCCACAGCCGGCCGAGGGGTGACGGAGGGACGATGACCAAGCTGATCGCGGTGCTGCCGGGTGACGGCATCGGCCCGGAGGTGACGCGCGAGGCGCAGCGCGTGCTGGAGGCGCTCTCGCTGGACCTCGCGTTCGAGGCGGCGGCGGTCGGCGGGGCCGCGTACCATGCCCACGGCCATCCGTTGCCGCCGGAGACGCTCGATCTCGCCCGGCGCGCGGACGCCATCCTGTTCGGCGCGGTGGGCGATCCGACGTGCGACGCGCTCGATCGGTCGCTCCGGCCCGAGCAGGCGATCCTGGGGCTGCGCAAGGCGCTGACGCTCTTCGCCAATCTTCGCCCCGCCAAGCTCTTTCCCGGATTGGAGGACGCCTCCGCGCTGCGCCCCGAGGTGGCGCGCGCGATCGACCTGCTGATCGTCCGCGAGCTCAACGGCGACGTGTATTTCGGCGAGAAGGGGATGCGCCGCACCCCCGACGGACTGCGCCAGGGTTATGACGTGATGAGCTACGACGAGGGCGAGGTCCGGCGGATCGCGGTCGCCGGGTTCGAGGCGGCGCGGCGGCGGCGCGGGTGGCTGTGCTCGGTCGACAAGGCCAACGTGCTCGAGACGTCGCAGCTCTGGCGAGACGTGGTGACCGAGACTTCGGTCGACTATTGCGACGTGACGCTGACCCATCTGTACGTAGACAATGCGGCGATGCAGCTAGTGCGCGATCCGGGCCAGTTCGACGTGATCGTCACCGGCAACCTGTTCGGGGACATCCTCTCCGATCAGGCGTCGATGTGCGTGGGCTCGATCGGGCTGCTGCCGTCGGCGTCGCTCGATGCGGCGGGCAAGGGGCTGTACGAGCCGATCCATGGTTCCGCGCCCGACATCGCCGGGCAGGGCAAGGCGAACCCGTGCGCCGCGATCCTGTCGGCGGCGATGATGCTCCGCCACTCGCTTGGGGAGCCGGAGGCGGCGGACCGGGTCGAAGGCGCCGTGGCCGCGGCGCTGGCGGAGGGAGTCCGTACCGGCGATCTCGGCGGCGATGCCTCGACCGCGGCGATGGGCGAGGCGGTGCTCGCGCGGTTGTGAGCGCGCTGCTCGACCTGGCGGTGGTCGTCCCGACCTTCAACGAGCGCGCGAACGTCGCGGCCCTGGTGGCGAGGCTCGATCGGGCGCTGGCGGGCATCGCCTGGGAGGCGATCTTCGTCGACGACGACAGCCCGGACGGCACCGCCGATGCGGCGCGTGACCTGGCGCGGGTCGATCGCCGCGTCCGGGTGATCCAGCGGATCGGCCGCCGCGGGCTCTCGACCGCTTGTGTCGAGGGGATGCTCGCTACCGCTGCGCCCGTCGTCGCGGTGATCGACGGCGACCTCCAGCACGACGAGGCCTTGCTGCCCGCGATGCTGGCGGCCCTGCGCGACGATCCGGCGCTCGATCTCGCGATCGGCTCGCGCTTCGCGGACGGCGGCGGCACGGGGGAGTGGGACCGCGACCGCGTCGCCAAATCGGCGTTCGCCACCCGTCTCTCGCGCCGGGTGCTGAAGGTCGATTTGACCGATCCGATGAGCGGCTTCTTCGCGATCCGTTCCGACATCGTCCGCCGACTGGCGCCGAACCTCGCGGGGATCGGCTTCAAGATCCTTCTCGACATCATGACGGCCGCATCCCGGCCGCTCGCGTTCGTCGAGCTGCCGTACACGTTCCGCACGCGGACCGCAGGCGAGTCGAAGCTCGATCACGTCGTCGCGATGGAATATCTGATCGCCCTCTACGATCGCCGGTTCGGCAGCATCGTCCCGGTGCGATTCGCGATGTTCTCCGGGATCGGCGCGCTGGGCGTCGGCGTCCACATGGGGGTGCTGACGCCCATCGTTCTCGCGTTCGGCGATCGGGCGTTCCTGGCCGGGCAGATCGCCGCGGCGTTGACCGCGATGACCTTCAACTTCTTCCTCAACAACGCGCTGACCTATCGCGATCGGCGGCTGCGCGGGTGGCGGCAGTTGCTCGACGGCTGGGCTTCGTTCTGCGTGGTGTGCTCGGTGGGACTGGTGGCGAACGTCGGGGTCGCAGGCTTCCTCCACGAGGCGCGTGCCGGGGAATGGGCGGCGTCCGCGCTGATCGGGGTGCTGGTGGGAGCGGTGTGGAATTACGCGCTCTCGTCGCGGTTCGTCTGGGGCCGCTACTAGGCCGGCGCGAGACGAGGCGACCTGCCTTGACTACGCTCGTAATCAGTGCGACTACAGCCGTAGTTTGAGGAGAGCGAGTCGTGACCGAACGAATCAGCGATGCCGAACATGCGGTGATGGAGGTGCTCTGGGACGAGGCTCCGCTCACTGCGCAGGACGTGGTCGAGCGGGTCGATCCCGCGCGGGGCTGGAGCGCCAATACGGTCAAGACCCTGCTCGGGCGGCTGCTCGCGAAGGCGGCGATCGGGCATGAGGAAGACGGACGCCGCTATCTCTACCGGCCGCTGGTCGAGCGCGGCGATTACGTGTCGGGCGAATCGCGGCGGCTGATCGACCGGCTGTTCGGTGGCAAGCTGACCCCGCTGGTCGCGCATCTCGCCGAGCGCGACGAACTCTCCGCCGGCGACATCGCCGAGATCGAGGCGTTGCTGAAGGCGCTCAAGCAGTGAGCGGCGGCCTTCCCCATCTCGCCTCCTGGGCGGTCGAGGCGCTGGTCGCCTCGGCGCTGCTCATGATCCTGGTCCTCGTCGTCCGCGTGCCGGTGCGCCGCGCGTTCGGGCCGCGGATCGCCTATGCGCTGTGGCTGCTGCCGGCGCTGCGGCTGCTGCTGCCGCCGATCCCCGCGGTGTTGCGCCAGACCGCGGTCGACACCCCGATCAGCCGGGTCGGCGAGACCATCACCGTGGTGATCCTGCCGAGCGCCGCCCGCTCCGCCGGGCCCGTCGATGCGGTCAGCACCGGGCCGGCCTTCGCGACGATCCTGCTGGTCGCCTGGGCGATCGTGGCCGTCGGCTTCCTGACCTTTCACCTGCTGAAGCACGTCGCCTTCTGCCGCCGCGTGCTCGCCCGCGGAATCACGATCGACCGGATCGCGCGCGTCCGCGTCGTCGAGAGCGCCGCCGCGGCCGGGCCGATGGCGTTCGGCATCCTCAACCCCGTCATCGCCTTTCCGAGCGACTTCGCGGAGCGGTTCGATGCGGACGAGCGTGCGCTCGCCTTGGCGCATGAGCTGGGACATCACGCCCGCGGCGACCTGATTGCCAACTGGATCGCGCTCGCGGTGCTGGCGCTTCACTGGTTCAATCCGCTCGCCTGGCGCGCCTTCCGGACCTTCCGCGCCGACCAGGAGCTGGCGAACGACGCCCGCGTCCTCGCCGGGCGTTCCGCTTACGAACGGCACGCTTATGCCTGCGCCATCGTCAAGGCCGCGCACGGCAACCTCGTCGGCGCGGCCTGCCACCTCCATTCAGTCAAGGATCTGAAAGGACGGCTGACGATGCTTCGCACCCAGATCTCGCCCGGCCGACTGCTGGCCGGAGCCGCTGCGGTCGGCGCGTTCGGCGTCGCCGCGCTCGGAATGACCGCGTCGGGCACGAGCGCCGCCGAGCGCATCCGCACGCAGGTGGCCGATGCGACCGGGCTGACGCTGCCGACGCCGGTGACGCCGGTCACACCGGTCACTCCAGTGACACCCACCGCTCCGGTCGCGCCGGTGTCGAAGACCGTTCACCGCGTCGTCGTGGTCAAGGACGGGACCACGACGACCTATGAGGGCGAGGACGCACGGCGCTACATGGCCGAGCATCCCGCTCCGACACCGCCCATCCCGCCCGCCGCGCCGTCGGCCCCGAACGCGCCCGTCCCGCCAGCGCCGCCGCAGGCCGCGGTGGTCTATTCGGACGACGGCACCATGCACGTCGCGGTCGACGTCGAGGTGCCCGAGGTCCGGTCGGAGAATTGCGGGGGCACGGGCGAGGTCGTCCGTCACACCGGCCGGAACGGGCGAGCAATGGTGATCTGCACCGATCGGATCGCGCGGATGGCCGCGTCGGCCCAGCGCCGGGCCTGGTCCGCCGAGCGCCAGGCCGCCTTCGCCGAGGCGCAGGCGCAGCGCATGGCCGCGAACGGCGACCGTATCCGCCTGGCCGCGCTGCGGTCCGCGCTGGACGGGCTCAGGAAGACGCGCGACGGCTTCGCCGCCAACCGCGCGCTGTCCGACGACGCCCGGCACGACGCGATCGAGAGCATCGAGGAATCGATCCGCGATCTCGAACAGGAGGTGAGCGACCACGACTGAGACCGCGCGGGCCGCTGCGCTCTTGCCTCGCAAGGACGCAGCGGCCATCTGCCGCGGCATGGATGCGCCGCCGACCGGAGTGCCGATCACGCTCGACGCGTTGGTCACCCGGGTGCTCGCCCCCAATCCGTCGCCCTACACCTTCACCGGCACCCAGACCCATCTCGTCGGTGCGGACGAGCTGGCCGTGATCGATCCCGGCCCTGACGACGACGCTCATCTCGCCGCGCTGCTGGCAGCGATCGCCGGGCGGCCGGTCGCGACGATCGTGATCACCCACCATCACCGCGATCATTCGCCGCTCGCGATCCGGCTCAAGGCGGAGACGGGCGCGCCGATCGTCGGCGCGGCGCCGTTTCATCTTTCCGACGACGGTCCGCGCGCCGATGCCGCGTTCGATGTGACCTACGCGCCCGACCGTGTGCTGGCCGAGGGCGACATCGTGAGCGGCGCAGGCTGGACGCTCGAGGCGATCGCCACCCCGGGCCACACCTCCAATCACCTTGCCTTCGCACTGCCGGAAACCGCCGCGTTGTTCTCGGGCGATCACGTGATGGGCTGGTCGACCAGCGTCGTCTCGCCGCCCGACGGCGACATGACGGCCTATATGGCGAGCCTGGAGAAGCTGATCGGGCGCGACTACCGCGTCTATTATCCCGGCCACGGCGACGTGATCGAGAAGCCGCAACGCTGGGTGCGCGGGATGCTGGGGCATCGCAAGCAGCGTGAGGGGCAAATCCGTCGTCTGCTGGAGAGCGACGCGGCGACGGTCGAGGCGATGACTCCGGCGATGTACGTAGGGCTCGACCCGCGACTGATCCCCGCCGCCGAGCGATCGGTGCTGGCGCATCTGATCGATCTCGAACGCCGCGGGCTCGTCCACCGCGAGGGCGAGGCGTGGCGCGGCTGAGCCGGCGCACGACCGAACTGCTCGTCGCCGCCGCGGCGGTCGTGATCTTGACGGCGGCGGGGCTGATCGCGTTCGACCGGTACAAGGAATGGCGCGCGGAGAAGTACGTCGTCACCCGCAGCGGCGATGGGCGCGCGGTCACTCGCGTCGTCGCCGCCGCGTTCCGTGGGGCCAGCGCGCTCAAGGTCGGGACGGTCAGCGGCACCGTCCAGGGGGCGGCGAGCGATTCGCGGCTGTTCGGGTTGCTCAACAGCGACCGGGTGGTGAAGGCGCCGTTTTCGATCGACTATACCGTCGACGTGTCGCGGCTCGATCCCGCGGCGATGGGGTGGGACCCGGAGCGGCGCCGGCTGACCGTGACCGTGCCTGAGATCGAGGTCGGCCAGCCCAATGTCGATGAATCGCGGATGACGCTGAGCACGACGCGGGGCGTCATCGTGACCCGCGCCGCGTCCGAGGCGCTGGCAAAGGCCGTGGCGCAGGGCACTCGCGCGAAGGTGACTGCCGAGGCGAACCGGCCGGAGCGCATCCTCCAGGCCAAGGCGAACGCCAGGCGGGCGCTTTCCCGCTTGATGGCCGCGCCGCTGACAGCGGTGGGGGTCAAGGGTGTCGACGTTCGCGTCCGCTTCGCCTCCGATCCGGTCGCAAACGATGAGCGCTGGGATGAGAGCCGGCGGATCGAGGACGTGCTGCGCGATCATCCTTAAACCGCTTGTGCCGAGCGAAGTCGCGGCACCGCTTGCGAAGGTCCCTCGACTTCGCTCGGGACGAACGGCTATCGGGGAACCCGCACAATCGGGTCGGGGGACAAGCGATGGCGACGGCGGCACTCACGCGACCGCGCGATGCGGACGGCCCCGGACTGTTCCTGGGAATGGCCATCGCGATGGCGGTGGTCATCGTCTTCGGCTTCTCGCTCCAGCTCGCATCGGGACGGTCCTCGTTTGCGCTGCCGTGGTGGGTGCATGTCCATGCGGTGCTCTTCTTCGGCTGGGTGGTGCTGTTCGTCCTCCAGACCTCGCTGATCGCGGCCGGAAATCGCCGTCTTCACCGCTGGCTGGGTTGGGTCGGTGCGGGCTGGTCGGTCGCGATCGTGGCGGTAGGGACGCTGACGACGGTGCTGTCCGTTCGACTGGGACGGACGCCGTTTTTCTTCACGCCCGCCTTCTTCGTCATCCTCAATCCGGCGTCGGCGCTCGCGTTCTACGGATTGACGACGGCGGGGATCGTCCAGCGGCGGAACACCGGCTGGCATCGCCGGCTGATCGTGTGCGGCATGGCCGAGCTGACCGGGCCGGGATACGGCCGCTTCCTGCCCGCACCCTTCGTGATCCCCTATGCGGGCTGGCTGATCTTCGCGGCGATCCTGCTGATCCCGGTGATCGGCGCGCTGATCGACCGGCGCAGGCGGGGGCGGCTCCATCCCGCCTGGGTCTGGGGCATCGGCACGATCGTCGCGGTCCACATCGCGCTGGTGCTGGTCTCCTCCAGCCCGATCGGGAGCGCGGTCTATCGCGCGGTGACGGCGGGGACGCCCGCGGCCGCCGTCGACCCGCAGGCATATCCGCCGCTGCCCTGGGCCTGACAAGGCCGCCGCGCGCTCCTATGTGAGCGCAAAGGAGCCGCCCATGTCCGCGATAGTAGGAAACCTCACCGGCGTCGACCTGCGGGCCGAGATCGACCGGCTGCGCCGCGAGCGCAACGCCGTGATCCTCGCGCATTATTATCAGAAGCCCGAATTGCAGGACCTGGCGGACTTCGTCGGCGACAGCCTGGACCTCAGCCGCAAGGCGCAGGCGACCGACGCCGACGTGATCGCCTTCTGCGGCGTCCGCTTCATGGCGGAGACCGCGAAGATCCTGTCCCCCGACAAAATCGTCGTGCTGCCCGACATGGACGCCGGGTGCAGCCTGGAGGACAGCTGCCCGCCCGACCAGTTCGCCGCCTTCCGCGCGCAACATCCCGAGGCGATCGCGCTCACCTACATCAACTGCTCGACCGAGGTGAAGGCGCTGTCCGACGTGATCGTCACCAGTTCCTCCGCCGAGACGATCCTGGCGCAGATCCCCAAGGACCGGCCGATCATCTTCGGCCCCGATCGCAACCTGGGCGGCTATCTGGCGAGGAAGACCGGGCGCGACCTGATCATCTGGCCCGGCGTCTGCATCGTCCACGAGGCGTTCAGCGAGACCGAGCTGATGAAGCTCAAGGCCGAGCATCCCGGCGCGCCCGTCGTGGCGCATCCCGAATGCCCGGCCGTGATCCTCGACCATGCCGATTACATCGGCTCGACCCGCGGCATCCTCGAGTACGCGATGGCGATGCCCGGCGACACGCTGATCGTCGCGACCGAGCCGCACATCATCCACCAGATGGAGAAGGCGCTGCCGACCAAGCGCTTCATCGGCGCGCCGGGCGCGGACGGGAACTGCAACTGCAACATTTGCCCGTACATGGCGCTCAACACGATGGAGAAGCTCTACGTCGCGCTCCGCGACCTCGAGCCGCGGATCGAGATCGAGGAGGGGCTGCGGCTCCAGGCCAAGAAGAGCCTCGACGCGATGCTGGCGATGGCGAGCGCGACGGTCGGGCAGGGCGACCTGGGACCGGCGCGGATGACGGGCGACTAACGCTCCAGTCGGCCGTCCTTCAGCGCGTCTTCTTCGAAGCGGAAGAGGATGTCCTTGTCCGGCTTGTCGATGTCGGCGCCGGGTGAGAGCGTCCGGAGGACGTGTTCGATCACCGCTTCGTGCGCGCGCTTCTTCTTGTCGGCGCGGACGCAGATCCAGGGGGCGGCGTCGGTGCTCGTGGCGGTGAGCATCGCATCGCGGGCGTCGGTATAGGCGTCCCACTTCGCCTGCGCGACGGCGTCGAGCGGAGAGCGCTTTAGCGCCTTCAGTGGATCGCTCGCGCGTTCGGCGAGGCGTTCGGCCTGTTCGGCGCGGCTGATGTCGAGCCAGAGCTTTATGAGCTTGATCCCGTTCTCGACCAGCATCGCCTCGAAGCGGGGCACGTCGCGGAGGAACTGCGCCTGCTCGGCCCCGGTCGAGAAGCCGTTGACCACCTCCACCCCGGCGCGGTTGTACCAGCTGCGATTGAAGATCACGAGCTCCCCCGCCGCCGGCAGGTGGGCGACGTAGCGCTGGAAGTACCACTGCGTCTTCTCGCGGTCGTTCGGCTTCGGCAGCGCGACGACGCGGGTCGCGCGGACCGAGAGATGTTCGGTCAGCGCCTTGATCGTCCCGTCCTTGCCGGCGCTGTCGCGGCCTTCGAGCACGATCACCGCGCGCTCGCCCGTGTCCGCCATTGCGAGTTGCATCTCGACCAGCTTGAGCTGGAGCGCGTCGCCACCGTCGTTCTTCGCCATCGTGGTACAATGCGCGGACGGCTTGAGCGGGTCCAGTCCCGCGGCTAGGCCGCGGACATGACCTTGATCCGCCGTCTCGCTCCGCTCGCCCTCATCGCCGCCGCGCCTGCGACCGACCCGTATCTCTGGCTCGAGGACATCGAGGGGCCGAAGGCGATCGCGCAGGTGAAGGCGTGGAACGCGGAGACTGAGGCGACCCTGACGGCGGACCCCGCCTATGAGTCCGACCGGGCGCGGGCGCGGGCGATCCTCGACGACGAACGGCAGATCGCCGAGCCGGCGCAGGTGATCGGTACCCAAGTGCTCAACCTGTGGCGCGACGCGAAGAACCCGCGCGGGCTATGGCGGGTCTCGCCGCTCGCCGCTTATGTCGCCGGCAAGCCCGAGTGGCGCACGCTGATCGACGTCGATGCGCTGGGCAAGGCGGAGGGCAAGAGCTGGGTCTGGCACGGCGCGGACTGCCTGGAGCCGGACTATGCGCGCTGCCTGGTCGCGCTGTCGGCGGGCGGCACCGATGCGCAGGTGGTGCGCGAATTCGACCTCGGCACCGGCAAGTTCGTCGAGGGCGGCTTCGTGATCCCCGAGGCCAAGAGCGAATCGGCATGGGTCGACCGCGATACGCTGCTGGTCGCGACCGACTGGGGGCAGGGGAGCCTGACGACCTCGGGCTATCCGCGGATCGCCAAGCTGTGGAAGCGCGGGGCGCCGCTTTCGTCGGCGCAGACCGTCGCCGAGGCGGACCCGAAAACGGTCGGGACGAACGTTCTGGCCGGAGTCGACGCGACCAAGCGCTGGCCGATGCTTGCGGTTTCGAAGACCTATTGGGACAGCGAATATTCGTTGGTGCTGCCGGGCGGGCGCGTCGTGCGGGTGCCGATCCCTGCGGGTTCGGATTACCAGGACGTGATCGAGGGCCGGCTGATCGCCAAGCTCAACAAGCCGAACGGCGCGCTGCCGGCAGGGGCGCTGGTTGCGTACCCGCTCGCCGACATCGCCGCGGGGCGGGCCGTCAAGCCCGAGCTGGTGATGGCGCCCAGCGAGACGCAGTCGGTCGAGGAGGTCTCCGCCGCCGACCACGTCCTGTGGGTCAAGGTGCTCGACGACGTCTCGGGCAAGCTGCTCGCACTGACGCGGGGATCAGACGGCAAGTGGACGGCGAAGGCCATGCCGCTCGCCGACACGTCGACGGTCCACATCGCGGCGGTCGCGGGCAAGCAGGACATGGCGCTGGCGACCGTCGAGGGGATGCTGACCCCGCCGACCCTCTATGCGGTGCCGGCGCGCGGCTCACCCACGGCGGTCCAGTCGCTGCCGGCCAAGTTCGACGCCTCGAAGTACGAGGTCGCGCAGCATTTCGCGACATCGAAGGACGGGACGAAAGTGCCCTACTTCCTCGTCACGAAGAAAGGCGCGGTGGGGCCGCGGCCTGCGCTGATCCACGCCTATGGGGGCTTCCGGAACGCGCAGACGCCGACCTATCTGACCGACCAGCCGTATCGCGCCGGGCCGCTGGCCTTGTTCTGGGTCGAGCAGGGCAACGCCTTCGTCCTCGCCAACATCCGCGGCGGCGGCGAATACGGGCCGCGCTGGCACGAGGCGGGGCTGCGCGAGAAAAGGCAGAACGTGTTCGACGACCTCCACGCCGTCGCCGAGGATCTGGTGAAGACCGGGGTCAGCGCGCCGAAGCGGATCGCGATCTCGGGACGGTCGAACGGCGGGCTGCTGGTCGGGGTGGCGATGGAACAGCGCCCCGACCTCTACGGCGCGGTGATCGCGGGGTCGCCGCTGGAGGACATGAAGCGCTATTCGCATTTGTCGGCGGGCGCGTCGTGGATGGACGAGTACGGCGATCCGGACGTGGCTTCGGACTGGGCGTTCATCAGCAAATACTCGCCCTACCAGAACGTAAAGGCGGGGGTCCGCTACCCGCCGGTGCTGTTCTACGGCTCGACGAAGGACGACCGGGTGCATCCGGGGCATGCGCGGAAGCTGGCCGCGCTGCTGAAGGCGGAGGGCAACCGGGTGTATTTCCACGAGTACCTCGAGGGCGGACACTCGGTCGGGGCGGATCACGCCGAGGATGCGAAGCGCGCGGCGCTGTTGCAGGCGTTCCTGATGCGGGAGATCGGAGGGAGGTAGGTGCGCTACTGCTGCCGAACCGAGACAGGTTGAGGCGGTTGAGGCGTGAACGCGCGTTTCAGGGCGCACGCGGCGGGTTCGCTACACCTGCGCGACAGGTTCGCGACACTGACGCGCCTTGCACGCGGCACTGATGCGACACGCGCGCGACAGGTTAGCCACGCCGACGCGACCCTTACGCGACAGCAAAGCGCCGGGAAGGCGACGCTGCCCTGGCCTTCAGGCGTGAAGAGGATGACCCTCTTACCGTGAATCGACAGCCGGTCGCTTCCTCGCCGAGGGCCGCACTGCTCCTCTCTCGTCATCCCGGCTCCGTGCCGGGGTCCACTGGGCTTCTGCGGATGACCTCAAGGTTGAGTGTGTCGCCTGCTCCCGGTGGACGCCGGCACAAGGCCGGGGTGACGGAGCGGAAGGTCCGACTCCGGAGCGGCAGCGGACCTGGGCCGCCTCACTCCCGCGCCAACGGTCGCACCTGATCGACCAGCGCCACCAGCGTCCTCCCCGGTTCTTCGACGAAGGGGAGATGCGCGGAGGTCTCGAACCAGACGATTCGCTTTGACGGTGCCTTAACAGCGGTCAGCCAGCGTTCGGCGATCTCGCTGGGCGTGGTGGTGTCGTGGCGGCCGAGGAAGAAGACGACGGGCACGTCGAGACGCTTGAGCGGGAAGAAGTCGATGTCGGCGAGCTTGGGCCACATCGTCTTGACCGTGAAATCGCTTCCCGCATGTCGCGCGTCCTGGTCCTCGGGGCGGGGATAGAGCGGCGAGAAGCGGGCAGGCCGGAAGTAGAAGTCGCTGTTCTCGCGCCGCCAGGCGAGGCCGCCGTAGCGGACGTTGATATCGCGTTCGACGCCGGTCTTGGCGACGTCGAGCGGGCCGGAGTCGGGATAAGGGGCGATCCCCTCGAGCGCCTTGATCGCCGCCGCATCGCCGCGGCGTTTCGCCTCCGCGAGCGTCCAGGCGTAGCCGACGCGCTCGTTCTCGCGGAAATTGATGAGTTGGCCGATGCTGACATAGGCGTGGAGCAGATCGGGGCGTTTGGCGGCGACCATCAGGCCGACGACGCTGCCCCAGCTGTGGCCGAGTAGGACGATCTTGCGCTTGCCGTACTTCCGCCGGAGCAGCTCGATCAGTTCGATCGCGTCGTCGCGGTAGCGTTCCGGAGTGAGCGTGGGCGTGACGGCATCGGCGCTGGTCAGCTTGTAGGAGAGCCCGGCGGCCCGCTGATCCCACTGAACGACGGTGAAGAAATCCTCCCACGGGCGCTGGAAGGACCAGGCGACCGGCATCTCGGGTGCCCCCGGCCCACCGTGGACGAACAATAGGATCGGGTTCGCGCGGTCCGCACCGCGCACGTTCACCACCTGCGGAATACCGCCGAGCGTCGCGGTGAAGGTGTCGTCGACCGCGGCCGGACCGACCAGCGCCTGGAGGTCCGCGATCATGGCGCGACCGGAGGCGTAGGGGTCGGCAGGAGGCGGGTCGGCCGCCGCCAGCAGAAGCAGGCTGACGCTCAGTGCGGCGACTCGGACCATCATCCTCTCCGTTCGAGTCGAGCGTCGTCGAGACACCTGACCGCGAAGCGCGCGGAGGGTCCTTCGACGACGCTCGGGACGAACGGAAGCTTACCTACCTCCCTGCGACCTTCAAAGCATCAGATCAGCTCGACCGCGATCGCAGTGGCTTCGCCGCCGCCGATGCAGAGCGAGGCGACGCCGTTCTTGAGGCCGCGGTTCTGGAGCGCGGCGACCAGAGTGGTGATGATCCGCGCGCCGCTCGCGCCGATCGGGTGGCCGAGCGCGGTGGCGCCGCCGTTGACGTTGACCTTGGCGTGGGGGACGCCAAGGTCCTTCATCCACGCCATCGGCACGCAGGCGAAGGCCTCGTTGACCTCGAACAGGTCGACGTCGTCGACGCTCCAGCCGGTCTTGGCGAGGAGCTTCCTGACCGCGCCGACCGGAGCGGTGGTGAACTTGGCCGGCTCCTGCGCGTGCGCGGCGTGGGCGACGATGCGGGCGACGGGGGTGAGGCCCGCGGCCTTGGCGACCGACTCGCGGGTCAGCACCAGCGCCGCCGCGCCGTCGGAGATCGACGACGAGGTGGCGGCGGTGATCGTGCCGTCCTTGGCAAAGGCGGCCTTCAAGGTGCGGATCTTGTCCGGATCGCCGCGGCCGGGCTGCTCGTCGGTGTCGACGACGGTGTCGCCCTTGCGGCCCTTGACGGTGACGCCGACGATCTCGCGCGCGAATGCGCCGGAGCCGATCGCGGCGTTGGCGCGGGCGAGCGACTCGACCGAATAATCGTCCTGCGCCTCGCGGGTGAACTGATAGTCGCGGCTCGTCTCTTCGGCGAAAGTCCCCATCGAGCGGCCCGCCTCATAGGCGTCCTCGAGCCCGTCGAGCATCATGTGGTCGTAGGCGGTGTCGTGGCCGATCCGCGCGCCGGCGCGGTGCTTCTTCATCAGGTACGGCGCGTTCGACATGCTCTCCATGCCGCCGGCGACGATGACGTCGGCCGAGCCCGCCGCGAGCATGTCGGTGGCAAAGATCGCCGCCTGCATCCCGCTGCCGCAGACCTTGTTGACGGTGGTCGCCTCCACCGAGGTGGGCAGGCCCGCGCCGATCGCGGCCTGGCGCGCGGGGGCCTGGCCGAGCCCGGCGGGAAGGACGCAGCCCATGAAGAGCTTGTCGACATTTGCCGGCGGGATGCCCGCGCGCTCGACGGCGGCGCGGACGGCGGTCGCCCCCAGCTCGGTCGCGGTGACGCCCGAGAGCGCACCCTGGAACGACCCCATCGGGGTGCGGGCGTAGGACAGGATGACGACGGGGTCGGTGGACATGACGCTCTCCACGAAGGTTCTATGTTGCACTGCGATATACGCGCGGCCCCGGACCAATACAAATGGCGGTGGATACTCCCGCACATCCGCCCGTTCCCTCCGCTCACCCGCAGACGAGGTTGCATGGAAACGCTGATCGACGTGCTCAAATGGTCCGCCTCGGGCAGCGGGATGATCGCGGCCTTCATGGTCTCGCTCGATCTCGGGCGACGGATCACCGGCTGGGGGTTCGTCCTGTTCGTCGGCTCGTCGATCTGCTGGGTGAGCGGTGCGGCGCTGACCGGCGACTGGGCGCTGGGCACACAGAATGTGGTCCTGTTCGGGATCAACCTATTGGGCGTGTACCGCTATCTGATACGCAAGGGGCGTGTTCCCGCGTCCTGACCTGATCTGGCCGGCCGGGCTGGCGATCCTCGGCGCGGTCGTCGGCAGCTTCCTGGCGACCATCGCGATCCGCTGGCCGGCGGGGCGATCGGCGATGCATGGGCGATCGGCGTGCGACGGCTGCGGGCGGCCGTTGACGGCTCGGGACCTCGTGCCGCTGGTGAGCGCAGCGCTGATGCGCGGGCGGTGCCGGACCTGCAGCGCGGCGATCGACCCGCGGCACTGGCGGATCGAGGCGGTGGCGGCGCTGATCGGGCTCGCCGCCGGGCTGGTCGCGCCGGAGCCGCTGGCGATCGCGGGTGCGGTCTTCGGGTGGCTGCTGCTGGTGCTCGCGGCGATCGACGCGGCGGAGATGTGGCTGCCCGACGAGCTGACGGCGACGCTGGCGGTGGGAGGCGTCGTCACCGGGCTGCTCGCCGCTCCGCCCGAGATCGGCGAGCGGCTGATCGGAGGCGCGGCGGGGTTCGCCTCGCTGTGGCTGATCGGGACCGGCTACCGCGTGCTGCGGGGGCGCGAGGGGCTGGGCGGGGGCGATCCCAAGCTGCTAGGGGCGATCGGGCTGTGGCTCGGCTGGCGGATGCTGCCGGCAGTGCTGTTGATCGCGGCGCTTGTCGGGCTGGGCGTCGCGGCGGTGGCGGCGCTGCGGGGGCGCCAGATGGCGGCGGACACCGCGTTGCCGCTGGGCACCTTCCTCGCGATCGCGGCTTACCCGGCGTGGCTGGTCATGATAGCGTCCGCCGGATGATCGCGCTCCTTCTTGCCGCGGCCACTCCGGCGATCGACGGCACGCCGCTGGGCGTCCTGGCGCCGCAGTCGTTGCCGGCGAAGGGATGCGCGGCATATCTGTTCAGCGCCGACGGGACGAAGCGCCTCGTCGCGATGGCGAGCGCGGAGGCGGGGACGCTGCGGCTGGTGCTGGACGGCGCGACGATCGATGCGGCGCGCAGTGGACAGACCGGGGCGGGCGGATATGGCTTCGCGGCCACGACCGAATATCGCGGGGCGGAGCTGACGGCGACGCTGGAGCTGACATCCGCGGCGCGGTCGGACTTGACGAACGGAGCGGTCGTTCCGGCGGCGACGCTGCGGATCGATCGTGACGGCACGGACGGCATCGTGACGCCGCTGGTGGGGATCATCGGCTGCGCGACATAATAGGGGAGAGGGATATGGAGGACATTCTGGCGAGCCAGCGCGCGGCGTTCATGGCGACGCTGCCCGAGCCGATGGCGGTCCGAAAGGACCGGCTCAAGCGCGCCGCGGCGATGATCCGCGACCATGCGGAGAAATTCTGCGACGCGCTTTCCGAGGATTTCGGCCACCGCAGCCGCGAGCAGACGATGATGACCGATATCGCCGGCTCGATCGCGCCGATCAACCACGCGCTCAAGCACATGGACCGCTGGGCCAAGCGCGAGACGCGACCGGTGCAGTTCCCGCTCGGCCTGCTGGGCGCCAAGGCCTGGGTCGAATATCAGCCCAAGGGCGTCGTCGGCGTGATCGCGCCGTGGAACTTCCCGGTCAATCTGGTGATGAGCCCGATCGCCGGCATCTTCGCGGCGGGCAACCGGGCGATGGTGAAGGCCAGCGAATATACTCCGGCGACGGCGGCGCTGTTCGAGGAGATCGTCGGTCAGTATTTCGGCGGCGACGAACTCGCGTTCGTCTTGGGCGGGCCGGAGGTGGGCAAGGCGTTCGCCTCGCTGCCGTTCGACCATCTGATCTTCACCGGCGCGACCGGGATCGCCAAGCACATCCTCCATGCCGCCGCCGACAACCTCGTGCCGGTGACGCTGGAGCTGGGCGGCAAGTCGCCGGTGATCGTCGGCAAGGGGGCCGACCCCAAGCAGGTCGGCGAGCGGGTGGCGCTGGGCAAGATGCTCAACGCAGGGCAGATCTGCCTCGCGCCCGATTACGTGCTCGTCCCGAGCGCCGACGAGCCGGCGGTGGTCGAGGGGCTGAAGGCGGCGGCGTCTGCGATGTATCCGACGTTGCTGGCGAACCCGGACTATACGAGCGTGGTCAACGATCGGCACTTCCAGCGGCTGACCGACTGGGTCGAGGATGCGCGGGCGAAAGGCGCGAGGGTCGAGGTCGTCAATCCCGGGAACGAGGATTTCGGCAGCACCAATAGCCGCAAGATGCCGCTCACCATCGTCCGCGACGTGACCGACGACATGACGCTGATGCAGGAAGAGATCTTCGGGCCGGTCCTGCCGGTGCGTCGCTACGACGGGATCGAGACGGCGATCGGCGAGGTCAACCGGCGCGATCGGCCGCTGGGGCTCTATTATTTCGGCCCGGACGCGGGCGAGCGGCGGCGGGTGCTCGACCGGACGATCTCGGGCGGGGTCAGCATCGACGACGTGATCTTCCATGTCTCGATGGAGGACCTGCCGTTCGGCGGCGTCGGGCCATCGGGGATGGGGTCGTACCACGGGCTCGACGGGTTCCGGACGTTCAGCCACGCCAAGGCGGTGTACAAACAGGCCAAGATGGACGTGGCCAAGCTCGCCGGGCTGAAGCCGCCGTACGGGGCGGCGACGCGGAAGTCGGTGGCGCGTCAGATGGGGTAGTGGATATCCTCCCCGGGTGCGGGGGGGGGGCGAGCGCAGCGAGACGGAGGGGGCTCTCCTCCTCCGTGTCGCTGGCGGAGAGCCCCTCCGTCAGCCTTCGGCTGCCACCTCCCCGTGAACGGGGAGGATCGGTCAGCCCACAACCCGCTCGAAGTGCCCGTCCTCGAAGCCTGTCGACGCGAGTTCGGCGATGCGCTTCGCCACGACCTCGGGGTCCTTCACCGTCTGCGGGTCCTCGCCCGGATAGGCGCGCGCGCGCATCCGGGTGCGGGTCGCGCCGGGATCGAGGATCGCGGTGCGGATCGGGGTGACGCCCGCGACTTCGTCGCCATAGGCGCGGAGCAGGACCTCGAACGCGGCCTTGGACGCGCCGTACACGCCCCAGAAGGCGCGGGGCGTGCGGGCCACCGAGCTCGTCAAGCCGATGACCTTGCCGGCCGGGGCGGCGCGCAGCATCGGATCGAAGGCGGCGATCAGCGCCGCCTGCGCGGAGACGTTGAGAGTGAGGGTCGCCGCCAGTTCCTTGGCGTCGATCGCGGGCACCGCCGCCAGCGAGCCGAGCGTCGCCGCATTCAGCACCAGCAGGTCGAGCGCCTGCCAGCGCTCGGCGATCGCGGCGGCGAGGCGGGCGATCGCATCGGTCTCGGTCAGATCGACCGGAGCGATGGTGGCGGAGCCGCCCGCCTGGTGGATCGCCTCCTCGACCTCCTCGAGCCCGCCGGCGGTGCGGGCGACGAGGATGACGTGCGCGCCCGCCGACCCGAGCACGGTCGCGGTCGCCGCGCCGATCCCGCGCGAAGCACCGGTAACGAGGGCGAGCTGGCCCTCCAACGCACCCGGCATCAGCCCACCCGCTCTTCGAGCAGCGCGAACTGGTCGACGCTTTCAGTGTCGTCCTGATCGGTCAGCGTGGTCGGATAGTCGCCGGTGAAGCAGGCGTCGCAGTGGCCGGGGCGCACGCGGCTGCGGCCTTCCTCCCCCAGCGCCTTATAGAGACCGTCGATCGAGACGAACGCCAGGCTATCAGCGTGGATGAAGTCGGTCATCCCGCCGAGATCGAGCTTGGCGGCGAGCAGCTTCGTGCGCTCGGGCGTGTCGACGCCGTAATAGCAGGAATGCCGCGTCGGCGGCGAGGCGATGCGCAGGTGGATCTCCGCCGCGCCAGCGTCGCGCATCATCTGGACGATCTTGAGGCTGGTGGTGCCCCGAACGATCGAGTCGTCGATCAGCACGATCCGCTTGCCCTCGATGAGCGCGCGGTTGGCGTTGTGCTTGAGCTTGACGCCGAGGTGCCGGACCTCCTGCGACGGCTGGATGAAGGTGCGGCCGACATAATGCGAGCGGATGATGCCGAGCTCGAACGGGATGCCCGATTGCTGGGCGTAGCCGATCGCGGCGGGGACGCCCGAATCGGGAACGGGAATGACGATGTCGGCATCGACCGGGGCCTCGATCGCGAGCTGGGCGCCGATCGCCTTGCGCACCGAATAGATCGACTGATCCTCGACGATCGAGTCGGGGCGCGAGAAATAGACCCATTCGAAGATGCACGGGCGCGGCGCCATCGGCGCGAACGGGCGGATCGAACGGACGTCCTTGCCCTGAACGATGACGAGCTCGCCGGGCTCGACCTGGCGGACGAACTCCGCCCCGACGACGTCGAGCGCGACCGTCTCGCTGGCGAAGATCACCGAATCGCCGAGCTTGCCCATCACGAGCGGACGGATGCCCAGCGGGTCGCGGCAGGCGATCATGCCCTCGGGCGTCATGACGATTAGCGCATAGGCCCCCTCCAGCTGCTTCAAGGCATCGATGAAGCGATCGAGCAGGGTGCGGTACGACGAGGTCGCGACGAGGTGGATGATCGTCTCGGTGTCCGAGGTCGACTGGAAGATCGAGCCGCGGCGGACGAGATCGTGGCGCAGGCGCTGCGCGTTCGAGATGTTGCCGTTGTGCGCCACCGCGAAGCCGCCCGAAGCCAGCTCGGCGTAGAGCGGCTGGACGTTCCTCAGCGAGGTCTCGCCGGTGGTCGAGTAGCGGACGTGGCCGCAGGCGACCGCGCCGGGGAGCGCGCGGATCACGTCGTCGCGGTCGAAATTGCCCGCGACATGCCCCATCGCCCGGTGGGTGTGGAAAGCGCGGCCGTCCCAGCTGGTGATCCCCGCCGCCTCCTGCCCGCGGTGCTGGAGCGCGTGGAGCCCGAGTGCGACCAGCGCCGCGGCGCCGGGGCTCTCGGACACTCCGAAGATGCCGCACTCCTCGCGCAGCTTGTCGTCGTCAAAGGGGTGCGTTGTCAGCATCGCGTCCTTGCCCACGGGGTGCGTGGGCGGGCATATAGGGACGGCGATCCCGTTTGTCGCGGGTTTGTCATGGAACGCCGTTCCGCTGGTCGCTTTGGCGGCGGACGGTGCCATGCTCCCTTCGTCGCGCGCGCGACGGCGATCGGCCGTTTCGGCGGCCGATCGAAACCGCTACGTCCGCCGCATGACGGATCCCTGCGAGACCGGCCTGACCCTCGATCCCCGCTACGACTCCGCCGGGCTGGTCACCGCCGTCGTCACCGATGCGACCTCGGGCGAGGTGCTGATGGTGGCGCATATGAACGCCGAGGCGCTGGCGGCGACGCGGGCGAGCGGAGAGGCGACCTTCTGGTCGCGCTCGCGCGGGCGGCTGTGGCGGAAGGGGGAGACCTCCGGGAACGTGCTGCGGGTGCGTGAGCTCCGGATCGACTGCGATCAGGATGCCTTGTGGGTGATCGCGGAAGCGGCGGGGCCGGCGTGCCATACGGGAGCGCGGAGCTGCTTTTATCGGCGGATCGGGGAGGATCGGCTGGAGCCGGTCGCGTGAGCGTGTCCTGTCCGGGCCCCTCGACGTCGTCCTGGACGAGGGGATTGGTCTGGCTGGGTCTGCTGCTCGCCGGGTGCGGGCGGGTGGCGGAGGACGCCGTCGTCGAGAATGCGGGGACGGCGCTGGAGCGGGCGGCGATCGCGCGCGGCGTCGTCGCCGATCCGGCGAAGGTCGATCCGGTGGGACTGTACGGCAGCGAGAGCGACCGCCTCTGCGTCGTGCCGGGCGGCGACGGCTACGGCGTCGGCGCGTCGGTCGAATTCGGCGAGGGACAGGGGTGTTTCGCGACCGGCACCGCCACCGGCAAGCAGACGCTCGACGTTCGGTTCGGCGAAGGGTGCCGGCTGAGCGCACGGATCGACGGCGACCGCGTGAGCTTCCCGGCGACGCTGCCGGCGGGGTGCGACCGGTTCTGCACGGGCCGCGCCTCGCTGGCCGCGCTGGCGGCGGACCGGATCAGCGGGTCGTCGACCGAGGCGGCGAGCGCGGTGACCGCGGCGGGCGTGCGGATGTGCCCTTGACGCGATCCGTCCTCGGCGGAGTTGTCTTGACGTTCACGTAAACGGTAAGTACTGGCGTCGTCATGCCGTCCGCCGCCTCGATCTCCGCGCATGCGCCGATCGCGCCACGGGTGGATCGCGAGTCGTTCACGATCGGCGATCTGTCCGACGAGTTCGGGGTCACCGCGCGGGCGCTGCGCTTCTACGAGGACGAAGGACTGATCGCGCCCGAGCGGCGGGGGACGAGCCGCATCTATTCGCACCGCGACCGCGCGCGGCTGGCGTGGATCCTGCGCGGGAAGCGGGTGGGATTTTCGTTGGGGGAGATCCGCGAGATGATCGACCTCTACGATCTGGGCGACGGGCGGCACACGCAGCGTGCCGTCACCGCCGACCGCTGTCGCGCGCGGATCGCTGCGCTCGAGGCGCAGAAACACGACATCGACGCCGCGATCGCCGAGCTGGGCGAGTTCGTGGCGCTCCTGGAGAAGGACTAACCCCAACGTCCGTTCGTCCCGAGCGTAGTCGAGGGGCCCGGGCGACGCACTCAATCATGGTCCTCGACTTCGCTCGGAACGAACGGAGGGGGGGGAACGAGCCAAGGAACCGAGTTCATGCCGCAGTACACGCCCCCCGTCCGCGACACGCGCTTCGTGCTGGAGCACGTCGTCGGGCTCGATCGCTACGCCAATGTCGCCGGCTTCGCCGCCGCCACGCCCGACACGGTCGACGCGGTGCTGGAGGAGGGCGGCAAGTTCGTCGCCGAGGTGCTGTTCCCGCTCAACATGGTCGGCGACCAGGAAGGCTGCACGCGCCATGAGGACGGCCGCGTCACCACCGCGACCGGCTTCAAGGACGCCTATCGCCAGTTCGTCGAGAGCGGCTGGGGCACCCTCAGTGCTCCGGAAGCGTTCGGCGGGCAGGGGATGCCCCACGTCGTCTCGACCGCATTCCAGGAGTACATGATCTCCGCCAACATGGCCTTCGCGATGTACCCCGGCCTCGCCCACGGCGCGATCGCGGCGCTGGTGGCGAAGGGGTCGCCCGAGCAGCAGGCGAAGTACCTTCCCAAGATGGTCTCGGGCGAATGGGGCGGGACGATGAACCTCACCGAGCCGCAGTGCGGGACCGACCTGGGGCTGATCCGCACGCGCGCCGAGCCGCAGGCGGACGGATCGTACAGCATCACCGGCACCAAGATCTTCATCTCGGCGGGTGAGCACGACCTGACCGACAACATCATCCACCTGGTGCTGGCGAAGACGCCGGGCGCGCCCGACAGTTCGAAGGGGATCAGCCTGTTCGTGGTGCCCAAGGTGCTGGTGAACGAGGACGGGTCGCTCGGCGCGCGCAACGCGGTCAGCTGCGGGTCGATCGAGCACAAGATGGGCATCCACGGCAACGCCACCTGCGTGATGAACTACGACGGGGCGACCGGATGGCTGGTCGGCGAGGAGATGAAGGGCCTCGCTGCGATGTTCATCATGATGAACGCGGCGCGGCTCGGCGTCGGGCTGCAAGGTTTGGGCGTCGCCGAGACGGCGTTCCAGAACGCGGTCCAGTACGCCAAGGACCGGCGGCAGGGGCGCGCGCTGACCGGACCGGCCGAGCCGGGCGAGAAGGCGGACACTTTGTTCGTCCATCCCGACGTGCGGCGGATGCTGATGGAGGCGAAGGCGTGGACCGAGGGACTGCGCGCGCTGTGCCTGTGGGGCGCGCTCCAGGTCGATCTGGAGCATAACGCTGAGACCGAGGAGGAGCGGCAGACCGCCGCGGACCTGATCGGGCTGCTGACTCCGGTGATCAAGGGCGTCGGCACCGACAAGGGCTACGAGATCGCGACGAACGCCCAGCAGGTCTATGGGGGTCACGGCTACATCCAGGAATGGGGGATGGAGCAGTACGTCCGCGATGCCCGGATCGCGATGATCTACGAAGGCACCAACGGCGTCCAGGCGATGGACCTCGTCGGGCGCAAGCTGGCGATGAACGGCGGCCGCGCCGTGCAGCTGTTCTTCAAGGTCGTCGCGGAGGAGATCGCGGCGGCGAAGGGCAACGAGGCGACGGCGGACTTCGCCGGTCGACTGGAGAAGGCGCTTGGCGACCTCCAGGCGGCGACGATGTGGTTCATGGCGAACCTGCGCGATCCCAACAATATCGGCGCTGGCGCGGTGCCGTACATGCACCTGCTGGGGCTGGTCGCGACCGGGCTGATGTGGCTGCGGATGGCCTCGGCGGCGGCGCGGCTCAAGGCTGCCGGTGAAGGCGATGCGGCGTTCCTCGACGCCAAACTCGTAACCGCACGCTTCTATGCAACGCGGGTGCTGCCCGAGAGCGGGGCGCTCCGCCGCAAGATCGAGGGCGGGGCGGAGGCGATCATGGCACTGCCACCGGAAATGTTCGCCGCCGCCTGACCGCGGTATTGCGGCAACAGTCCTACCCTTTCGCCGGGAGAGGATTGTTGCAGCCCTGCATCACCGATCGAAGATAGTCACGCTTCTGCAACAAGTCCGCTTGCCGAGCGCGCGTGGAACGGGTGTCATCGTCGTCGCACAAGAATGCCGAAGCGCATTCGCGACAGGGGACATCCAATGACGACACTCAGGTTCGCGCTCCAGACCGGGACCGCCGCCGCGGCGCTTGCCGCCGCCTTTGCCGCCGCGCCTGCCGTCGCGCAGGACTCGGGCGTGGTCGCCGCGCAGGTCCAGCAGGCCGAGGAAGGGACACAGGAGGACGTGGTCGTCACCGGATCGCGCATCCGCCGCGACCCGCTCGACCAGCCCTCGCCGGTCGTCACGGTCGACGAGGAGGCGATCGCGCGCACCGGGCTCAGCTCGGTCGCCGACGTGCTCCAGCGCGTGCCGGCGTCCGCGGGCGGGCTGAACTCGAAGTTCAACAATTCGGGCAACTTGGGCAATCCGCCCGACGGCGGCGGCGTCGGCGCGGGCTCGGCGGCGATCGACTTGCGCTATCTCGGCGCGAAGCGGACGCTGGTGCTGGTCGACGGCATCCGCTTCGTCAACGGCGCGAGCGCGAGCGGCATCCCGGGCACGGTCGACCTCAACTCGATCCCCGACGTGATGATCGACCGCGTCGAGGTGCTCCAGTCGGCGGCGTCGACGCTCTACGGTTCGGACGCGATCGGCGGCGTCGTCAACATCATCACCAAGGCAAACCAGAACGGCTTCAAGGCGAGCGCGCAGTACGGCCAGTATTTCGACACGAACGACGGCGAGACGCAGAACTACAACGTCAGCTGGGGCGGCGGACGCGACGGCGCGCACATCGTCGCGGGCGCGTTCTACACCAAGCAGCAGTCGGTGTCGGCGGCGGACCGTTCGATCTCGCAATATCCGAATCCCGGCCAGACGAGCTGCACCGATCCGCTGGGCGGCTGTTCGAGCTTCACGCCGCTCGGCCGCTTCCTCGTGTTCGACCAGAACCTGACGCTCAAGGGGCCGGTGATCGGGCGCAATCCGGTCTACGATCCGACGCTCGCGACCGGCGACTTCAAGGCGTTCACCTCCGCCGACCGCTTCAACTTCGCGCCGTACAACTACTTCCAGACGCCGCTCGAGCGCTGGGGCGGCTTCGTCAACGCGCGCGCCGAGTTCTCCGACCTGATCAACGCGCGGGTCAAGGCGACCTGGGTCCACCGCAAGTCGCAGAACCAGGCGGCGTTCCTGCCGCTCGGGATCGGGCCGGACGTGGGCAACGGCAACCTGCTCGACACGCTCTCGGTCGACGCGACCAACCCGTACAATCCGTTCGGCGTGACGCTGGTGCCCGGCGAGAACTACACCGCGATCTTTCGCCGCCTGGTCGAGGCGGGGCAGCGGACCTACACGCAGAAGGTCGACACCTTCAGCGTGACGGGCACGCTCGACGGCAAGTTCGAGCTGGCGGGCCACACCTGGTATTGGGATGCGAACGCCTCGTTCGGGCTCAACGACGCGCATCAGCTGTTCACCGGCAACATCAACTCGGCGAAGCTGCAGCAGGCGCTGGGGCCGATCGACCAATGCACCGGCGACTGCGTGCCGTTCAACTTCTTCGGCGGGATCGGCTCGATCACGCCCGAGATGCTGAACTTCATCGGCTTCGACGAGCGCGACAAGAGCTCGCAGCGGCTTGAGGATTACACCTTCAATCTGTCGGGCGAGCTGTTCGACCTGCCCGCCGGCGCAGTCGGCGTCGCGCTGGGTTACGAACACCGCTACCAGTTCGGCAGCTTCACGCCCGATCCGGTGATCCAGGCCGGTCTGGGGGCGGACATTCCCGCCCAGGCGGCGCGCGGCAGCTTCAACACCGACGAGGTCTATGCCGAGCTGCGGGTGCCTCTGCTGAAGGACGTGCCGTTCTTCAGCTCGCTCGAGGCGAACGGATCGGTCCGGCACATCGACTATTCGACCTTCGGCGGCAGCACCGTGTTCAGCGGCGGCGCGCTGTGGAAACCGGTGGCGGACGTGCTGCTGCGCGGCAGCTATGCGGAGAGCTTCCGCGCGCCGGGCATCGGCGAGCTCTACGGCGCGCAGTCGCGCTTCGATCTGCCGCTCGCCGATCCGTGCAGCAACATCGCCGGCTCGCCCTATCAGTCGTCGTCGACGGTACGCGCCAACTGCACCGCCAACGGCGTTCCCGCCGACGGCAGCTATGCCGAGCCGCAGGGCCAGTTGCCGGTGCTGACCGGCGGCAATGCGGCGCTGAAGCCGGAGACCGCGCGCACCCTGCTGTTCGGCGGCGTCTATTCGCCGTCCTGGGCGCAGGGCGGCACGTTCAAGGCGGTCAGCCTCGAGGTCAATTACTACGACATCAAGGTCGACGGCGCGATCTCGGCGATCCCCGGCGCGACGCTGCTCGACCGCTGCGCGCTGACCGCCGATGCGCTGTCGTGCGCGGCGATCCAGCGCTCGCCCTCGGGCTTCGTCACGGCGATCAACGGCGTGCTGCTCAACATCGGCGGGATCAAGACGCGGGGGATCGACGCGAACTTGACGGTCCGCACGGGCGACACCGGTGCGGGCGCGTTCGGGTTGTCGCTCAACGGCAACTATCTGCTGAAATATGCCGAGATCACGCCGGCGACGAACGGGAACACCACCACCGACTACACCGGTACCGAGCGCGGCAGCCCCAACCAGGCCTATCCGCACTTCAAGGGGCAGGCGATCCTCGACTGGACACTGGGGCCGGTGAGCGCGGCGCTGACCGGGCGCTACATCGACGCGGTGGACGAGATCGCGTTCGACAACCGGATGAAGGCGCGCTTCTACGGCGACGTCCAGGTGTCGCTGCGGCCGTGGGAGGAGCGCTCGCTGGCGCTGACGTTCGGCGTCAACAACGTGCTCGACACCAACCCGCCGGGCTGCTTCTCGTGCGACCTCAACAACTTCGATCCCACGACCTACGACGTGCCGGGGCAGTTCTGGTACGCGCGGGTGAGCTACGGGTTCTAACGGCGCGGGAGAGCCGACCCTCGCCGTTCGTCCTGAGTAGGGACTGAGCGTAGCGAAGGCCCGTATCGAAGGACCTGCGTCACGCATGTGTCCTTCGATACGCCACTTCGCTGCGCTCAGCGGCTACTCAGGACGAACGGGTTCGGCAGGCTTCAGCGTCGCCGCGAGCGCCACGCCCGCGGCGATCTGGGCGAGGCCGTAGAGGCGGCGGCGGGCAGGGCGGCCGCCGAACGGTTTGACCAGCGCGTCGACCGCGCCGACCTCGGAGCGCCATAGGTCGACGTGGCGTTCGGGCTGGAGCAGGCCCAGCAGGCCGTCGCCGATCATGAACACCGCCGCCATCTCGGCGGAGCGGCGGATGCCGGTGGTAAGGGTGTCGTTCATCGCCGCCTCAACGCGCCACGATCAGCCGTGCTCCACGGTGAGATCGTCGATCCACAGCTGAAAATACCGTCGTCCCGACTGTTCGATGGTCATGGTCTGGAACCAGCGGACGCCCTTCTCGCGGATCTCGCCCTCGAAGGTGAAATGCTGGGCGATCTGCTGCGCGCCATCGGCGGAGGTCACGGCATAGTCGGCGGCGCTGACGCGCCCGCGGTCGATCTCCATGCGGATCGGCGGGAAGCCCGGCTGCGACGCGCTCACCATCCTCTCCTTCGGGTGCGGGGGCGCCCCCAGCAGATAGCCGTAGAGACCATATTGCTGACGCTCGTGCGCGATCAGCGCAGGCGGCAGTTCCTCACGCTTGCCCCCGCGTTCGAGCCAGCCGGAGTCGGGTTCGATCACCAGGGTCCGCGCGGCGCTTTCGCCCTCCCGGGTGATCCAGCTGGTCGAACGCGCTCGGCGGAAGGGTTCGACGCGGGTGCGCAGCGTCAGCTCGATGACGCGCGCATCATCGAACACCATCGCCGAGCCGCTCCAGCCGATCGCCCTAATTCCGGCGGCGCGCGCCAGGGCGGGAGACGCCAGGATCGCGGCGGCGCCGCCGAGGACGACGCGGCGATTGATGGATTTCTCCTGCACACCATATAGGATGACATCGCCGCCCGGGTCGCGCGGCGCCGGAGTATCCATGACCTCTTATCCCGTTCTGCCGCTTCGCGACATCGTCGTTTTTCCCCACATGATCGTGCCGCTGTTCGTCGGCCGCGACAAGTCCGTCGCCGCGCTCGAGGCGGCGATGGCGGCCGACAAGGAGATTTTCCTGGTCGCGCAGCTCGATCCCGCCGAGGATGACCCGTCGCGCGAGGATCTGTACGAAGTCGGCGTCACCGCCACCGTGCTCCAGCTGCTCAAGCTGCCCGACGGCACCGTGCGCGTGCTGGTGGAGGGCAAGGCGCGGGGGCGGCTGGGCGAGTTGGGCGCGGCCGAGCGCGGCCATCTGGTCGCGACGATCGATCCGGTCGAGGACCTCGAGGTCGAGGGCGCCCAAGCGTCGGCGCTGATGCGATCGGTCGTCGATCAATTCGAAAATTATGCCAAGCTCAACAAGAAGCTGCCGCCCGAGACCGCGGTCCAGCTGGGCGAGATCGAGGACGCCGGCAAGCTGAGCGACGCGATCATGGCCAACATCCAGGTCAAGGTCGCTGACAAGCAGGCGCTGCTGGTCGAGCCCGATCCCGCAAAGCGGCTGGAGATGGCGTTTGCGCTGATGGAGGGCGAGCTGGGCGTCCTCCAGGTCGAGAAGAAGATCAAGTCGCGGGTCAAGCGCCAGATGGAGAAGACCCAGCGCGAATATTACCTCAATGAGCAGCTGAAGGCGATCCAGCGCGAGTTGGGCAACAGCGACGAGGAAGGCAATGGCGACGAGATCGCCGACCTGACCCAGAAGATCGCGACGCTGAAGCTGTCCAAGGAGGCGCGGACCAAAGCGACCGCCGAGCTCAAGAAGCTCAAGACGATGGCGCCGATGTCGGCGGAGGCGACGGTGGTGCGCAACTACCTCGACGTGCTGCTGGGCCTGCCGTGGGGGAAGAAATCCAAGTTGAAGAAGGACATCCCCGCCGCTCAGGCGGTGCTCGACGAGGATCATTACGCGCTCGAGAAGGTCAAGGACCGGATCGTCGAGTACCTCGCCGTCCAGGCGCGGACGAACAAGCTGAAGGGGCCGATCCTGTGCCTCGTCGGCCCGCCCGGCGTCGGCAAGACGTCGCTCGGCAAGTCGATCGCCAAGGCGACCGGCCGCGAGTTCGTGCGCCAGTCGCTCGGCGGCGTGCGCGACGAGGCGGAGATCCGCGGGCACCGGCGGACCTATATCGGTTCGCTGCCGGGCAAGATCGTCACCAACCTGAGGAAGGCGGGGACGTCGAACCCGCTGTTCCTGCTCGACGAGATCGACAAGCTGGGCCAGGATTTCCGCGGCGATCCGGCGTCGGCGCTGCTCGAGGTGCTGGACCCCGAGCAGAACGGCAAGTTCAACGACCATTATCTCGAGATCGACGTCGACCTGTCGGACGTGATGTTCGTGACGACCGCGAACACGCTCAACCTGCCGCAGCCGCTGCTCGACCGCATGGAGATCATCCGGCTGGAAGGCTATACCGAGGACGAGAAGCTAGCGATCGCCGAGCGGCACCTGCTGCCCAAGGTGATCGAGGCGCATGGACTGAAGGCGGGGGAGTTCACGCTCACCACCGAGGGGCTGCGAGCGCTAATCCAGCGCTACACCCGCGAGGCAGGGGTGCGGACGCTCGAGCGCGAGATCGCCAAGCTGGCGAGGAAGGCCCTGCGCCAGATCCTGGAGGCGAAGGCGACGAGCGTGACGATCACGCCCAACAATCTGCACGAGTTCGCGGGCGTCCAGAAATACCGCCACGGCCTTAGCGAGGAGGAGGATCAGATCGGCGCGGTGACCGGGCTCGCCTGGACCGAGGTTGGCGGCGAGCTGCTGACGATCGAGAGCGTCACGGTGGCGGGCAAGGGCTCCGCCAAGCTGACCGGCAAGCTGGGTGACGTGATGAAGGAGTCGATCGAGACCGCCTTCAGCTTCGTCAAGGCGCGCGCGCCGTCCTACGGGATCAAGCCGAGCCTGTTCCAGCGAAAGGACATCCACATCCACCTGCCCGAAGGGGCGGTGCCGAAGGATGGCCCGTCCGCCGGCATCGGGATGGTGACGTCGATCGTGTCGACGCTCACGGGCACGCCGATCCGGCGCGATGTGGCGATGACCGGCGAAGTAACGCTGCGCGGGCGCGTGTTGCCGATCGGCGGCTTGAAGGAAAAGCTGCTGGCGGCCCTGCGCGGCGGGATCACGACCGTGCTGATCCCGCAGGAGAACGAGAAGGATCTTGCCGACATCCCGCAGAACATCAAGGACGGTCTCAAGATCATCCCGGTCACGCATGTGGACGAGGTGTTGCGGTTGGCGCTGACCCAGCCGCTCGAGGCGATCGAGTGGACCGAGGCCGACGAGCTGGCCGCGCTGCCCTCGCCGTCGATCGCGCCGGTCGGCGGTGAACTCCACCACTGACCGAGCCGGCTCCGCGCCGCCGACGGAGCCGCGACGGGTCGATCGCAGATTCGTTTGACTCAAGGGTTGGGCGTCGCCTTACTGGTGCGCTCGACCCGTGAGCGTCCGACTCCGGGGAGAGGCGTAACGGTTTACCGGGGGTGTCACGAACGATGAACAAGCAGGAACTGATCTCGGCTGTCGCCGACACCTCGGGCCTGGCCCGCAACGACGCGAGCCGCGCCGTGGATGCGGTGTTCGAAACGATCGCCACGACGCTGAAGAAGGGCGACGACGTGCGGCTGGTGGGGTTCGGGACCTTCTCGCTGACGAAACGCAAGGCCTCGACCGGTCGCAATCCCCGGACGGGCGAGCCGATGACGATCAAGGCCTCGACCCAGGCGAAGTTCAAGGCCGGCAAGGTGCTGAAGGACAGCTTCAACTGACGCTGGACAGATGCGGGCGCGTCGCCTAAGCGCCCGCTTCCCAAGCCGCCGCGCGCGGCCGACGGGCGCGTAGCTCAGCGGTAGAGCACACCCTTCACACGGGTGGGGTCACAGGTTCAATCCCTGTCGCGCCCACCATCCTCTCCCGGGATGGTGGCGATCCTTGCATTGCGGTTGTCATAGCCGCCGGTTAGTCTTTGCGCCTCATCACGCAGACGGGGGGATGCGATGGCGACGATCCGGGGGAACGAGCGCGGTAACAGGCTGAACGGCACCGATGCCGCCGACATCATGTCCGGGCTGGGTGGAAACGACCGCATCGCCGGGGGCGGCGAGGCCGACGTGCTTTATGGCGACGATGACTCGTTGCATGAGGTCTTCGGCGCGGGCAACGACAAGCTCGACGGTGAAGACGGTGGCGACCTGCTGATCGGCGGCGGCGGCAAGGACGCGCTGACCGGCGGCGAGGGCGACGATGTCCTGATCGGCGGCTTTGCGGCGGGCACGACCGGGATTGGCTACACGCTTGCCACCGAGGTCGACGGCGGGAACGACTCCTACAATGGCGGCGACGGGTTCGATCGCGCGGTGCTCGTCTATGCGCGCGACGCCGACATCGCGTTCGACATTTCGGCGAACCGGCACGCGATCACCGCCGACGGCGCGCGGATCGGCACCATCGCCGGGATCGAGGCGGTCACCGCCTGGCTCGGTCGGGGCGACGATGTCGTGACCGGAGGCGCAAATAGCGACGAGTTGCACGGGCGCGACGGCGACGACGTGCTGACGGGCGGCGGCGGCGGCGACCGGATCGATGGTGGAGCCGGGAACGACCGGCTTCACGGCGGCGATGGCTTCGACACCCTGAGTTACGCGGATGCGACCGCGGGCGTGACGGTCGACCTCGGCAAGGCGGGCCAGGCGCAGGACACCATCGGCGCGGGTGTCGACACGTTCGACGGGTTCGAGCAGCTCGACGGGTCCAACTTCTCCGATCGGCTGACCGGCGGCGACGGTGACGACTTCATGACCGCGGGCAACGGCGGCGGAGACCGTCTCAGCGGCGGCGCTGGCGACGATCACCTCTCGATCTCCCGGCTCGCGGGCGATGCGATGGCGACCTCGACGCTCAGCGGCGGCGATGGTGACGATGTGCTCGGCGTTTCGGCGGCGGGCGCGGCAGACGCCATCACCGTCGTCGGCGGCAACGGGAACGACACCGCGAACCTGCTCGTCTCGGCCCATCAGTCGGTGAGCATGGGCGCGGGCGAGGACCGAGTGGTGCTGACCCTCGGCGTCGGCGAGATCGCGATCATGCTGGGTACGGGTGTCGACACCGTGACCTTCGACGCGGGGGGCGGGGTACCGGAAGGGCAGACGGCGGCGCGGGTCCTGGACTTTGCGACGGGCAATAACGGCGACCGGATCGACTTGCGCGACCTGCTGACCGGCGCCGCCATCGGCTATCAGCCGGGAAGCAATCCGTTCGCCGGCGGGTTCGTGCGGCTGGTCGCCGTCAACGGAGGCACCGAATTGCAGTTCGACATCGACGGCGCGGGTGGGACGCATGGCTTCACGCCCATCCTGGCGATCGATGGGGTCCAGCCGCAGCAGTTCACCGCCTTCAACTTCGGCGGGACCGACCCGATGGGTGCGATGCCGCTGTTCGAGCGTCCCTGGCCGACGGACCTGCCGCTCGCCTGACGGATCAGGTGAGCGGCGTCAGGCGGAGGCGGATGCCGTCCTTCGGGCGGAGGGTGAGACGGCTGACCGGCTCCGGCACGTCGTCCACCAGCGCGGCGAGATCGAAGGCGCGGACGACGGTCGCGAGCACGACCATGGCCTCTTGCGTCGCGAAGCCCGCGCCGACGCAGACGCGCGGCCCCGAGCCGAAGGGGAGCCAGGCGTCCTTCATCATCGCCTTGCCTTCAACCGTTTCGAACCGGTCGGGGACGAAGGCGTGCGGGCAGGTCCAATTCTCGCGGTTGCGCTGGATCAGCCAGGGCGCGACGACCAGCATCGCGCCGGGCTCGAGGTGCTTGTCGCGCATTTGCACCGGACAAACGACCTCGCGCGGCAGGAAGCTGACCGGCGGGTAGAGGCGCAACGTCTCGCGCACGACGTTGCGGTCGAGCGTCATCCGACGCAGCGCATCGGACGTGAGGGGGCCGCCCGCGCTCTCGCGCTCGGCTTCGTCGCGCAGGGCCGATTGGGTGCCCGGGTCGGCGGCGAGGCAGTAGAGCGCCCAGCTCATCAGGCTCGCCGAGGTCTCGTGCCCGGCGAGGAAGATGAGTGACACCTGCTCCATCACCCCCTGGTAGGTGAAGGGTTTGCCGGTCTCGGGGTGCTTCGCCTCCAGCAGACCCTGGAGGATGTCCTCGTGGACGCGCTCGCCGCTCCCGTGCCAGCGGTCGTATCGCGCGCGGACGATCGGGGCGAACACCTCGTGGATCGCGCGCGCGGCCTTGTCGGCGCGGCGTTCGGAGCCGAGGATCGGCAGGCGGTAGGTGCGCAGCATCCACGCCGAATGCGCGTGACGCTGGAAGCGGTTGAAGGTCTTGTGGATGATCGCGGAGCCCGCGGCGTCGAGCGTGACCGAAAACAGCGTGCGCCAGATCACGTCGGCGGCGACGTGGGTCATCAGCGGGTCGACGTCGACTGGCTTCGTCAGGTCGAGCGAACGGATTCGGGCGACGAGATCGTCGGCGGCGCCCAGCATCAGCGGCAGCGTCCGACCCAGCGCGGTGTGCTGGAACACCGGGTTGATCATCTCGCGCTGGGTTTCCCAATCGTCGCCGTTGGCGTTGAAGGTCGAGCGGCCGATCGCGGGCTCAAGGCTCCTGACCATCAGCGAATGCTTCGGGAATTCCTTGGCGTGATCCATGATGCGGCGGACGAGCGGGAGCTCGTTGGCGATGTACATCCTGAGGCCGGGGAGCTTAATTTCTCCCATCTTCATCGTGTAGCTCTTGTCGAACAGCACGTGAATCCACGAATGCCAGCCGCGGAAGAACCGCGCGACGAGCGACGACTTCTTCGGATGCGGATCGGGGAAGGGCGGGACGAGGTGCCCCGCTTCATCGCGCATCAATGGTTCGCCTTGAACTCGGTGATGCTGCGCTCGATCGGGCGATTGGTCGCGACCAGGCTCGGCCAGTCGATCTCGGAGACGCGGTCGCCCGTGCGCAGATAGTCGAAGTGGACCTCGTACTTGTTGGCGTACCCCTTGTGGTAGGTGTCGGGGTTGTAGAACAGGTGGAAGCGCGGCGAGAGCAATTCGAGCCGCGGGCGCGTCTCGGTGGCGACGAGCGCCATCGGGTTGATGCCGGAATAGGCGGCGCCGTCGGGCGGCGAGCCGATGTCGATCCAGCGGAAATCGTGCGTGGCGAGCGCGCGGAGCTGATCCTTGAAGCGCACCGCGTCGCGGCGGCAGGCGACCAGCGGGATGCAATGCCCCATCGTCACGAAGGCGAACTTCTGGGGCAGCGTCCCACCGACGCGCTGGAGCAGGCGGACCATCAAGGGCACCGAGAGGATCGAGCCGTTGGAGTGGGTCAGCAGCAGGATCTCGTCCCAATCCTCCGTCAGGCTGGCGGCGATCTCGTCGGCGAAGGCGTCGAGCCGTCGTTCCAGCCGAGGATCGGCCTCGCCGCCGCCGAGTTCCGAATTGAACACGAAGAAGCGCAGCAGCCACGGCGCGTGCATCTTGACCAGCAAGGGCCGCGCAATCGCGATGCCGAGCATCAGCCCGATCGCCAGCGCCGCCCACCACGGCAGCCAGATCGCGGCGATCAGCGCAATCGGGATGGCGGCGATCAGTGGAAAGGCAAGCGTGAACACGGCCGGGTAGAACAATGTGATCAGCTGGCCGGTGCCGAGCGTCTTCCCCGTCTTGAAATCGAGATGGCGCAGGTTGTCGCGGTATGCGCGGAAGGCGCGGGTGGCGAGTGCGAGCGGGTTCTTGATCCAGGCGTCGCGGACCAGATCGTCCCAGCGAAGAAAGCTGTATTCGGTCTCGACCTCCTCGGCCGGATTGGCGATCGTCCAGTCGACGCGCGTGTCGGAGACCGTGTGGCGGGTCGAGACGGCCGCGGGCTCGCCGGTGTGGGCGGCCCATCTTTTGACCTGCTCGTCGGCCAGCGAATGATAAAAGCGGACGCCGCGCGGGTCGAACCCGCCGACGTAGAAGACTTTGCGCTTGAACCCCGCCATGCGCTCTATCTAGACCAACGCATGGCCGGAGGGGAACGGAATTACTGCGCCTTTCTGAACCCGAGGAAGTACAACCGAAACGTCGGTTGCCGGCGCCACGACAACCTCTACGGGATCAACGGCGGCGGCAGCGAGCGCGACCGGCGGCGGATCGACCGCGAATTTTACGAGACGATGAAGGGGCAGGGCGACCCGATGGCGTTCCCGGCGTGGCTGGCGTGCACGCTGTTCGGCTGGTTCTACTTCAACTATCACCCCGGCACGTGGCTGTGGCGAGGGCAGCTGCTCAGAAGGTTCGTGAAGGCCAAATGGTAAGCGTCGGGGATATTACGTTCGGCAATGATCGCCCGTTCGTGCTGGTCAGCGGGCCGTGCCAGATCGAGGGGCGCGACCATGCGTTCCGGTTGGCGGAGGCGCTCGCCGGGATGGCGCGCGACGCGGGCGTGCCCTTCGTGTTCAAGTCGAGCTACGACAAGGCGAACCGGACCTCGGTCGGCGGTCGGCGCGGGGTCGGGATCGACGAGGGGCTGCGCATCCTCGCCGACATCCGACGCGAGATCGGTTGTCCGGTGCTGACGGACATTCACGCACCGGAGCAGGCCGCGGCGGCGGCGGAGGCGGTCGATATCCTCCAGATCCCGGCCTTCCTCAGCCGCCAGACCGACCTGCTGGTCGCCGCGGGGAAGACCGGGGCGGTGGTCAACGTCAAAAAGGGCCAGTTCCTCGCGCCGTGGGACATGGCGGCGGTGGCGGCGAAGGTCGCCTCGACCGGCAACGAGCGCATCATCCTGACCGATCGCGGGGCGAGCTTCGGCTACAACACGCTCGTCAGCGATTTCCGCGCGCTGCCGATCATGGCGCGGACCGGCTACCCGGTGATGTTCGACGCCACCCATTCGGTGCAGGCGCCGGGCGGCATGGGCGAGTCGTCGGGCGGCGACCGCACTTTCGCGCCGGTGCTGGCGCGCGCGGCGGTGGCGGTGGGGGTCGCGGCGGTGTTCGCGGAGGCGCACGACGATCCGGATCATGCGCCGTCGGACGGACCGGTGATGCTGCCGCTGGAGTGGATGCCGAGGCTGATCGCGACCTTGAAGCGGCTGGACGAGGTGGTGAAACAATCCCGCTCATCCTGAGGAGGCGCTGAGCTTGTCGAAGCGGCGTCTCGAAGGACGGCCGTGTCCTTCGAGACGGGTCTTCGACTTCGCTACGCTTCGCTCAGCCCCTCCTCAGGATGAGCGGATTTGGACTACGCCCGATTCGCCGCCGACAGCACCGCCCGCACGCTCGCCGTCGCGATATCCGTATCTAGCCCGACACCGAACACCGTCCGTCCGTCCTCGGTCCGGCATTCCACGTACGCCGCCGCCTGCGCGTCCGCGCCGATGCCGATCGCGTGTTCCTGATAGTCGACGACATCGAGCGCCGGGCCGGTCGTCCCGCCGAGTGCGGCGATCACGCCCGAGATCAGGCCGTTGCCGCGCCCCGAGATCGACCGCTCCTCGCCGCCCACCGAGACGCGGCCGACGAAGACGCGCTGGCCGGGGCTGCCGCTCTCCTCGTAATCCTTCAGGACGAAGCGGTCGCTGGCCTGGGGGAGATAGACCTGCTCGAACCGGCCCCAGATGTCGGCGGCGGTCAGCTCGCGGCTGGTCTCGTCGGCGAGCGCCTGGACGTGGCGGCTGAAGTCGGCCTGGAGGCGCTTGGGCAGCTTGAGCCCCTTGTCCTGCTCGATCACCCAGGCGACGCCGCCCTTGCCCGACTGCGAATTGACCCGGATCACCGCCTCGTAGCTGCGGCCGAGATCGGCGGGATCGATGGGCAGGTAGGGCACCTGCCACAGCTCGTCGTTCTGCTGGTCGCGCGCGGCGAAGCCCTTCTTGATCGCGTCCTGGTGCGAGCCGGAGAAGGCGGTGAACACCAGGTCACCCGCGTAGGGGGTGCGCGGGTGGATCGGGATGCGGGTGCAATATTTGACGGTCTTCACCACCGCGTCGATGTCGCCCAGGTCGAGGCCGGGATCGACGCCCTGCGTGTACATGTTCATCGCGACCGTCACGAGATCGCAATTGCCGGTGCGCTCGCCGTTGCCGAGCAGGCAGCCCTCGACCCGGTCCGCCCCCGCCATCAGCCCGAGCTCGGCGGCGGCGACGCCGGTGCCGCGATCGTTGTGGGTGTGGAGCGAGATCACCGCGGCGTCGCGGTTCGGCAGGTTGCGGCCAAACCATTCGATCTGGTCGGCGTAGACGTTGGGCGTCGCGCACTCGACCGTGGCGGGCAGGTTGAGGATGATCGGTGCGTTGGGAGTGGGGCGCAGTACCTCCATCACCGCGGCGCAGACCTCGACCGAGAAGTCGAGCTCGGCGGTGGAGAAGGTCTCCGGGCTATATTCGAACTGCCAGCGGACGTTCGGCTGCTTGGCGGCTTCGTCGCGGAGGACCTTCGCGCCGTCGATCGCGATCTGCCTTACCTCGTCGCGCGACATGCCAAAGACGATGCGCCGCCAGGCAGGGGAGACGGCGTTGTAGAGGTGGACGATCGCCGAATGCGCGCCCTGGAGGCTGGCGAAGCTGGTCTCGATCAGGTCGCGGCGCGATTGCGTCAGGACCTGGATCGCGACGTCCTCGGGGACGCGGTCCGAGCGGACGAGGCCGGAGATGAAGTCGAACTCGGTCGCCCCGGCCGAGGGGAAGCCGACCTCGATCTCCTTGAGACCGACCTTGACGAGCAGATCGAAGAAGCGGGTCTTCTTCTCCGCGTCCATCGGGTCGATCAGCGCCTGGTTGCCGTCACGCAGGTCGGTCGACAGCCAGCGGGGGGCTCGGGTGATCGTGCGGCTCGGCCATTGCCGGTCGGGCAGGGCGATGGCGGGGAAGGGGCGGTATTTGGTCGACGGGTCGCGCAGCATGGCTCGGCTCTCGCTTGGGAGGTCGGGTCTCGGGGCTTGCCCTTAGGCGCGACGGCGTGCGTCGGCACGCGGACGTGAGGTGGCGCCTAAGGGCGCGTAAGTCGAAGGAGAGCGGAGACCTGCTTCACGACCGAGGGCGTAACGCGCGCGGCGCGGTCCTGTCCAGCCCTCACCGCACGAACAGCCGGTCGAGCCGCGTGTCCGGAAGGACCCACAGCATCGCGACCAGCCCGGCGCAGACAAGGCCGAGCGGCGGCCCGACGAAGGTCAGCGCGAAGCCCGCGGCATAGATTGCGGTCGATACCAGCCCCTTGCGGGTAGTCGCCCGGTGATAGTCGCGTGCGCGTTCGTGCTGCGCGCCGGTTCGCCGGATCACCGTTTGGAGCCAGACGTAGCCGAGCGACGGCAACAGCAGCACCGCCAGGTAGAGAAGGGTCGAGAGCCGATAGAAACGATGCTCGCCGAGATAGGCGGTGGCGAGCGGAAGGATGGAGAGACCGAACAGGAACGACAGGTTGGACCAGATCAGCGCGTTGGTCACGACGCGAGCGTGGCCGACGAGGCGGTGGTGGTTGCCCCAGTAAAGGCCCACGTAGAAGAAGCTGAGGACGTAGGCGAGGAACACGGGCCAGAGTGCCAGCAGCGGGCCGATGCCCTCCACGACCGGCGCCTTCAGCTCGAGCACCATGATCGTGATGATGATCGCGATCACGCCGTCGGAGAAGGCCTCGACTCGGGCGACGCCCGGGCCGTGCTCCTCGCCTTCGCTCACTTCTGGAAAGCGGCGGCGATGTCGAGCTTCACCTCGTCGCCGACCACCGGGACGAGGAAGGTCAGCCCGAAGTCGCTGCGCCTGATCGTCGCCGTTGCGTGGAAGCCGACATTCTCCTTGCCGCCCATCGCCGGCGCCGATGTACCGGCGCCATAGAAGCTTGCATCGAGGGTGACCGGCCTGGTCACCCCAAGGAGAGTGAGGTTGCCGGCGATCTTCGCGGTCTGCCCGGACACGCGAACTCCGGTCGAGACGAAGGTCGCATCGGCCGCATCCGGACCGAAGAAGTCCGGCTTGCCGCCGTCCTTGCCGGGGCGGAGCAGGTGGGCGGTCAGGTCCGGAGCGCCGGTGACCACCCGCGCCAACGGAATCGTCACCGCCACCTTTGCCGCCGCCGGCGCCTTCGGATCGAACGTCAGCGTTCCGGCCACACCGCCGAAGATGCCGGTGTAGGGCGAGAAGCCGAAGTGATCGAGCGTCCAGACGACGATCGTGTGCTTGGGATCCGCCTGGTAGGTGCCGCCGGTGATCGCGGCGACGGTCTTCGATCCCGGTGGGGCCATCGGCGCTTGCTGGGCGACCGCGGCGCCGGCGGCGAGAAGCAGGGCGGCGGCGACGGCGATACGCATGGAAGCTCTCCCGAGAAGTTCGTTCCAGACAAGTAACCACATCGTCCGCCGGGGCGGAAGAGCGTCGCGCCGCAACGAAGCGTTTCGCTACTTCACCAGCCCGCGGACGATGTCGTAGCGAATGCTGACCCACGCGCCGACCATCGGCCTGCCGTTGATCCGGGGCGGGCGGATCAGGAACTGCCACGCGGCCTGGCGCATGCCCCGCGAGATCCCCGAGCCCGGCGATTCCCCGAGCACCCGGCAATTGTCGACATGGTAACGCTCGATCGTCTGGCAGGCGATCATGCCCCAGCCCTCGACCATGCCGTGCGGCATGTAGAACGCCATCTCCGCGCGCGTCGGCTCGCGCACCCATTCGGCGGCGTAGAGCGTCTTGCCGCCGGGCCCGGCGCCGGGGCCGTAGGCGCCGCGGCTGTCCGCGGTCTGCTCGCCCGTGCCTTCGGTTCCGGCGTCGGCGCTGCCCTTGATCTTGCCGATATCGGTCGCGGCGAAATCGTCCTTCGAGAGGACGATCATGCTCGTGGGCGGCCGGACCGGCATGGGGACGACCGGCGGCGGCAGGGTGCGCGCGGGCGGCGTGTCAGCCCGCTTCGCCGCGGCCTTCGCCTGCGGCTTGGGGCGGGGGGTGGGCGCGCGAGTCTGGCCGCCCGCCGCGACGTTGAAGGTCGAGAGCGCGCGCGCGCCGACGGGGACGAACACCGGCGGCAGCACGCCCGACAGGATCAGCCCCAGAACGATGAGCGCCGCCACCGCCAGCGCGAGCAACCCCGAGGTGAGGCGCTGACGGAGCGACCCGCGCGACGAGTAAGCGGTCGTGGCGGCGGCCGGCATTGCGCGGGCGCTCTACGCCCGCGCTTGGCCCGCCGCAACGCGGCATATGTATCAGGCGGTAACCGTCAGTTCTTGGCTTTGTCGACCAGCTTGTTGGCGCCGATCCATGGCATCATCGCGCGGAGCTCGCTGCCGACCTTCTCGATCGGATGCGCCGCCGCCGTCTTGCGCGCCGCCTTCAGCTCGGGCTGGCCCGCGCGGTTGTCCAGGACGAAGTTCTTGACGAAGCGGCCCGACTGGATGTCGGCGAGGACGCGCTTCATCTCGCGCTTGGTCTCGTCGGTGATGATGCGCGGGCCGGTGGTGATGTCGCCGTATTCGGCGGTGTTCGAGATCGAGTAGCGCATGTTCGCGATCCCGCCTTCGTAGAGCAGGTCGACGATCAGCTTGGTCTCGTGGAGGCACTCGAAATAGGCCATTTCGGGGGCGTAGCCGGCCTCAATCAGGGTCTCGAACCCGGCCTGGATCAGGTGGGTGATGCCGCCGCAGAGCACCGCCTGCTCGCCGAACAGGTCGGTCTCGCACTCCTCCTTGAAGTTGGTCTCGATAATGCCCGAGCGGCCGCCGCCGACGCCGCTCGCATAGGCCAGCGCGATGTCGTGGGCGTTGCCGCTCGCGTCCTGGTGGACCGCGATCAGGCAGGGCACGCCGCCGCCGCGGACGTACTCGCTGCGCACGGTGTGGCCGGGCCCCTTGGGGGCGATCATGATGACGTCGATGTCGGCGGGAGCCTCGATCAGCCCGAAGTGGATGTTGAGCCCGTGCGCGAAGGCGATGGCGCTGCCGGGGCGCATGTTGCCCTTGAGGTCGGCCTCCCAGATCGCCGCCTGGTGCTCGTCGGGGGCGAGGATCATGACGAGGTCGGCCCAGGCGGCGGCGTCCTTGTTGCTCATCACCTGAAAGCCGGCGTCGGTCGCCTTCTTCGCCGTGGCCGAGCCTTCACGAAGCGCAATCGCGACTTCGGCGACGCCGGAATCGCGCAGGTTCTGGGCGTGGGCATGGCCCTGGCTGCCGTAGCCGACGATGGCGATCTTCTTCGCGGTGATCAGGTTCAGGTCGGCATCCTGGTCGTAATAGACGTGCATGGTTGGTCCTTCAGGCATGTCCCTCGACTTCGCTCGGGACGAACGGTGGATGGCTTTGTCCCTCGACGACGCTCGGGACGGACGGTGGAAACGTGTCCCTCGACTTCGCTCGGGACGAACGGGGGAGTGACCTCCGCAACGCCGTTCGTGTCGAGCGAAGTCGAGGCACTCAGTTGTACGTTACGCCGCCTCGCGACCCCGCGCGATGGCGGCGATGCCGGTGCGGGCGACCTCGATCAGGCCGACTTCGCCCATCAGCTCGACGAACTTGTCGATCTTCTCGGTGCCGCCGGTGACCTCGAACACGAAGCTGGAGGTGGTCGCGTCGACGACGCGGGCGCGGTAGACCTCGGCGAGGCGAAGCGCCTCGATCCGGTGGTCCCCGACGCCGCGGACCTTGACCAGCGCCAGCTCGCGTTCGACGTGGCTCCCTTCCGCGGTCAGATCGCGGACGGTATGGACGGGGATCAGCCGGTCGAGCTGGGCGACGATCTGTTCGAGCGTCGCCGGGCTCGCCGAGGTGACGATGGTGATGCGGCTGACCGACTTGTCGGCGGTGATCTCGCTGACCGTCAGGCTCTCGATATTGTAGCCGCGGGCGGTGAACAGCCCGGCGATCCGCGCGAGGATGCCGGGTTCGTTGTCGACGATGACGGCGAGCGTGTGGCGCTCGGCGGTTTCGGTGTGGATGTGCATGACGGATCCCGTTCGTGCCGAGCGAAGTCGAGGCACCGTGTGGAGCTTTACCGTCCCTCGACTTCGCTCGGGACGAACGGTGGGTGCTAGACCAACGCCTTCGCCTCGTCGTCCATCGTCCCGCTGACCTCGTTGGCCTGCAGGATCATGTCCGTGTGCGCCGCGCCTGACGGGATCATCGGGAAGCAGTTGGCGAGCTGGGCGACGCGGCAGTCGACCATCACCGGGCCGTCGTGCGCCAGCATCGCGGCGATGCCGTCGTCCAGCTCGCCCATCGTGTCGATGCGGATGCCCTTCCAGCCGTACGCCTCCGCCAGCTTCACGAAGTCCGGCAGCGAGTCCGAATAGCTCTCGGCGTAGCGGCTCTCGTAGGTCAGCTCCTGCCACTGGCGGACCATCCCCATATATTCGTTGTTGAGGATGAAGACCTTGACCGGCAGGCGGTACTGGGTCGCGGTCGCCAGCTCCTGGATGTTCATCTGGATCGACGCTTCGCCGGCGATGTCGATGACGAGCGCGTTGGGATGGCCGAGCTGCGCGCCGATCGCGGCGGGGAGGCCGTAGCCCATCGTCCCGAGGCCGCCCGACGTCAGCCACTTGCTCGGCGCCTCGAAGCCGAAATGCTGCGCGGCCCACATCTGGTGCTGGCCGACCTCGGTCGAGACGATCGGACTGCGGTGCTTGGTCGCCTCGTACAGCGCGCGCACGGCGCGCTGTGGCATGATCGTGTCGCCCTCCTCGGGGAAGCCGAGACAGTCGACCGCACGCCATTCGGCGATCCGCGCCCACCAGTCGGAGAGGTCCGGCTTGGGGTGCTGGCGTGACTTCCAGATGCGGATCGCGTCCTCCAGCACATGGCCGACATCGGCGACGATGGCGTGGTCGATCCGGACGGTCTTGTTGATGCTCGAGCGGTCGATGTCCACATGGACCTTGCGGCTGTGCGGGCTGAAGGCGTCGAGCCGCCCGGTGACCCGATCGTCGAAGCGGGAGCCGAGCGCGACCACCAGATCCGCCTGGTTCATCGCGTGGTTCGCCTCATAGGTGCCGTGCATCCCGAGCATCCCCAGCCACTGCGGCGAGGAGGCGGGGAAGGCACCGAGACCCATCAGCGTCGAGGTGACCGGCGCGCCGGTGATCCGGGCGAGCTCGCGCAGCAGCTGCGACGCGCCGGGGCCGGAGTTGATCACCCCGCCGCCGGTGTAGAGCACCGGGCGCTCGGCGGCGGCGAGCAGATCGACCAGCACCTCGACATCGGCGCGCTCGGCCTTGAGCGCGGGGCGATAGGTCTTGTGCTGGATCGGCCCGGGCTTCGAATAGCGCGCGGTGGCAACCTGAACGTCCTTGGGGATGTCGACCACCACCGGGCCGGGGCGGCCCGAGGTGGCGATGTGGAACGCCTCGTGGATCACCGCGCCCAGCCGCGCCGGGTCCTTCACGAGGTAATTATGCTTGGTGCAGTGGCGGGTGATGCCGACCGTGTCTGCCTCCTGGAAGGCGTCCGAGCCGATCAGCGCGGTCGGGACCTGGCCGGTGATGACGACCATCGGAATCGAGTCCATCAGCGCGTCGGTGATGCCGGTGACCGCGTTGGTCGCGCCGGGGCCGCTGGTGACGAGGACGACGCCGGGTTTGCCGGTCGAGCGGGCATAGCCCTCCGCGGCGTGGGTCGCGGCCTGCTCATGGCGGACGAGGATGTGCTTGATCCGGCCGGAGCGGAACAGCGCGTCGTAGATCGGCAGCACCGCGCCGCCGGGGTAGCCGAAGACGACCTCGACGCCGAGGTCGCACAGCGCCTCGACGAGGATATCGGCTCCGGATCGTTCCTGGGTCATGTCCCACCTTCAGATTGGCAGCGCGAGCCGCTAGAGATACGAAAGTTGCGCGTCAACAAAGAAAAACGTAATTCTGTTTCAGGCCACGATGATGCGCGCCTAAAATGCAAGAGGCCGCCCGGAGATCGGACGGCCTCGATGGCGTTCGACTCTCCGGACGGCGCGTCAGGGAATAATCAGGACGATCGCAGGCGCGAGGCCGCGCAGCGCGGCAAGGCCGGCGTACTGCACGAGGATCACGGGCGTGGACACGGGGCCTCCGTATCAGACCGTCCGCCGATCGCCAAGCAATGCTGCGAGTGTCGCGAGCGCAGCCTCCGGCGGGTCGATCCAGCGGTGCCAGTCGGCCGGGGGCTGGTGGCGGAACCATGTGTACTGGCGCCTGGCGTAGCGGCGGGTGGCGAGGCGGAGCGCGTCGAGCGTCTCGGCGCGGGTCGCGTCGCCCGCGAGGAGGCGGGCGATCTCCGGGACGCCGATCGCGCGGCGGACCGAGGCGTCGGCGGAGAGGGGGCGGGCGAGGAGCGCGGCGACCTCGTCGATCGCGCCGCCTGAGAGCATCACCGCGGCGCGGGCGTCGATGCGTTCGTTCAAAAGCTCCCGGTCGGGGAGGAGGATGAGCGGATGGAGCGCGACGGAATCGCCGATCCCGCCAGCGCGGGCGGCCTGCCAGTCGGCGAGCGGGCGGCCGGTCGAGCGGACCACCTCGAGCGCGCGGGCGACGCGGGTGGTATCGGCAGAGGCGAGGCGGGCGGCCGCTGCCCGGTCCTCGCAGGCGAGCGCGGCGTGCGCCTCGGCGACCGGGAGCGCGCGGACCGCGGTGCGGACGGCGGGGTCGATCTCAGGGACGGGGGCGATGCCGTCGAGCAGGGTGCGAAGGTAGAGGCCGGTGCCGCCGACGAGGATCGGGAGGCGGGCGCGGGCGTGGATGTCGGCGATCACGGCCTTGGCCTCGGCGGCCCAGCGCGCGGCGCTCATCAAGTCCGCGCCGTCGAGATGGCCGCACAGGTGGTGCGGGGCGCGCGCCTCGTCTTCGGGCGAGGGGCGGGCGGAGAGGATGCTCAGGTCGCGGTAGACCTGGCTGGCGTCGGCGTTGACGATCTCGCCGCCGGTCTGTTCGGCGAGCGCGAGCGCCAGCGCGGACTTGCCGCTCGCGGTCGGCCCTGCGATGAGCGCGAGCGGCGGTCGACCGTCACCATTTTTCCGCTGCGAGCCGATCTTTGCCATGTTCATCGCCACACTGATAGCAGCCGGTCGGCTGGCTGAGGAAATAGTCCGTCTCGCGGGTAAGCGACTGACGGAGGCGGGATGCGGGCCGGACCCCTTCATCTGGCTCGACGAAGGCGATGCGGCCGACATCCCGTTTCAATCGGGATTAGACGCTGCCCGCCAAGTTCTGGAGGGCAGTATCAGCGGCGTCGATGTGGTTATTCAACCGGGGGTGGGGCGCGCCAAACGCCTGCTGATCGCCGACATGGATTCGACCATGATCACGGTCGAATGCATCGACGAACTCGCCGACTACGCGGGCCTCAAGCCGAAGATCGCCGCGATCACCGAAGCGGCGATGCGCGGGGAGCTGGATTTCGCCGGGGCGCTCGACGCGCGGGTGGCGCTGCTCAAGGGGCTGGAGGCCTCCGCGATCGACCGGTGCCGCGCCGAGCGGGTGCGACTGATGCCGGGGGCGCGGACGCTGGTGCAGACCATGCGGGCGTGGGGAGCGCGGACGGTGCTCGTGTCGGGCGGGTTCACCGCCTTCGCCGAGCCGGTCGGGGCGGAGATCGGGTTCGACACGGTCATCGCGAACCGGCTGGAGATCGACGGCGTGGCGCTGGCGGGGACGGTCGCGAAGCCGATCGTCGACGCCGGGACCAAGCTGTCGACATTGGAGCGCGTGCGGGTAGAACTGGACCTCCCGGTGGAGGTCACGCTGGCCGTCGGCGACGGGGCGAACGACCTGCCGATGATCCGCGCGGCGGGGCTGGGTGTCGCCTATCACGCCAAGCCCGTGGTCGCCGCCGCCGCCGCGGCGCGGATCGACCACGGCGACCTGACCGCGCTGCTTTGGGCGCAGGGGATCGCGCGCGCCGAGTGGGTGACGGACTAGAGGATGATGTCGGGCGAGGCGACCGGGTGCGCCGCGGGCGAGAGCCCGTGCGCGCCGTCGATCGTCGCGGCGCCGGTCTCCCCCGTGCCCAAGGCGCTGCTGGGGAGATGCGCGAACGACGCGGCCGCCCCGCCGTCGGCGATCGCGGCGAGCAGGTGCGACGGGTCCACCCCTTCGCCGTGAAGCGGATGCTGGGCCGAGTTCGGCGCGGCCCCGAAGTCGAGCGCGACGCACAGGCTGGCGAGCCCAAGCGGATGCGTCTCGCCCTGGAGCGCCGCCCGCGCCTCCGGCGGAGCGCCGACGATCGTCCTGCTTCCGTCGTGAAGGCGATGCTCGACCTGCTCGATCATGCCGCGTTCGTCGAACCGGACGGTCACGCTCGCCAGGTCGCCCTGCGCGAAGCCGCTGCGCGTGCGTTCGGAGACCGTACCGTCGGCGCCGTAGGCGATGTCGACACGCGCGTAGGGACGGTCCGGAAGGTTGATCTCGTGGCGGGCGACCGCCTGCCCCGCCCGATCATATTCGATCACGATCGCGGCGGTCGGATGCCTCGGGTCGAGCAGGGTGCGGGTCGCAACGGTGCCGTCGGCCCGGTGATCGACGCGAATCCGATCGAAGGCCCCGGGATCCGCGCCTTCTTTCGCACGAGAGGCGCTGCTCACGGCGCGATCACGACGCAGCCGACCCTTGCCTTGCCGCAGGCGGCTTGCGCCGCGGCGCGGCTGGCGAACCCCGTTGCCTGCAGGCGGGTGACCGCGCCGGACTTTAGGTAGGCGACGCTGCCGCCGGTCCGACCGCCGACCTCGGCCCAGAGCTTGCGCGCGTTGCTCTCGTCCGCGAACGCGCCGAGCTGGATCCGCCACGCGCCGCCGCGCGTCGCGACCGGAGTGACGACCGGCTTAGCCGCCGCCTTGGCCGGAGCGGGCTTCGGTGTGGGCCGGACGGTAGGCGGAGTCCCGGGGCGCGACGGCGCGACGTCGATCGTCCGGATGGGCGCGGCGCGGGCAGGCGTGGGCCGGGCCGGGTGCGGCTGCGCGGGAGCGGGCGTCGGCACGGCCGCGAGCTTGGCGGTCTGCGCGATCTGACCGGCCAGTTGCAGGCCCTGCTGCTTCTGTTCGGGCGCGAGATAGCCGTCCATCTGGGCCAGCGTCTGCGACGCCTGGGGCAGCCCCTGCTGCGACGCCCGCGTCACCAGCGCATAGGCGCGCGGCCAGTCCTTCGTCACCGCATCGCCGTTGAACAGCATCGTGCCCAGCACCAGCTCGGTCCGGCGTTCGTCCCGAGCGACCGACTTCTCGAGCCATGGCAGTGCTTCCGCCTTCTTGCCCTGCTGAAAGAGGATGAGGCCGAGATTGTCCTGCGCCTGGGCATGGCCCTGCGCCGCGGCCTTGCGATACCAGCTTTCCGCCATCGCCTGATCGGTCGGAACGCCGCGGCCGAGCTTGTAGGCCTGCGCCAGGTTGAACTGCGCATCGGCGTCGCCGGCGACCGCGGGGCCGCGCCATTCGGCGACCGCCGCGGCGAAGTCGCCGCGCGCCCAGGCGTCGACTCCGGTCTTCACGTCCGCCAGGGCAGGCGCCGCGACCAGCATGACCGCCGCCAAGGCGCCGTATGGTTTCATCGCATTAACCCTCGTTCCGATCAGATCGCGTGCTTTCCGGCGGGTTCATGCCCCACTTCGCGGCATCTCGCCAGAGCGCGTTAACCGGTCGTTGGTGGGTCCTATGCCATTTCGCTCCCGGATCAATCGGGGTGGCGGGGCAAATGCGGGTTCTGGCGATGGCGTCGCAGAAAGGCGGGTCGGGGAAAACCACGCTGTCCGGCCACGTGGCGGTGCAGGCGCAACTCGCCGGATCGGGGCCGGTCGTGCTCATCGACATCGACCCGCAAGGCTCGCTCTCCGATTGGTGGAACGAGCGCCAAGACGATTATCCTGCCTTCGCGCAGACCACAGTGTCGCGGCTCGCCGCCGATCTGGAAGTGCTGCGCCAACAGGGATTCAAGCTGGCGGTGATCGACACGCCGCCGGCGATCACCATGGCGATCCTGAGCGTCATCCAGGTCGCCGAGCTGATCGTGATTCCCACCCGACCCAGCCCGCACGACCTGCGCGCCGTCGGGGCGACGGTCGATCTGTGCGAGCGCGCCGGCAAGCCGCTGATCTTCGTCGTCAACGCCGCGACCCCGAAGGCGCGGATCACCACCGAGGCGGCGATCGCGCTCTCGCAGCACGGCACCGTCGCCCCGATCACCGTCCACCAGCGCACCGACTTCGCCGCGTCGATGATCGACGGGCGCACGGTGATGGAGGTCGATCCGGACGGACGCTCCGCGCAGGAGGTCGCCGCGCTCTGGAGCTACGTCTCGGACCGGCTGGAGAAGAACTTCCGGCGTACCGTCTTCTCAGCGCCCGGCGCGGGCGCGAACAAGCTGGCCGCGGCGCGGCCGCAGGCGAGCAACTTCGGCCGTCGGGTGGTCGCATGATCAGCGCCGCCCCGAAGCCGATCGCCTCGCTCTCGTCGGGCCTGCTCGCGCGCAAGGGGCAGGCGCGTCCGGCGATGCGGCGGCAGATGTCGCCGACGCAGGCGGGCGACCCGCTCGGCTGGAACGACATGGGCGAACCGCCCGCACCGGACGGCGCGCCAATGCCGGCGGTCCTGGCGCAGCGCGAGGAGCTCGCCGAGGCGCTCGCGCCGACCGACACTGCGACGCTCGCGCCGTGCGCGTCGGCGGGCAAGCCGCGCGCCGCGTTCACGCTGCGCCTCGATCCGGATCGGCGCATGCGCCTCCGGCTTGCCTCGGCGAGCCGCGGGGTCTCGGCGCAAAGGCTGGTGACCGAGGCGCTCGATCAATTTCTGAAGACCATGCCGGAGCTCGAACCGCTCGCGGCAAGCGCATCGCGCGCGACGGACCGATCGGTGGGGGATTGACCATGAAGACGCATACGCTGGCAGGCATTGGGGCGACTGCGTTGCTGTTGGGCGCGTTCGCGGCCGGGGGCATGACGCTCGCCGGAGAGCGTAACGCCGCCGGTGAGGCGGCGACCGTGGCGGGCAAGGCTTCCAAGGCGCTCGCCAAGAACGACGCGGGCCATGCGGTCGGCTTTGCGGAGACTGCCGTCACCCTGGCCCCGCGCGACGCGGGCTATCGCATGTTGCTGGGGCAAAGCTATCTCAGGGCGGGTCGCTTCGTCTCCGCGGGCCAGGCGTTCGCGGACGTGCTGACGCTTTCGGGCGAGGCGGGGGCGGCCGTCGGCAAGGCCGCGCTCAACCTTGCGCTGACGCAGATCGCGCAAGGGCACATGGACCTGGCGCGGGCGACGCTGACCGATCACGCCGCTGCGATCCCGGCGCGCGACCGCGGGCTGGCGCTGGCGCTGGCCGGCGATCCGGCGGGCGGCGTCGAGCTGCTGATGGTGGCGGCGCGCGCGCCCGAGGCCGATGCGCGCACGCGCCAGAACCTGGCGCTGGCGCTCGCGCTTGCGGGGCGGTGGAGCGACGCGCGCACGGTGGTCAGCGCGGACGTGACGCCGGACGAGGCGAACGCGCGGATCATGCAGTGGATCGACTTCGCCAAGCCCAGGAGCCCCGCCGATCAGGTCGCGTCCCTGCTGGGCGTGACCCCGGTCGAGGATCGCGGTCAGCCGGTGGCGCTCGCGCTCGCGGCGCCCGCGGGCGATGCGCCGGTCGCGATCGCGGCGGCGACTCCGGTCACCGAGCCGACGGCCCTACCCGACCCGATACCCGCCCCGGTCGCGGTCGCGGTCGCCCCGTCGGATGCGGAAGCGGCACCGGCAGCGCCTGCGGTCGAGGTGGCGCAGGCTGCCGTCCTTGCGCCGGGCATCGCGCCGCAGGTCGTCTTCGCCGCGCGCCAGGAGGTCGTCCAGGCGCTTCCCGCGACCACCGCTCGCGCCAGACCCGCGCGGCTGATCGTGGCCAAGGGCGCGTTCAAAGCCCCGGTCGCTACGACCGTCGCGGCGGCTCCGGCCAAGGGCAATTGGTTCGTCCAGCTCGGCGCTTACGACAATGCGGGCGTCGCGCGGGATGCGTGGCGGCGCGCCACGCGGCGCTATGCCGCACTCGCGACGCACACGCCGGCGGGGATGGCGTTCAAGGCGGGCGGCGGCGCATTCTACCGGCTGTCGGTCGGCGGCTTCGCGCGCGGCGATGCGGTGACGCTCTGCCGCGGGATCCGCGCGAAGGGCGGGTCGTGCTTCGTGCGGACCGGCGCCGGCGATCAGATCGCGCAGTGGGTGAAGCCGGCGACGGTGCGGACCGCCGCCCGCGTCCGCGGCGCGGGCGTGCAGGTCGCCGCGCGCTGACCTAGCCGAGCTCGCGGCCGCCCTTCCAGACCCGCAGAACCTTCCCCTGCACCGGCAATCCGTCGAACGGCGTGTTGCCGGCGCGGCCCGGAAGGCGGTCGGCGGCGATCTGCCAGGGTGCGTCCTCGTCGACCAGGATCAGATCGGCAGGGGAGCCCGGCGTCAGCCGACCGGTGTCAATCCCGAAGAGCCGCCCCGGATTGAGGGCGACCAGCTCGAACAGCCGGTCGAGCGTGATCGTCCCGTCGCGGACGAGCCCGAGCCCCAGCGCGAGCAGTGTCTGCGCCCCTGCGGCGCCGGGCGCGGCGTCGGCGAAGGGGAGGCGTTTCTCCTCGGGGCCGCGCGGATCGTGGCCGGAGCAGAGCACGTCGATCGTCCCGTCGGCGAGCGCTCCGAGCGACGCCCGGCGATCCGCCTCGCTGCGCAGGGGCGGCGAGAGGCGGGCGAAGGTGCGGAAGTCGCTGACCGCGATGTCCGACAGCAGCAGGTGCGCCGGGGTGATGCCGCAGGTGACGGCGACGCCGCGCGCCTTGGCGGCGCGGACGAGATCGAACGCGCGGGCGGTGGTGAGTTGCCGGAAGTGCAGCCGCGCGCCCGTTTCCTCCGCAAGCAACAGGTCGCGCGACACCGCCAGCGCCTCGGCGATCGCAGGAGCGCTGGCGAGTCCGAGCCGAGCGGCGGTCGCGCCGTCGGTGGCGACCGCGTCGGCCACCAGCCCGGCGTCCTCGGCATGCGCGATCACCGGCAGGCCGAGGTCGCGCGCGTAGAGCAGCACGCGGCGCATCACCCCGGCGTCGGCGATCCAGCCGCGCCCGGTGCCGATCGCGAGCGCACCCGCGGAGGCGCAGAAGGCGAATTCGCCGAGTTCCTCGCCCTTCAGCCCCTGGGTGGCGGCGGCGATCGGGTGGATCCACAGGTCCGGGCGGCCGATCAGCGCCGAACGTTGGACGATGCCGGGTTCGTCGAGCACTGGGGTCTGATCCGGCATCAGCCCGACGCGGACGACCCCGCCGGCCCGGAAGGCGTCGCGGTCGATCGCGGCGACGCCGATGTCGAACAGGGCGGGGGCGAGGAGCTTGCCGCGGCAATCGATCGTGTCGCCGTCACCGCCCCCGTTCGTGTCGAGCGAAGTCGAGACACCGTTGGTCGGAGTCGGTTCCTCGATTTCGCTCGGAGCGAACGGAGGTTCGAGCCGGGTCGGGTCGACGATGACGCCGTCGCGGACGCACAATTCGCGCGCGCCGCCGAGGACGCGGGCGTTGACGAAACGGAGCGCGGCGGGGGTCACGCCCAGCCCTCGACACCGCGGGCGCGACGGGTCAGCACGTCGAGGCACGCCATCCGCACCGCGACGCCCATCGCGACCTGTTCGGTGATCGCGGATCGGGTCGGGTGGTCGGCGACGCTCGAGTCGATCTCGACCCCGCGGTTCATCGGGCCGGGGTGCATCACCAGCGCGTCGGGCTTGGCCAACGCGAGCCGCTCGGGGGTGAGCCCGTAGCGGAGGTGGAACTCGCGCGGGGAGGGGATGTAGGCGCCCGCCATCCGCTCGTTCTGGACGCGCAACATCATCACCACGTCCGCGCCGTCGAGCGCGGTGTCGAAATCGGTGAAGGCGGCGACCCCGAGTTCGTCGATCGCGGCCGGCGTCAGCGTCGAGGGCGCGCAGACCCGGACCTCGGCGGCGAGCGACGCCAGCGACAGGATGTTCGACCGCGCGACCCGGCTGTGGAGCACGTCGCCGCAGATCACGACCCGTTGCCCGGCGATGCTGCCGCGCCGCCGCCGGATCGTCAGCGCGTCGAGCAGCGCCTGGGTCGGGTGCTCGTGGCGGCCGTCGCCGGCGTTGAGGACGGGGCAGTCGACCTTGTCGGCGATCAGCGCCACGGCCCCCGACGCCATGTGGCGGATTACGATGACGTCGGCGCGCATGGCGTTGAGCGTCATCGCGGTGTCGATCAGCGTCTCGCCCTTCTTCACGCTCGACTGTGCGGCGTGCATGTTGACGACGTCGGCGCCCAGGCGCTTGCCCGCGATCTCGAACGAGAGGAGGGTGCGGGTGGAATTCTCGAAGAAGGCGTTGATCTGGGTGAGGCCGGCGAGACACTTCTCCGGCTCGCCGGGGCGCGCGTCGATCCAGCGCTCCGCCTCGTCGAGCAGGAAGGTGATCTCGTGCGGCTGAAGTCCCTCGATGCCCAGCAGGTGCCGGTGCGGGAACACCGCGCCGCCCGGGATCATGGCGGCGGGGCGGTGATCGGAGACGGGCATCGAAGGCCAGCGGTTAGCGATGCCGCAGCAGGGTGGCAAGCATGAGTCCGGGACAGCGGATCGGCCTCGCGCTGCTCGCCGCCTTCTATGCGGTGGCGGGGATGGCGCATCTGCTCGTCACGGCGGCGATGGTCCGGATCGTGCCGGCGTGGGTGCCGTATCCGCACGCCGTCGTGCTGGCGACCGGGGTCTGCGAACTGTTCGGGGCGGCCGGGCTGTGCCTGCCGCGCTGGCGGCGGCTCGCGGGCCGGATGCTCGCGCTCTATGCGCTGTGCGTATGGCCGGCGAACGTACAGCACGCGATCCTCGATCTGTCGAGCGGGACCGGGCTGCCCATCGCCTACCACGCGCCGCGGCTGCTTGCGCAGCCGCTGTTGATCTGGTGGGCGCTGTGGGCCAGCCGCCTCAGTTCTTCAGTCGCCAACCCGACTTGAAGATCCATGCGATCACCGCGAGGCAGGCGATCATGAAGGCGAAGGTCACGCCCAGGCTCACTCCGATGCTGACGTCGCCCTGGCCGAAGAAGCTCCAGCGGAAGCCGCTGACGAGGTAGACCACCGGATTGAACAGGCTCGCCGTCCGCCACGGCTGCGGCAGCATGTCGATCGAGTAGAAGCAGCCGCCGAGGAAGGTGAGTGGCGTGATCAGCAGCGCGGGCACGAAGTTCAGCTGCTCGAATCCCTTCGCCCACACGCCGATGATGAAGCCGAACAGGCTGAACGTCACCGCCGTCAGCAGCAGGAACGCGATCATCGCGGCGGGGTGATCGACCCGGAGCGGGACGAACAAGGCGGAGGTCGCGAGGATGATGAGGCCCAGCACGACCGACTTGGTCGCCGCCGCGCCGACGTAGCCGAGCACCATCTCCATCGCGCTGACCGGGGCCGAGAGCAGCTCGTAGATCGTGCCGGTGAACTTGGGGAAGTAGATGCCGATCGAGGCGTTGGCGATGCTCTGGGTGAGCAGCGACAGCATGATGAGGCCGGGCACGATGAAGCTGCCGTAGCCGACCCCGCCGACGGTCTGCATCTTGCTGCCGATCGCGCCGCCGAAGACGATGAAATAGAGGCTGGTGGTGAGCACCGGGGTGACGAGGCTCTGCCACAGGGTGCGCAGCGCGCGCGCCATCTCGAAGCGATAGATCGCCCAGACGCCGTGGGTGTTCATGCTGCGGCCCTCCCTTCATCGATGAGGCCGACGAAGATGTCCTCCAGGCTCGACTTCGAGGTCTCGAGGTCCTTGAACGCGATGCCGAGGTCGGCGAGCTTGCGCAGCAGTGACGGGATGCCGGTGCGTTCCTCGTTGGCGTCGAAGGTATAGCGCAGCGTCTTGCCTTCATTCGCGAGCTGGACGTGCCACTCCTCCAGCCCCTCTGGGATCGCGTCCAGCGGATCGACCAGCGCCAGGTCGAGCTCGCGCTTGCCGAGCTTGCGCATCAATGCCGTCTTCTCCTCGACGAGCAGCAGCCGACCGCCGGTGATGACGCCGACGCGATCGGCCATCTCCTCGGCCTCCTCGATATAATGGGTGGTGAGGACGATGGTGGTGCCCTTGTCGCGCAGCTTGTGGACCAGCTTCCACATGTCGCGGCGCAGCTCGACGTCGACTCCGGCGGTGGGCTCGTCGAGGAACAGGAGGTCGGGCTCGTGGCTCAGCGCCTTGGCGATCAGCACCCGGCGCTTCATGCCGCCCGACAATTCCATGATCTTGGCGTGGCGCTTGTCCCACAGCGACAGGTCGCGCAGCACCTCCTCGATATAGGCGGCGTGGCCCGAGCGGCCGAACAGGCGCCGGCTGAAGGTGACGGTGGCGAGCACGGTCTCGAACATGTCGACGTTCAGCTCCTGCGGCACGAGCCCGACCTTCATCCGCGCCGCCTTGAAGTCGCGAAGCGCGTCGTGCCCCGCCACGGTGATCGTGCCGGTCGAGGGCGTCACCACCCCGCAGACGATGTTGATGAGCGTCGATTTACCTGCGCCGTTGGGGCCGAGCAGCGCGAAGATCTCGCCGCGCTCGATGGTGAGGTCGACGGCGTGGAGCGCGGTGACGCCGCCGGCATAGGTCTTGGACACGCCGGATACGGCGAGGATCGGGTCTGGCATGGATTCCCCTCGGATAGCGCGGGCAGGTGGGGAGGGGAGCGAAGGCGCGCAACCACCGGCATCTGGGCCTTTGACAAGTCCGCGCATCTAAGTAGTCTGACTTAGACAGGCTCCGTGGAGGGTTGAATGGCGAGGAAGCTGAGGTTCGGCGCGTTCATCGCGCCTTTTCACCCGCTCAAGGAAAACCCGACCGAGGCGATCGAGCGCGACATGCTGCTCGTCGAACACATGGACCGGCTCGGCTATGACGAGGCGTGGATCGGCGAGCATCATTCGGCGGGCTACGAGCTGATCGCCAGCCCCGAACTCTTCATCGCCGCCGCCGCGCAGCGGACGCGGCACATCCGGCTGGGGACGGGCGTGTCGTCGCTGCCGTACCACCATCCCTTCATGCTGGCCGATCGAATCAACCAGCTCGATCACATGACCCGCGGGCGGGTGATGTTCGGGGTCGGGCCCGGGGCGCTTCCCTCCGACGCCTTCATGATGGGGATTCCGGTCGCCAAGCAGCGCGACCGGATGGACGAGGCGCTCGACGTCATCGTCCCGCTGCTGCGCGGCGAGACGGTGACGAAGACGACAGACTGGTTCGAGTGCAACGAGGCTCGGCTACAGATGCTGCCTTATACTCGGCCCTCCGTCGAGATCGCGGTGGCGAGCCAGGTGTCGCCGACCGGGGCGCTGGCGGCGGGCCGCCACGGCGTCGGGCTGCTCTCGATCGGCGCGACGCAGGCCGGCGGGTTCAACGCGCTCGCGTCGAACTGGGCGATCGCCGAGGGCGCGGCGGCGGATGCCGGCGGCACAATGGATCGCAACGGCTGGCGGCTGGTCGGGCCGATGCACGTCGCCGAGACGCGCGAGGCGGCGCGCGCTCAGGTCCGCTACGGGCTGGAGGACTGGCTCTACTATTTCCGCGAGGTCGCGGCGCTGCCGCTCGCGCCGACCGACGGCAGCGATCCCGTCGACGCGCTGGTCGACAGCGGCATGGCGGTGATCGGCACCCCCGACGACGCGATCCGCCAGATCGAGCGACTTCAGGAGCAGTCGGGCGGGTTCGGCGCCTTCCTGGTGATGGATGCGAACTGGGCCGAGTGGGACCACAAGCAGAAGAGCTATGAACTGATCGCGCGCCACGTCATGCCGCACTTCCAGGACCTGTCGGTGAACCGCGAGACCAGCCTGCGCTGGGCGGCGGACAACCGCAAGATCTTCATCGGCCAGGCGCAGGCGGCGGTCGGCGCGCGGGTCGCGCAGCATATCGCCAACAAGGGGACGGACGACATCCGCCCCGAGATCCTGGCGGCGATGGGGCTCGACAAGGCGAAGGACGCGGCGGAGTGAGCATGTTGCTCGTCTGGGACCACCCGCTCTCTCCCTATGCGCAGAAGGTGAAGATCGCGCTGCGCGAGAAGGGCGTGGCGTTCGAGACGGCGATGCCGGGTGGGATCGGCGTCGGCGGCGCGGCGGGCGAGTTCGTCCGCGCCAACCCGCGCGCCGAGGTTCCCGCGCTGGTGGATGGCGCGACGACCGTGTTCGATTCCACGATCATCCTAGAATATGTCGAGGATCGCTGGCCCGAGCCGCCGCTGCTCCCATCCGACCCCGCGGGGCGGGCGCGGGCGCGGACGATCGAGGAGGTGGTCGACACCCATCTGGAAGCGGTCAACTGGGGCTTGTCCGAACTGACGTGGTTCGGTCGCGCGGTCGGCGAGCGCGCCGTCACGATGCGCGCGGACGCGGGTGCGCAGATCGCGGGCTTCCATGCGTGGCTCGAACGCGAGCTGGGCAAGGCCGAATGGTTCGGCGGCGATCGCTTCGGCTGGGCCGACCTCTCCGTGGTTCCTTACGTGAACGGGTCGGCAGGCCATGGGTTCGCGCCGGCGGCGGGATCCGCGCTCGGCGATTGGCTTGCGCGCGCCAATGCGCGGCCGAGCGTCGCCGCCACGAATGCAGAGGCCGCAGCGATCGCCCGCGAGGGCGGGATGGCCGACGTGGCGACGCTGCTCGAACAGGGGCTGTTCAAGCGCGAGTATCGCGATCACCGCCTCGAATGGATGGTGAAGGCGGGCGGGCTGGACATCGTCGCGGAGGGCCTCGCCAAGGACAACATCCGCTTCACGCCCGACTGGCGATAGGAGGACCCGATGCGGGCGGTGGTGAGACGCGACAAGGCGCTGGTGCTCGACAGCGTCGCCGAACCGACGCCGGGCGAGGGGCAGGTGCTGGCGCGGACGCTGTGCTGCGGCATCTGCGGTTCCGATCTCCACGCGGTCCATTCGATGGAGACGATGGCCGAGCTGTCGCGCCGCGCGGGCGAGCCGATGACGGTCGATCTGACCCAGGACATCGTCTTCGGGCACGAGTTCGTCGCCGAGCTGGTCGATGTCGGCCCGAACACGCCGCGCCGGTTCAAGGCCGGGACGCGCGTCGTCTCGCTGCCGGTCGCGGCCGGCCCGGCGGGGTTCGAGACGATCGGTTACTCAAACCGTTTCCCGGGTGGCTTCGGCGAGGCGATGGTGCTGACCGAAGCCTTGCTGTTCGAGGTGCCGGGCGACCTCTCGGATGCGCAGGCGGCGCTGACCGAGCCGTTCGCGGTCGGCGAGCACGCGGTCGCGATGAGCCGCGCCGCCGCGGACACCGTCAATCTGGTGGTCGGCTGCGGCCCGGTCGGCCTCGCCGTGATCGCGGCGCTCAAGGCGCGCGGGTTGGGGCCGGTGATCGCCGCCGATTTCTCGCCCGCGCGCCGCGCCATTGCCGAGCGGGTGGGAGCGGACATCGTTGTCGATCCGACGAAGGAGTCGCCGCACGCGCGCTGGTCGGACCTCGGCGTGCCGCGCAGCCGCGCCGAGCAGGCGGTGGTTCAGATGTCCGGGCAGACCGGCAAGCGGGCGGTCGTGTTCGAGTGCGTCGGCGTGCCGGGCGTGCTGCAATCGCTGATCGAGGCCGTGCCGCTGGCCGCGCAGATCCTGGTCGCGGGCGTCTGCATGGCGACCGACCGGATCGAGCCGTTCCTGTGCATCACCAAGCAGATCGATCTCCAGTTCGTGCTCGGCTACACGCCCGAGGAGTTCGCCGGCACGCTCGACCGGATCGCGCGCGGGGTGATCGACGTGCGTCCGCTCGTCACCTCGACGGTGCCGCTGGACGGCGTCGCCGCCGCCTTCGAGGCGCTCGGCGATCCGGAGCGCGAGTGCAAGGTGATGGTGCGGCCGTAAGGCCGGATCAGCGCGCCCGCGCCGCCGCGACGGCCTCTTTCAGCCGATCGAGCGGAAGCGCGCCGGTCAGCACGCGGTCGCCGATGATCCAGCCGGGCGTGCCGGCGATCTGGAGCTGCTGGCCGACGGCCAGATTGCGGTTGATCTCGTTCGTCGCCTGGAGCGGCCTGGTGAGATCGACGTCCGCGGCCTTAGCGGCGGCGGCGATCGAGGCGTCGCTGACCGGCCCGCCGGCGTAGAGCGCCTGGTGGAAGCGCGCGAAGTTGCCCTGCTCGGCCGCCCGGAGCGAGGCGCGCGCGGCGCTTGCGCTCGTCTCTGCGAGAACCGGATACTCTCTATAGACGACACGGACGTTCGGGTCGTCGCGGATCAGCTGGTCGACCGTCGGCAGGATCGCGCGGCAATACCCGCAATTGTAATCGTAATATTCGACGACGGTGACGTCACCCTTGGGGTTGCCCGCCCAGGCGCTCCCCACCGGCGTCTCGATGTCACGTCGCAGACCGACGAGCTGCTTCGCCGTGTCCTTGTCGCGAAGCCGCTGCATCGCCTCGGGCAGCACCTCGGGATTGGCGAGGATGTAGTCGCGCACCGCGCGGCCGATCCGGGCCTCGTCCGCCGGGGCGAGCTCGCCCGGGGCCACGCGCTCGGCGAGCCAGACGCCGCCGCCGCCGAACACCGCGCCGATCAGCACCAGTATGACCAGCAGCAGCCGGCTCATCGCTTCTTGTACTTCTTCGGATTGTCGTCGATGTCGTTCTGGCCCGTCATCGCGATATCCTGCGCGCGGAGCCAGTCGGCGCTGTTCTGCGGCAGCCCGGCCATCGCGTAGCGCGCTGAGCGGACGGCGGTGCGGGTGTCGCCGGTCATGCTGGCGCGTTCGGCGGTGGCGAGCATCGCATGCGCCTCGTCCCCGGTTATCTCATAGGCGGTGCCGAGCTGGAGCCAGCCGAAGGGGTTCTCGTCGTCGCGCGCGACCGCGACCTTCAGGACCTTGATCGCCTCCGGATAGTTCGCCTTGTCCTCGGTCGCGAGCAGGGCGTGACCGAAGGTGGTGGCGATCAGCGGGTTGTAGCCGGAATCGATGACGGCGCGGCGGAGCGGCGCGAGCGCTTCCTTCGGCTTGCCCGCCTCCAGGAGGATCTGGCCCTTGATCTCATGGAAATAGGGATCGGCCGGGTCGGCGCGGACCAGCGCGTCGGCCTCGGCGTTCGCCTTTTCGGGATAGCCGCCGCGGTGATAGGCATAGGCGCGCGCGTAATGCGCATAGACCGTCTGATCGCTTTCCGGATACTTCTGAAGCACCTGCGGCGGATCGAGAAGATAGCCGTCGAGCTTCGCCTTGGCGCGGCGGAACCGCTCCTCCAGCTTGGGATCAAGCGGCTTGTTCCAGGCGGGCGAGGCTTCCAGCGATTCGGTCAGATTGGCGATGCGCTCGATCGTCACCGGGTGATCGAGCATGAACTCGTCCTTGCGCTTGATCCCATAGCGGAACTCGAGCGCCTGGATGCTTTTGAAGAAGGTGAGATACCCCTTGCCGGTGACCCCGGCGGTGGTGAGGTAGCGCGCGCCCGCGGCATCGGCGGAGGATTCCTGCTGGCGCGAGAAGGTCAGGTAATCCAGTGTCGCCGCTTGCTGACCGAGCCCGAGCAGGCCCGCGCCCGCCTCGCCCGCGCCGGCCGCCATCGCAGCGACACCGACGACGAGCGACAGCAACGTGATCGCCATCGGCCGCTCGAACCCGCGCCCCGCCAGCGCGACGTGACCGCCGCTGATGTGTCCCAGTTCGTGCGCGATCACACCCTGGACCTCGTTCGCCGACTTGGCGGCCTGAAGCGTGCCGGAGTTGACGTAGACGGTCTGCCCGCCGGCGACGAAGGCGTTGATCGAATCGTCGTTGATCAGCGCGATCTGGACGTCCTTCGGGCGCAGCCCCGCCGCGGCGATCAGCGGCGCCGACATGTCGTTCAGGAGCGCTTCGGTCTCGGCGTCGCGCAGGATCGATTGCGCGGCAGCGGGCTGCGCCGTGACGAGCAGCGCGCCGATCGCCGCGACCGCAGTCCGCCACGGCCGTTTGGAGCCAATCCGCATCATTTCGTCAGCCGCACCGCCGGGCTTCTCGCGCGGTTCGGGTGAACCGCGGGTGAAGCCCGGCGCGCGCCGTCAGGCGCCGAAGGTCCGCTGCCACCAACCGCGGCGCGGCGAGGCGCCGCCGGGGTCGGTGTCGTTGCTCGCCTCGGGAGCCGCGCTCGGCTCTCCGTCTTCGACGGCCGGGGCGGGGTCGGCCGCCACGGTTTCGGTCTCCGCACTCGGGTCCGCCGGGGCCGGCTCGACCGGCGTCTCGGCGGCGGGCTCGGCCTTCTTGCGGCTGCGCGACCGCTTGGGCTTGGCCTCTTCCGAGATCGGCGTGTCGACCATCGGCGCTTCCGCGACCGGAGCGGACGCACCCTCGGCGTCGGGCTCGACCGCAGCCTTGCGGCTGCGCGAGCGCTTCGGCTTCGGAGCTTCGGCCTCGACCTCGGCCGAAGCGGCATCGGTCGGCTCGGCGGCGGGGGTCTCCGTCGCCTTGGTCGACCTGCGCCGCGAGCGCTTCGGCGCCGGCGCCTCTTCCGCGCCCGCCTGGGGCTCGGCCGCGACCGCATCGATCGGATCGACCGGCGCCTCGCCGGCGAACTCGATCCCCGCGGGCGTTTCCGCCGGCGGAGCGTCCTCGCTCATCGACCCGACATGGGATTCGCCGTCCGTCTCCGCCGGATCGGCAAGGGAAGCCTCGTCGCGACGACCGCCACGGCGGCGGCGGCTCCGGCGTCGCCGGCCACCGCCCGACGGCTCGGCCGCAGCGGCTTCGTCCGGCTCGGCAGGTCCGGCCTCGGCGTCGTCGGCGTCGTTGCCGACCGTCTGAGCCTCACCCTCGAACTCGGCGTCTGTCGCCTGCTCCTCGCGATCGCCGGAGCGGCCGCGGCGACCGCGGCGACGGCGACGCTTGCGGGGCGCGCCGTCCTCGCGCGGCTCGGACGCACGGGGCTGCGCCTCGGTCTCGTCCTCGGCGACGGTTTCCTCGATCTCCTCCTCGTCGATCTCCTCGGGGATGTCGTCCTCGACCTCTTCGACGATCGGCTCGAACTTCGGCGCATAGGCGGGGGGCGGACCCGATGCCTCGACGCTCATCCGTGCGCCCTCGTTCTCGCCGTCGGGCAGCACCTCAACCTGAACGCCGTAGCGGTCTTCGATCTCGGCGATATCGGCGCGCTTGCGGTTGAGCACGTAGAAGGCCGCTTCCTGCGACGCCCGCAGCGTGAGGAGCGAGCCGCGGCCACGGGCTGCCTCGTCCTCGATCATCCGCAGCGCCGACAGGCCCGAAGACGCGGCGGTGCGGACCAGACCGGTGCCCTCGCAATGCGGACATTGGCGGGTCGAGGCCTCGAGCACTCCGGTGCGCAGCCGCTGGCGGCTCATCTCCATGAGGCCGAACGAGCTGATCCGGCCGACCTGGATGCGCGCGCGATCGTCCTTGAGCGCGTCCTTCATCGCCTTCTCGACCTTCCGGACGTTGGACGAATGATCCATGTCGATGAAGTCGATGACGACGAGGCCCGCCATGTCGCGCAGGCGGAGCTGGCGCGCGATCTCCTTGGCCGCCTCAAGGTTGGTCGCGGTCGCGGTCTGCTCAATATTGTGTTCGCGGGTGGAGCGGCCGGAGTTGATGTCGATCGAGACGAGGGCCTCGGTCGGGTTAATGACCAGATAGCCGCCCGACTTCAGCTGGACGACCGGATGGTACATCGCCGACAGCTGTTCCTCGACGCCGGCGCGCTGATAGAGCGGGATCGGATCCGAATAGTGCCGGACCTTCTTCGCGTGGCTGGGCATCAGCAGGCGCATGAAGTCCTTGGCCTGCCGGTACCCGTCCTCGCCCTCGACGATCACCTCGTCGATGTCCTTGTTGTAGATGTCGCGGATCGCGCGCTTCATGAGGTCGCTGTCGGCGTAGATCAGCGCGGGCGCGGAGGAGGTGAGCGTGTTGTCCCGGATCCCGTCCCACAGCCGGGCGAGATAGTCGAAGTCCCTCTTGATCTCGGTCTTGGTCCGCTGAAGCCCGGCGGTGCGGACGATGCACCCCATCGACGGCGGCAGCTGGAGCTCCGCCATGATCGACTTCAGCCGCTTGCGATCGCCCGCATTGCTGATCTTCCGCGAGATGCCGCCGCCGTGCGAGGTGTTGGGCATCAGCACGCAGTAGCGGCCCGCGAGCGACAGATAGGTGGTCAGCGCCGCGCCCTTGTTGCCGCGCTCCTCCTTGACGACCTGGACCAGCAGCACCTGGCGCCTGCGGATCACGTCCTGGATCTTGTAACGGCGGCGCAGGTTCATCCGGCGCTGGCGGAGTGCCTCGACCTCGTCGCTGTTGACGGTCGATTTGCCCGCGCGCGGGCGCTCCTCGTCGCCGGCGTGGTCGTCGTCCTCATCGTCGCCGTGCCCTTCCCGGTCGCGCTCGACGTCCGGGTTCTCGCCGCCCTCGTCCTCGAAGCGCTCGATCGCCTCCTCGTCGTCGTCGGCGCCGTCGAGATCGTCCTCGTCGTCCTGCTGGGCGCGCAGCGCCGCTTCCTCGGCGGCGTGCTCGGCCTCCTCGCGGAGCAGCGCCTCGCGATCCTCCTTCGGAATCTGATAATAGTCCGGATGGATTTCCGAGAAGGCGAGGAAGCCGTGGCGGTTGCCGCCGTAATCGACGAACGCCGCCTGGAGCGACGGTTCGACCCGCGTCACCTTGGCGAGGTAGATGTTGCCCTTGAGCTGCTTGCGCTCGGCGCTCTCGAAGTCGAATTCCTCGATCCGGTTACCCTTGACGACGGCGACCCGGGTCTCCTCCCGGTGGCGTGCGTCGATCAGCATGCGCGTGGTCATTGATATGTCTCCACGCGCGCGGGGTGCCCGAAGGCGTCGTCCGCGCGCGGCGATGGGGGCGCAGCGGAGCCTCGGCTCCAGCGCTGCGCGGTGTTTGCGAAAGTGCCTTCGTCCGCACGCCGCGCCGGGGCGGTCCGCCCTCGGCAGTCTCGCCCGCGAACCCTGCGGCTGCGGCCGTCGGAGTCGAGGGAAGGAGAGAAAACGGCATTGCGGACGTCAACCTGGTGATCGCCCGACCGGCGGGCCGGAAGGACGGAATGGCCCGCGAACGGTGCGAGCCCCCTCGCGCCGGATGCGGTCAACGGCATGAGGTAGCACCGCCCAGGCCCGTCAGCAACCGGCGGTGTTTTGCCGCCGTCCCGGCAAAAACGCGCCCAATGCGGCGTTAACCGGATTCGCCAACCGCCGTTCAAGGCGCCGCGGCTAAGCCGCCGGGCAGACGGTACAGGGCTCGCGTATATGGCTTTTGACTGGACGCGCGGCGCGAAGGCGCGGCAGGGGCGAGGGGTGTCGCTGCTGGCCGCCCTGCTGATCGCGCTCATTCCCGCTTCGCCGGGGTTCGCGACGACGGTGGGGCTGACCCAGCCGCGCGCGCGATACGCGCTCTCGATCCCCGTTCCGGCAGCGAAGCGCGTGTCGCTGCCGCGGGTGCAGGGCGACGCCGACCGACCGCTGGTGGTGATCGACGCCGGGCACGGCGGGGTCGATCCGGGCGCGATCAATCCGGAGACGGGACTGCGCGAGAAGGACGTGACGCTCAGGATCGCCAAGGCGATCCGCGACACCCTGCTCGCCGGCGGCAAGGTGCGGGTCGCGCTGACCCGCGACGACGACCGGTATCTGGTGCTGCGCGAGCGGTTCGGCGTGGCGCGGCGGCTGCGCGGCGACCTGTTCATCTCGATCCACTGCGACAGCGTGGGGTCGGAGGACGCGACGGGGGCATCGGTGTACACGCTCTCCGAAGTCGCCTCCGACAAGGAGTCCGCCCGGCTCGCGGCGCGCGAGAACAAGGCGGACGTGATCGCGGGAGTGAACCTGGACGAGGCGGCGGACGTGTCCTCCATCCTGATCGACCTCACCCAGCGCGAGACGATGAATCAATCGGCGGGCTTTGCCCGACTGCTCGGGCGCGAGGCGCCGTCGCTGATGCCGACGAAGACGAACTTCCATCGCATGGCATCGCTGATGGTGCTGAAAGCCCCCGACATGCCGAGCGTGCTGTTCGAGACCGGCTATATCTCGAACCCGCGGGACGCGACCTTCCTGGACAGCCGCGATGGTCGAAGCCGGATCGCGCAGAGCGTCAGCCGCGCCGTCGATGTCTTCTTCGCGCGCCGGATGGCGCAGCGGCTGGCGATGCGCTAGTCCGATCCGCATCTCTCCATTTTCGGCATCTCCGCTGGCGCAGCGCGTGACGATGCGCTAGCGATCCGACGAATGCGCGAGTCGGTGCAAGGGGTGCGCCGACGGCGCATGGGGAGATTGCGCGATGGTTATGCTGAAGGTTTCCGACACCACGTCGGGCTTCGATCTGTCGAACTATGCCGATGTGACGACCCGCATCGAGTCGAACGGTGACGATTTCTACACCAGTTCCGACCTCGCGAGCGCGACTTTGTACAGCTACCGTGGCAACACGCTGTACTTCGGGCACACGACCTTGCTCGCCAACGGCGACTACGGCTTCGTGGCGGAAGGGCAGATCACCGGCCCGATCGGCGACCAGGGCATTGCGACATGGCTGGCGGGGCGTGACCTCTCCGAATACACGCCCGAGAGCCTGGTGGCGCGCATCTTCGTTGGTGACGACCTGCTTCTCGGCAGTGCGAACAATGACACGCTCAACGGCCAGGCCGGCGCCGACACGCTCTATGGGCGCGGCGGCGACGACGTCCTGATCGGCGGTGTTGGCTACGACGTTCTCGTCGGCGGTTTCGGCACCGACACGCTGACCGGCGGTTTCGGTTCGGACACCTTCGTCTATCGCGAGCGCCACGACATCTTCGGCGGACAGGAACTCATCACGGACTTCAGCCACAAGGACGGCGACAAAATCGACCTGTCCGGCTTCGATGCGAGCGTGAAGACCGAAGGTCAGCAGACGATCGCCTTCATCGGCGAAGCGGCGTTCGGCGCGACGGGAGCGGCCGAGGTGCGCGTCCAGGTCGTCTCGGACACCCTCAATGTCCTGCAGTTCGACACCGATGGGAACGGCCGGATCGACGGTGTGCTCAACGTCAATACCACGACCGTCCTCGACGCGACGGATGTGGTGACGAGCGCGCCGACCGCATCGGCGTTCGGCGCGGATGCGGCGGTGGTCGGGCTGGCTCATGCGCCCGAGCATCTGCACCTGCAGGCGGTGCACGGCGTTCTGGTGTAACGAACAGGCGGACGGCCATCCCTGCGCGTCGGCAGGGATGGCCGTCCGATCGGTTCCTCCGCGCGCTGGCGGGTCGAACCGGCGGTGGAATCCGGACGATCTAGCGTGATGCCGCCGTCACGATCGTGGGCAAGCCGGACCCAAGGCGGCGAAGATCGCCTGGGTGCTCTGGGTCCGCTACGTCCCGCGATGACCGATGTGCCCGAACGATTGGCCGCAACGCTGCACGAACTCGGCGCGGTGATGAGGCCGGCGCGGGGGCCGTGGTGGATCATCGGCTCGGCCGCCGTGGTGCTCCACGGCGCGCAGACGTCGATGGCGGACGTTGACGTGCTTTGCGCCGACGAGGCGGATGCGCGAGCGGCGCTCAAGGCGCTCGACGGCGAGCGGCCGTGCGCGGGCGCCGACCCAGTGTTCCGCTCGGCGGTGTTCGGGCGGGCGGGCGGGACGGCGCTGCCGGTCGAAGTCATGGCGGGTTTGACCGTTCGCGGTCGGGCGATCCGGCTCGCGACGCGCGAGTGGATTGCGGGTGTACCAGTTCCATCGCGCGAGGAACTGGCGGCGCTGCTCCGCTGCTTCGGGCGGCCGAAGGACCTTGCGCGAGCGGCGCTGCTTGCGCCTAGCCGGCCCGGATCGCGCATCCCTTGATCGCCGCCGGTTTGGGCCGCGGCCCCTGCGCGCGGAACGTCGCGAGATAGCCGCCGGCCGAGGGCATGTCCTGTCGATCGACCTCGACATAGCCGACGGCTGCGAACTCGCAGCGGAGCAGCGCGGGCGGGGTGCCGTGGTCGCGGGTCGCGCGGTCGGCGTCGACCACCACCACCAGCCCGTCCGGCTTGAGCGCGGGACGCAGGTTCCAGAGGAATTCGTATGGCTGCGCGATCTCGTGATACATGTGGACCATCAGGACGCGGTCGAAGCTCGCGGGCGGAAGGCTGGGGTCGGCCGGCGTTCCGAGCTTGACGCTGACGTTCGCCAACCGCTGCCGCGCCACCCGGTCAGCGAGCGCGTCGCGGACCCCGGGGACGATATCCTCGGCCAGGACCCGCCCCTTGTCGCCCACCTTCTGCGCGAGGCGGATCGTATAATAGCCCTCGCCCGCGCCGATGTCGGCGACGGTCATGCCCTTGGCGATCCTCGCCCGCGCCATCACGGTCCCTGCCTCGTTCATGCGGTCGCGCGCTTCCTCGTTCGACCAGCGCGACGACACGATCCGGGCGACCGGGCGATCGGGGGCGGGGAAGGGACCCGGCGTCTCGGTCTGCGGCTTAAGCAGGGGCTTGGACCCGTCGCACGCGCCGAGCAGAAGCGCGCCGAGCGGAACCAGGGCGAGGCGAGGCGTCAATCCACGTCCTCCACCTCGACCGCCTCGCCGGTCACCCGCTGCGACAACGCGGCCGCCATGAAGGCGTCGAGGTCGCCGTCGAGCACGTCGCCGGGCGCGGTCGAGGTGACGCCGGTGCGCAGGTCCTTCACCAGTTGGTACGGCTGGAGGACGTAGCTGCGGATCTGGTGACCCCAGCCGATGTCGGTCTTGGTCGCGTTCTCGGCGTTCGCCGCCTGCTCGCGGATCGACAGTTCGCGCTCGTAGAGGCGGGCGCGAAGCTGGTTGTACGCCTCGGCCTTGTTCTTGTGCTGCGAGCGCTGGTTCTGGCACTGGACGACGATGCCGGTCGGCAGATGGGTGATGCGCACCGCCGAATCGGTCGTGTTGATGTGCTGCCCGCCCGCGCCCGATGCGCGGTAGGTGTCGATGCGCAGGTCGCTCTCGTTGTAGCTGACGTCGATATTCTCGTCGACGACCGGATAGACCCAGACGCTGGCGAACGACGTGTGCCGCCGCGCGGCGCTGTCGTAGGGGCTGATCCGGACGAGGCGGTGAACGCCGCTCTCGGTCTTGGCGTAGCCATAGGCGTTCTCGCCCTTGAGCAGGAGCGTCGCGGACTTGATCCCGGCCTGCTCGCCCGAATGCTGGTCGATCAGCTCGACCTTGAGCCCGTGGCGCTCCGCCCAGCGCGAATACATCCGGCTGAGCATCCCGGCCCAGTCCTGGCTCTCGGTGCCGCCCGCGCCGGCATTCACCTCGATATAGGTGTCGTTGGCGTCGGCCTCACCCGCGAGCAGCGCCTTGACCTTGTCCTGCTGCGCACGCCTGGACAGCTCGGCGAGGCTGGCGACCGCTTCGGTCTCCATCTCGGCGTCGCCCTCGGCCTCGGCCATCTCGATCAGCTCGACCGTGTCGGACAGCTCGCGCTCGATCGCGCGCGTAGCGGTGATCGCCTCGTCGAGGCGGCGGCGCTCGCGCATCACCTCTTGCGCCGCTTTGGGATCGTTCCACAGCGCCTGGTCCTCGACGCGCGCGTTGAGCTCGTCGAGCCGGCGGAGCGCGCGGTCCCAGTCGAGGAAGCGGCGGAGCAGCGCCAAGGCCTCGTTGATCTCGTCGACATGAGCCTGCGCTTCGGCGCGCATGATACTTACTCCAGGGTCGTCGCCGTCCCCACGAACCGCGGGGATCCATTCTCGCTGCCGTTGGGGGAATGGATCCCCGGTCCGCGGGGATGACGGGAAAGTGCGTGGCGCAGGGACTTAGTAGATGCCGCCCTGCCTCTGCAAGAAGTCGCTGTCGACGGGCGCTGCCGCCTTCGGCTTGGCGGACGCGGTCGCGCTGGGCGTGGGCTGGGGCAGGCGACGCCCGCGGCGCGCCTCGGTCTCGGGCTTGAACGCCTCCCAGATCACCGCCGGCTTGGGATCGTCACCGGTGGGCCAGGCCCCGAAAACCGGGCGCCCGCTGGCGCGATCGATGCGGACCATGCGGATGCCTGCCGGCGCACGGAAGGGCAGGGGCTCGAGACCTTCGTACGCCTTGACCGCGAAGGTCTTGAAGATCGGCGCCGCCAGGGTGCCGCCCTGCGCCGCGCCGCCCAGGCTCTTCGGACTGTCGTGCCCCATGTAGAGCCCGCCGACCATCTGCGGGGTGCCGCCGATGAACCACACGTCGGTCGGGCCGGAATTGGTGCCGGTCTTGCCGAACATCGGCCGGCCCAGGTCGCGCAGCACCGTCGCGGTACCGCGCTGGATCACGCCTTCGGTGATGTGGACCATCTGGAACGCGGTCATCGCGTCGACCACCTGCTTGCCGCGGATCGCCGGGCGCGGCATCGCGCCGCCGGTCCAGTCCTTCGCGTTGCACCCGTCGCACGCGCGCCAGTTCTCGGGCCAGATCACCTTGCCGTGACGATCCTGAACGAAGTCGATCAGGCTGGGATCGTGCCACCGGCCCTGGTTGGCCAGGACAGAATAGGCGTTGACCATCTTCGCGACCGTCGTCTCGCCGGCGCCGAGCGCATAGGCGAGATAGGGCGCATAGTCGCCGACCTGCATCGCCTTCATCAGCTTGACGACGTTGACCATGCCCGTCTGGGCGGCAGCGCGGACCGTCATCAGGTTGCGCGACTGCTCGATCCCCCAGCGCATCGTGTGCAGGCCGGCGCCGCGCGAATTGCCGAAGTTGCGGAAGCACTTCTGGCCGAGCCGCGCGCCCTGATAGACGCAGAACGGGCCGTCGACGATGATCGACGCCGGAGTCATCCCGTGCTCGAGAGCCGCCGAATAGACGATGGGCTTGATCGTCGATCCGGGCTGGCGCTCGGCCTGGGTGGCGCGGTTGAACGACTGGACGGTCGCATCGAAGCCGCCCTGCATCGCCAGCACGCGGCCCGTCTCCGGCTCCTCGACGACGAACCCGCCCGAGATGCGCGGGATCGAGCGGAGCGCCCACTGCCCGCCGGACGGAGCGACCGCGAGGACGTCGCCGGGCTTGATCGCCGCATAGGCGGGGGTGGCGGTGCCGCGCGCGGGCATCTGCGCTGCCCAGCTCGGCAGCTCGCCGGTCTGGCCGTTGGCGAAGCCGATCCGCCAGCTGTTGCCGTCACGTGCGATCGCCACCGCGGCGCGCCAGTCGAGATAGTCGAGGTTGATGTTCGTGCCGATCAGCGCCCCCTGCCATCCGTCGCCCGCGACCTCGAGGTGGCGCAGCGGCCCGGACCAGCTGCGACCGCCGTCGAAGCGGAGCAGGCCCTGCCGGAGCGCGGTCTGCGCATAGTCCTGGATGCGCGGATCCAGCGAGGTGCGGACCCAGAGGCCGCCCGAATAGACGCTGTACGGCCCGTCGCGCGCGCTCTCGCCGAACTTGCCGATCAGCTGGCGGCGGACCTCCTCGACGAAATAGCCGCCGACCGGCTGGAACTTGGGCGGACGGCGCCCGATCGCGCCGAGCGGCTCCGCCACCGCCTCGCTATGCTGGGCGGCGGTGATGAAGCCGTTCCGCAGCATTTCCCCCAGCACCCAGTTGCGCCGCTCGAGCGCGCGGTCGGTCGCGCGGAACGGATCGTAATTGGCCGGGCCCTTGGGCAGGATCGCCAGATAGGCCATTTGGGCGAGGCTGAGCTGATCAAGCTCCTTGTCGAAATAGGCGTGCCCCGCCGCCTCGACCCCATAGGCGTTGCGGCCGAGGAAGATCTGGTTGAGGTAGAGTTCCAGAATCTGCGGCTTCGTCAGCGCATCCTCGATCTTATAGGCGAGGATCGCCTCCTTCATCTTGCGGGTCGGCGAATATTCGTTGCCGATCAGCAGGTTCTTGGCGACCTGTTGCGTGATGGTCGACCCGCCCTTGGCGCGCCGGCCGGTCCCGAGCTTCGACGCATAGTCCACGACCGCGCCGGCCAGGCCGGGGAAGTCGACGCCGTGATGCTCGAAGAAGGTCTTGTCCTCCGCCGCCAGGAACGCCCGGACCAGGAGCGGCGGGTATTCGGCGTAGCTCAGCTCGACCCGCCGCTCGCGCGCGTAGGAGCCGATCGGATTGCCGTCGCCGCCACGGATGTTGGTCGGCAGCGGCGGCTCGTACGTGCGCAGCTGGTCGACCGAGGGCAGGTCGCGCGCGACGAACAGGTACAGTCCGCCGAGCGCGAGCATCCCCAGGCCGGCGAGGATGCCGAGCACCTTGACCCAGCGTGCGCGGAGGAGCGGGCGGAGGTTGGGGAGGGACAACGCCATACGAGTGAGCGGCGTTTAGCAGGTTGGAGGCCGGGGGGAAGCGCCGCCGTCACCCCCACGTTAGCGGGGGTGACGGCGAGATCAAGCCGCCACCGCCACCGTCTCGCGGATCAGGTCCGCCGCCTTCTCCGCGATCATGATGGTGGGCGCGTTGGTGTTCGAGCCGACGAGGGTCGGCATCACCGAGGCGTCGATCACGCGCAGCCCGGCGAGACCGCGGACCCGCAGCCGTTCGTCGACCACGGCCATGGCGTCGCCCGCGGTCCCCATCTTGCACGTGCCGACCGGATGGTAGATCGTCTCGGCGGTGCGGCGGACCCAGGCGTCGATCTCGGCGTCGGTCTGCACCTCCTTGCCAGGGAAATATTCGTCGCCGCGATACGGATCGAGCGCTGCCTGCGAGGCGACGTCGCGCCCGATCTTCACGCACTCGCGCAGGACCCGCCGATCGACTTCGCTCGCCAGGTAATTGGCGAAGATCGCGGGGTCGGCGAACGGATCGGCGGACTTGAGCCCGATCCGGCCGCGGCTCTCCGGCCGGAGCTGGCAGAGGTGGAAGGAGAAGCCGTCCTCCTTCACGCGCTCCTTGCCGTGATCCTTCATGATCGCGAGGACGCCGTGGATCTGCACGTCGGGGCGCGACAGCCCCTCGCGCGATCGGACGAACGCGCCGGACTCTAGGAATTGCTGCCGGCCCATGCCGGTGCCCTTGAAGAGATATTGGAGACCGACCTTGATCTGGCGAAGCCCCTTGGTCGCCGAATAGGCGGTGGTGAGCCCCTGACAGCGCCACGACATGATGATGTCGAGGTGGTCCTGGAGGTTCTCGCCGACGCCGGGCAGGTCGTGGACCGGCGTGACCCCGGCCTTGCGCAGCCGATCGGGCGCGCCGATGCCCGAGAGCTGGAGGATGTGCGGCGACTGGACCGCCCCCGCCGAGAGCAGCGCCTCGCCCGCCACATCGACCCGCTGGCGCTGCTTGCCGACCGCATATTCCACCGCGACGACGCGCCCGCGCTCGACGATGACGCGCGTGGTGCGCGCGCCGGTGATCACGGTGAGGTTGCTCCGCTCGAGCGCGGGTCGCAGGTAGGCGGCCGCGGTCGACCAGCGCTTGCCGTCGCTGATCGTCAGGTCGTAGCGGCCGAACCCCTCCTGCTCCTCGCCGTTAAAATCGGGGGTGATCGGATAACCCGCCTGCCGTCCAGCCTCGATCAGGGCGTCGTGGAACGGGCTGTCGCTCTCGCCTCGGGAGATGTGGAGAGGACCCTCGCTACCATGAAGATCGTGGCGCCGGTGATGACGTTCGAGCCGACGGAAATAAGGGAGGACGTCGTCGAAGCTCCAACCGGAGAGCCCCATCTGCCGCCATTCGTCGTAATCCTGCGGATGCCCGCGGGTATAGACCATGCCGTTGATCGCCGACGATCCGCCCAGCCCGCGGCCGCGTGGCCACCAAAGCTTGCGGTTGTCGAGGTGCGGCTCGGCTTCGGTCCAGAAGCCCCAATTGTGCTTGGACTTCTGCTTGAGGAGCGTGCCGACCCCCGCCGGCATCCGCACCAGCATCTCGGTATTGGGGCCGCCCGCCTCGAGCAGACAGACGCTGGCGGCGGGATCTTCCGACAGCCGCGCGGCGAGCGTGCAGCCGGCCGAGCCACCGCCGATGATCACGTAATCGTAGCCTGGCATCTCTCTCTCCGCTTCTGGCCCTTCTCGGAGCCTCCGAGCCGTCTTCCTCCCGCCAAAGCGGGAGCACGTCTCCTATGGCACCAGCACGAGCTTTCCCACCATCCGGCTGTCGCGCATCGCCTCGAACGCCTCGCGCCAGTCCGCGAGCGGATACTCGCGATCGACCCGCGGCCTGATCCTGCCCTCCGCGGCGAGCCGCCAGATCGCGTCCTGGTTCTCGCGCCCGCGTTCGGGAAACTGGCGTCCGTATTCGCCGGCGCGGACGCCGACGACCGAGAAGCCCTTGATCAGCGGCATGTTGGTCGAGACGGTCGCGATCCGCCCGCTGGTGAAGCCGACCACCAGCAGTCGCCCGCCGAACGCGATCGCGCGCACCGATTCGTCGAACACGTCGCCGCCGACCGGATCGAAAATGACGTCCGCGCCGCCGCCGGTCAGGTCCTTGACCGCGTCACGAAAGCCGGATGCCGGAAGGGTGGCATCGACACCGTAGGCCTGGGCGACGACACGCAGCTTCTCCTCGGATCGCGAGGTGGCGATGACGCGGCAGCCGAGCGCCCTGGCGAGATCGACCGCCGCAAGCCCCACGCCGCCGGTCGCGCCGTGGACCAGCACCCACTCGCCCGGCTGCACCTGCGCCAGCCGCACGAGGGCGACATAGGCGGTCAGATACGCCGCCCCGACGCCCGCGGCCTCGGCGAACGACAGATGCTCGGGGATGCGTCGTGCCGCCTCGACCGGGACCGAGACGATCTCCGCGAAGCCGCCGACCCGCGTTCCGGCGACCACCCGCTCGCCGGGCGCGAACCCCTCTCCCGCGATCACCTCACCCGCAATCTCCATGCCGGGGACGAAGGGGAGGGGCGGCTTGAGCTGATATTCGCCCTTGGTCATCAACAGGTCGGGGAAGTTGAGCGCGGCGGCCTTCACCCGGACCAGAACCCGGCCGGCGGTCGCGTCCGGCTCGGGCAGGTCGACCAGTCCCGTGCCGGACAGGTCGTTCGACAAGGCGGTGACCTGGAGCGCCTTCACGGGCGCGTCGCCAGAATCCGGAGAAGCTCCTCGAACAGCAACTCCATGTCGAGGTGCGGCGCGTGGATCTTGCCGTGACCGAGCATCATCAGCGCATAGGCCCGGACATCGGCCTCGTGCCGGGTGAAGCCGGTCTCCTCCAGGCAGTCGCCGATGAAGCGCAGCAGCTCGTCGTCGTGCCGTTCGACCGCGACCCGCGCGCGTGGGTCGCTCTCCGCCCAGGCCCGCATCGCGATCCCCAGCCGCGACAGCCCGCGCCGCCGAACGACCTGGCCGAGCAGCCGGATGCGGTCGACCGGATCGGGCGTCGCGCGTTTGAGCGATTCGATCATCCCGGTCAGCGCCGGCTCGGCGAAATAGCTGGCGAGCTTTCCCTGATAGTCGTCGAAGTCGCTGAAATGATGATAGAAGCTGCCGGTCGACACGCGGAGTTCGTCCGCCAGCGGGCGGAGCTTCAAGCCCTTCAACCCGCCGCGGCGGAGCAGCGACTGACCTGCCTCCAGCCAGTCGATGGGCGTCAGGTCCGGCGCGCGCTGCGGCGTGAGGGGAAGAGGCTGAACGCTTGACATCCGAGGCACCATAACGAAGGTTATGCCGGAAATGCGGCGACGTAAAGCGCGCTGCCGCACCGAACATTCGGAGAGGCCTGACATGTCCGACGCTTACATCATCGACGCCGTTCGCACTCCGCGCGGGATCGGCAAGCAGGGGAAGGGCGCGCTCGCCGACATGCACCCTCAGCATCTCGCCGCGACCGTGCTCAAGGCGTTGAAGGATCGCAACGACCTCGACACCGCCGAGGTCGACGACATCATCTGGTCGACCTCGTCGCAGCGCGGCAAGCAGGGCGGCGACCTCGGCCGCATGGCGGCGCTCGACGCGGGCTACGACGTCAAGGCGTCGGGCACGACGCTCGACCGTTTCTGCGGCGGCGGGATCACGGCCGTGAACTTCGCGGCGGCGCAGATCATGTCCGGGATGGAGGATCTGGTCATCGCCGGCGGCACCGAGATGATGAGCCTCACGAGCGCGATGGCGCAGGAGGAGATGGAGAGCGGCAAGGCCCCGCTCGGCATGGGCTCGGGCAATGCGCGTCTCAATCTGTCGCACCCGCAGTCGCATCAGGGCGTCTGCGGCGACGCCATCGCGAGCATGGAGGGGATCACCCGCGAGCAGCTCGATGCGGCGGGGCTGGAAAGCCAGCAGAAGGCGGCGAAGGCGATCGCCGAGGGTCGGTTCAACCGCTCGATCGTGCCCGTCCTGGACGACGACGGCAACGTCGTCCTCGACCATGACGAATATCCGCGTCCCCAGACCACGGCGGAGGGCCTAGCGGCGCTCAAGCCCAGCTTCACCGCCATCGCCGACATGCCGTACAACAAGAGCGGCGACACCTTCCGCAAGCAGATCAACCGCAAATATCCCGATCTGGAGATCCAGCACTTCCACCATGCCGGCAATTCGAGCGGAGTGGTCGACGGGGCGGCGGCGGTGCTGCTGTGCTCGAAGGACTATGCCGAGAAGAAGGGCTGGACGCCGCGCGCGCGGATCGTCGCGATGGCGAACGTCGGCGACGACCCGACGCTGATGCTCAATGCGCCGGTGCCGGCGGCGAAGAAGGTGCTGGCGAAGGCCGGGCTGACGGTGGACGATATCGACCTGTTCGAGATCAACGAGGCTTTCGCGGTCGTCTCCGAGAAGTTCATCCGCGACCTCGATCTCCCGCGCGAGAAGGTGAACGTCAACGGCGGCTCGATCGCGCTCGGCCACCCGATCGGCGCGACGGGCGCGATCCTGATCGGCACGATCGTCGACGAGCTCGAGCGCCAGGAGAAGCGCTACGGGCTGGTCACGATGTGCGCCGCGGGCGGCATGGCCCCGGCCATCATCGTCGAACGGCTCGCGGCGTAACCCAAGAACACATCCGGCGAGCCGCCCGAGAGAGAGGCGGCCGCCGGCGGAGAGGCTTTCGATGCACCCCTACAAACACGCCGCCGCCACCCCCGACAAGCCCGCCTATATCATGGCGGGATCGGCCGAGACGGTCACCTTCGGCGAACTCGAACGGCGCGCCAACCAGGGGGCGCGGCTGCTGCGTTCGCTCGGTCTCGCGCGCGGCGACGCCATCGCGGTGATGATGGACAACTCCCCGCGGTATTTCGAGGTGATGTGGGCGGCCGAACGCTGCGGGATCTACACCACGTGCATCTCGTCCAAGCTGACCGCCGCCGAGGCCGAATACATCATCCGCGATGGCGAGTGCCGCGTGTTGATCATGTCGAAGGGCGCGGAAAAATGCGCCGAGGCGTTGCTGCCGCTGGTCGGCGACCTCCACCGCTTCATGGTCGACGGGACCGCGCCGGGATATGAGAGCTACGAGGACGCGCGCGATGCGCAACCCGAAGCCGCGCTCGGTGACCCCTCGCCGGGGCAGATCATGCTCTATTCGTCGGGGACGACCGGCAAGCCCAAGGGCGTCCGCTTCCCGCTGCCGGTCGAGGCGTACGGCGAGAACGTCAGCCCGCTCGTGATGCTGGGCATGGGGCTCTACGGCTTCCATCCCGACATGGTCTATCTCAGTCCCGCGCCGCTCTATCACGCGGCACCGCTGCGCTGGTCGATGGCGGTCCAGCAGCTCGGCGGGACCGTCGTGGTGATGGAGCGGTTCGATCCGGAGAAGGCGCTCGACTATATCGAGCGCTACACGGTGACGCACGCGCAATGGGTGCCGACGCACTTCATCCGCATGCTCAAGCTGCCCGAAGAGGTGCGTGCCAGGTACGACGTCTCCTCGCTCAAGGCGGTGTGGCATGCCGCGGCGCCGTGTCCAGTCCCCGTCAAGCAGGCGATGATCGACTGGTGGGGTCCGATCATCGGCGAATATTATGCGGGGACCGAAGGGAACGGCTTCCACAACATCCTCTCGCCCGAGTGGCTGACGCACAAGGGCTCGGTCGGACGCAACCTGACCACCGTCACCCACATCTGCGACGAGGACGGCAACGAGGTGCCGCCGCGGTCGGAGGGTACGGTCTGGTTCGAGGCGCCCCGGACCGACGCCAACCCGACCGGGGCGGCCCCGTTCAGCTACCATAACGACCCCGACAAGACCCGCGAATCGACCAGCGCGCACGGCTGGACGACGCTGGGCGACGTGGGTTGGATGGACGAGGAGGGATATCTCTACCTGACCGACCGCAAGAGCTTCATGATCATCTCGGGCGGGGTGAACATCTACCCCGCCGAGATCGAGAACCTGCTCGTCACCCATCCCGAGGTCGCCGACGTCGCGGTGATCGGCGCGCCCCACGAGGAGATGGGTGAGGAGGTGGTGGCGATCGTCCAGCCGAGGGACCCGCTCGCCGACCGCGAGGCGCTGGCCGACGAACTCAACCAGTACGCGCGCGCGCACCTCAGCCACGTCAAGGCGCCGCGCCGGATCGATTTCCGCGACGAACTGCCGCGGCACGAGACGGGCAAACTCTACAAGCGGCTGCTGCGCGACGAATATTGGGGCAAAGCGCCCGTCACCGCAGCGTAGGGGGCGGAGATGCCCTGGAACTTCGGCGATCTGATCGAGGCGGTCGAGGCGGCGGTCCCGCCCGATCGCGTGGCGTTGGCGCACGGCGCGCAGGTGATCGACTGGGCGGGGCTGAAGCGCCGATCGAACAACCTCGCCCGCGCATTGATCGATCGCGGGCTCGAACCGGGCGACCGCTTCGCCTTCTACGCTCACAATTCCGCCGATTACCTGGTCGCGCTGATGGCGTGCTGGAAGGCGCGCGCGACCCACGTCAACGTCAACTATCGCTACGTCGCGGACGAGCTCGCCTACATCCTGAACGATTCCGACGCGACCGTGCTGGTCTACGGCGCGGACCTGCGCGGCCCCGTCTCGGCGGTGGTCGACCGCGCGCCCCACGTCCGCAGCTGGATCGAGATCGGCGGCGACGACGCGCCTGCCTTCGCCGAGCGGTTCGACGATCTGGCGGACCGCGGCAACGGCGAGCCGCTCGGGATCGAACGGTCGGCCGAGGACCGCTTCTTCATCTACACCGGCGGCACCACGGGGATGCCGAAGGGCGTGGTCTGGACCCACGCCGACCTCAATCGGATCACCCTCGTCATCGCCGCGGAGCAGGCCGGGCTGCCGGTCCCGGCCAGCATCGGCGAATTCGCGGCGATGGTCGCGGCGAACCCGGACCATCCGCGCACCGTGTGCGGCCCGCCGCTGATGCACGGCACCGGGCTCCTCTCCTCCTACGGCTCGCTGCTCGGCGGCGGGATGGTGGCGACGCTGACCTCGGCGCATTTCAGCGCGATCGAACTGCTGGACGCCGTCGACCGCTGGCGGGCGAACCGCGTGATCGTCGTCGGCGACGCCTTCGCGCGGCCGATCCTGGAGGCGCTCGACGCCGAGCCGGAGCGCTGGGACGTGTCGAGCGTCCGGCTGATCTCCTCGTCTGGCGTGATGTGGACGCAAGCGGTCAAGGACGGGCTGATCCGCCACATGCCGCTTGCCGTTTGCCAGGACAATTTCTCCTCGTCCGAGGCGATCGGCATGGGATCGGCGGTCACCTCGGCAGCGGGGACGGTCGAGACCGCGAAGTTCGTCGTCAGCCCGCGCTGCCGGGTGCTCGACGACGACGACCGGGACGTCGTGCCGGGTTCGGGCGAGACCGGCAAGGTCGTCCTCGCCGCGCCGGCGCCGATCGAATACCACAAGGATCCGGAGAAGAGCGCGCGCACCTTTCGGACGATCGGGGCTGGGCGCTTCGTCGTCTCGGGCGACTTCGCGCGGGTCGAGGCCGACGGCGCGATCACCCTGCTCGGCCGCGGCTCGGCATGCATCAACACCGCCGGCGAGAAGGTCTTTCCCGAGGAGGTCGAGGAGGCGCTGAAGCTCTGCCCGGGCGTCGCGGACGCGCTCGTGTTCGGCGCGCCCGATCCGAAGTGGGGTCAGGCGGTGATGGCGGTGGTGCGGGTCGCTGGCGACTATGACGAGGGATGCGTCCGCGACGTGCTGCGCGGCAAGCTCGCGGGGTACAAGCAGCCCAAGCGGATCGTCGCGACGGCGGAGTCGCTCCGCGCGCCCAACGGGAAGGCCGATTATGGCGCGGCGAAACGGGTGGCCGGCGTCTAGTTCTTCAGCTTCCAGCCGGTGCGCAGTAGCGTGTAGCACAGCGCTGCCAGCGCAACGTCGAGCGCAAGGATCACCACGCTGCCGACCAGCACCGGCGAGTCGGCGGTGCCGAGGAAGCCGAAACGAAACCCCGATATGATGTAGAAGAACGGGTTCAGGTGGCTGAACGCGCGGAACGCGGGCGCCAGGCGGTCGACCGAATAGAAGGTGCCCGACAACAGCGACAGCGGCGCGATCACGAAGTTGGTGACCGCGGCGGCATGGTCGAACTTCTCCGCCCAGATCGAGGTCAGCACGCCCAGGAACGACAGGAACGCCGCGCCCAGGAACCCGAACCACAGCACCGCCCAGGGGTGCGAAGGGGTGACGTGGACATCGGGGTAGAGCGCCATCGCCAGCCAGCAGATCGCGCCGACGATGAACGCGCGGGTCATCGCTCCGCCGACCAGCGCGGAGAGCAGTTCGGCGGTCGAGAGCGGGGGCTGAAGATAGTCGACGATCGTCCCCTGGATCTTGCCGACCAGCAGCGAGAAGCTGGCGTTGGCGAAGGCGGGGCCCATCATCCCCTGGCTGATGATCAGCCCCGGCGCGATGAAGTCGGCGAACGGAATGTCGATGCCGCCGACATGGACCGGCCGCTTCGCCCCCGTCGCGATGGTGAACACGACCAGGAAAAGGAGCGTCGTGATCGCCGGTGCCCACACCGTCTGCAGGTGGACCTTGAAGAACCGGCGCACCTCCTTGATATAGAGGGTCTTCAAACCGCCCCAGTTCACCGACCGGATCGTCGGGACGCCGGGGGCGGATCGGATGGCCGAGGTATTCTCGCCGATCGGAAGCTGGCTGGACATCGCGCGGGGGCGTAGGCGTTCGGTTCCGCGCCCGCAACCGGCTTGCTTCACACAAGGATTGCACCAGGAATGTCGTGGACCGATGAGCGGATCGAGACGCTCAAGACCATGTGGGAGGCGGGCCAGACCGCCAGCCAGATCGCCGAGGCGCTGGGCGGGATCAGCCGCAATGCCGTGATCGGCAAGGCGCACCGGCTGGGCTTGCAGGCGCGACCGTCGCCGGTCGTTCCGAAGGAGGTCGAGGTCGCCGCGCCGCTTCCGCCGCCACCCCCTCCACCGCCGCCTCCCCCACCGCCGCCGCCCGTCGAGGCGGCGCGGCCGCTGCCGCCGACGCCCGATCCGCTGGCGTTACGCAGCGGCGAGCCGGTGCTCCGTTCGGTCGGACCCGGTGGCTTCGTGCGTCAGGCGCCGGGGGAGCAGCAGCCGCCGATCGCCCCGGCACCGCCGCGCCGGCTCGTCCCGGCCAAGCCTTCGCCCGAGATCGCGGGCAAGACCGGTCTGCTCGATCTGAACGACAAGATCTGCAAATGGCCGATGGGCCATCCCGGGGAGCCCGACTTCCACTTCTGCGGCGACAAGGTGAACCCGGGCTTCCCCTATTGCGTCGCGCACTGCGGCCACGCCTATCAGGCGCAGCTGCCGCGCCGCGATCGCCGTGCGCCGCCGTTGCCGTTCGGGGGACCGCGCGCGCGCTGATCCGGACCGACGAGCGCGGATGACGACGCCGGTCGCCGCCGCAACGCGAAAACGCCGGTCCCCGCGAGGGGACCGGCGTCTCGGATGTCGATCGGGGCGGCTTAGAAGCGGAAGTTCACGACTCCGCGGATGCTGTTCCAGCCGAACTTGTCGTCGTTGCGGGCGATGTCGGTGCCGGTCGTGTTCGGCGCCAGCACGAACGGGTTGGTCGCCGGAGCGCTCCCCTGGGTCACGCGGACGCGGGTGTCGTCGTCCTTGTAGCGGTGGAACAGATACTCCAGGCCGACGGAGATGTTGCGGCCGACCTTCTGCTCGATGCCGCCGCCGGCCTGCCATCCGAACTTCTCGCGGTCGCCGCGGATGTCGAAGTCGTTCGCCGTGTTCGTCGTGGTGAAGCTGCGGCTGATCCGCGCATACCCGCCGCCACCGGTCGCATAGAACAGCGTGGTGCGGCGTGCGTAGCCGACGCGGCCGCGCACCGCGCCCTCCCAGTCGATCTTGCGGGTCAGCGTGTACGACGCCGGCGTGGTCGAGAACGAGCTGACCGAATCGGTGATCTCGGTCTTGCCGAACTCGCCGACGACGCCGACCACGATCGAGCCGAACTGCTTGTCCGCGCCGACCCGGCCGTAATAGGCCCAGCCGTCCTTGTCGCTGTCGCAGCCGAGACCCGGGACGTTGCCGCGCGCCTTGCCGCCGCACGAGGGCAGCCCGAACGCATTCGCGCCGGCCGCGGTCGTCACGACGTCGCCGAACCGGCCGTCGAGGTTCCGGTCGAAGATCAGGTGCGAGTAGGTCTCGTGCGCCTGGACGTCATAGCCGCCGGCCGCGCCGACATAGACGCCGGTAAACGGCTCCGCGTCATCCAGGTCCGCCGGCACGGCCTGCGGAGCGGACTCCTGAGTGACCGCGGCGTCGGCGGGCATGGTCGCGTCCTGCGCGAAGGCGGGTGCGGCGAGGGCGAAGGCCGACGCCCCCACCAGGGTGAGGATGTTACGCACTGGGAAGTCTCCTGATTTCGTTCGCAGTGCCAACACATGCCGCAGTGCAAGGTTGCGCAACAAAATGTATCCATGTCCGGCCTGTGGCTCTGCGGCAACAGTCGCGTTCGCGCTTCGTGCCGGTTAAGGTCGGGCATGGCAGACGATCTGTTCACCTCCGCGCAGCCCATCCCGAACGTCTACGATGCCTCCTCGATCGAGGTGCTCGAAGGGCTGGAGCCGGTCCGCCGTCGTCCGGGCATGTACGTCGGCGGCACCGACGAGCGCGCCCTCCATCACCTCGCCGCCGAGGTGCTCGACAATGCGATGGACGAGGCGGTGGCGGGCCACGCGACCCGGATCGAAGTGACGCTGGAGGCGGGCGACCGCATCACGATCGCCGACAACGGCCGCGGCATGCCGATCGATCCGCACCCGAAGTTTCCGGACAAGAGCGCGCTCGAGGTGATCCTCTCGATGCTCCATTCGGGCGGCAAGTTCTCGGGGAAAGCCTATGCGACCAGCGGCGGGCTCCACGGCGTCGGCGTCTCGGTGGTCAACGCGCTCTCGTCGGAGACCGTCGTCGAGGTGGCGCGCGACCGCCAATTGTACCGCCAGCGGTTCTCGCGCGGGCAGACCCTTGAGCCGCTCGACCATGTCGGGCCGACCCCGAACCGCCGGGGAACGACCGTGTCGTTCGTCCCCGACACCGAGATCTTCGGACCCGAGCTGCACTTCAAGCCCGCGCGGCTGCATCGGCTGGCGCGGTCGAAGGCATATCTGTTCGCCGGCGTCGAGATCCGCTGGAAATGCGCGCCCGAACTGATCGTGGATGAGACCCCGGCGGAAGCGGTGTTCCAGTTTCCCGGTGGCCTTGCCGATCACCTGCGCGAGCAGGTGGGGGCGCGCGAATGCGCGACCACCGACTTCTTCGCCGGGCGGCAGGATTTCCCGGACGGGCAGGGGCGGGTCGAATGGGCGGTCGCCTGGCCCTTATGGTCCGACGGCAGCTTCTCCTGGTATTGCAACACGATCCCGACCCCCGACGGCGGCACGCACGAGCAGGGGCTACGCCAGGCCCTGGTCCGCTCGCTGCGCACCTTCGCCGATCTCGTCGGCAACAAGCGCGCGAAGGAACTAACCGCGGACGACGTGATGGTCGGGGCCGAGCTGATGCTCTCGGTCTTCATCCGCGAGCCGCAGTTCCAGTCGCAGACCAAGGACCGGCTGACCTCGCCCGAGGCGGCCGGGCTGGTCGAGCGCGCGGTGCGCGACCATTTCGATCATTTCCTCAGCGGCAACATGGACCGCGGCAAGGCGTTGCTCGGCTATGTGCTCGAGCGGATGGACGATCGGCTCCGTCGCAAGCAGGAGCGCGAGGTCAAGCGCAAGACCGCGACCTCCGGCCGCAAGCTGCGCCTCCCCGGCAAGCTCACCGACTGCTCGAACGACGGCAACGAGGGGACCGAGCTGTTCATCGTCGAGGGCGATTCGGCGGGGGGTTCTGCCAAGCAGGCGCGCGACCGCAAGACCCAGGCGATCCTGCCGATCCGCGGCAAGATCCTCAACGTCGCCTCGGCGACCGCGGCCAAGATCGGCGCCAATTCTGAGATCGCCGATCTGATCCAGGCGCTCGGCTGCGGCACCCGCAAGGACTGCCTGCCCGATAACCTGCGCTACGAGCGGGTCGTGATCATGACCGACGCCGACGTCGACGGCGCCCATATCGCGACGCTCTTGATGACCTTCTTCTTCCAGGAGATGCCCGAGCTGGTCCGCCGCGGGCACCTCTACCTCGCCCAGCCGCCGCTCTACCGGCTGACGGTCGGCGCCAAGTCGCTCTACGCGATGGACGACGCCGATCGCGCGCGGATCGAGGCGGGGCCGTTCAAGGGCAAGAAGGTCGACGTCGCCCGCTTCAAGGGGCTGGGCGAGATGAACCCGATCCAGCTGCGCGAGACGACGATGGACAAGGCGACGCGCCAGCTGATCCGCATCACCCTGCCGCAGGACTATGAAGACCGTGCGGGGGTGAGGGATCTGGTCGACCGGCTGATGGGGACCAATCCCGCGCACCGCTTCGCCTTCATCCAGGAGAATGCGGCGCGGCTGGAGGACGAGGCGATCGACGCCTAGCCCGACTGTTCGAGGTCCTCGGGCCTATTCACGTTCACCCACGTCTCCTCGAACGCAACCGCCGTCGCGTCGCAGGCGCGCGTCCACCAGCGCATCGAGCGGTCCCCTCCCGAGGTGAGGTGCGAGGCGAGCGCGCCGATGTCGCGCGCAAGCCAGAGCCCCGCCACCGGCAGCGCGTCGAGGACGCTCGGCGCGCCCGCGGCGATCAGCGCGGCGAGCGCCTCGGCGGGCAGGTCGGGCGTGTCGCAGGGCACGGTCAGCACCGTCTCGAAGCCGCCCCGTCGCGCATGCGCGAGCGCGCCGCAGACGCCGCCGAGCGGGCCGAGGCCCGGTGCGGGCAGGTCGGGGATCGCGGCATAACCCTCCCGCTCGCCGCCGACGATCACCACCTCATCGGCGAAGCCGCGAAGCAGCGTGATCGCGTGATCGAGCATCGGGGCATCGCGATAGACGGCGAGCGCCTTGTCGCGTCCGAACCGGCTTGCGGCCCCGCCCGCCAGCACCGCCCCGAGCCTCATGCCGCCAGCATCGAATCGGCGCGCGCGAGCACGATCAGCCGCAGCCCCGACGCCTGCGCCCGGTCGAGCGCGAGCGTGGTCGGCGCGGAGATGGTGACCAGCGTCGGGCAGCCGGCCAGCACCGCTTTCTCGACGAGTTCGTAGGAGCAGCGCGAGGTCAGCAGTGCGAACCGATCCGTCCAGCGTTCGTCGGCGCGCATGGCCGCTCCGATCAATTTGTCGAAGGCGTTGTGCCGCCCGACATCCTCGCGAACCAATCCGATCGTTCCGTCCGCCTCACACATGGCCGCGGCATGGACCGCGCCGGTCGTACGCGCCAGCGGCTGGTGCTCGCGGATCGCGGCCAGCGCGGCGAACAGCGCGGCGTCGGCGGGCGGGGCCGACGCGGGCAGGCGGGGGAGGGGGCGCAACGCCTGCTCGAGATTCTCGATTCCGCACAGCCCGCACGACGATTCGGAGACCCGGTGGCGGACGCGGTCGAGCGCGCGCGTCGCGCCCGCTTCGGTAAGGGTGAGCCGCACGATCGTGCCGCCTTCGCCCTCGTGAAGGTCGACGTCGATCACCTCGTCGGCTCGCTCGATCAGCCGCTCGGCGCGCGCGAAGCCATAAGCGAGGTCAACCAGATCGGCAGGCGTCGCCATCAGCACCGCATAGCCGAGGCCGTTGACCTCGATCGCGACGGGCGCCTCCGCCGCCACCTCGCGCGGCACCGCTTCGCGGCCGCCTTCGGCGGCGATTCGGACGAAGTCGTGGGGCAGCGCGGCTCGGCTCATCGGCCTGCCGCCTCGCACCGATCGACGGCGCGAACAAGCGTGGACAAGCCGGCTCCCCTGCCGCAACCACCGCACGGAAAACCCCCTGCGTTCGTGCCGAGCGAAGTCGAGGGACCGATCACTCGACTTCGATCGGGACGAACGGAGGTCGAAAGGAGAGGAGCCCCGCCATGAGCGACGCCGTCATCCCGTTCCACCTCGACATTCCTGAGGCCGCCCTCGTCGACCTCCGCGAGCGCCTCGCCCGCACCCGCTGGCCCGAGCCGGCGACGGAGGAGGGCTGGGCGCAGGGTGTGCCGCTCGACGCGGCCCGCGCGCTCGTCGACTATTGGCGCACCGACTACGACTGGCGGCGCTGCGAGGCCCGGCTCAACGCGCTCGGCCAGTTCCGCACCGAGATCGACGGCTGCGGCATCCACTTCCTCCATGTCCGCTCGCCCGAGCCCGACGCGCTGCCGCTGGTGCTGACCCACGGCTGGCCCGGATCGGTGATCGAGTTCATGGATGTCATCGCGCCGCTCACCGGTCCGCGCGCGCATGGCGGCGATCGGGCGGACGCCTTCCACCTCGTGATTCCCTCGCTGCCCGGCTACGGCTTCTCCGATCGGCCCAAGGATCGCTGGCCGGTGCCGCGGATCGGCGCGGCCTGGATCGCGCTGATGAAGCGGCTCGGCTACGATCGTTTCGTCGCGCAGGGCGGCGACTGGGGCTCGGCGGTCACCACGGCGATCGGGCTGTCGGGCGATCCGGCGGTCGCGGGCATCCACCTCAACATGGTCACCGTCCGCCCGACCGAGGCGGACATGGCGGACCTGACGCCGACCGAACAGGCCGCGCTCGCCGATCTCCAGCGCTACATGACCGACGGCAACGGCTATGCGGTCGAGCAGATGACGCGGCCGCAGACGATCGGCTACGCGCTGACGGACTCGCCCGCGGGACAGGCGGCGTGGATCTACGAGAAGTTTGTCGAATGGACCGACTCGGGTGGCACCCCGGAAACGGTGCTGTCGCGCGACGCGATGCTGGACGATATCATGCTCTACTGGCTGCCCGGGACCGCGGCGTCCTCGGCGCGGCTCTATCACGAGAGCTTTCGCGCCTTTCCGATGGATCAGGTGACCGTGCCGACCGCGTGCAGCGTCTTCCCGAAAGAGATCTTCCGCGCGTCCCGCCGCTGGGCCGAGCGACGCTTCCCCAATCTGGTCCACTGGAACGAGTTGGAGAAGGGCGGCCATTTCGCGGCCTGGGAGCAGCCCGCGCTGTTCGTGGAGGAGCTTCGCGCCGGGTTCAGGCCGATGCGCCGCTGACCCGCAGGCTCAATACGCCTTTCCCGGCGCCGCGACGCCCGCATAGCTCGACCGCGCCTGGGTGCCCCAGCCGTCGGCCTGCCTGGTGAGGATGTACAGCGACGCATAGCTGCCGATCTTCGATCCATCCGCGCGGAAGCGGGTGAAGCTGACGACGAAATGGAGCTTGTCGTCGGAACGCTGGACGAGGTGGCGATAATCCCAGCGCGACTTGCTCCAGCCCGCCTGCGCCAGTTCGGTCAGCCCGTTGTCGCGGGCGTAGTCCTCGGCGGTCGGCCAGACCTTCACCGTCCCGCCCGCCAGCCGGACATGCGGATAGTGCAGCGTGTGCGACCAGGCGGTCACATCGCGGGCGTTGAAAGCGGTCATGAAGCGGTCGAGCGCGGCGCATCCTTCCGCCAGCACGCGGTCGCCGCCGGGCTTCGCGCAATCGTCGGTGTAGCGCGGCGGGGCGGTCGCGGCGACGAGCAGCGTCAGCGCGGAAATCAGGACCAGTCGCTTCATCATCGATCCTTCAGATAGTAGCGCTCGACCGCGTTCAAGGTGTCGTCCAGCTCGTAGACGATCGGCTGCCCGGTCGGGATCTCCAGCCCGGTGATCTCGTCGTCGGGGATGTTCGACAGGTGCTTGACCAGCGCGCGGAGCGAATTGCCGTGGGCGGAGATCAGCACCCGCTGCCCGCCCTTCAGCGCCGGCGCGATCCGCTCGTCCCAATAAGGAAGGACGCGCGCGATCGTGTCCTTCAGGCTCTCGGTCGCGGGGACGGGGACGCCGGCGTAGCGGCGGTCGTTAGCCAGATCGAACGGCCCGCCGGGCTCCATGGCGGGCGGCGGGATGTCGAAGCTTCGCCGCCAGACATGGACCTGTGCGTCGCCGTGCTTCGCCGCGGTCTCCGCCTTGTCGAGACCCGTCAGCCCGCCGTAATGGCGCTCGTTCAGCCGCCAATGCTTCTCGGTCGGCAGCCACAACCGCCCCATCGCCTCAAGCGCCAGGTTCAAGGTCTTGATCGCGCGGGTCTGGAGCGAGGTGAAAGTCAGGTCGAAGTCGAAGCCCTTCGCGGCCATCAGCTCGCCCGCCGCGCGGGCCTCGGCGGCGCCCTTGTCGGTCACGTCGACGTCCCACCAGCCGGTGAAGCGGTTCTCTAGGTTCCAGGCGGACTGGCCGTGACGGATCAGCACGAGGGTGGGCATTCAGGCTCCTTCGAGGTCGAGCGTCAGGAACTGGTTGAAGTCGGTGGCGACATAGTCCGCGAACGGCACGGTCGCGACGAAGCCGTGCGAGCGGTAGAGCGCCAGCGCCGGCTCGAATGCGTCTCCCGAGCCGGTCTCGAGCGAGAGGCAGGTCAGCCCCATCGCCTTCGCCTCGCCGACGATGTGCGCCAGCATCGCACGCCCGTGCCCCTGTCCGAGATGCGCAGGCGCGGTCCGCATCGACTTGATCTCGCCGAGTCCGTCGCCGTGATCGCGCAGCGCGCCCATGCCCACCAGCGCCTCGCCGTCCCAGAGCGTGAAGAAGCGTACGCCCGCGCCCTGCAACCCGCTCAGGTCGAGGAAGTGCGTCTTGTCGACGGGCGAGTTCGCCAGCATCCCGGCGGCGTGGAGCGCCAGGAGGTCGCGCACCGCGCCGTCGAACACGCCTTCTCGGAGCCGCATCACAGCTCGCCGATCATCCCGGCCAGCGTCTCCAGACACGCAACCGCGAGCCGCTTCGATCGCTCGGGCGACCAGCCGAACTTGGGATCCGGATTGGGCGCATGGTCCTTGAAGGGCATCTCCAGCGTCACCGACACCGCACCGAACCGCTCGGCGAGCTGGTTGGTCGACATGGACAGGTTCGCCTTGCCCGGCGCCGACTTCTCGTAGCCGAGCTCGGTCTGGAAATCGGGGGTGTGCGCCGCCAGCCGCCGGCCGAACTCGGTGAACTTCGCGCCGTGCGCGTCGGTCCACGAGGGGATGCCTTCATACCCCGCGATGAAATTGGCGGCGATCGCCTCGTCCCCGTGGACGTCCATCGCGAAGACGCAGCCGGTCTTGTCCATCTCGTTCCGGACGCACAGCACCTCGGGCGAGCGCTCGGGCGTCGGCGCATGCCATTCGCGATTGAGGTTCACCCCCGCCGCGTTGGTGCGCAGGTGGCCGCGCCTCGTGCCATCGGGATTCATGTTGGGGACGATGTGGAGCGTCGCCGCCGCGAGTAGCGGCGCGGCGGAGGGCGTCGCGAGCCAGTCGAGCGCGCCCTCCATCCACCATTCGCACATCGATTCGCCCGGATGCTGGCGCGCGTAGAGCCACACCGGCTTGGTGCCCGTGCCCACGCGGAAATAGTCGATCGCCTGCCCGTCGAGCGTGGTTCCCAGCTCACGGTGGGAGAAGCCGGGCTGGAGCGCGGTGCGCGCGACCAGCGCCTCGTGCATCTCCATCGTATAGGGCGCGAAGTAGGCGAACCAGACGAGATCGGTCTCGCCTTCCCATGCGAACGAGAGGATGCCGTTCACGTAGGTCGTGTCGATCATCCGCCAGTTCACGCGATCGGTCGAAGCGCGGATCTTGTAGCCGGGCCAGCCGAACGGATAGGCCGAGCCGCCGGCGTTGGCGATCCGGAACTCGGCGCGGCGTCCACGCGCGCCCGCGACGCGAAAGGAAAACCACTGGTAGAAGTCCGACTGGTGATCCTTGACGATCTCCAGCTCGGCACGGTCGCCGTCGATCCGGACGACGCGGATGTTGCCGCCGTCGAAGGCGGAGTTGATCGAAAGGGTCATGGGACGACGGTAGTGCGTCCCGACTCTCCGGGGAAGCCCGCGAACAGCGCAGTCGCCAGCCGCTGCGCCACCGCCGCGCTGGTCGCGTCGGGACGGGACAGGTCGGTCATCGTCCGCGCGCGGCCTTCCCACGTCGCGTCCGGTCCGCGCCGGATGCGCACCACCAGCTCGGTCGCGATGCCTTCGCGCGCGCCGCGCCCGCCGACCGGGAAGCTCACGCCGCCGCCGACCCCCGCGCCGCCGCTGTATCCGCCCGAATAGCCGCCGCCGCCGATCCCGATCGTCACCGGCGAGCGGCGTGGCGGCAGCGGGCGAGTGGCCCGCGTGAAACCGACGTTGACGACATTGTCGGGTTTGATCCCCGGCGCGGCGGGGGTGTAGCCAAGCCGCGTCAGCTCGGTCGTGACCGCCGCGGCATAATCGGCAAACTCGGGACCGTTCCGCGCTTCCGGCATCGGCTCGACCGTCACCGTCCCGCGCGACGCGACCGGATCGTAGTGGAAGCGCGAGACCTCGACCGGGAAGGTCGTCGGGCCCGTCGCGCATCCCGCCAGTCCTGTCGCCAGCAGCGCCGCTGCGCCGATCCTGCCCCTCATCGCCGACCTCGTCATGCCAGACGCCTTCATCATTGTTGCGCGGGCGGAACGCCTGGAACCCGCGGCGTATCCGCACCGCCGATCACCTTGACGCGCGCGCCCTCCCTCGGTACGCGCCCGCCCTTCACAGCCATTCCCGCGAAAAGACGAATCCCATGAAGATCCGCAACAGCCTGAAGTCCCTCAAGGACCGCCACCGCGACAATCGCGTGATCCGCCGTCGCGGCCGCACCTACGTCATCAACAAGACCCAGCGCCGCTTCAAGGCCCGCCAGGGCTGAGGTCGGCCGTGCCGCCGACGTCGATCGTCTTCGACGTCGGGCACGTCCTCTACGACTGGGACCCGCGGGTCCTCTACGAGCGTCTCATCCCCGAGGGTGAGGCGCTCGATGCGTTCCTGCGTGACGTCTGCACGCGCGAATGGCATTTCCAGCACGATCGCGGCCGGCCCTTCGCCGAAACCTCGGCCGAGTTGATCGCGCGCTTTCCCGAGCACGCGCCGTTGATCGCGCAATGGGGGCCGCGCTTCTCCGAGCAGATCCCGGGGCCGATTCCCGGCATGCCCGAGCTTGTCGCCGAACTCGATGCAGCGGGCGTCCCGCTCTACGCGCTCACCAATTTCTCCGGAGAGTTCTTCGCGTCCTTCCGCGCGCAGGAAGCCGCGCTGTTCGACCGCTTTCGCGGGATCGTGGTGTCGGGGGACGAGCGCCTCGTGAAGCCCGATGCGGCGATCTACCGGCTGCTCCTCGACCGCTACGATCTCGAAGCTGAGCGCACGGTGTTCGTCGACGACCGGACGGAGAACGTCGCCGGGGCCGCCGCGGTCGGGATGATCGGCCTCCACTTCGCGGGCGCGGCCGCGCTCCGCCAGGACCTCCTGCGGCTGGGCCTGCTAAGCCTCTGAGCCATAGCCCTTCAGTTCGTCGCCGGTGATGCGGACGACGTGGAGGACGTTGGTCGAACCCGGCGTCTTGAACGGGACGCCCGCGGTGATGATCACGCTGTCGCCGGCCTTGGCGAGCCCGTGGCGCAGCGCCATCCGCTTCGATTTCGCCACCATCTCCTCGAACGAGGCGACGTCGCGCGTATGGACCGCGAGTGCGCCCCACAACAGGCCGAGCCGGCGCGCGGTCTCGAGCTTGGGCGTCAGGACGAGCAGCGGCACCGACGGCCGCTCGCGCGCGATCCTCCGCGCGGTCGAGCCGCTGGTCGTGAAGCAGATGATCGCCGCCGCGCCGATCGTCCGCGCGATGTTCTTCGCCGCTTCCGACAGCGCGTCGGCGGTGGTGGGATCGGGGCGCGTTATGGTGAAGTGGATACGGTCGCCGTGGCCGGGATCGCGCTCCACCGCCTCGCCGATCGCGTTCATCATCGCGACCGATTCGACGGGGAAGTCGCCCGCGGCGCTTTCCGCCGACAGCATGATCGCATCCGCGCCGTCGTAGATCGCGGTGGCGACGTCGGAGACCTCGGCGCGAGTGGGCGAGGGGCTCTTGATCATCGATTCGAGCATCTGGGTCGCGACCACGACCGGGCGGCCCATCCGCCGCGACACCTCGACGATCCGCTTCTGAAGCGGCGGCACCGACTGCGGCGGCAACTCGACGCCCAGGTCGCCGCGCGCGACCATGACGCCGTCGCACGCCTCGACGATCTCCTCCAGCCGCTCGATCGCGGCGGGCTTCTCGATCTTGGCGAGCAGCGCCGCACGCCCCTCGATCAGCTTGCGGGCGTCCCACAGGTCCTCGGGCCGCTGGACGAAGGAGAGCGCGATCCAATCGACCTCCTGCTCGCAGGCAAAGGCGAGATCGCTGCGGTCCTTGTCGGTCATCGCCGGGACCGGGACGACCACGTCGGGAACGTTGAGCCCCTTGTTGTCGCTGAGCGCCCCGCCGACCTCGACGAGCGTCTCGATCCGGTCCGCGTCATGATCGCTCACCCGCAAGACCAGCTTGCCGTCGTCGAGCAGCAGCCGGGCACCGGGCTCGATCGCCTCGAAGATCTCGCGGTGGGGCAGGCGGACGCGGGTGGCATCGCCGGGCGTGTCGTCGCGGTCGAGGATGAACCGCGCGCCATTCTCCAGCATGACCTTGCCCACAGCGAATCGGCCCACGCGCAGCTTGGGCCCCTGAAGGTCGGCAAGGATCGTCGTCGCGCGCCCGAACCGCTTCTCCATCGCCCGGATCGCGGCGATCACGGGGACCTTGGAGGCCTGGTCGCCGTGGCTCATGTTGATGCGGAACGCATCGGCCCCCGCCTCGAACAGCAATTTGATCATTTCGGGCGAGTGGCTGGCGGGACCCAGCGTCGCGAGCACGCGCACCTTGCGCGCGCGGGGGCTGAAGGCCCTGGTCATGACGGCGTTCCTTCGGCTGGCTCGCGGCCCCCCTAACGCCTATCTCCGGCGGATCAACCGTGGAGCTTGCCCCGAATGGACCCGATCGACGCGATCGACGACGCGACCGCCGCCGCCGCCTTCCGCCGCCTGGTGAGACACCTGCGCCACCGCAGCGACGCGCAGAACGTCGACCTGATGGGGCTGGCGGGTTTCTGCCGCAACTGCCTGGGCGACTGGGTTGCGGACGCGAGCGGGATCGACAAGGCGGAGGGGCGCGAGGCGGTTTACGGGATGCCCTACGCCGAGTGGAAGGCGCGGCATCAGACCGAGGCGACCCCCGAGCAGCTCGCTCGCATGGACGAGAGCGTCGCGAAGAACGCAGCTTAGCGTCCTCCTCATCCGGGCCTTGCGCCGGGGTCCAACGAACGAAGCGCTTCTTGGCGAAGGGTTCGAGCCGATCCGCTCGCGGCATCCTGGACCCCGGCTCGAGGCCGGGACGACGAAGGGAGTGGCGCTCCCTTCCTGAGCAGATACTGTGTTCCCAAGTATCTAGGGGACACGCCATGAAGACCACACTCGCCGCACTCTTGCTCGCCGCCGCGATGCCGGCGGTCGCTCAAACCTCCCCCGCCAAGCCGGCCATTACCTACATCCACGCGGGCCAGCTCCTCGCCGATCCCGACAAGCCGCCCCGCGGCCAGAGCACGATCATCGTCCGCGACGGCAAGATCGCCGAGATCCGCGACGGCTTCGTCCCGGCCGAGGCCGGGGCGCGGCTGATCGACCTGAAGGACAAGTTCGTCCTGCCCGGCCTCGTCGACATGCACGTCCACCTTTGGGGCATCGGCGGCGATCCGATGCGCGCGCGGCTGGAGGCGCTCGAGCGCGACCGGATGGACGACATGATGACCGCGGTCGCCAACGCCAAGGCGACGCTGCGCGCCGGCTTCACCTCGGTCCGCGATCTCGGCGGCGACCCGCGCGGCATCCGGGCGCTGCGCGACGCGATCGACGCGGGGCAGGTCGAAGGACCGACGATCACGAACGCCGGCGAGATGCTGTCGGTGACGGGTGGCCACGGCGACGGACGTAACGGGGTGGGCGAGCCGTGGGTCGATGCGGTCACGACCCAGCTCAACGTCTGCGACGGCCCCGACGACTGCCGCCGCGCGGTCCGCGCCGAAGTCGGACTGGGCGCGAAGGTCATCAAGTTCGCCGCGACCGGGGGCGTGCTCTCCAACGTGTCGGGCGGGCTCGGCCGGGCGATGACGCCGGAAGAGATGAAGGCGATCGTCGACACCGCCCACGCGCTCGGCCGCAAGGTCGCCGCGCACAGCCACGCCGCCGACGGCACCAAGGCGGCGCTGGAGGCGGGCGTCGATTCGATCGAACACGGCAGCTACCTCGACGACGAGGCGATCCGGCTGTTCAAGGTCCACGGCGCCTATCTGGTTCCGACCGAGATCGCGCCCGTCGCGGCGCTCGCGCAGGCGCGTTCGGGCGCGCTGCCGCCGGCGACGATTCCCAAGGCCGAGGCCGCCGCCGCCGCGATGCACGAGTCGCACCGGCGCGCGTATCGCGCCGGCGTGAAGTTCGCGTTCGGGACCGACACCGGTGTCTCCAAGCACGGCGACAATGCGACCGAGTTCCCGTACCTCGTCGACCTCGGCATGACGCCGGCCCAGGCGATCCGCACCGCGACCGTCGCCGCCGCCGACCTGTTGGGCCGCGACGACATCGGCACGCTCGCGCCGGGCAAGACCGCGGACATCATCGCGGTCGACGGATCGCCGCTCCAGGACGTGACCCGGCTGGAGCATGTCGCGTTCGTCATGCACCGCGGCGTGGTGGCGACGCCGCCCGGCGAATAGGATTGCTCGCGGGCGGCGCGTCCCATAGAGGCGTCCGCCGCACCCGACAGGGTTAACCTTCGCCCCCTCCCGCGCGACGTGCGCGCGGGAGCGGGCGGCGCATTCGATGGGGATGGACGATGGCTGAAGAACGTGGCGAAGGCATGGGCGGCGGGCACGTCGCAGCGGACGAGCTCCGGCTCCTGATCGAGCGCGCCGAGCGGCTTGAGGAGGAGAAGAAGGGGTTGATGGACGACATCAAGGACGTCTTCGCCGAAGCCAAGGGCCGGGGCTACGATCCCAAGGCGATGAAGAAGATCATGGCCATCCGAAAGAAGAAGAAGGAAGAATATCAGGAGGAGGAGAGCATCCTCGAGACCTATATGCAGGCGCTCGGCATGCTTTGAGGCGGCGCGGCGGCGGAGACTAACGCTCCACTGCACGCACGACCGGTTCGGCCAGGCTGAGCCCTTCGCGCAGATATGGCGCGACCAGGTTCCTCGCGAGGTACCAGTCGCGCCGCTCCGCGGGCAGCGTCGCGAACGCCCGCACCGTGCCTCGGCACTCCGCGGCGCCGCACGCACAGCCCATCGCCCAGCTCGGGTCGGCGAGCGTCGTCGAATAGTCCCAGGCGATCTCCTCGCCCGGCGCGATGCCCCTGAGCGCGATCAGGAACACGTCGTCGGTGAGGAAGCGCACTCCCGCATTGGGCGCGCAACTGTGATTGATGAGGTCGTCGACCCCGCCCGACGGCCCGAGATAGGCGTCGCGCGCGACCTGGAGATAGCGGTCAGCCCGGCCCAGCACCTTGCGCGGCAGCTTCGCAGCGGCGATCCGCGGGCCTGCGAAGCGCAGGATCACCTCGCCTTCCGCAAATCCCGCCACCGCGAACACCGCCCGCCCAAGGTGGGTCTCGCCGACCGCGAACGGGTTGGCGGGGGCATAAGCGTCGAGCACGCGAAGTCGCCCGTCACGGACGCCGAACGAGCGCAGCGGGTTGATCGTCGGCAGCCCGATCAGAAACCAGACGCTGGCGTGGCACAGCAGCTCGACCACGACATAGGCGTATTCGCCGACGTCCTGCGATCCGGTGCGCGTCGCCACCAGCAGCGTCGCGAGATCGCCGACGCTCCACAGCCCCCAGGCCGGCGAGCGTTCGCGCGCGCGGTCGGCGACGACGCTGCGCCATGTCGGCCAGAAGCTGACGGGCACCGCGGCGACCACCAGCATATGCGCCCAGAACGCCTCGCGAAAGGCGAGCCACAGCACGATCGCGGCAAGGCTCGCCGCCATGCACAGCGCCTCGGTCGCATCGGGCCGGCTCCAGCGCGAACGCCGCCACAACGCCAGCGCCACCACGAGACTGGCGGCGGCGGACAGCAGGAAGACGATCGCCTGCGGCGTGCCGGGGTTGACCGCGGCATAGGTCACCGCCTCGATCCCGGTCGCGCTGCCCCAGATCAGCCAGGACGCGCGGTTGGGCTCGACCAGCCGTTCCTTGAGCCCGGCGAGGTAGATCACATAGCCGAGCAAACTCGCGCCGACCGCGACGATGAACCAGGGTTCGACCGGCATTACCCCCGCCGTGTGATGGTTACCGTGTTGTAAATCATGCGCGACTCGGCGGCAATCACCCCCATGGCTTCTCCCGGAACCACTTGGTGACGACGTATTTCACGCCCTTCCTCACCGGCATTCCGGCATGGAGCGTCGCGGGATTGAGCGAGCCGTCGGCGCGCCGATTGCTCCAGCAGACGAGCTTGCCCGTTTCCGGCTGGACGATCTTGTCGATCGCCTTGAACCGTGTCGCCCCGCCGGCCTCCGGCTCGTTGAGGTAGATCATCGCGGTCCAGGTACGATTGCCCGCGACGCCGCAATAGCGCTGATAGTCGACGCCGTTCGGTTCGAAATAGTCGGTGTGCTGCTTGAACTCCTGTCCGACGGCATAGCGCTGCCCTTGGATCGGCTCGCCGAACTCGGGTGACAGCCCGGTGGCGTCGGCGATCCGGCGCTCGACCTCGAGCACCGCAGGGAGCGCGCGGTCGAGGTCGCAGGTCTCGCTGGTCCGGTAGCCGGCGTCGCCGTTGAAGTCCGACACCGTCGACGGCCGCCGCTGCGCGTCGATCTGCTCGACCAGTTCGGCGCAGAGTTCGGGCGACAGGAATCCGCGCTTGAGGAACAACGTCAGCTTGGGGCTCGGCACTCGCTGGACGCCGGGCTGGGCGGACAGGCGTGCGGCGATCGGGGCGGCGTCGAGGCCGGAGCCCAGCAGAGCGAGCGTGTCGGTCATGCCGCGAACCTGCCACCGAATGCGGCTGCGTGCCAGTTGGCGTACGGAGCAGCACAATCGCTTCCTCTGCCGCGGCATCCGGGTGTAGGACGGCGCGCTAGACGAGTGCGGGCAAGGACCGGATGCGATTGAACCTCGACGCCCGCACGCGGGCGATCCTTCGGCGGCTGCCGGTCGTGAACGTCTATTCGACCGCCGAACTCCTGCTTCTGGCGTTGCTGGCGGTGCAATGCGCGCGGCTGACGTGGACGATCGCGACCCCGGTCGCTCCGCTCGGCGACTGGCGCGCGGCCGAGCCCGCGATCCCTGCCGATCCGGCGGCGGTGCTGCGCGATTTCGATGCCTTCTTCCGAATCAGCGGCGATCAGGCCCCGCGCGCTGTGACCTCGCTCAACGTCAAGCTGTTCGGCGTCCGGGTGGACGAGGCCTCCGGGCGCGGCTCCGCGATCCTCGCGGGGGCCGACGGGGTGCAGAAGAGCGTCTCGGTCGGGGAGGAGATCGCGCCCGGCGTCGCGCTGACCGCGGTCGCCTTCGATCATGTCACGATCACGCGCGGCGGCATCCCCGAGGACCTGTTCGTTTCCCAGTCGGACCGCACGCCGTCGGCGCCGATCCTCGGCGCGGCGGCAGCGACCCCAACCGGGCCGGGCGGCATCACGGCCGAGCAGTTCGCGACCCAGATCGGCGTCGTCCCTCGGATCGACGGCGGCCGGATCAGCGGGCTTGCCGTTCGCCCGCAAGGCTCGGGCGAGGCGTTTCGCGCCGCCGGGCTGCGCGACGGCGACGTCGTCATCTCGCTCTCCGGGCGGCCGGTCACGGGCCAGGGCGACCTCCAGCGGATCGCCCGCGATTTCCCGCGCGGCGGTTCGGTGCCGCTGACGGTCGAACGGGGGCAGGAAACGCTGCCGCTTTCGGTCCAGCTCGCCCCGCCGGGAGCGCGTCCGTGAAGCGCCTGGCCCTCGCGCTGGCGCTCGCCGCATCGGCTCCCGCCGCCGGCCAGACCACGCTCAACGTCCGCGACGCCGACATCCGCGCCTTTATCGCCGACGCCGCCAAGGTCACCGGCCGCACCTTCATTATCGACAGCCGGGTGCAGGGCAAGGTGACGGTCGTCACCGACCGGCCGCTCAGCCGCTCCGAATATTTCGAGGTGTTCCTCTCGACGCTGCGTGCCAACGGTCTGGTGGCGGTGCCCAGCACCAACGGCGTGCTGCGCGTCCAGCCGATCGAGAATGCCGCACAGGCGCCGAGCCGGATCGGCTCTGCGGGCGCGAACCGCAACAGCCTGGTGACCGAGATCGTGCGGCTCCGCTCGATCGACGCCGCCTCCGCGGTCGACACGGTGCGGCCTTTGGTCAGCGCGACCGGCTCGGTCACCGCCAATCGCGGCGGCAACAGTCTGGTGGTGGTCGACTTCGCCGACAACATCCGCCGCATACGTGAGGTGCTGCGCCGGATCGACAGCGACACCGCCTCGGCGCGCGTCATCAGTCTGAAGAACGCCAGCGCCAAGGAGATCGCGACCGCGCTCCAGGCGCTGATCGGCGGCGGCGGCGGACAGCCGGGGCAGGGCGGCGCCGGCGGCGGTCCGACCGCGACCGTGGTGGCGATCGATTCGGCCAACGCCATCGCGATCCGCGGCGACGCCGCGACCGTCTCACGCCTCGCCGCGATCGCGCTCGACCTCGACCAGAAGGCCAAGAGCGGGACCGAGATCAAGGTCGTGTTCCTCGAGAACGCCGACGCGGCGCAGCTGCTCCCCGTGCTCCAGCAGCTCGTCGGCCAAACGCCGGACCAGGTGCCGCAGTCGACGCTGTCGACCTCCGGCTTCCCCAACTCGGGGTCGTCCGCGAGCGGCGGATCGACGCCGCAGCCGAGCGTGTCGGCGTCGACCGCCGGCCAGCAGCAGCAGCAGGCCGCGGCCCCCGGCGGCGCGCCGACCCAGGCGGCGCTGACCACGCAGGGCGGACGCACCGCCGCGGTCGTCACGCGCTTCGCCGGGGCGAACGCGATCATCATCGCCGCCCCCGCCGACATCCAGCGGCAATTGTCGGAAGTCGTCCGCCAGCTCGACACCCGCCGCGCGCAGGTGCTCGTCGAGGCGATCGTCGCCGAGGTCTCCGATACGACGGTCGACCGGCTCGGCTTCCAGTTCCTGCTCGGCGATCTTTCGGGCGGGGCGTTCGGCGCGACCAGCTTCACCAACTCCGCGCCCAATCTGCTGACGATCGCCGGCGCGATCGCCGCGCGTCAGCTCAACGCGACGACGACGACGATCAACGGCTCCACCGTCACCACCAGCACCAATTCGACGCTGTCGGACAGCCTCGCGCAGCAGGCCGCGAACTCGATCCTGGGTGCAGGCGGCGGCATCTTCGGCGCGGGCGGGCAGAGCGGGTCGACGATCTTCGGCGGCATCATCAACGCGGTGAAGAGCGACACCAATTCGAACCTGCTCCAGGCCCCGCACGTCATCACGCTCGACAATCAGGTCGCGCGCATCCTCGTCGGTCAGGAAATCCCGATCACGACGGGCCAGGCACTCAGCCAGAATTTCGACAATGCGTTCCGGACGGTCCAGCGCGAGAATGTCGGGATCGAGCTGGAGGTGCGCCCGCAGGTCAATTCGAGCGGCGCGATCAAGCTGTTCCTCCACCAGCAGGTCAGCTCCATCGCGGGGCCGGTGTCGAACGACAATTCGGATCTGATCCTCAACAAGCGCGAGGTCGAGACGACGCTGACCGTCGACGACGGCCAGATCGCGGTGATCGGCGGCCTGCTCGACGACAACGAGCGGCGGACGATCGAGAAAATCCCGCTGCTGGGCGACATCCCCGCGCTCGGCCAGCTGTTCCGCTCCAAGGCAAAGACACGCGCGAAGACCAACCTGATGGTGTTCATTCGCCCGACGATCCTGCGTACGCCCGAGGACAGTAGGCGCGTGACCGAGCAGCGCTACGGCTATCTCCGCCTTCAGCAGGGTTTGCAGGACCCGACCCGCGAGCCGTCGATCGACGAGCTGGTCCGCGATTATCTGGGCGCCGCCGCCCCGATCCCGTCGGCGCCGGTGCCGGGCAACATCGAGGACCCGAGGGTGAACGTGCCGGTCGTGCGGAACTCCCAGTCGACGGTCAGGGTCAAGAAGCGGTGACGCCGCTTCCCATCCGTCATCCCCGCGAGGGCGGGGCTCGAGAGGCACTGACGTCGCATGGAGTCGAGACGCCAGCCAGCATGGATCCGCCTCTGCGCGGGAATGACGAGGGGGTTCTGACGGCGGCGCTCCCCGCGCCACTCCCCTACGCCTTCGCCCGCAGGTTCGGCGTCGTCCTCGACATAGGCGGCCCGGAACTCCGCGTCGCGCTCCGCGAGGGCGCGGACCCCAAGGCGCTGCTCGAGGTCCGGCGTGTCGTCGGCCGCCCGTTCGACGTCGAGGTCGTCGCCGCGCCCGCGTTCGACCGCCTGCTCGGCGACGCCTATGCGATGGACGGGCAGGCCAATGCGCTCGCCGCGGTCGGGATGGGCGAGCTCGACCTGCTCGCCGACGGCATCCCCACCGCCGAGGACCTGCTCGACACCGCCGACGACGCGCCCGCCATCCGCCTCATCAACGGCGTCATCGCCGACGCGGCGCGGAACGGGGTCTCCGACATCCACGTCGAGCCCTATGAGACCGGGCTCGTCGTGCGGATGCGGATCGACGGCGTGCTGCGCGAGACGCTCAGGATGCCGCCGCATGTCGCTCAGGTCGTGGTCAGCCGCATCAAGGTGATGGCGCGGCTCGACATCGCCGAGCGGCGGGTGCCGCAGGACGGGCGGATGGGGCTGACGCTCGGCGGCAAATTGCTCGACGTCCGCGTCTCGACCCTGCCGAGCCGCGCGGGCGAGCGGGTGGTGCTCCGTATCCTCGACAAGGAGAATGCCGGGATCGACCTCGACGCGCTGGGGATGGACCCGGCGATGTTCGCGCTGCTGAGGGGCGCGATCGCCGAGCCCAACGGCATCGTCCTCGTCACCGGCCCGACCGGCAGCGGCAAGACGACCTCGCTCTACGCCGCGCTGCGTCTTTTGAACGACGGCACCCGTAACGTCCTCACGGTGGAGGACCCGGTGGAATATGCGGTGGACGGCATTGGGCAGACGCAGGTCAATCCCAAGGTTGGGTTGACCTTCGCCGCCGGCTTGCGTGCGATCCTGCGGCAGGACCCCGATGTCGTGATGGTGGGCGAGATCCGCGACCGCGAGACCGCCGAGATCGCGGTCCAGGCGTCGCTCACCGGCCATCTCGTTCTCTCGACCGTCCACACCAACGACGCCGCGGGCGCGATCACCCGGATGCGCGACATGAAGGTCGAGCCGTTCCTGCTCGCCTCGACGCTGCGCGCGGTGATCGCCCAGCGGCTGGTCCGGCGGCTGTGCCCGACCTGCCGCCGCCCGGTCCGCGCCGAGGGGACGGTGGCGACGTTGCTCGGCGTGTCGCCCGACGCGACGGTGTACGAGGCGGTGGGCTGCGAGGAGTGTTCGCGCACCGGCTTCAAGGGCCGCGTCGGCGTGTTCGAGGCGATCCGCGTCGATGACCGCGTCCGCCGGATGATCAACGAGGGCGCGGACGAGGACGCCATCGCCGACTATGCCTTCCAGCGCGGCGATCGGCTCGCGCAGGCGGCGCGGCGGCTGGTCGATCAGGGGGTGACCACCGCCGAGGAGGCGGTGCGGGTGTCGCGGGCGGATACCGCCGAGATCGTCCCGCTCGAAGCGAGCGATGCCTGACTTCGACTATCTCGCCATCGACACCCGCGGGCAGGAAACGCGCGGGCACGTCGCCGCCGCCTCGCTCGAAGCCGCTCGCAGCGCGCTCGACCGTCGTCGCCTCTACGTCGTCCGGATCGAGGCGGGGTCCGCGCCGGAGCAGCGCGCCAGACCGCTGTTCTCGCTCCAGCTCGGCCGCGCGAAGATGTCGGGCAAGCAGCTGACGCTCTTCACCCGCCAGCTCGCCACCCTCAACAGCGTCTCGCCGCTCGAGGAGTCGCTTCGCACCATCACCCGCCAGACCGAGCAGGAAAGCGTCCGCGAGATCGTTGCGGCGGTCCACGCGGGCGTGGTCGAGGGCCGCCGTCTCGCCGACGCGATGGCGCGCGAGCCGAAGAGTTTCCCGCCGCTGTTCCGCGCGATGGTGGCGGCGGGCGAGAGCTCCGGCTCGCTGCCGACGATCCTCGATCGGCTGTCCGTCCTCCTCGAACGTCAGGCGGAAATCCGCGGCAAGCTGCTGACGGCGCTCGCTTACCCCACGATCCTTGCGGTCGTCGCGTTAGGCGTGGTGCTGGCGCTGATGACCTTCGTCGTGCCGCAGGTCGTCGAGCAGTTCGACACGGTCGGGCAGCAGCTGCCGTTCCTGACGCGGCTGGTGATGGGGGTGTCGGCCTTCCTCGTCGGCTATTGGTGGGCGCTGATCCTGGGCGTCGCGCTCATCGGCGTCGGCTTCTGGGCTGCGCTGCGCCAGCCGCCGATCCGCCTGTCGTTCGACTCGTGGCTGCTCCGCGTACCCTTGCTCGGCCGTTTGCTCCGCGATCTCCACGCCGCCCGGATGGCGCGCACGCTGTCGACGATGGTCGCGAGCCGACTGCCCTTGCTCGAAGGGCTGAGCCTGACGGCGGGTACGATCCACAACCGCCGCCTCCGCCTCGCCTCCGACGAGATCGTCGATGCGGTGCGCGGCGGCGGATCGCTTTCCGCCGCGATGCGCCGCGCGGGCGTGTTCCCGCCGCTGCTGACGTATCTGACCGCGAGCGGCGAGACGGCGGGGCGGCTCGACGAGATGCTCGAACGCGCCGCCGATTACCTGGAGCGCGAGTTCGACCGATTCACGGCGACCGCGCTGTCGCTGCTCGAACCCGCGATCATCGTCGTCATGGGCGGCGTCGTGGCGACGATCGTGCTATCGATCCTGCTTCCCATCCTCCAGCTCAACACGCTGGCGGGGCAATGAGGTTCTATGCGTAAGGTACAGAAGAAGCGCCGGAACGGCTTCACGCTCGTGGAGCTGATGGTGGTGATCGTCATCATCGGCCTGCTCGCCACGATCGTCGCGCTCAACGTCCTGCCGAGCGGCGACACCGCGCGCATTCAGAAGGCGAAGGCCGATATCGCCACGATCGAAAGCGGGCTGGAGATGTACAAGCTTCAGTTCGGCACCTACCCGACGACCACGCAGGGGCTGAACGCGCTGGTCAGCGCGCCGCCGGGCGTCAACGCCGCCCAATATCAGCGTGGCGGCTACATCAAGAAACTGCCCGACGATCCGTGGAACCGGCCCTACCTCTACGCCGCGCCGGGCCGCCACGGCGAGGCGGACATCTGGACGCTCGGCCGCGACGGCAAGGACGGGGGCGAGGGGGTCGATGCCGACATCGGCTCCTGGCAGTAAGGGCTTCACGCCCCTGGTGAGGCGTTCCGCCGAACACGGCTTCACCCCCTTTGTGAGGCGTTCCGCCGAACACGGCTTCACCCCCTTTGTGAGGCGTTCCGCCGAACACGGCTTCACCCCCTTTGTGAGGCGTTCCGCCGAACACGGCTTCACCTTGGTCGAGCTGATGGTCGTCATCACCGTCATCGCGCTCGCGTCGGCAGCCGCGGTGCTGGCGATGCCCGATCCCAAGGGCCGCGTGTTCGACGAGGCGGCGAAGTTCGCCACCCGCGCCAAGGCCGTGCGCGACGTTGCCGTCGTGGAAGGTGCGCCGGTCAGCCTGTGGGTCACCGCGGGCGGCTACGGCTTCGACCGGCGCACCGGCGGCGTCTGGACGCCGCTTTCCGACAAGCCGTTCCGCCTCGAGCGCTGGCGCGACGGCACACGCGCCGCAATCGGCGGCCTCCGCCAGCGGATCGTGTTCGATCCGACCGGACTCGCCGATCGCCCGCTGACGGTGACGCTGACCCGCGACCGGGCGAGCGCGACTGCAACCGTCGAGGCGGATGGGCGCGCGCATGTCGAATAGCGTCCGTTCGTCCCGAGCGACGTCGAGGGACAGGTCCGCGTCGCCACGGTGCCTCGACTTCGTTCGGCACGAACGGACGGGCTTCACCCTCATCGAGATCATGGTCGCGCTCGCCGTCTTCGCGCTCGCCGCGCTGGCGCTGGTGCGGCTGGAGGGCGCGACGCTGCGCGGGGTCGGCTTCGTCGACTCGGCGACGCTGGCGCAGGTCGTCGCGCGCAACGTCGCGGTCGAGGCGATGACCGACGCGCGCCCGCCCGCCGCAGGTCGTGTCGAGGGCGTCGAGGAGAATGGCGGCCGGAGCTGGCGCTGGACGCGGGAGGTGCGCGCGATCGGTGACGGGCAGGTGCTCCGGATCGATGTCGCGGTGGCCGCTCAGGACGGGCGTGTCCTCGGCAAGCTGACGATGGTCCGCCCGCCGCCACGCCCGGCACCGACGCCGGCGCCCACGCCGTCACCAACATGACCCATTCGACCGAACGCGGCTTCACGCTGATCGAAGTGATGATCGCGCTGATGATCTTCGGGATGATCGCCGCGGCGGGCGTGGCGATCCTCTCGTTCAGCGTCCGCGCGCAGGGGGCGACCGACGCCAAGCTCGATCAGGTCTCCGCGATCGCCCGTCTGAACGCCGCGCTCGCGGCCGATCTCGCGCAGGCGCAGGACCGGCCAGCGCGCGACGAGCGAGGGACGTTGCGCCCGGCCTTCGTCGGCGAGCCGCAGGCGATGACGCTGGTGCGCGGCGGCTGGGCCAATTTCGACGGCGCGGCGAGAGCGAGCGTCCAGAAGGCGCAGTGGCGGCTGGAGAACGGTGCTGTCGTCCGGCAGGGTTGGCCGATGCTCGACGGCGCAGCCCCGCTCGACCCCGCCGGGATCGTCGATCACGTCCGCACAATCGGCTTCCGCTATCGGGTCGCGGGCACGTGGACCGACGCCTGGCAGGGGAGCGCGGACGTGCCGTTGCCGCAGGCCGTCGAGTTCACCCTCGTGCGCGACGACGGGGTCCGGTTCCGCCTGCTCTTCTACGTCGGCGAGGGCTATCGCTCCGAGGCCGCCGGTGCGCAGTGAACGCGGCGCGGCGCTGCTGACCGTCCTCTTGCTGGTGGCGATCATCGCCGTCCTCGCCGCAACCGCGCTCGAGCGGTTGCGGGTGTCGACCCGACTGGCGGGGAACGCCGCCACGCTCGATCAGGCGCGCGGGCTCGCCTTCGCCGCCGAGACGCTGGCGACCACCCGGATCACTTCGCTCCTGTCGCGCAGCGCCGACCGGGTGGCGCTGGTCGGCGGCTGGTACGACAGGCCCTATGCGCTGCCCGTCCCGGGCGGGTTCGCGACCGCGCGGATCACCGACGGCGGAAATTGCTTCAACCTCAATAGCCTGGTGGTGCGGACCGGCGACAGCGACTGGACGGCCTATACCCCCGCGCTCACGCAGTTCGCGCAGCTGATCCGGCTGGTCGGTGCCCCCGGCGATCCGCAGGCGATCGCCGCCGCCGCGGCCGACTGGATCGACACCGACCAGTCGCCGCTGCCCGGTGGGGCGGAGGACGCCAATTACCAGGGCTATCGCACCGCCGGCACGCTGATGGCCGATGCGAGCGAGTTGCGCGCGGTGACCAGAGTGACGCCGGAGGTCTATGCGGCGCTTCGGCCATGGGTCTGCGCGCTCCCCGCCGCGAAGGCCGTCTCGATCAACGTCAACACGCTCTCGCCCGAGCAGGCGCCGCTGGTGGCGATGCTGATGCCCCAAGGCGCCGGCTTGAGCGCGATCCGCGCCGCGATCCTCCGCCGCCCGGAGTTGGGATACGACAGTCCCCAGGCGTTCCTCGCCCAGACCTCGCCGGCGGGGGAGACCGACGGAGCGCCCGGCGGGCTGGCCGTGACGAGCGCGTGGTTCGCGCTGCGCATCGACGTAAGGCTGGGGGGCGCGACGCTGGAGGAACATGCGCTCGTCGACGCCTCGCAGCTTCCCGCGCAGCTCGTTTCCCGGCAATGGGGGGATGCGTCATGACCACCCTCCTGTTCCTGCCCCGCGACGAGGCCGAGCCGTGGCGCTGGCTGCGCGTCGGCGAGGCGGGAGTGGCGGCGCGCGGGGAGGGGCTGCCCGCGATCGCGCCGGACGAGCGGGTTACCGCCATCGCTCCTGCCGATGCGGTGACGCTCCATTGGGCCGAACTGCCCGATCGCTCGCCCGCGCAGGCGGTCGCCGCGGCGCGGCTGCTGGTGGCGGAGGCCAGCGCGGCGCCCGCGAGCGAGCTTCACGTCGCGGTCGGGCGCGAGCCCGATGTGCCGGATCGCCCGGTCGGGGTCGTCGCCAACGCCGCGATGGCGCGCTGGCTGGCGCTGCTGGCCGAGGCCGGTGTCGATCCCGCTGCGATCGTCCCGGCGCCGATGCTGTTGCCGCGCCCGGGCGAGGGATTCGTTCGCGCCGACTTCGGCAACGGCGCGGCGGTGCGCGGCGCGACCAGCGGGTTCGCCGACGAGGTGCGGCTGACCGCGCTCGTCACCGGCGGTGCGACGCCGGAGACGCTGGACCGCTCCGCGCTGGAGGAGGCGATCGTCGCGGCGGCGGTCGCGCCCTCGCTGGACCTCCGGCAAGGGGCCTTCGCGCGCCGGCGACGTCGCGGCGTCGACTGGGCGCTGGTGCGGCGGCTCGCGGTGCTCGGCGGCGCGGTGCTCGCGGTCACGCTGCTGATCGATCTGGTCAAGATCGCCAAATATGACTTGGGCGCCAGCGCCGCCGCGTCGCGCGCGGACGCGATCGCGCGGACCGGCCTGCCCCGCGGGAGCGGGGAGGGTGATCCCGACCGGCTGCTCGGCGAGCGGCTGGCGCGGCTGCGCGGGCCGGGGCAGGGGTTCAGCCGGACGCTGGCGACGGTGTTCGCGGCGGTCCGCGATACCGGCGGGACCGAACTGACCGCGGTCACCTTCGATCCCGACGGCAGCCTGCGGATCGGCATCGCCGCCGACGGGGAGGCGCAGGCGAACGCCGTCAGGGATCGGATCCAGGCGGCGGGCTTCGCCGTCGAGGCGACGCCCTTCCAGGCCAGCGGCAACCGGCTGTCGGGCGAGCTGACGGTCCGCGCGCCATGACCTCGCTGCGGGCCTGGTACGCCGCGCGCTCGCTGCGCGAACAGCGGATGATCCTTGCCATGCTCGCGCTTGCCGCGGTGACGCTCGTCTGGGCGGCGATCGTGATCCCGGTCCGGGACGGCCTGTCCGACGCACGATCGCGCCACCGCGACGCCGTCGAGCGGCTCGGGCGGACGCTGGTCGCGGTCGACGCGGTGAAGCAGGCGCAGCGAGCCGGGATCGTCCTGGTCGAGGCGCCGCTGCCCGATGCGGTGCGTGTCAAGGCCGAGGAGGCGGGCTTTGTGCTCGCGACGCTCGACGCCGACGGGCCGGACCGGGTGAAGGTCTCGATCGCGACCGCGCGCGCGCCGGCGCTGTTCGCCTGGCTGGCGACGCTTGAACAGGCGGGGATCCTCGTCGAATCCTCGGCCATCACGCCGAACGCCGATCAGACCGTCGCCGCGCAGCTGACGCTCGGAAGGCGCGGTCGATGAGGGTGCGATTGCGGACCGGACGGACGGCGCTGTTCCTGGCGATGCTGGTCGTCGCGCTGATCGTCTTCCTCCCGCTCCGCCTCGTCCTCGGCTGGGCGGGGCTCGCCGAGCAGGGGCTGACCGCGCGTTCGGTCGGCGGGACGTTCTGGGAAGGGTCGATCCTGGAGGCGCGGTTCGGCGACGTCGCGCTGGGGGATATGTCGGCGGGCGTCGCCCCGCTGCCGCTGCTGCTCGGCCGGGCGCGCATCGGGCTCACCAGCCGCGCCGCGCCCGGCGCTCCAAGCCTCACCGGCGCGGTGACGCTGTCGCGGCATTCGGCGGGGCTCGACGGCGCCAACGCCTCGATCCCGGTCGGGCGCGCGCTCGCGCCGCTGCCGATCTCGGCGCTCGACCTGACCGACGTCTCCGTCCGCTTCGTCGACCGCGCGTGCGACCGGGCGGAAGGGCGAGTTCGGGCGACGCTGACCGGCTCGGCGCTGCCGACGCCCTCGGCGATGGCGGGTCCGGTGCGGTGCGACGGCGAGGCGCTGCTCCTGCCGATGACCGGTGCGCCGGGCGAGGGCGCGAATGTCAGACTCTGGCAGGACGGGCGCTACCGTGCCGAGTTGACGCTGCCGCCGGGCGATCCGGCGAACGCGGCGAAGTTGCAGGCGGCGGGGTTCATCCAGGACGCGACCGGCTGGCGGCTGGCGATCGAGGGACGGTTCTGACGCTTGACGTGCGGCGCTCCTGCTCGCTACGGGCGCGTCCTTCACGGCGACCGTAGTTCAATTGGTTAGAGCGCCGGCTTGTGATGCCGGAAGTTGCGGGTTCAAGTCCCGTCGGTCGCCCCATCCCTTCCGTTTTTCCACGCTTTCCGCTGGCGTTGCGCGACCTAGAAGATTATTGCGCGCGCTCGTTATAATCTGACTAGCAGGAGAGCGGCGATGGCGGCCGTCTGGGACCTTCCCGATTTCGACGCGCACGAGGGCGTTCATCTGTTCGCCGATCCCGCGAGCGGCCTGCGTGCGGTGATCGCGGTCCACTCGACGACGTTGGGGCCGGCGGCGGGCGGCGTCCGCTTCTGGCGCTATGCCGACAGCCAGCGCGCCGTGACCGATGCGCTGCGTCTGTCGCGCGGGATGAGCTTCAAGAACGCGATGGCCGGGCTTGAGCTGGGCGGCGGCAAGGGCGTGGTGCTCGCGCCGGAAGCGGGCGCGACGATCACCGAAGCGCAGCTGCGCGCGTTCGGCCGCGCAGTCGAGTCGCTCGGCGGCCGTTACGTCACCGCGGAGGACGTCGGCATGTCCGAGGCACGGATGAAGACGATCGCGGAGGAGACGAAATACGTCTCCGGGCTGCCGGTCGCGAGCGGAGCCGCCGGAGGCGACCCGGGGCCGTACACCGCGCTCGGGATCTATCTCGGCGTAAAGGCTGCGGCGCAGCGTGCGCTGGGGGCGACCGATATGAAGGGTGTCCACGTCGCCATCCAGGGCGTCGGCTCGGTCGGCGGCGGGCTCGCGCGGCTGCTGGCGAAGGACGGCGCGCGGCTGACGCTCGCCGACGTCGACGCGGCGCGCGCCGAGGCCCTCGCGTCGGAGCTGGGCGGCGTCGCCGTCCCGGCCGAGACGATCTTGGCGACACAGGCGGACATCGTCAGTCCCAACGCCCTGGGCGCGGTGCTGACGCCGGCGTCAATCTCGGCGCTGCGGACGAAGGTGATCGCCGGCGGCGCGAACAACCAGCTCGCCGAGCGCGAAGACGGGCGGCGGCTCCACGAGGCGGGGATCCTCTATGCGCCCGATTACGTCATCAACGCGGGCGGGATCATCAATGTCGGGCTCGAATATCTGGGCGCGGGCGACGAGGCGGAGGTCCGCGCGCGGATCGGGCGCATCCCCAGCCGGCTCGAGCAGGTCTGGGCCGAGAGCGAGCGCACCGGCGCCCCCGCGAGCGAGGTCGCCGACACGATCGCCCGCGGGCTCATCGGCCGGGCCTAACGCCCGATCCAGTTGCCGTGGAATCCCGGCGGCACGCGGTGGGGGATGCGGACGCTCGCGACCGGCGCCTCCGCGAACCTCCGGGCGTCGAGGATGACCAGATCGGTGGTCTCGTGCGGCAGGTCGACGACCAGTCCGACGAGCCAGCCCTCGTCCTCGCCCGCTGCCTCGTGTGCCGGGACGAACACGAACTCGCCGGGATAGCGTCCGACGCCGAACTCGTGCGCCTCGCGGGCTCCCGTCTCCAGGTCGTGCTTGTAGAGACGGGTCGCGCCGATGAAGGCGTCCTGCTCGGTCTCGGGCAGCGCCATCGTGTAGAGGTAGCGGTACGCTTGGGCGAAGCGCCGCTCGTCCGGACGGGGAAACTCCTGCGGTGCGGCGTCGATCGTCCGGCGCGCGACCGTCCGCGCGACGGGATCGATCGTCCAGCGCTCGAGGCCCAGCGCGCGCCCGTTCGGGCCCTGGAGGCCGTCGTCGAACATCGAGGCGTAGGCGCAGACGTCCATCAAGACCGGCCCGTCATCGGCGTCGAAGGCGTTGCCGACGTGGAAGACGTAGTTCGGCTCGACCGCGCACCAGATCACGTCGGCATCGACCCCGCCTCGCGGCAGCAGCCCGACCCGCGCCTGGTGCCTGGCGTTCCAGGTGTACGGGAACGGATGTCCGCCGATCACCGCCTTCATCGAAAAGGTGACGGGCAGGTCGAGGATCACCGCATAACGCTCAGTGATCGCGCAGTCGTGGATCGACGGGCCGTGCTGGACACGGATCGGCTCCTCGCGGATCACCCGCGCCTCGGCATCGACGACGACGTGGCGGACGGTGCCGGGATCGCTCGCTTCGTAGCAGATCGCATGGTGCTCGCCGGTCGACGGGTCGCGGTGCGGATGCGCGGTGAACGATCCCTCGAGCGTCCCGTCGAAGGGGTTGTACGTCTGCTCGCCGAGCGTCTCGTCGAGTTCGACCGGGTAGCTGCCCGCCTCCACCAGCGCCCAGGTCCGCCCGGCGATGTCGACGACGTTGGTGTTGACGGTGTCGAGCCCGCCGTGGCGGGGCCCCGGTGCGGGGGTCTCGCCGAGCGCGCCGGCGACCGACTTCGATCGGATCCAGCGGTTTCGATACCAGAGCGCCTTGCCGTCCTTCAGCGCGACGCCGTGGACCATGCCGTCGCCGGTGAACCAGTGATGCGCGGCCGGATTGGCCGCGATCGGGTTCGGCCCGATCCGCAGGTAGCGGCCGTCCAGCTCGCGCGGGATCGCTCCGGTCACGGGCAGGTCGACCAGAGTCATCTCGCCGGTCATCGGCTGATGGATGCCGGTCAGGAACGGATGCGGCTGCTCGGGCTGGGGCAGGCGCTTGCGGTTGAAGTCCGACACCAGTTCGACCCCGCGCCCCACGACGGCACGGATCAGCGTTTCGACATCGGCCATTGCTCGACTCCCATGTTGATGGCGTCAACATAACCGACGTGTTTACGTTGTCAACATCGCTCGGTCGCGTTAGGGCCGATCGGTGGCAGACAGCAAATACCATCATGGCGATCTCCGCGCCGCGCTGATCGAGGCGGGGATGACGGCGCTGCGCGAGGAGGGCGACCTGTCGCTGCGTGCGCTGGCCCGCGCGGTCGGGGTCAGCGCGACCGCGGTGTACCGCCACTTCCCCGACAAGGACGCCCTGCTCAAGGCGCTGGCGGGCGAGGCGTTCCGCACCCTCGCGGCGGACCAGCGCGCCGCATCCGAGGCGGTCGGCGGCGGCGCGGCCGGATTCGGCGCGACGGGCGCGGCGTACGTCCGATTCGCGCTGAGGAACCCGGCGCTGTTCCGCCTGGTCTTCGCCCATCCCGCGGATGCGTCCGGCGGCGTCGTCGTTCCGGAGGATGACGAGGCGAAGTCGATGCTTCGCGCCAACGCCGAACGCTACGCCCCGCCCGGTGTCGATGCGCAGGTCGCCGCGCTCCAGGCATGGTCGCTCGCGCACGGGCTCGCCGTGCTGATGCTCGACGGTCACGTCCCCGTCGACGATGCGCTGATCGACGCGGTGATCGATCCGCGGACGCTCGGCTGGGCGGCATGATGCTCGCCTCCCTGCTCGCTGCGGCATTCGACTTCGCGGGCTTGCGGGGCGTCGATGCGCGACTCGCGACGATCGCGCACCGGCTGGCAACGGCCAACGCGCCGATCTGCCCGAAGGTGGCGCCCGCGCCCGGCCTCGTGCTCCACGCGGTCGATCAATATGATCCCGCCTACCGCGCCGCCGCACGGGCGACGTTCGGCTTCGTCGCCCCGATCGGGATCGAGACGGTCGTGCCCGGCAGCGCGGCCGAGCGCGCGGGGGTTCGCGCCGACGACGCGCTGATTGCGGTCGCCGGGGTGACGCTGCCGGCCCGCGAGTCGCCGACCGCCTCGAGCGCGCACCGCGACGCCGCCGAGTCGATGATCGAGGCGCAAGCCGCCGGCGAGCCGCTGGTGCTGACGCTGCTGCGCGACGGTCGATCGCGGACGATGACGATCGCGCCCTCGCCGGGCTGCGCCTCCCGGTTCGAGCTGGTCCTCGGCCCCGCCCTGACCGCCGACGCCGACGGGCAGGTGGTGCGGATCGGCGTGCGCTTCTTCGCGTTGTTCTCCGACGATCAGGTCGCGGCGATCGTCGCGCACGAGCTCGCCCATGACATCCTCCGTCATCGCGTTCGGCTCGACGCCGCCCACGTCGACCGCGGGGTGCTGAGCGAGGTCGGCCGCAACCAGCGACTCATCCGCCGGACCGAGGACGAGGCGGACCTGCTCTCGATCCATCTCCTGAGGAACGCCGGCTATGATCCTCAGGTCGCGATCCGGTTCTGGGCGGAGGAGGCGCCGAAGATCGACGGCGGACCGTTCCGCAGCCGGACGCATGCGGGCGGGCGGAGCCGGGCCAAGGCGATGGCGGCGGAACTGGCCGCGATCCCGGCCGGCGCCGCGGTCCCCTATGCGCCGCCGCTGCTGACGACGCGGGACCGGCCGCTTCAGTAACCCGCCGCCAGATCGGCTACGTTCGCCATCGGCTCGCCGGCGCGGTACGCCGCCAGGTTCCGCAGAAAGAGCGCCGCCGCCCGCGGGAACATCTTGGTCTGGCTCTGCCCGGACAGGTGCATCGTGATCATCGTGTTGGGCGCGCTCCAGAGCGGATGCTCGGGCGGCAGCGGCTCCGGATGGGTCGGATCGAGGAAGGCGCCGCCGATCGTCCCGGCCATAAGCGCGGCGACCAGCGCGTCGTCGTCGATCATGTCGCCCCGTGCGATGTTCACGATCCAGGCGCTCGGCTTCATGGCGGACAGCTCCGCCGCGCCGATCATCGCCTTGGTCTCGCCGGTCGACGGGGCGGCGAGGATCACCCAGTCGAACTCGCCGAGCCGGGCGCGCCAGCCGTCGGGGGTGATCGTGCCGTCCTTGCCCGACCGCGTGACCCCGGTGACCGTGACCCCGAACGCCGCCAGCCGCTCGCCGATCAGCCGCCCGATCGCGCCATAGCCGATCACCAGCGCCGCGGTCTCGAACAGCTCGGTTCGCCCCGGGGGCCGCTTGAGCCACTCGCGCCGGTCGTGCGCGCGCACGACCTCGTCGAAGCGCTTGGCGGCGGCGAGCACGCCCATCACCGCATATTCGGCGACGGCATAAGCGTTGATCCCGGCCCCGTTGGTAACGGTGACATGATTTGCGCGGAGGTGGTCGAGGGGGAAGGCGTCGAGCCCGGCGTAGATCGTCGACAGCCATTTGAGGTTACGCCCGCTCGCGGCGACGGTGGCGCGGACGTCGGCAGTCTCGTTCATGTCGACCCAGGCGATCTCGGCGTCGGCGATGGCCGCCTTGGCGTCGGCGGGAGAGGCGAACCACGTCACGTCCAGGTCCGGCGGCAGATGCGGCTCAAGTAAGGGGCGGGCGAGGGGCGGGAGGACGGCTTTCATTGGGGTGGTTTAAGCAGGCAGACTTCCCTCGTCACCCCAGCCTTGTGCCGGGGTCCACCGTGGTTCGGGTAGTAGGCTCAGCGCCGAAGCGATCCGCCCGGCACACCCGTGGACCCCGGCACAAGGCCGGGGTGACGGAGGGTGGGACTAAACCGTCGGCTTCCAATCCCATCCGAGCGGATCGCCGTCCATCACCTCGACCCCGACGGCCGCCAGCTCGTCCCGGATCGCGTCCGAGCGGGCGAAGTCCTTTGCCTTGCGCGCCTCGAGCCGTTCAGTGAGCCGGGTATCGACGTCGGCCTCGTCCACCACCGCCGCAGCTGGGCGAACGCGGAGGTCGGCGCGGGTCAGCGTCGCCAGTTCGAGACCGAGCACGTCGTCAAAGTCGGACAAAGCCGCGAGCCGGCCCGCGGGTGCAAGGCGCTTGTTTGCCAGCAATTCATCGAGCAGAGGGAGGGCCTTCGCTGTGTTAAGGTCATCGCAGACCGCCCAGCCAAGCCGCTCGGGGAACGCGGCCGCACTGCCGCCTGGATCACCTGTCGCACCGGCTCGCGCGCGAAGCCCCTCGATCGCCTGAACGGTCCGCTTCAACCGCACGCTCGCCGCCTGCAAGCTCTCCCACGAGAACTCCAGCTCGCTCCGGTAATGCGCCTGGAGGCACATCATCCGGTACGCCAGCGGATGGAACCCGCGGTCGACCAACGCCTGCAACGTCAGGAACTCGCCGGCCGATTTGCTCATCTTCCCGCCGCGTTCGACCAGGAAGTTGTTGTGCATCCACCAGTTCGCGCCGGTGTCCGCACAGTCGCAATGCGCCTGGTTCTGCGCGATCTCGTTGGGATGGTGGATCTCGCGGTGGTCGATGCCGCCGGTGTGGATGTCGAACTGATCGCCGAGATACTTCTTGCTCATCACCGAACATTCGAGGTGCCAACCCGGCGCGCCTCTTCCCCAGGGCGAGTCCCACTCCATCTGCCGCCGCTCGCCCGGCGCGCTCTTGCGCCAAATCGCGAAATCCTGCGGGTGGCGCTTGCCCGCGACCGCCGCGATCCGCGCCTCACGCTCGTCGCCCGTCGACCCGGCGAGCCGGCCGTAGTCCGACACGGTCGAGACGTCGAAATAGAGTCCGTCCGCCAGTTCGTAGCAGTGCGCCGGCGCGATCCGCTCGGCGAAGGCGATCATCTCGGCGATATGCTCGGTCGCGACCGACCAGCGGGTCGGCTCGACGATGTTGAGCCGCGCCACGTCGCGCTTGAAGGCGTCGGTATAATGCTGTGCGATCTCCCAGATCGAACGGCCCTCGCGCGCGGCGGCGGTCTCCATCTTGTCGTCGCCCGCATCGGCGTCGCTGGTCAGGTGACCGACGTCGGTGATGTTGATGACGTGGGTCGTCGGGAACCCCTTCCAGCGAAGCACCCGCGTCAGCGTGTCCGCGAACAGGAACGCGCGCATGTTGCCGATATGCTGGTAGTTATAGACCGTCGGCCCGCAGGTGTAGACGCGCACGTTCGCAGGGTCGATCGGCACGAACGTGCGAAGCGAGCGGGTCAGGCTGTCGAACAGGACGAGATCGGTCATAGGCCGCGGTTAGCGGGGTGCGGCCCGCTTGCAAACAAGGGGGCCCCGGGCGGCCGGGAGTCCGCCCGGGGCGGCGCGACGACAGGGAGACGCCGCGCCAACTTGCGGGATCGCCGATACGCCGCGATCCCTGCCGGCCTTCTGGCGGCGGAACGTCGCCGCCGGATGTCGGCGTTCGGCGATCATGTGTCGGTTTGTGTCGGCCGCTAGGCCCGGGCGAGCGGCAATGTGACGGTCGCGACCGCGCCGCGCTCCGCACGATTCGCCAACCGCACCCGTCCCGCATGCCGGGTCAGGATCGCGCGGACGATGGTGAGCCCGAGGCCCGTTCCCCCGGTCGCGCGGCTGCGCGACTCCTCGCCGCGGACGAACGGCTCGAACAGTCGGTCGGCGAGCGCCGGGTCGATGCCGGGGCCTTCGTCCTCGATCAGCACCAGCACCTCGCCGCCCGCCACCCGCCACGTGACCGCCGCCGCGCCGCCGTACCGCACCGCATTCCCGATCAGGTTCGCGAAGGCGCGGCGGAGCTGACGGGGATCGCCGCGGACCACCGCGCGCGGCCCCGGCGTCGATGTCACCGCCGCGCCGTCGACGCCCATGTCCTCGGCGAGACTGTCGAGCAGGCTGCCGAGTTCGACCAGCGTCGCATCGCGTGCGCCCGCCTCGTCGCGGGCAAACCCCAGGACGTCGCCGATCATCGCGCGCATCTCGTCGATGTCCGCGACGGCGCGGTCGCGCGCGCGCTCCGGCAGATGCTCGACCCAGAAGGCGAGCCGGGCGAGGGGAGTGCCGAGATCGTGCGCGATCGCCGCCAGCATCCGGGTTCGCGACTCGGCGTGTTCGATCAGCCGATCGTGCATGTCGGAGACCGCGGCGGTCAGCGCCCGCACCTCCGCCGGCCCGCCGGTCGGAAAGGCGGGCCGCGCCGCGCCGGCGCGGGCCTGTTCGGCGGCGCCGGCGAGCTGGCGCAGCGGGCGTGAGATCGTACGGGCGAGCGCCCATGTCGGCAGCGCCAGGGCAAGCAGCGTCGCGAGCGTCGCCGCCAGCGTCGTCCAGTGCCAGCGCAGGAACCACGGCGCCCGGGCGTTCTCGACCACGCGCCAGCCGGCGCCGGTCCGCCACGCGAACAGGAACCGACCGACGAACGCATCGGGGATGCCGGGAGGCTGGAGGCTGGTGAACGCGCGCACGTCCTCCAGCTTCGCGCCGAGCAGGCGCGCGAGCTGGCCGCGGATCACCGGATTGTCGCGCATCGGGAAGCCGCGGTCCTGCACCGGCAGCGGCGCCAGCGCGGCGCTGCGCACCGTCAGCGGCGGCCAGGATTCGGCCGGCGGCACACCCGCCCGCATCGCGCGCGCGATGCTCTGGAGCCCGCGTGGCGGGTCGCGCGGCGGTGGACCGGAGAAGGTGACGACGAAGATGACGGTCGTCGCCGCCATCACCGACGCCAGCACCAGCGCCAGGATCGGCCAGACGATGCTCGAGGGCTTGACGTCGCTTCGGGTCGCCGCGTCCACCGTCTGGTCAGCGCCGCTCGACGTCGGCCGTGAACATATAGCCTTCGTTGCGGATCGTCCGGATCAGCTCTTCGCTGCTGCCGGGCCGCTGGAGCTTGCGCCGCAGCCGGCTGACTTGGACGTCGATCGCGCGGTCGAAGAAGTCGACGTTCGCCCCGCGCGACCAATCGAGCAACTGGTCGCGGGTCAGCACGCGCCGGGGGTGTTCGACGAACGCGACGAGCAGCCGGAACTCGCCGTCGGAGAGGTTGATCACGACATCGTCGGGATCGTTCAGCTGGCGCGCCATCGGATCGAGCCGCCAGCCGGCGAAGCGCAGATAGGTCCGGTCGCCGGGCGCGGCCGGGGCGGCGGGCGCGGCGTCCTTGCGGCGCAGGACCGACCTGATGCGCGCCAGCAGCTCGCGCGGATTGGCGGGCTTGGCGACGTAATCGTCCGCGCCCATCTCCAACCCGACGATGCGGTCGACCTCCTCACCGATCACCGACAAGATGATGACCGCGGGGCTGGTTGCACGGTCCAGCGAGCGCAGGATGGTGAGGCCGTCCTCGCCGGGCATCATGACGTCCAGCACGATCAGCGCATAGCTCTCCTTGGCCAGCGCCCGCCGCATCGCCGCGCCGTCCTCGGCGGTGTCGACGACATAGCCGTGCCCTGCCAGGAACTCGGCGGTGAGTTCGCGGATGCCGGGGTCGTCGTCGACGACGAGGAGACGGGTGGCGAGGTCCAAATCGCTCTCGGATGCGGCTAACATGCGCAAGACGCTGCGCCCGTGGCGTATCGCGCGGATTGCGCGGCTGCAACAATCGCGAGGCACGTCACAGCTGTGGCGAGCGCGCCACGGCACGCGGGGGAGGACAGGGGTCAAGGACCGGCTTGTGCGGGAAGCGGCCCTCTGCTACCGGCGCTCCGTTCGCGGTACGGGCCTACGCTCGCGCCGCGTTTGCCATTCGCTCCGGAGCCACTCTACAACATGCAAATCATCGTTCGCGACAACAACGTCGATCAGGCCCTCCGCGCGCTCAAGAAGAAGCTGCAGCGCGAGGGTGTATATCGCGAGATGAAGCTGCGCCGTCATTACGAGAAGCCGTCGGAGAAGCGGGCCCGCGAGCGCGCGGCCGCGATCCGTCGTTCGCGCAAGCTTGATCGCAAGCGCGCCGAGCGGGACGGCGCGCGCTAAGCGCCGCCCGTTCCCGCCCACCTGATCTCCTCGCGGCCGTGACGCAGGCGGCCACCTGAAGGGCCGCTTATGTCGACCGTCACCGCCGTTCCGATCGCTCCCGTGCGCCGCGCCTATTGGCTATGGCTGATCGCGGGGCTGGTCGCCGCGCTGGTCGCCGCCGCGGCGCTCGCTGCCGCGGGCAACAGCGGGATGAAGGCGACCCCGTCCGGGCTGCTCTACAAGGAGCTGAAGGCGGGAACGGGGCCGCACCCGACCGACACCGACGTCGCGCTGGTCCAGTATGAGGGCAAGCTGACCGACGGCACCGTGTTCGACAAGTCGACCCAGCCCACGCCGCTGCCGGTCGCGGGCGTCGTCCCCGGCTTCGGCGAGGGGCTGAAGCTGATGAGCAAGGGCGCGAAGTACCGGTTCTGGATCAAGCCCGAGCTCGGCTACAAGGACAAGGCGATGGGTCCGATCCCGGCCAACTCCACGCTTCAGTTCGACGTCGAGCTGATCGACTTCCTGCCCGAAGCGACGATCCGCCAGATGCAGATGCAGCAGATGATGCAGCAGCAGATGCGCGGCGGCGCGGGTGCCGGCGGGGCGCCCGGCGCGACGCCGCCCGGGGCGACGCCCGAGGCCGCTCCGGGCGAGGGTCCGCAGCCGCAGCGGTAACGCGGGTATCCCCGCGCGGGCGGGGACCCGGCGCCGCCCGCCATGCGCCCGCCGTTCCAGGCTCCCGCCTGCACGGGGGCGTCCCCGCTACGGCAGCGCCTGCACCTCGGCACTCGCCGCACATTTTGCCAGCTTCGCCTCGTCCACCTCGGCGGGCGGTGCATAGGACGGCACTTCGATCGCGCGCCCGAACGTCGCTGCGGTGAACGCGGCCGGGTCGCCCCCCGAGCAGCGCAGCATCGCCGCGAGCATCTTCGGCGGGGTGTCGTACCCTTCGTAGCTCAGCCGGAACGTCCCCCAGTGGATCGGCACCGCGCGCGCCGCGCCGAGCCGGGCAAAGACCTTCACGGCGTCCAGCGGCCCGATGTGGCTTCCTGCCCCCATCTGGCCATGGGCGAAGCGGAACGCCCCGATCGGGATGAGCGCCAGGCGCACCGGGCCAAGCGCCGCGGCCTCGCGCGGCCACTCGCCGTCGCCCAGGCCGGTGTCGCCCGCGAAGAAGACGTTGCCGCCCGATGGCAGCGTGATGACGAAGCTCGACCACAAGGCTCGGTTGCGATCGGTGAACCAGCGGCTGCCCCAATGGTGATTGCGGGTCACGACGACCTCGACCCCAGGCTTGATCGTCGCGCGCTGCCCCCAGTCGAGCGCGGTCGCGTCGGCGCCCGCGCCCCGGATCACCGCATCGTTGCCGAGGCTGGTCAGGATGCGGGGTCGATCGCGGTCCCACAGCCGCTTGAGCGTCGCCTGGTCGAGGTGGTCGTAATGGTTGTGGCTGACCAGCACGAGGTCGATCTTGGGCAGGTCGTCGAAGCGGACCCCCGGCTCGGCCACGCGCTTCGGCCCGAAGCCGAGCGGCCCCGCGCGGTCGTTCCAGATCGGGTCGGTCAGGATGTTGAGACCCTGCGTCTGGATTAGGACGGTCGCATGGCCGATCCAGGTCGCGACCAGCCGGTCGCCCTCGACCCGCGGCTCGGGCCTGCCCGGCGTCACCGGCACGCGCTCGGGCCATTTCGGACGGCCGTCGTTCCCGGTCAGGTAACGCCAGAAGAAGCTCGCGCGCCCGCCCCCTCCGGTCGGCATCCGGAACGTGTCGGCGTCACCGTCGGGATTGAAGAAGCGGGCGCCGTCATAGTGATCAGACGAGGGTCCTTCGTAATAGATCCGATCGAGGAAGCGTGGGACGACCGTGATCAGCAGGCCGAGGGCGACGACGGCGAACAGCAGCAGGCCGCCGACGATCTTGAGGGCGAGGGTCAAATGTCCGGGTCCTTGAACGTCTGGATGAGTTCGCGTCGGATCCGCGTGGCGCGAAGCGATAGCCGCACCTCCACCATGAAGCCGACGAAGGCGAGGGTCAGCATCGCCATCGCGAAGATGAACAGCCCGGCGACGTAGCGGCCGAACCTGAAGTGGAGCAGCTCGGCGACGAACAGCAGCGCGACGACGACGCAGATCGCGACCGCGCTCGCCACCGCGAGCAGCAGCGCCCAGTTGATGACGGTCATCCGCCGATCGAGCAACTGGAGCTCGCGCACGTAACGGTCGCGCGCGCCGCCGCTTGCCGTCGGGTGCAGATCCTCCAGCGCGCGGGCGCGGTCGATGACGCGGGACAGCCGGCCGGTCAGCACGTTCAGGAACGATCCGATCCCGGCGAGAAGGAACACCGGGGCGATCGCGGTCGAGATCGTCTCGGCGACGGTCGAAAGCACGGGCTGGAAGTTCACCCTCGTCATATCGGCGCGCGCGGGCGTGGTCGCAACGTCCGTTCGCGCTTGTTCTTGCCCTTCCGCGCGCTGCGCACTAGATCGTTCGTCATGGCGAGGCCGCTCCGAAGAGGGGCGGCCCTTTTTGTCTCCGGAGTTCTTCCCGTGTCCCAGCCGTTGATGCCTCATGCGACCGCTTCCTGGCTGGTCGACAACACGTCGCTCTCGTTCGACCAGATCGCCGACTTTTGCGGGCTCCATATCCTCGAAGTGCAGGCGATCGCCGACGACACCGCGACGACGAAGCTGACGGGTCGCGATCCGGTCCGCGCGCACGAGCTGACCCAGGACGAGATCGACAAGGGTCAGGCGGATCCCGCCTATCGGCTGAAGATGATCAAGGGTCCCGATCAGGTGCGTCGCACCAAGGGCCCGCGCTACACCCCGGTGTCGAAGCGCCAGGACAAGCCCGACGGCATCGCCTGGATCATCCGCAACCATCCCGAGATCACCGACGGCGCGATCGGCAATCTGATCGGCACCACCCGCACCACCATCGCCGCGATCCGTGATCGCAGCCACTGGAACATCGCCAACATCACGCCGAAGGACCCGGTGACCCTCGGCCTCACCACGCAGCGCGAACTCGACGCTGCGGTCGCCAAGGCGGCGAAGGCGGCGGGGATCGAGCCCAACGTCACGGACACCCGGCTCGACGGCGACCGCGAGGCGCTGCTGGAGCAGCTCCGCGCCGAGCGCGAGCAGGCCGCCCGCGACGCGGAGATCGCCGAGCATGGCGTGATGACCGACGAAGAGGCCTTGTTCGGCCGGCATCCCAGCTAAGCCGATCGCTTCAATAATTTGCGTGACGCCCGCCGCCGGCCGATGCATGGCGGCGGCATGACCGCGCTCACCCGCTCCCTCATCGGCGATGAGGGTCTGACGCCGACCAGCCATGCCGGGCTGACCTTCCCGTTCGGCGCGCGCGCGCCCGAGCCGGGCGAGCTGATCGAGGTTGCCGAAGGCATCCGCTGGTGGCGCGTGCCGATGTCGGGGCCGCTCAAGCACGTCAACGGCCTGCTGCTCGACGACGGGCACGGCGTCCTGGCGATCGATACCGGCACCGCGTCTCCCCGTTCGACGGAGGCGTGGCGCACGATCCTCGACGGCGCGCTGGCAGGACGGCCGGTGTCGCGTGTGCTCGGAACGCACATGCATCCCGATCACATCGGCCTTGCCGGCTGGCTGTGTCGCAAGTTCGACGCGCCGCTGCTGATGACCCGCACCGAATGGCTGATGGTCCGGATGCTGTCCTCCGACGCACGCGACGAGGTGCCGGAGGAACAGATCGCCTTCTGGCGCGGCGCCGGCTGGGACGAGGCGCAACTCGCCCGCGGCGCGGGCGCGGGCTGGGGCAATTTCGGCAAGATGATCGCGCGTTTCCCGATCACCTACACTCGGCTGCGCGACGGCGACACGCTGTCGATCGGCGGGCACGATTGGCGCGTGATCACCGGCGCGGGCCATAGCCCGGAGCACGCCTGCCTGCTTGATCCGGGCCGCCGCATACTGATCGCCGGCGATCAGGTGCTGCCCAAGATCAGCTCGAACGTCTCGCTCCACATGTCGCAGCCAGACGAGGATCCCCTCGGCGACTGGCTCGCCTCGATCGCCAAGTTCAAGACGCTGCCCGACGACCTGCTCGTCCTCCCCGGCCACGGCGATCCGTTCTACGGACTCCACGCCCGGCTCGACGCGCTGGACCACGAACACCGCGACCGTCTGGACGCGCTGGAGGCGGCGATCGCGATCGCGCCGATCCGCGCGGTCGACGCCTTCAAGCTGCTGTTCCGCCGCCCGATCGGCCCGGAGGTGATCGGCATGGCCACCGGCGAGGCCATGGCGCACCTCCGCCACCTGGTGGTCGAGGGCCGGGCGGTTCGCGAGGAGCGCGACGGCGTGTGGTGGTGGGGACGCGCCTGACCATCAGCCCATACCTACCGTTCGTCCTGAGTAGCCGCTGAGCGCAGCGAAGTGGCATATCGAAGGACTGGAGGCGGACTGTCCTTCGATACGAGCCTTCGCTTCGCTCAGTCTCTACTCAGGACGAACGGATCGGGTAGAGGTCTGCGCATGTCTCCCAATCTCACCGCCGACCGCCCCACCTTCGTCACCCGCCTCGAATGCTCGCTGACCGGCGAGCGCTACGAGGCCGACACGCTCCACAACCTGTCGCGCGCGGGCAAGCCGCTGTTGGTTCGCTACGACCTCGACGCGGTGAAGGCGGCGCTGTCCCGCGACGCGCTCGAAGCGCGCGGGACAGATCTCTGGCGCTGGCGCGAACTCCTCCCGGTCCGCCATACCGAGAACATCGTCAGTCTCGGCGAGATCGAGACGCCGCTGATTCCGGTGCCCCGTTCGGCCGGCAGCGCCGATGTTCTGGTCAAGGACGAGGGGCGCTTGCCGACCGGCAGCTTCAAGGCGCGCGGGCTGGTCATGGCGGTGGCGATGGCGAAGGAGCTCGGCGTCACCCGCATCGCCATGCCCACCAACGGCAACGCCGGCGCCGCGCTCGCCGCCTATGCCAGCCGCGTCGGCATCGAGACGATCGTCTTCTGCCCCGACGACACCCCCGAGGTGAACGTCCGCGAGATCGCCATGCAGGGGGCGCGCGTGTACCGGGTCAACGGACTGATCGACGATTGCGGCGCGATCGTCGGCAAGGGTGCGGCGGAGGGCCGCTGGTTCGATTTCTCGACGCTCAAGGAACCGTACCGGATCGAGGGCAAGAAGACGATGGGCCTCGAACTCGCCGCCCAGCTCGGCTGGCGGCTGCCCCACGCGATCTTCTACCCCACCGGCGGCGGCACCGGGCTGATCGGCATGTGGAAGGCGTTCGCCGAACTGGAGGCGCTCGGCTGGATCGGCTCCGAGCGGCCGCGGATGTACGCCGTCCAGGCGAGCGGCTGTGCGCCGATCGTCCGCGCCTTCGAGGAGGGCGTCGAGTTCGCCGAGCGCTGGGAGGACGCCGCCACCGTCGCCGCCGGCATCCGCGTGCCCAAGGCGGTCGGCGACTTCCTGATCCTGCGCGCGGTCCGCGAGAGCGGCGGCAAGGCGCTCGGCGTCGGCGACCCCGCGATCCTCAAGGCGGTCGACGACTGCGCGCGCAAGGACGGGCTCCTCCTCTGCCCCGAAGGCGGCGCGACGCTGGCCGCCTACCGGCAGGCCTTGCGCGACGGCGAGGTCGACGAGGACGAGCGCGTGGTCCTGTTCAACTGCGCGACCGGGCTGAAATACCCGCTGCCCGCGGCCGACCGCACCCTCGACCGCCACGCCCCGATCGATTTCGACGCGCTCTAGCCCACCCGGTTCGCGACCAGATCCTCGACCACGCTCGGGTCCGCCAGCGTGCTCGTGTCGCCCAGCGACGTCACGTCACCCTCCGCGATCTTGCGCAGGATGCGACGCATGATCTTGCCCGAACGGGTCTTGGGCAGTCCGGGCGCGAACTGGATCGCGTCCGGCGTCGCGATCGGGCCGATCTCCTTCCTCACCCAGTTGCGCAGCTCGGTCGCCAGCTCGGTGGAGGGCACCTCGCCCGCGTTGAGGGTCACATAGGCGTAGATGCCCTGTCCCTTCACGTCGTGCGGGAATCCGACCACCGCCGCCTCGGCGACGAGAGGGTGGAGCACCAGCGCGCTCTCGACCTCGGCCGTCCCCATCCGGTGGCCGGAAACGTTGATGACGTCGTCGACCCGGCCGGTGATCCAGTAATAGCCGTCCTCGTCGCGCCGGCAGCCATCGCCGGTGAAATACTTCCCCGGATAGGTGGTGAAATACGTCTGGAAGAAGCGCGCATGATCGCCCCAGACGGTGCGCATCTGCCCCGGCCAGCTCCGCGTCAGGCACAGGTTCCCGCTCGCCGCGCCCTCCAGCACTTGGCCGGTCTCGTCCACCAGCTGCGGGAAGACGCCCGGCAGCGGCCTGGTCGCCGATCCGGGCTTCAGGTCGGTCGCGCCCGGCAGCGGGGCGATCAGCGCGGCCCCGGTCTCGGTCTGCCACCACGTGTCGACGATCGGGCAACGCCCCTCGCCGACCACCTCGTGATACCAGCGCCATGCCTCGGGGTTGATCGGCTCGCCGACCGTGCCGAGCAGCTTGAGCGAGGAGCGATCGGTCGCGCGGACGAAGGCGTCGCCGTCCTTCATCAGCGCGCGCAAGGCGGTCGGGGCGGTGAAGACGGTCGAGACCTGGTGGCGATCCACCACCTGCCAGATCCGCGAGGCGTCGGGCCAGTTGGGCAGCCCCTCGTACATCAGCGTCGTCGCGCCGTTCGCGAGCGGGCCGTAGAGGATGTAGGTGTGCCCGGTCACCCAGCCGATGTCGGCGGCGCACCACCAGACCTCGCCCGAGTTTGGGCCAGGCCGCGGATCGAAGCACCAGTCGTGGGTCAGGCTCGCCCATAGCAGATAGCCGCCGGTCGAATGGAGCACCCCCTTGGGCTTCCCCGTCGAGCCGCTGGTGTAGAGGATGAACAAAGGGTCCTCCGCCCCCATCGGCTCGGGCGGGCAGTCGGTCGAGGCACTCTCGGCCGCCTCGTGATACCACAGGTCGCGCGCGCCCATCGTCACAGCCTGCCCTGAGCTTGTCGAAGGGGCGCCGCCGGTCGCGCGGATCACCAACACGCGCTTGAGCGAAGGCGCGCGCTCGGCGGCGGCATCGACATTGGCCTTGAGCGGGATCGCCTTGCCGCCGCGCCGTCCGAAATCCGCCGTGACCACCAGCTTCGAATCACAATCCTCGATTCGCCCCGCCAGCGCCTCGGGCGAGAAGCCGCCGAACACCACCGAATGGATCGCCCCGATCCGAGCGCAGGCGAGCACCGCAAACGCCGCCTCGGGGATCATCGGCAGATAGATCGTCACCCGGTCGCCCTTGCGGACGCCCTCGGCCTTGAGGACGTTGGCGAAGCGGCAGACCTCGGCATGGAGTTGGCGGTAGGTGAAGCGTCGCGGCTCCCCGGCGGGATCGTCCGGCTCCCAGAGGATCGCGACCTGATCGCCCCGCTCGGCGAGATGCCGGTCGAGGCAGTTGGCGCTGGCGTTGAGCACGCCGTCCTCGAACCAGTGGATGCCGAAGTCGGCCTCGTCGAACGACCAGTTTCCCGCGCGGGTCGGCGCCGTCACCCAGTCGAGCCGCTTCGCCTGCTCCAGCCAGAAGGCGTCCGGATCGCGGTCGGCGGCGGCATAGAGCGCCTCGTACCCCATCCGGTCGATGCGGGCGCGCTCGGCCCATTCGGTTGGCACGGGGTACACCTGCTGCTCGGCCATGCAACTCTCCTCCTACTCCGGCTCGTAACCCCACCCGTTCGTCCTGAGTAGAGACTGAGCGGAGCGCAGCGAAGTCGAAGGCGCGTATCGAAGGATTGGCAAGCTTGGCGAGCGATCAGTTTCACGTTACAACCGATCTAACGGCAGCGGAGAGGCAAGAATGACGAAGCAAGTGCTCGTGACCGGGGGCAGCGGCTATATCGCGGGCTTCATCATCCGGCAGCTGGTCGGGGACGGCTGGCAGGTCAACACCACCATCCGCAGCCTGTCGCGCGAGGCGGAGGTGCGCACGGCCCTCGGCGTCCCGCAGGACAGCCTCACGTTCTTCGCCGCCGACCTGACCAACGACGCCGGCTGGGCGGAGGCGACCGCGGGGTGCAGCCACGTCGTCCACGTCGCCTCGCCGATCCCAGCCAACGCCGCCAAGACCGCCGACGAGCTGATCGTCCCCGCGCGCGACGGCGCGCTGCGGGCGCTCCGCTTCGCGCGCGACGCCGGGGTCGAGCGGCTGGTGATGACCTCCTCGGTCGCGGCGATCGCCTACGGCCACAAGGGTCGCGACACGTTCGGCGAGGCGGACTGGTCCAACCTCGACGACCCCGGCGTCATGCCTTACCCGCGCTCCAAGACCGTCGCCGAGCGCGCCGCGCGCGAATGGCTGGCGCGCGAGGGCGGCGCGCTGGAGTTCGTCACGGTCAACCCGGCGCTGGTGCTCGGGCCGATTCTGAGCGCGGACTTCTCCGCGTCGGTCGAGGTGGTCAAGCGGCTGATCTCGGGCAGCCTGCCCGGCATCCCGCCGATCGGCTTCGGCGTGGTCGATGTCCGCGACGTCGCCGACCTCCACGTCCGCGCGCTGACCGCGCCGGGGATCGCGGGCGAGCGCTTCATCGCCTCGGGGCCGTTCATGTCGATGTACGACGTCGCGCAGGTGCTGCGCGCCCGGCTCGGCCCGGAGGCGCGCAAGGTCCCGACCCGGCGCCTCCCCGCGCTGCTGCTGCGGCTGGTGGCGGTGTTCGACCCCGTGGTCCGACAGATCGTCGGCGAACTCGGCAAGACCCGCGCCACCCCCGCTACCCACGCGCGCGAGGTGTTGGGTTGGTTTCCGCGCCCGGCGGAGGAGACGATCGTCGACACGGCGCGCAGCCTGATCAACCAGGGGGTGGTCAAGGTGTGAGGGGAGAGTGTTACCTCCGACCGTCACTCCGGCCTTGAGCCGGGGCACCGCTTCTTTTCTGTGGGAAGTTGGCGGGACCCCGGCTCAAGGCCGGGGTGACGAAGGTAGGATTTATCAGAGCGGCTTTCAGAACGGCACGTCGTCATCCCAATCGTCGGCGAAGCCGCCTACTGAAGACGGCTGCGGAGCGGGAGGCGTAGGCTTTGGTGCGGGAGGCGGTAACATCTTCACGGGTGCGCCGAGTCGTTCGCGCTCACGTTCTTCCGCCTCCTTATCCTGCCCAATCCACTTTAAAATTGTTCCGACTGTTTGATAAGCGTTCGGCGCATCCGCCAGCGTCGAGGTAATGCCTTGCATGCCGGCGAGGAAGACAGTGGCCACAACAGTTACAGCCGCATAGCTCAGACGAGGACGATTTAGCTCCACGGCAAAATCGTCGAGCTGACCTATGAGCTTCTTGCGCCGCCTCGCCGGCATATCGGAGTTCTCGATGAGGCCACGAAGCACGGATAGCTGGCCTTTGATCTTCGCCTTCGTTGCCGTCGCCAGCTGAACCGAGTGCGCACCGCCGATCAGTTCATGGTTGAGCATGATCCGTGCGACGACACCCTGCACCGATTTCGAGAAAGCCTGGTACTCCTCCCATTCGTTCCGGTATTCGCCATCCGGATACCTGACGCCTGGGATGTCAAGGGCGTTGGCGGCCGCGATCATGAGAGTCGTGTATTGATTGCGCAGTTCGGTCGACAAATCGCCCGACTGGGTGTTGTCCATTAGCTCATTCATTCTGCGTCTTGCCGCCTGCTCCAACGCCGCGAACTTTCGGTGCGGCTCGGCTGGCGCGTTGTCGTAGTCCTCAATGTCCAAGAGCGAGTAATTCATAGCAGAGGGCTATCACAGCTGTGGCCCTGCGTCGCCCCCCAGAGCCATCGCCGCCCGCAAGCATTCCTGTCCACGCTCGCGCCCGCGATCCCGCCGACCCTCTGTCCTACAGCTCACCATCCCGCTGTACCCGGACCCGCTCTTTCCCACCGTCGATCCGTGCTCGCGCCCCCGTTCGCCGATCGGTGCGGAAGATGACAAATGCGTCGCACATCGCGCACCTTCCGAGCTTCGCCGCGTATAGCGCCTAGTGTAACCTTGGTATGACCTTTAGCCCATCGCCACCCCCCCCTTCACAACACCCGATACGGCACCACCCGGCGCACGTCCGGCTCCACCCGGATCGCGCGGTCGCTCGGCGGGAAGGCGCGCTGGTCGCAGTCGGCCCGCGGGCACAATCGGCACGAAATCCCGATCGGCGTCGGTGGAGCCGCGCGGTCGACCGCGTCGGCGTAGACGAAGTCCGCCGCGTGGGTCGCCTCGCACCCCAGCACCACCGCGTAGCGCCGCGCGAGCCGGTCGAACCGCCCCGAGGGTTTGACCAGCCCCTTCGCCATCGAGACGTAGCGCACCCCGTCGGGCGTCTCGGCGTGCTGGACCAAGATGCGGTCGGGGATCGCGACCGCCTCGTGGACGTGCCACAGCGGGCACGCGCCTCCGAACCGCGCGAACCGCAGCCGCGTCGCCGAGTGGCGCTTGGTGATGTTCCCCGCCATGTCGACCCGGCAGAAATAGAAGGGCACCCCTTCCGCCCCCGGCCGCTGGAGCGTCGACAGCCGGTGGCATGCCTGCTCGAAGCTCACCCCGAACCGCCGCGCCAGCCGGTCGATGTCGTGCCGCACCTCGCGCGCCGCCGCCCTGAACGCGCCATAGGGCATCAGCAGCGCCCCCGCCGCGTAATTGGCGAGCCCGACCGCGAGCAGCCGCCGCGCCTCGCCGCCGGGTAGCTCTGCCGCCGCGACGACGCCCTCGATCGTCTCCGCGAAGGCGGTCGCGGCGATCCGGTGCGCGGCGAGGAAGCGCCGGCTCTCGACGGGGAGCGCGGCGTTGAGCGTCAGCGTCCGCCCGTCGAACCGGGCGAGGGGGGCGCTCTCGTCGGGATCGGTCGCGACGCGGATGCCGAACTCCGCCGCCAGCGCCTCGACCGGCACGTCGGGCAACGCCTCCGCCGCCTCGTCCAGCTCGTGGACGTAATTCCCCGCCTCGTGGAACCAGTCGCGCACCGCCTCCCACGGCAGCTGCGCCCCCGCGCCCGCCGCCAGCGACTCCTCGGCGAGCGCCAGCCGCTCCTCCGCCGCCCGCCGCGCCACCTGGATCGCGACGATGCGGTCGGCCAGATCGGGCCGCTCCTCCGCCAGCCGCGCCGCCTCCTGCGGATCGAGCGGGGGGAGGGCGGGATCGGCCAGCGCCTCCGCCAGCGCCGCCGCCCGCTGCGCCGGCCCCGCCCCCTCGATCGCGGCGAGCGCGGCCGGATAGTGGCGGGCGAGTGCCGCGGTCACCACCGGCGTCAGCGGCCGCGCCCCGGTCTCCAGCTGCGACAGATAGCTGACAGACACGCCCAGCCGCGCCGCCATCGCCCGCTGATCGAGCCCCGCGGCACGACGCAGCTCGCGGAGTCGGCCACCGGCGTACAGGCGTTGCCGCATTCAATCCTCCCCGCGTGCGGGGAGGTGGCGCGGAGCGCCGGAGGGGGCTCTCCTCCTCTGTATCGCTCGTGGAGAGCCCCCTCCGTCAGCCTTCGGCTGCCACCTCCCCGTGAACGGGGAGGATTACTTCGCATCCCGCCCATTCGCAACTTCGCAAGTTCACATTTGCGTGGCGCGTGAGCCCGGCGCACAAGGCGCGACCTTCAGGAGAGCCGGATGTCGTCGACCATCGCCGAACTGGAACGCCGCCGCGAGGCCGCCCGTGTCGGCGGCGGACAGAAGCGCATCGACGCCCAGCACGCCAAGGGCAAGCTCACCGCGCGCGAGCGGCTCGACGTCCTCCTCGACGAGCATTCGTTCGAGGAGCTCGACATGTTCGTCGAGCACAATTGCATCGATTTCGGCATGGCCGATCAGGTCTTTCCCGGCGACGGCGTCGTCACCGGATCGGGGACGATCAACGGCCGGCTGGTGTTCGTCTTCAGCCAGGACTTCACCGTCTTCGGCGGCTCGCTGTCCGAGCGCCATGCGCAGAAGATCTGCAAGATCATGGACATGGCGATGAAGGTCGGCGCGCCGGTGATTGGCCTCAACGACAGCGGCGGCGCGCGCATCCAGGAGGGGGTCGCCTCGCTGGGCGGCTATGCCGAGGTGTTCCAGCGCAACGTCCTCGCGAGCGGCGTGGTGCCGCAGATCAGCCTCATCATGGGGCCGTGCGCGGGCGGGGCGGTCTATTCGCCGGCGATGACCGACTTCATCTTCATGGTGAAGGATTCGAGCTACATGTTCGTCACCGGCCCCGACGTGGTCAAGACGGTGACCAACGAGGTCGTGACGCAGGAGGCGCTGGGCGGCGCGGTCACCCACACCACCAAGACCAGCGTCGCCGACAACGCCTTCGAGGACGATATCGAGGCGCTGCTCGCGACCCGCGACTTCGTCGACTTCCTCCCCGAATCGAACCGCGCCGCCGTCCCCGAGCGCCCGACCGCCGACCCCTGGGACCGCGCGGAGGAGAGCCTCGACACGCTGATCCCGCCGAGCGCGAACCAACCCTACGACATGCACGAGCTGATCCGGAAGGTCGTCGACGAGGGCGACTTCTTCGAGACCCAGCCCGCGCACGCCGGCAACATCATCACCGGCTTCGGCCGCGTCGAGGGCCGCACGGTCGGGTTCGTCGCCAACCAGCCGATGGTGCTGGCGGGCGTGCTCGACATCAACTCGTCGAAGAAGGCGGCGCGCTTCGTCCGCTTCTGCGACGCCTTCGACATCCCGATCGTGACCTTCGTGGACGTCCCCGGCTTCCTCCCCGGCACCGCGCAGGAGCATAACGGCATCATCAAGCACGGCGCGAAATTGCTCTTCGCCTATGCCGAGGCGACCGTCCCCAAGATCACCGTCATCACGAGGAAGGCCTATGGCGGCGCCTATGACGTGATGGCGTCGAAGCACCTGCGCGGCGACCTCAACTACGCCTGGCCGACGGCGGAGATCGCGGTGATGGGCGCGAAGGGCGCGGTCGAGATCATCTTCCGCGGCCGGACCCCGGAGGAGATCGCGGCGCGCACGGCGGAATACGAGGCGCGCTTCGCCAACCCCTTCGTCGCGGCGTCGAAGGGCTTCATCGACGAGGTGATCCAGCCGCACTCGACCCGCCGCCGCATTGCGCTGGGACTGCGAAAGCTCCGCGGCAAGGCGCTTGAGAACCCGTGGAAGAAGCATGACAACATCCCGTTGTGACCGGTCAACCTGCACATTATAAGGTGATGTGAAGGAGAGTTCCGATGCAGACCGAACGTGTGACCTTTCTTACGACGCCGGACCGCAAGGCCGTGATCGCTTCTCGGGCCGCGGCGAGAGGCATTTCGGTCGGAGAGTATGTTCGCCGTAAGGTGGAGGAAGAAGACGACCTCACGCCCGAGCAGGAGGCCGAGCTGTCCGCGCTTGTTGCAGAGGCTAGCGAAGCAATTCCAAAGATGCACGAGAGCCTGGATCGGTCGATTGCTCTGCTCCAGGCGAACAACCGGGAGATCGACGCGATGCTTCGCGCGGCGGGTCTTCACAAGTGAGCGCATTCTCCGATGCGATGCGGGCCGTTCGTGATGTTGTCGTCATGCAGACGCGGATCGACGCGCTCAACAAGGAACTTGAAGTGCAGGCGAGCGCCGCCAAGTCGCTGACCAGCGCCGTCATTGACATCGATCGAAGGCTCGCCCGCGTCGAGGGCATGATCGAAGGCGCAGCGATCGTCCGCCGATCTCTACCGAAGGAATGACCATGACCCTCGGCCGCCTCAACCATGTCGGCGTCGCGACGCCTTCGATCGCGGACTCTGTCGAGACGTACAGGCTCCTCCTCGGCGCCGACAAGATCGGCGTGCCGTTCGACCTGCCCGCGCAGGGGGTGAAGGTGTGCTTCGTCGACGCGCCCAACACCCAGATCGAGCTGATCGAGCCCTATGACGAGACGTCGCCGATCGCGGGCTTCCTCAAGAAGAACCCGGCTGGCGGACAGCACCATGTCTGCTTCGAGGTGCCGGACATCCACGAAGCGGTCGCGCACCTCAAGGCGAACGGCGCGACCGTGCTGGGCGAGCCGCGGACCGGCGCGCACGGGACGCCGATCGTCTTCGTCCACCCGAAGACCTTCGGTGGGATGCTGGTCGAGCTGATGGAAACGCCCGAAGGCGGTCACTGAGAAACAAGGGAGAGCGATAATGGCGAACTACGAAACGATCCTGACCGAGAAGAAGGGCGATGTTCTGGTCGTCACGCTCAACCGGCCCGAGCGGCTCAACGCCGCGTCGATCCAGCTTGCCGACGACCTGACCGCCGCGCTCTACGATCTGGACGGCGCGCGCTGCGTGCTGCTGACCGGCGCGGGCCGCGCCTTCTGCTCCGGCGCCGACCTCCAGGCGCGCGGCACCTCCAGTCCCGCGGGTGGCGGCAGCCATCATGCGCTGATGAACCATTACAACCCGCTGATGTCGCAGATCCTGCGCCTGCCGGTCCCGGTCGTCACCGCGGTCAACGGTCCCGCGGCGGGGGTCGGCTGCTCGATGGGGTTGGCGGGCGATTTCGTCCTCGCCGGCAAATCGGCCTATTTCCTCCAGGCGTTCGTCAACATCGGGCTGGTCCCCGATGGCGGCTCGACCTGGCTGCTGACCAAGACGATCGGCAAGGCGCGCGCGACCCAGATGATGATGCTGGGCGAGCGTGTCTCCGCCGACCAGGCGGAGAGCTGGGGGCTGATCTACAAGGCGGTCGACGACGCCGCGCTGATGGACGAGGCGCTGGCGCTCGCCACCCGGCTGGCGGCTGGGCCGACCGTCTCGCTCGCGACGATGCGCCGCAACATCATGATCGCGCTCGACGGCACGCTCGACGAGACGCTCCGCGCCGAGGCCGAGGGCCAGCGGATCGCCGGCGCGTCCCAGGACGCGCAGGAGGGGGGCTTGAGCTTCCTCGAGAAGCGCAAGCCGGTGTTCAAGGGCATGTAGGCCATGTGTTCCGTTCGTCCTGAGTAGGGGCTGAGCGGAGCGAAGACCCGTATCGAAGGAGATGGGACCGACTGTCCTTCGATACGCCATTTCGACAAGCTCAATGGCTACTCAGGACGAACGGTAGATTCCGCCATGACCGACCCGACGATCGAGACCAACACCGGCGAGGACTCCGGCGCTGCGCCCAAGCCGAGCGCTTCGGCGCCCGCGGGAGCGCCCACTCTCGACGCCTGGGCCGCCGCCGCCGCCAAGGAGGTCAAGGGCAAGGACCTCACTTGGCGCACGCCGGAGGGGATCGACGTCAAGCCGCTCTACACGGCCGAGGACGTGCGCGACGATCCGGGCTTGCCCGGCTTCGCGCCGTTCACCCGCGGCGTCCGCGCCTCGATGTACGCGGGTCGTCCCTGGACGATCCGCCAATACGCCGGCTTCTCGACCGCCGAGGAATCGAACGCCTTCTACCACCGCAACCTGAAGGCGGGGCAGAAGGGCCTCTCGGTCGCCTTCGATCTCGCTACCCACCGCGGCTACGACAGCGATCATCCGCGCGTCACCGGCGATGTCGGCAAGGCCGGGGTCGCGATCGACAGCGTCGAGGACATGAAGATCCTGTTCGACGGCATCCCGCTCGATCAGATGTCGGTCAGCATGACGATGAACGGCGCGGTGATCCCGATCCTCGCCTTCTTCATCGTCGCGGGCGAGGAGCAGGGCGTGCCCCGCGCGCAGCTCGACGGGACCATCCAGAACGACATCCTCAAGGAGTTCATGGTCCGCAACACCTACATCTACCCGCCCGAACCCTCGATGCGGATCATCTCGGACATCTTCGGCTATACGTCGCGCGAGATGCCGAAGTTCAACAGCATCTCGATCAGCGGCTATCACATGCAGGAGGCGGGGGCGACGCAGCTCCAGGAACTGGCCTTCACCATCGCCGACGGCATGGAATATGTGAAGTACGGCGTCGCCAGCGGCCTTGACATCGACAAGTTCGCCGGGCGTCTGAGCTTCTTCTTCGCGATCGGCATGAACTTCTTCATGGAGATCGCAAAACTCCGCGCCGCGCGCGTGCTGTGGCACCGGGTGATGACGAACCTGGGCGCGAAGGACGAGCGATCGAAGATGCTGCGCACCCACTGCCAGACCAGCGGCGTCTCGCTGACCGAGCAGGACCCGTACAACAACGTCATGCGCACCACGATCGAGGCGATGGCGGCGATGCTGGGCGGCACCCAGTCGCTCCACACCAACGCGCTCGACGAGGCGATCGCGCTCCCCACCGACTTCTCCGCCCGGATCGCGCGCAACACGCAGATCGTGATCCAGGAAGAGACCGGGATGACCAAGGTCGTCGATCCGCTCGGCGGCTCCTACTACGTCGAGAGCCTGACCCAGCAGCTCGTCGACGGCGCGTGGGAGATCATCGAGCGCGTCGAGCGCGAAGGCGGGATGGCCAAGGCCGTCGCCGCCGGCTGGCCCAAGGCGATGATCGAGGAGGCGAGCGCCGCCCGCGCCGCGCGCGTCGATCGCGGCGAGGACGTGATCGTCGGCGTCAACAAATACCGCAAGGACAATGAGGACGCGATCGACATCCTCGACGTCGACAATGTCGCGGTGCGCGAGGCGCAGATCCGGCGGATCGAGCAGGTCAAGGCGGGCCGTGACGAGGCCGCTTGCCAGGCGGCGCTGGCGGCGCTGACCGAAGGTGCGCGCATCTCGACTCCGTTCGTCCCAAGCGAAGTCGAGGGACAAGCGCCGGGTAGTGCCTCGACTTCGCTCGGCACGAACGGGTGGGAGAAGACGAACCTTCTGGCGCTCGCGGTCGAGTGCGCCCGCGCTCGCGCGACGCTCGGTGAGATCAGCAGCGCGATGGAGGCGGTGTTCGGCCGCTACGGCACCGCGCCAACCCCGGTGAAGGGGATCTACGGCGGGGCCTACACCGACGACGAGCGCTGGGCGCGCCTCCTGCGCGGCGTGGCGGCGACCGAGCGTCGGCTCGGCCGCAAGCCCCGCATGTTCGTCGCCAAGATGGGGCAAGACGGGCACGATCGCGGCGCGAACCTGGTCTCGTCGATGTTCGGCGATCTCGGCTTCGAGGTCGTCGCGGGCTCCTTGTTCCAGACCCCGCAGGAGGCCGCCGCGACCGCGCTGGAGAAGGACGTCGATGTCGTCGGCGCGTCATCGCTCGCGGCGGGCCACAAGACGCTGATCCCCGAGCTGATCGGCCACCTTCGTGACGCTGGTCGCGCGGACATTAAGGTGATCGCCGGCGGCGTGATCCCCGCGCAGGACTATCAGGCGCTCTACGACGCCGGAGTGCAGGCGATCTTCGGCCCGGGCACCAACCTGATCAAGGCGGCGGAGGACGTGCTCCGCCTCCTCGGCCACAACATGCCGCCCCAGGGCGACGACATCGCGGAAGCGGCGGAGTGAGCAGCGTGACCACACATCCGTTCGTCCCAAGCGAAGTCGAGGGACATGCGGTGAACGATGCCTCGACTTCGCTCGGCACGAACGGTGCTCATTGGACCCGCGCCGATATCGCGGCCCTCTTCGACCTGCCCTTCACCGAACTCGTCTTCCGCGCCGCCGAGGTTCACCGCCAGCACCACGATCCCGTCGCGGTGCAGCGTTCCACCCTTCTCAGCATCAAGACCGGCGGCTGTCCGGAGGATTGCGGCTATTGCTCGCAGTCGGTCCACGCCGAGACGGGGCTGAAGGCGACCAAGCTGATGGATGTGCAGTCCGTCCTCCAGGCGGCGGCGCAGGCGAAGGACCACGGCTCGACCCGCTTCTGCATGGGCGCGGCGTGGCGCAACCCGAAGGACAAGGACATTCCCGCGCTCGCGGCGATGATCCGCGGGGTGCGCGCGATGGGGCTCGAGACCTGCATGACGCTCGGCATGCTCACCCCCGCCCAGGCCGAGGCGCTCGGCGAGGCGGGGCTCGATTACTACAACCACAATATCGACACCTCGCCCGAACGCTACGGCGACGTCATCACCACGCGGACCTTCGCGGACCGGCTCGACACGCTCGACAATGTTCGCGCGGCGGGGATGAAGACCTGCTGCGGCGGGATCGTTGGGATGGGCGAGACGCGCGAGGATCGCGTCGGCTTCCTCCACGCACTCGCCGCGATGCCCGAGCCGCCCGAGAGCGTGCCGATCAACGCGCTCGTCCCGGTCAAGGGCACGGTGCTGGGCGACATGCTCGCCGACACGCCGCTGGCGAAGATCGACGACATCGAGTTCGTGCGGACGGTGGCGGTCGCGCGGATCACCATGCCGCGGAGCATGGTGCGGCTGTCGGCGGGGCGCGAGAGCATGTCGGAATCGACCCAGGCTTTGTGCTTCCTCGCCGGGGCCAATTCGATCTTCACCGGCGACAAGCTGCTGACCGCCGCCAACGCCGGCGATGACAGGGATGCGGCGCTGTTCGTCAAGCTGGGGCTGAAGGGAATGGCGGCGGAAGCCCCCACCCGTCACCCCGGCCCCTTCGGCGAAGCTCAGGACAGGCTTGAGCCGGGGTCCCGCTGCCTTGACGCAGCAGGAAGAAGCGGGACCACGGGTCAAGCCCGGGGTGACGAGGTGTGTGAGGCGGCGGAGTGAGGGAGTACCCCGACACTGCTCTCATCAAAGTTCAGGTCAATGGACGGACGGTTGATACCATCTTTGTGTCGGGCAGCGCTGCACTCGGCGGCTGGAAGATAGATGGCCGCCTTGAAGGCGCTCTCGCTGCACCGGACCAGCTGCAAGATCATTTCGACGCTGTCGTAAGCACATTGGCTGAGTACGTCGATCACTCAAGCACGTGGACAAATTGCGAGAGCGGTCACGAGATTACGCCGTGGGCAGCGATGGTGCTGCTAACCAGATTTGACGAGCAAGGCTAAGCAAGAATGTTCAAGAAAATCCTGGTCGCCAATCGCGGCGAGATCGCGTGCCGTGTGTTCCGCACCGCTAAGCGCATGGGGATCGCCACCGTCGCGGTCTATTCGGACGCCGACGCGCGCGCCCCGCACGTGCTGATGGCGGACGAGTCCGTCCGGCTCGGGCCGGCCCCCGCCGCCGAATCCTACCTCAAGGCCGAGCTGATCCTGCTCGCCGCCAAGGAGACCGGCGCGGACTGCATCCACCCCGGCTACGGCTTCCTCTCCGAGCGCGAGAGCTTCGCCAGGGCCTGCGCCGAGGCCGGGATCGCCTTCGTCGGCCCGCCGCCGAATGCCATCGCCGCGATGGGGGACAAGATCGAATCGAAGAAGCTCGCCAAGGCCGCAGGCGTCAACGTCGTCCCCGGCTTCCTGGGGGAGATCGCCGACACCGACGAAGCCGTGAAGATCGCCACCGACATCGGCTATCCGGTGATGATGAAGGCCTCCGCGGGCGGCGGCGGCAAGGGGATGCGGCTCGCCTGGAGCGAGCAGGACGTCCGCGAGGGCTTCGAGGCGACCAAGCGCGAGGGGCTGGCGAGCTTCGGCGACGACCGCGTCTTCATCGAGAAGTTCATCGAGAGCCCGCGCCATATCGAGATCCAGGTGCTCGGCGACCAGCACGGCAACGTCCTGTACCTCAACGAGCGCGAATGCTCGGTCCAGCGCCGCCACCAGAAGGTGGTCGAGGAAGCGCCGTCACCCTTCGTCACGCCCAAGATGCGCCGCGCGATGGGCGAGCAGGCGGTCGCGCTCGCCAAGGCGGTCGGATATTACAGCGCCGGCACGGTGGAGCTGATCGTCTCGGGCGCGGACACCACCGGCGAGAGCTTCTACTTCCTCGAGATGAACACCCGGCTCCAGGTCGAGCATCCGGTGACCGAGGAGATCACCGGCCTCGATCTGGTCGAGCAGATGATCCGCGTCGCCGCGGGCGAGCCGCTGGCGTTCGGGCAGAAGGACATCGGGATCAACGGCTGGGCGGTCGAGAACCGCGTCTATGCCGAGGACCCGTATCGCGGCTTCCTGCCGAGCATTGGGCGGCTGGTGCGGTACAATCCACCGGAGGCGAGCAAGCGCCAGTCCCCGTTCGTCCCGAGCGAAGTCGAGGGACATGGACCGAGCGATGCCTCGACTTCGCTCGGCACGAACGGAGTGGTGGTCCGCGTCGACGACGGCGTCCGCGAAGGCGGCGAGGTGTCGATGTTCTATGACCCGATGATCGCCAAGCTCGTCACCTGGGCGCCGACCCGCGAACAGGCGATCGACGCGCAGGTCGCCGCACTCGACGAATTCGAGATCGAGGGGCCGGGGACCAACCTCGATTTCCTCTCCGCGCTCATGCAGCACCCCCGCTTCCGCAGCGGCAACATCACCACCGGCTTCATCGCCGAGGAATACCCGGACGGCTTCCACGGCGCGCCCGCCGCGCCGGAGCTGATCCGCACCCTTGCGGGCGTCGCCGCCTTCGCCGCGACCGCCGAGGCCGACCGCGCCCGCCGCGTCGACGGCCAGCTCGGCGCGCCGTTGCCGCCGCCCGCCGACTGGGTGGTGCGGATCGACAAGGCGGATCATGCCGTCACGGTTTCGCTCGACGGCCTGACGGTCGACGGCGAGGAGCTGGCGGTTGCGCTGGAATATACCCCCGGCGACCGCGTCATCACCGCCGAACCGATCCATGGAGAAGACGGCGAGCCGCTCACCGTCAAGCTGTCGCGCACCCGCACCGGCTTCCGCCTCAACGCGCGCGGCGCGACCCATGTCGCGCGCGTCCTGCCCGCGCATGCCGCAGGGCTCGCGCATCACCTGCTGGAGAAGGTCCCGCCCGATCTTTCCAAGTTCCTGATCGCGCCGATGCCGGGCCTGCTCGTGCGCCTCGACGTGAAGGAGGGCGACACGGTCCAGGCCGGTCAGCCGCTCGCGGTGGTCGAGGCGATGAAGATGGAGAACATCCTGCGCGCGGAGAAGACCGCGACGGTCAAGACGATCAGCGCGCAGCAGGGCGAAAGCCTGGCGGTCGATCAGGTCATCCTGGAGCTGGAGTAAAGCCGCGGCGACGACACTTTGCGACATAGTTTCGCTGGACCGCGGCAGCCGTGCTGGCCATTTCCAGCGGCGATGCGATCCCGGTTTCTCCTGTTCCCGCTCATCCTGGCCGGCTGCACCGTAGGACCGAACTACCGTCTCCGCTCGGCGGTGGAGCTTGGCGTACCCGACGCCTACTCGGTCGCCGCCGCGCCGACGCGGGAGGATCTGACGCGCTGGTGGGGCCGGTTCGACGATCCGGTCCTCGGCCAGTTGGTCGAACAGGCCGCCGCTGCCAACCTCGACGTCGCGCAGGCGGCGGCGCGGCTGCGCCAGGCGCGCGAATCGCTGTTGCAGAGCCGGACGAGCCTGCTGCCGACGCTGTCCGGCTCGGCCGGGTACAATCGGTCGGCGAACCTGCGCGGCGGCGGGACGACGCTGACGCTGCCGGACGGTACCGTCACTTCGCTGGGCGGGGGCTCGCAGGACAGCTTCTCGCTCGGGCTCGACGCGCAATATCAGGTCGGGCTGTTCGGCGAGGTGCGGCGCACGGTGGAGGCGACGCGCGCGCAATATGAGGCGTCCAGTTTCGATTCGGCGACCGTGCTGCTGTCGGTCGAGAGCGAGGTCGCTAGAAACTACGTGCTTGCGCGGCTCTACCAGGCGCAGCTCGCCAACGCGCGCTCCAGCCTCGGCTTGCAGGACGACAATCTGGAGATCGCCGGCTTCCGTGTCCAGGCGGGCCTCGTGTCTTCGCTCGATCAGGAGCAGGCGCGGGTCCAGCGCGCGCAGACCGCGGCGACGATCCCGCAACTGGAGCAGGCGTATAACGCCGCCGTCTCGCGGCTCGGGGTGCTGACCGGGCAAGCGCCGGGCGCGCTCAAGCCCTTGATCGCGGCGGTGAGGCCGATCCCGGCCGGCGTCGGCGCGATCGGCGCGGGATTGCCCGCCGACACGCTCCGCCAGCGTCCCGACGTCCGTTCGGCGGAGCGGACGCTCGCGGCGGCGACCGCGCAGATCGGGGTGGCGAAGGCCCAGCTCTACCCGGCGCTCGCGATCAGCGGCAACATCTCCACCAACGCGACCAGGATCGGCGATCTCGCCGGCACGATCACCGGTGGGCTGTTCGCCGGGCTGACCCAGGCGATCTTCAACGGCGGGCGGCTGAGGAGCCAGGTCCGCGGCGCGGAGGCCGCTGCCGACGGGGCGCTCGCGGCGTACCGCGCCTCGGTGCTGACCGCGCTGGAGGATGTCGAGAACGCGCTCGTCGCCTATCAGTCGGCGATCGCCCGCGAGCGCGAGTTCGCCGTCGCGCTCGACGCAGCGAACACCTCCGCCCTCCTCAGCCGCAGCCAGTACCGCTCCGGGCTGACCGACTTCACCACGCTGTCGCAACAGGAGGCGGCGCTGCTCTCCGCCCAGAACGGCGCGAGCCAGGCCCGCGCCGACGCCGCGACCGCGCTGATCCAGCTCTACGTCGCCCTCGGCGGTGGCTGGGACCCGAGCGCCGCCCCTCAAGCCCCGACGGACACGCCCTGATGGCCGACCAGGTTCTAGACGATTTCCTCGGCGTGAGGCCGCAGCCGGCATGGCGGCGCTGGGCCAAGTGGGGCGCGGTCCTCCTGGGCGTCGTGTTGCTGGCGCTGCTCGCCTGGCGCGTCTTCGGCGGCTCGAGCGAGGTCCAGTACGCCACCCGCAAGGTGCAGCGCGGCGATCTGACGGTCAGCGTCTCGGCCACGGGCAAGCTCGCGCCGACCAACCAGGTGACGGTCGGCTCGCAGCTGTCGGGACTGGTCACCAGGGTGGTGGTCGACGTCAACGACCACGTCACCGCCGGCCAGCCGCTGGCGCTGATCGATCCCGAGCAGATCGACGACCAGATCCGCGCCGGCGAGGCCCAGCTCGCCGCCAACGTTGCCGGCGTCAATCAGGCGCGCGCGACCGTGTCGGAGGCGAATGCGCAGCTCGCCCGGCTTGAGGAGGTCTATCGCCTTTCGAACAAGCGCGTTCCCTCGGCGACCGAGCTCCAGACCGGGCGCGCCAATGCGCAGCGCGCGGTCGCGGCGCTGAAGGTCGCGCAGGCGAACGTCGCCGCGGCGCAGGCGACGCTGGCGCAGAGCCGCACCCAGCGCAGCCGCGCGATCATCCGCTCGCCCGTCACCGGTGTCGTCCTCGCCCGCGCGGTCGATCCCGGGCAGACGGTCGCCGCGTCGTTCAACACGCCGACGCTATTCGTGATCGCCGAGGACCTGACCCGGATGAAGCTGGAGGTCGCGATTGACGAGGCGGATGTGGGCGAGGTCAAGATCGGCCAGGACGCGAGCTTCACCGTCGATGCGTTTCCCGGCAAGACCTTCCCGGCCAAGATCACGCGGGTCGACTTGGGCTCGAACCTGACGGTGAGTTCGGCGACCTCGTCGACGACCAGCACGACCTCGACGACGGGGCAGGTGGTCTCCTACGCCGCCGATCTGTCGGTCGCGAACACCGGCGGCGAGCTCCGTCCGGGGATGACCGCGACCGCCGACATCGTCACCTCGGCGAAGGAGGACGCGCTGCTCGTCCCCAACGCCGCGCTCCGCTTCAAGCCGACCGCCGCGGGCGCGGGCGACGGCGGCGGGATCGCGGGATCGCTGACCTTCCGCCCGAGGCGCGGCCAGGGCGAGCGGCAGGTGACCGTCGGTCGCGGGGCGCGGCAGACGGTCTACGTCAAGGGGGCGGACGGAACGCCGCAGCCGGTCCAGATCACGACCGGCGACACCGACGGTGTCCGGACCGAGGTGCTCTCCGGCGATCTCAAGCCGGGCATGGAGGTCATCACCGGCCAACTGGCGGGCGGGGACAGTGGCGGCGGTGCGAAGCGCGGCGGCGGCCAGCGACGGCGGCAGGGAAGCGGAGCGGGCGGTGGCTGACGCGCTGATCGCGCTGCGCGGGGTCACCAAGACCTACGGCTCGGGGCCGACCGCGTTCCAGGCGCTCAAGGGCGTCGACCTGGACATCGCCGGCGGCGACTTCGTCGCGGTGATGGGACCGTCCGGCTCGGGCAAGTCGACGACGATGAACATCCTCGGCTGCCTCGACGTGCCGTCCGCCGGGACCTTTCTGTTCCGCGGCCACCATGTCGAGACGCTCGACCGCGACCAGCGCGCGCTGCTCCGGCGCCGGTATCTCGGGTTCGTCTTCCAGGGGTTCAACCTGCTCAGCCGCACGACCGCGCTGGAGAACGTCGAGCTGCCGCTGCTCTACCGCGGCGACGACAAGAAGGCGCGGCGCGAACTGGGGATGGGCGCACTCGACAAGGTCGGGCTCGCCGACTGGTGGGACCATACCCCGGCCGAACTCTCGGGAGGGCAGCAGCAGCGCGTCGCCATCGCGCGCGCGCTGGTGACGCGGCCCGACGTGCTCCTCGCCGACGAGCCGACCGGGAATCTCGATTCGGAGCGTTCGGTCGAGATCATGGAGCTCCTGACCGATCTCAACCGCGAGAGCGGGATCACCGTGCTGATGGTGACGCACGAACCCGACATGGCCGCGTTCGCGCGGACGGTGATCCACTTCAAGGACGGGCTGGTCGAGAGGATTACACGCAGCTCGGCTGCCGACGACGATCGGCAGACTCGCGAAAGCGCGGCCGGCGGGCAGCGCCCGTCCGACGACGCGGCTTTGCCGGGTCGCGACATGCCGGGACCCCCGGCCTGATGTTCGGCACCACCGTCACGCTCGCGATCCGATCGATCGCCCGGCACAAGCTGCGGTCGTTCCTGACGATCCTGGGTATCATCATCGGCGTCGGCGCGGTCGTCGCGATGGTGACGCTGGGGAAGGCGACCACGGCGGCGGTGCAGCAGAGCATCTCCGCGCTCGGAACCAACGTTCTCCAGGTCCGCCCGGGCCAGGGCTTCGGGCGCGGCGGCGGCGGCCCGCGACCGCCCGACTTCGACATGACCGACGTCGACGCGATCGCGACCCAGATCGCCGGCGTCACCGCGGTAGCACCACAGGCCTCCGCCACCGCGACCGCGATCTACGAAGGCGCGAACTGGTCGACGACGATCAACGGCACCACGGCGGCGTTCCTGACCGTCCAGCCGTGGCCGCTCGCCTCCGGCCGCTACTGGATGCCGGCGGAGGAATCGGCAGGCCGGGCGGTCTGCCTGATCGGCAATACGGTGCGCCAGAACCTGTTCCGCAGCGCGGACGCGGTCGGCAAGCGCTTCCGGCTCGGCGACATCACCTGCACCGTGATCGGCACGCTGACGAAGCGCGGGCAGGGCGGGTTCGGCGACCAGGACGACGTCGTCGTCATGCCGATCAAAACCGTGCAGCGGCGCTTCACCGGCAACCGCGACGTGCGGCTGATGCTGGTGGGTGTCGACGGCGCCTATTCGAACGAGGCGGTCCAATCCTCGATCTCGGATCTCTTGCGCCAGCGGCGGCACATCCAGCCCGGCCGCGACGACGATTTCAACATCTTCGACACCGCGCAGATCCGCGACACGCTGACCTCCACCACCACCTTGCTCACCCGGATCGTCGCGGCGGTGGCGGCGATCAGCCTGATCGTCGGGGGCATCGGCATCATGAACATCATGCTCGTCTCCGTCACCGAGCGGACGCGCGAGATCGGCATCCGCCTGGCGATCGGCGCGGTCGCGAACGAGGTGCTGACGCAATTCCTCGTCGAGGCGGTGGCGCTGTCGATGCTGGGCGGGCTCATCGGGCTCGCAGTGGCGCAGCTCGTGATCGCCGGCGTGACCCCGCTCATGCAGGTGCCGTGGACCTTCGATCTCCAGATCAACCTGATCGCCTTCGCGATCTCGGCGGTGATCGGGGTCGTCTTCGGCTATTTCCCCGCCCGCCGGGCGGCGGCGCTCAACCCGATCGACGCGCTGCGACACGAGTAGAGACTACGAGATTTTAGGGGTGGCGAGCTTTGGAGCCGCGACCTACCCCGCGGTCATGGACATGCGGGTCGAGCACGGTCTCCGGTCGCTGACCGAACGCGAGAAGCAGACGCTGCGCCTCATAGTGCGCGGGCATGACGCCAAGTCGATCGCGCGTTCGCTCGACCTGTCGGTCCACACGATCAACGAGCGGCTGCGCGCGGCGCGCCAGAAGCTGGCGGTGCCCAGCAGCCGCGAGGCGGCGCGGCTGCTGCTGGCGGCGGAAGGGGAGGGGACGAGCCACCCCAAATCCTTCGGGTCCGACGAAATCGGGGATGCGCGTCCGAGCCGAGAGGCGGATCGGGAGGTTGCGCCGGTCGTCGGCGCCGGGCGGTCCGACCGTCCTTCCCGCATCATCCTCGGAGTCTGCCTCATGTCTCTCGTCCTCGGTCTCCTGGCGCTCGCCGCCGCACCCCAGACCGCTCCGTCGCCATCGCCCGCACTCGCGACCGAAGCCGCGGACCCAGCGGTCGTGGATGCGGCACGCCGGTTCGTGGCGTTGCTCGACGAGGGCCGCTGGGCCGACAGCTACCGCGCGACCGCGACCACGTTCCGGCGGCTCAACACGCTCCAGGTCTGGTCCGCGGCGTCGGACCGGGCGCGCAAGCCGCTCGGCGCGGTGGTCTCGCGCAGCCTGCTGAGCCAGGAAGATCTGCCCGCGCCGCCGCACGGCTATCAGGTGGTCAAGTTCCGGACGAGCTTCGCGAACAAGGCGGACGCGATCGAGACGGTGTCGCTCGACCGCGAGAGCGGCGAGTGGCGCGTGGTCGGCGTCACGATCGGGTAGATCGCTCGAGCGCGGCGAGGTCGGCGCGGGTATCCACGTCGACGAGCTCCGCCGCGTCGGTCGCCTCCAGCCGACCCGCCCGGATGAGATTGCGCGCGCCGTGATCGCCGGTGATGGTCAGCAACTCGGCGAAGCGCCCGCGGCCGAAGAGGGCGGGGGGCTTGGGCGACCCGCCGTGGGTCGAGGCGACCACCGCCGCCGGGCCGTCCGCGGCCGCCATCAGGCGCCGGACGTGGACGGCGGTGACGCAGGGCATGTCGGCAAGGACGATCAGGAGGGCGTCGGCGCCCCTTGCGCTCGCGAATCCGGCCGCGAGGCGGAGGGAGGAAGATTGGTCGCGCGCCGGATCGCCGTTCGCGATGACCTCGAACCCGGCCGCCGCGTAATCGAGGCGGGCGTCGCCCGCGATCGCCACGCGAGCGAGGAACACGACGCCCGCCAAGGTGTCGGCGACGTGCCGACCCAACGGCTTACCCCAGAGCTCCTCATCCAGTTTCGCGCCGCCGAACCGCGTCGATCGACCCGCGGCAAGCAGCGCCAGGACGGTCCGTTCAGGCGCGATCACTCGCCTTTCTCCGTTCGTCCCGAGCGAAGTCGAGGGACACGCCCGGCCCCCTCGACTTCGCTCGGGACGAACGGGTTGATGGAAGATTCAGCCGCGACCATGGAACGCGCGGACCATCGCTGCGGCGACCGAAAGCGCGATCTCCGACGGGCCGATCGCGCCGATGTCGATCCCGACCGGGCCGTCGATCCGCGACAGGTCCGCCTCCGTCACACCGGCCTCCGCCAGCCGCTCCAGTCGCTTGGCATGGCTCCGGCGACTGCCGAGCGCGCCGACATAGCCGGTGTCCGCGGCGAGCGCGGCGATCAGCGCCGGATCGTCGATCTTGGTGTCGTGGCTCAGCGTCACCACCGCCGTCGCCGGACCGGGGCGGTAGGCGGCGATCGCCTCGTCGGGCCAGCGATCGTCCAGGGTCGTGTCCGGGAACCGCTCCTCGGTCAGGAACCGCGCGCGCGGATCGATCACCACGGTTTCGATCCCGAGCGTGTGCGCCAGCCCGACCAGCGACTGCGCGATCTGGACCGCGCCCACGATCAGCAGCCGACGCGGCGGATCGTAGCGATTGGCGAAGACCTCGCCGGTCCCGGTCGGCCGCAGGTCGCTGTGGCCGGTCGCCAGATCGGTGGTGACGGTCAGCGAGCGGCCGTGCTCGCGCGCTTCCGTGATGCGGTCGAACAGCTCGGGGTCGAAGCCGTCCGCCGTGACCGGCTGGACCATGACGCTGATCTCGCCCCCGCACGGGAGCCCGACCTCCCAGGCGCTCGCGTCGGCGACGCCGTAGGTCTTCACCGCGAACGGCGCGCCCGCGATCACCTGTGCGGCGGTGTCGAGGATGTCGCCCTCGACGCAGCCGCCCGACACCGAACCTTCGAAGCGGCCGTCGGCATGGACGAGCATGTGGCTGCCCTTCGGCCGCGGGGCGGAGCCCCAGGTCGAGACGACGGTGGCGAGCGCGAGCGGCGCACCCTTCCACTGGGCGGCGGCGGCGAGGACGGAATCGTTTTCGGGCATGGGTCCTCAGATAGGGTGTCCTCGCGCTGCCGGGGAGGATCAATCCCGTCGCATTTCGGCGGGGGTTCGGGCAAGGTGGCGTCATGGCCCCGCTCTCCCGACCGATCGTGATCGCGCACCGCGGCGCGAGCGGGGAGCGGCCCGAACATACGCTCGCCGCCTACGACCTCGCGATCGATCAGGGTGCCGACGTGATCGAGCCCGATCTGGTGCCGACGCGGGACGGCGTGCTGGTCGCCCGGCACGAGAACGAGATCGGCGGGACGACGGACGTGGCCACCCGTCCCGAGTTCGCCGATCGACGCGCGACGCGGACGATCGACGGGGCCGACGTGGCGGGTTGGTTCGTGGAGGACTTCACCCTTGCGGAGCTGAAGACGCTGCGCGCGCGCGAGCGCCTGCCCGAGCTCAGGCCGGGCAATACCGCATATGACGGGCGCTACGAGGTGCCGACTTTCGCGGAGGTGCTCGCGCTCGCGAAGGCGCGCGGGGTGGGGATCTATCCCGAGACCAAGCACCCGACCTATTTCGCCGCGATCGGTCTGCCGACCGACGCGCTGGTGTTGGCGGCCTTGCGGGCGGTCGGGTGGGACTCGGCCGAAGCGCCGGTCTATCTCCAGTCGTTCGAGGTCGCGAACCTGCGGCGGCTCGCGGAGATGACCACGGTGCGGCTGATCCAGCTGATGGACGCGAGCGGCGGCCCGGCAGACGGGTCGGTCGCGAGCTATGCGGCGATGGCGACGCCGGCGGGTCTGGCGGAGGTGGCGCGCTACGCCTGGGGGATCGGACCGAGCAAGGCGATGCTCTCCCCCTCGCTGGTCGACCGCGCGCATGCGGCGGGGCTGCGGGTGCATCCATGGACGTACCGGGCGGAACGGATGTTCGTGCCGGAGCGGTACGCCGACCTCGAAGCCGAGATCTCGGACGCGCTGCGCATGGGCGTCGACGGAGTGTTCACCGATTTTCCGGCAATGGGACGACGGGTCGTGGGGAGTGTCGTAGCGTGAAGCGATGGATAGGTCTTGCGGCGATCGTGCCGCTGATGGCGACCGGCGGATGCGTCCGCACGGTGGCGAGCGTGGCCACCGCGCCGTTCAAGGTCGCGGGGCAGACCGTCGACTGGGCGACGACGAGCCAGGACGAGGCCGACCGCAACTACGGCCGCAAGATGCGGAAGAAGGAAGCGCGCGAGGGGCGCGAGCGGCGCGAGTATCAGAAGCGCTGCCGCCGGGACCCGCGCGAGTGCGACGGGTATGACGGGTACCAGGCGCGGTAACGGTGGCACGGACGAAGCTGAGCACCTGCCGGCGCAAGGCGCGCTTCGCGAGCGCGGACGAGGCCGAGGTTGCGGCGCGCGCGGCGAGCGTGATGCTGCGCCATTATCGCTGCGACCGCTGCGGAAGGTTCCATCTGACGAGCCGGACGAAGGGGAAGCGGGTCCATCCCCTCCCGTCACCCCGGCTTCCAGCCGGGCCCAGCGTGGACCGAAGCGCGAATGCGTGAACGCTCAGCGATGAACCCGCCATCGCCTTGGACCCCGGCTCAACACGAGGGGGGTGTCGCCAGCGCCTCCGCCACCGCGATCAGCACCTCAGGGCGCATCTGCACGAGATAATGCGAGCTGCGCACCTCGACGGAGCGTGCGCTCGGATCGTGGCAAATCGCGCCGTTCACCAGCCCGTCGCTCGCGCTCCAGACGGCAGTGGCCGGGACCGGCAACGGCCGCGCGATCTCCGCCGAACGGGCGACCACGGCCGGGTCGTCGAGCCGCTCGCCGGTGACGAGCTGGAACGCGCGCCAGACGTTCGTCGCGCGCGGATCGCCGGCATAGGGCGAGGCGATGGTCACCACCTCGCGCACCAGCTCCGGATGACGATGCGCCATCATCCGCGCAAGGATGCCGCCGAGACTGACTCCGACCAGCGACACCGGCTCGCCCACGGCGGCGATCCGCTGGACCAGTCGCCCCGCCTCGGGGCCGACGGTGCGGACGCCGAGGTTCCTGCCGAGCCGCCAGCCTTCGGCCCCATATCCAAGGCCAATGAGATACCGGCGCATCACCGTCAGCGACAGGTCGTCGTTGAAGAGGCCCGGCAGGAGGATCACGCGGCGACCGTCGCCCCGCGGCGCGGCGGCGAGCGCGGCGCGGTGGCGAGGCCAGGTCGCCACGCTCCAGGCCGCGCGCGGGACCTCCGCGGCCCAGAGCTTCTTGGAGGGCGGCGAGATCATCGTTTCGAGCGGGGTCGAGACACCTGCCGCGCCTTCCCGCCCTGTCCCTCGATTTCGCTCGGAACGAACGGGAGGGATGTCGCTCACCCCAGCGCCTCGACCTGCTCGGCGAGCTCCAGCCAGCGCAGCTCCGCCGCATCCTTCTCGTCGCGCGCCTTGGCGATGGCGGCCATCAGCCGGTCGAACGCGGCGGGCTCGCGGGCGTAGAGGTCCGGGTCGGCGAGCGCGGCCTCGTCGCGGGCGATGGCGGCGTCGAGCTGTTCGATCTTGGCGGGCAGACCGTCATAATCGCGCTGGTCCTTGTAGCTGAGCTTCACCCGCGAAGTCGGCGAAGGCAGCGCCGCCGCCGCCGGCTTCGGCGCCTCTTTCCTCGTTTCGGCGGGGCGCTTGCGCTGGCGCTCCCAATCCTCGAACCCGCCGATCACCACATCGACCTTGCCGCTCCCGTCGAGGCCCAGCGTCACCGTGACGGTCCGGTCGAGGAAGTCCCGGTCGTGGCTGACGATCAGGACCGTGCCGTTGTAATCGGCGATCACCTCCTGGAGCAGGTCGAGCGTCTCGAGGTCGAGATCGTTGGTCGGCTCGTCGAGCACGAGCAGGTTCGAGTGCCGCGCGAACTCGCGTGCCAGCAACAGCCGAGACCGTTCGCCGCCCGAGAGCGTCCCGATCTTCGCGTCGACGAGCGACGGATCGAACAGGAACTCCTTCAGGTAACCGTGGATATGCTTGCGGACGCCCAGCACGTCGATCCACTCGCCGCCGTCGGCCAGCACGTCGCGGACGCTCTTCTCCGGCGCCATCAGCTTGCGCTGCTGGTCGATGACGATGCCGTCGAGCGTCTTGGCGCGCTTCACCCGGCCCTCGTCGGGCGCGATCTCGCCGGTCAGCAGCTTCAGGAGCGTGGTCTTGCCCGCGCCGTTGCGCCCGACGATCCCGATCCGGTCGCCGCGGGTGATGCGGAAAGTGAAATCCTTGATGATGGTGCGCCGTCCCGGCTCTTCGACTTCGCGCGGCGCGACCGTGGAACGGGATGCGCTCGCACCGACCGCGTTCGTGTCGGGCGAAGTCGAGACACCATGGCGCGGATAGCTCTTCCAGACATGCTCCGCGTCGATCACGACCTTGGTCTTGGCGTCGTCGGCCGCCATCTGGAGCGCGGCCGTCCCCTGCGGCCCGATCATCGCCGCGCGCTGGGCGCGCATCTCCTTCAGTTGCGCGAGGCGGCCCATGTTGCGCCGCCGCCGTCCGGTGACGCCCCGCTGGAGCCAATGCTCCTCGATCTTGAGCCGCGCGTCGAGCCGCTCGGCGGTGCGCGCCTCCTCGGCATGGACCTGGTCGGTCCACGCCTCGAACCCGCCGAAGCCGATCTCGGCGCGGCGCACGGTGCCGCGGTCGAGCCACAAGGTCTGCTTCGTCAGCCGGGTCAGAAAGGTGCGGTCGTGGCTGATCACGACGAACGCGCCCCGGAACCGCGCGAGCCAGTCCTCCAGCCATTCGATCGCGGCGATGTCGAGGTGGTTGGTCGGCTCGTCGAGGAGCAGCACGTCGGGATCCTGCGCCAGCGCGCGGACGATCGCGGCACGGCGTCGCTCGCCGCCCGAGGCGGTCGCGGCCTCGCGGCTGAGGTCGATCCCGAGCTGGTCGGCGATCGCCTCCGCCTCGTAAGGCAGCGGCGCGTCGTCGCCCGCGAGGACGTAGTCGGCGAGCGTCGCGAAGCCGGTCACCTGGGGATCCTGCTCCAGCAGGATCACGCGGGTGCCGGGCACGATGGTGCGACGCCCCTCGTCCGCGTCGATCCGGCCGGCGATCAGCTTCAGCAGCGTCGTCTTCCCCGCACCGTTGCGACCGATCAGCGCCAGCCGGTCGCGCTGGCCGACGTGGAGGGTGAGGTTGCGGAACAGCCACCCCGAGCCCTGAACCAGGCCGAGGTCTTCGTAGGAGAGGATAGGTGCGGGCATCGCCGCGCGAGCTAGGGGGTGGCGGGCGATCCTGCAATCGCCGTGCGGCAGGCGAGGGTGTCGAGGCCGGCGCGGATCAGCTTCTGGAAGCGCACCGTCTTCGGCAGCGTCGGCAGCCAGCTGATCGTGCGGGTCGCCGCCCCGTCGGCGAACTCGGCGACATAGGGCTTGCCGGCGTCCAGATAGGTGAACGAGACGCGACGCCGGTAGATCATCCCCGTCTTGATGCCCGCCCTGGCCGCGCCCGAGCCGGGCTCGACCTTCGTCACCCGGCGCGCCGCGTCGACGTCGAAGCCGCGGCCGTAGGCAGGCTGTTCGATCCAGCCGAGCGCGCCGCAGCCGGCGACCGCGTCGGCGGGGAGTGCGGTCATCGCATCCTTCGCGGCGATGGCGAAGGCGCCGGGCAGCGCCTCCTGGGTCAGGGCCTCGATCCGGGTCCGCTCGTCGCCCTCGACCGTGGTCATCCGCCGAAGCAGCGCGATCAACCCCGGCTTGCCCGCCGCCCGCAGGCGCGCGTCGAGCAGCAGCGCGGTCAGGTTCCCGCGATCGTACTGGAGCTGCATCGCGTCGGGATCGTCCCAGAACCTGGCGATGATCTCCGCCTCGCTCAGCCCGCGCGCCGTCGAACTGCCGTAGCGGAGCAGGACGAGGTCGAGCTGGTCGGCCCATTGCGCGGGCGTCCACAGCCCGCTCGCCACCATCGCCCGGTGCGCGAACCAGTCGTTGAAGCCCTCGCTGAACAGATAGCCGCGGGCGCTGTCGTCGGACGGTCCGAACGCGCGTCCGAACCAGCGGTGCGCGTATTCGTGCGCGAGGGTGCGGGTGAAGTCGTTCAGCGGCACATTGTCGGTCGCCTCCAGCGCGAAGCCCGCCGTCGCGCCGGTGCCGCCATAGCTGACCGCGCCGGTCGCCGAGCCGGCAAGCGGGACCAGCGTTACCAGATAGTCAACCGCGGTTGCGCCCAGCGTCGCATTCTCGCTCGCCATCAGCCGCGCGACGGGGTCCACGAGCGCGACATCGGGAAAGGGCCAGCGCCCGATCGCCGCCACCCGCAAGGTCCGGCCGCCGACGGTGCGGGTCGCCAGGCGCATCGCCGCGCCCCCGACGATCACGCCCTCGGCGATGTCGTTCGCCACGAGCGGACGGTCGGCGGCGGTGAGATCGCTCGCCACCTTCCATCCGCTCGCGATCGGGCCGAAGGCGAAGGTCGCCGGCGCGGTCTCGCGGCCGTGCGGAATGGCGATCGCCCCCTGATTGTGGATCGACAGCCAGTCACGCTCGATCACGGGACGCGCCTTCTCGAAGGTCGCGGCGTCCGGAGGGCCGGGTTGCCCGTCGGCCAACCGGTAACGGACGACAAGTCGGGTGCCGGGCTCATGGCGGATGCGCCAGTGTGCGGCGTCGGCGCTCTTGATGACGGTCCCGCCGTCGACCCCGACCAGCGTGAGCGAGCGCCAGAGCTCCGAACTGCCCGCCCATTTCTCCGGCAGGTCGATGTCGGTCTGGCCGTCGTCGTCGCCGGGGAAGGTCATCTCGATCCCGACGACCGGTCCCGTGGCTAGCGAAACCCGATAATCGATCGTCGCCACCATCGCCTGCGCGAGCATCAGTGTTGCGATCATGCCACTTCCCTCCGCCAGGCGAATGCATTCATTGGGTATTCAATGCGGTTCTCCTAGAGGCTCGGCGCAATGTCCATCGTTCGCCTCCTGCTTGCTCTCCTGCTCGCCGCGCCGATCGGCGCGGCGGTGGCGCAACGGCGCGACGATGCGGGCGTCCTGCGGGAGGCGCGGCGCGAAGGGCGGGTGCTGCCCATCCGCCAGATCGAGCGGCGGGTGATCCCGACCATGCCGGGGGCACAGTATCTCGGCTTCGACTTCGACGGGGCTGCGGTTTACACGCTCAAGTTCCTGCGCGATGGGAATGTGATCTGGATCGACGTCGACGCCCGCACCGGCGCGGTGCTCGGACGGACCCGCTGACGGGAGCTTTCATGCGCGTATTGATCGTCGAGGACGAGCCCAACCTGGGCCAGCAGCTCAAATCCACGCTGGAAGGGGCAGGCTATGCGATCGACCTCGCCACCGATGGTGAGGAGGGGCATTTCCTCGGCTCCACCGAGAATTACGACGCCATCGTGCTGGATCTCGGCCTGCCCGAGATCGACGGGCTGACCGTGCTCGACCGCTGGCGCAAGGAGGGGAAGGCAACGCCCGTGCTGGTGCTGACCGCGCGCGACAGTTGGTCGGACAAGGTCGCGGGGCTCGACGCCGGCGCCGACGACTACGTGGCCAAGCCGTTCCAGACCGAGGAGCTGATCGCCCGTCTGCGCGCGCTGATCCGCCGCGCGTCGGGCAACGCCTCGTCGGAGCTCACGGCGGGCGACGTCCGCCTCGACACGCGCAGCGGCAAGGTCACGCGCGCGGGCGAGCCGGTGAAGCTGACCGCGCAGGAATACAAATTGCTGAGCTACCTGCTCCACCACAAGGGGAAGGTCGTCAGCCGCACCGAACTGATCGAGCATATCTACGATCAGGATTTCGATCGCGATTCGAATACGATCGAGGTGTTCGTCACCCGCATCCGCAAGAAGCTGGGTCAGGACGTCATCACGACGATCCGGGGGCTCGGCTACAGCCTGGAGGACCCCGAGGCGCGGACGCCCCAATCCTGATCGGGCGCGCCTTGATCGCCGGTGCCGGCAACGGCGTCGCCGGGCCGGGACACCGCCGCCATGTAATCGGGGGCGGGCCAGGTGTCCTCATCGACGGCGACCCGTTCCGGCCGGATGCGCGGCGGGGCCGACGCGGCATAGGCGGGAGCGATCCCGGTCACCACATAGGAGCCGAGGAGGGCTCCGCTCGCGATGCTGACGCCTGCGCCCGCCATCATGCCGAGGATCGTCGCGGGAATGTTGTGCGCCACGTCTGATCTCCGTCGCTTCGTTCGGGCGCAGAACGGCGCTGCCGTCCTCCCGTTCCGTGGTCGCGTCGAATGACCGCGCGCGCGCGCGGCTCGCTCTGGCGGCGGATGCTGTTCATCGCCGCGGTCTGGATCGGGGTGCTGCTCGCGGGCGGCGGCTGGGCGCTGGACCGGGTGCTGGGCACGGCGGTGACGCGCAACTTCGACGATCAGCTGGAATATGTCCTCAACGCGCTGATCCTGACCAGCGAGATCGGTCCCGACGGCGAGGTGATGTTCAACCGCGAGCCTGCCGACCAGCGCTTCCTGGAGCCCAATTCCGGGCTCTACTGGCAGGTATCGGCCAAGGGGCACGATCCGTTTCCCTCGCGCTCGCTGTGGGATCGCCAACTCGCCTATGGCGGAACCCACGACGATCGCGATCTGCACGCCTACGACAGCGCCCAGTTCCCCGACGAGAAGCTGCGGATCGTCGAGCGCGATGTGACGCTGCCCGGATCGCGGACGCGCTGGCGCTTCCAGGTCGCGCAGACCCGCGAGGGGCTCGACGCGCAGGTCGCCGCGCTCCGGCGGACGCTGGTCCGCAGCTTCGCGCTGCTCGCGCTCGGGCTGCTGGTGCTGGCTGGGCTGCAGACCTTCTACGGGCTTTGGCCGCTGCGCCGCGTGCGGGGCGAGATCGCGAAGATGCGCGCCGGCCAGTCGAGCCGCGTCGACGAACGCCTGCCGCGCGAGGTCGCGCCGATGGTCGAGGAGTTGAACGCACTGATGGCGCACAACGAAGTGCAGGCGGAGGAGGCGCGGCGGCACGCGGGCAATCTCGCCCATGCGCTCAAGACGCCGCTGACCGTGATCATGAACGCAGCCACCGCGAACGCCGACGACCTGTCGGCGACCGTGGTGCGCGAGGCGCGGACGATGCGCCGGCAGGTCGATCACCACCTCGCGCGAGCCCGCGCGGTGGGCCGGCGCGGGTCGGCGCACAGCCGGGCGGAGGTGTGGACGAGCGTCGAATCGGTCGAGCGCGCGGTGCGGCGGCTCTATCCGCACGTGCGGATCGACATGGACGGGCGACGCGACGTGGTCGCCCACATCGAGCGCCAGGACCTCGACGAGATGGTCGGCAACCTGGTCGAGAACGCCGCGAAATATGGTGGCGGCAGCGTGTTCGTCACCACCGACGCGCAGGCGGGCTTCGTCGAGATCGTCGTCGAGGACGACGGCGCCGGCATCCCCGAGGAGGACCGCGTGCGGATCTTCGACCGGGGCGTGCGGCTGGACACCGGCAAGCCCGGAACCGGGCTCGGCCTCGCGATCGTCCGCGACGTGGCGGAGATCTACGGCGGCACCGTCGCGCTGGAGGAGAGCGAAGATCTGGGCGGGCTGCTGGTGCGCCTGCGGCTGCCCGCGGCGGGCTAGGCCGCCTGCGCCACCTCGCGCACCGCATCGGCGGTGATCGCGAGGCTGCGCTTCCTCGCCTCGTGGCTGAAGGTGCTGGTCGACACCATCACCTCGTCGACCCCGGTGCGCCGCACGAAGTCGGCGATCCCGCGCGCGACCGTGGCACGATCGCCGATCGCCGAGCATTGCAGCACGCTGTCGAGCACCGCCCGGTAGGCGGGGGGCAAATTCTCGCGATAGCCCTCGACCGGCGGCGGCAGCTGGCGGGGGTTGCCGGTCCGAAGCGCGACGAACGACTGCGCCTGGCTGCTGGCGAGCAACTCGGCCTCCGCCGTGGTCTCGGCGGCGAAGACGTTGAACCCCGCCATCGCATAGGGCCTCTCCAGCGTTGCGGAGGGGCGGAAGTCGCGGCGGTAGATGTCCATCGCCTGGTCGAGCAGATCGGGGGCGAAGTGCGATGCGAAGGCGTAGGGAAGGCCCAGAATCGCCGCGAGTTGCGCGCCGAACAGGCTGGAGCCCAGGATCCACAGCTGCGGCTTCGCGCCCGCGCCCGGGGTCGCGGTGATGCCGGTGCGGCCGTCGTCGGCGAAATAGCTCTGAAGCTCGACCACGTCGTTGGGAAAGGCGTTGGAATCGGTGTCGAGCGTGCGGCGGATCGCATGGGCGACGCGCTGGTCGCTCCCCGGCGCGCGGCCGAGCCCCAGGTCGATGCGGCCGGGGAACAAGGCGTCGAGCGTCCCGAACTGCTCGGCGATCTGCAAGGGCGCGTGGTTCGGCAGCATGACGCCGCCCGAGCCGACGCGGATCGTCGACGTCGCCGCGCCGACATGCGCGATCACCACCGCCGTCGCGGCGGAGGCGATCCCCGCCATGCCGTGATGCTCGGCGACCCAGTAGCGGTGATAGCCGTGCGCCTCGGCATGGGCGGCGAGATCGGCGGCGTTGGCGAGCGCCTGGGCGACGGTGCCGCCTTCGACGACGGGGACGAGATCGAGAAAGGAGAGCGTGGTCATACACCCGATCTGGGGAGTGCAGCGGGTGAGCGCCAGACAATCGCGCTTGGGCGCGGCGCAGTTGGGCTATAGGGCGGCGGCCATGCTTCCCGCGCTCGCGCATATCGACACGTGGATCTTCGATCTCGACAACACGCTGTATCCCGCGAGCGCGGACCTGTTCGCGCGCATCGACGCGCGGATGACCGCGTTCGTCGGCGAGCTGCTCGGGCTCGATGCGGTCGCGGCACGCCGGGTGCAGAAGGACTATTTCCTCGCCCACGGCACCACGCTGGCCGGGCTGATGCGCGAGCACCGGGTCGATCCCGCCGCCTTCCTCGCCTACGTCCACGACATCGAGATGGACGTGCTGGAGGAGAACGCCCCGCTCGCCGCCGCGATCGCGCGGCTGCCGGGGCGCAAGCTGGTCTTCACCAACGGCGACAAGCCCTATGCGCTCAAGGTTCTCGACCGGCTGGGGCTGGGCGCGTCGTTCGAGGCGATCCACGACGTCCATGCGATGGACCTGATCCCGAAGCCCGACCCCAGCGCCTATTCGGGGCTGTGCGCCGCCCTCGCGATCGACCCGACCACCGCGCTGTTCGCCGACGACATGGCGCGCAACCTGCGCCCAGCCAAGGCGATCGGGATGGCGACCGTCTGGGTCGACAACGGCAGCGAACAGGATCACGACGCCGACCGCGCGTTCGTCGATCACCGTACGGACGACATCACCCGCTGGCTGCACGACGTTCTGGAGACCTGAGTGACCGATCTCGAACCGGTGATCGACGCCGCCTGGGAGGCGCGCGACAAGGTGACCTTCCTGACCGAGGGCGAGATCCGCCAGGCGGTGAACCGCGCGCTCGCGCTGCTCGACTGCGGCGAGGCGCGCGTGGCCGAGCCGGACGGCGAGGGCGGCTGGCGGGTCAACCAATGGCTGAAGAAGGCGGTGCTGCTCAGCTTCCGCCTGAACGACAACGTGCTGATGTCGAACGGCCCCGGCGACGGCGCGTGGTTCGACAAGGTGCCGTCGAAGTTCTCCGGCTGGAGCGACGCGGAGTTCCGCGCCGCGGCCTTCCGGGCGGTGCCCGGCTCGGTCGTCCGCCGCGGCGCGTTCGTCGGCAAGGGCGCGATCCTGATGCCGAGCTTCGTCAACATCGGTGCCTATGTCGGGGAGGGAACGATGATCGATACCTGGGCGACCGTCGGCAGCTGCGCGCAGATCGGCCGCAACGTCCATCTTTCGGGCGGCGCGGGGATCGGCGGCGTGCTCGAGCCGCTCCAGGCCGATCCGGTGATCATCGGCGACGGCGCCTTCATCGGCGCGCGCAGCGAGGTCGCGGAGGGCGTCCGCGTCGGCGCGGGCGCGGTGCTGTCGATGGGGGTCTATCTCGGCGCATCGACCAAGATCATCGATCGCGAGACCGGAGCGGTGTTCCGCGGCGAGGTGCCGCCCTATGCGGTCGTGGTGCCGGGCTCGACCGGCGGCGGCGACGGCAAGCCGGCGCTCTACTGCGCGGTGATCGTCAAGCGCGTCGATGCGCAGACCCGGTCCAAGACCAGCATCAACGAACTGCTGCGGGACTGATGCGCAACACCCTCCGGCGCCTGCTCGCGCTCGCGCTGGCGCTGGTCTCGGCCGCTTCGGCCGCCGACTCGCCGCTCCCGGTCGTCGCCGCGCAGGTGCTCGAACGGCTGCCACATGATCCGGCCGCGTTCACCGAGGGCTTCTTCGCCGCCGACGGCGTGTTCTACGAGAGCACCGGCCTCGTCGGGCGATCGTTCATCCGCCGCGTCGATCGGGCAACGGGCAAGGTGCTCCGCCAAGTCGCGGTCCCTGCGCCCTATTTCGGCGAGGGGATCGCCAAGGTCGGCGATCAGATCGTCAGCCTCACCTGGCAGGACGGCGTCGGCTTCCGCTGGCGCGGGGCGGACCTCAAGCGGCTCGGCAGCTTCCGCTACGCGGGCGAGGGCTGGGCGCTCGCGAGCGACGGCGCGCTGCTGGTGATGTCGGACGGGACGCCACGGCTGCGGGTCCTCGATCCGACGACGCTGGCGGTTACCCGAACCATCGACGTCACGCTGCGCGGCGAGCCGCTCGCCGACCTCAACGAGATCGAACTCGTCGACGGCGAGATCCTGGCCAACGTCTGGCATGCCAATGCGATCGTGCGGATCGATCCGGCGACGGGCGCGGTGAAGGGTCTGATCGACCTGTCGGCGCTCGCTCGCGAGGTCGCGGCGACCGACCCCGAGGCGGTGCCCAACGGCATCGCGTGGGACAAGGCGGCACGACGGCTTTACGTCACCGGCAAGCTGTGGCCCACGGTCTTCCGCATCGCCTGGCCGGCACGGTAGCCCGATCCCCGGCCGGCGGGGCTCGATTCCGCCGAGGTCAGGTCCGACGTTCGATTGCATCCTCGAAGCGGACGGTCAGCACCGCAAGCCCGGCGCCGTCGCGCACCTCGATCCGGCCGTTCAGGTCCAGCAGGCCGCCCCGGACGTCGTCGGCGATCAGCGACCGCGCGGCGTCCACGGCAGCGCGGCGCACCGCCGGCACGTCGGGAAGCTCGACGCCATCGGGATCCTCGAGCCAACCAAGGCGGTCGCAAAGCCGGAAATAGTAGTGCCCCATGACTTATCCGTATGGAACGCGACATGTCGCGGAGCTTAAAGCTACAAAACAAAATGAGATTTGGCGTTATCCCAGATCAGCCGGGCCGGCACCGGTCGACCGTATTACCCTGTCCGACGCAAGGGCTGGGACAACGGCGCGGACCTAAGCTAGGTTAAAGACAGAGCGGCAAACGACCTTTTGAACAGACGGATGGATCGTTCGGCTTTCGTCACCAGACTCACCTCGCTCGCACCTTTGACCGATGCGGATGTCGACGCCGTCCGGCGGCTCGACATGAAGCAGTTCACGGTCGCCCGGCGCGCGGACGTGTTGCCAGCGGGGATCCGCCCGACCTTCCTCTACGTCCTCCTGTCCGGCTGGGCCGCGCGCTACGAGGTTCGGCGCAGTGGCGCGCGGCGGATCACCGGCTTCCTGCTTCCGGGCGACGACTGCGGCATCCATGCCGTCTGCGACGCGGCGATGGACCATGCGATCATCGCGCTCACGGATTGCGCGGTGGGCGCGATCGAGCGTGAACCGATGGCCGACGTCATGCGCGGGTCGAAGCCGATCTTCGATGCGGTGTGGCGCGCGAAGCTGATCGAGGAGGCGGTCCTCCGCAAATGGCTGGTCTATGCCGCCGACGCACGGCAGAGCATCGGGCGCCTCCTGTGCGAGCTGCACGCCAGGGCATCGGCCGTCGGCCTTGCCGCCGGCGGCGCGTGCAGCATTCCGCTGACCCAGGAGGAGATCGGCGACGCGCTCGGCCTCACCGCGGTCCACGTCAACCGCATGGTGCAGAAGCTGCGCGGCGAGGGCCTCATCGAGTTGCACGACAAAGAGTTGCGGATTCTCGACGTGGCGGCGCTCCAGCGGGTGGCCGAGTTCGAACGGTCCTATCTGGAACCCTGGGTCGGCAAGGCCGCGCGCATGCCCTGACGTCCCACCGACGCGGCCCGCGACCGGGCGGGGTCAGCCTGCGTTCCGCCAGCCGTCGAGCGCCGCACGATAGGCCGTTTCCGCCTCGCGGCGCGTGCGCTCCAACCGGGCGATCTCCGCCGCTTGCTCGCGCTTGAGCGTCTCCCGGCGCCGCGCCAGCGCGGCCTCCTCGCGCGCCAGCGCGGCGCGATCGGTCTCCTGGCGCGCTTCGGCATCGGCGAGCGCACGCTCGGCGGCGTCGAGATCGCGTCGGCTCGGCTTGGGCAAGGTCGCCTTGCGACCTCGGGTGCTCGCGGTTTTCGCCTCCGGCGCGGCACGTGCGCGCGGCGCATCCGGCGGCAGCGCCGCCAGCTGCGCCTCACGATCGCCGCGCGAGACCCTCACGACCTCGCCGGGTGTGGCGAGCGGCTTCGCGGTCAGCGCCGGATCGGTCACCTCCTCGGCGGCGCCGCGCGCGAACAGGTCCTTGTCCGCGCCCCACGCGGCGAGCGCGGCCTTGCGGCTGGGCGCGGCGACATAGGCGTCGTGGAAGCCGGCGGCGGTGCGGAAGACCTTGAGCTTGGCCATGGGCGAGGGGTTAGCGTCGCCGCTCTCGACACGCCACCGCCCCCCGCCTATCGCGCGGGCGAAAAGATGCAGGGGATTCCTTCGATGACGATCACCGCCAGCTCGGTCCTGGACCGCGTCCTCGTGCTCGAGATGGTCCGCGTGACCGAGGCGGCGGCGGTCGCCGCCTCCAAGCTGGCGGGCCGCGGCGACGAGAAGGCCGCCGACGCCGCCGCGGTCGAGGCGATGCGCGCCGCCCTCAACGAGCTCTACATGGACGGCACGGTGGTGATCGGCGAGGGCGAGCGCGACGAGGCGCCGATGCTCTACATCGGCGAGAAGGTCGGCACCGGGCAGGGTCCCGCCATCGACATCGCGCTCGATCCGCTCGAGGGGACGACGATCTGCGCCAAGGCGGGGCAGAACAGCCTGGCGGTGCTGGCGATCGCCGAGCACGGCGGGCTGCTCAACGCGCCCGACGTCTATATGGACAAGATCGCGGTCGGCCCCGGTCTGCCCGAGGGCGTGATCGACCTCGATCGCTCGCCGACCGAGAACGTCCACGCGATCGCCGCCGCCAAGGGCGTCGCGCCGGACGAGATCATCGCCTGCGTCCTCGATCGCCCGCGACACGAGAAGCTGATCGCCGAACTTCGTGCGATCGGCTGCGGCGTCATGCTGATCGGCGACGGCGACGTCGCCGGGGTGATCGCGACCACCAACCCGGACACGACGATCGACGTCTACATGGGCACCGGCGGCGCGCCGGAAGGCGTGCTGGCCGCGGCGGCGCTGCGTTGCGTCGGCGGTCAGTTGAAGGGCCGGCTGCTGTTCCGCAACGACGACGAGCGGGCGCGGGCGCGCAAGTGGGGCGTGACCGATCTCGACAAGCAATATGATTTGTCCGAGCTCGCCTCGGGCGACTGCATCTTCGCCGCGACCGGGGTGACCGACGGCTCGCTCCTGGCGGGGGTCAAGCGGCGGGGCGGGCGGATGACCACCGAAAGCGTGGTGATGCGCGCCTCCTCGGGCACGGTGCGCTGGGTGCGCGGCGAGCATCACCTCGACGCCTGGGCCCCCGCTACCGCCTAAGCCGGCCGTTCAGCGTCGCGATCGCCTCGCCGAGGGCGGCGAGGTTTGCCCGCGCGGCGGCGAGTGCGGCGTCCAGCGCGGGATAGGGCGGCTCGCCCGCGACCCCGCGGTCGGCGGCGAGCTGTTCGAGCGCGGTGACCGTCTCTCCCGCAGCGGCGCGCCCGACGTCGAGCCCGCCGAGCGCGACCTGCGCGTCGAGCCAGGCGTCGCTGCCCGGCGCCGCGCCGCTGGCGGCGGCGACCTTCGCCTCGGCCGCCGCGCGCGCTGTCGCGGACGCCCGCTCCTGCGCCGCGGCCTTCGCGGTCAGGTCGGCGATCGCGGCGTCCAGCGCGGGATCGGCGCGCGCGGCGACCGGCGCCGGCCCCGAGGGTTCCTCGAACCCGTGGGTCTCGGCCGCGCGCGGCGCGAGCGACGGGATGGGGCCACGCTCCGCGGCGACGCAGCCGGCGAGCAGGAGCGCGGCGATCGGCGGAGGGAAGCGACGGGTCATCGCAGCCGGCGTCTAGAGCGCGCAAAAACCCGGCGCAACGCTCTTGCGTCCTCGTCCGCGCCCCTCTAGACGGCCCCCTCCAATGCGCGCCCGTAGCTCAGCTGGATAGAGCATCAGACTACGAATCTGAGGGTCGGACGTTCGAATCGTTCCGGGCGCGCCAATTTCCCGCATTGCAGTCTCGGACGCGAACGCGGTCCTGCCGCGCGGTGGGCGCTCAGAAGCTGCGCGTCGCGCTGAGCACCGCGCCGCTTCGCCAGGCGCGACTGGCATGATCGGGGCCGCTGCCGCTCCAGCTCAGGCTGATCCCGAGACGTCCGATCGTCCGGGTCGCGCCGAGCCGCCAGTCGAACGCCTGCGTCGCCGAGGTGTGGCCGGGCTCGCGCGGCGGGACGAGCCCGCCGACATGGGCCGAGAGCGACCAGTCGTCCCGCTGGATCAGCAGCGCGTCGATTTCGCCATAAACCGAGTCTCCGCCGAACCCGTCATAGTCGGGAGACACGTACACATGCCCCGAAACCCGCCCCCCGACCACCCCGATATATCCCTCGACCAGTCGGCGGCCGTACTCCCCGGTGAAATAGCGCGTATAGACGCGGCGAGTGACGCCGATGTCGAGCGTCGCTGCCGATGTCAGGCGGTAGGCGTAACCGAGGTACTGGACCGAGCGCAGGGGCTGAACGCCGTCGCGCCCCGTCGCGACCACGGTGCCCGAGATGCCCGCATAGGGTCCGCGCACGTCGTCGTAGCTCAACTGGGCGGTCGCGATCGGACGCGCCCCGCTGATCGACTGACCGCGGAACCGGTCGTCGCTGGCGACGCTCAGATCGAAGCCAGGCTCCGCCCGTGCCGGATTCGCGATGGTCCCCGCCGCGAGCAGCGCCGCCTCAACGACGCGCGCACGGCGCCAGCGGCTTCGCCGCGGCGCGCCGGATCGAGGCGCAAGCGTCGATTTCGCCACCACCTCTATGCGCCGAGACCAGGGTACGGGCATCGCCCCTGGGGGCGACTTCGCGGATCAGCGCGATGAGCCCGCTGACGTGTGCTGCGGCGTAGGAATTGCCGCTGACCAGAGACCATCGCCCCCCCGGCTCGGTCGTCGGAACGTCCCGACCCGGCGCGTTGTACACGCCGGCGCGCGATCCTGTCACCCCGTCCTGCGAGACCGCGATCACCCCCGGGACCGACGCCGGAAACCCTGCGCCGGTCTTCGGGTCGACCGCCGCGACGATCGCGGTCCGGCGCGCGAGCCCGGTCTGGATCAGTCGCGTCAGCAGCGGGTCGGGCGGGCCGGTCAGGCTCATGTTGAGGACATCGGCGCGCTGCTCGATCGCGAAGACCATGGCCCGCGCCAGGCTGAGCGTGTCGCACACGGTTCCGCCCGCACCCGGACGCTGACGGCACGCGCGCAGACCCATCAGCCGCGCGCCGGGTGCGACGCCGGCGATGCCCATGCCGTTGTTCGCACGCGCGCCGATGATCCCGGCGACCCCGGTACCGTGCGTCTCCGCCGGGGGCGTCCCCGCGCCGACGAAGTCGCGGGTCAGCAGCACCTGTCCGCGCAGGTCGGGATGCGTGGCGTCGACGCCGCTGTCGATCACCGCCACCGTCTCGCCCCTGCCGGTCGCCATCCGGTGCAGCTGGGCCAGGCCCCATTGCTGCGCCGCCGGCTGTGCCCTGAAGAGCCGATCGTCGAGCGATGGCGGGGCGGCCTGCGTCTCGTATTCGTGGAGCGGCTGCGACCAGGAGACCCCGGAGACGTGCGACAGCGCGTCGGCGGTGTCGGCGACGGACCGGCCGTCGGGGACGATCATGATCACGCAGTCGACCCCAAGCAGCGGCATCGGCCAATTCTCGACCAGCGTCAGCCCCTGGTCCCTGGCGATCCGGGCCGCGAGCCGGCGGCGCGCGGCGGCGGCGGTCGGGTCGCCGTACCGGCCACCACCGTAATCGGCGCTCGGGCGATAATGATCGGGGGCGAGCCGAAGCATCACCAGCACGCGCCGGTCGTCCGAAGGAGCCTTGGCGACCGCCGCCGCCGCCGGCATTTGCGCGGCGACCGGGGCCGCGGTCCCCAGCATCATCGCGCCGGCCGCCAGGATCGACCGGATCGTCATTCGCCGGCGGCCTGGTCGATCGGTTCCGCCATCGTCACCTCCGGATCACGGCGCAGCCGCGCCAGCGCGGCGCCGCCTTCGCCGCCCGGCACCTCCAGAACATACGCATTCGCCGCCGTCGGTCCATCCACGAGCCGCGCGCCGCTCGCCTGAAGCGCCGCGCGGAAGTGCGCCTCGGTGGTCTGCGGCCGGAACATGGCCAGGACGTTGCCGGCGCGGCCTGCCGGCGCATCGCCGAGTACGCGGTAGGGGGCGGTGCGCGGCTCGGTCGCGAGCGACGCACCGAGCGCCAGGACGGCGGCGAACTGTGCCGCGATCACCCAACGCAGCGTGTTCGGTCGTGACGCCGCACCGCGCAGTCCGGCGAGGGCGTCGCGGGTTCGACGGCGAGCGACGGGGGCGGCCAGCTTCGGATCGAGCCGGGCGGCGAACCGCTCCCATGGCGGCACCACCCCGTCCCGCTGCTCCGCCACCATGGCGGCCAGCGTCCGCTCGGTCGCGAGATCGGCGCGGCACGCCGCGCATTCGTCGAGGTGCGCGGCGACCGCGCCATGCTCGGCGGGATCGAGGCGGCCGGTCGCGAACCATGGCAGCACCTGCTGCGCCGCGGCGTGCCGGTCATCGAAGGAAAGGCGTGTCTCGTTCATCGTCCTGCCTAGACCCAGTCGGCGAGCTCGCCGCCCAGGCTCCGCTTGAGGTGCCGACGCGCGTGAAACATCCGCGTCTTGATGGTATCGACCGGGCAATCCATGATCTCGGCGATCTCCCGGTAGCCGAACTGCTGAAAGTAGGTGAGGTTGACCACCGCGCGATGCGGGGCCGACAGGCTTTCGATCGCCGCGGCCAGCGCCTTCCGGGATCGCACCGCGCCGCTGTGCTGTTCGGGAGTCGGATCGAGGCTTCCGAGCGCGTCCGAGCGATCATCCTCGATCGGCTCGTCGAGCTTGCGCAGCGCGGCGAGCGCCTGACGGTAGCCGATGCCGAAGATCCAGGTCGACAACCGGCTCTTCCCCTCGAAGCCGTCGATCCGCCGCCACACCACCATCATCGTATCGTCGAGGACCTCCTCCACCAGATGCGGCCGCCGCAGCATGTTCATCAAGAACCGCGTCAGCCGCGCATGATACGTCCTGTACACCTGCTCGAACGCCTGCCGGTCGCCCGCGCGCAGACGGGCGATGAGCACCGCCTCGTCCGATCCCGACTGCGGCCCCGTCGCCGGCGACGGCATCGGCGTCACACCCCATCCCTCATCATCCATGAGTGCGCGATCCGCCGAAACGGTTCAACGGCGTCCGCCGATGACGGGTCACCCCGGACGGGATCGGGCCGGTCGTCGGAGCGCGGGGGTCGCGACCGCGGCGGCATCCCGGCAGCGGACGACGACGGCCGGCCCGCGTGTGCCCGTCCCCTTCGATTATCGACGCGCGGAGCCCTTGGCCGCTGACGTCTTCGGCACCGCCGAGGAGTCGAAGCTGATCGCGTTCGCCATCTCCCCCGACAGCGGCCCCAGCAGCATCGCGCAGCGGATGCCGGTGATCGGCAGGACGTCGAACAGCTGGTTGATCTTGCCCTCGAACTTGATCCACTCGACGATCTCGCCCGCCGCCAGATCGATGATCGCCACCCCGCACCACGGCTCGAGACCGCGTCGGACCAGCTCGTCGTGAAGCGGGACGCGGTCGATGTCGCTCTCGCGCGGGCGCGATAGCGTGACGATGGCGAAGCCGCCGTGGAAGCTCAGTCCGCGCGCGAAGCCGGGGAGGAAGCAGAGGTCGGTCTTCTCGCCGGTCTTGAGATCGAGCCGCACCAGGAAGCCGCGCCCGCTTTCGAGGAGGTACAGCTGCCCTGCCTCGACTCGGGGACTATGCGGCATGTAGAGATCGTCGCGGAGGATGCGGTTGCGCTCGACCTCCATCAGCAGCCCGCGATCGGGCGCGGCCTTCCATCCTGCCTGCTCGTCGGCTTGGCCGAGCGCGGTGACGTAGCGCGCGCGGCCCTTGTCCATCGCCAGCCCGTTCAGGTGACAGCGATCGCCCTGCGCGATCTCGGAGATGAAGAACGGCTTCCACACCGCGCGAAAGGCGTGGACCGGATCGAGCGTGCACAGGCAGTTGTAGCGCGTGTTGACGATCAGCGGCTTGTTGTCGAAGGTGACCCCGATCTCGTGCATGTCGAGATCGCCGATGGTGAAGCCGACCCGCGGCAGGAACACCGCGTCGAAGGTCCCGCTGCTGATCTCGCCGGGCCGCAGGATATTCTCCATCCGCCAAAGCTGGAACGCCGCGGCGAGATACAGGCTGTTGCCCTTCCGAGCGAGGCCCATGGCCTTGCCGAACGCCTGGAAGCTGAAGGAGACCTTTCCCGACGGCGTGGCGCCGACAAGGAACAGCTGCGACGACTGGTAGCAGGAGACCGCGATCGTCAGCCCGTGGCGGGTCAGCCACTCGCCCAGGCCGCGCGAGTCGCGGACGGTGGAGTCCTTGGGCGAATCCGCAGCCTTCTCGGCCTCGACGTCGGGCATGAGGAGATCGATGGGGGTGACGGCGCCGCTCATGAGGCTCTCGTAGGATCGGTTCGCAAGATGGCAACACCTCGGGACGACTGCGGCGAGAGGCGCAAGCCGACAACATCCGCTGCAGCGGCCGGCGCGTCGATGGGACGAGGCGTCGCCCGCTCGACTCGCCTGCAAAAGAATGGGGTGGCCCGCCAGGCGGACCACCCCAAACTGTTCACCTAAGCGAGGAGCTCAGACGAGGTGCAGGTTCACCGGGTGAGCGGCGTCAGCCACGTGGTGAACGGCGCCGATCGACTCGTGATGGCTGTTCATGCCGAACGCACCGTCCGAGACGACCTTGTGGCCGTCGAGCTCGGCGCCGCCGGACGTGCCCTTGACCTTCGACACGACGAGGTCGTCGAACACGACGTTGTTGCCGCTGCCGAGCAGATCGGGATCCGGCTTGCCGTTGTCGTTGAAGAAGAACGTCACCTTGTTGACGCCCGTCCAGTGCAGCTCGACGTCGAGCGGACCCTTGTCGGTCAGCTTGACCTTCGTCGAGTCGATCACATTACCGCCCTCATCATAGGCGACGATCTTGACGGTCTCCTTGAGGTTCCACCCCGAGGTCATCTGCACGCTGTCAAACGTGAACGTACCCGTGGTCAGCGAGATCGAAGCCTCGGTGGCCGAATACGGGTTGTACATCACCTGGTCACCCGAGGTGTTGCCGGTGATGTAGCCGCTGTTGCCGTAATATTCGATGCCCGAGTTCGGGATGTTGAGAACGTACAGGTTCTCCCAGTTCAGCTTCGAATAGCCGTTCTCCAGGACGGCGAAGCCGTACGGGGTCGTATCGACGTTATCGAAGTTGATCGTCTTGGACTTGGCGGCGACGATCGAATCATAGTCGACGTCGGCGTGGTGCGAGTTCCAGCTCATGCAAGTCTTCCCTTGTTAAGGTCCCTGAACTTTTGACGCTGTACAGGCTCTCGACGTGAACTCCCGGATGATACGTCGCGGGCCGCCGATTCGCTGACGCCAGCTTAGGCTGCGATCGCCGACGATCAACCGGAATATTCGAACCTTCCGACGCAATTCGGCTCATGTTCGAGGCGCTTGACCGTACGCTGCGATGCAACAATCGTTCAATCGCAAGGGTGGACGATCACGCGGGCGCACTGCGTTTGCGCTTCACCGGCAATGCGCTTCGGTCGAAATTGATGGCCGTCCGGAGGTCTTCGGGGCCCAGCATTAGCGGACAGGCGATCCCTGGAAGGGAGACGACGTCGAACAGCTGGTTGGTCGTCCCCTCGAGCCGGATCCACTCGACCGTCTCGCCCGTCGTCAGGTTGACCACGAGAACGCCGCACCAGGCCGAAATCCCGCGCGCGTCCAGCTCGTCCTGGATCGCGAGCGGCCGATAGTCCGCCTTGGTCGGCTTGGAGATGGTGACCAGCGCGTGGTCGTCGACGATGGTAAAGCCGCGCAGGAACCCTGGGCAGAAGGCCAGGTCTTCGCTCTTGCCCGTCTTGGGATCGACGCGGACGATCATCCCGCGTCCGCTCTCGAGCATGTAAACGCCGTCCCTCTGGACGCGGGGACTGTGCGGCATCGACACTTCGTCGGAGACGATCCGCTGACTCTCCACCTCCATCAGCACGCCCGCCTTGGGCCGCTTGCGCCAGCCTTCGAACGTGTCGTCGCTGCTCAGCATCGTCACGTAACGCGGCCGTCCCTTGTCCATCGCCAGGCCGTTCAGATGGCAGCGATCCTCGCCGACCAGGTCCGAGACGAACGGCGGCATCCACGTGGGGCGGAAGCTCTGGACCGGATCGAGCGTGCAGAGGCAATTGTACTTGGTGTTGACCATCAGCGGCTTGCCGTCGGGCGTCATCCCGATCTCGTGGAGGTCGACATCGCCGATGATGAACGACGCCCGCGGCACGAACACCGCGTCGTAGGTGCCGTGGCTGATCTCGCCCGGCTTGAGCGCGTTCTCGATCCGCCACAGCTGATAGGCGCCGGCGAGGTGGAGCCGCCCGCCCTTGAAGTGGAGGCCCGCGGTTCGCCCCAGCTGCTGGCGGCTGAAGCGTACCTCGCCGCTCGGCGCGACCCCGACCAGGATCAGTTCGCCGAACTGGTACGAGGTGAAGGCGATGCTGAGATCGCGGCGCCGCATCCACGAGGCCAGTCCGTCCGAGACGGTGATCGTGGTCTCGGGGCCCGTCGCGGGAGGGCTCGTCACGGGTTCTGATGTCCTTGGCCGGGGAGAGGGGAGCGCGCGAACTTACGGCGCGCCGATCCGCGGTCAACCGTCCGGCGACAGAGGCACGAGGCGCGTCACGGCGCGCCGCACGGATCGCCCGGGCCCGAGTCCAGATCGAGGCAGCGTCCGTCGAGCCCCGGGATCCTCAATCCGATGGTCGCGGCCAGAGTCGGCGCGATGTCGACCGTCTCGACCGAGAGCGGCTGCTCGAACCCTTGCATCCCCTTTCGCCAGAAGATGATCGGCACGCGGCGGTCGTAATCCCAAGGGCTGCCGTGGGTCGCGACATAGCCGGGGCCGGGCTGCGGGATCGCGGTCACGCGGGGCTTGAGCATCACCAGGAGGTCGCCGGACCGCTCGTCGTCGTGCGAGGCGCGGGCGCGCTCGGCGAGGGTCCAGGTCTCGGGCGGTCCGCTCGGCATCGGCGTCGCCGCGATCTCCCGAGCGGTCAGCACCGCCGCGACCTGAGGCTGCGCGCGGTACAGGCGCACCGCCTCGTCGATCACCACCTGCGTCTTCGCGGCGGGCACGTCGGGGGCGACATAGACGTCGCCCTCCGGCGCGATCAGCACCGGGCCGTTAAGCCCCAGCTTCGAAGCGATCTGAGCGCCGATCGCCTTCGCCGACAGCGCCGGGCTGGCGCGTTGCTCCATCGGCATCGCGCGCTGCCGCTGACGTTCGGTCATGTCGTGCGAGCCGTGGTCGGCGGTCAGCACCACCTCGTAATCGACGCCCAATCCGTCGAGCGCGTCGAAGAACGCGCCGAGCGCCAGGTCGAGCTCGTTCATCTGGATGCACATTTCGGCGCCTTCGGTCCCGAAGGCGTGGCCGATGTAATCCGTCGCCGACAGTCCGACCGCGAGCAGGTCCGTCGTCGGCCCTCGCCCGAGCGTCATCTCCTGCACCAGCCCGAACGCGATACCGAGCACCGCTGAATCGAGCGCGGGCGAGGCGCGGAACGCCTTGGCGTCCCCCGCCGCGCGCTCGAACCGTCCGGCACCGACGGTGACGCTTCCCGCCTGGATCGGTTGGGCGAGCGGCGCGCACCAGCCGGGCAACGGCAGCGGCCCCTGCGGCGCGGCGATCAGCGCCGCCACCTGGCTATTCGCGCGTTCCAGCGTCGGCGGCGTCGGTCGGCCGGCGTAGCTGACGAACGCCTTGCCGTCCCAGAACCAGAGCTGGTCGACCCGGTGCCCGCCCATCATGATGGCCGCGCGGTCCTTGCCCGCCACCGAGACGACCCGCGTCGCCGGGTTTGCGGCCTTCATCCGCTCGCCGAGCGTCGGCACGCGCAGGTGCAGATCCGAAGCCGTATAGGTGTCGTGCGTCGAGCCGGGGACCCGCTCGTCCTCCGCGCAATAGACCAGGGTGTCCGGCCGTCCGGCCTTGCGGTCGACCCAGGTGTTGGCGATGATCCCGGTGTGCGCGGGGCGCATCCCGGTCAGGATCGTCGAATGCCCCGGGCAGGTCTCGGTCGCGGCATGGCTCTGGTAGCCGGACGGGAATACCGCCCCTTGCAGCAGCCGCGCGAACCCGCCGGAGAAGCGCTGGCGGTACTGCGCGAACAGATCGCCGGAGAATTGGTCGACCGAGATCGCGACGATCAGCTTGGGCGCGGCCCTCGGCGCGGGTGCGGGTGCGGGCGCGGGCGGCGCTGCGGCGGGCTGAGCCGACAGCGGGGCGGCGAACATCAGCGGCAGGGCCAGAGCGGCGGCGACACGGCGCATGGGGACTCTCGTGCAATGGCAGGCGGCGCGGGCTATGGGACCCGCCATGCTGACAGGCAAGCTGTGGTTCTACATACGCGCGCTCGCGGCGCTTTGGCTGATCGTGGCGGGAGCCGCGACGGCGCAGGCTCCACGCCATCTGACCTTCCGCCTGATCCCGGAGACCGTGCGACCCGTCGCGGGCTCGACGCTGACGATCGCGCTCGCCGCGACGCCGCAGCCGGGCTGGCACGGCTATTGGAAGAACGGCGGCGACGCCGGGGTCGAGACCCGGCTCGCCTGGACATTGCCGAACGGCGTCACCGCCGGCGCCATCCGCTATCCCGCGCCCGAGCGGCTGATCGTCGCCGGGCTGATGAACTATGTCTATGCCAGGCCGTACGCCTTGATGGTCGACCTCGCGATCCCGGCCGGGCTCGAGCCCGGCACGCGGCTGCCCGTCTCCGTCAAGGCGGAGTATCTGGTCTGCTCCGACACGCTCTGCGTTCCCGAGACCGCGACGCTCGCGACCGATCTCACGATCGGCGATGGCGCGATCGATCGGGCGACGGCCGCGAGGTTCGACGCCTGGCGACGCGCGCTGCCGCGCCCGCTCGGGGGAATTGCGCACTTCGCGGTGGCGGACGGCGCGCTTCGCCTCGCCATCCCCTATCCGGCGAGCGCGCCGCTCGCCGACGCCTATTTCTATCCGCTCACCCCCGGCGCGCTCGCCTATGCCGCGCCGCAGACGGTCGAGCGTCGCGGCGACACCGTACTCGTCTCGGCCAAGGCGGTCGGCGTGCCCGATCGGGTCGAGGGCGTCCTGACCACCGGCGGCCCCGCGCTGGCGATCTCGGCGCGACCCGGCGAGGTCCCGGCCCGGACGGGATCTCCGTGGACCGCCGCCGCGCTCGCCTTTCTGGGCGCGGTGGTCGGCGGGCTGCTGCTCAACATCATGCCCTGCGTCTTCCCGATCCTCAGCCTCAAGGCGCTGAGCCTGGCGCGCTCGGGCGAGAGCACCGCCGCGGCGCGAAACGATGCGCTCGCCTACACCGCCGGTGTGGTGCTGGTCTGCGTCGGACTCGGCGGCGCGATCCTGCTGCTGCGTGCGGGCGGGACGACGGTCGGCTGGGCGTTCCAGCTCCAGGACGCGCGGGTCGTCTTGGCGCTGCTGCTGCTCACTGCCGCGATCACGCTCAACCTGCTCGGCGTCTTCGAGCTGCCGACCCCCGCCTTCGCCGGGCGCAGCGGGACCGCCGGCGCGTTCGCGACCGGCGCGCTCGCCGCCTTCGTCGCGACTCCGTGCAGCGGTCCGTTCATGGGCGCGGCGCTCGGCGCGGCGCTGGTGCTGCCGCCGGTGGCGGCGATATTAGTCTTCGCCGGGCTGGGGCTGGGCATCGCGATCCCGTTCCTGGCGATCGGCTTCGTCCCCGCGCTGCGCGGCCGACTGCCGCGCCCGGGCCCGTGGATGCGCACCTTGCGGCGCATCCTGGCGGTCCCGATGGCCGCGACCGTCGCGGCGCTCGCCTGGCTGCTCGGGCGCCAGACGGGGGAGGGGGGGCTGATCCTCGGCGTCGCCGCCGCGTCGGTCGTCGCGCTCGGCCTCTGGTGGAGCGGTGCGCGGCAGCACCGGGGCCGCGGCGTCGTCTGGGCGCCCACGCTCGCCGCGCTGGTGGTCGCCGCCGTCGTGACGGTGGCGCTGCCGCGGGTCCAGGCGCGACCGACGAACCCGGGAGAGGCCTTTTCCGAGTCGCGGCTGGCCGCGCTGCGCGCGAGCGGCCGGCCCGTCTTCGCCTATTTCACCGCGGACTGGTGCCTGACCTGCAAGGTCAACGAGCAGGCGGCGATCGAGACCGACGCGGCGCGGACCGCGTTCCGCCGCAAGAACGTCGCGGTGCTGGTCGGCGACTGGACCGACGGCGACCCGGCGCTCGGCCGTTTCCTTGAGGCGCACGGCCGCGCCGGCGTTCCGCTTTATCTCTATTATCCCGCGACCGGCGGGCCGCCGCGCGAGCTGCCCCAGGTGCTGACCCCGGGGATGCTGGCGGCGCTATGATTTCGCCGGGATGCGGCGGGCGAGATGAAGCCGCGGACACAAGCGCTCTAGGGGGTACGCTGTCCGCGGCTCCACCCCGCCGCCGACCTTATTCCTACTTAGCAGATAGGCAATAGCTCCGCGACCGGGCGAGCCCCGGTTGCGACGACCGGAAAGCCGCGCGATAGGACCGCCGATGGCGAAGATGCGGGTGGATCAGTTGCTCGTCGAGCGCGGCCTCGCCGAATCGCGGACCCGCGCGCAGGCGCTGGTGATGGCGGGGCTGGTCTTCGCGGGCGATCGCAAGGTCGACAAGCCGGGCCAGACCTATGCCGCCGATGCCGAGCTGACGGTTCGGGGACGCGATCATCCCTGGGTGTCGCGCGGCGGCGTGAAGCTCGCGCACGGGCTGGACCAGTTCGGCTGGGACGTGACCGGGACGACGGCGATCGACGTCGGCTCGTCGACCGGCGGCTTCACCGACGTCCTGCTCACCCGGGGCGCGGTCCGCGTCTATGCGGTCGACAGCGGCACCAACCAGCTCGCGTGGACGCTGCGCCAGGACCCTCGCGTCGTCGTGCTGGAGCAGACCAGCGCCCGGGTGCTGACCGGATCCCACATCCCCGAACCGGTCGACCTGATCGTCTGCGACGCCAGCTTCATCGGCCTGGCTAAGGTGCTCGAGGTGCCGCTCTCCTTCGCGGCGCCGCGTGCGCGGCTGCTCGCCCTGGTGAAGCCGCAGTTCGAGGCGGGGCGGGCGGAAGTGGGGAAGGGCGGCGTCGTCCGCGACCCGGCGGTCCACGCCCGCGTCTGCGCCGAGGTGGCCGGCTGGGTCGGCGCGCAGGGTTGGCGGGTCGCGGGCGTCGTGCCGAGTCCCATCACGGGACCCGAAGGCAATATCGAGTTCCTGCTCGCCGCCGAACGATGATCCTCTTCGCTTTACGGGCGCGCTTCGGATCGGCATGAGGCCCGCCGTGCGAAGGAGTGCATCGTTGGGCGGGATCGCGTCTCGGGGCCAATTGCGGATGTCGTTCGTGCGGTGGGCGGTGGTCTGCGTGCCGGCGATCCTGCTGCTCGGCTTCCTGGCGGGCGCGGGCGTCGCCGGCCGCGACGAGGCGCTCTGGTATCTGGCGCTGCGCAAGCCCGCGTTCACCCCGCCCGCCTGGCTGTTCCCGGTCGCCTGGACCGCGCTCTACATCCTCATGGGGCTGGCGCTCGCGATGATCCTCAACGCCCGCGGCGCCAGAGGGCGCGGCGTCGCGATCACGCTGTTTGCGGCGCAGCTGGGCTGCAACCTCGCCTGGACGCCCACCTTCTTCGGCGCGCACCGGATCGATCTGGCGCTCATCGATGTCGCTTTGATGTTCGTGCTGGCGATCGCCGCGACGGTCGCCTTCGGGCGGATCCGCGTCGCCGCCGCCTGGCTGATGGTCCCCTATCTCGTCTGGATCGGCTTCGCCGGCGTGCTCACCTGGCGGATCGGACAGCTGAACCCGGACGCCGCCGCCCTTGTGCCCCGCGCCACGACCTCCCAAGTCATCGGCTGACGCTGTCAGGGATCATCATGCAGACCGAAAACCGCATCTTCGACGACCTCGCCCGCGTGCTCAACGGCGCCGCCGGGACCATCGCCGGCATGGGCCGCGAGGCCGAGGCGAACGCGCGCTCGCGCGCCCGCGAGTGGATCGGCGGTCTCGATTTCGTCAGCCGCGACGAGTTCGAGGCGGTCAAGGCGATGGCCGCCGCCGCGCGCGACGAGGCCGAGGCGCTGCGTGCCCGGCTCGACGCGCTCGAGGCGGCGTCCCGAGGGCCTTCGGACGCGGCGTGACTTTGCCCGTCGCACGAATCGTGCGATAGGCTTCCGCGATGCTCGACGAAGCCGATTACGAGCGCGAGGATTCCGCGCCCATCGACATGCTGGAGACCTATTACGCGGCGCACGGCTGGGAGTTCGAGCGCCACGACGATGAGATCGTCGTCAGCGTCAAGGGCAGCTGGACCGAATACGAGCTTCGCGCGCTCTGGCGTGAGGAGGACGGCGTCCTCCAGTTCCTCGCTTTCCCCGACATCAAGGTTCCCGAGGATCGCCGGGTCGCGGTTTACGAGGCGATGGGCCTCGTGAACGAGCAGCTGTGGCTCGGCCATTTCGAATTGTGGTCCTCGAGCGGCATTCTCCTCTATCGCCACGCCGCGATGGTCGACAACGAGGAGGAGGGCACCATGTCCCTCGCCGCCGCCGAGATGGTCGTCGACTCCGCGATCGACGAATGCGAGCGCTTCTATCCCGTCTTCCAGTTCGTCCTGTGGGGCGGCAAGTCCCCCAAGGACGCGCTCGCCGCCGCGCTGGTCGAGACGCACGGGGAGGCGTGACGCCGCCGGTCGCCGGTTCGGTGCTGATGATCGGCGCCGGCAACATGGGCGGGGCGATGCTCGCGCGCTGGCTCCATGCCGGAATGGCGCCCGACCGCGTGACCGTGGTCAGCCCCAGTGGGCGCGCCATGCCCGCCGGCGTGCGGGTGGTGCCCGCCATCCCGCCCGAACCCGCCGACACCGTGATCCTTGCGCTCAAGCCACAGCAGATGCCGGCGATCGCCGAGCCGCTCGCCCGCCTCGGCCCGAAGCTCTTCGTCTCGATCCTCGCCGGCGTGGAGGAGGCGACCCTCGCCGGCGTATGTTCGGCGGGTTCGATCGTCCGCGCGATGCCGAACCTTCCGGTGGCGATCGGCCGGGGCGTGACGGCGCTGTTCTCGACATCGGCCGACGCGCGCGCGCGGACGGCCGCGTCCGCGCTGATGCGCCCGCTGGGTGTCATCGAGTGGATCGCGGACGAACGCCTGTTCGACGCCGTGACCGCGCTTTCGGGCTGCGGCCCGGCCTTCACCTTCCGCTTCGTCGATGCGCTCGCGCGGGCGGGGGAGGCGCTCGGCCTGCCCGCCGATCAGGCCGCCCGTCTCGCGCTCGCCACGGTCGCGGGCAGCGCCGCGCTGGCTTGCGGCAGCGATGTCTCGCCCGCGGTGCTCGCCGACCGCGTCGCGAGCCCCGGCGGTTCGACGCGCGCCGGGCTCAACGTCCTCGACGATGACGAGGCGCTGGCGGCGCTGTTGAAGCGGACGCTTCGGGCCTCCCGTGATCGCAACGTCGAGATGGCCCGGGAAGCGCGCCAACCCTGACCCGTGCGCCCGCGACGGCGGGAGCCTGGGTCCACTCGCGAGATCGCCCGTGGCTGGTCCCCGCCTTCGCGGGGGGCCTCCGGATCACTGCCCGAACTTCACCTCGCCGGCCCGCGCATACGCCTCGCGCGCCGCCGCGAACAGCGCTCCCGCCTTCGCCTCGCACTCGCGCTGTTCCGACGCCGGATCGCTGTCTGCGACGATGCCCGCGCCCGCCTGGACGTGGAGCGTCCCGTCCTTCACCACTCCGGTCCTGAGCACGATGCACGAATCCATCGAGCCGTCGGGCGAGAAATAGCCGACCGCTCCGGCGTACGCGCCGCGCCGCTCGGGCTCGAGTTCGGCGATGATCTCGCACGCGCGCACCTTGGGCGCGCCGCTCACCGTCCCCGCCGGGAATCCGGCCAGCAGCGCGTCCACCGCGTCCTTGGTCCTGTCGAGCCGCCCGACCACGTTGGAGACGATGTGCATGACGTGGCTGTAGAACTCGACGCCGTAGCTCTCGGTCACGCGGACGGTGCCCGGCGTCGCCACCCGGCCGACGTCGTTGCGCCCCAGATCGAGCAGCATCAGATGCTCGGCGCGTTCCTTCGGATCGGCGAGCAGCGCGGCGCGATTCGCCTCGTCCTCGGTCGCGGTCTTGCCGCGCGGCCGCGTGCCGGCGATCGGGCGGATCGTCACCTCGCCGTCTCGCGCGCGAACGAGAATTTCAGGGCTGGAGCCCGTCAGCGCGAAGCCGGGCAGATCGAGGTGATAGAGGAAGGGCGAGGGGTTGATCCGGCGGAGCGAGCGGTACAGCTCGAACGGCGGCAGCGCGAACGGCGCGGTGAAGCGCTGCGCCAGCACGACCTGGAAGATGTCGCCCGCGGTAATGTAGCGCTTCGCCGCCGCGACCATGGCGCCGTAGCCTCCCGGCGGCAGCTGCGGCGTCAGCGCGATCTCCTGCGGCTCGGCCCGGACGGGCGCGGGAACCGCCGCCGCGTCGAGCCGCGCCTCGGCGGCGTCGAGCCGCTCCTCGGCGGCGGCGACGATCGCTTCCGGGTCGCGCGCGGCGTCGGGCCAGGCGGGAGCGACCAGGAACATCGCGTCCGCCAGCCGATCGAACACCAGCAGCACGGTCGGACGTACGAACAGCATGTCGGGCAGGCCCAGCGGGTCGGCGGCTGGCGCGGGAAGGCGCTCGACCAGGCCGATCGTCTCGTAGCCGAGATAGCCCACCAGGCAGGCGAGTGCGCGGGGCAGCTCGGCTGGGGTCTCCGCCCGGCACGACGCGACGAGCGCGCGTAGCGCCTCGAGCGCGGGCGCACCGCATTCAACGAAGGCAGTGCGATCTTCGCCCCAGCGCGCGTTGATCTCCGCCTTTGCGCCGGTCGCGCGGAACACAAGGTCCGGCGCAAGCCCGATCAGGCTGTGCCGCCCGCGCACCGCTCCGCCTTCGACCGATTCGAGGAGGAAGTCGCCGCGGCCCGGCTCGATCAATTTCAGCGCGGCTGCGACCGGGGTCTCGGTGTCGGCGACCCGCCGCCGCCAGAGCAGCGCGGGCCTGCCGTCGGCGAGGGCCGCGCTGGCGCTATCGATCGGAGCCGCCATCGCCTGCGAGCGCCGCGCGCACCTGGGCGATCGCCTGATCGTTGCGCTTGACCCCCACCTGCTTGCGGATCGCGGCGGTGAGCTGCTCGACATATTCGCGCCCCAACAGCTTCCCGATCTCGCGCCGCGCCGCCATCGCCACGCGCGGCTGCGCCTGAGCGTTGCCGGGGATCACGGTGTCGAGCTTGATCACGTACCAACCCTGCGCGTTCGGCGCCTCCAGCAGCTTGGCGGTCCCCGGCGCCATGTTGAACAGGAGTACGAGCGGCGGCGGCGCGCCTTGCTGGCTCCGCGCCAGGTCGGCGCGCGCGGCGGCGAGCGGCTTGGGGGCGGGGAGCGAGAGGCCGGCGCCCGAGATCGCCTGCGCCAGCGCGGTCCCACCCCCCACCTTGGCGACGATCGCCGCGGCGATCTGGCGCGCCGCGCGCTGGCGCCGGTTCGCGTCGAAGTCCTTCGCCGCCTGCTCGCGGACCGCGGCCAGCGGACGCGGCGCGGCGGGGATCACCCGGTCGAGCGAGACCACCGCGTAGCTGCCGTCGGCGGCGGTCTGGACCACGCTCGGCTCGTCGCCGGACTGCATCGCGAACGCCGCGGATACGATCTGCGCCAGCGCCGGATCGGGCTTGGCGTCGGGCTGGTCGGGATTGAGGCCCTGCGCGGTCAGCGCCGGCGTCGCCTGCGCCTGGAGCTTCTGGTCCGCGATCGCTTCGGCGAACGTCGCATTGCCGTCGAACGCGCCGCCCAGCTTGTCCTGGATGTCGGACATGACCTGCCGGGTCTTCTGCTCGGCCAGGGCCTTCGCGATCTCGTCGTGAGCCTGCGCAAGGCTGCGGCCCGCGACCTGCTCCACCCCATCGACCTTGGCGACGATGAAGCCGAGCGAGCCGCGCACCGGACCGATCGTCGCGCCCTTCGCGGCGGCGAACGCCGCATCGGCGGCCGCGGCCGAGGACTGCGCGGCGTAGCCCGCTTTTTCGACGCCGGTCAGCGTGCGAGGCTCCAGCCCCGCCGCCTGCGCCGCCTCGCCGATCGCGGCGCCGCCCTTGACCTTGGCGGCCAGCGCATTGGCGGCGGTCTGGTCCAGGACGGTCACCTGCGTGATCGTCCGCTTCTCGGTCGGCAGGTACTTCTGGCGCTGCTGCTGATACGCCTGCGCGATCTCGGCCTCGCTCGGCGCGGCGCGGGTCGCGACCGAAGCCGGCGTGACCAGCGCATAGCGGATCACCCGCCGCTCCGGCAGCGAATAGCGCGCCACGTTGCGCTTGTACCAGTCCTGCAACTGAGCATCGGTCGGCGCGGGTCCGGCCGGCACCGCCGTCGTCGGCACGAAGCCGATCTGCCCCTGACGGCGCTCGAGCAGCAGGTTGGCATAGGGGAGCGCGAGCTGGCCCGGCATCTGCGTCGCGCCGCCCGTCGGCAGCATCAGATGCTGCGCCAGGATCCCGCGCGCCACGTCGGCGCGGACCTGCGCGTCGGTCATCCGACGCTCCTGCAGGATGCGCTCGTAGATCTTCTGATTGAACTTGCCGTCGACGCCCTGGAGCCCCGGGAAGCTCGCCAGCTGCCCGTCGACCAGTGTCTTGCCGACCCGCATCCCGATCGCGTCGCCGAACCGGTCGATCGCCCGCTCGTTGATCAGCCGCTGGAGCGTCGCGTCGAAGCCGCCGCCGGCGACGAAGCGCCCCAGGTCGAGCCGCGGGTCCTGGCGCCGCGCATCTTCGAACTGGGTCCTCGTCTGGTTCCGCAGCTCGGCCGCCGCGATCGCCTGGCCGCCGACCGTGGCGACCGAACCGCCGCCCAGGCTCGCGCCGGAGCCGAGCCCGGTCACGTCGCCCAGGCCGAACGCCAGCGCGATCAGGATCAGGACGCCGAAGGTGACGATCACCCCGACGCGCGAGTTGATGATCCGCCGGAAGAACGCGAGCATGGAGGGTCCGAGATCGTTGGGAACAGCCCGCGCTTTAGGGCGGGCTACGGGTGGCATCAACCCGCCCGGCTTGTTACGCGCCTCGTCGCGGAACAACCACTCGGGGGGACGGTCATGGCGCGGCGCAAGCTGGTGGCGGGCAATTGGAAGATGAACGGCTCGCGGACGATGCTGCGCGAGCTCGGCCCGATCGCCGACGCGGCGGCGGCGCATCACGCCGTCGACGTCTCGCTTGCGGTTCCCTTCACCCTCATCACCGCCGCCGCCGCCGCCGCGCCCGGCTTCGCGATTGGCGCGCAGGACGTCCACGAGGCGGAAAGCGGCGCGCATACGGGCTGCGTCTCGGCGGCGATGATCGCGGAGGCGGGCGCGCGCTTCTCGATCGTCGGCCATTCCGAACGTCGCCACGACCAGGGCGAGACCAGCCAGGATGCCTGGGGAAAGGCGGCGGCGCTGCATCGCCACGGGCTCGGCGCGATCCTGTGCTGCGGCGAGACCCAGGCCGAACGCGACGCCGGCCGCGCCGAGCGGGTGGTGCAGGCGCAGGTCGAGAAGTCGCTTCCGGACGACGCCGACGGCTCCTGGTTCACGCTGGCCTATGAGCCGCGGTGGGCGATCGGCACCGGGCGCACCCCGACGCTGGACGAGATCACCGGCATCCACGCGATCGCCCGCGCCAAGATGCGCGCGCTGATCGGCGACCGCGCCGACGGCATCCGCATTCTCTATGGCGGTTCGGTCACCGCCGACAATGCCGCGCAGATCCTGCACACGCCCGAGGTCGACGGCGCGCTGGTCGGCGGCGCGAGCCTGACCGCGGCCAAGTTCGTGCCGATCATCACCGCCGCGACTTGACCCGACGGCGCCGCCCCCGTACGCGGCCCGACCGGATGGCCCCTTCGTCTAAGGGTTAGGACGCGGCCCTTTCACGGCTGAAATACGGGTTCGAATCCCGTAGGGGTCACCAAGGACTCGAAGAGCGCGGGGCGCTCTTCGTGCCTTGGTGACGGGAGCCGCAAGGCGACCTCACTCATTGCCAGATCAGTCGTGGAGAGCGGGCCTGCCCTGCGTTGACGGCGGCACCCTTAAGGCGGCGTCACTCCGCTTCGAACTCCCTTGCTAGGCCTCTCCCGACCCGGCAGATATGCGCCATGGTAATTCTGGGAGCGCTATCATGACGACAACGCTGACCGCCGCACGCGCCGCGGATAAGATCTTCGCCGATTTCGACGACCTTGGCACCGATTTTGGCAATCTGCCGAGCTACTATCAGGGGACGGGGCTGAACTGGTCCAACTGGGGCTGGATTGACGGCGCCTATGCCGAGGGCGAGATCGGACCGAACGGCTTCACTGCCGGCGTCACCACCGGCAACGCCGTCGCCTACAACGGCTACGGCGACCCGTCGATCGTCGAGACGCTTGATGGCAGCAACTTCGACTTTCTCTCGCTGTCGCTGACCTCCGCCTACCGCCTGGGCATGTTGGTGCGGATCGACGCCTATGACGACGGCGAGCTCGAATATTCGCGCATCGTCAAGCTCGACAACGACACGCCCAGGACCTTCCGCCTCGGGTTCGACGACGTCGACCACGTCGTCTTCACGGCTTATGGTGGCCGGCCCGATCCGGCGCACCCCGGCGCCGCGTCCTTCCAGTTCGCTGCCGACCACATGGTGTTCGGGGCCGAGAAGGGGGCGATCAGCGGTCGTCTGTTCGAGGATGCGAACGCGAACGGCGTCCATGATCGCGGCGAGCAGTGGATCGCGGGCCGCACCGTCTTCGCCGACACGAACGGCAACGGCGTGCTCGAGGATTACGAGCAGTCGGCGGTGTCGGACGCCAAGGGCCGTTACACGATCGCAGGCCTGTCGTTCGGCACATACGACGTGTGGCAGGTGCTGCCCGAGGGTTGGACGCAGACCTCGCCCTCGGTCCCCAACAACGGCTACGTCCAGGCCGACGCGACCTATTCTTGGGTCGAAATCGCGCGCTCGGGCGAGCGGCTGAGCTTCGGCAGCGCCGACGACGCCGCGGTCGCGGTCGATCTCAAGCACGCGATCAGCTTTTACGGCGACGACTATTCAACCGTCTGGGTCTCGACCAACGGCGCGGTCGCGTTCGGCGATTTCTTCGCGGATCTCGGCGCGAACAGCCGCCTGCCCGACCACAACTTCCCCAATGGGCTGATCGCGCCGTTCTGGGACGATCTGACACTGGGCACGACCGGCAAGGTCTACGTCCTGGAGGACGCGGCCAACCACCGGACGATCGTCGAATGGCGCGACGTGGCGCTGCTGCGCGATCCCGACGCGCACCTCACCTTCCAGGCGATCGTCGGCGACGACGGCGCGATCACCTTCCAATACAAGTCGCTCGACGACGCCGGCACCTCGGCGACGGTGGGGCTGGAGAAGCCGGACGAGAGCATCGGCACCACTTTCTCGTTCGACGAGGGCGTGTTGCACAACGGGCAGGTGATCCGTTTCGTGCCCGGCAGTCAGCAGATCAGCGCGCCGGTGCAGGTGGATTCGGGCGAGACGACTACCGGGATCGACTTCGGCTCGGTCGGCACGGCGAGCAGTGCCGCGCATCCCGTGTTCGGCGAGGATACCGGGATCTTCGGGATGCTGCCGATCCACCACGTGATCCAGACCGCGCATTTCGCGCTCGCCTGACGGATCGGGAGGGCCGGCCGTGTTCGGCCCTCCCGATCCACTCCGGGCCGTCGGCAGAGCGCCTGTCCTACATTGCCGCATGTGTGCCATGGTCGCGCACATGAGCCGACGCACACCGCTTCCTGCCCCCGACCGTGATGCCGAAGCGGCGCCGATGTCGCGTCAGTGTCGCGTGGGTGTCGCGGACCTGCGGCGTCGCGGGCGCGAAGCTGTCGCGGACCTGTCGCGTTCCGCCCGATTTCGGCATCCGGGCCTCAACCGCCTCAATCCGTCTCCCCGATCCCCGCGCTGAGCCAATGACCGTCTCGATCCTCCATCTCCACTCCTCCTTCGACCTCGGCGGCAAGGAGGCGCGCGCGACGCGGCTGATGAACGCCTTCGGCAAGGCGGCGCGGCACACGATCGTCTCGGGCGTCCCCGACGCGCTCGGCGCGCGCGAGCGGATCGACCGCGGCGTGTCGTACGAGATCGCGCAGACCCCGCCGCCGCTGACCGGTCGCCCCTCGGTCGCGCGATATGAGGCGCTCGCGAAATATATGCGCCGCTTCGATCTGGTGCTGACCTACAATTGGGGCGCGATCGACGGCGTCATGGCGCGCCGGGTATTTGCAAAGGGGATGCCGCCGATCGTCCACCACGAAGACGGCTTCAACGAGGACGAGGCGACCGGCCTCAAGCGCGAGCGCAATCTGTACCGCCGCATCGCGCTTTCCGCCGCGTACGCGCTCGCCGTCCCGTCGCTTTCGCTCGAACGGATCGCGCTGGAGACGTGGAAGCAGCCCCGCGCCCGCGTCCATCGGATCGAGAACGGCATTGCCACCATGGCCTATGCGCGCGACCCCGATCCCAAGGCTATCCCCGGCTTCGTGCGTCGTCCGAAGGAGATCGTGATCGGCGCAGTCGGCGGGCTGCGTGCGGTCAAGGACTTCCCCGCGCTGGTCCGCGCCGCGGGCGGGCTGTCGGGCAGGTTCCGACTGGTGATCGCCGGCGCAGGCCCCGAACGCGAGGCGATCCTCCGCCAGGCCGAAGCGATGGGGCTGGCGGATCAGATTGTTCTCCCCGGTTTTCTCGACCGGCCCTACCGCTTCATGCGTCACTTCGACCTGCTGGCGGTCTCGTCGCGATCGGAACAGTTCCCGATCAACGTCGTCGAGGCGATGGCCGCGGGACTCCCGGTGGCGTCCTTGCCCGTCGGGGACGTGCCGGTGATGCTCGCCCCCGAGAATGCGCCCTACATCGCGCAATATCCCGACGAACTCCGCCTGCGCGACGCGATCCAGGCGCTGATGTCCGATCCCGACGCCCGCGCGCGGGTCGGCGCCGCCAATCGAGCGAAGGCGCGGGCGGAGTATGACGAAGGACGGATGATCGCGCGCTACGCCGCGCTCTACGAGGGCGCGCTGGGGCGACCGGGATCGCTCACCTGAGTAAATGCCTCGCCTTGGTGCATCCTTACGGTATAGCTGGGCGTATTTCATGCCGGGAAGGTCAACCACGCACGTGTTCATGGGACTACAGCCGATCGTCTATGGTGGCCGCGAGGTCTGGCCGCTCGTCGAGGGCGGCAAGGGCGTCGCCGCGACCAACCACGCCTCGGCCGGTGCCTGGGCGGCGGCGGGCGGCATCGGCACGGTGTCGGCGGTCAATGCCGACAGCTACGATCCCGACGGCAAGATCATCCCGCAGATCTACCGCGCGCTCACCCGGCGCGAGCGGCACGAGGAACTGATCGCCTATGCGATCGAGGGCGCGGTCCAGCAGGTCCAGCGCGCCTGGGAGATCGCGGGCGGCAAGGGCGCCATCAACATCAACGTGTTGTGGGAGATGGGCGGAGCGCAGCGGGTGCTGCAGGGTGTGCTCGAACGGACCAAGGGCCTGGTCGCGGGCGTGACCTGCGGCGCGGGCATGCCGTACAAGCTCTCGGAGATCGCCGCCTCCTACAACGTCCAGTATCTCCCGATCGTCAGCTCGGGTCGTGCCTTTCGCGCCCTCTGGAAGCGCGCTTATTCGAAGGTCGCCGAGCTGCTGGGGGCGGTCGTCTACGAGGATCCTTGGCTGGCCGGCGGCCACAACGGCCTGTCGAACGCCGAAGACCCGCTGAAGCCCGAGGACCCGTACCCGCGCGTCAAGGCGCTGCGCGAGACGATGCGCGAGGGCGGCATCCCCGACACGACCCCGATCATCATGGCCGGCGGCGTCTGGTATCTTCGTGACTGGACCGCGTGGATCGACAACCCCGAGCTCGGTCAGATCGCCTTCCAATACGGCACCCGGCCGCTGCTGACCCAGGAAAGCCCGATCCCGCAGGCGTGGAAGGATCGGCTGACTACGATCGAGGAGGGCGAGGTCCTTCTCCACCGCTTCTCGCCCACCGGCTTCTACTCGTCGGCCGTCCGCAATCCCTTCCTCCGCTCGCTCGAGGCACGATCGGAGCGGCAGATCGCGTTTTCGACGCAGGAGGCCGGGGACCACGTCTTCCAGCTCGACGTCGGCGTGAAGGGCAAGAACTTCTGGGTGACTCGCGGCGACCTGCTGCGCGCGCGCGAGTGGTTCGGGCTCGGCTTTACCGACGCGCTGAAGACGCCCGACAACACGCTCGTCTTCGTCTCGCCGCCCGAAAAGGCCGAGATCCGCAAGGATCAGGCCGATTGCATGGGCTGCCTGTCGCAATGCCTGTTCTCGAGCTGGGCCGACACCGACACCAACTCGACCGGCCGCCTTGCGGATCCGCGCAGCTTCTGCATCCAGAAGACGCTCCAGGAGATCGCCCATGGCGGGGATATCGAGCAGAACCTGATGTTCGCCGGCCACGCGGCGTACAACTTCAAGCGCGACCCGTTCTACTCGAACGGCTTCGTGCCGACGGTGAAGCAGCTGGTAGACCGGATCCTGACGGGGGATTGAGCGGAGCCGAGCGACGGTTGTCAAATCCTACTGTTCGAGTAGGAATGGTTTGATGAAGACCGCACTCGTCGTCCGCCACGTCGCGTTCGAAGGCGTCGCCGGCTACCGCGATCCGATCGAAGCCGCCGGCTACGAGATCGAGCGCATCCCGGCCTGCGAAACCGATTTCGCCGCGCTCGACATCCTGGCCCCGGACCTGCTGGTCGTCATGGGTGGGCCGATGGGGGTGTATGAGACCCGCGAGCATCCCTGGCTCGCCGCCGAGATCGAGGCGATCCGATCCCGCATCGCGGCGGATCGGCCGGTGCTGGGAGTCTGTCTTGGTAGCCAGATCGCCGCCACCGCGCTCGGCGCGCGGGTCTATCCCGGCCCGGTGCGCGAGATCGGCTTTTCGCCGCTGACGCTCACCGACGCGGGGCGCGGATCGTCGCTCCGCCACGTCGCCGACGTGGAGGTTCTCCACTGGCACGGCGACACGTTCGACCTTCCCGAGGGCGTGGAGCGGCTCGCCGGCAGCGCCGCCTATGCCAATCAGGCGTTCCGCCGCGGGCCGAACCTGCTCGCGCTCCAGTTCCATGCGGAGATGGGGGAGGACCCTCGCTTCCACGAATGGATCGAGGAGGGGAGGGACTATCTCGCGGGTGCGGAGGTCGACCCGGTTGCGCTCACCGCCGACCACGACCGGCTCGGTCCGTCCGCGGTGAAGGCTGGTCGGGCGATGATCGCCGAGTGGCTGGCCGGGCTTTAGGCCGCGATCATCTCTAGCAGCCCCTCGAACAGCCGCCGTCCGTCCGTCCCGCCGTGCGCCGCTTCCACGGCGCGCTCCGGGTGCGGCATCATGCCCAGCACGTTGCCCTGCGCGTTGAGGATGCCGGCGATGTCCCGGGCGCTGCCGTTGACCCTCTCCGCGTAGCGGAACGCCACCCGGCCCTCGCCCTCGAGCCGGTCGAGCGTTTCGGCGTCCGCGAAGTAATTGCCGTCATGGTGCGCGACCGGCACGCGGATCGTCTCGCCGGCGTCGTAGCGGCTGGTGAAGGCCGATTGCGCATTCTCGACCTTCAGCGCCACATCGCGGCAGACGAAGGTGAGCCCGGCGTTGCGCATCAACGCGCCGGGCAGCAACCCGGCTTCGGTCAGCACCTGGAAGCCGTTGCAAACGCCGAGCACCGGCAGGCCCTTGCCCGCCGCCTCACTCACCGCCGCCATGATCGGCGACCGCGCCGCCATGGCGCCGCTGCGCAGATAGTCGCCGTAAGAGAAGCCCCCCGGCACCGCGACCAGCCCGACGCCCCCCGGCAACTCGGTCTCGCGATGCCAGACCATTTCCGGCTTGGCGCCGGTCACCGCCTCCAGCGCCACCGCGAGGTCGCGGTCGCAGTTCGATCCCGGAAAGACGATGACCGCGGTCTTCATGCCAAAGCCTCTCAGCGTTCGATCCGGTAATTCTCGATGACGGTGTTCGCGAGCAGCTTGCGGCACATCGCGTCGACGTCGGCGTTCTCGTCGGCGAGGTCGAGTTCGATCAGCTTGCCGACCCGCGCGCCGTCGACGCCCGCAAAGCCGAGCCCCGCGAGCGCGTGCTCGATAGCCTTGCCCTGCGGATCGAGGACGCCGGGCTTGAGCGTGACGTGGACCTTGACCTTCATGTCACTTGCCCCGCTTCTGGCGGTGCTTTTCCAGGTCGAGCACCGCCGAATCCTCGCCGTCGGGCAGCAGCCCCAGCCGGCGCGCGACCTCCTGATAGGCTTCCGCCTCGCCGCCCAGATCCTGACGGAAGCGGTCCTTGTCGAGCTTGTTGCCCGAGTCCATGTCCCACAAACGGCAGCCGTCGGGACTGATCTCGTCCGCCAGGATGATCCGACCGTAGTCATTGTCCCAGATCCGACCGAACTCGAGCTTGAAGTCGACCAGCCGGATGCCGCAGCCCGCGAACAGCCCGGTCAGGAAGTCGTTCACGCGGATCGCGAGATCGGCGATGTCGTGCATCTCCTCCTGGCTCGCCCAGCCGAACGCGGCGATATGCTCGTCCGAGATCATCGGATCGCCGAGCGCATCGTCCTTGTAGTAATATTCGAGGATCGTGCGGGGCAGCTTGGTGCCCTCCTCGATCCCGAGCCGCTTCGACAGCGAGCCCGCGGCGACGTTGCGGACCACGACCTCGATCGGCACGATCTCGACCTGACGGATCAGCTGCTCGCGCATGTTGAGCCGGCGGATGAAGTGGGTCGGAACCCCGATCGAATCGAGCAACGTGAAGATATGCTCGGAGATGCGGTTGTTGAGGACGCCCTTGCCGTTGATCGTGCCCTTCTTCTGGGCGTTGAAGGCGGTGGCGTCGTCCTTGAAATACTGGATGAGCGTGCCGGGCTCGGGACCCTCGTAGAGGATCTTGGCCTTGCCCTCGTAGATCTGCCGGCGGCGCGCCATCGCGGTCCCCTGAAATGAGCGGCCCCGGCGGCGCGAACGGCGCCGGGCCGGGGCGGGTTGAGCGGAGCCTATAGGGATTGCGGATCGGGGGATCAATCGGCGGGGTGTCTCACGCTAGGTCACCGCACTCCGCGCCGCGTATCTCGCGTCCCGCCACGCTTCGCTCCGCAGCACGTCACCGATCACCTCGCCCGCGCGCCACACGTCCTCGTGGCTGAGGTACAGCGGGGTCAGCCCGAGGCGCAGCACGTCGGGATCGCGGAAGTCGCCGATGACGCCGCGGTCGATCAGCGCTTGCGACAACTCCCAGGCGTGGGGGTGGCGGAAGCTGATGTGGCTGCCGCGCGTCCCAGGATCGCGCGGGGTGATGCACTCTAAGTCCAGCGCATCGCCCGCCGCGACGAGGATGTCGAACAGCGCGGTGCTCTTCGCGGCGAGGGCGACAGGGTCGATCTCCCGCCAGATCGCAAGCGACGCTTCCAGCGCGGCCATCGCCAGGATCGACGGCGTCCCCACCAGCCAGCGCTTCATCCCCTCCGCCGGGCGGTACGCGTCCTCGAACGCGAACGGCGCGGCATGGCCCATCCAGCCCGAGAGCGGGTTCGCCAGTCGATCCTGCCAGCGCCTCGCGACATGGAGGAAGGCGGGGGCGCCGGGGCCGCCGTTCAGATATTTGTAGGTGCAGCCGACCGCGAGATCGGCCCCCGCACCGCCGAGATCGATCGGGATCGCACCGACGCTATGGCTCAGGTCCCACAGGATCAGCGCACCCGCCGCATGCGCGCGTGCGGTCCAATCGGCCAGGTCGAAGCGCTCGGCGCTCTTATAGTGGACCTGGGTCAGCAGCACGACCGCGGTGTCGTCGCCGATCGCCTCCGCCAGTCGCGCGCGGGGAACGGCACGCAGCGTCGCGCCCGCGACGCAGGACACCGCGCCCTCGGCGACGTGCAGGTCGGTCGGGAAATTGCCGGTCTCGCTCACCACCACGCGGCGCTTCGGGTCGACGCCGAGTGCCGCGACCAGCGCCTTGAACAGATGCGTCGACGTCGAGTCGCCGACGATCACCTCGTCTTCAGCGGCCCCGATCAGCGGCGCGATCAGGGCGCCGAGCCGCTGGGGCGCGTCGATCCAGCCCTCGTTCCAGCTTCGGATCAGCCGTTCGCCCCATTGCCGCTCCGCCGTATCGGCGAGCGCGCCGGGAACCGCGCGAGGAAGCGCACCCAGCGAGTTGCCGTCGAGGTAGATCACGCCATCGGGCAGCGCGAAGCGCTCGCGGAAAGGGGCGAGGGGGTCGGCGGCGTCGAGGGTGCGGGCGTCGTCAAGGGTCATCGGGCGAGAGCCTCGTGGATCAAGCGCTTGGTTTCGATCCAGGCGGCGGTGTCGGGGGTGACCAGTTCGACATGGCCGGTCCGCGGGATGGTATGAAGCGTCACCGGATCGCCTGCGGCCCTGGCGCGGGCGACGTAGTCGGTCGCCATCCGGTGGGGGATGATCCTGTCCTCACGGCCGTTGACCAAGTCCTGCGGCACGCCGAGCGGGAGCAGGCGCGGGACCGACGTGTCGGCATAATGCGGGGGCCAGCCGACGAGCTTCGCGATCACCTCGGTGCCGCAGCCGTTATCGGGGCTGGTGGCGGTCGCTTCCAGGTCCGGGAGCCCGCCGAGGCTGATGACGTGGGCGATCGGAAGCGGGTCGGCGGTGCGGAGCGGGCTGTCCCCGGGCAGCCTCGGACGTGCCGCGAGCCATAAGGCGAGATGGCCGCCCGCCGAATGGCCGACCGCGACGACCCGGCTCAGGTCGAGCTTGAACCGTGGCCCCTCGCGGCGGAGCAGGTCGGTCGCGGCGGCTGCGTCGAGGAAGGTGCCGGGATAGCCGCCGCCGACACGATCGACACCGCGATAGTCGATGTTCCATACCGCGACGCGGCTCGCGCGGAGATCGCCCGCGATCCAATCCATGAGCGAGCGGTCGGCGATGCTCGTCTGCCAGCAGCCGCCGTGGACCATCAGCACCACCGGGTGCGAACCAGGTCCCACGGGAACCCACACGTCCACCTTCTGCATCGAACCTGCGCCGTAAGCGACGGTCGCGTCGGCATGAGGCCGCGGACGCGAGGTCAGATCGGTCCAGGTGAGCGGGGTGAAATCAGCGATCGGCACGGGCAAGCGGGTCGGCGCGAGCGCGGTGAGAAACGATAGAGCGACGACCGGAACGGCAAGGCGAAAGGTGCGCGTGGGACGACGCATTTGTCACCTTCCGCCAAGCCGCCGGCGTGGCGCCGATCGCGGTGACGGGACGGGATTGCGGAACGGCATGGGTTCGACGCTATCACGCCGTCCCCGTGTAGGACAGCCGCCCTGTCGTCAGCGCCCGGCCGGCTCGTGCTTCCAAGGCGCGTCATACTGGATCGCGTTGAGGCGGGCCAAGGCGATCGAGATCGTCTTGAACAGCGCGTTCAGCGCGTCGGTCACCTGGCGGTGGCTCCTGGCCCAGTCGGCGGAGAGATAATCGTCACGCATCGGATGTCTCCTTTCGGTGAGCCGGAGATGGCGCGGCCGCAGGAGCAAAGCCAACAAAGCGGTCGACGCGACCGATAAGCGGTGCTTATGGTCGGCAATGCGCAAGCTGCCGCCCCTCGCCGCCGTCCGGGTGTTCGAGGCCGCAGCGCGGCACCAGACCTTCACCGCCGCCGCCGAAGAACTGGGGATGACCCAGGCGGCGGTCAGCTATCAGATGCGCGTCCTCGCCGAGCGCTTGGGCGTGCCGCTGTTCCGGCGCGACGGGCGGCGCGTGGTGCTGACCGAGCCGGGCGCGCGCGTCTCCGCGCAACTGACCCGCGCCTTCGACGCGGTCGAGGCGGCGTTCGCGGGGCTGCGCGCCGAGGACGAGCGACTGCTGACGATCAGCAGCACCAACACCTTCGCCAACACCTGGCTCGCTTGGCGGATCGGCGGGTTCCAGATGGCGCATCCCGAGGCGGCGGTGCGGATGCTGACCAGCGACGCTTTGGTGGATTTCGCCGCCGACGACGTCGACGTGGCGATCCGCGCCGGGGTGGGCGGGTGGCCGGGGTTGGCGGCGGACCTGCTGATGGCGGTCGACTTCACGCCGATGGTGAGCCCGGACTTTCTGGCCGCGCACGGCGGACGGATCGCGCCGACCGACCTGCTCCGCCTGCCGTTGATCAGCCCGCACGATCCCTGGTGGCCGCACTGGCTGCGCGAGGCGGGCGTCGACGTGCCGGACGACAGGGTGCTCGCGGGCGTCCGCCTCGATTCGCAGGCGCACGAGGGCCATGCGGCGATGGCGGGGCAGGGCGTCGCGATGCTGACCCCCTTCTTCTGGCGCAACGATCTGGCCGAGGGGAAGCTGGTGCGGCTGTCGGAGCAGGTCTCCACCCGCGGTTACGGCTATTGGCTGGTCTGCCCCGAGCCGCGCCGCCGTGTGCCGAAGATCGCGCGATTTCGGGAGTGGCTGCTGGCGGAGATCGCCGCGGACCGCTCGCTGGCCCCGTAACGACGAGGCTGCTAGCAGAACAGACCATGGCCACCGACACGACCGACCTGCCGCCCGACGATCTCCCCGCCGGCATCCTCGACGCGCCGTTCGACAGCGCGCTCAGCGAGCGCTATCTCGTCTATGCGCTGTCGACGATCACCGCGCGGTCGCTGCCGGACGTGCGCGACGGATTGAAGCCGGTGCACCGGCGGCTGCTGTGGGCGATGCGGCTGCTGCGGCTCGATCCGGCGTCGGGGTACAAGAAGTGCGCGCGCGTCGTCGGCGACGTGATCGGCAAATACCATCCGCACGGCGACCAATCGGTCTACGACGCGATGGTGCGGCTCGCGCAGGATTTCGCGCTGCGCTATCCGCTCGTCGACGGGCAGGGGAACTTCGGCAACATCGACGGCGATAACGCCGCCGCCTACCGCTACACCGAGGCCCGGCTGACCCAGGTCGCGATCGACCTGATGGAGGGGCTCGACGAGGACGCGGTCGCGTTCCGCGCGACCTACAACGGCGAGGAGCAGGAGCCCGAGCTGTTCCCGGGCGCCTTTCCCAATCTGCTGGCGAACGGCGCCAGCGGAATTGCGGTCGGGATGGCGACGAGCATCCCGCCGCACAACGCCGCCGAGCTGCTCGACGCCGCGATCGCGCTGGTCGACGACCGCGACGCCGATCCGCTGGCGTTCGTCCAAGGGCCGGACTTCCCCACCGGCGGGCTGGTGGTTGACCCCGCCGCCGTCATCCGCGAGTCCTATGCGACCGGGCGCGGCTCGTTCCGGGTCCGCGCGCGCTGGTCGGTCGAGCGCGAGAAGGGCGGGGGGTGGCAGGTGGTCGTCTCCGAAATCCCCTACGGCGTCCAGAAGGGCAAATTGATCGAGCAGATCGCCGCCTTAGTGAACGACCGCAAGCTGCCGATCCTCGCCGACGTCCGCGACGAGAGCGACGCCGAGATCCGGCTGATCCTGGAGCCGCGCAGCCGCACGGTCGACGTGGCCGTGCTGATGGACGGGTTGTTCCGGCTGTCAGACCTGGAGGTGCGGGTCCCGCTCAACCTCAACGTGCTCGACCACCAGCGCACGCCTCGGGTGATGAGCCTCAAGGAGGCGCTGGTCGCCTGGGTCGACCACCAGTTCGTGGTGCTCCGCCGGCGGACCGAGCACCGGCTGGGCAAGATCGCCGACCGGCTGGAGCTGGTCGGCGGCTATCTTGTCGCGTTCCTCAATCTCGACAGGGTGATCGAGATCATCCGCACCGAGGACGAGCCCAAGGCGGTGATGATGGCCGAGTTCGGCCTGACCGATCGCCAGGCGGAGGCGATCCTCAACATGCGGCTGCGCTCCTTGCGCAAACTCGAGGAAATGGAGCTTCGGAAGGAGCAGGCGGGGCTGGAGAAGGAGCAGGTCGATCTCACTCAGCTGCTCGGCTCGGAGCAGCGGCAGCGGACCCGGCTGAAGAAGGATTTCGCCAAGGTGCGCGCGCGCTACGGCCCGGAGACTCCGCTGGGCAAGCGGCGGACGACGATCGAGGAGGCCGCCCCGACCCGCGACATCCCGCTGGAGGCGATGATCGAGCGCGAGCCGATCACCGTCATCCTCTCGCAACGCGGCTGGATCCGGGCGATGCGCGGGCACGTCGAGCTGTCGTCGGCGGAGACGCTCAAGTTCAAGGAGGGCGACGGACCCGCCTTCGCCTTCCACGCGCAGACCACGGACAAATTGCTGCTCGCGGCGGAGAACGGACGCTTCTTTACGCTCGCCGCCGACAAGTTGCCGGGCGGCCGCGGTTTCGGCGAGCCGGTGCGTGCGTCGATCGAACTCGACGGCGGCGTCGGGATCGTCGCGCTCCTGCGCGCCGCGAAGACCGAAAAACTGCTGATCGCGGCGAGCGACGGACGCGGCTTCATCGCGCCGGTGGCGGAGGTCATCGCCGAGACCCGCAAGGGCAAGACCGTCATGACCCTTCGCTCCGGGGCGAGGCTGGCGCTGGTCCGCCCCGTTTCGCCGGATGCGGACTATCTGGCGGTGATCGGAGACAACCGGAAACTGCTCGTGTTCCCGCTCACCGAAGCGCCCGAACTCTCGCGCGGACAGGGGGTGCAGCTTCAGCGGTACCGCGAGGGCGGGCTATCGGACGCGATCGCGTTCCGATATGCGGACGGGCTGTCGTGGCGCATGGGCGGCGAGAGCGGGCGGACCCGGACCGAGGCCGACATGAACCCATGGCGCGCCGCCCGCGGCGCGGCCGGGCGGATGCCGCCCGTCGGCTTTCCTCGCGACAATCGCTTCTGACGCCCACCGATCGGTTCAGGCCGATTTAACCAGTCGTGCTTAGGCCCGGCGTCGATGGCCAGCAGGACTCCGTCCACACTCCCCGTGCCGCCTGCGGCCGCGGATCCCCCCGACGGCCCCTTGGAGCTGATCGACGTTCCCGCCGCGCTACTGATCAATGTCGACGGCGACCTTCAGATCGGCGCGACGAACGCGGATTATCGCGCGCTCGCGGATCCGTGGCGCGGGCTGCATCCAGACTTGTACGAACGGGCGCAACGCTTCATCGCCGGCGACGGCCGCCGCGAGACCTTCCGCTGGCGACATGGCGATCCGGTCGACGCGCGCCATCACAGCGTGACGCTGGCGCGTTCGTCGGTCTGCGCCGAGCGATGCCTGCTGAGCCTGGTCGAGGTGACCGCCGAGGTCCGCGGACGCGAGAGCCTGCACCGAGAGATGACGACGGACAGCCTGACCGGCTTGCCCAACCGCGCCGGCTTCAGCGATGCCATCGAGGCGCAGATCTCCGAGTCCGGCGGTCGCTATGCCGTCCTGACGCTCGACCTCGATCGGTTCAGCCGCGTCAACGCCTGCCTGGGATCGATGGCGGGGGACGAACTGCTGATCACTGTGGCCCGGCGAATCCGCGGCGCGCTGCGCGCGCGCGACGTGCTGGCGCGGACCGGCGGGGACGAGTTCGGGATCCTGCTCGCCATCACCGAGGCGCAGGGCGAGGCGGAACACGCCGCGCGGCGGATCAAGCGGGCGCTCGCGGAGCCGGTGCGACTCAGCGAATATGAGTTCCGCGTCTCGTGCGCCGTCGGGATCGCGTTCGGCGGCGACCGGATCCAGGACGTGGAGAACGTGATCCGGCACGCCCAGTTCGCGATGAAGCGCGCCAAGGAGACGGGCCGCGCCGAAGCGTATCAGACGCTCGCGCTCGACCAGGCGCGCGAGACGTTCGCGATGGAGACGCGCCTCCGCCGCGCCATCGAGCGGCGCGAACTGCATCTGTCCTATCAGCCGATCTGCGATCTCACGACCGGGCGGATAGTCGCGTTCGAAACGCTGGCCCGCTGGCACGATCTGAGGGGCGGAGTCCTCCCTCCCGATCAGTTCATTCCGGTCGCCGAGGAGACCGGGCTCATCCTGCCGCTCGGGCGCTGGGCCATCGAGGAGTCGCTGCGAACCTTGGCGGAGTGGGACCGCAGGCACGGCGGCCATTGCGGCGTCGGAATGGCCGTCAACGTCTCGGCGATCCAGCTTCAGCGGGACCGGATGCCGCCGATCGTCCGCGCCGCACTGCAGGCGAACGGGCTCGACGGGCACCGGCTGAAGCTGGAGATCACCGAAAGCGCGCTGATCGCCGACCCGGACCGGATCGCCTCCGCGCTCCGCGCCCTCAAGGGACTGGGCGTGACGATCGCGATGGACGATTTCGGAACGGGCTATTCCAACCTCGCCTATTTGCAGAAGCTGCCGATCGATCTGCTCAAGATCGACCGCAGCTTCGTGACCGGGATGCTCGCGGATTGCGACAAGGTCGCGATCGTTCGTGCGATCCTGAGCCTCGCGCAGGCGCTGGGCATGGCGACGGTCGCCGAAGGGATCGAAACGCAACAGCTGGCGCAGACGCTGGCCGCGCTCGGCTGCGCTTATGGTCAAGGCTACGCCTTCTCGCGCCCCCTGGACGCCGACTCCGCTTATGCGCTGCTGTGCGAGCGCAACGCCTGAGCGACCGCTTCGTCGGCGAGTTCGCACACGCGCCTCTCGTTGGGGAACCCTTCGGCAAGCCAACGATCCTCCACCGCCTTCAGCGCTGCGGCGACTTGCGGGCCCTTGTCGAGCCCGCGCGCGACCAGCGCGCCGCCGGTGATCGGGAGCCGCGGCGGTGTCCAGCCGACAAGATCGGCGGTGTCCTCGCCGGCGAGCAGCAGCCGGTCGATCGCGCTCTCGACTCCGATCCGGAAGCCGAGGACCCGCGGGGCTTCGAGCGCGCCGCGGGCGAGCATGAGGCGTCGCCGGTCGAGGTTCGACAGCTTGAGCCGCGCGCCGATCACCTCGGCGACATCGGCCGGGACGAGCGCGGCGAGCCGCCGGACCGGGTCGGGGACGACCCCGCTCGCCACTTCGCGCTCGGCCAGTGCCGCCAGGCGCGCCACGCCCGCTTGATCGATCTCCGGCAGGACGGGCTTGAGGATGCCCCGGTCGACCATAATCGCGACGACGGTCACGGCGGCGGGGGCGACCAGCAGACGGAGCAACTCGCTCGCGATCCGCTCGCGGCTGAGCGCCATCAGGTCGTTGGCGCGCGCGGTGCAGGCGGCAAGCCCCGCATCGTCGAGCGCGTCCCCGAACCGGGCATGGAAGCGGAAGTAGCGCAGGATCCGAAGGTGGTCCTCGGCGATCCGTTGATACGGATCGCCGATAAACCGGACGCGACGTGCCGCGAGGTCGCCCAATCCGCCGAAATAATCGAACAGCACGCCGGTCGTCACGTCGGCGTAGAGCGCGTTGATCGTGAAGTCGCGCCGCGCCGCATCCTCGCGCCAGTCGTCGGTGAACGCGACGACCGCATGGCGGCCGTCGGTCTCGACGTCGCGTCGCAGCGTCGTCACCTCGATCGGGCGACCCGAGGCGAGGACCGCGGTGACCGTGCCGTGCTTGATGCCGGTCGGCACCGCCTTCAGCCCGGCGGCGCGCACCCGCGCCATCGTCTCCTCGGGCGCAAGCGTGGTTGCCAGATCGACGTCGGTCACCGCGCCGCCAAGCAAGGTGTCGCGCACAGCCCCGCCGACGACGCGGCTCGTGCCTTGGCCGAGGGCCTCGACCAGCCCGGCCAGGCCTTCGAACTCCGCCCAGCGTTCCGGCGGGATCACTCGGTCCACTGGAGTCGCCGCGAGAGATTGACGATCATCGCCGCGGTGGCGCCCCAGATACGGCGGCCCTCCCACGGGATCTCGTAATAATGGCGGATCTGGCCCTGCCACGTCGCGCTCGCCTGGACGTGATTGGCGATGTCGAGGACGAAATCGAGCGGAACCTCGAAGACGCTCGCCACTTCGGCCTCGCTGGGTCGCAGGGGCAGATCGGGCGGGACCACCGCGAGGACCGGAGTGACGACGTAGTTGGTCACGGTGCGATAGCGATCGGCCTCGCCGATCACGGTGACCGCGGATGGCGGCAGCCCGATCTCCTCGTCCGCCTCGCGCAGCGCCGCCTGGGTGACGGTCTCTCCCGGGTCGACGCGGCCGCCCGGGAACGCGACCTGCCCGGCGTGCTTCCGCAGCGTCTCGGTACGCTGGGTCAGGATCACGCCGGGCCGTTCGCGGTCGGTGATCGGTACGAGCACCGCGGCGGCGGTCAGCGTTTCGACGGGAGCGAGATCGAGATCGTCGCGGTCGCCGGTCAGGTAGATCGTGTCGGGGCGCTCGGCGACGAGCGCGACGGCGAGCCGTTCGGCCAGCGTCACGGCTGGATCGCGAAGAACGCGCCGCCGCTCCACACGCCGGGCGGATCGTCGTCCCCCGACAGTGCACGCTCGGCAAGTTCGTAATACAGCGCGCGGACGATCAGCGCCTCGAGCCCGCCGCGGACGTGGAGATAGGGGTGGGGGCCATCGTCGCGCTCGGCGAAGCGGATCGGGTGCTCGGGTCCTGCGGCGATGAGCTCGCCGGTGTTGAGCCGGAAGGCCAGCGAGGCATCGCGTCCTTCGCCTTCGACCTTCATCTCGACCGCGACAAAAGGCGCGTCCTCGACCGCGATGTCGAGCTTCTCGACCGGCGTGACGAGGACATAGCCGCCGCCGGGCTCGCGACGGAGGATGCGGCTGAACGCGCGGACCATCTGTGGTCGGCCGATGGGTGTGCCCTGGTGGTACCAGGTGCCGTCGCGCGCGATCCGCATCTCGCTGTCGCCGCAGTGATCAGGATGCCAGCGCTCGACCGGGGGCAGCCTGTCGTCGCCCTCCAGCCGGGCGATGTCGGCGAAGGTCAGTGCGTCGAGCTCGGGAAGCGGCGCCATCGGCATGGTGTCTCAGGTAGGCGCGGCCAGGCGGCGGGTAAAGTCAGGCTGGGACCCGAACCCGCGGCCCGATCATCCCCGCGCCGTCGGGCGTGTCCACGCCGCGCGCGAGCAGGCGGTGCCGCTCGACCGGTCCGGGAGTCCGCCAGCGCGTGGTCCGCTCGGCCGAGAAACCGAAGAAGCGACCGTAATAGTCCGGGTCGCCGATCAGCATCAGCGCGCGCGCCGCGCCGGTGCGGTCTGCGGCGTCGAGACTGGCGCGCATCAGCCTGCGGCCGACGCCGTGCTGCTGGCGCAGGGGCTCGACCGCGACCGGACCGACCATCGTCAGCGGGATCGTCACCCCATCGTCCCGTGCGAGCGCGATCGGCCAGCACTGGATCGTGCCGATCAACATGCCGCCGTCGAGGGCGGCGAAGCTCAGCTCGGGCGTGGCGCTCGCGCCTTCGCGGATGCGGTAGGCGGTGCGGAGGCGGCGATCGGCGCCAAACGCGCGGTCGAGCAAGGCCTCGACCGCCGCCGGGTCCACCGCATCCAACCCCACCAGCTCGACCAACGCCATGCCTCCGTTCGCCCGGCATGGACGCCGGGGGCGGCGGCGTTTAGCGGGCGGCTGCATGAACGCAATGGGAATGAACGAGGACAGCCTGCGGCTCGAGGTCAGCGATCTCGAAGTGCAGGTGCTGACGGGCATCTATTCGGAGGAGACGCACCTTCCGCAGCCGCTCCGCATCTCGATCGCGGCCGACCTGGATTGCCCCGATCACTTCGCTCCCGACACGCCTCTGTCTGCCTCGAAGAACTATCTGGACCTGAAGTCGGCGGCGACCGCCTCGCTGCCGCCGGGCCGGCATTTCAAGCTGATCGAGGCGGTCGCCGACCATATCTGCGAGACGCTGTTCCTGGGCGACGCACGTGTCCGTCGCGTGGAGGTCCGGATCGTCAAGCTCGCGATCGCGGAGGCCGGCGAATCGATCGGGATGACGTTGGTACGGTGGCGGCGATAGCGGTTCTGGAGCGAACTTCGGACCGCCGCGTCTTTGCCGGATGACCCAGCCCGTTCTCCTCTGGCTCCGCCAGGACCTTCGCCTCGGCGACCAGCCCGCGCTCGTCGCCGCGGTCGCCAACGGCGCGGTGATCCCCGTCTATATCCTCGATGACGAGACGCCGGGCGCGTGGCGGATCGGCGGGGCGCAGCGCTGGTGGTTGCACCATAGCCTCGCCGCCATCGACGCTTCGCTGAAGCAGACGGGCAGCCGGCTGATCCTGCGGCGCGGCCGGGCGGCCGAGACGCTGCAGGCGCTGATGGAGGAGACGGGGGCGACGCGCATCCATGCGATCCGGCACTATGAGCCCTGGTGGCGCGCGGCAGAGGCGGCGCTGGGCGACGCCCTCGTGCTGCACGACGGAAACCAGCTCGTCCGGATCGAGGAGCTGCGGACCGGCTCGGGCGGTGCGTTCAAGATCTTCACGCCGTTCTGGCGCGCGCTCCAGCAGCACATGCCGCCCGATGAGCCGCTTTCCGCGCCGAGGGCGATCGATGCGCCGCGCGCCTGGCCGAAGAGCGACCGCCTCGTGGACTGGGACCTGCTGCCGACCAAGCCCGATTGGTCGATTGGATTCGACTGGACGCCGGGCGAAGCCGGGGCGCGGGGTGCGCTCGATCGCTTCGCCAAGATGGTCGACGGCTACGACACCGATCGCAACCTCCCGTCGGTCGAGGGCACCTCGACGCTTTCGCCGCACCTCCACCACGGCGAGATCAGCCCGCGTCAGGTCTGGCATGCGATCGGTGGCAAGGGCGAGGGGATCGAGAGTTATCGGCGCGAACTGGCCTGGCGGGACTTCACCTCGACGCTCATCCTGACGATGCCCGATTATGCCGACCGGAACGGCCGCGAGCGGTTCGACAAGCTCAAGTGGCGTCATGCTCCCGGCGATCTCGAGGCTTGGCAGCAGGGGCGGACCGGCTATCCGATCGTCGATGCGGGGATGCGCCAGCTGTGGACGCTCGGATGGATGCACAACCGCGTGCGGATGATCACCGCTTCGTTCCTGATCAAGCACCTGCTGATCGACTGGCGCGAGGGCGAGCGCTGGTTCTGGGACTGCCTGGTCGACGCCGACTACGGCAACAACAGCGTGAATTGGCAGTGGGTCGCCGGCTCCGGCGTGGACGCGAGCATCTTCACGCGGATCATGGCGCCGCTGACCCAGTCCGAAAAGTTCGATGCCGGCGCGTATATCCGGCGCTGGGTGCCTGAACTGCGCGACGTGCCGGACACCGCGATCCACGATCCGGACGAGGCGGGATGCCGCCCGGCGACCTATCCGGCCAAGATCATCGGCCACCGCGAGGCGCGCGAGCGCGCGCTGGCGGCGGCGAAGGCGCTGCGCTGACCCCTTTCGTCGCGGCGCGCTTGGCGGCATGGCGCGTAGCATGAACCGGGCCGGGAGGATCGGGCACACGGTGCCGTGGCGCGCGCGTACGATCGCGCGGCCATTCCATCGCATCCTCGACCGCGTCGACGCGGGGCTGGAGGAAGGCGCGATCGAGGCGACGCTTCCCGACGGAACGCACCGGCTGCTCGGCGGCCGTCGCGACGGACCCCTCGCGGTCGTCCGGGTCGTTCGCTGGCGGGCGCTGCTGCGGCTGGTTACCGCCGGTTCGGTCGGCTGGTACGATGCCTGGGCGAAGGGCGACTGGACGTGCGACGATCCGGTTCCGCTTTTCGACCTGTTCATGCGCAACCGCCTGCCGCTCGGGCAGGTCGCGCGCGCCGGCGGGGCGTCGCGGCTCGCGATCCGCGCCTGGCACCTGCTCCGCGACAACACGCCCCACCGCGCCCGCCGGAACATCGAGGCGCATTACGACCTCGGCAACGACTTTTACGCCGAGTGGCTCGACGCGACGATGACCTATTCGAGCGCCTTGTTCGAAGGACCGGACGAGCCGCTGGAGCCGGCGCAGCGACGCAAGCTGGCGTCGATCCTGGCGCGGACCGGCGCGCGCGCGGGCGAGCGGGTGCTGGAGATCGGCTGCGGCTGGGGCTCGTTCGCCGCGGCCGCCGCCGAAGCGGGCGTCCAGGTTCACGGCGTCACCCTGTCGCGCGAGCAGAAGGCGCACGTCGACGCGCTCGCGCTCCCCGGCGTCAGCGTCTCGCTCACCGATTACCGCGCGGTTGCGGGATCCTATGATGCGGTCGCGAGCATCGAGATGGTCGAAGCGGTGGGGGAGCGCTATTGGAGTGCGTACCTCGATACCGTCGCGCGGGTGTTGAAGCCGGGCGGACGCGCCGCGCTCCAGCTCATCGCGATCGCGGACGACGTGTTCGAGGCTTATGCGTCCAGCGTCGACTTCATCCAGCGCTACGTCTTCCCAGGCGGCATGCTGATCTCGGAGCGCCGGTTCCGCGCGTTGACGGAGGCGGCCGGGTTCGCGTGGCGCGACCCGCACCACTTCGGCCTGGACTATGCCGAAACGCTGCGGCGCTGGCGCGTCCGGTTCGACGCCGCGGTCGCGGAAAATCGGCTGCCGGCGCGGCTGGACGGGCGTTTCATTCGGCTGTGGCGCTACTATCTCATGTACTGCGAGGGCGGCTTTCGCGGCGGTGGCATCACCGTCCTCCAGGTCACGCTCGTCAAACCCTGAAGGGTTGCGCCGCTGTTCCGAAAGGCATAGCCGCAGCGCAGCAATTCCGTGAGGACTGTCGGAACGTCATGGCTCAGTTCACCCTGCCGAAGAACTCCACGATCAAGAAGGGGCAGGCTCACCCGTCGCCGCAACCCGGCGGGACGATGCGCAACTTCAAGATCTATCGCTACGATCCCGACAGCGGTGCGAACCCGCGCTACGACACGTTCCAGGTCAACACCGACGAATGCGGGCCGATGGTCCTCGACGCGCTCATCAAGATCAAGGGTGAGCAGGACAGTTCGCTGACCTTCCGCCGCTCGTGCCGGGAGGGCATCTGCGGGTCTTGTTCGATGAACATCGACGGCCGCAACGCGCTCGCCTGCACCACCGCGATCGAGGACGTGAAGGGGGAGGTGAAGATTACCCCGCTGCCCGCAATGGACGTGATCAAGGATCTGGTGCCCGACTTCACCAACTTCTACGCACAATATGCCTCGATCAAGCCGTGGCTCCAGACCGTGACGCCCGCCCCAGCCGGCAAGGAGCGGCTCCAGTCGCCGGATGACCGTGCCAAGCTCGACGGCCTGTACGAGTGCATCCTGTGCGCCTGCTGCTCCACCTCGTGCCCGAGCTATTGGTGGAACTCCGACAAGTTCCTCGGCCCGGCGATCCTGCTTCAGGCCTATCGCTTCCTCGCCGACAGCCGCGACGAGATGACGGGCGAGCGGCTCGACGAGCTGGAGGACCCCTTCCGCCTGTATCGTTGCCACACGATCATGAACTGCGCCAACGTCTGCCCGAAGGGGCTGTCGCCGGCGAAGGCGATCGCCGAGATCAAGAAGATGGAGGCCGAGCGGGTCCTCTGAGGTGACGGAGTCCACTCCGCCCGCCTTCGTGTTCGAGGCGCATCCGGATCACCCTGGCTGGACCTTGTGGGAGTTCCGCGATCCCGAGCGCTACAATGCGTTCCTCGGCGAGATCATCGTGCGGCTCGACGATGGACTCGCGCGGGTGCGGATGACGCCGGGGCGGCGGCACTCGAACTTCGGCGACAACGTCCATGGCGGCACCTTGCTCGGCTTCATCGACGTGGCGCTGTTCGCGGCGATGCGGACGTTCGGACTGGCGAGCGCCGGACCTTCGGTGACGCTGGACCTCAACACGCACTTCATCGGCGCGGGCAAGGTCGGCGAGCCGCTGGAAGCGCGGGTCGAGCTGCTGCGCGAGACCAAGCGGCTGCTTTTCATGCGCGGGCTGCTGGTGCAGGACGCCGGGACGGTGTGCGAGTTCTCGGGAACGATCCGGAAACCGTCGGAGCCGCGCTGACCGAGGTGCCGGACGTTTTCCAGGCCTATCGCAGCCTCGTCGCCGACGGCGAGCTTCGGCCCGATCCGGAGCAGGCCGCAGCCGCCCGCCGGCTGGATGCGCTCGCAACCGAACTGGAGCATCCGAAGACGGTCGGCCTGCTCCACCGCCGCACCGTTCCCGCGCGCGGCGCCTATCTGTGGGGCGACGTCGGCCGCGGCAAGTCGATGCTGATGGACTTGTTCTTCGCCCATCTCTCGATCGAGCGGAAGCGGCGGGTCCATTTCGCCGAGTTCATGCTGGAGGTCCACGGACGCATTGCGATCGAGCGGCGCAAGGAACGCGGCGACCCGATCGTCCCGGTCGCGCGCGATCTGGCCCAGGAGACCCGCCTCCTCGCGTTCGACGAGATGATGGTGACGAACTCGCCCGACGCAATGATCGTGTCGCGGCTGTTCACCGCCATGATCGCGAGCGGCGTGACCGTGGTCACCACCTCGAACCGGCCGCCGCGCGACCTCTATCGGGACGGGCTCAATCGTGAACACTTCCTGCCCTTCATCGCGCTCATCGAGGAGCGGCTCGACGTTTTGGCGCTGAACGGTCCGGTCGATTACCGGCGCGACCGGTTGGGCCGGCAGCCCACCTGGCTCGTTCCCAACGGTGCCGATCCGACCGCTCAGCTCTCCGCCGCCTTTTTCCGGCTGACCGACTATCCGGTCGAGGACCGCGCGCATGTGCCCTCGGAGGAACTGTCGGTGCAGGGGCGGACGCTTCACGTTCCCAAGGCGCTCAAGGGCGTCGCGGTGTTCAGTTTCAAGCGGCTGTGCGGGGAGGCGCGCGGGGCGGCGGACTATCTGGCGATCGCGCGGCGGTATCACACGGTGATCCTCGTCGGCATTCCCGTGCTCGGGCCGGAGAACCGCAACGAGGCGGCGCGCTTCGTGTCGCTGGTCGACGCGCTTTACGAACACAAGGTCAAGCTGCTGGCGGCGGCGGATGCGGAACCGGACGACCTCTATCCCGCAGGAGATGGCCGTTTCGAGTTCCAGCGCACGGTCAGCCGGCTGGAGGAGATGCGAAGCGAGGCGTATCTCGCGCAGGGGCACGGGGCCTAGAAGGTCGCGGTCAGTTCGACGAAGCCGTAGCGCGTGTCGCCGGTGTCGGGGGCGTTGGCGGCGTCGCGCAGGAAGCGTCCCTTCAGCAGCAAGGCGAAGCCGGCCGATGCGCGCAGATGGTCGGGGATCAGCGAACGGCGCAGCCGCGCGTCGAACTGGACGCCCGCCCATTTGCCGACTGACCCGCTGGGGTCGCGCACGCCCGTCACCGCGAACTGATCGGTAGCGGAGGCGATCCACAGCGGTCGCAGCGTCGCCTGCGCATCGGCGCGCTTGCTTGGCTTTGCATCGAGGCGCACGAATGGGCTGACGATGTTGGCGCGGGTGAGCGCACCGTAATAGCTGGTCGGCCCGAAGTCGAAGCCGCGGGCGGAAAAGAGCGGATCGAAGCGAGTGTAGCGGCTGCTCGATCCCTCGCCGCTGCCATAGTCGAACCCGAGCGACGCACGCGGCTGCCAGCCGCCCGCGACCGTGTAGCCGCCTTCGGCGTGGATGAAGCCCGCGGCGACGTCGCGGTCGACCAGGTCGGTGACCGCCGTCGACTGTCGCGCGCGGCCCCATTGGTACGCCCCCTCGACGTCGTAATCGGCAACGCCCGCCTTGGCCGGGCGGGTCAGTCGCGCCCCCGCCGTCCACAGGTGACGGTTGCGGGTCAGGATATCCGGCGAGTCGTTCTCGGCGAGCCGATAGAGATAGACCTCCGCCGCCCCGCCGAAGAGCGCGGCGTGTTGCCACACGCCGAAGAAGCGGGGGCCGCCCCGCTCGCGGTCGAGCTCTTCGGCATTGTCGTGAATGCGCTCGGTCGCGTCGGGGAGGCGCGCCTGCGGAACCATCCAGAAAGCCGTGAACCCGAGCGTCTTGTCGCCCAGCACCAGGTTCGCGCCGGTGAAGCCGTTGATCGTGTTGCGGAAGGCGTTGCGCGCGACCAGCCGGCGCGAGCCTAGATTGAGGGTGAAGCGTCCCGCGGTCAGCTTCGCCGCGTCCGACACATCGGTTGTGACATAGGCCTGAATCGGTTCCAGCGTGTCGACTTCGCTGGTCGAAACCGAGGAATGCCTGCGCTCGAAGACGCTGCGGGAATCCTCCAGTTCGCCGCCCATCCGGATCGGGCCAGCATCATATTCGGCGTAGGCGAGGACGCGGGTCAACAGCGCCACGTCGGACGACGCAACGCCTGGGCGAAACTGCCCGTCGATCGCCTCGACCCGCGCGCGCACCTCCAGCGAGGCGTCGAGCTTCCCGTCTTCGGCATGCGCGACGCACGGCCAAAGGAGGGCGACGGCGAGCCGCGCCAGCGTCGTAGTCCGCAATGTCTCTACCCCTAGAGACGCGGGTTTGAGGCCCCGCGCATCGCCTCTATACGGGACACCGGAACGAAAGGGAGTGCCATCATGCGGTTCGTCGTCGCCCTGATCGGGCTGTTGGGCGCGCTGGCCGCGGCATCGGCGGAGGCGCAGGCGAGGGGACCGCTGGTCCTCGCCGCCGCGAGCCTGCAAGAATCGATGTCCGACGCGGCGGACGTCTGGGCAAGGGCCGGTCACCCGCGCCCTGTGGTGTCGTTCGCCGCATCCTCGGCGCTGGCGCGTCAGGTGCAGGCTGGGGCGCCCGCGGACCTGTTCGCCTCCGCCGACAAGGATTGGATGAACGTGCTCCAGGCGAAAGGGCTGCTCGCGACCGGGACGCGGGCGGATTGGCTGAGCAATCGCCTGGTGATCGTCGCCCCGGCGGCGCGGCGCGGTGCGGTGCCGATGACCGCGGGCGGGCTTCGCCGCGTGCTCGGCGCCGGACCGCTGGCGATGGCGGACCCCGGATCCGTGCCCGCCGGCAAGTACGGCAAGGCGGCGCTGGTCGCCTTTGGCGCCTGGCCCGCGCTCGCCGGCCATGTCGTCCGCGGCGACAGCGTCAGGGCGGCCTTGGCGTTGGTTGAGCGCGGCGCCGCGCCGTTCGGGATCGTCTACGCGACCGACGCCCGCGCCTCGACGGCGGTCCGGATCGTCGGCGTCTTCTCGGCGCGGAGCCATCCGCCGATCGTCTATCCGCTCGCGCGCCTCAAGGCGTCGACCAGCCGCGACGCGGAGGGCTTCCGCCGCTTCCTGCTGAGCCCGCGAGGCAAGGCCATCTTCGCGCGCTACGGGTTCGGTCCGCGTTGACCGCTGACGTCTGGGGGATCGTCCGCCTCTCTCTGCTGGTCGGCGGGACCGCCGTGGCGGCGTCGCTGCCGATCGCCTTCGCGCTCGCCTGGTTGCTGGCGCGACGGCGGTTTCCGGGGCGGGTCCTGCTCGATGCGGCGATCCATTTGCCCCTGGTGCTGCCGCCCGTGGTGACCGGCTGGCTGTTGCTGCTGGCCTTCGCACCGGCCGGGCCGCTCGGGAAGGTGCTCGCGATTTTCGGCGGCACTGTCCTGTTTCGATGGACCGGCGCGGCGATCGCGGCGGCGGTGATGGCGCTGCCGCTGATCGTGCGCGCGATCCGGCTGTCGATCGAGGCGGTCGACCCGCGCCTGGAGGACGCGGCGCGCACTCTGGGAGCGACGCCGTGGCGGGTGTTCCGCTCGATCACGCTGCCGCTCTGTTTGCCCGGGGTGCTGGCCGGAGCGGTGCTGGGGTTCGCGCGCTCGATCGGCGAGTTCGGCGCGACGATCACCTTCGTCTCGAACGTGCCGGGCGAGACCGAAACGCTGCCGCTCGCCATCTACGCCGCGCTCCAGCAGCCCGGCGCGGAAGCGACGGTGTGGCGTCTGTCGGCGATCTCGGTCGCGGTGTCGCTGGCGGCGCTGGTCGCCGCCGAGCTGCTGGCACGGCGCTATGCTCGGGGCGCGCATGTCCTTTGACGTCGACGTGCTCGTGCGCCGGGGCGAGGTCGAGATCGCCCTGACCTTCGCGACCGATCGTCGCGCCGTCGCTTTGGTGGGGCCGTCGGGAGCGGGAAAGACGAGTGTGCTCGACATCATCGCGGGGCTGGTCCGTCCCGACCGCGGCCGGGTGCTGGTCGGCGGCCGAATGCTTCTCGACAGCGCCAGCGGCCATGCGGTTCCGATCCATGAGCGGCGGGCAGGTTACGTCTTCCAGGAGCCGCGGCTGTTCCCGCATCTGACGGTCCACGCGAACCTCCTGTACGGCGCGGCGGCGAAGACCGATCCCGCGGAGATCGCGCGGATGCTCGACATCGGCCGGCTGCTCGATCGCTGGCCGCGGACGCTGTCCGGAGGCGAGGCACGGCGCGTCGCGATCGGGCGGGCGCTGCTGTCGCAGCCCGATTTCCTGCTGCTTGACGAACCCTTGGTATCGCTCGACCGCGCACGGCGCGAGGAAGCCATGCGGATGATCGAGCGGGTGCGCGACGAGGTGGCGCTGCCGATGCTGATCGTCACCCATGACGAGGGCGAAGCAAATCGGCTGGGGCAGACGATCGTCCGAATGTGAGGGAGGCTAGACCGCCGGGCTCGGAGACGGGGCGGGCATCGGCAACGCGGCCGGTTTCCTCCGCACGCCCTTCAGGTCCACGGGGCCCGGCGTCGGCGCGACAGCGTCCGCCTCACCGTCGTCGACCGGCGGGGAAGCCGCGCGCATCGCGCTCCGCTTCATACATTGTCCCGCGGGGCGCTTGAACTCGGCGCAGTTCCACAGCGTCCGCTCGAGGTTGCTGGTACGGTCGCGGAGATAGCTGAACGACATCGCCGCCATTTGTCCCGGCGCCATCAATGCCGTGAACGGCATCTGTTCGGTGTCGGTCCAGCCCATGAACTTGCACTTGTCGCGATCGCCGCACGCCGATTGCGCCATCGCCGCGAAGCTCGCCGCCTGCGCCGGGTTGAGGGCGGTGATGAAGACGTTGGCGTCGCCGGGCAGCGGCATCGCGGCGCGGCCGAAGAAGGGGGTGGCGGCGATCACCCCGTCGACGCCGACATCGCCGCCAAGCTTGTGCGCATCGGACAGCAGGGCGAGCTGAGGCTCCGGCGGCTCGGCGGTGAGTGGCGTCCTGCGGAATGCGGGCGGCGTTCCCCACACCCCGGTCCAGCGGAAGAACAGGTGGGTGTGGACCTGCGCGATCTTGTCGAGGCTCGATTGCCAATAAGGGACCACGTAATCGGTATGGTAATGCGTCGCGAGTCCGACTGGCTTGAAGACGAACCCCGACAGCGCCGCCGTCGCGACCTCGCGCGCGCGGCGCCATGCCGCCTGCCCCGGTGCGCGGCGCGCGATCGAACCGTCGCAGGTGAAGGTGAACTGGCAGCCGGTCGATCGCTCCGACCCCTGAAAGACGACGCCGCACACCGATTTCGGGAATGCGGGATGGTGGAGGCGATTGAGGATCACCTGCGCGACCGCCTGCTCGCCCACGGCGTCGTCGCCCGCCTCGTAGATCACCGCGGCGGCCAGGCAATCGGTCGCGCGCGCGACGTCGTCGGCGCCGCCGAGCATCCGGTAGGGCCGCGCCGGATCGACCCCGCCGACGACGAGGGGGAGCGAGTCGTTGAACGCGCGTGCGTCCTCGGGCGAGACGTCCTGGAGCTGGACGGGCTCGACCTCGGGAACGACGGTGGCAGGAACGACGCGGCGCGGCAGCAGGATCTTGCTCGCGACGCCGGGCCGCGGCGGCTGGACCGGCGCATGGCGCGCGAACAGCAGCGGCAGGACCAGCGCTGCGAGTGCGATCAGCGCGAGGATGATGTTGAGGCGCGCGGCAAGACTGCCGAGCCCGGTGCGCGCGCCGGTGGTCGCTGCGGTCACTGCTCCGGCAGGAAGTCCGGGACGGACAGATAGCGCTCGCCGGTATCGTAGTTGAAGCCGAGCACGCGCACCCCGTCGGGCAGATCAGGCAGCTTCTGGAGGATCGCGGCAAGGGTCGCGCCCGACGAGATGCCGACGAGCATCCCTTCCTCACGCGCGGCGCGGCGCGCCATGTCCTTGGCGACCGCGGCGTCGACCTCGATCACGCCGTCGAGCGCTTGGGTATGGAGGTTCGCCGGGATGAAGCCCGCGCCGATCCCCTGGATCGGGTGCGGCCCCGGCTGCCCGCCCGAGATGACGGGCGAGGCCTGCGGCTCGACCGCATAGACCTTGAGATCGGGCCAGGTCTTCTTGAGCGTCTCGGCGACGCCGGTGATATGGCCGCCGGTGCCGACGCCGGTGATGAGCACGTCGATCGGCGTGTCGCCGAAGTCCTCCAGGATCTCCTGCGAGGTGGTGCGGACATGGACGTCGATGTTCGCCGGATTCTCGAACTGCTGCGGCATCCACGAGTTGTGGGTCTGGGCGACGAGCTCGAGCGCGCGTTCGATGGCGCCCTTCATCCCCTTCTCGCGGGGGGTCAGATCGAAGCTGGCGCCGTAAGCGAGCATCAGGCGGCGACGCTCGAGCGACATCGACTCCGGCATCACGAGGATCAGCTTGTAACCCTTGACCGCGGCGACCATCGCCAGGCCGACGCCGGTGTTGCCCGAGGTCGGCTCGATGATCGTGCCACCGGGCTTGAGGCTGCCGTCTGCCTCCGCCGCCTCGATCATGGCGAGCGCGATGCGGTCCTTGATCGACCCGCCGGGGTTCGACCGCTCCGACTTGATCCAAACCTCGCTGTCCGGGAACAGCCGCTGGACGCGGATGTGGGGGGTTCGGCCGATCGTCTCGAGGATGGTGTTCGCCTTCATGGCTGGGCCACTCCGTGCTTGGGTTCGAGATTTGGGGAGTCGGTCATTTCCGACTCCGGACGGGGCATTTCGGGCGGATCGAAGGTCTTGGCAAGCCTCAGCTCGGGGAACAGCCGCGACCAGAGGAGCGTGATCCCGATCGCCGCGACGCCGCCCGCCACCACCGCGCCGACGGGCCCGAGCAGCGATGCGGCGAGGCCGGATTCAAACTCACCGAGTTCGTTCGACGCCGAGATGGTGAGCTGGCTGACCGCGCTGACGCGCCCGCGCATGTGGTCAGGGGTGTGCAGCTGGATCAGGGAAGATCGCACATAGACCGAGACCATGTCCGCCGCGCCTGCGACGATCAGCGCCGCAAGGCTGAGCGCGAAGCTCCGCGACACGCCGAAGGTCAGGATCGCCAAGGCGAACACGATCACCGCGGCGAGCATCTTGACCCCGACATTGTGCTTCATCGGGCGAACCGAGAAGAAGACCGCAGCGGCGGTCGCGCCGATGCCCATGCCGGCGGCGAGGAAGCCGAGGCCGGACGCGCCGACGTGAAGGATGTCGCGCGCGTAGATCGGCAGCAGCGCGGTCGCTCCCGCCAGCAGCACCACGAACAGGTCGAGCGTGATCGCCGCGAGCACCAGCCGGTTCTGGCGGACGTAGGCGAAGCCGTCGACGATCCGAGCGAGGACGCGGTGATCCTTCTGGGTCGGCGGCTGAGGCACCTTGCCGATCAGGAAGATCCCGCCGAGCGCGACCGTCAGCAGCGCGGCGACGGTGGCGTAGGCGACGTCGGGATGAACCGCGTAGAGCAGCCCGCCCAGGCTCGGCCCGGCGATCGAGCCGACCTGCCAGGCGATCGACGACACCGCGATCGCGGTCGGCAGCACCTCGCGCGGGACGAGATTGGGGGCGAGCGCGGAATAGGCGGGGCCGGAGAAGGCGCGGGCGACGCCGATGAAGACCGCAGCGGTGAACAGCGCCGGCAGCGTCAGCGCGCCCTGCCAGGTCAGCAGGCCCAGCATCGCGACGATCGCCAGCATCAGCGCCGTGGTGGCGCGGACGATCCAGCGCCGATCCACGCTGTCCGCGACCAGCCCGACCACCGGGGTCAACACGAACAGCGGCACGAACTGCGCGGCACCGATCATTCCGAGCAGGAACGCCGCTTCGCGAATGTCCATCGTCTGGCGGGCCAGGCCATAGACCTGCCAGCCGATCACGATCGCGAGCGCGGTCTGGCCGATCGTCCCGGCGAGGCGGGAAAGCCAATAAAAGCGGAAGTTGGCGATGCGGAAGGGATGCGGAGCGGCGGCCATCGCGTCAGCCTCTAGGGCCTTCGCCCGGCGATTCCCACCCGCCTCAGCCCGGCCGCGTCTTCCCCAGATACCAGCTGAGGTTCGCCGGCCCCCGGCTCTTGCCCCGAGCCGGGTACATCAGATCGTATACGACCGCATTCTCCAGCACGCGCTGCACGTAGTTGCGCGTCTCCGAATAGGGGATCGCCTCGACCCAGTCGACCGGATCGACGGAGCCGGTGCGCGGATCGCCGTTCGCCGCCAGCCACTTATTCACGTTCCCTGGTCCGGCGTTATAGGCGGCGATCGCCAGCGGGTAGCTGCCGTACATCCCGAAGATGCGCTGGAAATAGCTCGATCCGAGCATGACGTTGAACGAGGTGTCGGTCGTCAGGCGCGCCGCGTCGTAGGACAGGCCGAGCTTGCCCGCCTGCTCGCGCGCGGTGGCGGGCATCAGCTGCATGAGGCCGCGGGCGCTGGCGCTGCTCGTCGCGGCGCGGTCGAACTGGCTCTCCTGGCGGCTGATCGCGTGGATCATCGTCCAGCGATCCTCGTAGCCGGGGGGCACGGGGACGGTGGGGAAGGCGTTAGCGCTGTAGGCGGTCAGCCCGTTCTGCATCGCCGAGCGCCCGACGAGCACCCCGAGGTCAGGACGGCCCAGGCTCCGCGACAGCTCGTCCGCGAGCGCGTGATCCGTGTCCGTCTGGACGTCGCCGGCGATGACCTTCACGAACGCGGTCTGATCCTGCCACTGACCGACCTGGCCGAGAAACTGTGCCGCGCGCACCGTCTCGCGTGCGTAAAAGGCCTGGCGCACCGTGGGATCGATCGCGGGACGCGGGGCCGGCGGGGGGCCGACGAGCGCGCGCCCGAGGCGCTCGGTCGCGAGCTGGCCGTAATATTGGTCGCGATAGCCCGACGCTCGGATGAGGAAGGCATCGGCGTCGGTGCGACGGCCCGCCGCTTCGGCCGCGCGCCCGGCCCAGTAGAAGCCCTTCGCGCGCGTCTGCGGGGCGAGGCTACCGCGCGCGTAGCGATCGAACATCGTCATCGCGTCGGCGGGTCGCGCGAGCTGCTTCAGCGCCACGGTTCCCGCCAGCCAGACGAGCGAGGTGTACGGGTCTCGTTCGGCGTACGGCGTCTTCGAGACGTCGGTTCCAGGCGGATAGGCGTCGTCGACTTGGCGCGCGATGTCGTAGGCGGTCTGCCACTGGTGGTCCGCCGCCGCGCCGCGCGCGTTGGTGAGGAGCACGTCGTAGAACGCGGCGACGTCGCCGGGGCGAACCATGCCGGTGCGGGTGCGCGCGAGCCACGCACGTGCGCTCGGCGAGGCGCCCGCATTGCGCAGCCACACCGCCTTGTCGGCGACGTAGCCCGCATCCGCCGCGCCCGCGGCGTCGTTGGCGGTCGCGAGGTCGGAGGCGGTCTGCGCCCTGGTCCGGAACGCCAGCCGAGCCTCGAACAGCGGCCGCGCGCCCGCGCTGGTCAGCGGCAGCACCCGCGCCGCCGCGCCGGTCTGCCCCTGCCAGAGCAGGGCGTCGAAGCGCCCGTCATGGTCGCGAGGCGTAAGCGCGCCGCCGAACTGGGTCAGCACCGTCCCCTCGTCGGTGGAGGAGAGCGCGCCCTGGCGCCACGCCTGGCGCGCCGCCTCGTTCGCTTCGGCGATCCGTCCGCTCGCCGCGAGTGCGCGGGCGTAGGCGACGCCGCCCGCGCCGGTCAGCGGCGGGAAGCGGCGGAAGAAGGCGGCGATGTTCGAAGGGCTCGCCGAGCCGAGCCCCGCCTGCCGTTCCGCCGCCTTGCGGTTGGCGGTCTGGTTGGGCCAGCCGGGGTGGGCGAGCAGGAACGAGGCATAGCTGTCGAAGGGCAACGAATCGGTCTGCTGAAGCGCCTTCCAGGTCGCGAGTGTCGACGCCATGCTCGGCGCCCAAGGCGATTGCGGCGGCGGGGTCTGCGCACCCCCGTTTGCCATGCGCGCATCGTACGCGCCGTCCTGCGCGACGAGCATCATCGCCGCGGTCCCTGCGAATATCGCGATCAATGAGCCCGCCTTCAAACCTGTCACCGCCATGTGGACAGGATAGAGCGCCCGCCCGTATCTGTCCTGAACGAAAGCCGATTAATTCGTCGCACGCGAGGGGCATCTCATGTTTCACGGCTCGATCCCGGCGCTGGTCACGCCGTTCGACGCGGACGGCGCATTCGCGGAAGCCGCTTACCGCGACCTCGTCGAGTGGCAGATCGCAGAAGGCTCCGCCGCGCTGGTCGCCTGCGGCACGACGGGGGAGGCGGCGACGCTGACCTTCGAGGAGCATTTCCGCGTCGTCCGCGTCTGCGTCGATCAGGCGAAGGGCCGCGTTCCGGTGATCGCGGGCGCGGGGTCGAACGACACGCTCGTCGCGGCGCAGAACCTGCGCGCCGCGCACGAGGCGGGAGCGGATGCGGCGCTGATGGTGCCGCCCTATTACAACCGCCCCTCGCAAGAGGGCATTTTCCGCCATTTCGAGGCGCTCGCCGGTAAGGCGCCGTTGCCGATCGTGCTCTACAACGTCCCGGCGCGGACGGTGACGGACATCCTGCCGGCGACGCTGGTCCGGATCGTCGCGGCGTTCCCCAAGGTGTTAGTCGGGGTGAAGGATGCGAGCGGCGTACTCCAGCGCGTGTCGGAGCATCGCGCGGCGCTGGGTCCGGACTTCTGCCAGCTTTCGGGCAACGACGATCTCGCGCTGCCGTTCAATGCTCTGGGCGGGACGGGTTGCATCTCGGTGACCGCAAACGTCGCCCCGCGGCTGTGCGCCGATGTCCAGGCGGCATGCGTGGACGGGGACTATTCGTCGGCACGGACGCTCCACGATCGCCTGTTCGCGCTGCACACGGCGCTGTTCACCGACGCCTCACCGGGGCCGGTGAAATATGCGATGACCAAGGTGCGGCCCGGCTTCCCGGAGGCGCTTCGACTGCCGATGACCCGGCCGTCCGAGGCGAGCCGGGCGGCGGTGGACGCGGGGCTGGCGAAGGCGGCGGTGATTTGATGAGTCCGCCCTCGATCATCGTCGCGAACGAACGTCTGAAGATGGTTGCGAGCCTGCTCTTCAACTCCGGCGGGGCGCTCGCCGCGGCGGCAGCCGTCAGGGTCTATTCCGCAGTCACGTTCGATACGGCGGCCCTTGTCTGGTCTATGGTCGCGATCGGGCTTATGTATTTTGGATGGCTCACGCTACTTGAGCAGGAGGAGGTCGGATGAGGATCGATTGGCTGGCACCCTATATGCCTGCGATCTTCGCTCTCGTATTCGGCGTCGGCCTGCACCTTGCCGCTTGCCGAGCTCATGCGATCGGCCAGGCTGGAGCCAAGCGCGAGCGCGAGGCTCGGGAGCAGGCGGCGGAATAGGTTGCTTCGTCCGGCCGGGATTGCGCATTCCGCCGCACGGCCTAAGTCCACCCCTCCCATGCCCCGTCCCAAGCCCGCCACCTTCGACAAGAAGAAGATCGTCGCCGAGAACCGCCGTGCCCGGTTCGATTATGCGGTGGAGACGACCTACGAAGCGGGGATCGCGCTGACCGGGACCGAGGTGAAGAGCCTGCGCTTCGGCGAGGGGTCGATCGCCGAATCCTACGCCGAGGTGAAGGACAACGGCGTCTGGCTGGTCAATTCGAACATTCCCGAGTTCAGCCACGGCAACCGCTTCAATCACGAGCCCAAGCGCCCGCGCAAGCTGCTGCTTCACGAACGCGAGATCAACAAGATGCACGGCGCGGTCGCGCGCGAGGGCATGACGCTCGTGCCGCTGACCGTCTATTTCAACTCGCAGGGGCGGGCGAAGGTGGAGCTGGCGTTGGCGAAAGGCCGGAAGGCGCACGACAAGCGCGAGCACATCAAGGAGCGCGAGTGGAAGAAGGAGGCCGGCCGCATCCTCAAGGATCACGGCTGATGGCCTCGCTGGCGCCGTCGGTCTGGCAGCGGTCGATCGGCTGGTGCCGGCGGAACCTGCCCACGCGCGAGTCGATGGCGCGCTCGAGGCTGCTCCGCCCGGTCGCGCACCGCGTGCTTGCGCCCGAGCTGTGGCGGTTCACGCGCCGGTCGGTGCCGCGCGGCGTCGCGCTCGGCATGATCACCGGCATCCTGTTTCCGGTCGCGCAGATCGCGTTTTCCGCCCTGCTGGCCCTGCCGATCCGCGCCAACGTGCCGGTGGCCTCGCTGGTGACCTTCATCAGCAACCCGCTGACGACCCCGCTCATCTGGGCCGCGGCGTACTGGACCGGCAAGTGGGCACTGCGGCTCGACACCGTGGTGCCGGGCCAGCCGGTGCGCGACGCGGCGCAGCTCGGCTGGGCGCAGTGGCTGGTGTCGGACGCCGCCCCGGCGCTGGCGGTGGGGCTGCTGATCCTGGCGGTCGTGATGGCGGTACTCGGCTATGCGCTCGCGGCGGTCGGCTGGCGGCTGTGGATCGCCCGCAAGTGGAAGGCGCGGCGGCGCTGATCCAACTTCCCCGTTCGCTCGGCACGAACGGAAGGGCTTCAGGCGGCCAGCCGCCTTTCCATCGCCCCAGCGATCGCATCGACAATCTGCGGGATCAGCTCGACCGGCAGGCTGTGGCCCATCCGCTCGATCTCGACCAGCCGAGCACCCGGGATGTTCGCGGCGGTATCGCGACCGCAGGCGGGTGGGATCAGCGGATCGGTGGTGCCGTGGATCACCACGGTGGGTGTGCGAATCGTCCGAAGCATCGCCCGCCGGTCGCCGTCGGCGATGATGGCCGCGAGCTGGCGAGTGAAGCCGGGCGCGTAGCTTGCCCGCTCGATGTTCTCGCGGACGCGGGCGCGCAGCATCTCCTCGTCCATCGGATAGCCCGGACCGGCGATGGTGCGGGTCAGCTCCATCCCGTGCGCGATCAGCGTCTCCATGTCGTCGGAGCGCGGCCGGCGGATCAACGCCCGCATCGCATCGAACGACGCCATCGGCAGCATCGGGTTGCCGGTGGTCGACATCATCGAAGTCAACGAGAGCGTGCGCTCGGGCCAGCTCGCGGCGAAGTGCTGCGCGATCATCCCGCCCATCGATGCGCCGACCACGTGCGCGCGCGCGATCCCCAGCGCGTCGAGCAGCCCGGCGGCGTCCTCCGCCATGTCGCCGATCGTGTAGGGCACGCGCGGGTGGAAGCGCAGGAAGCGCTGGGCCACGAGCGCGTAGAGGTTCGGCACGCCGCCGCGCTCGATCTTGGTCGAGAGGCCCACGTCGCGATTGTCGAAACGGATCACCCGAAAGCCGCGCGCGACCAGCGCCTCGACGAAGGGGAGGGGCCAGACGGTCAGCTGCGCACCGAGTCCCATGATGAGGAGAAGCGCCGGGTCGCTCTCGCGCCCGTGGCTCTCATATTCGATCTCGATCCCGTTCGCGCGCAGCTTGGCCATCCGACGAGAATGCATCAGCCAGGATTAAGCTGCAACTAAACCGTCACAATCGAGCCTTCCCGAATCGCGACCGGCCAGGGGGAGAGGCGTGCGCCGGGACATGGTCCGCCCAGGCAGCGTCCGTCCTCGACCGCGAAGATCGCGCCATGCCACGAGCACACGATCCGGTCGCCCTGCACGTAATCGTCGAGCACCTGGGCGAGCGGTAGCCCCATGTGCGGGCACCGATCGACATAGCCGTGGACGCTCTCGCCGCGCCGCACGACGAAGCCGTGGAAGCGACCCGCCTTCATCTCCAGCACGAAGCCGCGCGCGGCGCCGTCGGCGATCAGGTCGAGCGCGCCGAGCTTCACGCCGGCGGGGGTCGCGGTCAGGCGCTCGGTCAGGGCAGCCGCGCCTTGGGAAAGTCCGCCCAGCATTCGTCGTAATCGGGCTGCGAATGGTCGAGCGCGAAGCGGGTGGGACGGTAGGGCCAGCAGCTCTCGAGCATGAACGCCATCGTGCCGCCGATCTTGTGCGGCTTGAGTTCGGCGTTCGACGCCGCCTCCCACGTCGCCTTGTCCGGGCCGTGGCCGCTCAGCAGATTGTGGAGCGAAAGACCGCCCGGGCGAAAGCCCTCGGCCTTGGCGTCATAGGCGCCGGTCAGCAGCCCCATCGCCTCCGACATGATATTGCGGTGGAACCAGGGCGGGCGGAACGTGTCCTCGCCGACCATCCAACGCGGCGGGAAGATCACGAAATCGGCGTTGGCGCGGCCCGGCACGTCGCTGGGCGAGGTCAGCACGGTGAAGATCGAGGGATCGGGGTGGTCGAAGCTGACGGTGTTGATCGTGTTGAAGCGCGACAGATCGTAGCGCCACGGCGCGAGGTTGCCGTGCCAGGCGACGACGTCGAGCGGGGAGTGGTGGATCTCGGTCCGCCACAGCGAGCCGAGATATTTTTGGACGACCTCGAACGTCTCGTCGCGATCCTCGAACCACGCGACCGGGGTCTCGAAGTCGCGCGGGTTGGCGAGGCCGTTGGCGCCGATCGGGCCGAGATCGGGGAGGCGGAACATCGCCCCGTGATTCTCGGCGACATAGCCGCGCGCCGCGCCGTCGGGGAGGAGCGCGCGGAAGCGGACGCCGCGGGGGATCAGCGCGACCTGGCCGGGCGCGACCTCAATCGGGCCGAGTTCGGTGAGGAGGTCGAGGCGCCCCTCCTGGGGCAGGAAAAGCAATTCGCCGTCGGTATCGACGAAGACGCGCGCGTCCATGTCGCGGTTGGCGCTGTAGACATGCAGCGCGACGCCCTCGAGATCGGCGGGATCGCGATTCGCGAGCATCGTCGTCATGCCGTCGATCAGGTCGGTCCCGGCGGCGCTGTCTGCGACAGGGTCCCAGCGGAGGCGGTTGGGGGCGAGCGGTTCCTTGACGGTGCCGGGGGCGAAGCGGGGGGCGCCTTCGTAGCGGGTGAAGGGCGGGTGCTCGGCGCTCGGGCGGAGGCGGTAGAGCCACGAACGCCGGTTCTCGTGCCGTGGCGCGGTGAAGGCGGTGCCCGAGAGCTGCTCGGCGTAGAGGCCGAAGGCGGGCTTCTGCGGCGAGTTCCGACCGATCGGCAGCGCGCCGGGGACGGCCTCGGTGGAGACGTGGTTGCCGAAGCCAGGGAGGTAGGTGGTCATGTCACTTCCTTGATCCTCCCCGTTTACGGGGAGGTGGCGAGCGAAGCGAGACGGAGGGGGCTCTCCTCCCTATAAGCGTATCGAGGAGGAGAGCCCCCTCCACCATTCGCTGAATGCTCATGGTCCCCCTGCCCGTGAACGGGGAGGAATACCCCTTACTCCTCGACCTTGATGACGCCTCGACGGATCTGGTCCAGCTCGATGCTCTCGAACAGCGCCTGGAAGTTGCCGTTGCCGAAGCCCTCGTTGCCCTTGCGCTGGATGATCTCGAAGAAGATCGGGCCGAACATGTTCTCGGTGAAGATCTGGAGCAGGATGCCCTCGCCGGTCTCGACCGAGCCGTCGATCAGGATGCGGTTGCGACGGAGCCGTTCGAGATCCTCGCCGTGGCCTGGGACGCGCTTATCGACCAGTTCGTAATAGGTCTCGATCGTGTCCTGGAGTTTGACCCCGCGCGCGCGGAGCCGCTCGACCGTGTCGAAGATGTCGTCCGTCGTCAGCGCGAGGTGCTGGATACCCTCTCCCTGATACTGGCGGATGAACTCCTCGATCTGGGAATTGTCGTCCTGGCTCTCGTTCAAGGGGATACGGATCGCCTTGTCGGGGGCGATCATCGCCTGGCTGAACAGCCCGGTTGCCTTCCCTTTGATGTCGAAATACTTCTGCTCCTCGAACCCGAAGAGCGTCTTGTAGAACTCACTCCACACCCGCATCTGGCCGCGCCGGACGTTGTGGGTCAGGTGGTCGAGCAGGTCCAGGCCGACGGTGTTCTCCGCCTCGCGCTCGCGCCAGCCGGGGAACTCGGCCCAGTCGGCGTAGAGATCGTGTCCGTCCTCGATGAAGTAGAGGTACGACCCGCCGATCCCGCGGATCACGGTATCGTCCTCCTCGGTCCGCTCGGCCCCGTGCGCCAGCGCCCACTCGACGGCCTGCGATGGATCGGCGACCCGGAACGCCATCGCGCTTGCGGATGCGCCGTGGGCGTTGCGGAACTCCTTCACGCGCCCGGCCTCGTCGCGGTTGAGCATCAGGTTGATGCGACCCTGCTTGTAGCGGGTGATGTTCTTGGTCGGATGCCGGTGGCTCGGCACGAAGCCGAGCATCTCGAACTGGCGCGCCATCGCCTCGGGGTCGGGCGAGGTGAACTCCACGAACTCGAAGCCGTTGAGGCCGAGCGGGTTCACGGGCGTGCTGGTCGTATCGGCTTGCGGGTCGTCGAGCGCCATCGGTCCTGCTCCCAACTGGTATCAGATGAAACCATTATCCCGATTGAGCGGGCGGTGTCAAATGCTACGGTCCCGCCGATGGCCAACCGCCTCCAGCTCGACAAGTTCCTGCCGTATCGGCTCTCGATCACGTCCAATCTGGTCAGCGATCGGATTGCGCGCACCTATGAGGCTCTGTTCGGCCTGACGATCCCCGAATGGCGGCTGATCGCCGTCGTCGCCGAAGCAGGCGCGATCACCCAGGCCGAGATCGGCGAGCGGACGCGGATGGACAAGGTGACCGTCAGTCGCGCCGCAATCGCACTGGTCGGACGCTCGCTGCTCGCCCGGGCGCCGAACGCCGGCGATCGCCGCTCGCATCTGCTGTCGCTGACCGGGGAGGGGCAGTCGCTCTACGAGTCGGTGGCGCCCAAGGCGCTGGCCATGGAGACCGAACTGTTCGGTCGCTTCAATGCGGCGGAACTGGCGGCGTTCACGGCGATGCTCCGCCGCATCGACGCCGCCGCGATGGAGGATCCGGCATGACCGATCCGCTGATCGCCGGTGTCGAGCTGGGCGGCACGAAATGCAACCTGATCCTCGCGCGCGGTCCCGACGCGATCCTGGAGGAGAAGCGGATCGAGACGACCCGCCCCGCCGAGACCCTCGCTGCGATCGAAGGGGTGCTCGACACCTGGCGCGGGTTCGCCGCGGTCGGCATCGCGAGCTTCGGGCCGGTCTCGATCGACCGCGCTGCCGGCGACTATGGGCAGATCACCGTCACCACGAAGCCGCACTGGTCGCGTACGGACGTGGCGCGGCGGATCGCCGCGCACTGCGGCGTCCCGACCGGATTCCATACCGACGTGGTCGGCGCGGCGCTCGGCGAGGCGCGGTGGGGCGCCGGGATCGGACTTCCCGATCTCGCCTATGTCACGGTCGGCACCGGCGTCGGGGTCGGGCTGATCGCCGGCGGGCGTCCGGTCGACGGCCTGACCCATTCGGAACTCGGCCACGTCCGCCCGCGTCGCTTGGCAGGGGACGATTGGGTCGGCGGTTGTCCCTTTCACGGCGCGTGCGTCGAAGGGCTCGCCTCCGGGTCGGCGATCGCCGCACGGACGGGGATCAGGGGCCAGGACCTGCCCGCCGACCACCCGGCCTGGCGCCCTGTGGTCGACGCGCTGGGGCAGCTGCTCCACGTCGTGACCCTGACCGGGGTGCCGCGGCGCATCGTGTTGGGAGGCGGGATGATGGTCGGAAGCCCGTTCCTGTTGCCGCGCGTGCGTGATGCGCTGCGTCAGTCGCTCGGCGGCTATGTCGCGCTCGCCGAGGTGGAGGACATCGACACGTTCGTCGTTCCGGCGGCGCTGGGCGATCGCGCGGGTCCGTTAGGCGCGGTCGTGCTGGGTGCGCAGGCCCTTGAGTAGATAACGCAAAGACTGCGCCGAGCGAGGGTGTTTACGCGCGTTTAACCCGGTTCGCTTACCCGTGAGCAATCATAACCGGCGGATCGGTCGGTCCGGGCAGGAGGGCTGACGGCGATGCGCTTGTTGATCGTGGACGACGAACCCGCGATGCGCGAATCCTACCGGCGCTGTTTCGCGCCGGCGGTCGCCGCCAGCGCCGCGCTGTCCTCCATGGCGGCCGAGTTGTTCGGCGAGGAGCCGCTGGCATCGTCCGAGGCGACCGAAGGCGGTTTCGATCCGGTCTATTGCAGCCAGGGCCTGGATGCGGTGGCGGCGGTCCAGGCCGCCTTGGCCGAAGGGCGTCCTTTCCGGCTTGCGTTCATCGACGTGCGGATGCCGCCCGGGATCGACGGCAAGGAGACCGCGGCGCGCATCCGGGCGCTCGATCCCGAGATCAACCTGGTGATGGTGACCGGCTATTCGGACTTCTCGCCTGCCGAGATCAGCCGGGCCGCGGGGCCGACCGACAAGATCTTCTATCTCGCCAAACCCTTCGAAGTGGCGGAGATCGTCCAGACCGCCACCGCGCTCTGCAAACGCTGGGAAAACGATCGGGCGCTCGCGGTGGCGCGCGCGAAGCTCGCCGAGCAGGTGATCCGGCTCGAGGAGCAGTCGGCCGAACTTGCCGCGAACGAGAGCCGCGCCATCCACATGGCGACGCACGACGCGCTGACCGAGGCGCCGAACCGGCTCGCCTTTCAACGGGCCTTGGCCGAGCGATCCCGGCAGCCCGAAGTGTTCGCGGTCGCGATGGTGGACCTCGATCGCTTCAAGCTGGTCAACGACACGCTCGGCCATCTCGCGGGCGACGAATTGATCCGCGAGGCCTGTCAGATCCTCCAGCGCGCCGCGCCCGAGGAGGCGATGGTCGCGCGCCTGGGCGGCGACGAGTTCGGCATCCTGTTCGACGCGCCGGGCGGGGACGCCGCCTGCATGGCGTGTCAGCGCCTCGTCGCCGCCTGTTCGACGACCCTGAAGGTGCTGGGGCACTCGGTGCAGGGATCGGCTTCGGCCGGCGTGGTTACCGCCGGCGCCGACGGTCACCGCGATCCGATCGACCTGATGCGGCGCGCCGACCTCGCGCTCAACGACGCCAAACGGCAGGGGCGGGGCGTCGCGCGTCTCTTCGACGAGAGCATGGACGAAGGCATCCGCGTTCGTCGACGGATCGAGACCGGGCTCAGCCAGGCGATCGCTCGCAGCGAGCTGGCGATGGTCTATCAGCCGATCGTCAGCCGCGACGCGCTGGAAGTAATCGGCTTTGAAGCCCTGCTGCGCTGGAAGACCACCGAACACGGGCCGATCAGCCCCGCGACGTTCATCCCGATCGCCGAGGAATCGAACCTCATCCATGATCTGGGAGACTGGGTGCTCGCCGAAACGCTCCAGGTGCTCAAGGAGTGGCCCGGCCAGTACATCTCGGTGAATTTCAGCCCGCGCCAGTTCCGGCGGCATAACTTCGTCGGCTATATCGTCGATCAGGTCCAGCGCGCCGGTGTCGAGCCCAGCCGCTTCCAGATCGAAATCACCGAGACCGCGATCTTCGACGATGCCGAGCGCGCCGCCGAGACGCTCTACAAGCTGCGCCAGATGGGGTTCCGCATCGCGCTCGACGACTTCGGCACCGGCTATTCCTCGCTTTACAATATCCGCAAGTTCGCGCTCGACAGCCTGAAGATCGATCGAAGCTTCATCGACGGCATGGGGCGCGAGCGCGAGTCGGCGGCGATCGTCCACTCGATCATCCATCTCGGCCGCGCGCTGGGGCTCGGCGTGATCGCCGAAGGGGTGGAGACGCAGGCGCAGGTCCAGGCGCTCCGCCTCGCCGGCGCGAGTCATCTTCAAGGCTATTACTTCGCGCGCCCGATGTGCGCGGAGGATGCGCGCGGTGTCGCCCACGCCCGCTTCGTGGGGGCGACGCTCGATCTGCCCGCGACGGGAACCGAGGGGTGACCGAGCCCGCCGCGATCCGCGGCGGGGTCCGGTGGGACACGCTGCGCAATCCCCGTTCGCTCGGCGCCAGGCTGGTGCTGATCCTGACCGCAGTCGGGATCGTCGGCTCGCTGGGCATCACCCTGCTCCTCGCCAGCGTCATTACGCCGAGCTTCAGCCGGCTGGAGCAGAAGGCGGTCGAAGCGCACGTCGACCGGACGCGCGCCGCGCTCGCCGAATATCGCAGCAAGGTCGAGAGCGCAGTCAAGGATTATGGCGACTGGACCGCGAGCTACGACTATATGGCGCGGCCGACCTCGGCCTTCGAACGAGAGAGCTTCTCGCCGCTGGCCATGGCGAATCTCGGCGTCAGCGGCATGGCATATGTCGGGCGCGACCGGCGCGTCGTCATCGCCCGCTGGATCGACGGCCGGCGCAATGACTCGCCGCGGGGGCGCGCGCGGTTGGTGGAGGCGGTGCGCGGGTTGGACCTGGGCCGCCTCCTCGGCGCGAGCAGTTCGACCAGCTTCTACACGCGGCTCGGCGATGTGGTCGCCGCGGTCGGCGTGGCGAAGGTCCGCCGCAGCGACGGGACGGGTCAGCCGCGGGGCTACGTCCTTATGGCGCGTACGATCACCTCCGCTCAGCTCTCCGATCTGCTCCAGCTCGCCGCGAGAATCGACCTGACGCCGGCCGACCGAACGGTGATCGATCCGACGTCGGCACGCATGACGATCGCGGTGCCGGTCGACGGCGCGGGCGGGCGAGCGGTCGCGAGCGCCCACTTCAGCGTGTCGCGCGAGGTGTCGGTGCTGGGTCGGCGGATGCTGCTGCTGGCGGTCGCGGGATCGACGCTGCTGCTGCTGCTCGTCCTGATCGTGCTGCGACGGGTGATCTCCCGCCTGGTGCTCCGCCCGCTCGGCCGGGTCGAGAATCACATGGGGATGGTGAGCGCCTCGGGCTCGCTGACGCTGCTGGACGAAGAGTGGCGACATGACGAGATCGGCTCACTCGGCAAGAGCTTCAACGCGATGCTGCGGCAGCTGAAGGACATGCGCGAGCAGCTCGAGGCGCAGAGCTTCGCGCTTGGGCGGTCGGAGAGCGCGGTGGCGGTGATGCACAACGTCCGAAACGCGCTCAATCCGATCTCGACCATCCTGAGCCAGGGCGCGGCGCAGACCTCGCCGGTCGACCGGGCGATGGTCGATCGCGCGATCGCCGAACTGGCGGGCTGCGACATCCCGGACGCGCGCCGGCGCAAGCTGGCGGCCTTTGTGGCCGCGGCGGTCGAAGCGGGCGACGCTTCCCGAGACGAGCGCTTGAGTCAGCTGGAGATCGGCCGCAGCGCGATGCGGCATGTGCTCGAGATCATCGGCCAGCAGCAGGCGCATGCACACGAGCGTCCGCCACTGGCGGTCTGCGACGTCACCGAGATCGTCGCCCAGAACGCGACCATCGCGCGCTATTCGGGCGGCGCGTCGATCGCGTTCGCCTTTCCGGCGCAGCCGTGCCTGGTGCTGGCCAATCGCGTGATCCTTTCGCAGGTGATCGGCAACATGCTCGCGAACGCCGCGGAGGCGATCGCCGCGACCGGGCGCGAGAGCGGCACGATCGGGGTGACGATCCGCGCCGCCGACCGGGTGACGGTGCGGATCCGCGACGATGGGGAAGGCTTCCCGCCCGAGGTCGGCGCGACCCTGTTCCAGCGCGGCTTTTCCACCCGGCCGCACAAATCGGGCGGGCTGGGGCTTCACTGGTGCGCCAATTCGATGACGGCGATGGAAGGGTCCCTCCGCTTGGAGAGCGAAGGCAAGGGCCGCGGCGCGGTCGCCGTGCTGACGCTCAAGGCTCCTGCGGCGACGAGCGCGTCGAACAAGGCGGCGAAGGCGGCGTAGCGCTGTTAGGCGGCCACCGTCGCCCGCGCCGTCGGCAACAGCGCGTCGGGCATCCGCCGCCAGCCGGCGGGCGTCAGCATTTCGAGCGGGCGATATTTGATCTTGTAGGCCATCCGGCTGGACCCCTTCACCCAGTAGCCGAGATAGACGTACGGCAACCCCGCGACACGGGCGCGCAGGACGTGATCGAGGATGATGTAGGCGCCGAGTCCCCGGCGCGTCTCGTGGTCCGCGTCGTAGAAGCTGTACACCATCGACAGGCCGTCCGCCTGCCGATCCGTCAGGCACGCGCCCACCAGCCGTCCCTGCGCGCCGCCGATCGACGGTTCGCGATATTCGACGATCACCGAATTGACAGGCGACTGCTCGATCATGTCGGCGTAATCCTCCTCGTCCATGCCGGCCATGCCCCCGATCGGATGGCGGGCGGCGAGATAGCGGCGCAGCAGCTGGAACTGCTCGTCGGTCGCCCACGCACGGCAGCCCGTGACGTCGAGATCGGCGTTGCGGCGGATCAGCTTGCGCTGGGTCGCATTCGGCTGGAACTGCGGGGTGACGACCCGGACTGAGATGCACGCGCTGCAGCCCGCGCAGCTCGGCCGATAGGCGACGCCCTGGCTGCGGCGGAAGCCGATCCGGCCCAGCGCATCGTTCAATTCGTCGGCGTGCGGCCCACGCAATTCGGTGAAGACCTTACGCTCCTGCTTGCCGGGCAAATACGGGCAGGGCGACGGCGACGTCACGAAGAATCGGGGAAATCTGAAAGGCGCCGTCACCGCCGCATGGTCCGCTGCCCGATCATCGATGCATGTCTAACGCAGCCGCCGGGCGGGGGGGATATCGTGAAAATCGGATTCACCACGCGAACATGGTTAACCTGCCGCCGGGAATGTTGCCAGAGGGGCAAACAGTCCCGGATCAGGCCAGTTCGACCTGCGTGGTCTCGTACCCGGCCGCACGAAGCGCCGCGATCAGCCGATCGAGGTGCGCCCTGTCGCGCGCCTCGCACTCGATGTCGGTGATCAGCCCCTTCGCGGGCAGGGTCGTGAACACGCGCTGGTGATACACCTCGATGATGTTGATCCGCTCGGCGTCGAAGATGCGGGCGACGTTGTACAGCGCGCCGGGCTGATCCTGGAGCCGGATCCGGAGCCGGGCGAGCCGTCCCGAACGCGCGAGGTCGCGGAGCAGCACGTTGGCGAGCAGGCGGGTGTCGATGTTGCCCCCGCACAGCACGACGCCGACCGTCTTGCCGCGGAAGCGCTTGCCGTGCTGGAGCAGCGCCGCCATCCCCGCGGCGCCGGCGCCCTCGACCACGGTCTTCTCGATCTGGAGCAGCAGGCTGACCGATTGCTCCAGGCTGCGTTCTGAGACGAGGACGATGTCGTCGACCAATGCGGCGACCATCGTCGAAGTGATGCCGCCGGGCTCCTTGACCGCGATGCCCTCCGCGAGGGTGTCCCCCGCGCACGGCATCGCCGTGCGGTTGATGCGGTTGTACATCGACGGGAACAGCTCGGCCTCCACCCCGATCACCTCGATCGGATGGTCCCAGGCACGCGCGACCGTCGCCATGCCGCTGATGAGCCCGCCGCCGCCGATCGGGGTGACGATCGTGTCGATCGCCGGCACGTCCTCCAGCATCTCGATCGCGGTGGTGCCGGCGCCGGCGATGATCCGCGGATCGTCGAAGGGATGGACGAAGGTGTAGCCGCGCTCGCCCTCCAGGACCCGCGCATGGGCGTAGGCGGCGTCGAACGTGTCGCCGTGGAGGATCACGGTCGCGCCGTGTCCTTCGGTCTGCATCACCTTCACGGTCGGCGTGTTCGTCGGCATCACGATCACCGCGGCGACGCCGAGCCGGCTGGCGTGATAGGCGAGACCCTGCGCGTGGTTGCCCGCGGAGGCGGCGATCACGCCCTTGGCGCGCGCCTCCTCGGACAGCTGGAGCAGCGTGTTGAGCGCGCCGCGCTCCTTATAGGCGGCGGTGAACTGGAGATTCTCGAACTTCAGATAGACGGTCGCGCCGGTCAGCTGGCTGAGCGTCTTGCTGACGAGCGTGGGCGTGCGGACGACGCTGTCGCGGATGCGGGCGTGCGCGGCGCGAACGTCGTCGATCGTCACCGGCAGGGTCGTATGCATCTTCGCCGCAGTCGCCACGCCAACCTCCGTCAAGAAGAGCGCCGCCTAGACCAAAGGCGGGGCGGGGGCTAGGCGCGGTCCCATGAGGATCGCGTTCATCGGAACCGGGGTCATGGGCGCGCGGATGGCGAAGCACCTGGCCGCCGCGGGTCACACCGTCACCGTCTACAACCGCAGCCGCGACAAGGCGGAGGCGACCGGGCTGACGGTCGCCGACACGCCGGCGGCGGCGGCACGGGATGCGGACGCGGTGGTCGCCTGCGTCGGCAACGATGCCGATCTCGAACAGGTGACGCTGGGCGCCGATGGCACGTTCGCGGCGATGGCCGAGGAGGCGGTGTTCATCGACCACACCACCGTCTCCGCCGCGATCGCGCGACGGCTGGCGCAGGCTCGGGCGCTGGTCGTCGACGCCCCGGTCTCCGGCGGTCAGGCGGGGGCCGAGAAGGGTGCGCTCGCCATCATGTGCGGCGGCTCGGCGGTGGCGATGGCGAAGGCCGAGCCGGTCATGCAGGCCTATGCCGCGCGGATCGTCCATGTCGGCGCCGCGGGTGCGGGACAGCAGACCAAGATGGTCAACCAGATCTGCATCGCGGGTGTGCTCGGCGGCCTCTCGGAGGCGCTGCGCTTCGCGCAGGCGAGCGAACTCGACCTCGACAAGGTGCTCGCGGCGATCTCGGGCGGCGCGGCGCAGAGCTGGCAGATGGTCAATCGCTGGCCGACGATGGCGAAGGACGAGTTCGACTTCGGCTTCGCAATAGACTGGATGCGGAAGGACCTGGGGCTGGCGCTGGACGAGGCGCGGCGCAACGGCTCGACGCTGCCGGTCGCGGCGCTGGTGGACCAGTTCTACGCGGAGGTGCAGAAGATGGGCGGGGCCAGACAGGACACGAGCGCGCTCGTGCGGAGGCTCGCGAAGTGAGGGCGCTGGCCGCCGCGCTGCTCGCGACCGTCGCCAGCCCGGCGTTCGCCGATGCGATCGTCGACAACGTCAATGGGGTGACGCTCGACAAGAGCCAGCATGTCGTCCGCTTCAAGGCGATGATCCTCGACAGGGACGGCAAGGTCGTCCGGCTGGTGCCGCCCGGCGAGCAGCCGCCCAAGCCGACGAAGAAGGACCCGGGGCCGCGCTACGACTGGCGCGCCGACATGGGGGGCAAGGTGCTGGTGCCCGGCATGATCGACGCACATGCGCACGTGACCGAGATCGGGTTCGGCGCGCTGCTGCTCGACCTGTCGGACACGCGCTCGCTCGACGAGGCGAAGGCGAGGATCGCCGCTTATGCCGCCGCCAATCCGGATCGCAAGTGGATCCTCGGGCGCGGGTGGAACCAGGAGACGTGGCGGCTGGGACGCTTCCCGACCGCGGCGGAACTGGATGCGGTGGTCGGCGACCGACCGGTGTGGCTCAGCCGCGCCGACGGCCACGCCGGCTGGGCGAACAGCCGGGCGATGACGTTGGCCGGGGTCACCGCCAGGACGGTGGCCCCCGCGGGCGGGCGGATCGAGTCGACGGGCGGAACGCCCGCGGGCGTGTTCGTCGACGCGGCGCAGGCGTTGATCGAGAAGGTCGTGCCGCCGCCGCAGCCGAAGGACAGGGCCGCCGCCTTCCTGAAGGCCCAGGCCATGCTGCTCGGAAACGGGGTGACGGCGGTCGGCGCGATGTCGACGAGCGGCGACGACTGGATGACGTTCCGGCGGATGGGCGACATCGGCGCGCTGCGGATCCGGCTGATGGTCTACGCCGATGGGATCGACACCACCGTGGCCATCGGCGGGACGGGGCCGACGCCCTGGCTCTACGGCGATCGGCTGAAGCTGGAGGGGGTGAAGCTCTACGCCGACGGCGCGCTCGGCTCGCGCGGGGCGTGTCTCAAGCAGCCCTATGCCGATGCGGCCGGGCAGACGGGGCTGTGCTTCCTCAGCGACGACCAGCTTCAGAACCTGATGAGCCGGGCGGCCATGGACGGCTACCAGGTCGCGGTCCATGCGATCGGGGACAAGGCCAACGCCGAGGTGCTCGACGCCATCGACGAGCTGTCGGAGACCTACAAGGGCGACCGACGGTGGCGGATCGAACATGCGCAGATCGTCGACCCGAAGGACCTCAAGCGGTTCGGCGAGCACACCACGATCGCGTCGATGCAGCCGGTCCACGAGACCAGCGACCGCGTGATGGCGGAGGCGCGGCTGGGGCCGAACCGGCTGGGCGGAGCCTATGCGTGGCGGTCGATGCTCGAGGTCGGCGGCAAGCTCGCCTTCGGGTCCGACGCGCCGGTCGAGAGGCCCGATCCCTGGGCGGGCTGGGCGGCGGCGATCACGCGGCAGGGGCCGGATGGCCAGCCGGCGGGCGGGTGGCAGCCGCAGGAGGCGGTGACGCGCGAGCAGGCGTGGTGGGCCTATACGGGCGGCGCGGCCTATGCGGGGTTCGCGGAGCAGCAGTTCGGGTCGCTCCAGCCGGGGCAGCGCGCCGACTTCCTGATCGTCGACCGCGACCCGCTGACCGCGACTCCCGAGCAGCTGCGGGGAACCAAGGTGGAGCAGACCTGGGTGGGCGGACAGAAGATGTTCGACGCGCGGACGGGGAATTGATCGCCAGCAGCGTTGGGACGAGTCTACTCAATCCTCCCCGCTTGCGGGGAGGTGGCGAGCGAAGCGAGACGGAGGGGGCTCCCCTCCTCGAGACGCTTGGAGAGAGGAGAGCCCCCTCCGTCAGCCTTCGGCTGCCACCTCCCCGTGAACGGGGAGGATTTGCGCCCCTCGATCAAAAGGGCCGCGGCGCCCCCCGACGCCGCGGCCCTCTCCCGGATACGCAGGGAGGTACCTGGTTCAGGCGACCTGGGCGGCGACGCCCTCGTCGGGCTCGCGCAGCACGTAGCCGCGGCCCCAGACGGTCTCGATGTAATTCTCGCCCTCGCACGCCATCGACAGCTTCTTGCGAAGCTTGCAGATGAAGACGTCGATGATCTTGAGTTCGGGCTCGTCCATCCCGCCGTAGAGATGGTTGAGGAACATCTCCTTGGTGAGCGTCGTGCCCTTGCGGAGCGACAGCAGCTCCAGCATCGCATATTCCTTGCCCGTCAGATGGACCCGCGCCCCGTCGACCTCGACGGTCTTGGCGTCGAGATTGACCGCGAGCTTGCCGGTCTTGATCACCGACTGCGAATGGCCCTTCGAGCGGCGGACGACGGCGTGGATGCGCGCGACCAGTTCCTCACGGTGGAACGGCTTGGTGACGTAATCGTCGGCGCCGAAGCCGAAGCTGCGGACCTTGGAATCCATCTCGTTGATGCCCGACAGGATCAGCACCGGCGTCTGGATGCGCGCGACGCGAACCTTCTTGAGGACGTCGTAGCCGTGCATGTCCGGCAGGTTCAGATCGAGGAGGATGATGTCGTAATCGTAGAGCTTGGCGAGATCCAAACCCTCCTCGCCGAGGTCCGTCGTATAGACGTTGAACCCTTCGGTGGTCAGCATGAGCTCGATGGCCTTGGCCGTCGTCGGCTCGTCCTCGATCAGCAGAACACGCATCCGAAAACCCCCGTTGACGCGCCGATCCTCTGGTGCGGGATCGGCTGACGGTCTGATTCATTAACCAAACGCGATCTGAAGGCAAAAGGTAAATTAACGATTAAGCCAGCTTCTACCGCGAGTCGCAGCGGTCGCCCTTGTCGGTGAAGAGGGTGCGGTGCTCGGCGCGGGGGATCGGCTCCCCCAGCACCTCGCGCAGGTACAGGCTGCGGACCAGCGTGAAGACGACGACCAGGATCGCGGCGGAGAAGAACAGCCCGAACAGCCCGAACACCTCGCCGACCGCGATGATCGAGAACAGGGTGATCGCCGGCGGGATCGCGATGACGCGGCTGGTGACGAAGGGCGTGATGAGGTTCGTCTGGATCAGCCGCACGACTGCGAACACGATCAGCGCGCCCACCAGCGCGTGGGTGCCCGCGGTCGCCGCGAGTCCCAGCGCCGGCAGCATCGCCGCGAGCGGGCCGATGTAGGGGACGAACTCCGACAGCCCGGTCAGCAGTGCCAAGGCGGGCGCCGACGGCACGCCCGCGAGCCAGAGTCCGACCCCGACCAGCAGCCCCATCGTCGTCATCTGGACGAGCTGTGCGCGCAGCCAAAGGCGGAGCGTCGAGGCGGTGTCGGCGAGCGCATCCTCCATCGGCGCGCGTTTCGAGCGGGGCATCAGCAGCAGGAATCCTCGCTCGTACACCTTCGGATCGACCGCGAAGAAGATCGCGCCGATGAGGACGAGCAGCGCGTTGAGGATCAGCTCGCCGGCGCCCTGGGCCAGTCCCCCGATGTCCTGCGCGACCTTGCTGCCGGCATAAGCGGCGCGCACCGCGTCGACGATCTTCTGTCCGACGGGCGACTGGCCCATGTATCGCGCGAATTCGTCGACGAGTGCGGGCAGCCGTTCGACCAGCAGGTTCACCTGGCTGCGGAACTCCACCCCGAACAGCCAGCCGAGCAGGGACAGCATCGCCAGGACGACGACGATCGCCGCACCCACCGATGCGCGCGACGGCAGGCGAAGGTGGGTGACGAGCAGTTCGGCGATGGCGTGGATCACGATCGCGCCGAGGATGGCGCCGAACGCGAGGATCAGCAGATCGCCGGTCACGAAGATCGTGGCGGCGACCGCCGCGACGAGGATCAGCAGCCAGACGCGGCGGACGAAGCGCAGGTCGTCGGCGTCAGGGCGCAGACGCTTTTCGGCGGCGACAGGTTGAGTCGGTTGAGGCGTCGAGCGCGGTTCGGAGGGGGAGGGGGGCGGCGTCGGCGTCATCGTCCGGAACTCTGGCAGGAAACCGCCGTGTAGGACAGTCGGTCAGTCGCGGAGGCGCTGTTCCAGGAAGGCGATCAGCGCTTCCACCCGCGCGGGTCGCAGCGGGCTGGGCGGGGTCAGCAGGTGAAGTCCGATCGCGGCGGGTCGCCAATCGGGCAGGATCTCGACGACCCTGCCGCTCGTTAGTGCATCCCCCAGGATGAAGCCGGGTAGCCGGGCGATGCCGAGCCCGCCGACGAGCGCGGGGATCAATGCGTCGCCGCTGTTGCTCGATAGGGGGCCCTGCGGCTTGACCGAGGCTTCGGCCCCACCGGGACCGCGGAAGCGCCAGGGGCCGGAGACGTTGGTGTAGCCGAGCAGCCGGTGCTCCGCCAACTGCGCGGGGTGCGTCGGCGCGCCGTGGCGGGCGAGATAGGCGGGGGCCGCGACCAAATAGGAGACGACCGTGCACAGGCGTCGCGCCCGCAGCGAGCTGTCGGGCAGGTCGGCGATGCGGAGCGCGAGGTCGAAGCCCTCGGCGACGATGTCGACCCGCGCGTCCGACAGGTGCAGCTCGATCTCGACCGCGGGGTGATCGGCCAGGAAGTCCGCGACCAGCGGCGCGACGTTCGAAACGCCGAAGGTCATCGGGGCCGCCATCCGGATGCGGCCGGCATGGGTCTGCCCGGCATCGCGCGCCGATTCCTCGGCGCAGCGTGCCTCGTTCAGCATCCGGGCAGCGCGCTCGGCAAGCGGCTTGCCGGCTTCGGTCAGGGCGAGCCGGCGCGACGTGCGGTGGAACAGCGACTGGCCGAGCTGCGCCTCAAGCCGCGACACCGCCTTCGACACCGTGGCCTTGGAGAGCCCGATCGCATCCGCGGCGGCGCTGAACGAGCGGTGCTCGGCGACGGCGGCGAAGATCGCCCAGGCTTCGAGGTCGGGCAGGCGCATCGGCTTTCATTATCCCGGAAACGATCCGTTTCAACCGTTTCCGTTCCTGCGCGCGGGGTCTGCGCCTATGTTGGCGGCGAAGCGGGATCAACCAAGCGCAGGGAAGCTGTCATGACCAAAGTCCTCGTCCTCTATTATTCCTCCTATGGCCATATCGAGCAGATGGCCGACGCGGTCGCCGAGGGCGCGCGCGCCGGTGGGGCGGACGTGGATATCCGCCGCGTCGCCGAGACCGCCCCGCAGGAGGTGATCGAAGCCGCCCACTTCAAGACCGACACCGCGCATCCGGTGATCGAGTCGCCCGATGCGCTCGCCGACTATGACGCGATCGTCGTCGGCGCCCCGACGCGGTTCGGGCGGATGCCGAGCCAGATGGCGAGCTTCTGGGACACGACCGGCGGCCTGTGGTTCACCGGCAAGCTGATCGGCAAGGTCGGGGGCGCCTTCACCTCGACCGCGAGCCAGCATGGCGGCCAGGAGACGACTTTGTTCTCGATCATCACCAACCTGCTCCACCACGGCATGACGATCGTCGGGCTGGATTACGGGTTCAAGGGCCAGATGGGCGTGGACGAGGTCCGCGGCGGTTCGCCCTACGGCGCGACGACGATCGCGGACGGCGACGGCTCGCGCCAGCCGCACGCCGAGGAACTGGCGGCGGCGCGGTACCAGGGCAAGCGGATCGCCGAGACCGCCGCGAAGCTGAAGTAATCTCGCTCCTCCCCGCTTGCGGGGAGGGGACCGCGAAGCGGTGGAGGGGGCTCTCCACGGGCGACATCGCCTGTGGAGAGCCCCCTCCGCCAGCCTTCGGCCGCCACCTCCCCGCGAACGAGGAGGATCAAGGTTACGACCACGCCTCGAACGGCAGGTCGAGGTCGTCGGCGACCGCCTTGAACGCGATCTTGCCGCCGATGACGTTGAGCCCGGCCGCGAGATGCGGGTCGGCGCGCATCGCGGCGTCCGCGCCCAGGTTCGCCAGCTTGACCGCGAAGGGCAGCGTCGCGTTGTTGAGCGCGAAGGTGCTGGTGCGCGCGACCGCGCCGGGCATGTTGGCGACGCAATAGTGGATCACGCCGTCGACCTCGAACACCGGATCCTCGTGGGTGGTGGCGTGCGACGTCTCGAAGCAGCCGCCCTGGTCGATCGCGATGTCGACGAGGACCGCGCCGCGCTTCATCGTCGACACCATCTCGCGCGTGACGAGCTTGGGCGCGGCCGCGCCGGGGACCAGCACCGCGCCGATCACGAGGTGGGCCTGGCGCACCGCCGCCGCGATCGCCGCCTTGGAAGCGTAGGCGGTCTTGATCTGCGACGAGAAGAACATGTCGAGCTCGGCGAGCCGATCGTTCGAGATGTCGTAGATCGTCACGTCGGCGCGCATCCCGACCGCCATCTGCGCGGCGTTGACGCCCGAGACGCCGCCGCCGAGGATCGCGACCTTCGCGGGGGCGACGCCGGGGACGCCGCCGAGCAGGACGCCGCGGCCGCCCTGCTCCTTCTCGAGATAATGGGCCCCGACCTGGACCGACATGCGGCCGGCGACTTCGCTCATCGGCTTGAGCAGCGGCAGCCCGCCGCGTGCGGCCGTCACCGTCTCGTAAGCGATGCAGGTCGCGCCCGACTTCATCAGGCCTTCGGCCTGCGGCTTGTCGGCGGCGAGGTGGAGGTAGGTGAAGAGCAGGTGGCGCGGCTCGAGCATCGCGATCTCCGACGCCTGCGGCTCCTTGACCTTGACGATCATGTCGGCGGCGCGGAACACCGAGGCGGCGTCGGGCAGGATCGTCGCGCCGGCCTCAACGTAATCCGAGTCCTCGAAGTCGATGCCCATGCCCGCCTGGGTTTGGACGACGACCTCGTGACCGGCGGCGACCAGCTCCGCCACCGAAGGCGGGGTCAGGCCGACGCGATATTCGTGGTTCTTGATCTCTTTCGGCACGCCGACGCGCATGAGACACTCTCCTTCGATTCCGTGCTGGCCGCGCGGGCGTGTCCCGGCGCGACTCCATGACGGTCCGTTGCCAGAACGCGCGGCGTTGCAGAAGTGCATCGCCGCGCGCACCGTCTCGCCGCACCCCGTTCGGCTCGATTGCCCGGCCCCGAGGCGCATGATAGTGCGCCGCCGCATGGACAGGGGTGCTTCGCCGCGGATGCGGTCTCGGGCGAGTCGATGAGCACCGGCATCCCCGATCCGGGAACCGGGGCGCCGGCGGCCCCCGCCGCGCCGGTCGATGCGGCGCCCTCGGGCCAGGCGCACGATCACAGTCACGACGGCGTGCTGAAGCTTGCGGTGGGCGCGATCGGCGTCGTCTTCGGCGACATCGGCACCAGCCCGCTGTATGCGTTCCGCGAGACCTTCGCCGGGCATCACAAGCTGGCGCTCGACGCCGCCCACATCATGGGCGTGATGAGCCTGATGTTCTGGTCGATGATGGTGGTGGTGACGCTGAAGTACGTCAGCATCATCATGCGCGCCGACAACAAGGGCGAGGGCGGCAGCCTGGCGCTGCTCGCGCTCGTCTCCGGGAAGGCGCGGACGAAGTATTGGAGCCGCGGCATCGTCCTGCTCGGGGTGTTCGCGACCGCGCTGTTCTATGGCGATTCGATGATCACCCCGGCGGTGTCGGTGCTGTCGGCGGTCGAGGGGCTGGCGGTCGCCGCCCCGGCGTTCGGCAATCTGGTGATGCCGATCGCGATCGTGATCCTGATCGGCCTGTTTTGGATCCAGTCGAGCGGGACGGCGCGGGTGGGCCTGTTCTTCGGCCCGGTCATGCTGGTCTATTTCGCGACGATCGCGGTGCTGGGGGTGTTGAGCATCGCGCGCTACCCGGGCGTGCTCTGGGCGTTCTCGCCGCATTACGCCTTCGAATTCTTTGCGCTGGATCCCAAGCGCGCGTTCCTGGCGCTCGGCTCCGTCGTGCTGGCGGTGACGGGCGCGGAGGCGCTCTACGCCGACATGGGGCATTTCGGGCGCAAGCCGATCCAGCTCTCATGGCTGTGGTTCGTGCTGCCGGCGCTGATGGCCAATTACCTGGGGCAAGGCGCGCTGCTGTTCCGCGAGGGCGCGACCGCGTTGCAGAGCCCGTTCTACATGCTCGCTCCCGAAGCGCTCCAGCTGCCGTTGGTCATCCTGGCGACGATGGCGGCGGTGATCGCGAGCCAAGCGGTGATCTCGGGCGCGTTCTCGGTCACGCACCAGGCGATCCAGCTCGGCTTCGTCCCGCGGCTGAAGATCGAGCATACCAGCGCGGTGACGGTCGGGCAGATCTACATCCCGGTCGTGAACCGCGCGCTGATGATCATGGTGATCCTGCTGGTCCTGTTCTTCCAGACCTCGTCCAACCTGACCTCGGCCTACGGGATCGCGGTGACGGGGGCGATGGCGATCGACACGTGCCTGCTAGCGGTGCTGCTGCGGCGGCTGTGGAACTGGCCGTGGTACGCCGCCTATCCGGTGCTCGGCCTGTTCTTCCTGGTCGACGGGGCGTATCTGGCGGCGAACCTGACCAAGGTGCCCGCAGGCGGCTGGTTCCCGCTGCTGGTCGGGTTCATCATCTTCACGCTGCTGACCACCTGGTCGAAGGGGCGCCAGCTGATGATGGCGCGGATGCGCGAGGCGGCGATGCCGATCAAGGTGTTCGTCCAGTCCGCGGTCGGCTCCGCGACCCGCGTCGCCGGAACCGCGGTGTTCATGACCTCGACCCCCGAGGGCGTGCCGCCCGCGCTGCTCCACAACCTGAAGCACAACAAGGTGCTGCACGAGCGGATCATCCTGCTGACCGTCCGCGTGACCGAATACCCGTACTTCGCCGACGAGAACCGATTCCTCCACGAGGACCTGGGGCAGGGCTTCCACCGCGTCATCCTGCGCTACGGCTTCATGGAGGAGCCCGACGTGCCGGCCTGCCTCAAGATGCTCCACGTCTGCGGTCCAGATTTCCGGATGATGGACACCAGCTTCTTCCTGTCGCGGCAGACCTTGCTGGCGTCGGAGCGGCCGGGGATGGCGATCTGGCGCGAAAAATTGTTCGCCTGGATGCTGCGCAATGCGGAAAGCGCGATGGAGTTCTTCCGCCTGCCGACCAACCGCGTGGTCGAGCTGGGGAGCCAGATCGAGATCTGAGCGGTTGGGGGAGGGTGATTCCCGCTCCCATCATCGTCTCCGCGCTGTTCGGCCCAGAGGACCAGGCGTGGTTCGACGGCCTGCGCCGCGCCCACTTCCCGCCCGAGCGCAACCATCTCGACGCGCATCTAACGATGTTCCACCATCTGCCTCCTTCGATCGCCGACGAGGTGAAGCGACGGCTGGCTGAGGAGACGCGCGGCGCGCGAGCGCCCGAGGCACGGTTGGCGGGACCGTATTCGCTGGGGCGCGGCGTCGCCTATCGGATCGACTCGCCGGGCCTGGCGGCGGTCCGGGCGCGGCTGGCGGAGGCGTTCGCGGGGCTGCTGACGCCGCAGGACGAGTCGGGCTGGCGCGCGCACGTGACGGTGCAGAACAAGGTCGAGCCGGCGGCGGCGAAGGCGCTGCTGTCGGCGCTGTCGGCGGAGTTCGCGGCGCGGCCGCTGCGGATCGCCGGACTGGCGAGCTGGTGGTATCGCGGGGGACCGTGGGAGCCGCTGTCGACGCACCGGTTCGCGTGAATGGTAGCGGAGGGGCAAGCGTCCCCGGCATTATCAGTCACTTACTGCCGATATCCGCATGTTTCATGAAACAGGTGTCAATCCCTCACTTGAGCACGGGTGAGGGATCGGTGCCTTCAGCATGTTTCAGACGACCGCATGAGGCATGCTTCAGCGGCGGGAAGGACCGGTTTGGGAATGCGGTCGCTACGTCAAAGAGCGATAGATCGCGTCACAGACCATCGCCACAGTGACTACGGACATGCCGACGATGAAAGCCCAGTATCGCCCGGGGTCACTGGATCGCGACGCTTCCCGGTAAGCCGCAGGAGCGCGATGAAGATCAAGTCTGCCGGTGCGTAGCTGAACCGCTACGGAGATCGCGCAAATCGAAGCGAGCAAAAACTCAAACCAGATCGGGGCTGCCATGATCGCCTCATAGCAGAAAACGGCTCCAGCGACATGCCCACTATCTTCAAGCGCCGCAGCAGCGGGTGCGGATCATGTGGCGCGATCGGAGGGGTGGCAATCCCTCTCGCGTCGGCAACCCTCCAAACCTGAAATACGCCCGAGAACAGGCGCTATTTTTGGTTTCAGAAACGACGCTCTGATGGGGTGTTTCAGCGCCTAAAGGCCTGCTTTTCTTGACCGTCGTGGTAGCGGAGGAGGGACTTGAACCCCCGACCCCAGGATTATGATTCCCGTGCTCTAACCAGCTGAGCTACTCCGCCCCGTGGGGCCCCGTCGCGCTACCCGGCGCCGGGAGGCGCGCTGATAGCAGGGGGCGCGGCGTCGTCAAGTCGGGACGCTTCTCAGAGCCCGGCTTTCACATGCCTTCCGTTCGTCCTGAGTAGGGGCCGAGCGTAGCGAAGCCTGGTATCGAAGGACATGAGGCGGGCGGTCCTTCGATCCGCCCCTTCGCGTTCGCTCAGTTGCTACTCAGGACGAACGGTGTCGAGAGCTCCGAGCGTCAAGCCGGGACGCCGTACAGGTCGTGCTCGTCGGCGTCCTCGATCAGGACGGGAACGATGTCGCCCTCCGCCAGATGCCCGGCGTCGCGGAGCTGGACCTCGCCGTCGATCTCGGGCGCGTCGGCCATCGAGCGGCCGGTCGCGCCGTCTCCGCCGACCGCGTCGATGATGACGTCGAGCGTGCGGCCGATCTTGGCCTGGAGCCTGGCGGTCGAGATCGCGGCGGTCTTCTCCATCAAACGGGCGTAGCGCTCCTCCTTGACCTCCTCCGGCACGGGGTTCGGGAGGTCGTTGGCAGGGGCGCCCGCGACCGGCTCGAAGCGGAAGGCACCGACGCGGTCGAGTTGGGCCTCGTCGAGCCACTGAAGGAGGTATTCGAAGTCCGCCTCGGTCTCCCCGGGAAAGCCGACGACGAAGGTGGAGCGGATTGCCAGGTCCGGGCAGACCCGGCGCCAGGCATGGATGCGCTCGAGTACCCGCGCCTCGTTGGCAGGGCGCTTCATCGCACGCAGCACCGACGGGCTCGCGTGCTGGAAGGGGATGTCGAGATAGGGGAGCACCAGCCCCTCGGCCATCAGCGGGATGACCTGATCGACGTGCGGGTAGGGGTAGACGTAGTGGAGCCGGACCCACGGCGCGATGCGACCGAGCTCGCGGGCGAGATCGGTCATGTGGGGGACGACCGCGCGACCCTTCCACATCCGCGGCTCGCGGCGGATGTCGATGCCGTAGGCCGAGGTGTCCTGGCTGATGACCAGCAGCTCCTTCGTGCCGGCGGCGACGAGTTTCTCGGCCTCGCGCAGGATCGCGTCGGGGCGGCGGCTGACGAGGTCGCCGCGCAGCTGGGGGATGATGCAGAAAGCGCAGCGGTGGTTGCAACCCTCGGAGATCTTCAGATAGCTGTAGTGACGCGGGGTGAGCTTGAGGTCGGTATCTTCGACCGACCCGCCGGGGACGAGATCGAGATAGGGCGAGCGCGCGGGCGGGGCGGCGGCGTGGACCGCCTCCACCACCTGGGCGTATTCGTGGGCGCCGGTGATCGCGAGGACGTTGGGGAAGCGCGCGCGGATCGTCTCCGCCTCCTTCCCCATGCAGCCGGTGACGATGACGCGACCGTTCGCCGCGATCGCCTCGCCGATCGCCTCGAGCGATTCCTCCTTGGCGGAATCGAGGAAGCCGCAGGTGTTGACCAGCACCACGTCCGCGCCCGCGTAGTCGGGGGACATCTGGTAGCCGTCGGCGCGCAGGGTGGTGAGGATGCGCTCGGAATCGACGAGGTTCTTCGGACAGCCGAGCGAAACCATGCCGACGCGCGGCGGGGAGGGGAGGACAGTCGCCATGGGAGGTGGGCCACATAGGGGAGTGCGGGCGATTTTTCCAGCGGCCCCCTTCCGTTCGCCCTGAGCTTGTCGAAGGAATGCCCTTGCTCAAGAAGGAGGGTAGGCCTTCGACAGGCTCAGCCCGAGCGGAGTTCCGATGGGACGTTGGCAAACCCTGATTAGTCACCACGACACTCCGCCCCGAAGGGTCGACCGCGTTCAAACTCGCTTTTCGCCGAGCGGCTATCGACCGTCCGTGATCGAGTATCGCGTTTTTGCGGACGCAGGGCTGACGTTGCCTCCGGTCGAGCGCGCCGAGCGGAGAGACGGGCTGTGGCGAACGACCTGCTTTGAGTTGTTCATCCAATCCGAAGGCGAGGAAGGATATCGCGAGTTCAACTTCTCGCCCTCGCACTGCTGGGCAGCCTATTGCTTCGACTCATATCGGAAGGGAATGCGCGAGCTGCCGCTTGATACGCCCATGATTAAGGGGTGGGCGGACGTAACTGGCTACGCTCTTCACGTCGAGCTGGACCTGATTGCACCGTGGGCATCGGCGAGCCGCGTGGGCCTGTCGGCAGTGATCGAAGAGGCTGACGGCACGAAGTCGTTCTGGGCGTTGGCGCATCCGTCAGCCGCACCCGACTTCCACCATCCCGATTGCTTCGCGCTCCAACTCCCGCCACTCATCTAACCATGAAGTTCGGGATCGATCGCCTCCTCGCCGACGCCAGCCTCCGCCGTCCGCTGGAGGGGAAGCGCGTCGCGCTGCTCGCGCATCCGGCGTCCGTCACGGAGGATTTGACCCACAGCCTCGACGCGCTGGTCGCGGCGGGGCTGAACGTCAGCGCGGTGTTCGGGCCGCAGCATGGGGTGCGGGGCGATCTCCAGGACAACATGATGGAGTCGCCCGACTTCACCGATCCGACCTACGGCATGTCGGTGTTCAGCCTCTACGGCGAGGTGCGGCGACCGTCGGGGCAGAGCATGTCGACGTTCGACGTGCTGCTGGTCGACCTCCAGGACGTCGGCTGCCGGATCTACACCTTCGTCACCACGCTGTTGTACGTGCTCGAAGCCGCGGCGGAGCATGGCAAGAGCGTGTGGGTGCTCGATCGGCCGAACCCGGCAGGGCGGCCGGTCGAGGGGACGATCCTCCAGCCGGGCTGGGAGAGCTTCGTCGGGGCGGGGCCGATGCCGATGCGGCATGGGATGACGCTGGGCGAGCTGGGGCGTTGGTTCGTCCAGCACTTCAAGCTCGACGTCGACTTGCGGGTGATCGCGATGGAGGGGTGGATGCCCGATGCCGCGCCCGGGTTCGGCTGGCCCGCCGAACGACCGTGGATCAATCCCAGCCCCAACGCGGCCAACGTCAACATGGCGCGCTGCTACGCGGGCACGGTGATGCTGGAGGGGACGACGCTCAGCGAAGGGCGCGGAACGACGCGGCCGCTGGAGCTGTTCGGCGCGCCCGATCTCGACGCGCGCGCGGTGATCGCCGAGATGCGCCGACAAGCGCCCGAGTGGCTCGAAGGCTGCACGCTGCGCGACCTGTGGTTCCAGCCGACCTTCCACAAGCACGTCGGGCGATTGTGCGCGGGCGTGTTCGTCCATGCCGAGGGGCCGGCGTACGATCACGCGCGATTCCGGCCGTGGCGGGTGCAGGCGGCGGCGTTCAAGGCGATCCGCACGGTGTATCCGGATTACGAGCTGTGGCGGGACTTCGCGTACGAATATGAATTCGGCAAGCTGGCGATCGACGTGATCAACGGCGGTCCCTCACTGCGCGCCTGGGTGGACGACGCCGTCGCCCGTGCGGAGGATCTCGATGCGCTCGCCGGCGCGGACGAGACGCGCTGGCGTGAGGAGCGCGCGGCGTACCTGCTCTACTGATGCCGAAATGGGCTCGATTCATCGGACTTGCGTGCCCCGCCTGTCGACAGGCCGGCAACACGGATTAGTCATATCCGTGTCGTAGGGTCCGAGTCGGGCCTGAAACGATTCGGCGGGTCGAGAAGAAGATGGAGTCGAGCGTTCGGTATTATGCGCGACGCGCGGCCGCGGAGGCGCTAGCCGCGCAGCGCGCCGTCACCCCGGAGGCGCGGGCGCGACGGTCGATGCTGGCGGAAAGCTACCGCGAGAAGTTGCGCGCGTTGACGGCCTAGCCGCGCCCTTTCAAAGCATTCCGCTGGTCCTGAGTAGAGACTGAGCGGAGCAAAGCTCGTATCAAAGGACTGCCCGCGCAATGTCCTTCGATATGCCACTCCGCATTCGCTCGGCGGCTACTCAGGACGAACGGGGATCTGGGCGGGTCACCGCTTTCGCGTCAGTTCCCGCATCGCGTCGTCCAGCCCCGCCAGCGTCAGCGGGTACATCCGGTCGGTCATCAGCTCGCGGATGATCTTGGCGCTCTGCGAATAGCCCCATTGCTGCTCGGGCACGGGATTGAGCCAGACCGCCGCGGGATAGGTCGTGGTCAGCCGGTGCATCCATGTCGCGCCCGACTCCTCGTTGAAATGTTCGACCGAGCCGCCCGGGTGAGTGATCTCATAGGGGCTCATCGAGGCATCGCCGACGAAGACGAGCTTATAGTCGTGCGGGAACTTGTGAAGCACGTCCCACATCGGCGTCCGTTCGGCGAAGCGGCGCTTGTTGTCCTTCCACACGCCCTCATAGGGGCAGTTGTGGAAGTAGAAAAACTCCAAATTCTTGAACTCGGTCGTCGCCGCGGAAAACAGCTCCTCACAAAGCTTCACGAACGGGTCCATCGAGCCGCCGACGTCGAGGAACAGCAGCAGTTTGACGGCATTGCGCCGTTCCGCGCGCATCACGACGTCGAGCCAGCCCTGGCGCGCGGTGCCGTCGATCGTCGCGTCGATGTCGAGCTCGTCCGCCGCGCCCTCGCGCGCGAACTTGCGCAAACGGCGGAGCGCGATCTTGATGTTGCGGGTGCCGAGCTCGCGGGTGTTGTCGAGGTTCTTGAACTCGCGCTGGTCCCAGATCTTGAGCGCGCGCTTCTGCCCACCCTCGCCGCCGATCCGGACGCCCTCGGGATTGTAGCCGCCGTTGCCGAAGGGCGAGGTGCCGCCGGTGCCGATCCACTTCGACCCGCCCTCGTGCCGCTTCTGCTGCTCCTCGAGCCGCTGCTTGAGCGTCGCCATGATCTCGTCCCAGGAGCCGAGCGATTTGATCGCCTCCATCTCCTCGGGCGTCAGGAACTTCTCGGCGACCGCCTTCAGCCAGTCGGCGGGAATCTCCGCCTCGGTCTGCCCATAGGTGGTGGCGATCCCCTTGAAGACCTTGGCGAAGACCTGATCGAACTTGTCGAGCAGCCCTTCGTCCTTCACGTAGACCGCGCGGCTGAGGTAATAGAAATCCTCGGGCGTTCGGTCGATCACGTCGGCCCGGAGCGCCTCCAGGAGGATCAGATGCTCCTTCATGCTGGCCGGGATACCGGCGGAGCGGAGCTCGTCGAGGAAGTTGAGGAACATCGCCGCACCTTGGCGGGGAGGGGTTCGCCTGTCTAGCGCCGCGCCGCCGCGGCGCCGGCGCCCGGGACATAGGCGTCGATCAGCGCGCCGACATAATCGGGGTTGCGGGCCGTGATCTCGGGCAGTGGCGGGCCGGGGGCGTAGATGAAGCCGCTCACGGCATAGGTCGTGCCACCCAACCCGGTCGCGTCCTTGTACCAGACCTTGACCTCGCTCCAGTCGTTGCGCGGAGAGACGTCGAACAGCGTCACGTCCTGTTCCGCGTGCCCGCGTTCGCCGTTCTGGCGCGACCAGTTGGCATGAGTGAGCATCAGCACGCGCTTCTCGACGATCCGGCTGACCACGGCGACATGGCCGAGCGGAAGCCGCGCCTGCTTGGCGAACGCCACGACCGAGCCGATCCTGGGCTTGTGCCCGCGATCGTAGCGACCGCTCGCCTGGTCCCACCAGGTCCAGGCGTCGCCGTAGATCTCGATCCCCGACGCCTCGCGGGCGAATGGGACGCACTGACCGACGTAATCGAGAAGATTGTGAGCCATCGCGGGCTTCGCGAAGAGCGAGAGCAGGGCGACGGGGATGAAAGCGAGGGGGGAGCGCTTCATGCCGCCTTCCGTATTTCGGGGAGGTTCGCGCCGTGTTGAAGACTATGGTTAAGGGTGCTTAACCGGCTCCGCCGCCGATCCGGATCAGGCTTGGCCGGTGTCGCTCGGCTCAGTCTGCCGTGCCGCTCGCGGGCGGAGCTTGCCTTGATTGCCCTGCCGGATCGCCTGGCGGTAAAGCGAGGCGGGCGCCGTCAAGATGAGGTGTTTCTTCATCGCGCCGTCGAGCGGTTGCAGTCGTTCATCGGCGATCTTGACCGAGCGTTCCCGCGCCATCTCGACCCGCCGCTCGATCGGTCGACACCAGCTCAGCTTCAGCCAGGCGACCAATTCCCGAATCTGCGCTTCGCCGTCGTCGGCGAAGCGATCGTAATCGAACATCGCCATGTCGATCTTGGTGCGGTATTCGTGAAAGGCCTCAAGCGATCGTTTCCAGTCCTCGACGGCAGCGACGGCGCCCTTCTCCCGGCTCCAACTGGCGTCGTCGGGATTTCGCGCTCGGACTTCGTACGAGGCTGCGACATCGATGATGTTGCGAAGGCAGAAGATCACCTTGGCGTTCGGGAAACTCTCGTGGAGTTGGCCAAACCGGTCGAACAGCAATGGGATCTTGTCGCCCACGAGTTTCGCCTGGGCGTACGTCTCACGCTTTTGCGCGTACACCGGGGCGAACTCGAGCGTGTCGTAGAAGGTGTCGCCGGTGCGGAGACCGAAAAAGCGATCGGGTTCGAAGAGGTCGGGCGTGAGCGGCTCTTTGAAGAAGCGGTTGCCGTAACGCTCGATGCCGATCGCGATCTTCGGATGGGCGTTGAGCAGATTGGCGAACAGCGTCGTGCCGGAGCGCGGGCAACCGCAGACGAAGATGAACTCAGGCACATACTGCTCCTTCACGATCCCGTCGTGTCACAGCCGATCTCGTCGTTCGGCCCGCCGCGGTGAAGCGCGTAGCCTCTAGGCTTGGCCGGGCGCAAGCCGCGGTTCCGCCGCGAACGAGCGAGGTCGCGATGTCGGTTTGTCGCTGCGACCGGCACGGCGCGTCTGATTGCGCCGACGCAGCCCCGCCGCTAGTCGCGACGCGAAGGTCCGCTCCGGCAGCGCGGACCGATGGAGCGATCGGTGCGGCTCAAGGCGTGGGAGAGGGATCAGGACGCGATCTGCGACGCGATCGCTCGTCATCGTGCGCCGTTCAAGATCGTCTTGAAAACCAAGAACGAGACTTTGCTCCTGAAACGGTGGATCGAGCACCACGTCGAAATCGTCGGTGCGGCCGGGCTGATCGTTTTCGACAACGGCAGCACACATCCGGACGTCCTGTCCTATCTCGCGACGATCGCCGATGACGTCTCGATCTATTCCTATGCGTCGATGCACAACACGATCCATCACGATAGCCGGATCTTTCGCGAGCTGTACGTCGCCCTCCGGGCATCGTGCGATCATTATCTGTTTCTCGATACCGACGAATATCTATATTGGGCGAACGACGACGGATCCTACCTCGCGGATCGCACGATCGTCGACCGGGTGGTCGCGGCGGGGATGCCGGCGATCCCCGGCATCTGGGCGGAAAACCAGCGTGGTCAGGCCCGCAGGTTGCGATTGAGCTTCCGGAACAACCGCATCCCCGCCGGGATCAGGGGCGGCAAGCCGATCATGTCGAGCACCGTCCAGGTGAACGGCTTCATGAACCACAACAACCAATTGCCAATCGAGCTATTCGACGACTGTTCCGTCGGCAACGTCGTCATCGGACATCTGAAAGCGTATTCCGCAGAGCAAAGGATCGCCGCGAACATCGAGAAGTTGAGCAGCTACAATCGCGCGACGAACGTTCTCGGCAAGGCAGGACTGGTCGGCACGGCGGTGACCGTCGACGCTCTGCTCGCGCTGAACCGTTCGCTCCTGCCCGGCAACGCAGGACGCTATGTCGACGAACTCCGCCGCCTGATCGCGATCGACCCAAGCGACGCAAAGGACCAGAACGTGCCCGCGGTGCTGTTCGAGAACGGTCGCATGACGTTCATCAACGATCGGGAGCGCGACGAAGTCCTGGCGTTCCTCGCCGATCCCGAGGATACGATCGCTCGGGGACTCCGGAGCCCGCGCTGAGCCAAGTGTTCGGGCTCAGCCCTTCCCGCCCTGACGCCGCGCCATGAACGCCAGCCGCTCGAACAGCATCACGTCCTGTTCGTTCTTGAGCAACGCCCCGTGGAGCGGCGGGATCGCCTTGGTCGGATCGCGGTTCTGCAAGACCTCGAGCGGCATGTCCTCGTGCAGCAGCAGCTTGAGCCAGTCGAGCAGCTCGCTCGTCGACGGCTTCTTCTTGAGGCCGGGGACGTCGCGGACCTCGTAGAAGATGTCCATCGCCTTCGAGACGAGGATCTTCTGGATGCCGGGGAAATGGACGTCGATGATCGCCTGCATCGTGTCGCGATCGGGGAACTTGATGTAGTGGAAGAAGCAGCGGCGCAGGAAGGCGTCGGGCAGCTCCTTCTCGTTGTTCGAGGTGATGACGACGATCGGGCGCTCGGCAGCGCGCACCGTCTCCTTGGTCTCGTAGACGTGGAACTCCATCCGATCGAGCTCCTGGAGGAGGTCGTTCGGGAACTCGATGTCAGCCTTGTCGATCTCGTCGATCAGCAGCACGGGGACCTCGGGGGCGGTGAACGCCTCCCACAATTTGCCGCGGCGAATGTAGTTGGCGATGTCGTGGACCCGCTCGTCGCCGAGCTGGCCGTCACGCAAGCGGGCGACCGCATCGTAATCGTAGAGGCCCTGCTGCGCCTTGGTGGTGGACTTGACGTTCCACTCGATCAGCGGCGCCTTCGCGGCCTTGGCGATCTCGTAGGCGAGGACGGTCTTTCCCGTTCCGGGTTCGCCCTTGACCAGAAGCGGGCGTCGCAGCGTCACCGCAGCGTTGACCGCGACCTTCAGGTCGTCGGTGGCGACATAGCTCCCGGTGCCTTCGAAACGCTGCATGCCGCCATCCTCCATCCTGTTTCGGGTATGGCGATAGCGGGGTTGTGCGGCGCGGCGCAAGCGCGCGCGACGTCAGCGTTTCCGGGCGGCGGCGCGCGCTTCGAGCAACTGCCACAGCCCCCGCTGCTGGGCCAGAAGCTGGCGGCCGCCGAACAGCCGCGCGCGGTCCAGGGATGGTTCGCTTCGCGTCGACGGCTCGTCGGCCGGCAGCTCCAGCGGCGCCAGATCGACGCCCGTGCGCGCGGCGACGCGGTTCACGACACCGCGCACGGCGCGCCAATCGAGCACCAGCGCCACCGCCGCGCCGATCGCGCAGCCCGCGCGGTCGGACCGGGCGAGCGTGTCGAGCGCATGGCGCTGGTGGGCAAGGGTGGCCGCGCTCGCCGCCTGGTTCGGGGTGGAGGGCAGCGGGCCGGCGGCGGCGACCACGGCGGCGAGCGCGTGGCGCTCGGTCGTGAAGGCGTCGGCGGCGTCGGCGAGCCAGCGGCGCAGCGCGCGATCGTCGCTGCGCGCGGTCGCGGCCCCGATCGGATCGGGATGGCCGCCGTAGAGAACGCACAGCGCATGGACCGCATCGGTCAGGTCGCGCGGCTCGACCGAGGTCAGCAGCGCAGCGAGCCACGGCTCACCGGCGCTCCCTTCGGCCCGGACGAGCGCGGCGACGCCGCCGTCGACGTTCGGTGCAGGTGCGACGCTCAGAACCATAGACCCCCGGGGCGCCGCGACCGTGCAAGGGACTCGGCCGGTGCGCTATCGTTCCAAGGCTTATATCAAAGCGAGTAAAAGGAAGGTTGACGCTCCGTTTGCCACGAGCCGCGGCAAGCAGGACGATGCCGCTTCCGATGCCGCGCGGTCGCCGGCCCTATTGGTCCAGGAACGACCGCATCTTGCGGCTGCGGCTGGGGTGCTTGAGCTTGCGCAGCGCTTTCGCCTCGATCTGACGGATGCGCTCGCGGGTGACGCTGAACTGCTGGCCGACTTCTTCCAGCGTGTGATCGGTGTTCATGCCGATCCCGAACCGCATCCGCAGCACGCGCTCCTCGCGCGGGGTGAGGCTGGCGAGGACGCGGGTGACCGTCTCCTTGAGGTTCGCCTGGATCGCGGCATCGACCGGGATCACCGCATTCTTGTCCTCAATGAAGTCGCCGAGATGCGAATCCTCCTCATCGCCGATCGGCGTCTCGAGGCTGATCGGCTCCTTGGCGATCTTCATCACCTTGCGGACCTTTTCGAGCGGCATCGACAGCCGCTCGGCCATCTCCTCGGGCGTCGGCTCGCGGCCCTGCTCGTGGAGGAACTGGCGGGAGGTCCGGACCAGCTTGTTGATCGTCTCGATCATGTGGACCGGGATGCGGATCGTCCGCGCCTGATCGGCGATCGAACGGGTGATCGCCTGGCGGATCCACCATGTCGCGTACGTCGAGAACTTGTAGCCGCGGCGATACTCGAACTTGTCGACCGCCTTCATCAGGCCGATGTTGCCTTCCTGGATCAGGTCCAGGAACTGCAGCCCGCGGTTGGTGTATTTCTTGGCGATCGAGATGACGAGGCGGAGGTTCGCCTCGACCATCTCCTTCTTGGCGATCCGCGCCTCGCGCTCGCCCTTCTGGACCATGTTGACGATGCGGCGGAACTCGCCGAGCGCCATGCCGGTCTGCTGGCTGATCTCGCTGATCTCGGTGCGGATGCGATCGACCGCGGCGCCTTCGTTGGTGGCGAAAGCGGTCCACTTCTTGTCGAGCTTGCCCAGCCCCTGGAGCCAGGTGTCGTCGAGCTCGTGCCCGACGTAGCGGTCGAGGAAGTCCTTGCGGTTGACCTTGTGGCGCTCCGCCAGCCTCAGCATCTGCCCGCCAAGCGCGGTGAGCCGGCGATTGTAGCTGTAGAGCTGGTCAACCAGATATTCGATCTTGGCGTTGTGGAACTGGACCGACTCGACCTCGGCGGTCAGCTCCTCGCGCAGCTTCTGGTACTTACGCTCGTCCGCCGCCGACAGTTCGCCGCCGCCGCCCAGCGCGTCCAGGCGCGAATGCTGAACCTTGGCGAACTTCTTGTAGATTGCGGTGATGTTGGCGAACCGCTCGAGCGCCTGCGGCTTGAGCTGCTCCTCCATCTGCGCGAGGCTGAGGGTGTTGTCCTCCTCCTCGTCGTCCGACGGGCGGGGCGCGCGACGCTCGGTCAGCTCGTCCTCGTCCTCGTCCGCGGGCGCCTCTTCCTTGACGTCCTCTTCCTCCTTGAAGGACGCCCCGGCGGTCTTCTCGCTGATCTCGGCGGTGTCGTCCTCGGCGGCCTCGACCTGCTCGGCGGAGGGGCCCTTGGAGAGCATCGCGTCGAGATCGAGGATCTCGCGCAGCTGCATCGTGCCTTCGTTGAGCGCGGTCGACCAGTCGATGATCGCGTTGAAGGTGATCGGGCTCTCGCACAGCCCGAGGATCATCGTGTCGCGCCCGGCCTCGATCCGCTTGGCGATGGCGATCTCGCCCTCGCGCGACAGGAGCTCGACCGCGCCCATCTCGCGCAGATACATCCGCACCGGATCGTCGGTGCGGTCGATCGTCTCCTTCTTCTTCTCCAGCGTCGGCGCGGCCTCGCCGTCGGCTTCCGCGTCGGCGGCCTCGGGCTCGTCGTCGGTGGCGGCCGATTCCTGCTCGTCGCCTTCCTCGCCCTGCTCCTCATTCTCGACGACGTTGACGCCCATTTCGTTGAGCGCCGCCATGACATCCTCGATCTGCTCGGAGGACATCTGATCCTGCGGGAGCATCTCGTTGAGCTGGTCGACGGTGATGTAGCCGCGCTTCTTGGCGCGGGCGATCAGCTTCTTCACGCCCGTATCGTTCATGTCGAGCAGCGGCGCATCCCCGGTGTCCACCGCCTCGGGAGCTTCCGCCATGTTCGCCTTCGCCATCAATCGTCCTCGGTACCCAGGGCGCGGGCGTCTTCGGTCGCCTGCACCAGATTTGCAAGACGCTCACCGAGCGCCCGTTGTTCATTCACCAGCGCCACCTGCCGCGCGAACGCCGCGTCCGTGAAGCTGGCCTGCATCGCCGCCGTCGCCTCCGCCAGGCCCGCGTCCACCTCCGGCTTGGCGACGAGGATCGCGATTGCCTCGTCGAGGTCCTCGCGTGCCCGCCGCTCGTCCCCCGCCTTCTGGGTGAAGCTATATGGCATGGTGTCGGCCCGCAGCAGCTCGCCCGCGACCTCCGAAAAGCCGGTCTTGGTCAATATGGTGACAAGCTCTCCGCTATCAAGCGAGCCGCCGCCGCGATCGTCCAGGGCGAGATCGACGACCGCCTCGAACAGCCGGCCGAGCGCTCCGTCGACGAAGCGCAGGGAGCCCAGCACCTCCATGTGCCGGGCGATCTCGGCCGGGTGGCGGATGAGCCCGGCGACGACTGCCTTGGCCAGGATCGGATCGATGCCACCGGCGGCGCGGACCTTCTTCGCATCGGCGGTGACCGGGGCGGGGGGCGGAGTCCACTTCTCGCCCCGCTTACGCTGGGCGTAGGGATAGAAGGGCGTGCGCTGCTGCGCCGGCGGACGATTGCGCGCGAACTGCTCGTCGAAGCGATGACGGAAGTCGGCCCTGTATTCGGATTTGACCGAGGCGTCGGCGATCGTGTCGGCCAGGGCGTTCAGCCGCTGGCGAAGTCCGGCGCGCTGCTCCGGCGTGTCGAGCGGCTCGGTAGCGAGCTCGTGCTTCCACAGGCGATCAACCAGCGGCTCGGCGGAGCGGGCGAGCTTCTCGAACGCGGCGGCCCCCTGCTTGCGGATCAGGTCGTCGGGGTCCTGCCCGTCGGGGAGCGTCACGAAGGCGAGGCTGCGGCCGGGGGCGAGCATCGGCAACGCGCGGTGGGCGGCGCGGAGCGCGGCCTTCTGCCCGGCGCTGTCGCCGTCGAGGCAGACGAGGGGCACGTCGGCGATCCGCCACAGCCGTTCGAGCTGCGCCTCGGTCAGCGCGGTGCCGAGCGGGGCGACGACCTCGCCGATCCCCGCCTGCGCCAGCGCGACCGCATCCATATAGCCCTCGACCACGATCACGCGGTCGGCCTTGCGCGCCGGGGCGAGCGCCTTGTCGAGGTTGAAGAGCGTACGGCCCTTGTCGAACAGCGGGGTGTCCGGCGAGTTGAGATACTTCGGCTCGCCGTCCCCGATTACCCGGCCGCCAAATGCGATCACCCGCCCACGTGCATCGCGGATCGGGATCATCAACCGGCCGCGGAAGCGGTCGTATGGCTCCTTTTCCTCGACGCTGATGAGCAGCCCGGCCTCGATCAGCATCGCGTCGCCGAACGCCTTGAGCGCGGTGCGGAGACGCCCGCGCGCATCGGGGGCGAAGCCGAAGCCGAACGCCTTCGCCGTCGCCTCCGAGACACTGCGGCGTTCGAGCAGCGCGCGCGCTTCCGTGCCGTCGAGGCCGTTCAGCTGCTGGCGGAACCACTCGGCGGCGGCCTCCATCGCGTCGGTCAGCGTCTTCTGCCGCTCGATCCGCTCGGCGTCCTGCCGGCTGGGGGCGGGCACCTCCATGCCGGCGGCGGCGGCGAGTTCCTTCACCGCGTCCATGAAGGGGAGCCCGCGCTGATCGGTCATCCAGCGGATCGCGTCGCCGTGCGCCGAGCAGCCGAAGCAGTGGTAGAAGCCCTTGTCGTCGTTGACGTAAAAGGACGGGGTCTTCTCGTTGTGGAAGGGGCAGCACCCCTTCATCTCGCGGCCGGCGCGGGTGAGCTTCACCGTCTTGGCGATCAGCGCCGACAGCGGCGTGCGCGCTCGGAGCTCGTCGAGGAAGGCGGGGGTGAGGGTCATGTCGGCGGTGCCTCGACTGTGCTCGGCACGAACGGGGTGGGCGCGGGTGCCTCGATGGCGCTCGGAACGAACGGAATGGTGGAACGTGCCTCGACCTCCTTCGGCATGTCCGACGCTGGGGATTGCGTCTTATCCCCGTTCGTCCCGAGCGAAGTCGAGGGACTTTGGGACTCAGTGCGGGTCGAAGTCGAGAGACGCTCGGACGGCGGCTTCGCCCAGTAGCTCAGCGCCTGCCAATCGCTCGCGATCAGCGCTTCCTTCTTCTTACGCGACCACGGCGAGATGCGTCGTTCGGCCTCGAGCGCTTCGAGGCGGGACGGGAACTCCTGGCACCAGACGAGGCGGACCGGGAGGCGAAGCGAAGTGAACTCGCAATAGCCCCCGGTTTGGTGCTGGGCGATGCGGCGTTCGAGGTTGTCCGTGTGGCCGGTGTAGTAGCGACCGTCGGCGCAGCGGAGGATGTAGCACCAGAACGGCATGGTTCGCCCTATACCAGATGGCCCTCGACTTCGCTCGGGACGAACGGAGCAAGGAAAACCGTTCGTGCCGAGCGAAGTCGAGGCACCCCAACGCTTAGCCCAGCGCCGCCTTCACCAGCCCGCTCGCCTTGCTCATGTCGAGCACCGCCGCATGGCGCGCCTTCAGCTCGGCCATGACGCGGCCCATGTCCTTCATGCCGCTCGCGCCCAGCTCGGCCTTGATCGTCTCGATCGCGGCGCGGGTCTCGTCCTCGGTCAGCGTGGTCGGCAGGAAGCGCTCGATCACCGCGATCTCGTGCTCCTCGGCCGCGGCGAGCTCCTCGCGGCCGCCCTGGCGGTACATCGCCACCGACTCGCGGCGCTGCTTGACCATCTTTTGCAGCACCTCGACCACCAAGGCGTCGTCGTCGGGGACGGTCGCCTGGGTCCTCGCCTCGATGTCGCGGTTCTTGATCGCGGCCTGCATGAGGCCGATCGCGGCGCGGGCGTCCTTGTCGCCCGCCTTCATCGCCGCGATCTGCGCGGCCTTGATGTCGTCTCGAATCATGCGCCCTTATTGACGAGTGGGGGCCCGCGGTCTAGCGGGCGGGGCTTAGCGACATCGCTGGTTCCAACGAGGAGTGCCCGCCGACCATGGCCGACGCCAAGCCTTTCCGCGCGTCCCAACCAGAGGGAGCCACCGGCGTGCTGGTGCTCGCGAGCGGGGAGGTGGTGTGGGGCCACGGCTTCGGCGCGGAAGGCGAGGCGGTGGGCGAGGTGTGCTTCCACACCGCGATGACCGGCTATCAGGAGATCATGACCGACCCGTCGTTCGCGGGGCAGGTCATCACCTTCACCTTCCCGCACATCGGCAACGTCGGCGCGAACCCCGACGACGTCGAGGCCGACTGGCCGCACGCGCTTGGCATGATCGTGCGCGAGGACCCGACCGCGCCGTCCTCGTTCCGCGCGATGGAGACGCTCGACGGCTGGATGAAGCGCCATGCGCGGATCGGGCTGGCGGGCGTCGACACGCGCGCGCTGACGCGGCGCATCCGGGTCGGCGGCGCGCCAAACGGGGTGATCGCGCATTCGGCGGCTGGGGTGTTCGACCTCGATGTCCTGCTGGCGATGGCCAAGGGCTGGCCGGGGCTGGAGGGGATGGACCTCGCCAAGACGGTGAGCCGCGAGACGCATGGGAGCTGGGACGGCGGGGTCTGGCGGCTGGGGTTTGGGTACTCTCCTCCCCTCCCCGAAGAGGGAGGGGCTGGGGGTGGGTCCGCGACCCGAAGGGGAGCGCCCGAAGCCGGCGACGGGAGCCTCGCTTCGCTCGGCAACCCACCCCCGACCCCTCCCTCTTCGGGGAGGGGAGCAGAAGAGGGCGACCGTCCCCACGTCGTCGCGATCGACTATGGCAGCAAGTTCAACATCTTCCGCAACCTTGTTAAAGCCGGCGCGAAGGTCAGCGTCGTCCCCGCCGAGGCGAGCTTCGACGAGATCATGGCGCTGTCGCCCGACGGCATCTTCCTGTCGAACGGCCCCGGCGATCCCGCTGCGACGGGAGAGTATGCGGTGCCGGTGATCCGGCAGCTGCTCGACACGGGCAAGCCGCTGTTCGGCATCTGCCTGGGCCACCAGCTGCTCGGTCTCGCGGTCGGAGCGCAGACCACCAAGATGTTCCAGGGCCACCGCGGCGCGAACCACCCGGTCAAGCGGCTGAGCGACGGCGCGGTCGAGATCACCTCGATGAACCACGGCTTCGCGGTTGAGCGGGAGTCGCTGCCCGCGGGCGTGCGCGAGACGCATGTGTCGCTGTTCGACGGCTCGAATGCGGGGCTGGAGCTGGACGGCGGGCGGGCGTTCTCGGTCCAGTATCACCCGGAGGCGAGCCCGGGGCCGCAGGACTCGATGTATCTGTTTGAGCGGTTTGTGGGGATGTTGGGGTGAGCCGGTCTAAGAGGATCAAATTAAGCGAGGTAGATTTTCAGCTTCTCACGCTCGCTTACGACACAAACTGGGATGATGCTTGGTGTGTGGACTTTGACCGTTTAGGAAGCAATCCAGCTTGGGGTTTCGATCGAGCGACGCTTGAGGCTTCAGCTCTAAGGTTGCGGGATGCCGGCCTTTTTCAGATCATCCATCTGGATCGTCCTTACCATGCCAGAATAACGGGAAGTGGGCGGGCATTCGTAGAGGCACCTCGAGTTAAGCGCGTACATGTTTCACTAGCGGAGAGGCTTCATCGGGTAAACTGGGCCACTTGGGGCGGCATAGCTTCAATAATCGCAGCATTAGCGGCAATCCCCGCTGCCTACTTTGCATACAAGGCTATGCCGTAATGCCCAAGCGCACCGACATCTCTTCTATCCTCGTCATCGGCGCTGGCCCGATCATCATCGGGCAAGCGTGCGAGTTCGATTATTCGGGCACGCAGGCGATCAAGGCGCTCAAGGAAGAGGGCTACCGGATCGTGCTGGTGAACAGCAATCCGGCGACGATCATGACCGATCCGGAGCTGGCCGACGCCACCTATGTCGAGCCGATCACGCCCGAGGTGGTCGCCAAGATCATCGAGAAGGAGCGGCCCGACGCCGTCCTCCCGACGATGGGCGGGCAGACCGCGCTCAACACCGCGCTCGCGCTCCAGCGCGACGGGACGCTCGAGAAGTTCGGCGTCACCATGATCGGCGCCGATGCCGAGGCGATCGACAAGGCTGAGGATCGGCTCAAGTTCCGCGAGGCGATGACCAGGATTGGGCTCGAATCGGCGCGCTCGGCGATCGCGCATAGCGAGGCGGAGGCGATCGCGGCGCTGGAGATCACGGGGCTGCCGGCGGTGATCCGGCCGAGCTTCACGCTGGGCGGCACCGGCGGCGGCATCGCGTACAATCGCGAGGAGTTCCTGGAGATCGTCCGCAAGGGGCTCGACCTGTCTCCGACGACCGAGGTGCTGATTGAGGAATCGCTGCTCGGCTGGAAGGAATATGAGATGGAGGTGGTCCGCGACCGCGCGGACAACGCCATCATCATCTGCTCGATCGAGAACGTCGATCCGATGGGGGTCCACACCGGGGACAGCATCACGGTCGCGCCCGCGCTGACGCTGACGGACAAAGAGTATCAGATCATGCGCAACGCCAGCATCGCGGTGCTGCGCGAAATCGGGGTCGAGACGGGCGGCTCGAACGTCCAGTTCGCGGTCAATCCGAACGACGGCCGGCTGATCGTGATCGAGATGAACCCGCGCGTGTCGCGGTCGTCGGCGCTCGCCAGCAAGGCGACGGGCTTCCCGATCGCCAAGGTCGCGGCGAAGCTGGCGGTCGGCTATACGCTTGACGAGATCGAGAACGACATCACCGGGGCGACCCCGGCGGCGTTCGAGCCGACGATCGACTATGTCGTCACCAAGATCCCGCGCTTCGCCTTCGAGAAGTTCAAGGGGGCCGAGGCGACGCTCGGCACCGCGATGAAGTCGGTCGGCGAGGTCATGGCGATCGGTCGCAACATTCACGAATCGGTGCAGAAGGCGCTGCGCGGGCTGGAGACGGGGCTGTCCGGCTTCAACATCGTCGACCGGCTGGTCGGCGCGCCCAAGGCGGAGATCGAGGCGGCGCTGGCGACGGCGACGCCCGATCGGCTGCTGGTCGCGGCGCAGGCGCTGCGCGAGGGCTTCACCGTCGCCGAGGTGCATGCGATCGCGAAATACGATCCGTGGTTCCTCGCGCGGATCGAGGAGATCGTCGCGGGCGAGCGCGAGGTGATGGCCGACGGGCTGCCACGCGACGCGGCGGGGATGCGGCGGCTGAAGGCGATGGGGTTCAGCGACAAGCGCCTCGCCTGGCTCGCGCTGCAATCGGCGAACCTGCGCGGCGGGATGGAGCGCGGGATCGCGCGCGGCACCGGGCTGATCCACGAGGCCGTCAAGGCGATGACGGGCGGGGTCAACGAGGACGAGGTGCGCGCGCTCCGTCACAAATTGGGCGTGCGCCCGGTGTTCAAGCGGATCGACACCTGCGCCGCCGAATTCGAGGCGAAGACGCCGTACATGTACTCGACCTACGAGGCCCCGTCGTTCGGCGACCCCGAGGACGAGGCGATGCCTTCCGACCGGCGCAAGATCGTGATCCTCGGCGGCGGGCCGAACCGGATCGGGCAGGGGATCGAGTTCGACTATTGCTGCTGCCACGCCTGCTTCGCGCTCGAAGAGGCCGGGTTCGAGACCATCATGGTCAACTGCAATCCGGAGACGGTGAGCACCGACTATGACACGAGCGACCGGCTGTATTTCGAGCCGCTGACGGCCGAGGACGTGCTGGAGATCCTGCATGTCGAGCAGTCGAAGGGCGAGCTGGTCGGGGTGATCGTCCAGTTCGGCGGGCAGACCCCGCTCAACCTGGCGCGCGCGCTGGAGAAGGCGGGCATCCCGATCCTCGGCACCTCGCCCGATGCGATCGACCTGGCGGAGGACCGCGAGCGGTTCGCGGCCCTGGTCAACAAATTGAAGCTGCTTCAGCCCCTGAACGGCATCGCGCGCAGCCGCGACGAGGCGCTCGCGGTCGCGCACCGCATCGGCTATCCGGTGCTGATGCGGCCGAGCTACGTGCTCGGCGGGCGGGCGATGGAGATCGTCGACTCCGACGGGCAGCTCGAGGATTACATCCATACCGCCGTCCAGGTTTCGGGCGACTCCCCGGTGCTGGTCGACCAGTATCTGCGCGACGCGATCGAGGTCGACGTCGATGCGATCTGCGACGGCGAGGATGTGGTGGTCGCGGGCGTGCTCCAGCATATCGAGGAGGCGGGGGTCCATTCGGGCGACAGCGCCTGTTCGATCCCGCCCTATTCGCTCTCGGACGAGATCGTCGCCGAGATCGAGCGTCAGGCCGACGCGCTCGCGCGTGGGCTCAACGTCGTCGGACTGATGAACATCCAGTTCGCGGTCAAGGACGGGCGCGTGTATCTGATCGAGGTCAATCCGCGCGCGTCGCGGACCGTGCCGTTCGTCGCCAAGGCAATCGGGGTGCCGATCGCCAAGATCGCCGCGCGCGTGATGGCGGGCGAGAAGCTGCGCGATCTGCCGGCGATCGACCGGAGGATCGATTATTTCGCGGTCAAGGAGGCGGTGTTCCCGTTCAGTCGCTTCCCCGGGATCGATCCGGTGCTCAGCCCCGAGATGAAGTCGACCGGCGAAGTCATGGGGATCTCTCCCGATTTCGGGATCGCCTTCGCCAAGGCACAGCTGGGAGCGGGGACCGTGCTGCCGGAAGGCGGGGCGGTGTTCGTCAGCGTCAAGGACTCGGACAAGCCGCTGGTTCTGCCGGCGGCTCGCGCGTTGTCGGACGCGGGCTTCACGATCGTCGCGACCGGAGGCACCGCCGACTATCTCGAGCGCGCGGGTCTTCCGGTCGAGCGCGTGAACAAGGTCGCGCAGGGCCGGCCGCATATCGTCGATCGGATCAAGGACGGCGACATCGCGCTGATCTTCAACACGACCGAGGGCTGGCAGAGCCTGAAGGACTCGCAGCCGATCCGCTCGGCCGCGGTCGGCGGGCGGGTGCCGTACTTCACGACGGCGTCGGCGAGCATCGAGGCGGCAAAGGCGATCGCGTCCGGATCGATCCGCAACCTTGAAGTACGCCCTCTGCAGTCCTATTATTTGCGGCCGCACAACTGATCCCCCACATCTGCCAAAAGCGTGCGAGGCGGCTTGCAGGGAGCCGCCGGGGGCCGGGTTTATGAACAAGGGACATGCGATGGCGACCGTCGAGAAGATGCCGATGCTCCAGGAGGGCTATGAGACGCTCACCGCGGACCTGCGGCGCCTGAAAGCGGAACGGCCGCTGGTCGTCGATGCGATCGAGGAGGCGCGCGCGCACGGCGACCTCTCCGAAAACGCCGAATACCACGCCGCCAAGGAGCGCCAGGGGCAGATCGAGGCGTCGATCTCCGACATCGAGGACAAGCTCAGCCGCGCGCAGATCATCGATCCGCGCGACCTGTCGGGCGATCGCATCGTGTTCGGCGCCACCGTCACCCTGCTCGACGACGACGACAAGCCCGTGAAGTACCAGATCGTCGGCCAGACCGAGGCCGATGCGAAGACCGGACGGATCAGCTACAATTCGCCGCTGGGCCGGGCGCTGATCGGGCGCAGCGTCGACGACGAGGTCGAGGTGACGGTGCCGTCGGGCGACCGCTATTACGTCGTTTCGAAGATCGAGTTCATCTGAGCACGGTGCCGCTGCCGGCCGGGTTCGCCGAGGCGATCGGCGGCCGGCGGTGGCTTCGCGAGGAGTCGGGCGAGTCGGGCGGAGCCGTGTTCCGACTGTCGGGCGACGAGGGCGATCTCTTCCTGAAATACGGCGAAGGCGCGGTCGCGGACGCGATCGTCGGCGAGGCTGTGCGGCTGCGCTGGCTTGCGGGCCGCGTTCCGACCGCGCGAGCGGTGGCGTTCGCGGCCGAAGAGACGCGGGCTTGGCTGCTGACTGGCGCGCTGGCCGGCCGATCCGGGGACGGCTGGCTCGATCGCGAGCCGGCGTTGCTCCCGCGGATCATCGATGCCTTCGCGGGATTCCTGCGGTGCCTTCACGCGGTCGATCCAACCGACTGCCCGTTCCGTGCGGACGCCGCGATCCGGATCGCCGACGCGCGGCGGCGGGTCGATGCGCGGCTGGTCGACGAAGACGACTTCGACGACGATCACCGCGGGTGGAGCGCGGAGGCGGTGCTTGCCGAGGTCGTGCGGCTCGCGCCGGCGGTGAAGGCGGGCGTGCTGACGCACGGCGATTTCTCGCTCGGCAATCTGATCCTCGATGAGGAGATGCGCGTCACCGGCTGCATCGACGTGGCGCGGGTCGGCCTGGCCGACCCTTATCAGGATATCGCGGTGTTCTGGCAGAATGGCGGAATATGGCGACACGGCGCAGCGACGCTTTCTCGGCGCGGTCGGCATCAGCGAGCCCGATCGGGACCGCCTCGACTTCCATCGCTGCCTCGACGAACTGTTCTGACGCCCGACGCGGGCGGGATCGGCATCATTCTCCCACCGGGTCGGGGGCGAACCTACAGGTCCGGCTCAAGCAGCCGATGCAGGTGCACCACGACGAACTTCATCTCGGCGTCGTCCACGGTGCGCTGCGCCGCGCCCCGCCAGGCCTTTTCGGCGGCGGCATAGTCTGGGTAGATGCCGACGACCTCGATCGTCGTCTCGTCGAAGTCGAGGGTCCGCGGGTCCTTGACGCGGCCGCCGAATACCAGGTGAAGTTTGCTCATCGCGACGCCTTACCGCTGCGGTGCAGCGGAATGAAGCGGCTTATTGCGCGCGCGCCGCGTCCTTGCCCGCGCTGACCGCCGCCGAACCGGCGCTCGACGCCGCCTTCATCACGCCGTCGACGAGCGAATGGACGCGGTCCTGCGCGGACGAGCGGGTCAGGCCGACCTGGTCGAGTTCCTGCCGGCCGGCGTCCTTGGCGGCGGTGATGGCCGCCGTCAGCGATGCGCCGATCCGCTTGCCCACGGGCGCGAGCAGATCCTTCTCGCGCGCGCTGCGCGGCAGCACCGCGGCGACGAGCGCCCCGAGTGCGAGACCGCCGACAAGCACGCCGACGGGATTGCTCTCGAGCGTCGCGGCGGTCTGCTGCGCCGCCTTGCCGGCGGCGTCGCGTGCGCTCTCGATCGCCTGCGTGGCGCTTTCGCGCGCCTGGTCGATCTTGCCCTGGGGCTCGGTCGTGTGCTGGTCGGTCATCGTCTCTTCCTTTCGCCGGCGGTCCGGCTCGATGGGTGGGAGGTCATTTGCGGCGCACCAGCGACCACAGCCGCCGGCGCGCCAGGAAGGCGGCGATGGCGGCCGCTCCGCCGATCACCGCAGCGGGGTTGGTCTTCGCGGCCTCCACCCCCGAGTCGATCGCCTTGCGGCCGGCGTCGGTCAGCGTGTCGACCGCGTCCTTGGCGAGCGCCTCCGGTGCGAGGCGCCCTTGCAGCATACCCACGGTCGAACTCAGGCGCTGGCGCGCGGCCGCGGCGCGGGCTTCGGCGGCGGCGACGTCGCTCATGTCGGTCACGGCGCGATCCCCGGCGCGGGCGCGAGATGGCTCTTGCCGATCAGCGCGAGAATGGCCGCGATCGCGAGCGTCACCCCGATCACGATCAGAGTCGCCCAGCCGGGGCCGAGCAGCGTCGCGATCGTCAGGATCAACCCGACGAGCAGTGCCGGGAGCGCGGCGAGCGCCAGCACCGCGGCCGCACCGAAGAAGATGCCCGCGCTCTTGTAGCGGTCGACCTTCTCCAGTGCCTTCGTCTTCGCGACCGCGACCTCGGCGGACGCGAACTCGCGCGCGTCGGCGGTGAGCCGATGGACGAGATCGCCCATGCTCGCCGCTTCGAGATCGACGTCCGCGCGCGGCATCACGTCAGGCTTGATCGCGCTGCTCGAGGCCGGCAGCGGCGAGCCGCGCGACGACGAAGCCGAGCGCCGTGGCGATGCCGATGGCGGCGGCAGGGCTCTTGCGCACGAACTCGCGCGCCATCTCGAGCATGTCGTCGATGGACTTCTCGTTCAGCGACGAGGAGAAACCCTGGACGTGGTCCGCGGTCGAGCGGGCGTATTGGCCGAACTGCCCGCCCAGCTTCTCGTCGACCTGGTCGGCGGCGTCGGACAGCATCCTGGCCAGATCGTCCAGCGCGCCGGTCGCCCGCGCCTTGCCATCGTCGGCGAACTTGCGGACGGTATCGGTCGCCTGGCCGCGGAGCTCCGCGGTCTTGTCGGACAAGGTCTGCTTGATCGACGCGGGCTCGGCCGGTTGCTCGGGTGCGGACACGTCGTCGCCGCCCGCCTCCGCCACGGCTCCCGCGCCGACTTCGCTCTCGGACGCGCCGCCGGGCGAGGAGGTGGGGTCGGCGGCGGTCGCCGCATGGCTGGCGGAGAAGTCGGCGTCGGTCATCGGCCTCGGGGTTGCGGTGTCGGTCATCGCTCGGGTCCTTACCTGGGTCGCGCAGAGAACCGGCGGCTTCCCACTCCGGTTCCGTCCGATTTGCGAGCCCGCTTCCATCCGGATAGAGGCTCGCCGTTCCCGAGCTAGAAGGATCGTTCCGTGACCGCAATCATCGACCTCCACGCCCGTCAGATCCTCGACAGCCGCGGGAACCCGACCGTCGAGGTGGAGGTGATGCTGGAGGACGGCGCGTTCGGCCGGGCGGCAGTCCCTTCGGGCGCGTCGACCGGGGCGCACGAGGCGGTCGAGCGGCGCGACGGCGACAAGACCCGCTGGGGCGGGAAGGGCGTCGACGCCGCGGTGGACGCGGTGAATTCGGAGATCGCCGAGACCGTGGTCGGCATGGAGGGCGAGGACCAGCGCGAGCTCGACCTGGCGCTGATCGACCTGGACGGAACGCCGAACAAGAGCCGCTTGGGCGCGAACGCGATCCTGGGCGTCAGCCTCGCCGCGGCGAAAGCGGCGGCGGACTCGCGCGGGATGCCGCTCTATCGCTATGTCGGCGGGGTCAACGCGCACGTGCTGCCGGTGCCGATGATGAACATCATCAACGGCGGCGAACACGCCGACAACCCGATCGACTTCCAGGAATTCATGGTCATGCCGGTCGGCGCGCCGACGCTGGCCGAGGCGGTGCGCTGCGGAGCGGAGATCTTTCACACGTTGAAGAAGGGGCTGCACGACAAGGGGCTGTCGACCGCGGTGGGCGACGAGGGCGGGTTCGCGCCGAACCTGGCGAGCACCACCGACGCGCTCGATTTCATCATGCGCTCGATCGAGAAGGCGGGCTATACGCCGGGCGACGACGTGATGCTCGCGCTCGACTGTGCGGCGACCGAGTTCTTCCGGGATGGCAGGTACGAGATCTCCGGCGAGGGGCTGACGCTCGAGCCCGGCGCGATGGCCGACTATCTGGTCGACCTGGCGAACCGCTATCCGATCCTGTCGATCGAGGACGGGATGGCCGAGGACGATCTCGAGGGCTGGAAGGCGCTGACCGACAAGCTGGGATCGCGGGTCCAGTTGGTCGGCGACGATCTGTTCGTGACCAACCCCGAACGGCTGCGCATGGGGATCGCCAAGGGGCTGGCGAACTCGCTGCTCGTCAAGGTCAACCAGATCGGCACGCTGTCCGAGACTCTGGATGCGATCGCGGTAGCGTCGCGGGCGGCCTATACGTCGGTGATGTCGCACCGCTCGGGCGAGACCGAGGATGCGACGATCGCCGACCTCGCCGTCGCGACCAATTGCGGGCAGATCAAGACCGGCAGCCTCGCGCGGTCGGACCGGCTGGCGAAGTACAACCAGCTGATCCGGATCGAGGAGGAACTGGGCGCCGTCGCCCGCTATGCCGGACGCGATGTGCTGCGGATGCGCTAAATCCGTTTGATTCCGGCGAGTCGTCGGCGCTACATGCGTTTCCATGGGGAAGAAGGCCACCGATGTGCGCGCGGTCCTGCGGCGGGCGATGATGCCGGCGGCGGCGTTGGCGCTGATGGGCTTCTTCGGCGCCTATGCGGTGATCGGCACGAACGGGGCGCTGGCCTATGGCGACTATCACCGGCAGCTGGGCAAGAAGGAGCAGCAGCTCGCTGCGCTCGAAGCGCGGCGCGAGGTCCTGCGCAACCGCGTGGCGCTGCTCGATCCGCGGCACGCGAACCCCGATCTGGTCGACGAGCTGGTCCGCAAGGAACTCAATGTCGCGCATCCCGACGAAGTGATCCTGCCGGTGCCGAAGTGACCGTCGCCGCGGCCGCGCGGGCGACCAGATAGGCGCGGATCGCCGAGACTTCCGGCGGGGCAAGCGCGCTCAGTCTCTTCGGGCCTTCCTCGCTCATCTCGTTCGCAGGCCGGCCGTCTTGCTTGAGCCCGGTCTTGAGCAGCCGCGCGAATGCCGCGGGTTCATAGGCGGCGGCGATGGCGAGATCGGGCGGGTCGCCGGGATGGGGGTCGCGCGCGCCCTTGAGATCGGGTCCGTGGCACTCCGCGCAGGTGAGCGAGGCCAGGTACCGGCCGCGCGCATGAGCGGGGCCCGCGTCGAACGGCAGACGGCCGGCGACCCGCTGCGCTTGCGCGGCGGAATCGGAGTAGCCGGCGGCGACCATCCTGGCGAAGCCCGGACCGGGCCGCTTGCGCGGGTGATCGACGCCCGTCGGCGGGACGGTCCGCAACCAGGCGATCAGCGCCGCCATGTCGCGCCGGGAAAGGCGCGCATGGGCGAAGGTGGGCATGAACCAGAGCGCCGATCCGTCCGGGCGTTTTCCCACCCTGAGCGCGGTCTCGATCTGGCGATCGGACCAGCGCGGCAGGATGCGCGAAAGGTTGCTGCTCCATGCGACGACGGACTTCGGGTCTTCCTCAAACAGGTGGCCGTCGAGCCTCTTGCCGTGGCAGCTGGTACAACCCATCACCGTCGCCAGATGCTCGCCTCGCGTGACCGCACCCGTCTCGAGCGCGGGCGCATGCCCCACCCCCGAGACCGCCGCCAGCGCCGCCATCCCCATGCCGATCACCCGTGCGATCATGCGTGATCCTCCCCGATCCGCGCCTTAGCACGACCGGGGAGGGATTGCAGGTGGGTCAGCGCCCCAGGAAGGTGAGCAGGTCGTCGTTAAAGCGATCGCCGGCGGTGACCGTCAGGCCGTGCGGTTCACCGTCATATTCGACGAGCTGCGCCCCGGCGATGCCCTTCGCGGCGGCGCGGCCCGAGGTGTCGATCGGGACCGTCGCGTCCCCGGTGCCGTGGACGACCAGCGTCGGTACCCGGAAGGCGGGGAGGTCCGGGCGGAAATCGGTGTGGCCGAAGCTCTCCGCGCAGGCGAGCGTCGGCTTCAATCCCGCCTGCATCGCCACCGTCCAGGCCCAGTCGAGCCGCCCGTCGCTGACCGGCTTGCTCAGCATGCCGACGCCGTAGAAGCTCCTGAAGAACGACTTGAAGAACCCCGGGCGGTCATCCTCGATCCCCTTGCCGATCTGCGCCAGATCCTCCGCCGCCACGCCGTGCGGATTGTCCTCGGTCTTGAGCATGTACGGGACGACCGAGGCGACGAGCGACGCGGCGACCACGCCCTTGCCCTCGTGCCGGCTCATGTAGCGCGCGACCTCGCCGCCGCCCATCGAGAAGCCGACGAGGGTCGCGTCCTCGCGTGCGCCCGCGGCGTCCATGACATCGGCGAGGTCGTCCGCCAATGTGTCGTAATCGTATCCGCTCCACGGCTGGCCGGACCGGCCGAACCCGCGACGATCGTAGGCGATCGCGCGGAAGCCCGCGTTGGCGAGCGCGACCCCGGTCTCGTCCCAACTGTCGCTGGACAGCGGCCAGCCGTGGATCAGCACCACGGGGCGGCCGGAGCCCCAGTCCTTGACGTAGAGATCGGTGCCGTCGCGCGTCTTGACGTAGGGCATGAGTCATTTCCTTGAGAGATGGCGTTGTCCACCGAACGGGCCGACACCGGCGTCGTTCCTGCCCCCTCGCGGGTCTGTGCGGATACGTACCCGCCTCTCGTCGCCGCGGCGGCGGATGGTCGTCGAGGACAGCCATCAGGACAACGGCGACGCATGGCGGCGATGCAGGGTGGAAGGCGTTCCACGACGCCATGTGAGCTAAGCGGGACGCCGATCCGCCGCCGGGGCGTTCTAGCGCGCCTGGCGGAGGGCGGGCATGTCGTCGCGGGTCTCGTCCACCGACGGATTGCGGATCGAGGGGCGCAGGCGGGCGAGGCTGCACACGCCCGCGATCAGCGCGAGCCCTGCGGCGACGAACGCGGGCGTCCGTCCGGTTCCGACGCCCAGCATCAGCAGCGCCGCGACCAGCGTCGCCCCGGTCGTCTGGCCGGTGAGCCGAACCGTCGACACGAGGCCGCCCGCGGCGGCGGCGCGCTCGCGCGGGGCGGAGCCGATGATGAGGCGCGCGTTCGGCGGCAGATAGGTCCCGAACCCCGAACCGCACAGCGCCATGCGCCAGGCGATGTCGAACCAGGTCGGGTGATCGGGTAGGAAGCCGATCAGCAGCAGCGCGGCGATCGACACCGCCATGCCGATGCCGCCCATCAGCCCGGCGGGGATCCGGTCCGACAGGAAGCCGGCGAGCGGGGCGACGACCATGTTGGTCATCGGCCACGGCGCGATCGCCGCGCCGATCGCGGCGGCGGAGAAGCCCAGCGCGGAAAGGCGGAACGGAGTGGAGACCAGCAGCGTCATCGAAGCGGTGAACGCGACGAAGCCCCCGAAGGTGGAGAGCGCCACCACGGGTCGCGCGAGCAGGTCGACCGGCAGGATCGGCGCGGGCTCGCCCAGTTCTCGGCGGACGAAGAAGAGGCCCACCGCCGCGCCTACGGCGACGATCGCGGCGGAGACGACCGGGCTGTCGCCGTGGACCATGCTTTCGAGCCCGCCGATGATCAGCCCGAACATCGCCGCGCACATGACCGCGCCGGGAAGGTCGAAGTGGGTCGAGCGGGGAGCGGGATCGGGAATCGCCCGGCCGAACGCCAGGCTGAGGAGGGCGAACGGCACCGCGCTGGCGAACACCCAGGGCCAAGGCGCGACCGCGAGGACGAGCCCGCCGATCGTCGGGGCGATCGCCGCCGAACTGGTCACCACTACCGAATTGATCCCGAGCCCGCGCCCGAGCTGGTTGCTGGGATAGATCTGGCGGATCAGCGCGGAGGCGACGCCCAGTACCCCCGCCGCGCCGATCGCCTGCACCGCGCGCACGATCAGCAGGAACGGCAGGCTCTTGGCGAAGAAGCAGAGCAGCGTCGCGACCGTGAAGATCAGCTGCCCGCCCTGATACGCGCGCTTGAGCCCGATCCGCTCGCCCAAGCCCGCGAAGGGCAGCATCAGCATCACCAGCATGACCTGATAGACGGTGACGATCGCCACGACGCTGCTCTGCGCGACGTGCAGATCGCGCGCGATCGTCGGCAGCGCGACGTTGGCGACGCCGCCGTCGATGATGACGAGCGCCGAGCCGAACGACATGGCGGCGATGGCATAGGCCCGGCGGGGGAAGGGAAGGCCGTCGGACGACGGAGCGGTGTTCATTGAGGGCAAACCGACCAACGCGCGCGCGGTTGCGTGGAACGCGCGTCTCCGCGACGGGTTCTTGCTGCGATGCAGCAGATGAGTTACTCTGACAAGATGAAGCTCAACACCGACGAGGACCGCGTGCTCGCCCAGCCGGCGCCCGGCGCCGCCCCGACGATCCTTGAAGCGATCGTCAAGCGACTCGCGGTCGCCGCGACCTACAACCGCGGCGAGATCGTGATGGCGCCGCATGTGCTCTACACCAAGCACGGCGAACTCTACGTCGACGGCGTCGTGCTCGAGCGCGACGGCAAGCCGCCGAAAGAGACGAAGGTCGGCGCGTACAAGCTGGCGGGGCTTCAGCCGCTGCGATTGACTGCCCGGCGGTTCACACCCAGCGAGCTGTTCGAGGCCAAGGCGGAGAAATACGCCGAGACCCTGATGGCGGTCTGACGGCTCACGCCATCGTCAGCGCGTCGATCGCGCCCTGGAGGATGACCGCGGCGGCATGATTGTCGATCCGCTCGGCGCGCTTCGCACGGCTGAGATCCTGGTCGATCATCGCGCGCTCTGCGGCGACGGTCGACCAGCGTTCGTCCCACAGCAGAACCGGACCCAGGTCGGCGACGTTGCGGGCGAACGCGCGGGTCGACTGGCTACGCGGGCTTTCGCTGCCGTCCAGATTGATGGGCAGGCCGATCACCAACCCGCGCACCGCCTGGGTTGCAATCAGCGTGGCGAGCGCCTCCTTGTCCCTAGTGAACTTGGTGCGGCGGATCAGCAGCGCGGGGCTGGCGAAGGTCCAGCCGGCATCGCAGAGCGCGGTGCCGATCGTCTTGGTGCCGACGTCGAGCCCGAGCAGGCGACCCCCCGCCGGCAACGACTCCCGGAACTCGGCGACCGCCAGCGTGATCATCGCCGGGCGAACGTCGCGGCGCGGCGAGCCGCGTCGTCCCGCACGTTCCGCCAGAACAGGCTGTAGTCGTAGACGTGGTAATTGTTGCCGGGCAGCACGTACGGACCGACGTCCGGCCCTTCGCCGATCAGCAGGAACCCGCGCCCGCCGCACCGCGCGGCGACGCGGGCGGGTTCGAGGGTGGCCGACGACAGGTCTTTCGCAGGGAAGAGCGTGCCGGCGTTGGCCGCGGCCGGAGCCGCGGCGTTCGCCGCGCCGGTGAGCGGGTTGGTACAGACCAGCGGGGTGCCGCGGCGGGGCCGGCCGTCGAAGCCGATCGTCTGATCGTAGGCGTCGAGGATCAGCGACTCGTCGGCGGGTTCGGCGAAGGTCTCCCACGACAGGAAGCAGCCGGACTGGTCGGCGCGCGCACATTCGGGCAGCCCGAGCGCGGCGACGTCGGTCGTGCGCGACACCGGCCAGCCGACCACGTAGGCCGCCACGATCCGCTTCGCGAGCGGGGTGCCGGCGATCCGGTCCTTCAAGAGATGGGTGAGGTGGAGCGCGCCCTGGCTGTGCCCGGCGAGGATGATCGCGCGGTCGGGGCCGATCTGCGCGAGAAAGGCGGTGAACGCCGCCTGGATGTCGCCGTAAGCGAGCGACAACGCCTTCGCCGCCTCGGCTTTGGTCGTCAGGAACGAGCCGAACGCGGCTTGGCGGTAACGCGGCGCCCAGATGTCGCCGACCGCGTTGAACGCGCTCGCCTGGCCGCGGAGGAACAAGGCGGCCCGGTCGTTCGCCTCTACATTGTCGAGCGGCGCGTTCCAGTGATCGCGCGCGAGATAGGAGGTCGGGTGGATGAAGAACACCGCCGGACCCGAGCCGGCGGTCCGGATGTAGCCGGCGGGCGTCCACAACACGGGACTGCGTGCGATCTCGGGCCGGGCGAACCACATCCTCGGGTCGCGGTACGCCTCGGCGCGGACGGCCGCCTGCGCCTCGAAAGCGGCGGTGGGGACGAAGGCGGCCCGCAGCAGCTGATTGCCCCAGATGCGATAGGCGAACGCGCCGGCGATCACGAGCGCGATCAACGCGGCGACGACGTAGAGGAACTTGCGGGCCATGCCCGCCCGCGGTAGCGCCCCGGCCCATGTCCGTCGACACCATCACCGTGAAGAAGGTCGCGAGCCTCGCCCGCATCGCGATCGACGACGCCGCCGCCGAGCGGCTCGTCCCCGAGCTCAACAACATCCTCGGCTGGGTCGAGCAACTGGGCGAGGTCGACACCGCCGGTGTCGAGCCGATGACCGCGGTGATCCCGAACCGGCTGCGGCTGCGCGACGACGTCGCGAACGCCGACCCGCTGACCGGCGGCGGCGTCCGCGATGCGGTGCTCGCCAACGCTCCCGAGGCCGAACACGGCTTCTTCACGGTTCCCAAGGTGATCGAATAATGACCGCGATCACCGATCTGGGCGTCCGCCAGCTCCGCGACGGCGTACGCGCGGGCACCTTCTCCGCGCGCGAGGTAGCCGAGGCGTTCAACGCCGCGGTCGCGGGCGCCAAGGCGCTGAACGCCTTCCTGGTCGAGACCCCCGAACATGCGCTCGCCGCCGCCGATGCCGCGGACCGGGCACGCGCCGCCGGTGATGCGCCAAGGGCGCTCGCCGGCGTGCCGATCGGGATGAAGGACCTGTTCTGCACGAAGGGTGTCCCGGCGACCGCGGCCAGCCACATCCTGGAGGGCTTCACCCCGCACTATGAGTCGACCGTCTCGCAGAACCTGTGGGATGGCGGCGCGGGGATGCTGGGCAAGCTCAACATGGACCAGTTCGCGATGGGCTCGTCGAACGAGACCAGCGCCTTCGGCAACGTCGTTTCGCCGTGGCGGCGGAGTGACGGCGGCAACGCGCCGCTCGCGCCCGGCGGCTCGTCGGGCGGGTCGTCGGCGGTCGTCGCCGCGCGGATCGCCCCGGCGGCGACCGGGACCGATACCGGCGGCTCGATCCGTCAGCCCGCCGCCTTCACCGGGATCAGCGGGATCAAGCCCACCTACGGGCGATGCTCGCGCTGGGGCGTCATCGCCTTCGCCTCCTCGCTCGACCAGGCCGGCCCGATGGCGCGCGACGTGCGCGACTGCGCGATCATGCTGGAGGCGATGGCGGGGTTCGATCCGAAGGACGCGACCTCGCTCGATCTTCCCGTGCCGAAGTGGGAGGCGGGGCTGAATGCGAGCCTCAAGGGCAAGCGGGTCGGCATCCCGAAGGAATATCGCGTCGATCCGATGCCGCCCGAGATCGAGGCGCTGTGGCAGCAGGGCGTCGCCTGGGTTCGTGACGCCGGCGCCGAGGTGGTCGAGGTGTCGCTGCCGCATACCAGATATGCGCTGCCGACCTATTACATCATCGCCCCGGCCGAAGCCTCGTCGAACCTCGCGCGTTACGATGGGGTACGGTACGGGCTGCGCGACCTGCCGGACGGGGCGAACCTCCAGGCCATGTACGCCGCGACCCGGGCCGACGGTTTCGGCGAGGAGGTCAAGCGGCGCATCCTGATCGGCACCTACGTTCTGTCGGCCGGCTTCTACGACGCCTATTTCACGCAGGCATCGAAGGTCCGCACACTGATCGCGCGCGATTTCGAGCAGGCCTGGGACAAGTGCGACGTGTTGCTGACCCCGACCGCGCCGTCCGCCGCCTTCGCGCTGGGAGACAAGTCGGACGATCCGCTGGCGATGTACTTGAACGACGTCTTCACCGTGCCGTCGAGCCTCGCGGGTTTGCCGGCGATGTCGGTCCCGGGCGGGGTCGATGCGGCCGGGCTGCCGCTGGGGCTGCAGATCATCGGCCGCCCCCTGGATGAGCAGGGCGTACTGAACGCCGCGCTCGCGATCGAGGAACGCGCGGGCTTTACCGCCAGGCCCGACGCCTGGTGGTGACCACCCACCGGAACGGCGGCGGCGAGACGCGCTCCCGTTCCGGATCGGGGGAGGCCGACGAAAACTCGAAACCGCGCGGGAAGTCGGGCTCGAGCGCGCGCAAGATCAACCTGGCCAAGCAAGGTTCCGACAAGGGGCGATCCGCGGCCAAGCAGGCGCGCATCAAGCGCCGGCACCGCGCCGCGACCGCACCGCCCGCCCCGGCCGAGGTCCCGCCCGCGCGCGAAGGCACGCTGCTGACCGGCAACCAGATGCGGGAAGCACGTAAGATCATCCGCGAGAAGGCCGCGATCTCCCGCAAGGAGCGCGAGTTCGGAAAGCGCCTCGTGGCGACGCTGACCGAAGGACAGAATGCGCTCAACATCGCGTTCGGGGCGATCCTGTCCGCCTATATCGGCACCGTGCTCGCCGCGATCGACGACAAGCCGTTCGACGTGTGGACGCTTGCCGGCTTCTTCGTCCTGATCGGGGTGTTCATCGGCGGATTGTGCATCGGCAACCTGGTGGTCCTGCGTAAGCATTTCGGGCTGGGCCTCGGCTTTCTGGCGACGGGCGCGGTGGCGGCGGCGCTCTCGCTCGACGCGGCGCGGGCGCTGGGGTTCGAACTGCCGATCCTGAAGGTCATGTTCGTGTGCTGGTATGCGATGCTGGTCGCGACCGACGGACTGCTGACCGCGATCGTCTTCGTCCATCACCGGCAGGTCGTGAGACGCGAAGCCCTCCTGTCGGCGAAGCCCGGCGCTTGAGCCGAGCCGACGCTCGCGATAGGCGGGACAGATGGCAGACGCATCCGCATACCGCATCACGGGCGAAACCGGCGACTGGGAAGTCGTGATCGGGCTGGAGGTCCACGCCCAGGTGACCTCCAACGCGAAACTGTTCTCGGGCGCGGCGACCGCGTTCGGGGCGGAGCCGAACACCCAGGTTTCGCTGGTCGACGCGGCGATGCCGGGAATGCTGCCGGTCCCCAACCGCGAGTGCATCCGCCAGGCGGTGCGCACCGGCATGGCGATCGACGCGAAGATTAACCGCTGGTCGCGGTTCGACCGAAAGAACTATTTCTACGCCGATCTGCCGCAGGGCTACCAGATCTCGCAGCTCTATCACCCGCTGGTGGGTGAGGGCGGGATCGACGTCGAAGTCGATGGCGCGGAGAAGACGATCGGTGTCGAGCGCATCCATGTCGAGCAGGACGCCGGCAAGCTGATGCACGACCAGCACCCGACCCGCAGCTATGTCGACCTCAATCGCTCGGGCGTCGCGCTGATGGAGATCGTCAGCCGGCCCGACATGCGCTCGCCCGCCGAGGCCGGCGCGTACCTGACCAAGCTGCGCGCGATCCTGCGCTATGTCGGGTCGTGCGACGGGAACATGGACCAGGGCTCGATGCGGGCCGACGTCAACGTCTCGGTCCGCAAGCCCGGCGACGAGCTGGGGACGCGGACCGAGACCAAGAATGTCAACTCGATCCGCTTCGTCATGCAGGCGATCGAGCATGAGGCGAAGCGGCAGGTCCAGGTGCTGGAGGCGGGGGGCAAGATCGTTCAGGAGACGCGCCTGTTCAATCCCGACACCGGGACGACGCGGTCGATGCGGTCGAAGGAGGACGCGCACGATTACCGATACTTTCCCGATCCCGACCTGCTGCCGCTCGAACTCGACGAAGCCTTCCTCGAAGAATGCCGCGCGTCGCTTCCCGAGCTTCCGGACGCCAAGCGCGCGCGTTACGTCGCCGCGGGCGTGACCCCGTACAACGCCGCGGTGCTGACCGCCGAGGTCGAGACCGCGCGCTGGTTCGATGCGCTGCTCGACGCCGGGGTCGACGCCAAGCCAGCGTCGAACTGGGTGACGGGCGAGCTGTTCGGTGCGCTCAACCGGCTCGGCGTCGCGATCGAGGCGTCGTCGGTCACGCCGGGGCAGGCCGCCGAGCTGCTGGCGCTGGTCGCCGACGGAACGATCTCCGGCACCATCGCCAAGCAGGTGTTCGAGGCGATGCTGGAGACCGGCGACTCGCCGGGCAGGATCGTCGAGGAGCGCGGGCTCAAGCAGACGAGCGACACCGGCGTGATCGAGGCGGTGATCGCGGAGGTGCTGGCGAAGAATCCAAATCAGCTGGAGCAGTATCGCGGCGGCAAGGTGGCGCTGTTCGGCTTCTTCGTCGGCCAGACGATGAAGGCGATGGCGGGCAAGGCGAACCCAGGGGTGGTCAACGAGCTGGTGAAGAAGGCGCTGGGATAGGGGGACGCGAATGATCCCGAACCTGCGCCAGTTCCTCTGCTGCGCGCTTTTGGGCCTGGCCGGAGCCGCGAGCGGCGAAGCTCCGCGACCGCGGTTCACCGTTGCCGAGGTTAACTACGATCTGACCGCCGAAACCGTCGTCGGGGCCCGCCGCTCGGGACTGCTTTGCACACCTGCCGGCAAGCTGCGCTGGAACGACGTTTCGCCCGATCGGCGGAAGCTCACGGACCGACTCTCCGCGGCGATGCACGAGGCTGGGATCGACGCCAAGATCACCAGCGAGGACGACTTCGATCGCGAGGTGAGGACGCCGTTTCGCATCACGGTAACCGTCGAGCGCGCGAAGATCAGAGCGTGCGTGCCGTGGATGGGGCTGAAGGTCGGCAAGACCGCCCGGCAGCGCGTGGCGGGTGAGATCGACTCGGTCTGGCGGGTGTTCGATCAGAAACGTCGCATCCTCGTCCTCAAGCTCGCCTTCTGCACTCGGTTCTCGGAGGGGAGCGACACCGGAGATGCGATCGCCGGCATGATCCTGAAGCTCGCCCCCGCCGTCGCTCACCGCATCGCGACCGCCGAACCGCTTGACCGCCGCGACGAGCAGGCCGCCGCGGACACGACGTGCGAGCAGAACGCAGTCTAGCGGCGGCTCACGCGCTCAGGATGCGTCGGTAAAGCGCGACATACTCGTCGGCCATCCGATCGACCCCGAACCGTTCGACCGCGCGGGCGCGGACGGTCGCGCGGTCCAGATCGCCGATGCGGTCGATCGCGGCGACAGCCTCCTCCGCCGAGTCCACCAGGAAGCCGGTGACCCCGTCTTCGATCAGCTCGGGCATCGAACCGCGGCGGTTGGCGATGACCGGGGTTCCACACGCCATCGCCTCGACCACCGAGAGGCCGAACGGCTCGGCGAAGTTGATGAGGTGGAGGAGCGCGCGCGCGGAGCCGAGCGCGCGGATGCGGGCGTCGCCGCCGACCGGGCCGTGGTAGCGGATGCGGCCGTCCAGCGCCGGGCCGACTTCGCGCTCGTAATAGCCTTGGTCCTGGACGATGCCGTAAAGATCGAGCGCACGACCGCTCGCGCGCGCGGCGGCAATCGCCTCCTTGGCGCCCTTGTCCGGGTGAATCCGGCCGAAGAACAGAAGGTTGTCACCGCCTTCTGCATCGAAGTCGAACTCGGCAACGCGGATGCCGTGGTGGATCGTCGCGGCATAGCGGAGCCGCGGATGGCGGTCGCCGGCACTGATCGCGACGAAATGGACGTGGTCCTGATAGGGCTCGTACATCGGCAGGATCCGGTCTGACGAGAAGCCGTGGATCGTCGTGACCATCGGCGTGGAGGTGAGCCGCGAAAATGCGTGGGCGGGGAAATCGGCCTGGTTGTGGATCAGGTCGAAGCGGTCCGCCTGCTCGAACAGATGCGCGAGGTGGCGAAACTCCCAGACCTTCGCATCGACGCTCGGGTCTTCCTCGTACGGCGCCGGAACGACGGCAGCGAGCGCGCCGGCGGTCAGGCTGTCGCGGGTCGCGAACAGCGTGACGTCGACGCCGCGTTCGACCAGCGCCTCGGTAAGCAGCGAGGTCACCAGTTCCCACGGGCCATAGGCGCGGGGCGGGGTGCGCCACGCAATCGGGGCGAGCATGGCGATCTTCATTGGCGTCTCACCCCAGGATCACGCCCTCGTTCGGGAGGAGCGTTCCGTCCATGTGGCGCAGCGGCAGCGTCGAGGCCAGCACTTCGCCGCCGAACGGGGCGGGGCGGGGCTGGTCGCACAGGTTGAGCGCCACGCGCACCGCCTGGCTGCCATGCCGTCGCTCGTAGGCGAGCACGTCGGGGGCGGCGTCGACCAGCGCGAAGTCGCCGAGCGCGAGCGCGGGCGAGCCGCGGCGGAGCGCGAGAAGATGCCGATACAGGGTGAGCATCGATTGCGGCTCCGCCGCCTGCGCGGCGACGTTGCGGGTCGGCCAGTCGGGGTTGAGCGGGAGCCAGGGCTCGACCGCGCTGAACCCGGCGTTCGGCGTCGCGTCCCACGGCATCGGCGTCCGCGATCGGTCCCGCCCGATGTCGAGTTCGGGCTGGCGGAAATGTTGCGGGTCGCGGATGCGGTCGGGCGGGATCGGGACGTGGCCGATGCCGAGCTCGTCGCCCTGGTAGAGCGTGGGCGTGCCGCGGAGCGTCAGCAGCAGCATCGCCGCGACGCGCGCCTGCGCCTCTCCGATCCGCGCGGCGATGCGGGGGGCGTCGTGGCTGCCGATCACCCAATTGGGCCAGCCGTGCGGCGGCAGGCTCGCCTCGTATGCGGCGATCATGGCGCGGAGCGTGGCCGCGTTCCAGGCCGTTTCGATCAGCTGGAAATTGAACGGCAGGTGGACCTGCGGGCGCTCGGCGGGGCCGTACCATCGGGCGTGGCGGTCGTTTGGGAGGAAGATCTCACCCACCAGCAGCGTATCGCCATAAGCATCTGCGATCGCGCGCATCTCGGCGGAGATCGCGTGCGCCTCGGGCTGGTCGGTCGAGTGATGCTGGAGCAGCCGGTCGCGGTCGCGGACGAGCGGCGTCCAGGCCGGGTTGGCGGGATTGTCGGGCAATCCCTCGGCCTTCACGATATGCCACAGCACGTCGATCCGGAACCCGTCGACCCCGCGATCGAACCAGAAGCGCAGCACGTCGAACATCGCCGTGCGCAGCTCCGGGTTGCGCCAGTTGAGGTCGGGCTGCTCCTTCAGGAAGGCGTGCAGGTAATATTGTCCGGTCGTCCCATCCCACTCCCAGGCGGAGCCGCCGAAGTCGCTGATCCAGTTGTTCGGCGGGCCGCCATCGGGAACGGGATCGCGCCAGATGTACCAGTCACGCTTCGGGCTGGTCCGGCTGGTGCGGCTCTCGACGAACCACGGGTGCCGGTCGGAGCTGTGGTTCGGGACGAAATCCAGCAGGATCTTGAGCCCGCGCGCATGGGCAGCGGCGAGCAGGCGATCGAAGTCGGCGAGGTTGCCGAATAGGGGATCGACGTCGGTATAATCGGCGACATCGTAGCCGAAGTCCGCCATCGGCGACGGGAAGATCGGCGACAGCCAGATCGCGTCGACGCCGAGCGCGGTGACAAAATCCAGCCGGCGCTCTACGCCCGCGAGGTCGCCGATCCCGTCACCGTCGGAATCCTGGAACGACCGCGGATAGATCTGGTAGATGACGCCATGCCGCCACCATGGCGTGGGCGCAGCCGCCATCAGCCGGCGACGTCGAACAGATCGCGGTGCCGGCGCGGCTGCGAGCGAAGATATTGGTTCGCCGCATGGACGTGCCCGCCCAGGTGCGCGGCGGCGTGCCACGGCCATCGCGGATCGTAGAGGATCGTCCGGGCGAGCGCCACGAGATCGGCGTCGCCGGTGCCGACGATCGCCTCCGCCTGTTCGAAATCGGTAATAAGACCGACCGCGACGACCGGGATCGACACCGCCTGCTTCACCGCGCGCGCGAGCGGCACCTGATAATTCGGGCCGACGGGGATCGCTTGGTGCGGATCGAGCCCGCCGCTGGAGACGTGGATCGCGGCGCAGCCCCGCGCCTCCAGCGCCTGGGCGAAGGCGATGGTCTGATCCGCGTCCCAGCCGCCCTTCACCCAGTCCGCTCCGGACACGCGGACGGTGACGGGCCGATCGGCCGGATAGGCGGCGCGAACGGCGTCGAACACCTCGAGCGGGAAGCGCAGGCGGTTCTCGAGCGAGCCGCCGTAATCGTCGTCACGCCGGTTCGAGAGCGGCGACAGGAACTGGTGGAGCAGATAGCCGTGCGCGGCGTGGATCTGGACCGCGTCGATGCCCTGGCGGGCAGCGCGGACGGCTGCGGCGGCGAAGGCGTCCCGGATGCGGTCCATGCCGGCGCGGTCGAGTGCCTGGGGCGCGTCATCGCCCGAGCTGAAGGGGTAGGGGGAGGGCGCGACCGTTCGCCATCCATGTCGGTGGTCGGGGGCGATCTGCTTGCCGCCCCGCCACGGCAGGTCGGTCGAGGCCTTGCGTCCGGCATGACTGAGCTGGATCGCGACCGGCATCGGCGACCAGCGCCGGACCGAGTCGAGCACCCGGGCCATCGCCGCCTCCGTCGCGTCGTCGTACAGGCCGACGTCGGCGTAGCTGATCCTTCCTTCGGGGAGGACCGCGGTCGCCTCGATCGTCAACAGCGCCGCGCCCGACAGCGCGAGCTGCCCGAGGTGGATCAGGTGCCAGTCGGTCATGCAGCCGTCCTGGGCCGAATATTGGCACATCGGCGCGATGACGATGCGGTTGGCGAGCGGAAGGCCGCCGACGACGAGCGGCGTAAAGAGCGAGGGTCCTGGCATCAGGCGCACTACGCCCGAGCGCTGCGCGGGGTTGCGCGACGCGGCGCGAGCGACGAAAGCGCGGGCGATGCCGGGGGATGTGCAAGCGACGGGGCGGCCGGTGCTGGTCACCGGGGTGAGCGGTTTCCTGGGCTCCGCCGTCGCGCGCGCGCTCGCCGCGGCCGGCTATGCGGTGCGCGGCGTCGCCCGGGCGTCGAGCGACCGTGCCAATCTCATCGGGTTTCCGGGCGATCTCGCGGAGGCGGATCTGCACGATGCGGCGGCGGTTCGGCGCGCGACCGCGGGCGCGGCCGCGGTGATCCATGTCGCCGCCGATTATCGGATCTGGGCGCGCGATCCGGAGGAGATCGTGCGCAACAACGAAGCGACCACGCGCAACGTCATGGCGGCCGCGCTTGCGGCGGGGGTGGACCGGGTGGTCCACACCAGCAGCGTCGCGACTCTGCTTCCCGATCCCACAGGCGCCGCGGACGAGACGCGGGCGGCGACGCCCCAGACCGTGGTCGGCGCGTACAAGCGATCGAAGGTGATCGCCGAACGGCTGGTCGAGACGATGATCGCGGACGACGGTCTGCCGGCGGTAATCGTCAACCCGTCGACTCCGATCGGCCCGCGCGACGTCAAGCCGACTCCGACCGGCCGGATCATCGTCGAGGCCGCGTCGGGTCGGATGCCTGCCTTCGTCGACAGCGGGCTCAACCTGGTCCATGTCGACGACGTCGCGCGGGGGCATGTCCTGGCGCTGGAGAAGGGGCGGATCGGCGAACGCTACATCCTGGGCGGTGCGGACGTGTCGCTGGGGACGATGCTGGCAGATGTCGCGCGGATCGTCGGGCGCAAGCCGCCCAGCATCGCGCTGCCCCGCGCACCGCTCTATCCCTTCGCCTGGGCGAACGAGCAACTGGCGCGGATGACGGGGAAGGATCCCTTCCTGACCCTCGACGGGCTGCGCATGTCCCGTCACCACATGTTCTATTCCTCGGCGAAGGCCACGCGAGAGCTGGACTACGCCACGCGAGACTATCGCGCGGCGCTGGCGGACGCGATCGACTGGTTCCGCACGCAAGGCATGGTGGCGTGATCGCGCTGGGGCTGATCTCGCTTGCGATCTGGGTCGGGCTGCTCGCCGCCCACAGCGGCTTCTGGCTTGCGCGCGAGCGTGACTCTGCGGTCCTGCCCCCGCCGGCCCGCTGGCCGGATGTGGTCGCCGTCGTCCCCGCGCGCGACGAAGCGGACGTGATCGCGCGCGCCGCGGCGAGCCTCGCGGCGCAGGACTATCCGGGCGCGTTTCGCGTGATCGTCGTCGACGACGGCAGCAGCGACGGCACCGGCGCGGTCGCGCGCGCGGCGCTGCGCGGGCGCGGCGAGGTCCGCACCGGTGCGCCGCTCCCGGCTGGGTGGACGGGCAAGCTCTGGGCGCTGTCGCAAGGCGTCGCCGCGGCGGGGGCGCCGGCCTATCTCTGGCTGACGGACGCCGACATCGAGCATGCGCCGGACACGCTCCGCGCGCTCGTCGCCCGCGCCGAGCACGAGGGGCGGGTGCTGGTCTCGTCGATGGCGAAGCTGCGCTGCGACACCGCCGCCGAGAAAGCGTTGGTGCCGGCGTTCATCTTCTTCTTCATGATGTTATACCCGTTTGCTCGCGTGAACTCCGCAAAAGGCGTGGGCGCGGCAGCGGGGGGATGCATGCTGGTGCGCCGCGATGCGCTGGAGCGGGCGGGCGGGGTCGGCGCGATCCGCGGCGCGCTGATCGACGATTGCGCGGTCGGAGCCCTGCTGAAGCGGCACGGACGGGTGTGGCTGGGGCTGACCGAGCGTTCGCGGAGCATCCGGCCCTACGAGACCGCAGGCGCGATCGCGGCGATGATCAGCCGGTCCGCCTATGCGCAACTGCGCTACAGCCCGTGGCTGCTGGCGGGGACGATCGCAGGGCTCGCGCTGGTCTATGCCGTGCCGCCGACGCTGGCGCTTGCGGGAAGCGGCGGCGCGCGAGGTGCGGGCCTCGCCGCGTGGGCGCTGATGGCGCTCGCCTTCCAGCCGATCCTGCGCTTCTACCGTCGGTCGCCGTTGTGGGGCGCGGCGCTGCCGCTGATCGCCGCTTTCTACGCCGGCTGCACCCTGCTCTCCGCCTGGCAACATCGGCAAGGGCGCGGGGGCCTGTGGAAGGGGCGCGCACAGGCGATGGCGCGCCCGTGACCGCCGCTTCGCTTTCATCCGGCAAGGGACACCGCGACGAGAACTTCCCCGTCGCGTCTTGGATCCTGAAGGCGGAGCACCGCGCGCCGATCATGGCCTTCTACCGTTTCGCACGCGCCGCCGACGACGTCGCCGATCATCCCGCGGCGAGCGCGGGCGAGAAGCTGTCGCGCCTGGCGCAGATGCGCCGCGGCCTTTGCCGACAGGGCGACGACGAGGTCGCATGCGCGCTGGGCCGAGTGCTGGCGGAGCGGCGACTCGACCCCCAGCACGCACACGATCTGCTCGACGCCTTCGTCCAGGACGTGACGATCCGGCGCTATCCCGATTGGGATGCGCTGATGCGCTACTGCCGCTATTCTGCGATGCCGGTCGGGCGTTTCGTGCTCGACGTCCACGGCGAGAACCGGGCGCTGTGGCCCGCGAACGATGCGCTCTGCGCCGCGCTCCAGGTGATCAACCACCTCCAGGACTGCGGAAAGGATTACCGCGCGCTCGACCGGGTCTATCTTCCCGAAGACACGCTACCCGATCCAGCGGTGCTGGGAGCCGACCGTGCGACGCCGGAGTTGCGCACGGCGATCGCGGCGCTGGCGGAGCGGACAGGCGGGTTGCTCGCCGAGAGCGCGGGCTTCGCGCGCGCGATCCGCGACCGGCGGCTGGGGGCGGAGGTCGCGGTGATCCAGCGGCTCGCTGAGGATCTCCGCGAGCGGCTGTCGCGACACGATCCCCTCGCCGAGCGCGTCCATCATCGCCGCGGCGAGGCGGCGTGGCTCGCCGCGCGGGCGGTGCTGGGCTATTGGGCGGGGCGATGAACCCGGAGACGACCCCTGCCGCGCTCCAGAGCCAGGTCTCCGGCTCCTCCTTCTACGCGGGAATGCGCGTGCTGCCGAAGGCGGAGCGCGAGGCGATGTACGCGATCTACGGTTTCTGCCGGATCGTCGACGACATCGCCGACGACCTGCCGGGGACTCGCGCCGACCGCGCCGCTGCGCTCGACCAGTGGCGGCGCGACATCGACGCGCTGTACGTGGGCGCGGCCGCGGGGCAGGCCGAGTTCCTTCGCCCGCACGTCACGGCGTTCGCGCTCGACCATGCCGATTTCGTGGCGGTGATCGACGGCATGGCGATGGACGTCGCCGAGGACATTCGTTGGAAGCCGCTGTCGAAGGTCGATCTGTATTGCGACCGTGTCGCCTCGGCGGTGGGGCGACTGTCGGTTCGTGTGTTCGGAATGGAGGATCAGACCGGCCGCGCGCTGGCGCACCATCTCGGCCGCGCGCTCCAGCTCACCAACATCCTGCGCGATCTGGACGAAGATGCCGCGATCGGACGGGTCTATCTGGCGGGGGAGCATCTGAGTGCGGCGGGGATCCCTTTCACCACGCCAGACGAGGTGGTGAATCATCCCAATATCGACGGCGCGTGCCGCCCGCTCGCGGCGATCGCGCGCGAGCACTATGCTCAAGCGAACGCGATCCTCGCACGGCGCCCCAAGGGACATCTGATCGCGCCGCGGCTGATGGAGTTCGCCTACGCCAAGGTGCTGCGGCGGATGGAGGCGCAGGGCTGGACGCCGCCGCGTCGCCGGATCGGCGTCAACAAGGCGGCGCTGCTGTTCGCCGTGGCGTGGTTCGCGCTCAAGCGATGACGGCCCGCGCGACGGTGATCGGGGCGGGCCTCGCCGGCCTGTCGGCGGCGGTGCGGCTGGTCGAGGCGGGCGTGCCGGTGCGCCTGATCGAAGCGGCGGCGCAGGCGGGGGGACGGTGCCGATCGTATCACGATCCCCAGCTCGGGCTGACGATCGACAACGGCAATCACCTGGTGCTGTCCGGCAACGAGGCGGTGGCGCGGTACCGGGCGACGATCGGCGCGACGGGGGCGCTGACCGGTCCCGACGAGGCGGCGTTCGCGTTCATGGATCTGCCGAGCGGCGACCGCTGGACGGTGCGGATCAACGATGGGCCGCTGCCGTGGTGGCTGTTCGCCCCCGCCCGGCGCGTGCCGGGCACGCGCGCGCGGGATTATCTGTCGCTCGCCCGCCTGCTCGGGTCGGGCGACAAGCGGATCGACGCGCGGCTGCGGCCGGCGGGACGCGCCTGGGAGCGGTTCGTGGCGCCGGTACTCCTCGCCGCGCTCAACACCGATCCTGCGGAGGGGTCGTCGTCGCTGGCGGGGGCGGTGCTGCGCGAGACGGTGGCGAAGGGCGGACGGGCGATGCGGCCGCTGGTTGCCGAGCCGACGCTGGCCGCCGCCTTCGTCGCGCCGGCGGTGCGCTGGCTCGAGGCAAAGGGCGCGACGCTGACGCTGGGCAAGCGATTGCGGGCGATCGGGTCCGAGGGCGACGTCGTGACGTCGCTCGACTTCGGGCAGGGCCCGGAGCCGATCGAGGGGGCGGTGGTGCTCGCCGTTCCCGCCTGGGTCGCCGCGGATCTGACGCCAGGGCTGACCGTCCCCGACGAGCACCGGGCGATCGTCAACGCGCATTTCGCGATCACGCCGCCCGGGGACGCGCCGCGGATGCTGGGGGTGACCGGGGCGGCGTCCGAATGGCTGTTCGCCTTTCCGGACCGCATCTCGGTGACGGTCAGCGCCGCCGACCGGATGGTGGACACCGACCGCGCCGAGCTGGCGGCGACGTTCTGGGCGGAGATCCAGCGCGCCTACGGCTTCACGGCGCCGATCCCGGCATGGCAGATCGTCAAGGAAAAGCGTGCGACCTTCGCCGCGACCCCGGCGCAGAACGCCCGCAGGCCGGTCGCGAGGACGCACTGGCGCAACCTGATCCTCGCCGGGGATTGGACCGCGACCGGGCTTCCCGCGACCATCGAGGGCGCGCTCCGCTCGGGCGAGACCGCCGCGCGCTTGGCACGGACCGTTACGAAGCGCTAACGGTCCGGCCATGCACGCGCCCTTTCCAGACCTCGCCGTCGTCGACCGTTCAGTCGCGCGGGCGGTCGACGCGATTTCGCGCCAGCAAAAGCCGGACGGGCATTTCGTGTTCGAGCTTGAGGCGGACTGCACCATCCCGTCCGAATATGTCCTGCTCCGGCATTATCTCGGCGAGACGGTCGATGTGGCGCTGGAGGCGAAGATCGCCCGTTACCTGCGACGCATCCAGTCGGCGGCGCACCACGGCTGGTCGCTGTTCCACGACGGCGGGTTCGACGTCAGCGCGAGCGTGAAGGCCTATTACGCGCTCAAGATGATCGGCGACGACGTGGACGCGCCGCACATGGCACGCGCGCGGGCGGCGATCCTGGGGGCGGGCGGGGCGGCGGCGACCAACGTCTTCACGCGCATCCAGCTGGCGCTGTTCGGGGCCGGGCCATGGAACGCCGCGCCGGCGATGCCGCCCGAGCTGATCCTGGCCCCCCGCTGGTTCCCGATCCATTTGTCGAAGATGAGCTACTGGGCGCGGACCGTCGTCGTGCCGCTGCTCGTGCTGGCGACCTACAAGCCGGTGGCGCGCAATCCAAAGGGGGTCCTGGTCGACGAACTCTACACCGGCGCGCCGGTCGTGCCGGGGAGCAAGGCTGCCGGGACCAAGTGGGTGTGGACCGCAGGCTTCACCGCGCTCGACCGCGCCCTTAAGGCGGGCGAAGACCTGTGGCCCAGGGGCTTGCGGGCGAAAGCGCTCAAGCGGTGCGAGGACTTCGTGCTCGAACGGCTCAACGGCGAGGACGGGTTGGGCGCGATCTATCCGGCGATGGCCAACAGCGTGATGATGTTCGACTGCCTGGGCTATCCCGAAGATCATCCGGCGCGGGCGATCGCGCGGAAATCGGTCGAGAACCTCCTCGTGGTCGGCGTGGACGAAGCCTATTGCCAGCCCTGCGTCTCCCCGGTGTGGGACACCGCGCTCGCCGCGCATGCCTTGCTGGAAGCGGGCGAGGAGGCGAAGGCCGATGCGGCGCTCGCCTGGCTGAAGCCGCGGCAGGTGCTCGACGTGAAGGGCGACTGGGCCGACGAGAAGCCAGACGTGCGGCCCGGCGGCTGGGCGTTCCAATACGCCAACGACCATTATCCCGATCTTGACGACACCGCGGTCGTGGTGATGGCGATGGACCGCGCGCGGGGTCGCGTTGCCGATTACGACGAGGCGATCGCGCGCGGGGTCGAGTGGACCGTCGGGCTCCAGTCCAAGGATGGCGGCTGGGGCGCGTTCGACGCCGACAACGCCTATGAGTATCTCAACAACCTGCCGTTCGCCGATCATGGCGCGCTGCTCGATCCGCCGACCGCCGATGTCAGCGCTCGGGTGGTGTCGATGCTGGCGCAGCTCGGGGAGACCGACGGGCCGCGGATGGCGGCGGCGCTCGGCTGGCTCGAGCGGTCGCAGGAGGAGGACGGGAGCTGGTTCGGACGCTGGGGCGTCAACTACATCTACGGCACGTGGTCGGTGCTGTGCGCGCTCAACGCCGCCGGGCTCGGGCCGGAGCACCCGATGGTCGCGCGCGCGGTCGCCTGGCTGCGCGCGGTGCAGAACCCGGACGGCGGCTGGGGCGAGGATTGCGACAGCTACGCGCTCGACCGCACCGGCCACACGCCCGCGCCCTCGACCGCGTCGCAGACCGCCTGGGCGCTGCTCGGGCTGATGGCGGCGGGCGAGGTCGATTCGGATGCGGTGGCGCGCGGGGTCGCCTGGCTCGCCGCGAACCAGGACGAGGAGGGGCTCTGGGGCCAGGAGCATTACACCGGCGGCGGCTTCCCGCGCGTATTCTACCTGCGCTATCATGGTTATCCGAAATACTTTCCGCTCTGGGCGATGGCGCGGTATCGCAATCTGCGGCGGTCGAACGACAAGCGCGTCGCGTGGGGGATGTGACGCGGATCGTCGTCGCGACCGGGACGAAACGCGAGGCGGCGGCGATTCAAGCCCCCGGCCTGATCGTCGTGGCCGGCGGCGGTGACGAGACGGGGCTGGCGCGGCGGTTGGAGGCTGAGAGCATCGGCGCGGCGGGCCTGGTCAGCTTCGGAATGGCGGGGGGGCTGATCGACGGTCTGGCGATCGGTGACTGGGTCGTCGGTGACCGGGTGATCGGGCGTGAGGAGCGCGGCTGCGATCGGGATTGGACCCACGTGATCGCGCGCGTTCTGCCGCGCGCCCGGATCGGGGCGGTTTACGCGGACGGCGGGATGGTGAGCGCAAGTGCGCACAAGCGTGAACGGGCCGGAACAGGGGCCATCGCGGTCGATATGGAAAGCCATGTCGTCGCGCGGATCGCCGCGGCGCGCGGGCTGCCGTTCGCGATCGTTCGCTGCATCTCCGACACGGTTGACCACGAACTGCCGCCGGCGGTCGCGGTGGCGATGCGACCCGACGGGAGCGTCGCGGTCGGGGCGGTGCTGCGCAGCCTGCTCGCGCGCCCGGGCCAGATCGGCGCTCTGGTGCAGACCGGTGTCTCCTTCGCGCGAGCCATGCGGGCACTCGAACGCGGCGCGACGGGCGTCGGCCGTGCGCTGGCGTCGGTCGGCTAGTCGGGCAGCTGAGCCATCAGCCGCGCGATCTGCGCCCGGTCGGCATCCGCCGCCGGCGTGTAGATGATGAGCGTGAGGTCGGGCTGACCGTCGACCCCGAAGGCGGTGTAATGCATCGTCAGGTCGCCGCGGTTCGGATCGTTGATCACCTTGGTGGCCTCGCCGTGATGGCGGACGTCGTGATCATCCCAAATTGCCGCGAAATCGGGATCGGCCCGGCGGAGCTCCTCGGCGAGCGCCTCCGCCTCGCGTGTCGCGCCGGCGCGGGCGGTGTCGGCGCGGAAGGCGGCGACGGCGAAGCGGGCGACACCTTCCCAGTCGGGCAGGTGCGCCGGGCGGGGGATGACGAACAGCCGCCGCAGGATGTTGCGCTGCTCGGGCGACACCGCCGCGTAGTCGCCGAGCGCGGCGCGCGCTGCCCGATTCCAGGCGAGCGCGTCCCACGTCGCGTTGCGGATCAGCGCCGGGCTGTGCGTGAGCGAGTCGAGGACGGCTTGGAGCTGCGGTGAGACCGAGGCGGCGGGCTCGTAGCTTGGCGCGGGGAGTCGCTGTTGCGCTAGCAGGAAGAGGTGTTCGCGCTCCGCCGCGCCGAGCGCCAGCGCGCGCGCGATCCGATCGAGCACGTCGGCCGACGGGGCGCCGCCGCGACCCTGCTCGAGCCAGGTGTACCAGGTCGCGCTGACGTTCGCGCGCTGCGCGACCTCTTCACGGCGGAGCCCCGGCGTCCGGCGGCGACCGAGCGGCAACCCGAGCCGGGCGGGATCGAGCCGACCGCGCCGGTCGCGCAGGTAGCTGCCGAGCGCGCGCGGATCGGCCCCGAGCGTCAGCCTGTCAGTCGCCATACCGGTATAAGCTCACGTCTTCTTCGTCGGACCTCTGTCGCGCATCTGGCACCGACACACCAGACGGAGTGAGACGATGAAGATCTTTCTGACGGGCGCGACCGGGTTCATCGGCCGCCATGTCATCCCCGAGTTGCTGGCGGCGGGGCACACCGTGCTCGGCCTAACGCGCTCGGACGCGGGCGCGAGGACGTTGGAGGCGACGGGCGTCGAGGTCCATCGCGGCGATTTGGAGCATCCGGAGACGCTGCGCGCCGGGGCGGAGCGGGCGGATGCGGTGATCCACTGCGCGTTCGACCACGAGTTCACCAACTTCGTCGCCAACACGCAGAAGGACGTGCGCGTGATCGCGGCGATGGGGGAGGCGCTGAAAGGATCGCACCGGCCGCTGCTGATCACGTCCGGGATCGGCGTCGGCAGCGGCGACCATGGCGAGCCGGCGCGCGAGGACGTGTTCAACCCCGCGCATCCGAACCCGCGGATCGCGACCGAGCACGCGGGCAACGCGCTGCTCGACGCCGGGATCAACGTCTCGGTCATGCGGCTGCCGCAGGTTCACGACACCGAGAAGCAGGGGTTGATCACCCCCTACATCGACATGGTCCGACGCAACGGCCGCGTGGCCTATGTCGGCGACGGCGCCAATCGTTGGGCGGCGGGGCACGTTTCCGACGCGGCGGTGCTCTACCGGCTGGCGATCGAAGCGGCGGAGCCCGGTGCGCGCTGGCACGCGGTCGGCGAGGCCGGTGTGAGCGCACGCGAGATTGCGGACACGGTCGCACATGGGCTCGGGCTGCCGACGGCGTCGGTGTCGCCCGAAGACGCAGGCGCCGAGTTCGGCTGGTTCGGGATGTTCGCCGCGATGGACATGCCCGCATCGAGCGCGATCACCCGCGAGCGGCTCGGCTGGACGCCGACCGGGCCGGGGCTGATCGCGGACCTTGAGGCGATGGACTATTCGGCGACCGGGTGACCGAGGGCGGGCGGTTACGCCGCCCGCTGCACCCGGCGGAAGCCTTCGGGATCGGCCGTCCGGATGCGCTCGAGTTCGCGCTCGACATGGGTCGAATGGACGTCGACCGCGGGGCGCGCCATCGACAGGTCGATGTCGGGGGCCATCGGACCCTCGGTGCGGACGCCCTTGCGGCCGATCGCGAACATCTTGAGCGGATTGCGAATCGAATCGGTCGCCGCCGTCCCCTCGAACCCGCAATGGACCATGCAGTTCGAGCATTTCTCGTAACGACCGACCCCGTACTGGTCCCAGTCGGTGCCCTCCATCAGCTCGGCGAAGGTGTCGACATAGCCTTCACCGACGAGGTAGCACGGCTTCTGCCAGCCAAAGACGGTGCGCAGCGGCATCGACCAGGGGGTGCACTCGTAGGTCTGGTTGCCGGCGAGGAAATCGAGGAACAGCGGCGAGTTGGTGAAGGTCCAGGCCTTGCCGCCGTCGCCGCGACGGAAGACGTCCCGGAAGAAGTTCTTGGTCCGCTCGCGCGTCAGGAAATGCTCCTGGTCGGCGGCGCGCTCGTAGGAATAGCCGGGCGAGATGGTGATCTCGACGCCCAGCTCCTCCATCGTGTCGAAGTACGCCGCCAGCCGCGCGGGGTCCGCCCCGTCGAACACCGTGCAATTGACCTGGACGCGGAAGCCCTTGGCCTTGGCGAGCTTGATCGCCTCGATCGCGACCTCGTAGGTCCCCTCCTGGTCGACGGCATGGTCGTGCATGCCCTTGTCGCCGTCGAGGTGGATCGACCAGGTGAAGAAGGGCGAGGGTTTGTAGTCGTCGATCTTCTTCCGAAGCAGCAGCGCGTTGGTGCACAGGATCACGAACTTCTTGCGCGCGATATAGCCCTCGACGATCCGGGGCATCTCGCGGTGGAGCAGGGGTTCGCCGCCCGCGATCGAGACCGCGGGTGCGCCGCATTCCTCGATCGCCGCCATGCATTGGTCGAAGCTCAGCCGCTGGTTGAGGATGGGATCGGGATAGTCGATCTTGCCGCAGCCGGGGCAGGCGAGATTGCAGCGCAAGAGCGGCTCGAGCATCAGCACCAGCGGGTATTTCCCGCCCTTGATGTGCTGCTTCAGGGTGTAGGCGCCGATGCGCGCGATCTGCGACAGGGGAAGGCTCATGGCGATCCCCATATCGCGGGAGCGAAGCGAATGCATCCCTCGTTCAGTTGGCCTGTGCATAGGCGCGCTTCGCGTTGACGCGAGGCTCGCGCCGCTTCTAACGAGAGGTTCTCCATGCTCCGCTTCCTCCTCCCCGCCGCGCTGTTCGTGACCGCGCCGACCGCCGCGTTCGCGCAGGCCGGTCCGGTCGCGACGATCCAGGCGCTCGACGCGGGGCTGCTGTCGATCATGAAGGCGGGCAAGGCCGCCGGGCAGAAGGGCCGCGCCGCCGCGATCGCGCCGGTGGTCGACCGCGCCTTCGACCTGCCGCTGATGACCCGCCTCGCGGTCGGCACGCCCTGGACGACGGTCGCACCCGCTGATCAGCAGGCGCTGGTCGCCGCCTTCCGGCGGCTGACGATCGCGCAATATGCGTCGAACTTCGATTCCTATGCGGGCGAGAGCTTCGTCGTGAACCCACAGGTCGAATCGCGCGGCGGCGACCAGCTCGTCCGCACGACGCTCAAGGGCAAGAGTTCGTCCGAGGCGCTCGCCTATCGGCTGCGCCAGTCGAGCGGATCGTGGAAGATCATCGACGTCTTCTACCGCAGCGCGATCAGCCAGCTCGCGACGCGGCGCGCGGACTTCGCCGGGGTGATGAAGAACGGCGGCGCGAGGGCGCTCATCGCCCACCTGAACGCGCTCGCCGCCAAGGCCGGCGGGTGACGCTCGCACTCGCGCTCGCGCTGGCGGCGGCGCCTGCTCCGCAGGTCGTGCCGCCGCCGGTGATCGTGCCGACGATCGCGGCGCCGAGCCCGAGCACGGCTCCCTCCGGACCGGGCGACCCGCTGGCCGATCCGACGACATCGCCCGAGCCGGGCGTCGTCCAGGTCGACGCGAAGGCGCCGGGCGATCCGCTCGAGAAGTTCAATCGTTCGATGTTCCGGCGCCACCAGGCGTTCGACCGTTCGATTCTGCGACCCGCGGCGATGGCCTACCGGCACGCGGTGCCCAAGCCCGCGCGCGACGGCCTCCGCAACGTGTTCGGCAATCTTGGCGAGCCGCTGGTGTTCCTCAACTTCCTGCTCCAGCTGAAGGTCGGCAAGGCGGTCGAGACGCTGACGCGGTTCGCGATCAACAGCACGCTGGGGTTCGGGGGGCTGCTCGACCTCGCCAAGACGCCGGGAGTGCGGTTGCCGCACCGGCCCAACGGACTGGGCGACACTTTGGGCTTCTACGGAGTGAAGCCGGGGCCGTACCTGTTCCTGCCGTTCGTCGGCCCGACGACGCTGCGCGACCTGATCGGCGGCCAAGCGGAGGGGCTGGTGCTGCCGCTCGCGGTCGGGACGCCGTTCGACCGGCTGGAGTATCAGATCCCGCGCGGGGTGCTGACGGGCCTCGACCGGCGGGCGGAGGCGGACGCCGAGCTGAAGGCGCTCTTCGATGGCGCGATCGATCCCTATGCGACGCTGCGCTCGGTATATCTTCAGGATCGGCAGGGGGAGATCGATCACCTGAAGGCGCGCGGCCGCCGCGCGACGGCCGCGCCCGAGCTGGGCGAACCACTCGCCGATCCGGCGGGGACCGGGGCGAAGCCGTCGGATGCGCCCGAGCTGAGCGATCCGTTGGCCGATCCCGACGGGGCTACGCCGGCTCCTCGGCCTTAGTCGGTCCCAGCAGCGCCGGCTCGAACACCAGCGCGCAGATCAGCGTCCATGCCAGCGAGATCATCAGGATCTTGCCCATGCTCGCGGTCCCAGGATGATCGGAGAGCCACAAGGCGCCGAACGCGGTGCCGGTCGCGAGCGCGCTGAACAGCACCGCGCGGGCGAGACTCGACGAGAGCAGCGCGGTCGCGCCCGCCCGCCACGCCATGACGAAATAGATGTGGAAGGCGACGCCGACCCCGACGAGCAGCGGGAAGGCGATGATGTTGGCGAAGTTGATCGGCTGGCCAATCAGCACGCAGCTTCCCAGCGTCAGGAAGATCGAGAGGACGACCGGCGCAAGCGTGAACGCGACCTCACGCACGTCGCGGAGCACGGCGAGCAGAAGCAGGCTGACGAGCGCCAGCCCGATCGCTCCCGCCTGGACGAAGGCCGTGGCGATCGTGCCGCCCGCCGCCTGGGTCGAGACCGGCGCGCCCGAGGCGTTGGGAGCGACCGCGACCACCGCCTTGCGGAAGCGTTCGAGGACGGTGTTGTCGTTGGCGTCGCCCTTCGGAAAGACCTCGATGCGTGACGTGCCGTCGGGCGCGCGCCAGTCGCGGACGAGATCGGCAGGGAGGGTGGCGAGCGTGACCGGCTCGGCCGACAGCGAGGTCCGGGCTTGGTTCAGCATGACGCCGAGCGGGCGGATGAGCATGTCCGCAACCTGCGATCGCACCGCCGGCGCCGACTTGGCGAGCCGCTCGAACGCGCGCGCGAGCGCGGCGGCGTCCGCCGCACCTGCGCCGGGATGCGCTGCGGCGGTCGTCCGGAGGCGGGCAGCCGTCGTGGTGAGCGCCGCGACGGCCTCAGCGTCGGTCGGCGAGGGTTGGAGATCGAACGGGTTGAGGGTGACGTCGAGCAGGAGCGAGGCGTCGGAGAGGAGCGCGAGCTTGGCCGGCTGGTCCTCGGGCACGAAGCTGTCGAGGGTCACGACCTGCGCGACCTCGGGCAGGCGGGCGAGCTTCGCCGCGGTCGCGCGGGCGCTCGCCGGATCTGAGGCGAGGACGCCGATCGTGTTCGGCGTGGCATTGGGGTCGCGCGTCAGGTCGGCGAGCGCGCGCATCGCGGGGGCTTGCGAATCGCGCAGGTGGAGCGGGTTGAAGTCGAACCGCACCCAGAAGAGCGAGACGAGGCTGAGCGCCATCGACACGCCGAACGCGATCAGCACCGCGCGGCGGTGGCGCGCGAGCCAGCGGTCGGCCGGAACGAGCGCGGCGAGGCCGACCTCGCGGCTCGGCTTGCCCGGGCCGGACAGCACGACGAGCGCGGGGAGCAACGTCACCGAAAAGGCGAGCGCGACGACCATGCCGATCGCGGCGATGACGCCGAGCTCGGCGACGCCGACATACGCGGTCGGCAGGAATGCGCCGAACGCCAGCACGATCGCGGCGGCGGCGAGCGTCAGCGGCGCGCCGAGCGCGGCGCCGGCGCGGCCGAGCGCGCCGGGAAGGTCCGCCCCTTCCGCACGCTCGGCCTGGACACGGACGCAGAGCTGGATGCCGAAATCGACGCCGAGCCCCACGAACAGCGGGATGAACGCGACCGAGATCAGGTTCAGCCGCCCGATCGCGGCGAGGCCGAGCGCGGTGGTGACGGTCAGCCCGGCGGCGATCGTGGCGACGATCGCGGCGACCAGCTTGGCCGAGCGGGTCCCGAGCCACAGCGTCAGCAGCATGGCGCCGACCATCACCGCCGCGACCGCGCCGATATTGTCCTGGAGTGTCGCGAACTCCTCGTCGGCGAGCGCGACGTCGCCGGTGACTCGGACCGAGACGCCGGGGAACGCGCGTGCGGCGGTGCGGATCGCGTCCGAAGCCGCCTCGCCGGGCATCAGCGAGGCATAGTCGAGCACGGGATTGGCGAGGATAAGGCGGCGGGTCGGCGGGGGCGCGCCGCCGCCGGCGAACAGGCGTTGCCAGGAGAAGTCGGCGGGCCGTCCGGCCAGCCGGTCGTCGATCGCGCGCGCCATGCCGCGCATCGCCGGCGCGGCGTCGTCGAGGGTCGCCTGGCCATGATCGACGCCGTCGAGCATGGTCCCGAGCGCAGCCGCCACTCCCCGCAGCGACGGATCGGCCGCGAGCGGGCCCAGCAAGGGCTGCGCGCGGACGAGCGCGTCGGTGGTCGATCGTACCTGCGCGACGCTGCCAAACAGCAGCCCCTCGCGCGCGAAGAAGTCGCCGCCGTCGGGACGGCGTACGGCGCGGAAATGGGCCTTATCGGCGGTCATCGTCGCCGAGAGTTTCGCGGCGGCGTCCTCCGCCAGCTCGGGGGTCCGGCCATCGACGACGACCAGCATCACTTGGCTGAACTGCGGGAAGGCGGCGTCCATCGCGCGCTCATGCCGCCGCCAGGCGACCTCCGGCGAGATCAGCTCGGCGGTGTCGGTGGTCATGCGGAAATTCGTCGCCGCGAAGGCCGCGGCGAGCGCGGCAAGGATCAGGCAGAGGAGCGTCGTCCGCCACGGCCGCGCGGCGCCGGCGGCGACCATCGCCGGGATCGGAGTCCGCATCAGCGCGCCGGTCCGGAGCTTCCGAGCATGTAGCGCATCTTCAGCGTGATCGCCTGCCGACCGCCGGCGAAGTCGAAGCGCGCGTCCTCCCATTTGGGCGGAGCCATGCGGATCGGCGCGTCGCGTGAGAAGCCGATCCCTTCCTTGGGGATGCCGAACAGCGCGCGGTCGACCTTGCGGTTGCGGTTCTCGTCGTGGAACGCCTGCACCGCATAGCGCCCGGCGGGCACGCCGCTGACCAGCACCGTCGTCGTGCCGATGCGCGCGGGGGCGTCGCCACTCAGCGCGCAGTCGTCCTTGAGGAACTGCGCCTGGGGGCAGAGATCGACATGGACCACCCCGCGCGCGTCGCGCACGTTGGTGACCTGCACCGCGAGCGTGCCGACCGGGGCGGCGCCGGCAAGGAGCAGCGGCGCGAGGGCGCGAAGACAAGGAGGGACCATCGGGGCGCTAACGATCGGGCGGCGCAAACGGGTCAGCGCTCGACCGTGACGGTCGAGGGGTGATGGCGATCGAGGTGACGTTTGATCGTCTTGAGATTGGCGGTGTTCGACCGATAGAGGAAGTCCGCCACGTCGCCGACCAGCGGCACCGCCCCGAGCAAGGCGTCGAAGCCGACCCGCGCCCCCATGCGGGCCAGCTGCCAGCGCGGCATCCCCAGGTTGCGCGCCTCCCAGACGAGCCACGCGCCGAGCCCGGCGCTGGCGATGTCTCCGAACACGGGGACGAGGCCCAGGATGGCGTCGAGGCCGACCCGGCGGTTGATCCCGGGGATGACGAACATCCCTTCGAGCAGCCGCTCCATCACCTCGATCCGCTGGCGGATCGCCGCCGGATCGCGGGTGAGGGGCAGCGCGTCGAAAAGCGCGGGGTCGATGCGGGCGCGTTCGGTCATGGCCTTGACGTGGGATCGGCGCGCAGGTGGTTCAACGGGTGCCATGCGCGCCCGTTCGGTCGCCACGCCTTGAGGCGGAGCGAGACGAGCGACCAGCGGAACGGCCGCGCGATGGGGATGAAGCCGCCGTCGCGCGCCAGTTCGGCGTCCGCGGCGGCCAGCGCGGCGGCGCGCGCCGCGAGGCTGGGCGCCGTCCGGGCGTCCTCGACGCCCTGCGGCGTGGCGAGGCCGCAAGCCGCGCACGCGGTGGCGAGGTACCAGCGCGCGCTGTCGTAGGGCGCAACCGCGTCGATCAGGCGGAGGTCGGCGGGCTCGTCCGGCGCGACCCGAACCGGTCGGATGCCGACCGCGAGCAGGTCGCCGCCGATCCTCGCCCACAGTGTCGCGCCGCCCGGCCCGGAAGGGAGCGCGAGCCGGACTTGGGCCGCCGCATTCCCGTGCGCGTCGCGCCACGCGCCGACGATCGCGCGCGCGTCGGCGCGGCGGTCCTCGAGCGAGATCGACACCCAGTCGGCGAGCGCCGGCGCCGCCGCCGAATCCAGCTGGGCGGGCAGGATCTGCTCGGTCGGGACCCATTCTCGCGCGACGCTGGCGGTGAGCGCAGACCGGTCGATCGCCTCCGCCACCGCCGCGCGGCCTTCCGGCGTCGCCAGCAGCCCGGCGCGGTGCTCGACGGCAAGACCGAACAGGCCCGCCGCCGGATCGACCCGGGCGTTCGCCGGCGCGAGGCCCGCGACCTGGACGATCGGCCAATCCGCGATCGTCCCGCCGAGTACCAGGTCGGACATCTTCGCCGCGAACCGCGCGACCGCTCGCGCCGCCTGCTCGCCGCGAAGCTGCACGCGGTCTTCGGGTGTGGTCTCACGCTGCTCGTCGACTGCGCGGTCCGGATCGGGGAGCGGGGTGAGCAGCAGGCGGCCGCCGGCCAGCAGGTCCGCGCGAAACGGTCCGCCGCCCGGGCCGCGCGGGGGACGGCGGATCGCGAGTTCGGGCTGGGCGAACAGTGCGAGCAGATCGGGGCGCGGACGCGAGAGATCGATCTCGATCACGTCGGGCGTCATCTCGACCACGTCCTCGATCGCGGTTAGATAGGGCGCGAGCGGATTGCGCGACGCGCGGGCGATCTGGCGCTTCAACCAGGCGACGACCTCGCCTGCGGTGACCGGAGCGCCGTCGCTCCACCGCGCGCCGCGCAGGCGGAAGATGTAGGTCCTGCCGCCGTCGATGACGATCCAGCGCTGCGCCAGCCCCTGCTCGATCGCGCCGCTCGCATCGAACGACACCAGGCCTTGCGCCGCCGCCCCGGTGAGGACGCGGTCCGATCCGGAGAGTGGCATGCGGGAGGGGTCGCGCAGGGCGGGAGCGCCCCCGATGACGCTGGCGACGACCGGCCCCTTGTCGGGCCGCCGGTCGCACGCGGCGAAGCCGAGCAGGAGAGCCAGTGCGGCGAGCGGGCGAAGGATCACGGGACGGCTCCTCCCTCTACCCTCCTGGTGCGGGCGGCGGGACTCGAACCCGCACGCCATGCGGCAAAAGATTTTAAGTCTCCAGCGTCTACCATTCCGCCACGCCCGCGCCGCAAGGGGGCAAGACCATGACGCCGCCTGCGTCAAGGGCGAGCTCGGCCGCGAGCGCGTTCAGACGTTCAGACGGGCGCGCATCTCCTTGCCCGGCTTAAAGTAGGGGACGCGCTTGGCCGACACGTCGACCGTCTCGCCGGTGCGTGGATTGCGGCCGACGCGGGCGTCGCGCGCGCGGGTCGAGAAGGCACCGAAGCCGCGCAGCTCGACGCGGCCGCCGGCAGCGAGCCTGGCGACGATCTGCTCGAAGAAGGCATCCACCACCGCCTCGATATCGCGGATCGACAGAGTCTCGTTTGCCTCGGCGAGCTTCTGAACCAACTCGGAGCGGATCATCATCGGGTCCCTTAAGCCGCAGTCGGCAAATGTGGGCACGTTGATACAGATAAAGACCAGATCGTGATAGGTCCGAAACGACTTTTCTCTCGAATGCGGCCGGCGGCGGACATCGCCGCCGCCGGCCACGATCCGGTCACCGATCGGTGTCGCGCGCCTTGAGCGCGGCGCCGAGAATGTCGCCCAGCGACGCGCCCGAGTCCGACGAGCCGTACTGCGCCACCGCCTGCTTCTCCTCGGCGATCTGCATCGCCTTGATCGAGAAGGTCGGCTTCTTGGAACGGTCGAAGCCGGTCACCATCGCGTCGAACTTCTGCCCGACCTGATAGCGCTCCGGACGCTGCTCGTCACGATCGCGGCCGAGATCGGTCCGCTTGATGAAGCCGGTCGAGCCGTCGTCGCCCGCCTGCACCTCGAGCCCCGCGTCGCGGACCTCTAGCACGGTGACGGTGACGACCTGGTTCTTGCCCAGACGATCGCCCGCCGCCGCGCTGGCGACCGAGGGGCCGCCACGCTCGAGCTGCTTCATGCCCAGCGAGATGCGCTCCTTCTCGGCATCGACGTCGAGCACGATCGCCTCGACCATCTCGCCCTTGCGGTGGAGCGCCAGCGCGTCCTCGCCCGACACGCCCCAGGCGATGTCGGACATGTGGACCATGCCGTCGACGTCGTTGTCGAGGCCGATGAACAGCCCGAACTCGGTCGCGTTCTTGACCTCGCCCTCGACCGTCGAGCCGATCGGGTGGGCGGCGGCGAAGGCTTCCCACGGATTCTGCTGCGCCTGCTTGAGGCCGAGCGAAATGCGGCGCTTGTCGGCGTCGACCTCGAGCACCATCACGTCGACCTCCTGCGAGGTGCTGACGATCTTGCCCGGATGGACGTTCTTCTTGGTCCAGCTCATCTCGCTGACATGGACCAGGCCCTCGATCCCCGGCTCCAGCTCGACGAACGCGCCGTATTCGGTGATGTTGGTGACGCGGCCGGTCAGCTTGGCGCCGATCGGATACTTGGCCGACGCGCCGTCCCACGGATCGCTCTCGAGCTGCTTCATGCCGAGCGAGATGCGCTGCGTGTCCTTGTTGATGCGGATGATCTGCACCTTCACGGTGTCGCCGATGTTGATCATCTCGCTCGGGTGGCCGACGCGCTTGTAGCTGAGGTCGGTGACGTGCAGCAGGCCGTCGATCCCGCCCAGGTCGACGAAGGCGCCGTAGTCGGTGATGTTCTTGACCACGCCCTCGATGATCTGGCCCTCGGCGAGGCTCTGGATCAGCCCCGTGCGCTGCTCGGCGCGGGTCTCTTCGAGGACGGCGCGGCGCGACACGACGATGTTGCCGCGCTTGCGGTCCATCTTCAGGATCTGGAACGGCTGCGGAATGTCCATCAGCGGCGTCACGTCGCGCACCGGGCGGATGTCGACCTGCGAACCCGGCAGGAACGCGACCGCGCCGTTCAGGTCGACGGTGAAGCCGCCTTTGACGCGGCCGAAGATCACGCCCTCGACGCGCGCCTGCTTGGCGAACTCGACCTCGAGCTTGTCCCAGGCGGCTTCGCGGCGGGCGCGATCGCGGCTCAGCATCGCCTCGCCGTGCATGTTCTCGACGCGGTCGACATAGACCTCGACCTCGTCGCCGACCTTCAGGTCGGCCTTCTGGCCCGGCGCGGCGAACTCGCGGAGGGGCACGCGGCCCTCCGACTTCAGACCGACGTCGATCACGGCCAAATCGTTCTCGATCCCGGTCACCGTGCCGAGGACGACGCGGCCCTCGAAACTGTCGGCGCCGCCGAACATCTCGTCGAGCATGGCCGCGAAATCGTCGCGAGTCGGGGCGGGGGCTTGGGTCGCCATAGGCGGGTCAGATCCTCGAAGTCATGTTTCCGGCCGGCCGGTTGTCTCCGGCGGTCTTCTAGCCGAGTGTCTCGTGGCCGCCGGATGCGACCGCGAAGCCCGGAAGGCGATGTCTGCGGAGGATCACGCTAATGCGAAAAGGGCGCGAGAGACTTTGCCGTCGCGCCTTCCTCCGCGGGACACGCCCGCCGAACGGCGCGCCCATAGCGCAAGGCCGAAGCGCAGGCAAGCGCCCGGCTCAGTCGCCCAGCGGCGTCATCGCCTTCTGTGTGGAGATCGGCAGGATTGGTGGAGCCGAGGGGGATCGAACCCCTGACCTCTGCAATGCCATTGCAGCGCTCTCCCAGCTGAGCTACGGCCCCAATCCGTTCGGGAGGCAGCCCCGTAGCGGGGCCTCGCCGGCTTGGCAAGCGCCGGATCGGCGCTTGCCCGCCAGACCTATTGCTCTTCGTCTTCCTTGCCGGTCTCGACCCCCAGATCGTCGTCGCCGCCGAGATCGACCTCGTCGTCGGCCGAGGGCTCCTCGTCCTCGCCGGTCTCGATGTCCAGATCCTCGTCGTCGCCCGCCAGATCGGTGTCGGCCTTGGCCTTGTCGACCTTCGCGGCCTCGAACGGCATCGGCTGCTTCGACTTCAGGATCGCCTCGGGATTGAAGGCGTAGCCGCAAGCGATGCAGGTGACGGGTTCGTCCTTGGTCAGATCGTAGAACCGCGTCGCGCATTTCGGACACGTGCGCTTCGTGCCCCATTCCGGCTTGATCATGCCGTCGATTGTCCTTCGTATGTGTGGATTTCGGCGTGGAGCCGCCAGTTGGGGCGCGCCTTGCCAGAGCGCAAGGCGACTGTCAAAGCGCCTGCCCCATGCCGAACAGCCCCGCCCGACCGCTGACGATTTCGCGCGCCGAACGCCTGTTCGGCCGCGTCCGCGTGCCCGGCGACAAGTCGATCAGTCACCGCGCGCTGATGCTGGCGGCGCTCGCCGTCGGCGAAAGCCGGATCGAGGGGCTGCTGGAAGGCGAGGACGTGCTCGCGACCGCCGCCGCGCTCCGCGCGATGGGGGCGACGATCGCGCGCGAGGGCGGGACCTGGGTGGTGAACGGCGTCGGCGTCGGCGGACTCCTTCAGCCGGACCGGGCGCTCGACATGGGCAATTCGGGGACGTCGACGCGGCTCTTGATGGGGCTCGTCGCCTCGCATCCGATCACCCCGACCTTCGTGGGCGACGCTTCGCTGTCGACGCGACCGATGGCGCGCGTGATCGCGCCGCTGTCGCGCATGGGCGCGGACATCACCGCCTCGCCCGACGGGCGCCTGCCGCTGATGGTCCGCGGGATGTGCCCGGCGGTGCCGATCGAGTACACGCTGCCGGTCGCCTCGGCGCAGGTGAAGTCCGCGGTGCTGCTCGCGGGGCTCAACACGCCCGGGATCACGCGCGTGATCGAGCCGGTGCCGACCCGCGACCATAGCGAGCGGATGCTGGCCGGGTTCGGCGCCGACCTGAGCGTCGAGGAGACGCCCGAAGGACGGGTGATCTCGCTGCGCGGCGAGGCGGAACTGACGCCGCAGCGGATCGTCGTGCCCGGCGATCCGTCCTCCGCCGCCTTCTGGATCGTCGCCGCGTCGATCGTGCCGGGCAGTGCGGTGACGATCGAGAACGTCGGCCTCAATCCGACCCGGACCGGGCTGATCGCGGCGCTGCGGATGATGGGCGCCGATATCGAGGAGGTCGAGGCGAGGAGCACGGGCGGGGAGCCGGTCGCGGACCTGCGCGTCCGCCACGCGCCGCTCCGCGGCATCGACGTGCCGCCCGAACTGACGCCGTCGATGATCGACGAATATCCGGCGCTGTTCGCCGCCGCCGCCTTCGCCAGCGGTCGTACGATCGCGCGCGGTGCGCACGAGCTGCGGGTGAAGGAATCCGATCGGATCGCGGCGATGCACGCGGCGCTCGCGGCGAACGGGGTCGCGGTGGAGGAGCATGAGGACGGACTGACCGTCCAGGGGACCGGCGGCGCGGCGATCCCCGGGGGCGGGACGGTCGCGACCCGGCTCGATCACCGGATCGCGATGAGCATGGCCGTCGCCGCGCTGCACGCGCGCGCGGCCATCACGATCGACGACGCCGCACCGGTCGCGACCAGCTATCCGGGATTCTTCGATCAGCTCGGCGGGCTGCGCGCATGATCATCGCCGTCGATGGCCCCGCGGCATCGGGCAAGGGGACGATCGCCAAGGCTTTGGCGCGCCATTACGGTCTGCCGCATCTGGACACCGGTCTGCTCTACCGCGCGGTTGCGGCGACGGTGCGCCGGCTCGAGCTCGACCCGACGATCGAGGCGGATGCGGTCGCCGCCTGCGACTTCGACGACGCGACGCTCGCCGATCCGGCGCTGCGCGACGACGAGACCGGCCAGCTCGCTTCGGTGGTGTCGGCGCATCCGCTGGTCCGTGCGGCGCTGTTCCAGCGGCAGCGGCGGTTCGCGCGCCAGGCGGGCGGGGCGGTGCTCGACGGGCGCGATATCGGGACGGTGATCGCGCCCGACGCCGACGCCAAATTGTTCGTCAAGGCGACGCCGTCGATCCGCGCCCGCCGGCGCCATGCCGAACTGCAAGGGCGCGGTTCGTCGATCAGCTTCGATCAGGTGCTCGCCGACATCCGCGCCCGCGACGCCCGTGACAGCGGCCGATCGACCGCGCCGCTCGTCGCCGCGCCCGACGCGGCGCTGCTCGACACGAGCTTCCTGTCGATCGACGCGAGCGTGCAGCGTGCGATCGCGCTGGTCGAGGACCGGATCGGGCGATGACGGACGTGCGGGTTTCGCGACGCTTGGCAGTCGGTTAGACCCGCCCCGCGATGGTGTCTCCCGATAGCCTGGGCTTCCTTTCCGGCGGCGGCGACATGGGCGCCCGCATCCGCGCCTATGATTGGGCGGCCACTCCGCTCGGGGAGCCCGCCGGTTGGCCGCAGTCGCTCCGTGCCGCGCTGAGCATCTGCCTCAACTCCAGTTTCCCCACCGCGATCTATTGGGGTCCGGAACTGCGGCTGCTCTACAACGACGCCTGGGCCCCGATCCCCGCCGATCGGCACCCCTGGGCGCTGGGCCGGGCGGCACCCGAGGTTTGGAGCGACATCTGGGGCGTGGTCGGCCCGCAGTTCGCGTCGGTGATGGCGGATGGAGAGGCGATCTCGACGTTCGACCAGATGCTGCCGATCGTCCGCGGCGGCTTGGCGCGCGAGACCTATTGGAACTACGGCTTGACGCCGATCCGCGGCGAGAACGGCGCGGTGGCCGGGGTCTTCAATCAAGGGAACGAGACCACCGACCGGGTACTGCGCGACCGTCGGCGCGCGGACGAGATCGATCGGCTGCGTCGCCTGGTCGAGCAGGCGCCGGGGTTCGTCGCGGTGCTGCGCGGGCCGCGCCATGTCTTCGAGTTCGTGAACCGCACCTACCGGGAGCTGTTCGGCGAGCGGGACTATCTCGACCGGCCGATCCGCGACGTCTTCCCAGACCTTGCGACGCAACTGGCGTTCGAGCGCCTCGACCGTGTCTATGCGACCGGCGAGCGCTACCTGGCGAAGCGGCTGCCGATCGTGGTCACGCGGCCGGGGCAGGGGCCGGAGGAGCGGTTCCTCGATTTCATCTACGAGCCGTTGACCGACGGCGCCGGCCGGGTGAACGGCGTCTTCTGCGAGGGGTTCGACGTCACCGAAGGCACGATCGCGGAACGTGCGCTGCGTGAGCAGACCCAGGCATTGGAGACCCTGAACCGGGTCGCGGCGACGACCCTGGTCGAAACCGATCCCGAACGGGTCGTCCAGCTCGTCACCGATGCGGGGCTGGCGCTGTCGGGGGCGGCGTACGGCGCGTTCTTATACAACGTCCTGGAGGCCGATGGTCTCAGCTACATGCTCTATGCCCTGTCGGGAGCGGAGCAGAGCGCGTTCCAGGCATTCCCCAATCCGCGCAACACCGCAGTGTTCGAGCCGACCTTTCGCGGCGAAGGCGTCGTGCGATCCGCCGATATCCTGTCGGACTCCCGCTACGGACAGATGGGCGGGATGCCCGTCGGGCATCTCCCCGTCCGCAGCTATCTCGCGGTGCCGGTGATGGCGCGCGACGGCGCGGTGCTGGGGGGATTGCTGTTCGGCCATCCCGAGCCCGGGCTGTTCACCGACCGGCACGAGCGGCTGATGGTGGGCTTGGCGGCGCAGGCGGCGATCGCGATCGAGAACGCCCGGCTCATCCAGGCCGAGCGCGAGGCGAACGAGTCGCTGGAGCGCCGAGTCGCCGAACGCACCGCGGAGCTGACCGAGGCGCACGAGGCGCTGCGCCAGGCGCAGAAGATGGAAGCGGTCGGCCAGCTGACCGGCGGCATCGCGCACGACTTCAACAACCTCCTCACCGGGATCAGCGGCAGCCTGGAGATCATCGAGCGCCGGCTGGCGCAGGGCCGCACCGACGGGATCGACCGCTTCCTTCAGGGCGCGCAGACCAGCGCGCAGCGCGCCGCGGCGCTCACCCAGCGGCTGCTCGCGTTCAGCCGGCGGCAGACGCTCGACCCCAGGCCGACCGACGTCAATCGGCTGGTGTTCGGCATGGAGGAGCTGATCGCGCGCACCGTCGGGCCGGGAATCGACGTCGAGGTGGACGCCGCGGCGGATCTGTCGACGACCATGGTCGACGCGGCGCAGCTGGAGAACGCGATCCTCAATCTGGCGATCAACGCCCGCGACGCGATGCCCGACGGCGGCCGGCTGACGATCGCGACCGCGAACGAACGGCTGGACGAGGGCGAGGCGCGCGAACGCGACCTGCCGCCGGGGGGGTATCTGACGATCTGCGTCATCGACACCGGCGTCGGCATCCCGGACGAGATCGCCGACCGCATCTTCGATCCCTTTTTCACGACCAAGCCGATCGGTCAGGGCACCGGGCTGGGTCTGTCGATGGTCCACGGGTTCGTCCGCCAGTCCGGCGGGCAGGTTCGGGTGTCGTCCGAGGTGGGTCACGGGACGACGATGTGCCTCCATCTTCCCTGCCATGCCGCCGAGACGCCCGCCGACGCGGATCTGCCGCAAAGCGAGCCGGTCGGGCGAGGCGCCGGCGAGACGGTGCTCGTGATCGACGACGAGGCGACGGTTCGCATGCTGATCGTCGAGCTGCTGGCGGAGACCGGTTACACGACGATCGAGGCCGAGGATGGTCCGCACGGGCTTCGCGTGATCGCGTCGACAGCGCGGATCGATCTGCTGATCACCGACGTCGGGCTGCCCGGCGGGATGAACGGGCGTCAGGTCGCGGACGCGGCGCGGGCCATGCGGCCGGGGCTCAAGGTCCTGTTCGTCACCGGCTACGCCGAGAACGCCGCCGTCGGCAACGGCCAGCTCGAGCCCGGCATGGCGGTGATCACCAAGCCGTTCGCGATGACCGACCTGGCGGGCAGGATCGCCGAGATGCTGGGCGGCTAGGCCCGCGCCACGGCCTCGGCGATCAGCCTACGGCTGTTCTCCACCCCGTAGAGCGCGAAGAAGCTGCCGAGACGGGGTCCCTGGCTCGACCCGAGCAGCGTCTCGTACAGCACCTTGAACCATTCGCGCAGCCGCTCCTTGCCGAACCGGGCCTTGCCGATCTCGTACACCTCGGTCTGCAGGTCTTCCGCACTGGCGTCCGGACCGAGCCGGGCGAGCGCGGCGTCGAGTTCGGCAAGCGCGTCGGCCTCGTCCGCGGTCGGGGCGCGGCGAGCCAGCGTCGGCGCGACAAAATCGCGGGCGTAGTTGATCGCGAGCCCCACCAGCGTGTCGAGGCTGGGATTCGCCTCGGGTGACAGCGCCGGATTGTAGCGCCTAAGGAAGCGCCACACCGTCTCGCGGTCGCCGACGCCGGGCAGGCTGACGAGGTTGAGGAGCAGGCCGAAGCCGACCGGCATCGTCTCCGCCGGCACGTCGCCGGCGTGGATGTGGTGAACGGGATTGCCGAGCTTCTCGCGCAGCTCCTGCGTCGAATATGCCGCGCGGAACTGCCAATAATCGTCGATCGCGCGCGGGATCACCCCCAAATGGAGCTGCTTGGCCTTTCGCGGCTCGCGATAGGCGTAGAAGGCGATCGATTCCTCCGGCCCGTAGGTCAGCCACTGGTCCAGACTGAGGCCGTTGCCCTTGGACTTCGAGATCTTCTCGCCATTCTCATCGAGGAACATCTCGTAGTTGAATCCCTCGGGCGGGCGACCGCCGAGGACGCGCGCGATCTTGCCCGACTGGACGACCGAGTCGATCAGATCCTTCCCCGCCATCTCATAGTCGACGCCGAGCGCGACCCAGCGCATCGCCCAATCGACCTTCCACTGGAGCTTGGCGCGGCCGCCGAGGACCGATTGCTCGACCCGCGCGCCTTCGTCCTCGAACGCGATCAGCCCCGTTTCGGCGTCGACCACCTCGACGGGAACTTGCAGCACCACCCCCGACGTGGGCGAGATCGGCAGCACCGGCGAATAGGTCGCGCGGCGTTCTGCCCCGAGCGTCGGCAGCATGACCGCGAGGATCGCCTGATAGTGACGCAGTACGCCCTTCAACGCCTCGTCGAAGCGGCCGCCCGTATAATAATCGGTGGACGACGCGAACTCGTACTCGAAGCCGAACCGGTCGAGGAAGGCGCGCAGCCGGGCATTGTTGTGCGCGGCGAAGCTCTCGTGGGTGCCGAACGGGTCCGGGATGCGGGTGAGCGGTTTGCCGAGATGCTCGCGCAGCATGTCGCCGTTCGGCACGTTGTCCGGGACCTTGCGCAGCCCGTCCATGTCGTCGCTGAACGCGAGGAGCCGCGTCGGCTGATCCGACAAGGTCTCGAACGCCCGGCGGACCATGGTCGTGCGCAGCACTTCGTTGAAGGTGCCTATGTGGGGGAGCCCCGAGGGACCGTAGCCGGTCTCGAAGAGGATCGGCGCGCCGCCCGGCTTGCCTGCCGGATAGCGGGCGAGGAGCTTGCGGGCCTCTTCGAACGGCCAGGCCTTGCTCTCGAGCGCGGCGGCGCGCAGGTCTTCTGTCATGCCGCGGGTGCGTAGCGACTGCGCGCCGGAGATTCTAGGCCGTCACGCGAGCGGGCCGCGGCGGCGGACGACGCCGAACAGGAACACCGCGAAGGTGAGGGCGGCGAGCGCGGAGGCGAGCGCGAATGCGCCGCCGGGCAGGCCGCGCTCGGACCCGGTCGCCAGCGCCTGGGTCATCACCAGCGGCCCGACGACCGCCGCCACGCTGGCGAGGCTCGCCATCCCGCCCTGGAGGGCGCCCTGATTGGCGGCATCCACCCGGCGCGAGAGGATCGCGTTGATCGACGGGAATACCAGCCCGGTCAGCGCCCCGACCGCAAGCAGCGCATAGACCTGCCAGCCGTGCCGCGCGACGGCGTAGCAGCCGAAGACGATGGTCCCGACGGCCAGCCCGATCAGCACCGTCCGCTCCTCGCCGAAGCGGGCGATGGCGCGGCCGGTCAGGAAGGTCTGGGCCACCATCATGCTGAGCCCCGATGCGGCGAGCGACCAGCCGATCGCGCGCGCATCCCAGCCGAGCGCGAGCTCCGCCCAGAACGACCAGGTCGCGGGATAGACCATGTGCGCGACCTGCCAGATGAGCGAGCCCACGAGCAGCGGCGTCGCCCCGCCGGCGCGGAACAGGGGAGCAAAGGCGCCGAACACGTTGGCGCGCCGCCAGTCGAACGGTCGGCGGTGCTCGGGTGCGAGCGTTTCGGGCAGCAGCGCGGCGATCGCCGCCGCGTTCGCCAGCGCGAGGACGGCCGCGGCGACGAAGGGCGCGCGCTCCCCGTAACCCGCCAGCAGCCCGCCGATCGCCGGCCCCACGATGAATCCGGCCCCGAACGCCGAGCCCATGTAGCCGAAGGTGCGGCCGCGCGCCTCGGGCGGAGTCACGTCGGCGAGGACCGCATTGACCGGGCCGTAGACCGCGCCAGCGACGCCGGCGATCGCGCGGCCGAGGAACAGCCACGCGAGCGTCGGCGCGAACGCCATCAGCAGATAGTCGGCGGAGAACGCGGCCATCGCCGCGAGGAGCACGGGCCGCCGTCCGTAACGATCGCCCAGGTTGCCCAGGATCGGCCCCGCGAAGAACTGCGCCGCCGCGAAGGCGACCAGCATCCAGCCGCCGATGCGGGTCGCGGCCGGCAGGTCGACCTGGCCGAGGCGGACGATGAGCGAGGGCAGGACCGGCAGCACGATCCCGAAGCCGATCGTGTCGATCAGGATCGCGGCGAGTGCGATCGGCACCGCCCGGTGATGGAACATGATCCCTCCGCTTGCCCCGTCCGCCATCCTACCGGCGGCGGCGCCGGGGACAAGCGCGCGATCTTTTCAATGCCTCCGGCGTGTGGCATGGCCAACGCCATACCCGATCTTCTAGAATCGCTCCGGAGAGAGATGCCATGGCGACCGCTGCCGAACTCGACCGTCCCGCAGACGCGCTCGACACCTTCCGTCAGGAAGTGCGCACCTGGCTGACCGAGACCCTTCCGGCCGAACTGCGCGGGAACGACAATGCGATGTCGGCCGTCGAGGGCCCGAGCGAGGAAACGGGGCCGCAGCGCCGCTGGCGCGAGGCGATGGGCGAGAAGGGCTGGGGCGTCCCGAGCTGGCCGAAGCAATATGGCGGCGGCGGGCTGTCCCGCGACGAGGCCCGCGTCCTCCAGGAGGAGATGGCCCGCGCGGGCGCGTGGAATCCGATCGGCGGGATGGGCGTGATGATGTTCGGGCCGACCCTGCTCGAATACGGCTCCGAGGCGCAGAAGCAGGAGCATATTCCGGCCATCGCCAAGGGCGAGGTCCGGTGGTGCCAAGGCTATTCGGAGCCGGGGGCCGGGTCCGATCTGGCGAGCTTGCAGACGTTCGCCGAGGACAAGGGGGATCACTACCTCGTCAATGGCCAGAAGACCTGGACCAGCGGCGGCCAGTGGGCGGACAAGTGTTTCGCGCTGGTGCGCACCGACAAGTCGCAGAAGCACGCGGGCATCAGCTTCCTGCTGATCGACATGAAGGCGCCAGGCGTCGAGACCAAGCCGATCCGGCTCATCAGCGGCCAGTCTCCGTTCTGCGAGACGTTCTTCACCGACGTCCGCGTCCCCAAGGACAATCTGGTCGGGCGCGAGGGGCAGGGGTGGGAGATCGGCACGAGGCTGCTCCAGCACGAGCGCAACTCGCTGTCGGGCGGCGGCGGCTCGATGGGACGGCTGATGGCGGGAAGCGGGGTCGCGGACATCGCCAAGACGTATCGCGGCACGGACGCGCAGGGGCGGATCGCCGACGCGGACTTGCGCACCCGCGTCATCAGGCACGAGATGGATGCCCGCGCCTTCGCCCTCACCCTCCGCCGCGCCGCGATCGAGGCGAAGGGCAATGCCGGGCCGAGCGCCGCGACCTCGATCATGAAGAACGTGGGCGCGAGGATCACCCAGGATCGCGCCGAGCTGAACCTCGAGGCCATGGGAATGCAGGGGCTCGGCTGGGAGGGCGAGGGCTTCTCCGAGGCCGAGATTGGCCAGACCCGCAGCTGGCTGTGGGGCAAGGCGGTGTCGATCTACGGCGGCTCGACCGAGATCCAGAACAACGTGGTGGCGAAGCGGATCCTGGGGATGCTGGATCATCAGTGACCGCACGGAGCAGGGAGCAGCATTTGCTCCCGTCCGATCACCCGGCCCGTCTCCTCGCTCTCTGCCTCAAACCACTGCGCCCGCCACGAAGGACATGACGACAATGGCTCTCCTCAACGACGAACAGGTGATGCTGCGCGACATGGCGCGCGAGTGGGCGGACAACGAATCGCCGATCAGCGCCTTCCGCAAGATGCGCGATGCCGCGCCTGCGTTCGGGTTCGACATGCAGTCCGCGACCAAGCAGGCCGAGATGGGCTGGTTCGGAGTGACGATTCCCGAGGCGTTCGGCGGCTCGGCGTTCGGATTCCTGTCGCTCGGACTGGTGCTGGAACAGCTCGGCCGCAATCTGGTGGCGTCGCCGCTGGGGGCCAGCGCGGTCGCCGCCACGGTGATCGCCGAGGCGGCGTCGGAGGAGATCAAGGCGAAGTGGCTGCCCAAGCTCGCGACCGGCGAGGTCGTCGCGACGCTTGCGGTCGACGAGGGACCGAACCACGATCCCGCCAAGATCGCGACGACGGTCGCAGACGGCAGGCTCACCGGGGACAAGGCGTTCGTCGCGGAGGGCGATGCCGCCGAGCTGTTCCTGGTCGCCGCCACCGACGGGCTCTACCTCGTCGCCGACGGCGCGGGGGTCACCAGATCGACCCGCCGGATGGCCGACAGCCGCAGCCATGCGATGGTCTCGTTCAAGGACGCCGCCGCGGAGACGCTCGGCGGCCCGGACCTGACCACCCGCGCGATCGACCTGGCGACGGTCGCGACCACCGCCGAGATGCTGGGCATGGCCGAGGCGGCGTTCGCGCAGACGCTCGATTATCTGAAGCAGCGCGTGCAGTTCGGGCAGGTGCTCTCGACCTTCCAGGCGCTCCAGCACCGCATGGCGAAGATGTTCACCGAGTTGCAGCTGATGCGCTCGGTGGTCGAGGCGGCGCTGGAGGCGGTCGATGCAAAGCGCTCCGATCTCGATCAGGCGGCGAGCCTGGCGAAGGCGGTCGCCGGCGAGACGCTCAGGCTGGTCAGCCGCGAGATGGTCCAGCTCCACGGCGGCGTCGGGATGACGGACGAATATGATCCGGGGTTGTACCTCAAGCGCTCCGCGGTGGTCGAGGCGATGTGGGGAAATGCGGCATATCACCGCGACCGCTTCGGCCGCTTGAACGGCTACTAAGCCGATCGGCTGTGTCATCACCGCAACACGGCGGCGATAAGGGGTGCTCCAGCAACATTCATTGACCTGATTCGGGGTTGACGGGTCCGTCAACGCCTCACAATTCGAACCATCGGTATGGATCGCGAGGATCCGATCCGTTGGGAGAGATTTGAGTGAGGAAACAGGCTCTGCTGGCGACGTGCGCCGCATTCGCCATCGTCGCATCCCCTGCGTTCGCGCAGGAAAACACGGAGATCCCCGCGACTCCGCCGGGCGCCGCGCCGACCACGACCCCCGGCCAGGATCCCGCCACCGGCTCCGACCCCGTCGCGACCGACGGATCGAGCGACCTGCCGCAGGATATCGTCGTCACCGCCCAGGGCCGCGCGCAGGTGCTGGCCGACGTGCCGCTCGCGATCTCGGCGGTGAACGCCGCCTCGCTCGAGCGATCGGGCGCGACCGACATCCGGCAGCTGACCCAGATTGCGCCGTCGCTGCTCGTCTCGTCGACGGGCAATGAGTCCAACGGCTCGGCACGCCTGCGCGGCATCGGCACGGTCGGCGACAACCCCGGCCTGGAAAGCTCGGTCGCGGTGTTCGTCGACGGCGTCTATCGCTCGCGCTCGGGCGTCGGCCTCAACGAACTCGGCGATATCGAGCGGGTCGAGGTGCTTCGCGGTCCGCAGGGAACGCTGTTCGGCCGCAACGCCTCGGCGGGCATCATCTCGATCGTGTCGAAGGCGCCGAGCCTCAATCGGTTCAGCGCCGGCGGCGAGGTGACCTACGGCAATCACGATTACTGGCGGCTCGCCGGCAACATCAACGCACCTTTGTCGGATACGATCGCGGCGCGAGTCGACGGCGTCTACGTCAAGCGTGACGGCTTCCTCCACGACACCAACAACAACACCGACGTGAACGACCGCGATCGTTACTTCGTCCGCGGGCAGCTGCTGTTCGAGCCGACCGACGCGCTGTCGATCCGGCTGATCGGCGACTATACGCACCGGAACGAAGCCTGCTGCGGGGCGGTCTACGCCAACCAGGAGCTGAGCGAGTACAACAAGAATCTGCTGACCAACACCAACCCGATCATCCCGGTGCTGGTGAGCCTGGGCCAGTCGCCGGCCGCCTTCACCGATCCCTATTCGCGCAACATCTCGGTCTCGCCCGGCCGCACCTACGCGGGCAAGACCGAGGATTGGGGCGGGTCCGGCCAGGTCGACTGGAATCTCGGCAGCGTGAAGCTGACCTCCATCACCGCCTACCGCCAGTACATGAACTGGCAGGCGGGCGACGTCGATTATTCGACGGTCGACATCCTCTACCGCGCGCCCGGCGACGACGCGGGCAGCCGTCAGTTCAAGACCTTCAGCCAGGAGCTGCGGCTCCAGGGCAAGCTGTTCGACGAGCATCTCGATTGGTTGATCGGCGGTTACTACGGCAACGAGGTCCTGACGACGCGCGAGAACCTGAAGTTCGGCTCGCAATACGGCGCCTATGCGTCGTGCCGCCTGCTCGCGACGATCAGCCCCGCGATCCCGCGCGATCCGTCGCAGCCCGGTTGCCGCGCGGGACCGGGTGGCGCGATCACCAATGCGGTGCTCGGCGGCATCCCCGGCCTGTTCACCGCGGCGCAGCTGCCGACCTTCATCAACGGGCTGAACCTGCTCTCGACGCTCAACAACCAGGGCTACACCGGCACCCGCTTTCGGCAGAAGGAAGAGAATTGGGCGCTGTTCACCCATGACATCATCCACATCGCCGACGGCCTCGATCTGACGTTGGGGCTGCGCTACACCAACGAGAGCAAGAAGCTCGACGCGGCGCTGGCCAACAACAACACGGTCTGCCCCCAGGCGCAGGGCCTGATCCTGCCGCTGCTGAGCACCCCGGGCAATACGGCGACGCAGACGGCGCTGCTCGGCGGCATCGTCGGGCTGGCGTGCCAGGGCAATTCGACGGCGGAGCTGAACGGCCAGACGCTCAACAACAAGCTGAAGGAAGACGAGTTCACCGGCACCGCGATCCTGTCGTACAAGGTCACGCCCGATCTGCTCGTCTATGGCAGCTACGCGCGCGGCTACAAGGCAGGCGGGTTCAACCTCGACGTCTCGGCGCTGAAGTCGCCGATCCTGCCCTTCGCGCTGTCGGGCGGGGTGCAGAGCCTGGCGAACAACCTGAAGTTCGACGCGGAGATAAACACCTCGTTCGAGATCGGGGCGAAATACTCGACCGGACCGTTCAGCCTGAACGTCGCCGGCTTCCACCAGGCGTTCGACAACTTCCAGCTGAACACGTTCAACGGCACCGTTTTCCTGGTCCAGAACATCAACGCCTGCAAGACCGACCTGAACGGCGGCGACGCCGATCTGAGCGCGGCGACCGGAGCATGTCCGGGCGGCAAGACCAAGCCGGGCGTGATCTCCGAGGGTGTCGAGCTCGAGGCGTCGATCGCCCCGGCGCGCAACTTCACGGTGCAAGCCGGTCTGACCTATGTGAAGACCAAGTATCAGGAGAATCTGGTCGGCAATTCGAGCGGCGCGCCGCTCGATCCGGCGCTGCGACTGCTGCCCAGCCAGTATCTGTCGAACGCGCCCGCGACGACGGTCACCAGCTCGGCGACCTGGACGCCGGAGATCGGCAGCACCGGCTATTCGGCGCTGTTCTACGTCGACGGCCGTCTGACCAGCGACTATAACACCGGCTCGGACAAGTTCCCGCAGAAGCAGCAGGACGGATACTTCCTGATGAACGCGCGCATTGGTATCCGCGCGCCGGAGAGCCGCTACGCGCTGGAGCTGTGGGCGCAGAACCTGACCAACACGCAGTACACCCAGGTCGCGTTCAACGCGCCGTTCCAGGCGACCACGAACGGACCGGCGAGCGGCGCGACCGCGGTCAACTTCCCGCCGTCGCTCTATCCGGGCGGGACGCAGATCTTCGGCGCGTTCCTCGCCGAGCCGCGGACCTACGGCGTGACGCTCCGCGCGAAGTTCTGACGCGCGAGGGGAGGGGGCGGTCGGCGATCGCCCCTTCCTCCGTCATCCCTGCCGATGCAGGGTGACGGCCGGATTTCCTACCTGTCGAGCGCGCGATCGTCGAACATGCCGTGAAGCAGCGTCGAAGCGTAGAGGCGGATGGCGCGCTCCCGCGGCATCGACCAGGCCCATTTGCGCATGTCGAACGCGGCGTTGAGGAAGGCCATCAGCGCCTGGCTCGCGATCAACGGATCGACCGAGCGGATCGTCCCTTCGGCGACGCCGTCCGCCATCGTTCCGGCGAAACGGCGCGCGATGCGGTTCGATCGATCGAACATCGCCTGGCGCGCCACGCCGGGCAACCCGCTGAGCGCGGTCGTGCGCAGCAATGGCGCCTTCTCCGAAAACTGCACCTCGAGAAGGGTGGCGATCGTCGTCGTCAGACGATCCCATTGCGACCCGCCGCGGTCGTCGGCGAGGCGCTGGGCGTCGGCGATTGTGTCGAAGCTGCGCTGGTAGCAGGCGATCACCAACTCGTCCTTGGCATCGAGATGGTGGTAGAAGCTGCCCTTGGTGACGTTCAGCTCGGACGCGATCCGCTGGACCGAGGCGCCGCGATAGCCGAGCTCGTTGATGAGCCTCGTCGCCGCCAGCAGGAAGGCCTCGCGTCCCGGCACCGGATCGTCGTGCGGGAGGTCGATCGGCGAAGGGTCCCATTCGGCGCCGGGCGCCCCCACGCCGCGTGCGAAGACGTCCATCAGCCGCGCCTCGACCCGGCCGTATTGATCGGGGTCGTAGCGGGGCAGCCAGGCCGGCAGCCAGAAGGTGTTCTCCAGCAACACGTGCGCGCGCGCGCCGGCGAGATCGGCGGCGGGCTTCGACAGCGATTCGCCCCACAGCGCGCGGGCGCGGCGGAACACCTCGCGCCAACGCGCCATCAGGCGGCCGCGCACGGGTTCCTCCGTCGCGCGCAGATCGGACAGGACCGCGATGTTGCGCTCCTCGCCGCGTTCGACCCTCGCCAGCCGGGCCATGTTGAGCGAGAGATAGCGCCCGACGCGCGCCTCTGGAGTCCGCTCCCGCGCCGCCTCGCCGATCATCGCCAGCAGATAGTCGAGCGTATGCTCGAAGGCGGCGGCAGCCAGATCCTCCTTCCGCTTGAAATAATAAGTGACGCTGGTGGTATTGAGCCCGACGCGCCGGGCGACGTCGGCGAAGGTCATCCCCTTCGCGCTCTGTTCGTTGATCGCGTCGGCGGCGGCGGCGAGGATCGCCTCGCGCTTCTCGCGGAAGCGGCGAGTTCCCGATTCCAGTCCGATGTCGGTGCCGGTGTCGGCGGCCGCAAGCTCCCCCATCGGCCGAGCTTAACAGCTTCGATTCGAAGGAACAGTCCCTTTTTCGACGCGGCGCGCACCTAGAGCGACCGGCCGCGTGAACTAAACTGACCGCTTTACCGAACATCCGGTACGGTCTAGGCACGGCGTCGACGAGAGAGATGGAGAGGGCAGATGGACTTCACGCTGAGCGAGCGCGAGACGTTCTTCCGTGACAGGGTGCGGCAGTTCATCGACACCGAGATCACGCCGCGCCAGGCGGACTACGACCGCCAGCATCATGAGGGCGACCCGTGGAAGGTGATCCCGGTGATCGAGGAGGTCAAGGAGAAGGCGAAGGCCGCGGGCCTCTGGAACTTCTTCATGCCGCCGCATTCGGGCCAGCAGCACGTCGACGACACGTTCGAGTTCGAGGGGACGCAGCTCACCAACCTGGAATATGCGCTGTGCGCCGAGGAGATGGGCAAGGTCGGCTGGGCGAGCGAGGTCTTCAACTGCTCCGCCCCCGACACCGGGAACATGGAGGTGCTCCACCGCTACGGCACGCGCGCGCAGAAGGACCGCTGGCTGAGGCCGCTGATGGACGGCGAGATCCGTTCGGTGTTCCTAATGACCGAGCCGGCGGTCGCCTCGTCGGACGCGACCAACATCGAGACGCGGATCGAGCGCGACGGCGAGGAATATGTCATCAACGGCCGCAAATGGTGGTCGTCGGGCGTGGGCGATCCGCGCTGCAAAATCGGCATTCTGATGGGCAAGACGAATTTCGAGGCGTCCCGCCACCAGCAGCAGAGCCAGGTCCTCGTTCCGATGGACACGCCGGGGATCAAGATCGAGCGGATGCTGTCGGTCTATGGCTACAACCACGCGCCGCACGGCCACGGCGAGGTGAGCTTCACCAATGTCCGGGTGCCGGTCGAGAACGTGCTGCTGGGCGAAGGTCGCGGGTTCGAGATCGCGCAAGGCCGGCTCGGGCCGGGTCGCATCCACCATTGCATGCGCACGATCGGGGTGGCCGAGGTCGCGCTCGAGAAGATGGCCAAGCGTCTGCTCAGCCGTGTCGCGTTCGGCAAGCGGATCTCGGACCACAGCGTCTGGGAGCAGCGCGTGGCGCAGGCCCGTATCGAGATCGAGATGACGCGGCTGCTCTGCCTCAAGGCGGCGCAGACGATGGATGCCGCCGGCAACAAGGCGGCGAGCCAGGAGATCGCGATGATCAAGGTGTTCGCGCCCAACATGGCGCTGCGCATCCTCGACGACGCGGTTCAGGCGCACGGCGGCGGCGGCGTCGCCGAGGATTACGGTCTCGCGCATGCCTGGGCCTCGCAGCGCACGCTACGGCTGGCGGACGGCCCGGACGAGGTCCACGCCCGTGCGATCGCGCGCAACGAGTTCGGCAAGTACGGCGACTGGAAGGCCGACGTGCCCGCGCGCGATCACGGCGGCCCCGCGATCTCGAGCGGCGACGTCGGCGTCAGCCGGTAATCAGGTCCGTTCCCCGGTGCGCCGGGGGCGCAATTGGGTGGGGTGACGTGAAAGCAGCCGTTCTCTTCGAAACCAAGACGCCGCTCCGGATCGAGGACGTGGCGGTCGCCAAGCCCGGTCCGCACGAGGTTCTGATCCGCACCGTCGCTTGCGGGGTGTGCCGGTCGGACCTTCACTTCGTCGACGGGCTTTATTCGCACGCGCTGCCGGCGATCCCGGGGCACGAGGCGGCGGGCGTGGTCGAGCAGGTCGGCAGCGAGGTGCGGACGGTCAAGGTCGGCGATCATGTCGTCACCTGCCTTTCCGCCTTTTGCGGTCAGTGCGAGTTCTGCGTCACCGGGCGCATGTTCCTGTGCGTCGACGGTGCGACGCGCCGCGGCAAGAAGGACAAGCCGCGCCTCTCGTTCAAGAGCAAGAAGCTCAAGGACACGCCGCTCAGCCAGATGCTGAACCTGTCGGCCTATGCCGAACAGATGCTGGTCCACGAACACGCCTGCGTCGCGATCGATCGGGACATGCCGCTCGACCGCGCCGCGCTGATCGGCTGCGCGGTGACGACGGGGGCGGGGGCGGTGTTCAACGTCAACGACGTGACGCCCGGCGAGACCGTCTGCGTCGTCGGCTGCGGGGGGATCGGCCTCGCCGCGGTCAATGCCGCCAAAATCGCCGGCGCTGGCAAGATCATCGCGGTCGATCCGGTCGCGGAGAAGCGCGCGATCGCGGAGAAGCTGGGCGCGACCCATTCGGTCGACGCGATGAGTGAGACCGCGGTCGACGAGGTGGTCGAGATCTCGAAGGGCGGCGTCCACCATGCGATCGAGGCGGTCGGGCGCGTGGCCTCGGCCCAGACGACGGTGCGCGTCCTGCGCCGCGGCGGCACCGCGACGATCCTGGGGATGCTGCCGACGGACGAGGTCGCGAGCCTGTCGGCGATCGACCTGCTTTCCGGCAAGCGGCTCCAGGGCGGTCTGATGGGCTACAACCGCTTCCCCGTCGACATCCCCCGGCTGGTCGACTTCTACCAGCGCGGACTGCTCGACCTCGACACGATCATTGCCGAGCGACTGCCGCTCGAGAAGATCAACCATGCGTTCGACGAACTCCGCAAGGGCGACGCGACGCGCAGCGTGATCACCTTCGCATGACCGACTCCAGCCTCCAGGACGAGATCGCCGAGCGCGACCGGCTCGATACCGATCGGCTCTCGGCGTGGATGTCGGCGAACGTCCCCGGCTTCGCGGGGCCGCTGACCTACGCCAAGTTCGCGGGTGGGCAATCGAACCCGACCTACAAGTTGATGACGCCGGGCGCGAACTACGTCCTGCGCCGCAAGCCGATGGGCGAGCTGCTGCCGAGCGCCCATCAGGTCGACCGCGAATACCGGGTGATGGCGGCGCTCCATCCCACCGGCTTCCCGGTGCCGCGCCAGTACGGGCTGTGCCAGGACGATGGCGTGATCGGCTCCGCATTCTACGTCATGGAGATGGTCGACGGGCGGACGATCTGGGACGGGACGATGCCAGATCTCACCCCGGACCAGCGCCGCGACCATTATCACGCGATGATCGACGTGCTCGCCGATCTCCACAACACCGATCACGAGGCGATCGGCCTCGGCGATTTCGGGCGGCCGGGCAATTACTTCGAGCGGCAGGTAAGCCGCTGGACCAAACAGTATCGCGGCGCCGAGACCGAGCACATGCCGGCGATGGAGCGACTGATCGAGTGGCTGCCGCGGACGATGCCCGAGCAGTCGCGGACCTCGATCGTCCACGGCGACTACCGCGTCGACAACATGAAGTTCGCGCCCGGCACCCAGCCGCGCGTCTCGGCGGTGCTCGACTGGGAGCTCTGCACCCTGGGCGATCCGACGGCGGACCTGACCTACTATCTGATGAGCTGGGTGACCGTGCCCGAGGGCCGATCGGGCGTGATGGGGCGGACAGGCCCGGAGACGGGCATTCCGACGCTGGAGGAGATGGTGGCCCGCTATTGTGCCCGCACGGGCCGCGACGGCCTGCCGCAGCTCGACTGGTACTTCGCCTTCAATCTCTTCCGGCTCGCGTCGATCGTCCAGGGCATCAAGAAGCGTTTCCTGATCGGCACGGCGTCGAACGCGCGCGCCCAGGAGACGAGTGCGCGGGTGCCGATGCTGGCGGACGCGGCGTGGGGATTTGCCGAGAAGGCGGGCGCTTAGCCGCCGAGGAGGGGAACGGATGTCGCTGTTCGATCTGACCGGGAAGGTCGTCCTCATTACCGGATCGTCGCGCGGTATCGGTCTCGCCTCCGCGATCGCCTGCGCCGAGCAGGGGGCCAAGGTGGTGATCTCCAGTCGCAAGCAGGATGCGTGCGACGCAGTGGCGGCGGACATCAACGCGCGCTTCGGGGATGGCACCGCGATCGCGGTCGCCGCGAACATCTCCGACAAGGCGGGGCTCCAGGCGTTGGTCGACGCGACCCGCGCCGCTTTCGGTCAGATCGACTGCCTCGTCTGCAACGCCGCCTCGAACCCCTATTACGGCCCGCAAGAAGGGATCGCGGACGAGCAGTTCCGCAAGATCCTCGACAACAACATCGTCTCCAACCACTGGCTGATCTCGATGGTCGCGCCCGAGATGCGCGAGCGCGGGGAGGGGAGCATCGTCATCGTCTCCTCGATCGGCGGCCTGCGCGGCTCGACGGTGATCGGGGCCTATTGCATCTCCAAGGCGGCGGACATGCAGCTCGCGCGCAACCTGGCGCACGAGTACGGACCGCACGGCGTCAGGGTGAACTGCATCGCGCCCGGGTTGATCCGAACCGACTTCGCCAAGGCACTGCTGGAGGATGAGGCGCTGCTCGCGCGGCGCGAGGCGACGACCCCGTTGCGCCGGATCGGTGAGCCGGATGAGATCGCCGGCGCGGTCGTCTATCTCGCCGCGCCGGCGAGCGCGTTCATGACCGGGCAGACGCTGGTGATCGACGGCGGCGTGACGATCTGACGGATCGAGGGAGTGGGTATGGGCAGGTTCACCGACAAGTCGATCATCGTCACCGGCGGCGGCTCGGGAATCGGGCGCGCGGCGTCGATCCTATTCGCGGCCGAAGGCGGTAAGGTGGTCGTCGCCGACAAGACCGCAGCGGCGCACGAGACCGTCAAGGCGATCACCGACACCGGCGGAGCGGCGGTGGCGATCGAGATGGACGCCGGGCTCGAGGAGGACGTGATCCGCACCGTCCAGCTCGCCGTCGAGACATTCGGCGGCGTCGACATCGCCTTCGCCAATGCGGGGATTTCCGGCGGGATGGCGAACATCTTCGACACCGACGTGGCGCTGATCACCGAGGTGCTGCGGGTCAACCTTATCGGCCCGTATCTGATGATCAAGCACGCCTCTCCGAAGATCGCGGAGCGGGGCGGCGGCGCGATCGTATTGACCGCCAGCGTCGCCGGCATCCGCTCGGGTGCCGGATCGCCCGCTTACTCGGCGTCGAAGGCGGGGGTGATCAATCTGGCGATGACTTCGGCGCAGCAGCTCTCGGGCTCCAACGTCCGCGTCAACGCGCTCTGTCCCGGGCTGACCGAGACGGGGATGACCAAGCCGACCTTCGACTACGCGCGCGAGGCGGGGAAGATGGACCGGGTCGGCCGTTTAAACCCGCTGCGCCGCGGCGCGCAGCCCGAGGAGTTGGCGAAGGCCGCGCTGTTCCTCGCCTCTGACGACGCCAGCTATGTCAACGGTCAAGCGCTGGCGGTCGACGGCGGGCTATCGTCGAGTCACCCGGTGACCAAGCAGGAGTATGGACGCACCGCGGTGTAGCGTCCGCATCCGGACCGGAACGGGGAAGGGGCGGGCAGGTTCTCTCTGCACCCCGCAGGAGAATCGCATGACCCCGCCCATCCGCTACTCGCCCGACCTCGAAGAGGTTCGCCCCGACGAGGCGGAGATGATCGAGGGGCTGAAGGACACGTTCGACACGATCCTGGAGACGACCAGCAGCGACTACGGCCACGCCGTGCGCGCGGTCCATGCCAAGGCGCATGCGATCCTCGAAGGAACGCTGACGATCGATGCCGACCTGCCGCCCGAACTGGCGCAGGGGTTGTTCGCGACGCCTGGCGAGCACAAGGTCTACATGCGCTTCTCGACCAATCCAGGCGACATCCTGAACGATGCCGTGTCGCTGCCGCGTGGGCTGGCGATCAAGGTGCTCGACGTCGACGGCGAGCGGCTGCCGGGGGCGGAAGGGCGGACGCAGGACTTCATCATGGTCAACGGGCGGCGTTTCCAGGCGCCCGACACCGCGCACTTCCTCAAGAACCTGAAGCTGCTCGCGCGGACGACCGACAAGGCCGAATGGGCGAAGGTGGCGCTGGCCAAGGTGCTGACGGGGCTCAACGTCGCGCTGTCGGCGGTCGGTGTCGAGAGCGCCGCGATCCAGTCGCTCGGCGGCGCGCCGCAGTCCGATCCCGTTGGCGAGAGTTACGCCAGCCTGACGCCGTTCCGCTTCGGCGATCACATCGCTCAGTTCGGGCTGAAGCCGCTCGCGCCTGCCCTGAAGGCCCGCGCGGGCGAGATCCTCGACCTTGACGGCGATCCGAACGGCATCCGCCGGATCGTGCGCGGGGAGTTGCAGGAGATCGCCGGCGAATGGGAGTTCTGCGTCCAGCTCTGCCGCGATCTCGCCAAGCAGCCGATCGATGACCCGACGGTCGAATGGAAGGAGGACGATACGCCCTGGCAGCGCGTCGGCTTGCTCCGCACCGCGCCGCAGGACAGCTGGGACGAGACGCGGGTGAAGCAGGTCGACGAGGGCATGCGGTTCAGCATCTGGACCGGGCTGACGGCGCACCGCCCGCTCGGCAACATCAACCGTGCCCGGCGCGAGGTGTACCAGCATTCCGCCGATTACCGCGCGCGGTTCAACGGCTGCCCACTGCACGAGCCCGCCTAAGCGGCGGACCAGCGCTCCACGACCTTGGCCAGCACGCCGAGCGGAACGCCGCCGGTCTGCACCACGGTATCGTTGAACCCGCGCCCGTCGTAGCGCGCGCCCATCCGCGCCTTGGCCGCCGCGCGCAGCCGGTTGATCTCGTTGTGGCCGGTCTTGTAGCCGAGCGCCTGGCCGGGCCAGATGCAATAGCGGTTCAGTTCCGAGCGCGTCTGGCTCTCGGTATAGCCGGTGGTCTCGCGGAAGAATTTTGCCGCCTGCGCCATCGTCCAGCGCTTGTGGTGAAGTCCGGTGTCGACCACCAGCCGCGCGGCGCGGAAGGTCATCGACTGAAGATAGCCGATGCGGCCGAGCGGGTCCCCTTCGTAGAAGCCGAGTTCGTCGCCGATCTGCTCGGCGTAGAGCCCCCAGCCTTCGCTATAGGCGTTGAAGCTCAGAAGGGTGCGGATCAGCGGGAGATCGAAGGTGTATTCGCCCTGCCAGATGTGGCCGGGGATGCCCTCGTGGAAGGTCAGCGTCGGCAGCGCATAGCGCGGCCAGATGTCGGTGTCCTTGAGGTTGATGTAGTAATAGCCGGGCGTCTTGCCGTCGAGCGAGCCGGGACCCGCATAGCCGTTGGGCGCGCCGTCCTGGATCGCGGGCGGCACGCGGCGGATCTCCAGATTGCCGCGGACGAGCTTGCCGAAGGCGGTCGGGAGCCGGGGGCGGAGCTTCGCGACGATCTGGTTGAGGTAGGCAAGCAGCTCGGCGCGGCCGGCGTCGGTGTTGGGGAAGAGCAGGTCGGGGCGCTTGCCGAGCGCGGCCATCCGCTCGCCCGCGGTCCCTTGCGTCAGACCCTGCGCGCGGAGGAGGGGATCGACCTCGGCGGCGAGGGCGCGGCATTGCTCCAGCCCGGCTTGGTGGATCTCCTCGGGCGAGCGCTTGGTGGTGGTCGCGGCCTCGACCAGCCAGGCGTAGCGATCGGCGGCGTCGGGCATCGTCCACATGCCGGGGGTGTCGCTCGCCTTCGCGCGCTCGGCGGCGAGCGCCTCGGCCTGCCTATCGAGCGCCGGTGCGACCCGTTCGGTCGACAGGCGCTCGGCGCGCGCCTGCCAGTCGCCCGACAGCCCGGTCTTGCGGGTCTTTTCGCCGAACGCGGTGACAAGGCTCCACTGCGCCACCGGCTGCGCGGCGGCGGTGCGGAGCTGGTTGGCGGCGATGTCGTTGAGGAACCCGGGCAGCCGCACGCCGGCCGTCGCGTCGGCGCGCAGCCGTGCGGTTTCAGCGTCGAGTTCGGCCGCATAGGCTTCAATGCGGGCCAGATAGGCCTCGGCGTCGGCGGCGGTGTCGACGCGGTGTTTCGTTTCGAGCAGGTCGGGGACGTCGACGAACGCGCCGGAGCCGGCGCTGACGACATAAGGCGTATTGCGGAACCCATTCGCCGATAGGAACGCCATGTCGCCGACCGGCATCCGCTTCCATCCATCGACCGCAATGCGGAACGCCTCGGTCGCGACATCGACGTGGAGCGCGACAGGGGCGGACAGCGGCCTGCGATCGATCGCGCGGAGTTGGGCCAAGCGCCGCGCGCCGTCGGCGGCGCGGGCGTGTTCGGCGGCGGGAGACTTGTCGCTGAGCTTCGACTTGAGCGCCGCTCGCGCGCCGGTGTCGATCCCGAGATTGGCGGCGTTCTCGGGATAGGCGACGAGCAGCGCCTCCGCCGTCGCGTTGAGCAACCGCATCGCCGCCGCGTCGCCGGACGCCTGCGCGTTGAGGGGCAGCGGGAGCAGCGCGCTCGCCGCGGTGCCGGCGAGGAAGGTGCGGCGGTCGATCGTCATGAGCGTCTCGGAAACAAGGGTCGCAAACCCTAACCGTTCGTGCCGAGCGAAGTCGAGGCACCGCGCGTGGCGTGTCCCTCGACTTCGCTCGGGACGAACGGAGGGGTCAGTCCTTCGGCTTGCGCAGCCGGATCAGGCCTTCCTGGGCGACGCTCGCCACGAGGCGACCGTCCTGCGTGAAGATCGTCCCGCGATTCATGCCCCTGCCGCCGCCGCTCCATGGGCTGTCGGTCGCGTAGAGCAGCCATTCGTCCGCGCGGAACGGCTCGTGGATCCACAGCGCATGGTCGAGACTGGCGGTCTGCATCCCCTTCGTCGTCCAGTTGACGCCGTGCGGCAGCATCGAGGTGCCCATCAGTGCCATGTCGCTGGCGTAGGCGAGGACGGCGCGGTGCATCGCCGGATCGTCGGGCAAGGGGGCGACCGCGCGGAACCAGCTGTGCTGGAGCGGTGCGGTCGGCTTCGGCTCGAACCATTTGCGCGGATAGGCGGGGCGAATCTCGATGGGGCGGGGCCGGGTGACGTGGCTGCGCTGCGGCTCGGGCAGGTTCACCGACTCGCGCGCGCGGATCTGCGCCTCGCTCTCCAGCGTCTCGGGGGCAGGGACGTCGGGCATCGCATCCTGGTGGTGGAAGCCGTCCTCGGGGCTCTGGAACGAAGCCGCCATGTTGAGGATCGGCTGGCCGCGCTGCATCGCAATCACCCGCCGGGTCGCGAACGACTTGCCGTCGAAATCGCGGACGACGCGGTAGACGATCGGGTGATCCTCGCTGCCGGCGCGCATGAAATAGGCGTGGAGCGAGTGTGCGACCTTGGATTCCTCGGTCGAGCGCTGCGCCGCCTGAAGCGCCTGCGCGATCACCTGCCCGCCGAAGACGCGGCCGACCCCGCCGGTCGAGCGGCGGCCGCGAAACAGGTCGGTGTCGATCTCCTCCACGTCGAGGAGCGAGACGAGATCGGCGACGAGCGCGGCGGGGGTGGTCATCATAAAAAAATCCTCCCCGGGACGGGGAGGGGGACCATGCGAAGCATGGTGGAGGGGGTTCTCCACCGGCGAGTCGCTTGGGGATAGCCCCCCTCCACCATTCGCTGAATGCTCATGGTCCCCCTCCCCGTGCCGGGGAGGATTTCGTGAATCAATACCCCGCCGCCTTGGCGAGTTTGTCCGCATGGAAGTTGCTGTCGCCGAACAGCTCGGCGAGCACGCGCTGGCGCTTCATGTAAAAGCCGATGTCGTATTCGTCGGTCATGCCGATGCCGCCGTGCATCTGCACGCCCTCCTGCACCGCGAGCATCGTCGCCATCCCCGTCATCGCCTTGGCGACCGAGACGGCGGCGTCGGCCTTCTCATCGCCCGCATCGAGCAGCTGTTGCGCCTTGAGAACCGCGGCACGCGCGACCTCCATCTCCGCATAGAGGTGCGCGGCGCGGTGCTGGAGCGCCTGGAAGCTCCCGATCAGCGTCCCGAACTGCTTGCGCTCCTTGAGGTAGCGGACCGTCATGTCCATCGCCCCGCCGCCGACGCCGAGCATCTCGGCGGCGGCGCCGGTCCGGCCGGCGCGGAGCAGGCGGTTGAGCGGATCGCGGCCCGCGTCGACCTCGCCGATCACCGCGTCGGCGTCGACCTCGACCCCGTCGAACGCGATCCGCGCGGCGAGGCTGGCGTCGGCGAGGCGCTCGGGCGTCGCGGTCAGGCCGGGGGCGTCCTTGGGGACGGCGAACAGCGTGACTCCGGCCTCGTCGTCGGGCGAGCCGGCGGTGCGCGCGGCGACGATCAGCAGGTCCGCGACATGGCCGTGCGCGACGAACTGCTTCTTGCCCGAGAGCTTGAAGCCGTTGCCCGATCGCTCCGCCTTGAGCGCGACGGTGTCGCGATGCTTCGCGCCCTCGTCGATCGCGAGCGCGGCGACGGTCTCGCCGGCGACGATGCCGGGGAACCACCGCTCGGCATGGGCGGTCCCCTTGAGCGCCTCGACCGCGGCGACGGCGGTGGTGAGGAACGGCGAGGGCGACAGGTTGCGCCCGATCTCCTCGAGCACCACGCCCGCCTCGACATGGCCGAGCCCCAGGCCCCCCGCGTCCTCGCCGATCAGGATGCCGGTGAAGCCCATTTCGGCGAACTGCTTCCAGGCGTCGCGGCTGAAGCCGGTCGCATCCTTGTCGTCGCGCAGCTTGCGCATGTGCGAGGGCGGCAACTGCTCGCCGATGAAGTCCCGCGCGGAGTCGCGGAGCATCGTCTGGTCGTCGTTGAGGTAGAGAGGCATTCTTCTTCCTTCTTCTCCCTCTCCCCTTCAGGGGAGAGGGTCGGGGAGAGGGGCAGTGCAGACCATCATCGGTCTCGCACTGCCCCTCTCCCGCCTTCGCTTCGCTCGGCACCCTCTCCCGCAAGCGGGGAGAGGGAAATCAGGCGGGCAGCTCCAGGATGCGCTTGGCGACGATGTTGAGCTGGACCTCGCTCGTCCCGCCCTCGATCGAATTGGCCTTGGTGCGCAGCCAGGCGCGCGCCTCGCGGCCGCCGTTGGTGCGCTCGCTCTCCCATTCGAGCTCGTCCGAGCCGCCCGCCGCCATCATCAGCTCGTAGCGGCTCTTGTTCAGCTCGGTCCCGTAATACTTCATCATGCTCGGCTGCGCGGGATGCGCGCGACCGGCCTTGAGCTCGTCGATGAAGCGCTCGCTCTGCGCCGCGAACGCCTTGGCGCGGACCTCGAACGCGGCGATCTGCGCGCGGAGCAGCGGATCGGCGAGGCGGCCGTCGTGGTCGACCCCGATCGTCGCCAGCGCGCCCTCGACCAGCGGGTTCTTGCCGCTCGTGCCGCCCAGGCCCATCCCCGAGATCATCTCGCGCTCGTGCCCGAGCAGGTACTTCGCCACGTCCCAGCCCTTGTTGAGCTCGCCGACGAGGTTCTCCTTGGGAACCTTCACATTGTCGAAGAACGTCTCGCAGAACGGCGAATAGCCGCTGATCAGCAGGATCGGCTTGGTCGAGACGCCGGGCGTCCGCATGTCGAACAGGACGAAGCTGATGCCCTTGTGCTTGTCCGTCTTGTCGGTGCGGACGAGGCAGAAGATCCAGTCCGCCTTGTCGGCGTAGCTGGTCCAGACCTTCTGGCCGTTGACCAGGAAGTGATCGCCCTTGTCCTCCGCGGACGTGGCGAGGCTGGCGAGGTCGGAGCCGGCGTTCGGTTCCGAATAGCCCTGGCACCAGCGGATCTCGCCGCGCGCGATCTCGGGCAGGAAGCGCGTCTTCTGCGCCTCGGTGCCGTACTTCAGGAGCGCCGGCCCGAGCATCGAGATCCCGAACGAGTTGAGCGGATTGCGCGCGCGGATCGCGTGCATCTCCTCGCGCAGGATCTTGGTTTCGGCCGGGCTGAGCCCGCCGCCGCCGTATTCCTTGGGCCAGTCGGGCACGGTCCAGCCGCGCGAGGCCATCGCGTCCATCCACGCTTTCTGCGGCGGCGACATGTCGCTCTGGTCGCGCCCGCCCCACACCGCATCCTTGTCGGTGCGTACGGGCTGGCGCATCTCGGGCGGGCAGTTGGCTTCGAGCCAGGCTCGCGTCTCGGTGCGGAAGGTGTCGAGGTCGGTCATCACTTGCTCTCCATGAGCTGGTGGACGTGGCGCGCGCCAACGAGGGCGGTGCGATCGGCGTAGAGGTCGGCGATCACCTGGACTCCGATCGGCAACCCGTCGCCGTCGCGCCCGATCGGCACGCTGGTCGCGGGCAGCATCGGGAAGGTGGCGAGGCCGGGGAAGTTGAACTGGTGGAGGAAGGCCGTGTCCTCCCCGTCGATGTCGAGCCGTCGCTGCGCGAGCGGGGTGTCGTCGTGCGGGAAGGCGGTCATGCCCACGGTCGGCGCGATCACCAGGTCGTAGATCTCGAACAGCCGCCGCCATTGCCGCTGGATGCGGGCCTGCTCGTCATGGAGGTGGAGCCAGGTGGCGAGGGTCGGCTGGACGCGGTCGGGCGGCTGCGGGCCGCGGACCGACATGGCGATGTTGAGCATCTGCTCATAACCCGCCGACTGGCGGTCGAGATCGGGCAGCAGCTCGGTCTCGCGATCGACGGTGTGGCCCGCGGCGACGAGGCGCTCGCCGAGCGTGTCGAGCGCGGCGACGATCGCGCGCTGGACCGCCGCCTTGGGATGGCCGGTCATCAGCAGCACGCGGTAGCGGCCGGGCTGGTGCTGCCGGGCCGGCGCGAGCGGATGGTCGGCGACGATCTCGAGCGCCGCCTCGAGGTCGTCGGGGTCGCGTGCCAGCGGCCCGATCACCGACAGGACCGAACGCGCGAAGTCGGTGCCGGGAAAGGAATGGCCGTCGGTCGGCAGCACGCCCCAGGTCGGCTTGTGCCCCCAGACGCCGTTGAATGCGGCGGGGACACGGATCGAGCCGCCGATGTCCGAGCCGAACTCGAGCGGCACCATGCCGGCGGCGAGCGCGACCGCCGAGCCGCCGGACGAGCCGCCGGCGACGCGATCGGGGTGGTGCGCGTTGCGGGTACGACCGTAGATCGGGTTGTTCGACTGGATGTCGGCGAGCATCGGCGGGACGTTGGTCTTGCCGAGCACGATCGCGCCGGCAGCCTTGAGCCGCCGTACCGCGACCGCATCCTCCTTCGCGACGAACCCGCTGAACGGCGGCATGCCGAAGGTCGTGGGCAGCCCGGCGACGTCGAAGCTCTCCTTGATCGTCATCGGCACGCCGAGCAGCGGCGCGTCGAAGCCGGCGGCGATCCGCGCATCGAGGTCCCGCGCCGCCGCTCGCGCCCGCCCGAAATCGCGCACGACCACCGCGTTGAGCGCGCCGTCGCGCGCCTCGATCCGGGCGATCGCCGCCTCGGTCTCGGCTAGCGCGGTCGTCTCGCCGGAGCGGACCGCGGCGGCGGTGGCGAGGGCGGAGCGCTCGGTCACTTGATGTCGCCGGCCTTCAGCGTCTTCGCCACCGCAAACCCGTGCTTCTCCAGCCCGGCCACGACCTTGTCATAGCCTTCGGTCTTCGCCCAGAACATCGGCCCGCCGCGATAGACCGGCCAGCCGTAGCCGTAGATCCACACCACATCGATGTCGCTCGCGCGCTGCGCCTTGCCTTCCTCCAGGATCAGCGCGCCCTCGTTCACCATCGGGTAGAGCGTGCGCTCGACGATCTCCTGATCGGTGATCTCGCGCTTTGGCAGGTTCGATTTGGAGCGGAAGTCCTCGATGATCTCGGCCGCGCGAGGCGAGGGGGTCGGATTGCGCTTCTCGTCGTAATCGTAATACCCCGCGCCCTTCTTCTGCCCCCAGCGCCCCTCGGCGGCGAGCGCGTCGCGGATGCTTTCGATCCGCGTCGGGTCGCGGTGCCAGCCGATGTCGACGCCGGCGAGATCGGCCATCTGGAACGGCCCCATCGGCATGCCGAAGTCGACATGGACCTTGTCGATCTGCTGCGGCGTCGCACCTTCCATGAGGAGCTTGTTCGCCTCGACCTGGCGGGGCATCAGCATCCGGTTGCCGATGAAGCCGTGGGTGACGCCCGCGACCACGGCGACCTTCCTGATCTTCTTGGCGAGCGCCATGACGGTGGCGAGCACGTCCTTGGCGGTCTTCTCGCCACGGACGACCTCGAGCAGCTTCATGACGTTGGCGGGCGAGAAGAAGTGCATGCCTAGCACGTCCGCCGGCCGCTTCGTCGACGCCGCGATCTCGTCGACGTTGAGGTAACTGGTGTTCGATGCGAGGATCGCGCCCGGCTTGCAGATCGCGTCGAGCTTGCCGAACAGCTCCTTCTTCACGTCCATGTTCTCGTAGACCGCCTCGATCACGAGATCGCAGTCGGCGAGATCATCGAGGCTGAGGGTCGGGGTCAGCAGCCCCATCGCCTTTTCCGGCGCATCGGGCTTGATCCGGCCCTTGGCGGCGGACGCCTCGTAGTTCTTGCGCATCACGCCGGTGCCGCGATCGAGCGCGTCCTGCTGCATCTCGACGATGGTGACGGGGATGCCTGCCGACAGGAAGTTCATGCTGATCCCGCCGCCCATCGTGCCGGCGCCGATCACGCCGACGCGGTTGATCGGGCGCAGCGGGGTCGTCGGGTCGATGCCGTCGATCTTCGCGGCCTGACGCTCGGCGAAGAAAAGGTGGCGCTGGGCTGCGGACTGGGTGCCGCCCATCAGCTTCATGAACTCGGCGCGCTCGAACGCCATGCCCTCGTCGAAGGGGAGCTCGCTCGCGGCGACGACGCACGCGATGTTCGCGGCGGGGGCGTCGAAGCCGCGCATCTTCTTGCCGTTGGCCTTCTTGAACGCTTCGACCGCCTCGGGATCGGGGGCGACGGTCTTGTCGCGGACGCGGGGGATCGGGCGTTTGTCGGCGATCTCGCGCGCGAAGGCGATCGCGTCTGCCTCGAGGCTGTCCTCGCCGACGACGCGGTCGACCAGCCCGATCTCGGCCGCCTTCTTCGCCGGCACCGGATCGCCGATCGCGACCATCTCGATCGCCGCCTTGACCCCGACGATGCGCGGCAGCCGCTGCGTCCCGCCGGCGCCGGGGAGCAGCCCCAGCTTGACCTCGGGCAGGCCCATCACCGCCGACGGAACCGCGACGCGGTAGTGGCAGGCGAGCGCGACCTCGCAGCCGCCGCCCAGCGCGGTGCCGTGGATCGCGGCGACGATCGGCTTGTCGCTCGCATCCATCATGTCGATGACTTCGTGGAGCGACGCGCCCTTGGGCGGCTTGCCGAATTCGGTGATGTCGGCCCCGGCGAAGAAGGTGCGGCCGTCGCAGCGGATCACCATCGCCTTGACGCTCGCGTCGGCGATCCCCTGCTTGACCCCCGCCTCCAGCCCGTCGCGCACGCCTGCGCCGAGGGCGTTCACCGGCGGCGAATCGGAGATGATGACGAGGATGTCGCCGTGGCGTTCGGTGCGGACGGGGGAGGGGGCGTCGGTCATGTTGGCTCCAGTTCAAAGTCCGTTCGTGTCGAGCGAAGTCGAGACACGAGGCGCGCTCCGAACGTCCCTCGACTTCGCTCGGGACGAACGGAAAGTGGGTGTCAGGTCAGCGCCGCGTAGATCATCGTCTTGAGCTCGCGGCGGATGGGATAGATCATGCTCGGCGACAGCTGGGTCATGAACACCATGCTCAGCCGCTCGACCGGATCGATGAAGAAGGCGGTCGAGAACATCCCGCCCCAATAATATTCGCCGACCGAGCCAGGCATCATCGAGCGCGCGACGTCGATCGTCACCGCGAACCCCAGGCCGAAGCCGGTGCCGGCGTTCTGCGTCTCGCTGAACAGCGACTTCGACATCGCGGTCAGGTCCGCGCCGCCGGGCAGGTGGTTCCGCGTCATCAGGTCGATCGTCTTGCGACCGAGGATGCGCGCGCCGTCCAACTCGCCGCCGTTCAGGCACATCGTACAGAAGCGGTGATAGTCGAGCGCGGTCGACACCAGCCCGCCTCCGCCGGAGACGAGCTTGAACGGGGTTCCCCACATCGTCTCGGCGGCGCGATCGAACATCACCCGCTCGGTCGGCGCGTTCACCGGATCGGGGAGGGTGTAGCAGTCGGTCAGCCGGTCCAGCTTGTCGGCGGGCACCGTGAAGAAGGTGTCGTGCATCCCGAGCGGCGCGAAGACGCGGGTGCGGAAGAACTCCTCCAGCGGCATCCCCGATACGCGCTGGACCACCGCGCCCAGCACGTCGGTCGCGACCGAATAGTTCCAGCTCTCGCCCGGCGAGAACTCCAGCGGCACCTTGGCGAGCGCGGCGACGAACGAGTCGAGGTCGTGGTTGCCGTGCCAACTTTCCAGCTTGCCCTCGCGGTACGCCGCGTCGACGTTGGAGCGGTTCTGGAAGCCGTAGGTCAGCCCCGACGTGTGCCGGAGCAGATCGACCATCCGCATCGGCTCGGTCGTCGGGCGGGTGACGAACGGCACCCCCGCGCCGCCGCCGTTATAGACGCCCAGCCGCTTGAACTCGGGGAGAACGTGGTGGACCGGAGTGTCGAGCGCGACCTTGGCCTCCTCGACCAGCATCATGAACGCGACCGAGGTGATCGGCTTGGTCATGCTGGCGATGCGGAACAGCGATCCCTCGTCGATCTCGCCAGCCCTGTCCTCGCGCGCTTGGCCCGCCGACCAGAAATGCACGATCTCGCCCTCGCGGGCGACGAGCAGCTGCGCGTTCGCGAAGGCGCCGGTATCGAGGTAACGATCCTTCAGAAAGGCGTCGACCCGCGCCAGGCGGCTGGCGTCGAAGCCATATGATCCGGGCGTCGCGATTGTCATGCCTCTCCGTACCCCGCCTTCGAAACGTTCGAACCCTATCGCCTTGAGCGTCACGCGAATCAATCCTAACCGTGGCTCCGACAAACCCGTTTTTCGGAGAGTTCGCCCGTGTCCACCGCTTCCCCGACCTTTCCGGCCATGTCGATGGATCAGGTCCGCGGCGTGCTGACCGCGCCGGGATCGCGGTTCGAGATGGAGACGGTGGAGATTCGCGGCTGCGCGACGCGCGTGTGGAAGAACGCGCCGCCCCATCTTGGCGCGCTGGTCGCGCATTCGCGCAGCCACGGCGAACGGCTTGCGACGATCTTCGAGGACGAGCGCGTCAGCTACGAGGCGCAGTTCCGGGCGATCGCAACGCTCGCCGCGGACTTCCAGACGCACGGCGTCGTCAAGGGCGACCGCGTGGCGATCGCGATGCGCAACCTGCCGGAATGGGTCGTCGCCTTCTTCGCCACGACCGTGCTCGGCGCGATCGCGGTGCCGCTGAACGCCTGGTGGACGGGCGAGGAACTCGCCTACGGTCTGTCCGATTCGGGCGCGAAGGTGCTGGTCTGCGACGACGAGCGCTGGGCTCGGATTGTGTCGCACCGCGCCGACCTGCCCGATCTCGCCCGCGTCCTCGTCTCCCGCGCCGCCGCGCCGGTCGAGGGTGTCGAGCGGATCGAGTCGGTGATCGGCACGCCGGAGAGCTGGGCGACGCTGCCGCCGCGCGAGCTGCCCGACGTCGATCTCGCGCCCGACGACGAGGCGAGCATCCTCTATACCAGCGGCACCACCGGCCGGCCCAAGGGCGCGCTCGGCACCCACCGCAACTTCGCGACCAACATCTTCTCGAGCGGCTACGCGATGGCGCGGATGGTCCTGCGCCGGGGCGATCCGCTGCCCGAGCCGACGCCCAAGGTCGCGCTGACGGTGATTCCGCTCTTTCACGCGACCGCGCTCTCGGCCGGGCTGATGGGGTCGATGGCCGCAGGCCACACCAACATCTACGTCCGCAAGTTCGAGCCGGTGCGCGCGATGGAGATCATCGAGCGCGAGCGGGTGAACTCGACCGGCGGCGTGCCGACGATCGCCTGGCAGCTGCTCGAGCATCCCGACCGCGACCGTTACGATCTCTCCAGCCTCGAATCGATCGGCTATGGCGGGGCGCCCTCCGCGCCCGAGCTGGTCCGGCGGATCGCCGCCGAGTTCAAGGCGATGCCCGCCAACGGCTGGGGCATGACCGAGACGATGGCGACGGTCACCACCCACGGCGGCGAGGACTATCTCGCCCGTCCCGAAAGCTGCGGTCCCGCGGTCGCCGTCGCCGACCTCAAGGTGACCGATCCCGAAGGGGGCGAGGTCGCGCCGGGCGAGGTCGGCGAACTCTGGGCGCGCGGGCCGATGATCGTGAAGGGCTATTGGAACAAGCCCGAGGCGACCGCGGCGACCTTCGTCGACGGCTGGGTGCGGACGGGCGACCTCGCGCGCGTCGACGAGGAGGGGTTCTGCTTCATCGTCGACCGCGCCAAGGACATCGTGATCCGCGGCGGCGAGAACATCTATTCGAGCGAGGTCGAGAACGTCCTCTACGCACATCCGGCGGTGATGGACGCGGCGCTGGTCGGCGTGCCGCATCGCCAGCTCGGCGAGGAGCCGGCCGCGGTCGTCCACCTCGTTCCGGGGACGGCCGCGAGCGAGGCCGAGCTGCAGGCCTGGGTGCGCGAGCATCTGGCGGCGTTCAAGGTCCCGGTCGCGATCCGCTTCACGCCCGAAACGCTCCCCAGGAACGCCAACGGCAAGATCCTCAAGCGCGAATTGAAGGTGCTGTTCGAGGACCGCGCCGCCGCTTGACCGCCTCCCATATCAAAGCAGGATTGCCCGCATGACCTATGACGAAGTCGTCCTCGGCCGCCGCTCGATCCGCGGCTACCTGCCCAAGCCCGTGCCTCGCGCGTTGATCGAGGACGTGCTCGCGCTCGCGATGCGGGCACCCTCCTCGATGAACACGCAGCCGTGGCATTTCCATGTCATCACCGGCGAGCCGCTCGAGCGCATCCGGCAGGGCAACACCGAACGCAACCTCGCGGGCATCCCCCATTCGCGCGAGTTCCGGACCGGCGTCGCCTTCGCCGGAGCGCACCGCGATCGCCAGGTCGGCGTCGCCAAGCAGCTCTTCGCCGCCATGGGGATCGCGCGCGACGACAAGGAGATGCGGCACGATTGGGTGATGCGCGGCTTCCGCCAGTTCGACGCTCCGGTCTGCGTGATCATCACCTATGACCGGGCGGTCGACGGCAGCGACGACACGCCGTTCGATTGCGGCGCGGTGGCGACGGCGCTGGTCAACGCCGCCTGGTCGCGCGGGCTCGGCACCGTCATCAACAGCCAGGGCATCATGCAGTCGCCGGTCGTGCGCGAACATGCCGGCATCCCCGACGATCAGGTGATCATGAAGAGTATCGCGCTCGGCTGGCCGGACGAGACCTTTCCGGCGAATGCGGTCGTGTCCGAGCGCCGTCCCGTCCACGAGGCGGCGACCTTCGTGGGGTTCGACGATTAGGGGATCAGCCGATCGGCGCGCAGTCGCTCGAACAGCGCGAAGAAGGCGTCGTCGGTCGGCACATAGCCGGTGAACCCCAGCCGCCGGCTCTTGGACATGTCCGTCACGACTTCGATCGGGCGGCCCAGGTCGGCGTCGGTGTGCCAGGGGGAGGCGAGGCGGGAGAGGTCGGGTTCGGCGAGCCCCTCGCGCGCGGCGATCTCGCGCCAGACGCCGGCGGCGTCCGCCATCTGCCGCTCCAGCGGGCGGACCGTCCCGTCGAACGCCGCAGCCTCGACTCCGAACCAGTCGGCAATGCGGCGCCACATCCACTGCCAGCGGAAGACGTCGCCGTTGACGACGTTGAAGGCCTGGTCGTGCGCGGCCTCGGTCTCGGTGGCCCAGAGCAGGTGCGCCGCGAGCTGCCCGGCGTCGGTCATGTCGGTCAGCGAGGACCATTGCGCCTGGGAGCCGGGAAAGGTGAACGGGCGTCCGATCTCGCGGCACAGCGTGGCGTAGGCCGCCAGTGTCGTGCCCATGTTCATGGCATTGCCCACCGCCTTGCCGATCACGGTGTGCGGTCGGTGGACGCTCCAGCTCAAACCGTCGCGCGCCGCCGCGGCGAACACCTCGTCCTCCTGCGCATAGTAGAAGTTCTCGACGTCGAGCCGGCCCTGCTCCTCGCGAAACGGGGTCTGCGGCAACGCGCCTTTGCCATAGGCCTCGAACGGGCCGAGATAGTGTTTGAGGCCAGTGACCAGGGCGACGTGGCGTGGCCCTGTCGGTTTGGGCAGGCCGTCCAGCAAATTGCGGACCATCGCCGCGTTCACGCGGATGTTCTCCGCCTCGCTGTCCTGCCGCAGCCAGGTGGTGATGAACACCGCGTCGGGATTGACGCCGGCGAGCGCCGCCGCGGTCGCGGGTGCATCGCGGAGGTCGGCGGCGACCGGGTGGACGCCGGGCTGGTCCACCGCGCGGCGGGCGAGGCCATGGACGGTCCATCCCTCGCGCACCAGCAGGTCCGCGGTGGCGCTCCCCACGATACCGCTGGCGCCGACGATGAGGGCGGTCTTGGTCATGCTCTGTCCGATCGAAGGTTGGTGAGCGGAGCGCGCGGCAGGCGAGTCCGGTTCCGCGGTTCAGGCGCGCCGCCCCGCCGCGACCGCCGCATCGCTCGCGAGCTTGTCGGCGCGCTCGTTCTCGGGGTGGCCGGCGTGGCCCTTGACCCAGCTCCATTCGACGCGGTGCGGCTCGGCGGCGGCGAGGAGCGCCTGCCACAGCTCTGCGTTCTTGACCGGCTTCTTGTCGGCGGTCCGCCAGCCGTTCTTCCGCCAGCCGTGGATCCATTTGGTCAGCCCGTCCATGACGTAGCGACTGTCGGTGGAGATGGAGACGCGGCACGGCTTCTTGAGCGCGTTCAGCGCCTCGATTGCAGCGGTCAGCTCCATGCGGTTGTTGGTCGTATGCGGATCGCCCCCGGAAAGCTCCTTCTCGCGCTCGCCCATCCGCAGCACGGCGCCCCAGCCGCCGGGACCGGGATTGCCCTTGCACGCGCCGTCGGTGAACGCCTCGACATGGGGGAGTTCGGTCATGCCAGCGTCCCCATCAGACTGGCGAGGTTGGGATCATAGACCCGAACCCGCCGCCAGAAGGCGAGGGGGTCCTTGCGAGTGACCAGCGCGTCGGCGGGGGTGTTCAGCCAGTCCCACGCTCGCGAGAGCGTGAAGCGGATGCAGGCGCCCACCGCCAGATCGTTGAAGCCACTTCTGTCTTCGTCGCTGAGCGGGAAGTGCTGCGAGTAGCCCGCGATCAGCGCATCGCCGATCGTCTCGTCGTAGAAGGCGCCGGTTGCGTCGAACGACCAGGAGGCGTGCATCACCGCCAGATCGTACAGGCGGATATCGGTGCAGGCGAAGTAGAAGTCGATCAGCCCAGTCACCCGGTCGTCGAGCATGAGGACGTTGTCTGGAAACAGATCGGCGTGGATCGCGCAGCGGTCGAGCCCATCACGACCGTAGGTCGCGGCCAGATCGGGGATCGCGTAGGCCAGGTCGTCGTGTAGTCCCGGCGCGATCTGATCGAGGCTCGCCCCGCAGCGTTCGTAGAGAAACTGCCAGGTCGGCTGGCCCATGGAGTTTCCGCGCTGAAGCGGGAAGTCGACCACGGCCAGGTGCATCCGACCCAGCGCGCTGGCCGCCGCCCGTGCCTGCGCCGGCGTCGGATGCGACAGCGACACGCCGGGCAGGAACGTGATCAGGCACGCGGGCCGTCCCTCCAGCTCCTGGATCTCGACGCCGTTCCGGTCCTTGATCGCCGGCGGCACCGGCAAGCCCTTGGCGGCGAGGTGATCGAGCAGCGCCATGAAGAACGGCAGGTCGGCGGCCGCCACCCGCTTCTCGTACAACGTCAGGATGAACCGCCCGCGCGTCGTGTCGACGAGGTAGTTGGAGTTCTCGACGCCCTCGGCGATGCCCTTGGCGCTGACCAGCTCGCCGACGTCGTAGCGCGCGAGGAAGGCCGACAACGCTTCGGCGGAGACATGGGTGTAGACGGCCATCCCGCGCCTCCTAGCCGAAAGCGGTGGCGCCTCAAGCCGCCGCGGCGGTCGCCTCCAGCGCGCGCGGCAGCTTGAACGCGATGGTCTCGCGCGTCGTCTCGACCTCGCGCTCGCGGATGTCGTACCGTGTCGAGAGCAGGTCGACGAGTTCGCGGACCAGCAACTCGGGCGCAGAGGCCCCGGCGCTGATGCCCAGCCGCTCGACGCCGTCCATGAAGCTCCAGTCGAGGCAGTCGGCGCGCGGGATCAGCCGCGCGCGGGTGCCGTTGCGCTCCGCCACCTCGACCAGCCGCATCGAGTTCGACGAGTTGGTCGCGCCGATCACCAGCAGCGCGTCGACCTCGCCCGCGATCGCCTTCACCGCCGCCTGGCGGTTCGAGGTGGCGTAGCAGATGTCCTCGCCGCGCGGACCCTGGATGCTCGGGAACTTGGCCCGGAGCGCCTCGACCATCGCCGCGGTGTCGTCGACCGACAGCGTCGTCTGGGTGAGGAAGGCGAGATTGTCCGGGTCGGCGGGGGTGAACGAGGCGACGTCCTCGACCGTTTCCAGCAGCGTCATCGCGCCCGGCGGCAGCTGGCCCAGCGTGCCGATCACCTCGGGATGGCCGGCATGGCCGATGAACACGATGTGCCGCCCATGCTCGTTCAGCCGCTCGGCCTGGCGGTGGACCTTGGAGACCAGGGGGCAGGTCGCATCGAGATAATCGAGCCCGCGCGTCTCGGCGTCCGCCGGCACCGACTTCGGCACGCCGTGAGCGGAGAACACCACCGGCGCGCCGTCGGGCACCTCGTCCAGCTCCTCGACGAACACCGCGCCCTTCGCCTTCAGCGCGTCGACGACGAACTTGTTGTGAACGATCTCATGGCGAACATAGACGGGCGCGCCGTGCTTCAGGATCGCCAGCTCGACGATGTGGATGGCGCGGTCGACGCCGGCGCAGAAGCCGCGCGGGGCGGCGATCACGAGCTCCAGGGACGGCTTGGTCATGTCCTACGCCGCCTAGCCGATTGCGCGCGCGGCGGGAAGGCGCTTATGGCGGCGGCGATCCTACGTGAAAGGCTTTGCCCTCGTGACCCTGCGCGCCGCTCCCCTCCTGCTCCTCGGGCTGGCCGCCTGCGCGCGCTCGGGGGATATCGATCCGTCGGGCGGGATCACTGCCGTCCGCACCGCCTGTCCGACGGTCGCGATCCCGGCCGGCACCGGCGACGTGACCCTGTTCGATCCGCCGACGAGCCGCCTCGAATCGGCGATTGACGTCACGGCGACGATCAGCAACCTGCGCTCGACCTGCGACGACAGCGGCGAGCAGGTCGTCACCCAGGCGACCTTCGACGTCCGCGCCCGCCGCACCCGCGCCGACGCCGCGCGCGACGTGTCGCTGCCCTACTTCATCACCGTCGTGCGCGGCGGCAGCCAGGTCGTGTCGAAGCGGGTGAGCCAGGTCGCGCTCCATTTCGACGCCGGGCAGGCGGTGGCGACGGGGACCGGCAAGGGCGCTGCCTTCGTCAACCGCGCCGCGGCGACGCTCCCCAAGGAGGCCCGCGACACGCTGACCCGCAAGCGCAAGGCCGGGGAGGAGGACGCCGCGCTCGACCCGCTCGCCCGGCCCGAGATCCGCGATGCGGTGCTCAAGGCGACCTTCGAGGCGCTGATCGGCTTCCAGCTCACCGACGCCCAGCTGAAGTACAACGCCACGCGGTAAGGCGCGACCCGGCGTGCGGGACGCCGCCGCGCCGCGGACGGCAGACCCTCACCGCGCCGCCAGCGCCACGTCCGTTGCGGCCGCGATCGCGGCATCGCGCTGGGCGGTGACCATGCGCCGCGTGGCGCGTTCGCAGCTCTTCGCTGCCGCATAGCCGCCGTACACCGCCGAGATGCCGTCGGTGCACACGCGGCGCGCAGCCAGGGCAAGCCGGCGATCGAGGGTGGCGACGTCCGCACGGCGGCTGAGGTCGAGGTCGTGGACCGCGACGCGGGCGGTCGCGACGGGGTTGGTCCGGGCGGTCGCGGGCGCGCCGCTCCACGCCGCGGCCAGCGCCGCGGCGACGAGGATCGTCTTCATCGTCTGTCTCCTGAAGATGGCCGCGATCGGCCATGCCCGGGAGATAGGCCGATAAGTCAGTTGCGAACAGCAACGATGTTGCGCAGCCATTCTGCAAAGGTGCAGGATGCGCCGACCGCGCGTGGGGCGCAGGGAGGCGCTTGTGAACGAATGGGACGACATCCGCCACTTCCTCGCGGTCGCGCGCGCCGGCAGCACGCTCGCCGCCGCGCGCGTGCTGGGGGTCAGCCAGACCACGACCGCGCGCCGGGTCGCGGCGCTGGAGGCGCGCCTCGGCTGCGCCCTGTTCGAGCGGCGGCAGGCGGGCTATGCGCTGACCGAGGCTGGGACCGCGCTCCTGCCGCAGGCCGCGGTGATGGAGGCGGCGGCCTCGGGGTTCGACGCCGCGGCGGGCGCGCTCGGGCGCGACGCGAGCGGGACGGTGCGGCTCTCCGCCGGCTCGCTGATCGCGATCACCATCCTGCCGCCGCTGCTCCGCGATCTGCACGACGCGCATCCGGGCGTGCGCATCGAGCTCGACACCGGGGATGGGCTCGCCGATCTCGCCGGCGGCGAGGCCGATGTGGCGATCCGCACGATCGCGCAGCCGACCGGCGCCGGGCTGGTCGGGCGCAAGATCGCCGACGATCATTGGACGGTCTATTGCAGCCGCGACTATGCCGCCGCGCACGGATGCCCGCGGCGCCGTGCCGAGCTGCTTGGCCATGCCTTCATCGGCGGCGGCGAACCCAAGGTCTGGGAGATGTACCGCGCCTGGCTTGCCGAGAACGGGTTGGAGGCGGCGGTGACGATGCACCTGGGCTCGTCGGCGGGGCTGCTGTCGGCGGTGCGCGCCGGGGCGGGGCTCGCCGCGCTTCCCTGCCTGGTCGCCGACCGCGAGCCCGAATTGATCCGCTGCCTGTCGCCCTCGCCCGACATCCCCCGCCGCGGCGTGTGGCTGCTCACCCATGAACGGGTGCGGCATGTGCCGCGGGTGCGCGCGGTGCTGGACTTCCTCGGGCCGCGGCTGTCGGGCTTGGCGACGCGGTGAATGACGACTTGCGAGCCGACGGCAGACCCCACCCTCGGCCGTCGGAACTCGGCGGCGCCTGCCGCCGCACCGAAGAAGACTAAGCCCAACCCTCCAGCACCTGGTCCGGCGGGCGATGGCCGTCGGCCCACATGCGGATGTTGGCGATCACCTTCTCTCCCGTCGCGATCCGGCCCTCGTAGGTGGCGGAGCCCATGTGCGGGGTCATCACCACGTTGGGGAGGGCGAGCAGCCGCGGATCGATCGCGGGTTCGTGCCGCCAGACGTCCAGCCCGGCGCCGGCGAGCCGCCCCGCTTCCAGCGCCGCGACCATCGCATCCTCGTCGACGATCCCGCCGCGGCTGGCGTTTATGAGGAAGACGTGCGGGCGCAGCAGCGCGATGCGGCTCGCATCGATCAGGTCGCGGCTGTCCGCGTTCAGGGGCGTGTGGATCGTCAGGATGTCGATGTTCGCCAGCATCTCGTCGAGGTTGGGATGCCACTGCGCGGACAGCTCCGCCTCCACCACCTTGGGGAGACGGTGGCGGTTATGGTAATGGACGCTCAGCCCGAACGCCCGTGCGCGCCGCGCCACCGCCTGGCCGATCCGCCCCATGCCGACGATCCCCAGCGCCTTGCCGCCGATCCGGTGCCCGAGCATCCCGCCCGGGCTCCACCCACGCCATTCGCCCGATCGGACCAGTTTCTCGCCCTCCGCCAGCCGCCGCGGCACAGAGAGGATCAGCGCCATCGTCATGTCGGCGGTGTCCTCGGTCAGGACGCCCGGCGTGTTGGTCACGAGGATGCCCCGGGCGCGCGCCGCCGCCAGGTCGATGTGGTTCACGCCGGCGCCGAAGTTGGCGATGAGCTTGAGTCGGGGTCCGGCGACGGAGATCAGGTCGGCGTCGATCGAATCGGTGACCGTCGGCACCAGCACGTCGCACTCCGCCACCGCCGCCTCCAGCTCGGGGCGGGTGAGGGGGCGGTCGTCGCGGTTCAGGTCCGCCTCGAACAGAGCCGCCATCCGGTCCATCGTCGCGTCCGCCAGCTCGCGGGTGACGACCACTTTGGGGTTGGGGCAGCGACGAGGATCGGCCATGCCCCGCGACTTGGCGAAGGCGGCGGGAGGCGTCAACGCGGTTGATGCGGCGCACAGGCGGGCTAGAGCGGGGCTTGAAGGGAATTGGTATGCGGCGGATGATCGGGGCGCTAGCCCTCCTCGCGCTGGTCGGCAGCGATGTGGCGTTCGCGCAGGCGAAGAAGACGCCGCCCTATTACGCCTCGATCTCCGCCGGCCGCGCGCGGATGCGGACCGGGCCGGGCAGGACCTATCCGGCGAGCTGGCTCTACGTCCGCGCCGACCTGCCGGTGAAGGTGGTCGCGGTGTTCAAGGAATGGCGCAAGGTCGAGGACCCCGACGGGACGCAAGGCTGGATGCTCGCCAATCTGCTGTCGGAGGCGCGCACCGGCTACGTGCGTCGCGAGATCGCTGACCTGCGCGAGCGGCCGACGCCCGGCGCCCGGGTCGTCTGGCGCGCCGAGCCCGGCGTCGTCGGCCGGCTCAGCCAGTGCGGCGGCGGCTGGTGCCGGCTCGATGTGAAGGGGCAGGCGGGCTATGTCGAGGCCGGTCGGCTCTGGGGCGTCGACCCCAGCGAGACGTTGCCATGATCGCCGGCTTCGATCTGGACGTCTTCGTCGCCGCGACGCTCGCCGAGGATCTGGGCGAGGCAGGGGACATCACCTCCGCCGCGGTGATCCCCGCGGACGAGCGGTTCGCCGGCGTGATGGACACGCGCGACGCGATCGTCGTCGCGGGGCTGGAGATCGCCGAGGCGTTCTTCCGCCGTCTCGATCCCGAGGTCCGGATCGAGCGGCTGGTCGGGGAGGGCGAGCAGGTGCCGGCGGGGACCGACCTGATGCGGCTGTCGGGGCGGGCGCGGGGGATGCTGACGGCGGAGCGGTCGGCGCTCAACACCGTCCAGCATCTGTCGGGGATCGCGACGCTGACGCGGCGCTACGTCGACGCCATCGCCGGGACCGGCGCGACGCTGCTCGACACGCGCAAGACGCTGCCGGGCCTGCGCGTGCTGGAGAAATATGCGACCCGCATGGGCGGCGCGCAGAACCACCGCATGGGGCTCTGGGACGCGGCGATGATCAAGGACAATCACGTCGCGGTCGCGGGCGGAGTCGGGGAGGCGGTGCGGCGCGCGGTCGACGCCGGGATCGCGCGAGTCATCGTCGAGGTCGACCACCTGGACCAGATCGCGCCTGCGCTGGGCGCGGGCGCGACCCATCTGCTGCTCGACAACATGCCGCCCCCGGTGCTGCGCGAGGCGGTCGCATTGGTCGCCGGGCGCGTGCCCACCGAGGCGTCGGGCGGGGTGACGCTCGAGACCATCCGCGCGATCGCCGAGACGGGCGTCACCTACATCAGCGTCGGCCGCTTGACCCAGTCCGCTCCCGCGGCCGACGTCGGGCTGGACTTCATGGGGGAAGCACGATGACCAGACCGCCCGTCATCCGTATGTTCGACCGGCTCTACCTGGCATCGACCGCGGCTTGGCTGATCGGCGCCGCATTGTCATGGGACGAGCGGCGACGGCTGATCGCGGGCAGGTCCGCGCTTGCTGGTTACGAGTGGCTGGTCCCCGCCGGCTTTGCGCTGGTCCTCGTCATCAGCCTGGCACTGTGGTGGGGGGCGGCCCATCGGCGCAGTCAGGTCGCCCGCGCGGGGATCGTATTCGTCGCGGTGCTCTCCGCCGGGGTGCTGGTGCTGACCGGGGTCGGCCTGGTCGCCGGGCGCGCGCTGTCGCTTCCCGCGACCTTGCTCCAGCTGCTCTCGTCTGGGCTCGGGATCGCCGGGGCGATCGTGCTCTTCGGCGACGGCGCGCGCGACTGGTTCGGCGAACCGGATACGGCGGAGGCGCAGCCGTGAGGCGGGCGCTCGCCGCGGTGGCGCTCCTCGCTCCGGCGCAGGCCCTTGCCCAAAGCGATGGCTGCGCCGTCCCGTCGATGCTGCCCCAGCTCCGGCCCGACCTGCCGAGTGCGGATCAGCCGCGCCGCCTGCTGCCGATCGGCGGCTATACGCTTGCGATCAGCTGGTCGCCCGAGTTCTGTCGCACCAAGCGGGACCAGCCGTCAGCGGCCTTCCAATGCGGCGGCGGCCGTCGATTTGGTTTCGTGCTGCACGGACTCTGGCCGGATGGGCAGGGGAAGGTTTGGCCCCAATATTGTCGCCCGACCGGCTTGCTCGCCGAGGCCGTGGTGAAGGGCGCGCTCTGCGCGACGCCGTCGGCGCAGTTGATCCAGCACGAATGGGCGAAGCACGGCACCTGCGTCCCGGGCGCCACCCCGGCAAGTTATTTCGCCCGCAGCACTGGTCTCTACGCGCGGCTGCGCTATCCGGCGATGGACGCCTTGTCGCGCCGGCCGCTGACTGCGGCCGGGCTGGCGACCGCGATCGCGCGCGTCAATCCTGGGCTGCGCGCCTCCGGGATGCGGATCAGCACGCGGCCGGGCGGATGGCTGGACGAGGTCTGGATCTGTCTGGACCGGCGCTTCCGCTACCGGAGCTGTCCGACACACCAGGGCGGCGTATCGCCGCAGACGCGGCTGAGGATCTGGCGAGGCGGCACTTAGGTCTTCGCGGACCCGACGCTATTTCATCGCGTCCTTCGGGTTCGCCTGCGCGCGAAGATTGGCGGCCTCGTCATCCAGCGTGCTGGATGCGTTCTCGAGTTGGGTCGCCGTACCCGTGTCGGCGGAATTGTCCGCCAGCATCTCGTAATTGTCGGCCTTCGCCTCGAGCTGGTCGGCCATCGCATCCGCGTTGGCGGCGGTGGATCCGGCTTTCGGCTCCTTCGAGCAGGCCGATACCAGAAGCAGCGCGGCGGCGGTCGCGGCAGAGAACGAGAGCAGACGCATGACGTGGCCATCCGATGTGGCCCGTACGAACGGGCGCGCCCGTCCGGGCCGGCATGAAAAGGAGCTCCGGATCGTCGATCCGGAGCTCCCTTCGATCACTTGTTGTCGGCAGCGTCCTCGCCGGCGTCGCGGACGTTGTCCGCCGCGTCGTGCAGGTTCTCTGCGGCCGCCTCGGTGTTGTCCTCCGCCAGCGGATTGGCGGTGGTGTTCGACATGTCCGACATGTTGTCGGCCATCGCGTCCATGTTGTCCGCCATCATGTCGGCGTTGTTCTCGACCGCGGCCGCTTCCGGCGACTTCGAGCAGGCGGCGACGGACATCAGGCCGGCGGCGACGGCGACGAGTGCAAACTTCTTCATGTGGTATCCCCTTGTCAGGTCAGAACTCCGCGCGGGCGGAGATTACATCGAGGTGTTTTCGACCGAATTCTCGACCGCGTCGGCCTGATCTTCCATGTTCTCGGAAGCGTTGGTCAGCGCGGCGGCGTCGGCGCCGGTCGCGTTATCGGCCATCGCGCCGAGATTGTCGGCCTGAGCCTCCATGTTGTCGGACACGTTGTCCGCGGCGGCCTCGGTGGGCGTCCGGTTGCAAGCGGCGACCGACATCAGTCCGGCGGCGACAGCGACAAGCGCGATCTTCTTCATTCAGTGGCTCCCCACACAAAGCGTCTCTCGCGCCCGACCCCTTTGCCGCCGCGAAGTTTCGCCAATAGCGCAGCCGAACGAGGCGTCAAACCCATTTGCGTCATGTTTGCGGCGAGCGGTGGACGGGTTCACGGCCGCGACGAGGCGTTGGCGGGGCTGGCGGGGATCAGCGTCTCGGGGGCGTCGGCGACCACCGCCAGCATGGTCGCCCAGGCCGCGACGTTCTGGCGGAGCTGCTCCGGATCGATCCGGTCGAGGGTGTCCTCGGGCGTGTGATGGTAATCGAAGTAGCGCAGTCCGGACTGGTTCAGGTCTACCGCGGGCGCGCCTGCCGCGATTGCCGGCTCGACGTCGGTGCCGCCGTTGGGCGTGCCTGAGCCGCGGACGACGCCGAGCGGCGCCAGCGCCGCCGCCAACCGGTCGGCGACGGCGGTCGCGGTGGCCACGAACCCGGTCTGGACGCGCCACACCCGATCGGCGCCGAAATCGGATTCCGCGGCCATCGCGTGCCGCTCGCCGCCATGCGCTTTGGCATAGGCTTCGCCGCCGTGCCCGCCGGTCTCCTCGTCCCCGAACCAGACGACGCGGATGGTGCGACGGGGCGGTCGCGCGCGATCGAGGATCAGCTTGGCGGCGGCGGTGGTGATCGCCACCCCCGAGGCATCGTCGATCGCGCCGGTGCCCAGGTCCCAGCTGTCGAGATGCCCGCCGATCAACACGACGCCCGCGTCCGTGTCCGTTCCAGGCACCTCCGCGACGACGTTCCCCGACAGCCGGGCCGGGGCGAACTGCGGCGTGAGCGTGAGATGGACGGTGATCGTTTTTCCCCGCGCCGCCATCCGCTCCAGGTTCTCGGCGTCCGCCACCGACAGCGCCGCGGCGGGGATCGGCCGGGTTCCCGCCGCGAAGTTGGTGTTCCCCGCATGCGGGCCGCGACCGTGATCGGACCCGATCGAGCGGATGAGGACGGCCGCCGCGCCCTTCTTCGCCGCGACGGCCGGGCCGGTGAAGCGTGCGGAGCCATAAGCGCCGTAGCTCGACCCATCCTGCGTCGCGACCATCCCGTTGCCGATATAGGCGATCTTGCCCGTCAGGCTGCCCTCCGGCGCGCGCTGGAGATCGGCGTAGCTCGCGAAGACGACGACCGGCAGCGTCAACCCGTCCGCTGGCGTCGCGCCCGAGTTGCCCAGCGCGGTCAGCCGGAGCGGCTGCGGGAAGGGAGCGACGACCTCGGCGGTCTCCAAGCCGCGTTCCCAAGGCTTCGTGAGCGTGTACGGCTCGACCCGCACGTTGCGGAACCCTAGCGCCCTGAGCTTCGCCACGGCCCAGTCGCGCGCCCGCGCCTGGGCCGGCGAGCCGTCGGTCATCCGCGGACCGATCTCGGTCGTGAGCCCCTCGACGATGTCCCAGGCCGTGCCGTCGGCGAGCGCCTTCTGCTGGAGCGCGAGGACCTTCGGGTCGACCGGCGCGGGCGGGATCACCGTGGGCGCGGCGGTGGGTGGCGGTGCCGGCGGCGCGGCCTGCGCGAGCGCGGGCGTGGCGACGATGGCGAGGGGGAGGAGCGGTCGGATCATGCGGTGCGCGTAGGACCCATCCCGCCGTTTGCCAACGTTGCGGCGCGGCACTACATGCGCGCACGCATTTCCAGCGATTTTCAGCCTCAGAAAGCGAGCCGCTCCACCGATGGCCGTCCAGTACACCTACGTCATGAAGGGTCTGACCAAGACCTTCCCGGGCGCGAACAAGCCCGTGCTCAACAACGTCCACCTCCAGTTCATCCACGGCGCCAAGATCGCGATCATCGGCCCCAACGGCGCCGGCAAGTCGACGCTGATGAAGATCATGGCCGGCATGGACCCCGATTTCGTCGGCGAGGCCTGGGCGGCGGAAGGCATCCGCGTCGGCTACCTGGCGCAGGAGCCGCAGCTCGATCCGACCAAGGACGTGATGGGCAACGTCAAGGACGGCGTCCGCCCGGTCGCGGACCTGGTCGACCGGTTCAACGCGATCTCCGCCGAGATGGGCGATCCGCAGGACGACACCGACTTCGACAAGCTGATGGAGGAGATGGGCGAGCTCCAGGCCAAGATCGACGCGGTCGACGGCTGGACGCTCGATTCGCAGCTCGAACAGGCGATGGAGGCGTTGCGCTGCCCGCCGGGCGACAGCGCCGTCACCAACCTGTCCGGCGGCGAGAAACGCCGCGTCGCGCTGTGCAAGCTGCTGCTCGAGAAGCCCGACATCCTGCTCCTCGACGAGCCGACCAACCATCTCGACGCCGAGAGCGTGTCGTGGCTGGAGAACTACCTGAAGGAATATGCCGGCAACGTCATCCTGGTGACGCACGACCGCTACTTCCTCGACAACGTCGTCAACTGGGTGCTCGAGCTCGATCGCGGGCGGTATTACACCTACGAGAGCAATTATTCGGGCTATCTGGAGAAGAAGGCCAAGCGGCTCGAGCAGGAGGAGCGCGAGGAGCAGGGCAAGCAGAAGGCGATCGCCGACGAGCTCGCCTGGATGCGCCAGACCCCCAAGGCGCGCCAGACCAAGTCCAAGGCGCGCATCCGCAACTTCGAGCAGCTGATGGAGAGCCAGGAGAATCGCGTCGCCGGCAAGGCGCAGATCCTGATCCAGATCCCCGAACGGCTCGGCAATAAGGTGATCGAGGCCAAGGGGCTGTCCAAGGCCTATGGCGACAAATTGCTGTTCGAGGGGCTGGACTTTACCCTGCCGCCGGGCGGGATCGTCGGCGTGATCGGGCCGAACGGCGCGGGCAAGTCGACGCTGTTCAAGCTCATCACCGGACAGGAACAGCCCGACGGCGGCTCGATCGAGGTCGGCTCGACCGTCAAGCTCGGCTATGTCGATCAGTCGCGCGACGACCTCGATCCGAACAAGAACGTCTGGGAGGAGATCAGCGACAAGCTGGAGGTGTTCCGCTTCGGCAAGCAGGAGCTGGGGACGCGCGCGTATGTCGGCGCGTTCAACTTCCGAGGGCCGGACCAGCAGAAGAAGGTCGGGCAATTGTCCGGCGGCGAACGCAACCGCGTGCACATGGCCAAGATGCTCAAGGAGGGCGGCAACGTCCTCCTCCTCGACGAGCCGACCAACGATCTGGACGTCGAGACGCTGCGCGCGCTGGAGGAGGCGCTGGAGACCTTCGCGGGCTGCGCCGTGGTCATCAGCCACGACCGCTTCTTCCTCGATCGCCTGTGCACCCATATCCTGGCGTTCGAGGGCGACAGCCACGTCGAATGGTTCGAGGGCAATTACGAGAGCTACGAGGAGGACAAGCGCCGCCGCATGGGCGACGCGGCGGATCGGCCGACGCGGCTGGCGTACAAGAAGCTGACGCGGTAGTTCACTGACACGCTTCGGAAGGGGGAAACATGCTGGCCGTTGCCTACGCTGTCGTCGTGATCTCCTCTTTCATCCTGTCGTTTTGGCTGGCGGGCACGCTTTGGAATCGCTGGATGTGGGTTCGCGACGGCAAACCTGTCCTCAGCAAGGGTGAAAGTCTGTCGGTCGATTTGTTGCGCGCTCAGGGTCACACCACCACCTCCGCGCGCAGACTAGTTGTCAGTCGGCGGCTGAAATCTTCGGCCTTCGGTGAGGCTATGCAGGGTATCGCGGACACGAGCGACTTGATGAGGAATCCCGATCGGGAAGTGGAACTACGGCAGGTCGCATCTAGGATAACACGTTAGCCTCATGTCCCAGTCTTCCGATCTCGCCGGAGGCACGCTGTCGCGCTGGCTGGAGGAGGAGGGCATTATCCCCGCCGAGACCGGCCCCGGCTCGCTTGCCGACATCCCCCGCATCCGCGCGCTGCTCGTCGCCGCCGCGCGCGAGGGGCGGGCGGTGAGCTATTCGGAGCTGCTCCGCGATCTCGGGCATCGCTTCACCCGGCCGAAGATGCGCGCGGTGTGCAAGACGCTCGACGCGATCGACGAGGCCGCGACCGCTTCGGGCGAACCGCCGCTCGCGGTGCTGGTGGTGCGCGAGAGCGACCGGCTGCCGGGGCAGGGCTGGTGGGCCGGTGCGCGCGACGCGCACGGCTATGACGGCGAGTGGGAGGGGCCGGAGGCGGCGAGATTCGTCCGCGAGCTCCAGGGGCGGGCATTTGATTACTGGCGAGGACGGTGAGCGCTCGCTCGATTGCTTACAGACCGGACGTGTCGATCGTCAGGCCTGCGATCGTCGCCGATGTCAGCTCCTCCCCAAACGAGATCTCGGCCTCTTTCTCGAAGGTGTCTTCGACGGGCGACCACATCCGGTGGATCACCCGCTCAGCGACGTCAGCGACCCAGTATTCCGATACACCGGCTGCCGCGTAGACGACGGCCTTCTGACCGAGATCGAACTCGATCGTAGAGAATGAAATCTCGCACAAAAGCGCCACCGACTTGGCCGGGATCGGACCCACCCCACGAGGCTCGCTCGTCAGGATGATGTCCGGTTGGGGTTCGCTGGTCGGGCTGATCCAGACCGACTGTTCGGTCGCAACGCTCAGCGGCGATCCGATCGCTTCGACGGCGCGACGAAGGCGGTAAGCGATCTCGTCCTTCACAAAGCCGTGCTGTCGGTGCTGGGGACTCATCGCGTAGACCTCACCGTCGATCAGTTCCGTCGCCTGGTGATCCGCGAACGCACCCGCCGCGTCGAGCAAATGATAAAGCTCCACCGTAAGCTTGAAGCGGACGTATTCGTCGCTCTCGGGCTCGCCCCCGTCGTCCGGTCGCGGGCTGCCGAAGAGCTCGCCGTCGAGCAGTTCGGCGCGCCACGTCTTCTGAAACGCGCCGCTTTCCTTAAGCATCAGGAAGTCACGCGCTTTCAGTCCGATGGGACGGCGGCTCCGTACAGGAGCGTGAACGTTCATCAGGATTGGATACCATGATCGCGGAGGTCCACCAAGGATCTCAACCCGTCTTCAAATCTGCACTTGGCTCCCCAACTCGACGACCCGGTTCACCGGCAGGTTGAAGAACTCCATCGCGCTCGCCGAATTGCGCACCATCCAGCCGAACAGATGCTCGCGCCACAGCGCCATGCCCGGGCGGTCGCTCGCGATCACCGTCTGGCGCGAGAGGAAGTAGCTGGTCGTCATCTGCGGCAGCGGGCCGATCCGGTCCGCGGCGGCGGCGAGCGCGGCGGGGATGTCGGGTTCCTCGACGAAGCCGAAGCGCAGGCGGACGCGCTTCATGCCGGTGCCCAGGTCGGACACCTCCACCCGCTCCGGCGGAGAGACGCGGGGGATGTCGAGCACGGACACCGTCACCAGCAGCACCTGCTCGTGCAGCACCTGGTTGTGCTTCAGATTGTGCAGCAGCGCGGGCGGGACGCCCTCGGTCGTCGACGTCAGGTAGATGGCGGTGCCGCGCACGCGGTGGACGCTCTTCTCGACCGACTTGGCGAAGATCGGGACGGGCATGTTCGCCGCCTCGAACCGCGCGCGCATCAGCGCGCGGCCCTTCGCCCAGGTGGTCAGCATCGTGAAGGCGATCGCGGCGACCAGCAGCGGGAACCAGCCGCCGTCGACGAACTTGGTCAGGTTGGAGGCAAAATAGGTGCCGTCGACGATCGCGAACACCGCGATCAGCGCGACGGCCGCGGGCAGTGGCCAGTGCCACAGCCGGCGGAGCACGACCGCGAGCATCACCGTCGTGATCAGCATCGTCCCCGTCACCGCGATGCCATAAGCGGAAGCGAGGTTCGACGAGCTGCGGAAGGTGAGCACCAGCATCACCACCGCGACCAGCAGCCCCCAATTGACCAGCGGCAGATAGATCTGGCCTTCGGCATGCTCGCTCGTGTGCTCGACCGAAAGCCGCGGGAACAGGCCGAGCTGGACCGCCTGGCGCACGACCGAGAAGGCGCCCGTGATCACCGCCTGGCTCGCGATCACCGTGGCGAGCGTCGCCAGGATCACGAGGGGCAGCCGCCACGCCTCGGGCGCCAACAGGTAGAAGGGACTCTCGACCGCGGCCGGCGCGCGCAGCAGGAGCGCGCCCTGCCCCAGATAGTTGAGCATCAGCGTCGGAAAGGCGACCACCAGCCACGCGAGCCGGATCGGCTGCCGCCCGAAGTGGCTCATGTCGGCGTAGAGCGTCTCGGCACCGGTCACCGACAGGACGATCGAACCGAGTGCGAGGAAGGCAAGACCGGGATCGTGAAGGATGAACCGTGCGCCCCAAAGCGGCGACAGGCTCTGGAGGATCGAGGGAGTCGCGGCGATCGAGATCGCGCCCAATACCGCGATCACGACGAAATAGACCAGCATGACCGGGCCGAACAGCTGGCCGACCCGCTCGGTCCCGTGCTTCTGGATGGCGAAAAGCGCGACCACGACCGCCACCGCCAGCGGGATGACGTAGCGGGCGAAGCGCGGATCGAGCGTCTCCAGCCCCTCGATCGCCGAAAGGACGGACACCGCCGGCGTGATCATCGCATCGCCGAAGAACAGCGCGGTCGCGAAGATGCCGAGCACGGTCAACCCCGCGGTCCATCGACCGGGGCCGGAGGCGCGGGAGATCAGCGCGAGGAGCGACAGGCTGCCGCCCTCGCCCTTGTTGTCGGCGCGCATCATGATCATCACATACTTGACCGTGACGATCAGCAGCATCGTCCAGAAGACGATGCTGATCACGCCGTGGACGCGCAGGCCGTCGACCGGCATCGTGTGATGTCCGGCGAACGTCTCGTGCAGCGCGTAGAGCGGGCTGGTGCCGATGTCGCCGAACACGACGCCCAGCGCGCCCAGCGCCAGCCAGAGCGTCTTGCCGTGCGGCGCGTGGTCGGTCGGCGCGGCGTCCGCGTCGGCGAGGGATGGCATCTGAGACTCGCCCCTTTGGTAAGCGGGCGGGCTTTGATCCCGCGGCAGCGCCTTGGCAAGCGGCCCGTTCCCGCCGTCTTGGGCGAGGCTATCGCAAGCGCTCCCGATCGCTTAATCCGTGGTCATGCCTGCGCTCCATGCCCTCGCCAATCCGGCTCGCTTCGTGAAGATCGCGAGGCCGCTGACGCCGCTGCTGTTCTGGCTGGGCGTCGCGCTGGTGGCGTTCGGGGCCTGGGGCGGGCTGACGCGGACGCCGCCCGACTATCTCCAGGGCGAGACGGTGCGGATCATGTACATCCACGTCCCCTCGGCCTGGCTCGGGATGGGCGGATGGAGCGGGATCGCGCTGTCGAGCATCGCGCTGCTGGTCTGGCGGCATCCGCTGGGCGGAGTCGCCGCGCGGGCGATCGCCGCGCCGGGCGCGGTCTTCGCGGCGGTGTGCCTCGCCACCGGCGCGATCTGGGGACGGCCGACCTGGGGGACGTGGTGGCAGTGGGACGGACGGCTGACGTCGATGCTGCTGCTGTTCTTCGTCTATCTGGGCTATCTGGCGCTCGCCCGCGGCGACGCGGAGCGCGGCGGCGACGGCCGCATCCCGGCGATCTACGGGGTCGCGGGCACGGTGCTGCTGCCGATCATCCATTATTCGGTGGTGTGGTGGAACACGCTCCACCAGGGCCCCTCGATCGGGCTGACCAGGTCGACGATCGACGCGAGCATCCTATGGCCGCTGTGGCCGATGCTCGCCGGCTTCACCTGCCTGTTCGCGGCGATCGTGCTGATGCGGATGCGCGCGAGCCTGGCGACCGCGAAGGTCGAGGCCCGGCTGCGGCGGCTGGCGACGGCGTGACGCACACGGCGCGCCGACGATGATCGGGCTGGTGGCGGCCGCGGTCCTTGCCGCCGCGGCGTTCGGCGCGTTGGCGCTGGTCGGCGCACCGCGACGACTGTGGCCGGTTATCGGTGGGACGCTGATCCTGGGGCTGTCCGGGTACGGCTGGCAGGGACGGCCCGGGCTCGCCGCGTCTTCCGCCCAGCCATCGGCCGAGGCTGCGGCGCTCCCGCCGGCCCTCATCGACCTGCGGGAACGGATGATGGGACGGTTCACCGCCGACGCCGCCTTCTACACCGCATCGGACGCGCTGCTACGCGCGGGCGACGCCGATGCGGCGGCGCGGGTGATGCTGGGCGGGGTGAACTCGCTGCCCAAGAGCTACATGCTCTGGACCGGGCTGGGATCGGCGCTGGCGGCCCACGACGGCGGACAGGTGTCGCCCGCCTCGCTGATCGCGTTCCGCCAGGCGATCCGCCTCGCCCCGCGCCATCCCGCGCCGGTGTTCTTCCTGGGTCTGGCCTATGTGCAGGCCGGCGCTCCCGAGCGCGCGCGGCCGCTCTGGCGGCGCGCGCTGGCGCTCAGTCCCGGCGGCGCGTCATACCGCAGCGACATCGCCGGCCTGATCATGGCGCTCGACCGGGCCACGGCGGCGCGGCGCTAGCGACCGCGCCCGGTCTTCTCCTGCAGCGCATCGATCTGCTTCGAGGCGTCGGCCTTCGTGAGCGTGTCGTCGAACGTCTCGCCGGCTTCCTCGCTGAGCGTCTTCAGATAGCTCGCCTGGGCGCCGGTCATCGGCTCGTCGCCTGTCGTCCAGTCGTCGGGGTCCTTCTCGGCGTTGCCGGTCGGATGGTCCTTCGGGTTCTCGGTCGTGCTCATGGCTGGGATCCTTTCGGCCGCATCAACGCCGATGTTCCGCAACTGTTCCGCAAAGACCGAAGCTGGCGCGCCCGGCAGGACTCGAACCTGCAACTCCAAGCTTAGAAGGCTCGTGCTCTATCCAGTTGAACTACGGGCGCGTCGCCGCTCCGCGTAGCGCGGATTGCGTGGTGGGGGAACCGCCCGCATAATCGTCGGACTTGAGGGGACGGGGACGATGCGGACGGTTTCGGCGGAGCAGATCGGGGCGGCGCAGTTCCGCTTCTACGATTTCGTGATGGCGGGGTTCGTCGCGATCCTGCTGCTGTCGAACGTGCTTGGCGCGGGCAAGGTCGCGCAGGTCTGGCTGCCGGGGCTCGGCTACCAGCCGTTCGGCGCGGGCATCCTGTTCTTCCCGGTTTCGTACGTCATCGGCGACGTGCTGACCGAGGTCTATGGCTATGCGCGCGCGAGACGGGTGATCTGGGCGGGGTTCGTCGCGGTCGTGTTCATGGCGGTGATGAGCTGGGTGGTGGTCGCGCTGCCGCCCGCGCCCGACTGGAAGAACCAAGCCGCTTACGAGACGATCTTCGGCCAGGTGCCGCGGATCGTGTTCGCCAGCGTCTGCGCCTTCTGGGTCGGCGAGTTCGTCAACTCCTACGTCCTCGCGCGGATGAAGGTGTGGACCGAGGGGCGGATGCTGTGGACCCGCACGATCGGCTCGACGATCGCGGGGGAGGGGGTGGACAGCCTGATCTTCTACCCGCTCGCGTTCCTGGGCGCCGCCGGGTTCACCAACGCGCTCGTGGTGAAGCTGATCTTCGTCCAGTGGGCGCTCAAGGTCGGGTGGGAGGTGGTGCTGACGCCGGTGACCTATGCGGTGGTCGGCTGGCTCAAGCGGGCGGAGGGGGTCGACGTGTTCGACCGCGGGACCGACTTCACGCCGTTCAAGGCGGGGGTTTGATTTCCCTCTCCCCGCTTGCGGGGAGAGGGTGGCCGAGCGGAGCGAGGTCGGGAGAGGGGCAGTCGGGTCGGAGCTCGCGCGCGCGCACTTCCCCTCTCCCTCGCCGCTGCGCGGCTCTCCCTCTCCCCTGAGGGGGAGAGGGAAGGTCAGTTCACCCGCCGCACCGGCACCGGCACGTTGCACACGTCCGCGCCGCCGGCGGGGCGGATGAAAAAGGCATCCTTCCGGTTCGCGCGCGCGTCGGCGTAGCGGGCGAACGTGGCGCTCTCGGTCGAGAGATATTCGAAGCGCGGCTGCTCGGCCGTGGGCAATTCCGGGGCCAGGCGGATCGAGACGATCGGCGTCCGTTCCTCCGCCGTCTTGTAGAAGCCCAGCGCCTCCGTCCCGCGCGGCAGGCTGGAGAGGTACTCGATCCCCTCGATCACACGCCCGACCAGCGCGATGTTGCGATCGAGGTGGCGCGGCGCGTGACCGATCACGGTGTAGAGCTCGGCCCCGTTGCCGGTGTTGGGCGAGAGATCGCGGCCGACGCCGACCATGCCGTAGCAGTGGACGGGCCACTTCTGTTGTCTACCGTCTTCAGATGCAAGCGGCCATCCGTTCCAGAATGCGTCAAGCGTATGGTAAGATGAGGTGATGTAGCTTTTCGTTGAGCCTACGGGCGGGAGAGGTGGGCAGATGTGTCCGTCGCACCAGTAGAGCGTTTCGTAGTCGCTCTCTGGAGGCGTCTCCAACCCCGCCGGCAGAACCTTCTTCTCGGTCGCGTCGCCCCATTGAACGACGTAATTGTCCTGCACGCGGTTGACGCTCACCCCGTCGTACCAGTGCGCGGCCGCGAGCTTCCGGATGTTGCGGACCCAGCCTTGCGAGAAGGGCGCAGGGATGAGCTGGATGACGACGCGGCGCGAGCGGCCCTTGGCGTCGGGCGCGAGTGTCATCACCAGCAGGTCCGAGGCGGGGATCGCGCGCCAATCCGCCGCAGGCGCGGCCGCGACGATCTCGGACGGAGCCAGCGCCGATGGCTGGGTCTTGCCGGCGGACTGGGCGGCGGCGGCTTGCGCCAAAGCGGCGATCAGGAGCGAAAGCATGCCTGCCATGCTGCCCGCCTCGCGGCCTCGGCGCAACGCCCGCTTGCGCTCCCCGGCCGACCTCCCTAGAGCCGCGCCTTCGCGGAGCGGTGGCCGAGTGGTCGAAGGCGCTCGCCTGGAAAGTGAGTATACGTCAAAAGCGTATCGAGGGTTCGAATCCCTCCCGCTCCGCCAAAGACTCAGGCGAAACAGACGATCGCGGCGTCGCAGCGGAGTCGCAGGCGCAGCTTTCGACCCTGCCATCCGCGCTGATCCGCCAAACCCCGTCCGCCTCGTCGATCAGCAAGTCGAGCGTGGCTTGGATCAACGCCGCGGCCTGCGCTGGGCGGTCCGCCGCGACGCCGTCTGACGGGGTCGGGAACACACCTGCGTCTGCGCTGTGGATGACGAACAGACACGCGGCAGGCGCGGTCAGGGCAACGTCGTCGGCGGACGGATCGCGCGCGATGATGGCGCACTGGATCGATCGCCGGGCGCACTCCCGCGCCAGCGCGACCGTCGCCTCGTCTTGGACGCGCGCCTCGCCCGACGCATCGATCACCCCCCAGGGACGAAGGCGATCGAGCGCGTCTCCGATCGTCGCCGCGCCGGCGAGGTCGAACTCGTCGGGGCCGCTGACGATATGCCGGAGGCCGCGATCCGCGCACGCGCGGCCGAACGCCGCGCCCAAGGTCGCCGTGGCGCGACAGATCAGGAGGACGGGTGCATCGTCGTCCTCGGCGGGGTTGAACACGCCCGCGGCGTGACTGAGCCGGCGGTAGATCAGTCGCTCGGGTCGTCGCCACCAGCCCGGTCCGCTCGCCACCGGGTGGCGACGCTCATCACGGGCGAAGCCGCGCCAGAGCTTGGCCAGCGCAGTCGGGCGCGGCACCCCGCTCGAGACGTCGAACAGCCCCGGCTCGTAGCATCCGGGCGCCGTCAGCAAGGTGTTCCAGCCGTGACTGCCCAGCAGCGACCAAGCCGTCACGGCGCGGACGTCCACGCCTTCGCCGCGCAGAGCGGTGGCTCCGTCCCATGCCGCCGCCGCCCAGCGAAGTTGCTCCTCGCGCGTGCAGCCGTTGTGGACCTCGGTCACCGCGATCGGTGTCCGATATCGGTCCCAGACCTCGCGCACCGCGGCGGTCAGCCCGCCGGGCGGGGGATCGAGCACGCGCACGGCCTCTATGTCGGCATAGGCGCACCGGTCGTTCCCGCCGTGGCTGGACGGAGGATAGGGCTGTACGCGGTGATCGAGGAAGCGATCGCTGGTGAGATAATGGTTCACCCCGACGATGTCGGGCGGGCAGGGATCGTCGGCGATCCGGCGAAGCCGCTCCCCCAGGCCGAAGGCCTCCAATCGGCTCCAGAGCGGATGCGCCCGCGTGACCCGTCCGAACAGCAGATCCCAGCCGGCCCAGCGCCGCTGGTTGTCGAACGCCGCCTGCTCGGCGAGGGGCGGGGTGGCAAAGGTACGCCCAAGATCGTCGGTCTGGATCAGCCGCGCGGACGGGACGATCCGGCGGATCGCGCGCATCGCCGCCCGTGTGCCGTCGATCTGATTGAGCAACGCCCGCCAGAAGGACGCCTCATCCGATCTGTGCGGGTACCAATGGCCGTAAAGGGCGGCGAAGCGCGCGGTGGTGAGCGGTTCGTTGACGGGAGTCCAGTCGCACACCCAGTCATATCGTCGGGCGACCTGCGCCGCATAATGGCCCAGAGCTTGCGAAAAGTCCGGGTCGAGCAGGTCGGTCGATGGGGGTCCGCTGCCGTGATGGATCAAGCCGATGATCGGACGGACGCCCAGCGCGCGGAGCCGAGCCAGGCGTTCGTCGGGCCAGCTCCAGTCGCGGACATCGCCCCCGCCGGGGGCATGACGTTCCCAAAGGACCGGATAGCGGATCGCTTCGAGACCGAGCGCCGCGAACAGATCGAGGTCGTCGGCGCGGCGATCGTGACCGCTGAGCGCGATCTGGTCCAGATAGCCATTGCGTGTGCGGTTGACGGTGCATTCAAGCCCGCCCCAGACCTCCAAGCTCGTCATTCTGCAACCCCGGCATCGTCCCGACCAACCGAGCGCTCACGCTATCGTTCCCCGAATCGTCCTAACGTGCGTTAAAGCATCGGCTCGATCCGGAACATGCCGTCCAGCTTCTCGGTTTACCCGTTGAAAGACAAGGGGATTATCGTGAACGCATCGACGCGGTCCATTCTCGGCATGAATAACTATCACCATGGTGATCGACCGACGCTGATCTGTTTTAGTCACCTGCGCTGGGCGTTCGTGTTCCAGCGGCCGCAACATCTCATGACCCGATTTGCAGCGAAGTATCGGGTGCTGTTCTGGGAAGAGCCGGAATATGTCGCCGGCGCGGGCGCGCCGCGACTGCGCCGATCCGAATGCCCGGACAGCGGCGTCGTCGTGCTCACGCCCGAGCTGGACGAGAGCCTGCGCGGTCATGAGGAGTCGGTGCTCGCGGATCTGCTGAGGGCGGAGGTCGGTCGCGCCACAGGTCGCGTGATCCGCTGGTATTACACGCCGATGATGCTGCCGTTCTCCGACGCTGTGCCCGCCGACTGCGTCGTTTACGATTGCATGGATGAGCTCTCCGCGTTCAAGGGCGCGCCGCCCGAGCTGCTCGAGCGCGAACGGATGCTGCTCGCCCGCGCGGACCTGGTCTTCACGGGCGGCACGAGCCTCTACGAGGCGAAGAAGAGCCGGCATTCGAACGTCCACGCCTTCCCGTCGAGCGTTGATGTCGGCCATTTCGCGCGCGCGCGACGGGCGTGTGTCGAGCCGGACGATCAGGCGTCCCTTCCGGGTCCGCGGCTCGGCTTCGCCGGCGTGGTCGACGAGCGGATGGATCTTGACCTGCTCGCGGCGGTCGCCGACGCGCGGCCGGGCTGGTCGCTGGTCGTGATCGGGCCGGTGGTCAAGATCAGCGAGGACGATCTGCCCCGGCGCGGCAACATCCATTATCTTGGGAGCAAGCCCTATGCCGCCCTGCCGGACTATCTGTCCGGTTGGGACGTCGCGTTGATGCCGTTCGCGATCAACGAAGCCACGCGCTTCATCAGTCCGACCAAGACCCCCGAATATCTCGCCGCCGGCTGCCCGGTGGTCTCGACGCCGATCACCGACGTGGTGCGTCACTATGGCGACCTGGAGGCGGTCGCCACCCCCGGGAGCGCCGAGGGCTTCGTCGACGCCTGCGAGCGCGCTCTAACCATCCGCGCCGCAGGCGATGAGTGGCGCGACGACGCCGACGCCCGGCTTGCGCGCGGATCGTGGAACAGCACCGCGCTGGAGATGGAGGCGCTGATCAAGGTCGAGATCGCCACTCGTGGCCGCCACATCCCGGTCATCTCGCCGGTCGATTATCCGGCGCGCGCCAAGCACTACGACGTGATGATCGTCGGCGCGGGGTTCGCCGGGGCCGTCATGGCGGAGCGACTTGCAAACGATGGCGACAAGCGCGTGCTTGTCGTGGATCGCCGTCCGCACATCGCCGGAAATGCATATGATCACCTCGACGCCGCCGGGATCCTGATCCATCAATATGGCCCGCACATCTTTCACACCAATTCGGCCGAGGTGTTCTCCTACCTCTCCCGCTTTACCGAGTGGCGGCCCTACGAGCATCGCGTGCTCGCCGAGGTTGAGGGGCGGCGCGTCCCAATGCCGATCAATCGCACGACGCTGAACCTGCTCTACGATCTCGATCTGAGGACCGACGCGGACGTGGAGGCGTTCCTCGCATCGCGCGCCGAACCGGTCGACCCGATCCGCACGTCGGCCGATGTCGTGATCTCAAAGGTCGGGCGCGAACTCTACGAGACGTTCTTCCAGGGCTATACCCGAAAGCAATGGGGCATGGACCCGTCCGAACTCGACAAGTCCGTAACCGCGCGGGTGCCCACCCGCACCGACACCGACGATCGCTACTTCACCGACCGCTTCCAGGCGATGCCGCGGGACGGCTATACGCGCATGTTCGAGCGGATGCTTGAGCACCCGAACATCGATCTGCTCCTGGGGGTCGAGTTCACGGACGCGCGCGAAGCCTATCCGCACGACCATCTCGTCTTTACCGGGCCGATCGACGAGTATTTCGGCTATCGGCACGGGCGGCTGCCGTACCGGTCGCTCCGGTTCGAGCACCGGACGCTCGACCAGCCGAACCTGCAACCCGTGGCGGTGGTGAACTACCCGGAGGAGCGCACGCCGTACACGCGCGTGACCGAGTACAAGCATCTGACGGGTCAGATCGCGGACCGGACCAGCGTGACGTACGAATATCCAAGCGCCGAGGGCGACCCTTATTACCCGATCCCCCGCGACGAGAACCAGGCGCTCTACAAGCGGTACGAGGCGCTTGCGATCGCCGAGCCCAACGTCAGCTTCGTCGGACGTCTGGCGACCTATCGTTATTACAACATGGACCAGGTCGTCGGGCAGGCGTTGGCGAGCTATCGTCGGCTCGCAATGGGTTCCGGCAGCGAACGGACGCGGGCCCGCGCCGACGATCCGGTGCGAAGCCAAGCGCAGGCGTGATCCCCGTGGCGGGTGGATCCCGTGATGGGGGCTGGCGCCACGGTGGTCATCATGCGTGATCGCCTTGTGTGGGCGATCCCGACGCAGTGACGGATGCGCCGATCGCAGCGGTTGTGTGCATCCGTGCGGCGTGTAGACCCGACAGCCGAAGGGAGCCGAGATGGGCAGGCTGGACGGGCGCGTCGCGCTGATCACCGGAGCGTCGTCGGGCCTCGGCGCGCATTTCGCGGAGGTCTTCGTTCGTGAGGGCGCGAAGGTGGCGATCGGCGCACGGCGCTTGGACCGGGTGCGTGAGATCGCCGAACGGCTCGGCCCGGCGGCACTGCCGGTGGTGCTGGACGTTACCGACGAGGTGTCGATCATCGCCGCCTATGACGCCGCGGAGGTGGCGTTCGGAACCGTGGATACGATCGTCGCGAACGCCGGACAGAGCAACGCCGGCCGCGCCACCGACGTATCGGACGACGACCTTCGCGCCACGATCGACGTCAACTTCACCGGCGTGTTCCTGACCGCGCGCGAGGGCGCGAGGCGGCTGATCGCGGCGGGCGCCCGCGAGCGGGGGCACGGCCGCATCGTGCTGATCGGATCGATCACCGCGCATCAGACCGCGACGGGCGACAGCGTCTATGCCGCGTCGAAGGCGGCGGTAGCGCATCTCGGTCGCAATCTGGCGCGCGAATGGGTGCGCGCCGGCGTGAACGTCAACGTCATCCAGCCGGGTTACATCCGCACCGGCATCAACGGCGACTGGTTCGAGACCGAGGGCGGCCTTCGTCAGATCGCGGGCTGGCACCGGCGCCGACTGATGCCGATCGACGCGCTCGACGAGACCTTGCTCCACCTCGGCTCGGATGCGAGCCGGCACATGACGGGGGCGGTGATCGACGTGGACGACGGACAGTCGCTCTGAGGTGGCAGGACGGCGCAACCGCGGGAGCGGGCGATGAGCGCTGAACGATCCCATCGTCGGCGCGTTCGGCGCTGATGGGGGAAGCCGAAGTGTCGAGCGTCGCCGCACCGGAGCGGGCAGGGGCCTTCGGCTGGCGAAGCGCAGGCGCGCCGTCGCTGCCGGAGGCCTTCCGGTCGGTTCGGGTGCCGGCCGGGGCGGCGGGATGGCGCAAATTGCTTGCGTTCACCGGTCCGGGCTATCTCGTCGCGGTTGGATATATGGACCCAGGCAACTGGGCGACCGACCTCGCGGGCGGATCGGCGTTCGGATACACGCTGCTGAGCGTCATCCTGCTGTCGAACGTGATGGCGATGATCCTGCAGGCGCTGTCGGCGCGGCTCGGCATCGCGACGGGTCGGGACCTCGCCTCGGCGTGCCGCGACGCCTATCCGCGTCCCGTCTCGGTCGCCCTATGGATGATCTGCGAGCTGGCGATCGTCGCCTGCGATCTGGCGGAGGTGATCGGCACCGCGATCGGCCTCAACCTGCTCTTCGGACTTCCGCTCGTCTGGGGCGTGGTGCTGACGGGGCTGGACGTGTTCCTCATCCTGGCGCTCCAGAAGTGCGGGTTTCGCGGGCTGGAGGCGTTCGTCATGGCGCTGATCGCGCTTGTCGCAGGGTGCTTCCTGGTCGAGCTGATCCTCTCACAACCCGACATGGCGGCGGTCGCGCGGGGGTTCGTCCCAGACTCCCGGATCGCGACCGATCCGAAGATGCTCTATATCGCGATCGGCATCCTGGGTGCGACGGTGATGCCGCACAACCTCTATCTCCACTCCGCGACGGTCCAGACCCGTGCGTTCGAGGGCGGGGTCGAGGGCAAGCGGCAGGCGGCGAAGTTCGCGACGATCGACAGCAGTGTCGCGCTGTTCCTGGCGCTGTTCGTCAACGCCGCGATCCTGATCCTCGCCGCGAGCGCGTTCCACGTCACCGGGCGCACCGACGTCGCCGAGATCCAGGACGCCTACCGCCTGCTCGCGCCGACCCTGGGCGCCACGGCGGCGAGCGTGCTGTTCGCGGTGGCGCTGCTCGCCTCCGGGCAGAACTCCACCGTGACCGCGACGCTGGCGGGGCAAGTGGTGATGGAGGGTTTCCTGAACCTCCGGCTCGCGCCGTGGCTGCGGCGGCTCATCACCCGCGGCATCGCGATCGTGCCCGCGGCGATCGTCGCGGGGATGTACGGCGAAAGCGGGACGGCGAAGCTCTTGGTGCTGAGCCAGGTCGTGCTCTCGCTCCAGCTGCCGTTCGCGGTGATCCCGCTGGTGCTGTTCACCTCGGACCGCGCCAAGATGGGCGAACTGGCGAACCCGGCCTGGCTCAAGGCGTCGGCGTGGGCGTGTGCGGTGCTGATCGTCGGGCTGAACGCGAAGCTGCTGCTCGATTTCGCAGGGGTCAGCGCCTAGTCGCAGCTGTAGCGATAGGCGTCGTTGAGCTTGAGCGGCAGCACCAGCGTGCGGATCTGGACGGCGCGCGAGTCGCGGCACAGCTGGTCGCGCGCGCCGTCGACGTTGTTGCGGTATTTTGCCTTGTACTCGGCATTGAACACGGGCTTGTCCGCGGCGGTGAAGGGCTGGAGCTTGTCGCACTCGCGGTATTGGTGGCACTGCTCGTTGACGGCGAAATCGTAGTTGGGCTCGAGCGTCTTCACCTGCGCGAGATCGTTCTTGAGCCCCACCGCAAGCCCACGTTTGCGGGATTCGCTCGCGATGAAACGGTTGTAGTCGAGCTGATCGTCGGGGGTCAGGCCGAGCCCGTTCTTGTTGGCATAGCCGTCCGCATTGTCGGGCTCGACCCCGTCGCAGCCGCGGGTTTGGGCGAGATCGAGGCGGGCGGCCATGATCCGGCGGACGTTGGCCGAGCGGACGTCGAGCCAGCGCTCGCCCGGCCAGCCGTCGAGCGGCTTGCCGAGATCGGACTTCTGGAACTGATCGTAATCGGGACGGAACTTCTCGGCGGAGCCGGCGGAAAAGTAGCAGACGATCTTGCGGCCGTCGGTATGGAGCTGGGCCATCACCGCGTCGGGAGTCTCGAACAGGTCGATGTCGTAGACGTGGGCGTCGTAGGACGTGTTAATCTTGCCGGTGAGCTGCCACTGCCAGGTGTCGGCCACCGCCGGCTGCCAGGCGTCGCGCGGGCTGACGGAATGGGGCGCGCGGGTGGGCAAGGTCGAAGGCTGCGCCGACGGAGTGGATGCGGCTGGGACGACGACGATGCGGTTCGGGGACGCCGGATTGCGGTCGCTCGAAGTCTGGACCAGCGCGAGGGCGGAGACGGCGGCGACGGCTCCGAGAGCCACACCCGTAATCAAGCGCTTGCTCATTGTCTCTCCCCGGTTGGGCTTATGCGCCCGATCGTTTGAGTAGGGCGGTGCGCAGGCACTGGCAAACGACCTCGCCGCGCTGGTTGAGCAGTTCGTGGCGGAAGGTGACGAGGCCGGCGTCGGGGCGGGACCTGCTGTCGCGCAGCTCGGTCACCTCGCTGGTCGCGCGCATGGTGTCGCCGATGAAGACGGGCTTGGGCATCACGAGCTTGTCGTAGCCGAGGTTGGCGACGAGCGTGCCGAGCGTGGTGTCGCCGACCGACAGCCCGACCATCAGCGCGAAGGTGAAGGTGCCGTTGACGAGTATGCGGCCGAACTCGCTCTGCGCTGCGGCTTCGGCGTCGAGGTGGAGCGGTTGGGGGTTGTGGGTCATCGTCGTGAAGAGGAGATTGTCGGTCTCGGTCACTGTGCGGCGGATGTCGTGCGTTAGCGTGTCGCCGACGGTCCACTGGTCGTAGTATTTGCCTGGCATCAAATCCTCCCCGGGACGGGGAGGTGGCAGCCCGCAGGGCTGACGGAGGGGGCGGGCCGCAGGCGGTGCAGAGGAGGAGAGCCCCCTCCGTCGCCTTCGGCGCCACCTCCCCGTGAACGGGGAGGATTTTGGCTCGCCATCGTCATTCTCCCCGCTCCACCCGCACCAGCGTCGCCCCCTCGGTGACCTGCCCGCCCGCGCTCGCGTTCAGCTCCGCGACCGTCCCGTCGAACGGGGCGGTGAGGGTGTGCTCCATCTTCATCGCCTCGAGCGTGACGAGCTTCTGGCCCTTGGCGACCTGCTCCCCCGCGGCGACCTCGACCGCGATGATCCGCCCCGGCATCGGGGCGAGGATCGCGCCGTCGGCGGCGGCGCCGGTGGCGGTGCCGGAAGCGCGCCAAGCCGAAATCCTGTAGGTCTGACCGGCCTCGTTGACCAGCGCCAGTCCTTCAGGCTCGTCGATCCGAAGCTCGTTGCCGAGATCGCCGAGGGGAGCGTCGACCGGCTCGCCGTCCACGAGGACAAGCGCATGACTTCGCGCGGGAGTGTTGAGCCTGAAGCCTAACAGCCCACCGTTCCACGGCTCGTTCTCATAGCCGTTGCTATGCCAACGTAGTGCGGCCAGCCCATGCTCCAAAGCTGATGCGGACGGTATGTGCGGGGGCGTGAGCGCCTCCAAGTTCCGCTCGATGAAGCCGGTGTCGATCCGCGCGGCCCGGAACTCCGGATGCGTCGCCGCACGGTAGAGAAACCCCGCATTGGTTCGGACCGGCGCAACGTTGATGTTCTTAAGCTTGCTCGCGAGAGCGTTGGTCGCGTCCGCGCGATCAGTGCCGTAGGCGATCAGTTTTGCGATCATCGGATCGTAAAAGGAAGAAACGGTGTCCCCTTGCTCAACACCTGTGTCGACACGTCCCGGACCCGCGTGCAAGGTGAGATGGTCGAGCCGCCCGATGCTCGGCAGAAACCCCTTCGCCGGGTCTTCCGCATACAGCCGCGCCTCCATCGCCCAGCCGTCGATGCGCAGCTCGTCCTGCTGCTTGGGCAACGGCTCGCCCGACGCGACGCGGAGCTGCCATTCGACGAGGTCCTGGCCGGTGATCTCCTCGGTCACCGGATGCTCGACCTGGAGCCGGGTGTTCATCTCCATGAACCAGATGCGGTCGGCGCGCAGGCCCTCGCTCGCGTCGGCGATGAACTCGATCGTGCCCGCGCCGACATAGTCGACCGCCTGCGCCGCCTTCACCGCCGCGCCGCACACCGCCGCGCGGGTCGCCTCGTCCATGCCGGGAGCGGGGGCTTCCTCGATCACCTTCTGGTGGCGGCGCTGGAGCGAGCAGTCGCGTTCGAACAGATGGACGACGGTGCCGTGGGTGTCGCCGAACACCTGGACCTCGATGTGGCGCGGCGAGAGGATGTACTTCTCGATCAGCACGCGGTCGTCGCCGAAGCTCGACGCGGCCTCGCGCCGGCAGGACTGGAGCGCGTCGGCGAAGTCGTCGGCGGCGTCGACTCGGCGCATCCCCTTGCCGCCGCCGCCCGCGACCGCCTTGATGAGGACGGGATAGCCGATCGCGTCGGCCTGGGCGCGGAGGCGCTCGGGGGACTGGTCGTCGCCGAGATAGCCGGGGGTGACGGGGACGCCGGCGGCGATCATGCGGGCCTTGGCGGCGTCCTTCAGCCCCATCGCGCGGATGCTGGCGGGGTTGGGGCCGACCCAGACGACGCCGGCGTCGATCACGTTTTGCGCGAAGTCGGCGTTCTCCGAGAGGAAGCCGTAGCCGGGGTGGATCGCCTCCGCCTTGGTCTGGAGGGCGGCGGCGATGATCCGCTCGCCGACGAGGTAGGATTCGCGCGCCGGGGAAGGGCCGATGTGGACCGCCTCGTCCGCCTGGCGGACGTGGAGCGCCTTTGCGTCGGCATCGGAATAGACCGCGACGGTGCGGATGCCGAGCCGGCGCGCGGTGCGGATCACCCGGCACGCGATCTCGCCGCGGTTGGCGATAAGGAGAGAGGTCAGCATAACGCCATGACTGTCATCGGTCACAAACTCTAATTTCGGACGAGCAGATATCTGATGGGATAAACCTCATCATAGTCATATGGGTCACGGATCTTTTCCTTATCTTTGTCCCATACGACCCAGTGATTTGCGTTGTCCGCATCGCGATCAGCACGAACTCCGACCAAGGCATCGCCCTCCAAATCGCCTAGGCTTAAATGCCCGATCGCTGTGCAGCGCGTCTGAATCGGTTCCACGCCAAAATGCCGTGATCCGGCAACAATCTTCCCGGAACTGACCTTCCCCGTCTTCACCACCTGCGGGTAGCGGTCGAGCATAAACTCCTTGGCCCGTTCGTATGGCACCCCTGCGAGCATCGCCAAGCAAGCGACACCACAGTCCCATTCATCTTCCTGACGTATGGTTTTCATTGAATTGTCCTCACATCCGGAACACCCCGAAACGGGGCGCCTCCTCGACTGGGGCGTTGAGGCACGCCGTCAGCGCCAGGCCGAGGACATCGCGCGTTTGCACCGGGTCAACCACGCCGTCGTCCCACAGCCGCGCGGTGGCGTAATAGGGGTTGCCCTCGTCCTCGTACTTCTGGCGGATCGGGGCCTTGAACGCCTCCGCCTGCTCGGGCGTCCACGAGTCCGCGTCGCGGTGGACCGTGGCCAGCACGCTCGCGGCCTGTTCGCCGCCCATCACGCTGATCCGCGCGTTGGGCCAGGTGAAGAGGAAGCGGGGGGAGTAGGCGCGGCCGCACATGCCGTAGTTTCCGGCGCCGAAGCTGCCGCCGACCAGGATGGTGATCTTTGGGACGCTGGCGGTTGCGACGGCGGTCACCAGCTTCGCGCCATGTTTGGCAATGCCTTCCGCCTCATACCTGCCGCCGACCATGAAGCCGGAGATGTTCTGGAGGAACAGCAGCGGAATGCGGCGCTGGCAGGCCAGTTCGATGAAATGCGCGCCCTTCTGCGCCGATTCCGAGAACAGCACGCCGTTGTTGGCAAGGATCGCGACGGGCTGGCCCCAGATATGCGCGAAGCCGCAGACCAGCGACGCGCCGTAGAGCGATTTGAACTCATGGAACTCGGACCCGTCGACGAGCCGCGCGATAACCTCGTGGACGTCGTAGGGCGCGCGGACGTCCTGCGGGACGATGCCGTAGAGGTCCTCGGCGTCGAACTTCGGCGGGCGTGGATCGCGCAGGTTGACGTCGGCGGCGCTCTGCTGCGGCAGCGTCGAGACGATGTCGCGGACGATGGTGAGTGCGTGTTCGTCGTTCTCGGCGACGTGATCGACCACGCCCGACTTGCGCCCGTGCGTCTCCGCGCCGCCCAGCTCCTCGGCGCTGATGACCTCGCCGGTCGCGGCCTTCACCAGCGGCGGGCCGGCGAGGAAGATCGTCCCCTGATTGCGGACGATCACCGTCTCGTCGGACATCGCCGGGACGTACGCGCCGCCGGCGGTGCAGCTGCCCATCACGCAGGCGATCTGCGGGATGCCGAGTGCGGACATGTTCGCCTGGTTGAAGAAGATCCGGCCGAAGTGGTCGCGGTCGGGAAAGACCTCGGCCTGGTGCGGCAGGTTCGCGCCGCCGCTGTCGACCAGATAGACGCAGGGGAGGCGGTTCGCCTGGGCGATCTCCTGCGCGCGGAGGTGCTTCTTGACGGTGAGCGGGTAGTAGGTGCCGCCCTTCACGGTCGCGTCGTTGCAGACGATCATCACCTGCCGCCCGGAGACGCGGCCGATTCCCGCGATCATCCCCGCGCCGGGGATGTCCTCGCCGGGATAGACCTCGCCCGCCGCCAACTGCCCGATCTCGAGGAAGGGCGACCCCGGATCGAGGAGTCGCTCGACCCGGTCGCGAGGAAGGAGCTTGCCGCGGCTGGTGTGTCGGTCGCGCGCCTTCTCGTTGCCGCCCAGCGCGGCGGAGGCGACCTTCGCGCGCAGGTCGGCGGCGAGTGCGCGGTTGTGCTCGGCATTCGCCTTGAACGTCGCGTCGTCGCGAGACAGCTTGGTCTCGAGAACGGGCGCGCTCACCGGCTTGATCCGGGATGATCGGAAGCGCAGGGGGCCGCGATGCCGACCGTCCTGCTGCTACTCGCGTCGAATGCGTTCATGACGATCGCCTGGTACTGGCACCTGAAGGGCGGGATGGCCAAGCCGTTGCCGCTGGTGATCGCGATCAGCTGGGGGATCGCGCTGTTCGAATATTGCCTCGCCGTCCCCGCCAACCGCGTCGGATATGCGCACGGCTGGTCAGCGGCGCAGCTCAAGGTGACGCAGGAGGCGATCGCCTTGATCGTCTTCGGCGTCTTCATGGTCGCGGTGCTCGGCGAACCGCTCTCGTGGCGCCATGCCGCCGCGTTCGCGTGCCTGATGGCGGCCGTCGCGTTCCTGTTCGTCGGCAAGTGAGGCATCAGGCCGCCCCGATCAGCTCGCGGCCGATCAGCATCCGGCGGACCTCGTTGGTGCCCGCGCCGATGTCGAGTAGCTTGGCGTCGCGCAGGAAGCGCTCGACCGGCCAGTCCTTGGTATAGCCAGCACCACCCAGCGCCTGCACCGCCTCGCCAGCGACACGGAAGGCGTTCTCGGACGCGAGCAGGATCGCCCCCGCCGCGTCGAACCGGGTCGTCCGCCCCGCGTCGCACGCCTGCGCCACCGCGTACACATAGGCGCGCGCGCTGTTGAGCGCGACGTACATGTCGGCGATCTTGGCCTGCATCAGCTGGAACGCGCCGATCGGCTTGCCGAACTGCGTTCGCTCGCGGACGTAGGGAAGGACGACGTCGAGGCAGGCCTGCATGATGCCGAGTTGGATGCCGGCGAGCACGGTTCGCTCATAGTCGAGCCCGCTCATGAGGACGCCGACGCCGCCATTCAGCGGCCCTATCACGTTCTCCTCGGGCACCTCGCAATCGGTGAAGACGAGTTCGGCGGTCGGTGAACCGCGCATCCCCATCTTGTCGATCTTCTGCCCGATCGCGAAGCCGGGCATGTCGCGCTCGATCAGAAAGGTGCTGATCCCGCGGCTGCCCTCGCCGGTCTTGGCGTAGACGACCAACGTGTCGGCACAGGCGGCGTTGGTGATCCAGAACTTGGTGCCGTTGAGGACGTAGCCGCCCTGGACGGCGTCGGCGCGCAGTTTCATCGAGACGACGTCGGAGCCGGCGCTCGCCTCGGACATGGCGAGGCTGCCGACATGCTCGCCCGAGATCAGCTTCGGGAGAAATCTCGCCTTTTGCTCCGGCGAGGCCCAACGCGCGATCTGATTGACGCACAGGTTCGAATGCGCGCCGTAGGAAAGGCCGATCGAGCCCGAGGCGCGCCCGACTTCCTCGCAAGCGACGACGTGTTCGAGATAGCCGAGTCCGAGGCCGCCGTCCTCTTCCTTCACAGTGATGCCGTGGAGACCCAGCTCGCCCATCGCGGGCCAGAGCTCGTCGCGCGGGAACCAGTCGTCGGCGTCGATACGGGCGGCGAGCGGCGCGATCTTCTCCGACGCGAACCGCCGCGTCGTGTCGCGGATCATCTCCGCATTCTCGCCGAGCGGAAACTCGAACTCCATGCTGCTCCTCTCCCAGGTTGGCGTCCGCCTACACCCGGTCGCCGCAAAGGCAAGGCTCGGGCGTCCGACCCGTCCGGATCGAACGCCCGAGCCGATCGGCGCCGCAATCGTTACTGGGCGTCGTCGTCCTGGTTCTTGACGACGCCGCCCGTACCGGCGTTGCCGCTGAACTCGCCGGCGTCGGTCATCGACGCGGGCTCCGGTCCGCCCTCGCCGCGGGCGAGCGCGTCAGCGCGCGCCTCTACGGCCTGCTGGATGTCGGAGCGGGGATCGTCGGTGCTGTCGCCCGGCGCGTTGGTGATGTCGGTCATGTGCGTCCTTTCAGAAGCTTGGCTGGGCGGGGGCGGGGTTGGTCGGAGTCGCGCCCGGATCGGGGAGGTCGACGTCCGGCGTGGGCGAGGGCATCTCGGTCGGCGGGACGTCGGGCTGCGCGGGCGCGGTCGGGGCCGGGGTCTCGGACGGGGGCGTGGTGGCCATGTGGCATCTCCTTCGCGCGCTCAACGCGCCGCCGGTGCGGAGGGTTGCTCGCCGCTTGCCGGACGCGCGCGCGACGTATAGAGGCGCGCGTTCCGGCGGTGCCTGACTGCGGGCGTGGCGGAACTGGTAGACGCAGCAGGTTTAGGTCCTGCCATCGCAAGATGTGGGGGTTCGAGTCCCTTCGCCCGCACCAGTCCCCGGCACGCGCGCGGGGGCACCATCCACGAGATTCCTGATCAAAGGCTGACGATGCAGACTGTCGAGACGTTGAACGAGGGCCTGAAGCGCGCCTACACGCTGACCATTCCCGCCGCCGAGATCGAGGCGCGGGTCGAGGCCGAGATTAAGCGCGTCGCGCCGCAGGTGAAGATGCCCGGGTTCCGCCCGGGCAAGGTCCCCGCCAATCTCGTCCGCAAGATGCACGGCGAGGCGATGACCCGCGACGCGCTTGAATGGTCGGTCCAGCATGCCGTGCAGGCGCTGATCCAGGGCGGTAATCTGCGCCCGGCGATGCAGCCGTCGGTCGAGCTGGCCGAGAGCTATGCCGCGGGCGAGGACGCCGAGGTCAAGATCGAGCTCGAGGTGCTCCCGGACGTGCCGGCGCCGTCGATCGAGGGGCTGAAGCTGGAGCGCCTGAGCGTGCCGGTGCCCGACGACGCGGTCGACGCTCAGATCGCGAAGTTCGCCGATGCGCAGAAGCGCTGGAGCGATGCGGACGAGGGGCATGCGGCGGCGATGGGCGACCAGGTCGTCGTGGACTTCGCGGGCAAGACCGAGGACGGGGTCGCCTTTGAAGGCGGCACCGGCACCGACATGGCGGTCGAGCTCGGCTCGGGCCAGCTGATCCCGGGGTTCGAGGATCAGCTGGTCGGCGTCAAGGTCGGCGACGACAAGGTCCTGAACGTTACCTTCCCGGCCGAATATCCGGTCAAGGATCTGGCGGGCAGGCCCGCGACCTTCGACATCACCGTCAAGGCGGTGAAAACCGCTGGTGAAACGGCGATCGACGAGGAATTGGCGAAGAACCTCGGGCTCGAAAGTCTCGAGCAGCTGCGCGGCCTGCTCAAGGGGCAGATCGAGCAGGAGCATAACGGACTCACCCGTACGCATATGAAGCGCAAGCTGCTCGACCAGCTCGCCGAGGGCCACGATTTCGACGTGCCGCCGTCGATGGTCGACGCCGAGTTCGGCCAGATCTGGTCGCAGCTCGAGCATGAGGCGACGCACGAGGCCGATCCCGCCGCCGCACGCGCCGAGATGGAGCGCGAGCGCGACGATTATCGCAAGATCGCCGAACGCCGCGTCCGCCTGGGCCTGCTGCTGTCCGAGATCGGGCAGGCGAACGGGGTCGAGGTCAGCCAGCAGGAGATGAGCCGGCTGATCATGCAGGCCGCCCAGCAATATCCTGCCGAGCAGCGCCAGCAGTTCATCCAGTACGTCCAGCAGGAGCCGATGGCGGCCGCCCAGCTTCGCGCGCCGCTCTACGAGGACAAGGTCGTCGACTTCCTGTTCACCAAGGCCGAGATCACCGATCGCGAGACGACGCGCGAGGAGCTGGAGGCGGCGATCGAGAGCGAGGACGGCTTCTCGACCGGCACCCACGTCCACAATCACGACGACCATGATCACGGGCATGACCACGATCATGGGCACGACCACGATCATGGGCACGACCACGACCAGGCGGAGGCTCACGCCCACGACGACCATGCTCACGCGGCGTCGGGAGGCGGAAGCGAGACGGCGTCGTCGGGGGAGCAGGCCGACGACCAGCCGAAGGCCGTGAAGAAGCCGCGCGCGAAGAAGGCGACCCCTGTCGATCCGGCGGTCGAGACCGAGCTGGTCGAATCCTCGCCCGCGGCCGCGGAAGCCGCCGAGGGGACCGGATCGCCCGACGAGGCGGCGAAGCCCAAGAAGCCGCGCGCGAAGAAGAAGGTCGAGGACGCTGCCTGATTGTTAACGGGCGCCGGCTAGTCAGGCCGGCGTCCGCCCGGCGCTTGTCGACGGGCCGCCATTCTTCCCTAGAGCGGGCAGGGCTTCGATACGCCCGGCCCGAACGGAGCGCGGGTGAGCACCGAACCGACGATCGCCGTCCTGCTGCCGTGCTACAACGAGGAGGCAGCGATCGCGCGGACGGTGGCGGAGTTCCGCGCCGCGCTGCCGAACGCCGTGATCTACGTCTACGACAACAACAGCCGGGACCGCACCGTCGAGGTCGCGCGAGCGGCGGGGGCGGTGGTCCGCACCGAGCGCATCCAGGGCAAGGGCGCTGTCGTCCGCCGGATGTTCGCCGATGTCGACGCCGATATCTACGTCATGGCGGACGGCGACGCGACCTATGATGCGACACGCGCGCCCGAGCTGGTCGCGCGGATGCTCGACGAGCAGCTCGACATGGTGGTCGGCAGCCGTGTCCACGAGGAAGCGGAGGCGTATCGGCGCGGGCACGTACTGGGCAACCGGCTGATGACCGGGCTGCTCGCGCAGCTGTTCGGGCGAAGTTTCTCCGACATCTTCACGGGATACCGGGTGTTCTCGCGGCGGTTCGTCAAGAGCTTCCCGGTGCTGTCGGTTGGGTTCGAGATCGAGACCGAGATCAGCGTCCACGCGCTCGAGCTGAAGATGCCTACCGCCGAGATCGAGACCCGCTACTTCGCGCGGCTCGAAGGGTCGACGTCCAAGCTCTCGACTTACCGCGATGGCCTGCGGATCCTGCGGACGATCGCGACACTCTACCGGATCGAGCGGCCGATCTGGTTCTTCGGCGGGGTCGCGGGGATGCTGGCGGTGCTCGGGTTCGTCCTCGCCGTGCCGCTGATCGTCACGTACGTGCAGACCGGGCTGGTGCCGCGCTTCCCGACCGCGATCCTGGTGACGGGGCTGATGATCCTGGCCGCGCTGAGCGTGTTCGCCGGGCTGATCCTCGACACCGTGGTGCGCGGGCGGCGCGAGGTACGGCGGCTCGCCTATCTGGCCTTCCCCGCGCCAGGGCGGGAGCGCAGGTAGCGACTCGCGCCGTCGGCGGCGGCGAAGGCGAGCACGCCCCAGACGAGGTAGGTGTAGCGCGGGTTCGGTTGCACCAGCGCGTAGGGCAGCGCGGCCACGGCCACGAAGATCGCCAGCAGCGGGTAGCCCGGGCGGCGCTGGCGGAGACCGACCCCCAGCGCGACGAGCCCGGCGAGGTCGACGATCGCGATCAGCGCCGCACGCGCCGGAATGAAGTCCTCCCACGTGCTGAGCGCAAGCGTCCAGGCAGGCGGCACGAAGAACTGGAAGAGGTGTCGCGCCGTGAGCCGGGCGAAATCGAGCGGGTTCGAAGCCGCCCACCGCCAGGTCGCGGCGCCAAGCTCGCGAAAATAGGGGACCTCGCCGCCCGCTCGGACGAGCGCGACGCGACCGGGTCCGCCATAAAGCGGATGGATCGCGATCAGGCGATCGGCATAGACCTGCGCCGGAGGCAGGTTCGACAGCGCGGCGGGATGGTTGCCGATCGCGAACTCGAGCCCGAAGTTGCTCCGGAGCGGGACGGGCGCGCCGAGTTCGCGCGCATTGCGGATCGTCCAGGGCGTCAGCACGGCGGCAAGCGCGGCCGCGGAGATCACGGCGAAACGCAAGGCCTGCGCGAATCGCAGCCGCCGGAGCGCGACCCAGCCCCAGACCGCCGCCAGCGCAACGCCCGCGATCGGGGCGGAGAACAGCGTCGCCGCCCAGAGGAGCGCGCAGCCGATCGCCCTTCGCGGCGACATGGCGGTGCGGTCGACCTCCACGGCGAGCAGCAGGTTCACGATCGACAGACACACCGCGAGCGCGCCGTCCCAATAGCGGAAGCCGATCGTCTCCTCGGGCGCGAAGATCGGCAGCAGCATCAGGAGCGCCATCGCCCAGCGTAGCGCGCGCGCGTCGGCCCCGAGCCGGGCGAACAGCGTCCGGACGAGCAGCACCCCGCCGATGCTCAGCGCCAGCGCCAAGCCGGCGAGGGTGAGCGACGCGGCTGCGCTGGCGGGCGGGAACAGGCAGAAGACGAGCGATGCGATCGCCGGGGCCACCGGCATCAGGTGCGCGGTCGGCCCCGATCCGTCCCAGAAGGCGTCCGCGAACCGACCTTCGCGCGCGAGCGTCAACGCGACCCGCGCCGCCTCGCCGCCACCGGCAAAGCCCGTCAGCCCGGCCGGAGTCCGCGCCAGCCAGATCAGTCGCAGCACCAGGCCGGCGAGGACGACGGCGAGGAGGACGCCCGTCTCGGTGCGGGCGCTGCGCGGCGACGTCACGACGGGCTCGCCCGCGCGTCGTCGCCGAACGACCGTGCGGGGTCCACGGCGGGCTTCGTGCGGAGCCGCTGGACCGCGAGCACGAACGCCGCTCCGCCGCTCGCGATCGTCCACGCCAGGATGCGCGCCATGAACCAGGCGTGGATCGCGGTGTGCTGCCACAGCGCCAGCAGCCAGGCGACGATCACCAGATTGGACCCGACGAGCCACCACGATCGGCGATCAACGTCCGCGAACGCTTGGCCGCGCGGTCGTGCACAGGCCCAGACACCGCCGGTGATCGCCAGCGCGAGTGCCCCGGTGGTCAGCCAGATCAGTCCGGGCGCGAGCGAGTCGAGCCCCGCCCAGAGATGGAGGCCGTAAGCGGCAGGGCCCACCCGCGGATTGCCGCCCGCTCCATCGACGGCGCGCGCTCCCGCAAGGAACAGCAGTTCGCGCGCGGCGGCGGCGAGCGGTTCGGTGCCCCAGACGAGGATCACCGCCAGCACCTTGGCGAGCAGACAGGCGAGCGCCGCCGCGCCATAGGCGATGGCGGCGCGCGCCGTCGTCTCTCCGAGACGGTCGTCGTCTCTCAGTGCGAGAGGAAGCGCGCCCAGGGTCATCGCCAGGCCGAGCGGAAGTCCTCCGGTGAGCAGCTCGAATGCCATCGTCGCACCGCCGCACACCGCCGCCCCGAGGATGGCGGCCCCCGGTGACAGCGGGCGCTCCGCCGAAGATAGGCTCAGCCAGAGCAGGTAGGCGAGCGCGACGATGTCCGCGGGGGCGTGGGCGATCGACTGGCCGAACGTCTCCAGCCCGAACCAACGGGCGAATGCGACGAAGATCACCAGCCACGCGGCGTCGGTCGCAGACCGCCGGCCACGCACGAGTCCCAGCATCGCATAGCCGAGACCTGCCAGCAGGATCAGCGACGACGTGAGCCGATAGAATTCGCGCAGTCCCCGGACGCCGAGCGCCGGAAGGAGCAGGCGCGTGAGCGTGGTGCCCGCGTGGACGTAATTGTGGTAGAAGTTCCCACGAGCGGGCCGGGTCGCGCTCGCCAGCCGCTGAAGCGCCAGGCACGGCCCACCGGGTGCTTGGACCGTGCTGAGCGGGCTGACCGCCAGCATCCGTGGTGGCGCGCGGAGGTCCAGCGCCTGACCGAGTAGCAGGCAATCGTTGAACTGGTGCGCGCCGATATCGCTGTCGCCCAGACGCCAAATCGCATCGGGCCGCAGATCTCCGCCCGCATAGGCGGTTCGGATCGCCTCGACGCTCGACGCGGGAGAGATGCCGGCGCTCGCCCAAGCCGATGCCCAGCAGCCGGCGAAGACCAGCATCCCGACCCCGGCGCCCTTCAGCCCGGCGTGCGCCAACCCCGCGATCGCCGTCCTGATCCGCATCGTCGCCCCCCTTCGCACGTGGGCTTGAAGTCTGCCGACCGCCACGCGATGTTGGTCGCCTCTAGATTGAAGAAGGCCCGTTTCCATGCACAATCCGTTCGAGACCGGCGATTTCGCCGCCCCGCTGGCAAATGCCGGAATCGGCATGGTTCCGGGGCACGCCGGACTCGTCCCCATCGTCATCGAGCAGTCGAATCGCGGCGAGCGCTCGTTCGATATCTTTTCCCGCCTGCTGCGCGAGCGGATCGTGTTCGTGACCGGTGGCGTCGAAGACGGCATGGCGTCGCTGATCACCGCCCAGCTGCTGTTCCTTGAATCGGAGAACCCGAAGAAGGACATCTTCATGTACATCAACTCGCCGGGCGGCGTCGTCACGGCGGGAATGGCGATCCACGACACGATGCAATACATCCGGCCGCGCGTCGGCACGGTGTGCATCGGCCAGGCGGCGTCGATGGGCAGCTTCCTGCTGTCGGCGGGCGAGCCGGGGATGCGGGTCGCGCTCACCAACTCGCGGATCATGATCCACCAGCCTTCGGGCGGGGCGCAGGGCATGGCCGCCGATATCGAGATCCAGGCGCGCGAGATCCTCAGGATGCGTCACGATCTCAACACGCTCTACGCCAAGTACACCGGCAAGCCGCTCGAGGAGATCGAGCGTGCGATGGACCGCGACAAGTTCATGAGCGCCGAGGACGCCAAGACGTTCGGGCTGATCGACGAGGTGTTCGACAAGCGGCCGGCGCCGGCGGACGACATGGCCGCCGCGGCCTGAGCTGCGCCGGAGCGGGACGGAGAAGCGCGTTGGGCCATTGCCCCGACGCAAGCGGCCGGGTTACGGTGCCCGGCCGGCAACACGCGCCTCAGCGCGCGGAAGGACTGATTGAATGACGAAATTGAGCGGTGGCGACTCGAAGAGCACCCTCTACTGCTCGTTCTGCGGCAAGTCGCAGCACGAGGTGCGCAAGCTGATCGCGGGTCCCACCGTCTTCATCTGCGACGAGTGCGTGGAGCTGTGCAACGACATCATCCGCGAGGAGACCAAGTCGGCGCTCGTCTCCAAGAAGGACGGCGGCGTGCCGACCCCGCAGGAGATCTGCAACGTCCTCGACGATTATGTCATCGGGCAGCAGCGCGCCAAGCGCGTGCTGTCGGTGGCGGTCCACAACCACTACAAGAGGCTGAACCACGGGGCAAAGGGCTCCGAGGTCGAGCTGGCGAAGTCGAACATCCTGCTGGTCGGGCCGACCGGCTGCGGCAAGACGCTGCTCGCGCAGACGCTCGCGCGCATCCTCGACGTGCCGTTCACGATGGCCGACGCGACCACGCTGACCGAGGCGGGCTATGTCGGCGAGGATGTCGAGAACATCATCCTCAAGCTGCTGCAAGCGTCCGACTATAACGTCGAGCGGGCGCAGCGCGGGATCGTCTATATCGACGAGATCGACAAGATCAGCCGCAAGGCCGAGAACCCGTCGATCACCCGCGACGTCAGCGGTGAGGGCGTCCAGCAGGCGCTGCTCAAGCTGATGGAGGGCACCACCGCGAGCGTCCCGCCGCAGGGGGGACGCAAGCATCCGCAGCAGGAGTTCCTCCAGGTCGACACGACCAACATCCTGTTCATCTGCGGCGGTGCGTTCTCGGGCCTCGAGAAGATCATCGGCGACCGGCTCCAGGGCAAGTCGATCGGCTTCGGCGCCTATGTCGCCGCGCCGGAGGAGCGCCGCACCGGCGAGATGCTGCGTCAGACCGAGCCCGAGGATCTCCTTAAGTTCGGGCTGATTCCCGAGTTCGTCGGCCGTCTGCCGGTGATCGCGACGCTCGAGGACCTCGACATCACTGCGCTGGTCAAGATCCTGACCGAGCCGAAGAACGCGCTGGTCAAGCAGTATCAGACGCTCTTCAAGCTCGAGGACACCAAGCTCGGCTTCACCGACGACGCGCTGGTGACGGTCGCCAAGAAGGCGATAGAACGTAAGACCGGCGCGCGTGGGCTGCGGTCGATCCTCGAGAACATCCTGCTCGACACGATGTTCGAGCTGCCCGGAATGGACGGCGTCGACGAGGTGATGATCGACAAGGACGTGATCGAGGGCCGCAAGGAGCCGATCCGCGTCTACGCCGAATCGGAGAAGAAGAAGGCGGGCGGGGCGGCCTGACCCCTTACGCTCTGTTCGCGAAAAGGACGGGCGCCGGAGTGATCCGGCGCCCGTTTCGTTTCGATCGACAGGTCGCCGGCGTTTACATCGCGCCGTGCGCGTCCGCCTGATCCTTGTGCGCCATGTCGATGTGGCGCTGGACGATCGGCACCGCCGCCTTTGCCGAGGTACGGAGGGCCGCCTGGTCGCCGCCCGCGGCATAGCTCGTGTGCAGGTCGAGCGCGGCCTGGTGCGCGGGCATCTGCTGGCCGAGATACAGCCGGTCGAAGTCGGCGCCCGACGCGCCCTGGAGTTCCGTCAGAGAAGCGGTGATCCCGGCGTCAGGAGCGGGCGGCGGCGGGTTCAGCCCGGCCTTCTTGGCCGCGGCCTTGGTGGCGGCGGTCGTCTTGGTGTGATCCCGGATCATCATGTTGGCGAACGCCTTGATCTTCGGGTTCGCGCTCTTCTGGAGCGCGAGCTTGCTCGACTCGATCTCGTACATGTCGCTCTTCGCCGCAGCATCGACATAGGCGGCGGCCTGGGTCTTCGCCTCGGCAGGCGGAGGCGGGGGCGGGGTCTGCGCGATGCTCGCGAGCGGGGCTCCGGCGAGGGTGAGCGCGACAAGCGCGCCGAACGAACGGGTCATGAGTCTCTCCTGTGGCTGCCCGCTCAACCGGGCGAGGCGACACGAGTTCCCGACCGATCTTCGAAGATTGCTGATCTGGATCAGGAGCGAGTCAGAAAAGCTCGCCCTGGGGGCCGCGCGGCGGATGGAAGAGGTCGGAGCGGAGATGCATCTTCTCCGAATTCCGGTCGATCCCGGCCCGCTTGCGCGCGAGCAGGAACCGGGTGCGCAACAGATCGGCCCAGGGACCTTGCCCCCGCATTCGCGTGCCGAAGTCCGGATCATTGTCGCGCCCGCCGCGCAGCGACTGGATCGTCGCCATCACCTTGCCCGCGCGTTCGGGGAAATGCTCGTCGAGCCAGGCGCGGAACAACGGCGCGACCTCCCACGGCAGACGGATCGGGATGAACGAGACGCCGAGCGCGCCGCTTTCCGCTGCTCGCCCCACGATCGTCTCGATCTCGTCGTCGGTGATTGCCGGGATGACCGGCGCCATGTTGACGAAGACGGGTACACCCGCGTCGGCAAGCCGGCGGACCGCGGCGAGCCGCCGTTCGGGATGCGGCGCGCGCGGCTCGATCGTCATCGCGATCCTCGGGATCAACGAGGTCACCGAGATCGCGACTGCCGCCAAACCTTTCGCCGCCATCGGCGCGAGGATGTCGAGATCCCGGACGACGCGGTCCGACTTGGTGGTGATGACGAGCGGATGATCGCACTCGGCGAGCACTTCGATGACCGACCGCGTGATCCGCCATGGACCTTCGATCGGCTGGTAGGGATCGGTGTTGGTCCCCATGGCCATCGGCGCGCAGACATAGCCCGGTCTGCCAAGCTCGGCCCGCAGCAGCTCGGCGGCGCTCGGCTTTGCGAACAGCTTCGTCTCGAAGTCGAGCCCGGGCGAGAGATCGTGGAAGGCGTGACTGGGCCGCGCGAAACAGTAGATGCAGCCGTGCTCGCAGCCGCGGTACGGGTTGATCGAGCGGTCGAACGGGACGTCGGGCGATGTATTGCGCGCGATGATCGTCTTCGGCTTCTCGACCGTCACCGTCGTCCGTAGGGGCGGCGGCGCGCCGTCGAGACCGTCGCGCGCGTCCAGCCAATCGCCGTCAGCTTCGCGACGGGGCAGGTTGAAGCGGCCGCTTCCGACGTTGAGCGTCGCGCCGCGCATTGGACGGAGACTCGCCATTGCCTCCGTCTAGCGCGCTTGATAGAACACATCAAGAACAAGGAGGCGAAGATGGCGCGGATCACCTATCTCGAGCTACCCGTAGCAACCACGCAGAGGGCCAAGGCCTTCTACTCCGGCGCGTTCGGCTGGGCGTTCACCGATTTCGGGCCAACCTATGCGGCGACCGTCACCGGCGCCTCCGACGTCGGCTTCCAGGCCGATCCCGAGCAGAAGACCGCAGCGCTGCTACCGGTGATCCAGGTCGATGACCTGGAAGCGGCGCGGCGCGCGGTCGAAGCCGCGGGAGGGACGTTGTCGCTCCCGATCTTCTCTTTCCCGGGCGGGCGGCGGTTCCACTTCCGCGATCCGGACGGGCACGAACTCGCGGTGATGCAGCCCGGTTGAGAGCCGTCAGGCGATCTCTTCGACCTGGTCGAGGTAATCGCCGTAACCCTCCGCCTCCATCCGCTCGCGCGGCACGAAGCGCAAGGAGGCGGAGTTGATGCAGTAGCGCAGGCCGCCACGGTCGCGCGGACCATCGTCGAAGACGTGACCGAGATGGCTGTCGCCGTGCTTCGACCGCACCTCGGTACGGACCATGCCGAGGCTGGCGTCGCGCAGTTCGGCGACGTTCGCGGGCTCGATCGGCTTGGTGAAGCTGGGCCAGCCGCAGCCGGACTCGTATTTGTCGGCGGAGGCGAACAGGGGTTCGCCCGAGACGATGTCGACGTAGATGCCGGGCTTCTTGTTGTGGAGGAGCTCGCCGGTCCCCGGGCGCTCGGTGCCGGCGTGCTGGGTGACATGGAACTGCTCGGGCGTGAGGCGGGCGAGCGCCTCTTCGGACTTGCGATACTCGGGCATGACGGCTCCTGACAATGATCGGACGCCAAGATGGGGCTGACGCTCCGCTCCGTTAAGAGGCAGCGTTCTCGATCAGTCGGGCATAGGCCTTCTCCGGCTTGCCGTACGTCTCGTTCGCGAGTTCGAGCAGCCGTTGGCGATCGCGGACCAGCACCCGACCGCGCAGCCCGCGAACCGCGCGCTCCGCCTCGAGCCGGTGAAGCGCGTCGGTCACGCTCGACCGGCGCACGCCCAGCATCAGGCGGAACTCCTCATGCGTCATGCAGATCTCGTCGCCGCGAACGCGATCGTGATACAGCAGGATCCACCGCGCCATCCGCCGATCGACCGGATGGATCAGCGCCGAGCAGACCGATTGCCCGACCTGGAGCGCGAAGATGTGGGCGAACCGCAGGAGGCTTTGGCGCAGGCTCGCGCTGCGTTCGGTCGCGGCGAGCAGCGCGGACGCCGCGATGCGTAGCGTGGTGCCCGCCTCGGCGCGCATCGCGACGTCGTGCGGCCAAAGCTCCTCGCCGAGCAGCAGCGGCCAGCCGAGCATCCCCTCGTTCCCGACCAGACCGATCGCAAGTCGCCGATCGCCTTCCGCGCCGTCCAGGATGCCCGCGACGCCGCCTTCGGGGAAGCGGACCTCCGCGATCGGGGTGCGGATTTCGGCGATCTCGTCCCCGACCGCGAACGGGCTGCGGGTCAGATGAGGCTGGAGAAGCGCATAGTCGCTCGGGGACAGCGACCGGAGCAGCCGATTGCCGACGTCATCCTGTGCAAGCGCTGCGACGCCATCCTCTCGCGGGTCCACGCCCGCGACCGTTTGTTCGGTCATGTCATATCTTTAATGGCCAGAACGGCCCGGTCCAGATCGGGGCTTTGATCGCTACCGTACACAGATCGTCCGCCGAGCGCCTGATCCGGCTCGACATTCTGTCGTCTGCGAGGTGAATAAGGCGCCATGACCCTGACCCTCTACGGCATCGCCAACTGCGACACCGTCCGCAAGGCACGCGCCGCGCTCGACAAGCGCGGCGTCTCCTACGTCTTCCACGACTACAAGAAGGCGGGCGTCGACCCGACGGTTCTCGAGCGCTGGGTCGCACGGGTCGGCTGGGAGCCGCTGCTGAATCGGCGAGGGACGACGTTCCGCCGACTGGCCGAGCGCGACAAGGCCGACCTGGATGCGGCCAAGGCGCTCGCGATCATGGCGGCCTGGCCCTCGGCGATCCGGCGACCCGTGATCGAACGTGGCGATGACCTGGTGATCGGATTCGACCCCGCGCGCTACGGTGCGCTTGATTAAGCTCCCGATCGCGCGCAGCCTGACGGACGACGGGGAGGGTGGCGATGCGTACGATGCCGGGATGGTTCCGCACCGTGGCGGTGGTGCTGGTTCTCTGGAACCTCGTGGGCGCCTATGCCTGCATCCAGCAGTTCCGGCTCGGCGCCGAGGCGATGGGCCCGGCGACCGACTACGATCGTGCGCTCTATGCGGCGATGCCGGGTTGGTACGATTGGGTGTTCGCCGCCGCCGAGGTGACGGGGGTCGGCGGCGCGCTCCTTTTGCTCGTCGGGCGCCGTTCCGCAGCGCCGCTGTTCGTCGCGTCGCTGGCCTTCGTCGTCGTCCAGTTCGGCTATCTGTTCGCGACGACCGACATCATCGCGGCGAAGGGGCTCTGGACGACCTATTTCCCGGCGTTCATCGCCTCGGTCGGCATCCTCCAAGTCGCGCTCGCGCGGATCGGCGTGCGTCGGGGTTGGCTCGATTGACGGTGAGCGGCTAGACGCACGCAGATGTCCACCACCTTCACCATCGACACATCGACCAGCCGCGCGACGCCGGTGTCCGCGCCGATGAAGCGGCTGACCGTGCCGGCGGTGCGCGCGCGCAAGGGGATGGGCGAGCCGCTCGTCATGCTGACCGCCTATACGGTCAGGATGGCGCAGCTCCTCGATCCGCACTGCGATCTGCTGCTCGTCGGCGACAGCCTGGGGCAGGTGATCTACGGCCTGCCCTCCACGATCCCCGTGACGCTCGACATGATGTGCGCGCACGGTGCGGCGGTGGTACGCGGCAGCTATCATGCGGTGGTCGTCGTCGACCTGCCGTTCGGCAGCTACGAGGCCAGCCCGGAACAGGCCTTCGCGACCGCGTCGCGCGTCCTCAAGGAGACCGGCGCCGCGGCGGTGAAGCTCGAGGGCGGCGAGGCGATGGCCGAGACGATCGCCTTCCTGGGCGCCCGCGGCGTCCCGGTGATGGCGCATGTCGGGCTGACTCCGCAGGCGGTCAACGCGCTGGGCGGTTATGGCGCGCGCGGCCGCAGCGACGCCGAAGAGGCGAAGATCCTGGCCGACGCGAGGGCGGTGAGCGGGGCGGGCGCGTTCGCGATCGTCGTCGAGGGCGTGCTCGAGCCGATCGCGCAGGCGATCACCCGCGAGGTTCCCGTCCCCGTCATCGGCATCGGCGCGTCGGCCGACTGCGACGGGCAGGTGCTGGTCGCCGAGGATATGCTGGGACTGTTCGACCGGACGCCGCGGTTCGTGAAGCGATACGGGCAGATGGCCGAGCATGTCTCGTCCGCCGCCGAGGCCTATGCGCGCGATGTCCGGGCGCGGACGTTTCCGACGCCGGACCAGACCTACCGCGCGAAAGCCTGAGCCGCTTCCGTTCCGCGGGCGATCCCGCTAAGCAGCGCCGTTTCCCGCGATCTTCCGGAGCTTTTCTTGGCCGTCCCTCCCACCACCAACGAAGCGTTCCTCCGCGAAGTCGACGAAGAGCTCCGCCGCGATCAGGCGCTGGCACTCGGGCGTCGCTACGGCGTCGCCGCAGCCGCGGCGGTGGTCGTGCTGCTGATCGCGCTGGCGGCGTTCCTGTTCTGGCGGCATCACCGCGAACAGGTGGCGGAAGCGGAGGCGGTCAAGCTCCAAGATGCGTTCGATGCGTGGAGCGCGAACAAGCTGCCGGACGCGACGAAGGACTTCCAGGCGCTCGCGGGTTCGGACATCCAGGGTTACCGGGTGAGTGCGATCTTCTCGCAGGCCGACCTGCTGCTGGCCAAGCAGGACCTGAAGGGAGCCGCGGCCAAGTTCGCGCAGGTCGCGAGCGACGCTTCGGTAGCGCAGCCCTTCCGCGATCTCGCGCTGATCCGGCAGACGACCGCCGAATACGACACGCTGAAGCCCGAAGTCGTGGTGCAGCGGCTGAAGGCGCTGGCGACCCCCGGCAATCCATGGTTCGGCAGCGCCGGCGAGCTGGTGGCGGTCGCCTATATCCGGCAGGGCAAGGCCGATCTCGCGGGCAAGCTGTTCGGCCAGATCGCCAGGGACGAGGACGCGCCGGACTCGATCCGCGGCCGCGCGGTGCAGATGGCGGGGGTTTTGGGCGTCGACGCGGTCGGCGCGGATGTGAAGGCGAAATGATGCGCAAGGTGATCGGCACGGTGGCGCTGGCGGCGATGCTCGCGACGGGTGGCTGCGGCATCTTCAAGGGCAAGGGCGCCAAGCGGACGCCCACGGTCGGAAAGCGCATCCCCATCCTGGTTTCGGAGAACGAGGCCGAGGTCGATAAGGGCTTGGCGGAGGCGGCCGTCACCGTGCCCCTCGCGGTCGCCAACGACGCCTGGACGCAGTCGGGGGGCAATGCCGGAAAGTCCATGGGCCATCTCGCTCTGGCCGAAGTGCCGAGCCGCCGCTGGACCCAGACCATCGACGCCGGTTCGAACCGCCAGCGTCTGGGCGCCGCCCCGGTGATCGCCGAGAACAAGCTGTTCGTCGTCGATGTCGACGCGACCGTCCACGCCTTCGATGCGAAGACGGGCGCGCGCTTGTGGACCGCCCACGTCTCCAAGGGCGACGAGAACAAGTCCGCGCGGTTCGGCGGCGGGGTCAGTTACGACGGTGGCAAGGTCTATGCGACCGACGGCTTGGGCGACGTCGTCGCGATGAGCGCCGCCGACGGCAAGGAGATCTGGCGCGCCAAGCCCGGCGGCCCGCTGCGCGGCGCCCCGACGCTCGCCAACGGGCAGGTGTACGTGCTGAGCCAGGACAACCAGCTCTATGCGCTCGGCGACGCCGACGGAAAGGTCGCCTGGACCCAATCGGGCAGCCTGGAGTCGCAAGGCGTGTTCGGGGTCGCGGCGCCGGCCGCGAGCGCGGGCACGATCGTCGCCGGCTTCTCCAGCGGGGAGCTCAACGCCTATCGCTACGAGAACGGGCGGACGCTGTGGCAGGACGCGCTCTCGCGCACCAGCATCTCGACCTCGGTGTCCAGCCTTGCCGATATCGACGCCGATCCAGTGATCGAGGACGGGCGGGTCTATGCGGTCGGGCAGGGCGGGCGGATGGTCGCGGTCGATATCTCGACCGGGCAGCGGCTGTGGGAGCAGAACCTCGCCGGCATTTCGACCCCGTGGATCGCGGGCGAATGGCTGTTCGTGCTGACCGACGACGCGCGGGTGATCTGCCTGTCGAAGAGCAGCGGCAAGGTGCGCTGGATCTCGCAGCTGCGCGGGTACAAGAACGTCAAGAAGAAGTCGGGTGCGATCACCTGGTTCGGACCGGTGCTGGCCGGCAACAAGCTCTGGCTCACCAACTCGCGCGGCGAGCTGACCTCGGTCTCGCCCAGCGACGGCGCGCAGGGCGAGGTCAAGGACGCGGGGGAATCCTTCTCGCTGCCGCCGGTGGTGGCGAACGAGGGACTTTACCTGCTCGACCAGAAGGGCCGGCTCAGCGGCTGGCACTGAGCCGGCGGCCCGAGCCGGACCGCGGAGTCGCGGCGACGGGGCGCCGAGGCTCGCGTGATCCGGCGCGCGCGCTGTCCCGCCGCGGGACGTCCTGATTCGAGGCGGCTTCCAGACTGGTCGGAATCGTAAACGCAGCGTTAACCGGTCCGTGATGACCAGACCGCTCGTCCTGACCAACGAAGCCGCGGGCAACCGCTTCCGCCGCTCGCTCCCGCCCCCAGTGATCGCGCCGGCGCCGCGCGGCGACGATCACGATCTGAAGCTGTTCGTGCTCAGCTTCACCGCGTTCTTCATCTGCTTTTACACGATGATCATGTAGCCCGCTCGCAGGCGCGGTGGAGCTTCTGCGCGAGCCACGCCGAGACGCCGCACATTCCGACGACCAGGATCAGCAGCTGCCCCGTCGTCACGCCGAATGCCGTGGCGGCGGCGACCGAGACGGAGCCGAGCGTCATCGCGCCGGCGTTCACGACGTTGTTCGCCGCGACCGTGCGCGCGGTTTCGTCCTTGGGGACCGTCGTCGTGAGGAAAGCGTAGAGCGGGACAACGAACATCCCGCCGAACACCGCAACCAGCACGAGCGCGCCGAGCACCAGCGCCGCCTGCGGCTGCGCGACGAACTCCGTAATCCCGTAGAGGTGACCCGGCTTCGCGGGCGTCCAGCCGCGCAGGATGAAGGAGAACAACAGCACCGCCACGCCCATCGCGATCACCGATCCGGGTGCGAAGCGGGCGGAGATCGTGCCTTTCAGCAGCAGGTTGATCACGACCGACCCGATCGCGACCCCGATCGAGAAGATCGCGAGGACGAGGCTGGCGACCGAGGCATCGGCGGTGAGGACGTTCTTCACGAGCGGCGGGAACAGGATGATCAGCACCGATCCGATCGTCCAGAAGAAGCTGATCGCGATGATCGCGAGGAACAGCCGCGGGATGTGCATCGTCGCCGAGATCAGCCGCCACGAGGCGCGCAGCGGGTTCCAGTCGAGCACCAGCGCCGGCCCGAGCCGCGGTGCCGCCGGGATCGCGCGGGCGGTCAGGACCCCCAATAGCGCGACGACGATCGTGGCAACGAACACCAGCACGGTCGAGCGATAGACCACGCCCGCCAGGATCGTCCCGAGCAGGATCGCCAGATAGGTTCCGGCCTCGACCATACCCGTGCCGCCGAGCACGTCTTCGGCTTCGAGATGCTGGGGCAGGATCGCATATTTGATCGGGCCGAAGAAGGTCGAGTGGACGCCGAGCATCGTCACCGCCGCCAGCATCAGCCCGACCGGAAGCGCCACCGCGCCCGTCCGCGCCAGCAGCAGGCCCGCGCCGCCGACCAGCATGATCAGCACCTCCCACCATTTCACCAGCCGAACGACCCGAGCCTTGTCGGTGGTGTCGGCAAGCTGCCCGGCGAGCGCCGACAGCAGGAAGAACGGGACGATGAAGAGCGCAGCGGCCAGCGCGTTGAAGAAGCTTTCCTGCCGCGGATCGGCGAAGATCTCGTAAGTCGCGAACAGGACCATCCCGGTCTTGAACAGGTTGTCGTTGAAGGCGCCGAGAAACTGGGTCGCGAACAGCGGCAGGAACCGGCGCCGCTTGAGGAGCCCGAGGGCATTGATCATGGCAGGGAGCGGCCCGGCTGTGGCAAGATCGCGGCGGCATAGCGGATCGGTTGCGGCGCGCCAACGGCATCGGTGCGGCGAGAGGCTGCGGTTGCCGCCCCGTGCCGGTGCCACTAGGTTCGCAGGCGACGATGCTGACGCTTCCGAACATCCTGACGCTCTCGCGGATCGTGGCGGTGCCGGTGCTGGTCGCGTGCCTGTGGTGGCCGCACTGGCCGGCCGGTTACGCACTGGCATTCGGTCTCTACTGCCTGATGGGCGTCACCGATTATTTCGACGGCTATCTCGCGCGCGCGCAGGGAACGGTCTCGAAGCTGGGCGTGTTCCTCGATCCGATCGCGGACAAGATCATGATCGCGGCGGTGATCCTGATGCTGGTCGGGACCGGCGACCTCGGCGGGTACAGCACGATCGCCGCGCTGATCATCCTGCTGCGCGAAATCGCGGTGTCGGGCCTGCGCGAGTTCCTGGCGCAATTGCAGGTGTCGGTCCCTGTGTCGCAGCTCGCCAAGTGGAAGACGACCTTCCAGCTCGTCTCGTTCGGTGCCGTGATCCTCGCCGGCGCGGTACCCAGCGAGCCGTGGATCGGGACGGTCGGGCTCGCCACCCTTTGGGCCGCGGCCGCCTTGACGTTGGTGACGGGGTGGGATTACCTGCGCGTCGGCCTTCGGCACATGGATTGACCGTGCGGATGCTCTACTTCGCCTGGGTGCGCGAGAGGATCGGTGTGGCCGAGGAGGCTGTTAACCCGCCCGACGACGTTGCAACCGTCGCGGCGCTGATCGACTGGCTGGTGGCGCGTTCTTCCGCGCACGCCGACGCCTTCGCCGATCGCTCCCGCCTGCGGGCGGCGGTGGACCAGGCGTTCGTTCCGCTCGACGCGCCGATCGCCGGCGCGCGCGAGGTCGCGATCTTCCCGCCGGTGACCGGCGGATGATCCGCGTCGTCGTCGGTCGCGGCTCGATCGATCTCGCCGCCGAACATGCGCGGCTGGAGGCCGGTGGTGCCGTCGCGACCTTCACCGGGCTGGTCCGCGCCGACGACGGCGTGACGACGCTGGAGCTGGAGCATTATCCCGGCGCGACCGAAGCCGCGCTCGAGCGGCTGTGCGCCGACGCCTCGAGCCGGTGGGGCCTCGTGGCGGCGACGATCGTCCACCGCGTCGGGCCGATGGTGCCGAGGGAACGGATCGTCTTCGTGGGAACGTGCGCTTCCCACCGCGCCGCCGCGCTCGAAGCGTGCGCCTTCCTCATCGACGGCCTCAAGACCGCTGCGCCGTTCTGGAAGCGCGAAGCCAGAGGGGAGGCCGCCGCCTGGGTCGACGCGCGCGCGAGCGACGCCGAAGCGGCGGAACGGTGGCGATGAGCGTCAGCCGAAGGTCGGCAGCAACACCCCGTTGACGACGTGGACCACGCCGTTGGACTGACGGACGTCGGGGGTCTCGAGATAGCTCTTGTGCCCGCCGACGTCGGTCAGCGAGATCGCCGCCCCCTCCAGCGTCACGGTGAGCGGTTCGCCTTCGAGGGTGGTCAGGGTGGTCTTCCCGCCGCCGGCCTTCATCCGCTCCTGAAGGTCGGCCAGCGTGATCGTCCCCGCCACCGCGTGATAGGTCAGCAGCTTGACGAGCGACGGCTTGTTGGCGGGCTTCAGCAAATTCGCGAGATCCGCCGGGGCGAGGCGCCCGAAGGCGGCGTCGCTCGGCGCGAAGACGGTGAACGGCCCGGGTCCGGCGAGCGTCGCGTCGACTCCTGCCGCCTTCATCGCGGCCACCAGCTTGGTAAGGTTGGGGGCGGCGGCGGCGTTGACCGGGATCGGCTTGGTGGCGTCCATCACCGCGCCACCGACCGTGGGGTTCGGCGCTGCGGGCGCGGTCGTGGTCGCGCCGGTGGGCGCTGGCTGAGGCGACGTCGCGGTCGAAGTCGGCCGGGACCCGCCCGGAGCGGGCGCGGCGCTCTGCGCGGTCGCGATCGAAGCGGAGGCGAGAAGGACGGATGAAAGGCTGAGCCGGAACATCGAAAGGTCTCCCAATGAGCGGCGGCATCGACGGCGGTCGACGCCCGTTGCGCAAACTACGGTTCACACCCGAAATGGTTTCGAATCAGCGCGCCGTCAGGGCGTCGGCGAGCAGGCGGAAATCGCGTTCGCGCGGCGAGCCGCGGCGCCACGCCAGCGCGACCGTGCGGCTGGAATGCTCCGCCTCCAGCGGGCGCGCGACGATGCGCGTGTGCGCCAGGATGCCGCTCTGGACCGCCATTTCGGGCAGGATCGTCACCCCAAGGCCGTTCGCCACCATCTGCACGACCGTGTGGAGCGAAGTGCCCATCATCGTCGCCTCGGCGCGCAGTTCCGGGCGGTTGCAGGCGGCGAGGGCATGGTTCTTCAGACAATGTCCGTCCTCCAGCAACAGCAGCCGCGCCTCGTCGATTTCCTCGGGGCGGATCGACACTGCGGCGGCCTGTCGATCGGTCTCCGGGAAGGCCAGGAGCAGCCGATCCTCGAACAGCGGCTGGGTCGCGACGTCGCCGCAGGCATAGGGCAGGGCGAGCAGCACGCAGTCCGCCCGTCCCGTCGCGAGCGAATCGCAGGCGGGTCCACTCGGCTCCTCGCGGAGGTAGAGCTTGAGCTCGGGATAGTCGCGACGCAGCCGCGGCAGCATGCGGGGCAGCAGGAAGGGCGCGATCGTGGGGATCACGCTCATCCGCAGCTCGCCCGACAAGGGGCGCCCGGCGGCGCGGGCGAGGTCGCCAAGCTCCTCCGCCTCGCGGAGCACCCGACGCGCCTTCGCGGTGATCGCCTCACCCAGCGGCGTGAAGCGCACGACGCGGCGGGTCCGCTCGACCAGCACGACGCCGATCAGCGTCTCGAGCTCGCGCAAGCCCGCCGACAGCGTCGACTGAGTGACGAAGCAGGCGCTGGCGGCGCGGCCGAAATGGCCGTGATCCTTGAGCGCGACGAGATATTGAAGCTGCTTGAGCGTCGGAAGATAGGTGGCCGCCATCCGAGGGCCCTAGAGGACCGCGCGGACGAAGGCATAGGTGCTCGCCAGGATCAGCACGGCGCCGACCAGGCAGAGCGTCGTCCGGACCGGGATGCGCCGCGCCAGCATGGCTCCGAACGGCGCGGCGAGCACACCCCCGATCAGCAGGCCGATCGTCGCCAGGCCGAAGTCGTGGACTCCCAACTCCAGGACGAACGTGACCGACGCGGCGAGGGTGACGAAGAACTCGACCGCATTGACCGTGCCGACGACGCGCCGTGGCTCGACCCCCTGAACAAGCAGGTTCGAGGTCACGACCGGTCCCCACCCGCCGCCGCCCGCCGCATCGAGGAAACCCCCGATCAGCCCGAGTGGGCCGACGATCCTCGCCCTTCGGATCTCCGGCGGGAACAGCAGGCCGCGGACCAGCAGATACACGCCGATCGCGATCAAATAGGCGAGCACGAACGGTCTTACCGCGGTCGCGGCCAGGCTGGAGAGCAGAGCGGCCCCGGCGATCGCGCCGGCGACCCCGGGGATCAGGAGGCGGATGAACAGGCGGCGATCCACGTTTCCCGCGATCAGGTGGCTCACCCCGGACGCGGCGGTGGTGACGGTCTCGACCAGGTGGAGGTTCGCCGACGCACGCACCGGCGACACTCCCATCACCGCGACCAGCAGGGTGTTGCCGATCACCCCGAACGCCATCCCGAGCGTACCGTCGACGAGTTGCGCGACGAAGCCGATGGCGACGAACGGCAGTACCTCCCACAGCGTCGATGCGCCGAGCTGATCCACCCGTATTCTCCCGACCCCCGGCGTACCGTCGCAATTCCTACAAGGTCCCCCGACATTGGCCAAGCAGCCGCCGCGTGGCGCGCCCGGCTGGAAATCCCGGACGCGCGGCTCTATCTTGCCGGCACGCGCAGCTAGGGGGCGCGTCGGAATGCGGCTGATCGCCTACCTCGATTCGATCCGCGCGCGCGATCCTGCTCCGCGTTCGCGCCTCGAGATCCTGACCTATCCCGGTGTCTGGGCGATGTTCTGGCACCGGATCGCGCACGCCCTCTACGGCAGACGGCTCTTCCTTCTCGCGCGCGTGGTGAACCATTGGTCGCGGATGACCACGGCGATCGACATTCATCCCGGCGCGCGGATCGGCCGCAACTTCTTCATCGACCACGGCTTCGTCGTGATCGGCGAAACCGCCGAGATCGGCGACGGCGTCACCATCTACCAGGGCGCGACCCTGGGCGGGACCAACCCGACCGGCGGCCTCATGGGCAAGCGCCATCCGACGATCGGCGACGGTGCGATCATCGGGCTGGGCGCGGCGATCCTCGGGCCGATCACGGTCGGCGAGGGTGCGCGCGTCGGAGCCAATTCGGTCGTCACCAAGGACGTGCCGGCGGGGGCGACGATGGTCGGCATCCCCGCGCGTCCGACCACGATCGACGGCGGCGCCGCTCCGGCGGTCCGCTTCGTTCCTTATGGTACGCCGTGCAGCGAGCAATTCGATCCGCAAACCCAGAAGGTCGAGCTGCTGCGTTGCGAGCTGGACGCGATGAAGAAGCGGCTGGACATGCTGCTCGACGAACAGCAGCGGGATCGCGCGTGAGGCTGACGCCTTAGATGGGGGTCGTCCCGTTCCCCGCCGGCGGCCGCGCGCCGCTTCAGATCGGCTTCGACCGGCTCGAGCTGAGCCGCATCCTGGATCTCTACGGCCGGATGGTCGCCGCCGGCCATTGGCGCGACTATGCGATCGACCTCGGGCGCGACGCCGCCGTGTTCGCTGCTTTCCGCCGCGCCTCGGAACGGCCCGAAGTGCGGGTCGAGAAGCGTCCGGCGCTGCGCAACCGGCAGGGGATGTGGGCACTGATCGGCGAGGCCGGGGCGGTGCTGAAGCGCGGTCAGGAGCTGGGGCCGGTGCTGGCGCCCGTCGAACGCAGACTGTTGCGCCTGGTCGAAGACTAAGCGTGGACGGGCGGCAGCCGATCGCCGAGGTCGCCAAGCCTGCCCACCACCAGACGCCGCGTCGGCTGCCAGAATGCGGACAGCGACAGCAGCGCCGAGCCGATCACGAGCGCCGTGATCGCGGCCGAGAGCTCGACCGCGCCGCTGGTCCGCACCAGCGCGTACATCGCGTAGAGGACATAGGCGAGGCTCGAGACCAGCAGGGCGCGCCGATCCACCGCCAGCGCGATGATCGCGAAGACCATGTAGAGCACCAGCACGACGCCCGCGGTCGCCACGCCGATGTCGCCCGAGAAGACGCCGAGCAGCTGAAACAGCGGGTGCGCGATCATCGGCGCGGCGGCGAGATGAAGCCAGAAGGCGACGTCGGAACGGCGCGTCCGCCGCTCGCGATCGGACATGTCCCACCACATCGCCAGCGCGAACACCGCCACCCCCGCGACGAACAGCATCGCCCACATCATATCCTGCGCGCCGGGAGCGACGGTGAGCGTCAGCCCGACGACCACGCCGACCGCCGACGCCGCCCCCGCGGCGACCGTGATCGGCACGTGGAAGCGCCGCCAATGGAGCCAGGCCGCTCCGGCCGAGATCAGTCCGACGCCGGCCGACAGCGCCGCCAGCGCGCGCTCGCCGGCATTGGGCAGGAGCAGTCCGCCGAGCGTGAACAGCGCCGCAGCGACGCCACCGACGAAGGCGACCAGCAGCACGATGCTCGGCAGCGCCATCCGGCGCTTCGCCGTGAAATATTCGGCGAGCATCCACGCGGCACCGGCGACGAGCGCGCCCGAGAGCGGAACGGCGATCCGTGCCCCGATCTGCCCGGCCGCGACCAGCAGCAGCACGATCGCGATCGAGACGAAGATGTCGTTGAAGCCGGTGAGCAGCCGGAACTGCTCCTCGTCGACCGCGGGCGTCTGCCGGCTCGCGGCGACATGGTCGCGGAACGCATCGACGGACGCCTGGGAGAGGACTCCCGCGCCGACCGCCGACTCCAGATCACTCTCGCTGTACATTCGCCGCTCGTCCTTCCGGTCGAAGCCTAGCGGGAGTGTCTTACCAGAGCAATACGCTTTACGCCTGGAGCTTCTGCATGATCAGCATCGACTGACCCGCGCCCGAATCGGGGACGATCTCGCCGGTGCGGTCGGTGATCTCGGCCCAGTGCGCGGCGATGCCCTCGGGGCTGAGGTCGTCGCCGTCCAGGCGGACGCCCGGGGTCAGCGTGACGAAGCTCGCCTGGAACACGCCCGCCCCGGCGCCGACGATCTGGTTGGTCGGCGCGTCCTCGCTGACGAGGTAGAGCGCCGCCGGCACCACGCGCTCGGGAGCGAAGGCCTGGAACGCCTCGGGCGGGAACAGGTCTTCGGTCATCCGGGTGCCGGCGACGGGGGCGATCGTGTTGACCTTGATGTTGTTCTTGGCGCCCTCGAGGTAGAGGGTCTTGGTCAGTCCGGCGAGTCCGAGCTTGGCCGCACCGTAGTTCGCCTGGCCGAAGTTGCCGAAGAGCCCGGTCGACGAGGCGGTCATCAGGATGCGGCCGTAATTCTGCCCGCGCATGGTCTCCCATACCGCCTTGGTGGCGTTGGCGGAGCCGACCAGGTGGACCTTGACCACGAACTCGAAGTCGGCGGGCTCCATTTTGGCGAAGGTCCTGTCGCGCAGCACGCCGGCGTTGTTGATCAGGATGTGGACGCCGCCCCAGCGCGCCTTCGCGGCCTCGACCATCGCGACCATCTGATCATATTCGGTGACGCTGGCCCCGTTCGCCATCGCCTCGCCGCCGGCCGCCTCGATCTCGGCGACGACCTTCTGCGCGGCGTCGCTCGTCCCCGTGCCGGTCCTGTCGCCGCCCAGGTCGTTGACCACGACTTTCGCGCCGCGCCGGGCCAGTTCGAGCGCATATTCCCGTCCCAGACCGCCGCCCGCTCCGGTGACGATCGCGACCTTGCCGTCGAAGCGAATGGTCTGAGACATGGAAAAGGCGCTCCTCTGTGTTGATGGAGCGCCTTCCCTTAGCGCTGCCGCATCGCAGCGCAACGTCGGCTGAGGTTACTTGCCGCCGCGCTGCATGCAGCCGTCATACTGACCCTTCTTGCAGATGGGGTAGCTGGCCTTCGGCGGCGGCGGGGGGAACGCCTCGCTGGGCGACGGGGCGGGCTTGAACACGACCTGCGCGCCCGGCTGGACCGGGCCGCTCGTCGCGGAGCCCGACGGCTGGTAGCCACCGGCCGGGGTCGGCGCGTTCGGATCGGACGCCGCAGGCGCGGGAGCCTGCTGCATCGCGGGGTCGCTCTGCGGTGCCGGGGCGGGCGTCGCGGACGGATCGGTGGCGGGCGCCGCCTGGTCCATCGGGGCGGTCGCAGGAGTCTCCTGCGCGAGCACCGGGGTCGCGATCACGGCCGCGGCTGCGAAAAGGGCGAATTTCATTGCGACTCTCTCCTGAAAAGGTGCGCATGGATGCACGAGTGCGGCCGGGGGAACGCGCGAAGGCCGACAAGGGTCCTTCGTTGCGCAACCGATTCGATGCGGCGAGGCCCTAAGCGCCTGTGTCCAGCGCGTATCCGGCGGAGCGCACGGTGCGGATGATGTCGGGCCGCCCGCCCTCGTTGATCGCCTTGCGCAGCCGGCGGATGTGGACGTCGACGGTGCGCGCCTCGATGTCGGAGCCGTGACCCCAGACCGCGTCGAGCAGACGCTCGCGGCTGAACACCCAGCCGGGATGCTCGAGGAAATGCTTGAGCAGCCGGAATTCGGTGGGCCCGAGCGGGATGACCTCGCCCGAGCGGCGGACCTTGTGGCCGACCGTGTCCATCTCGAGATCGGCGTAGGTCAGGCTCTCGCCCGCCAGACCCGGGCGGACGCGGCGCAGCACCGCGCCGACGCGGGCGACCAGTTCGCGTGGAGAGAAGGGCTTGGTAACGTAATCGTCGGCGCCGGTCTCGAGGCCGCGCACCCGATCCTCCTCCTCACCGCGGGCGGTGAGCATGATGATCGGCACCTTCTGGGTGTCGGTGGCGCGCCGCAGCCGACGGCAGACCTCGATCCCCGAGAGCCCCTCCACCATCCAGTCGAGCAGCACGATGTCGGGGGTCTGCTCCTTGGCGAGCAGCAACGCCTCCTCGCCGTCGATCGTATGAAAGACCTTGAAGTCCTCGCGCTCAAAATGCCAGATCAGCAACTCGGCGAGCGCGGCGTCGTCTTCGACGAGGAGCATCGTCGCCTTCGGCATCAGAACTGACCCGCCTCGCCGCCGGCGCCGCGATCGGCGTCGCGGTCGGCCATCTGCGACCCGCTCGCGGCGTAATAGACCATCTCGGCGACGTTCGTCGCGTGGTCGCCGATCCGCTCCAGGTTCTTGGCGACGAACAGCAGGTGCGCGACCTGGCTGATCGTCTTCGGATTCTCGACCATGTAGGTGACGAGGGTCCGGAAGATGCTGTCGTAGAAATCGTCGAGCGCGTCGTCGCTCCGGCAGACCTCCACCGCCGCCTCGGCGTCGCGCGCGACGAAGGCGTCCAGCGCGTCATGCACCATCTCGGTCGCCATCCGACCCATCGCCGGGAGGATCGAAATGGGCTCGATCCGGTGTTCGCCGTCGATCTGGGGAACGCGCTTGGCGATGTTCTTGGCGTAATCGCCTACCCGCTCGAGCACCGCCGCGATCTTGAGCGCCGCCACGACCTCGCGGAGATCGTTCGCCATCGGTGCGCGGAGCGCGATGATGCGGACGACGGTGCGCTCGACCTCGGCCTCGATCGCGTCGATGGCCTTGTCGCCGGCCTTGACCCGCGCCGCCAGATCGAGATCGCCGCGCGTGAGCGCCTTCAGGCTGTCGCCGATCGCCTGCTCGGCGAGCCCCCCCATCTGGCTGATCAGCGCCCGCAGGTCGCCGATGTCCTGGTCGAACGCCTTGACGGTATGTTCCTGCCCGCTGGTCATAGTGCCTGTCCTCAGCCGTACCGACCGGTGATGTAGTCGATCGTCCGCTGCTCGCGCGGGTTCGTGAACATGTCGTTGGTCTGACCGTATTCGATCAGATGCCCCAGGTGGAAGAAGGCGGTCCGCTGACTGACGCGGGCGGCCTGTTGCATGTTGTGGGTGACGATCACGATGGCGTAGCGCCCGCGCAGCTCGTGGATCAGCTCCTCGATCTTCGCGGTCGCGATCGGATCGAGCGCGCTGCACGGCTCGTCCATCAGGATCACCTCGGGATCGACCGCGATCGCACGGGCGATGCACAGCCGCTGCTGCTGCCCGCCCGAGAGCGCGGTGCCGCTGTCGGCGAGCCGGTCCTTCACCTCTTCCCACAGCCCGGCGCGGCGGAGCGACGTCTCAACGATGGTGTCGAAATCGGCCTTGCTCGACGCCAGGCCGTGGATGCGCGGTCCGTAGGCGACGTTCTCGTAGATCGACTTGGGGAAGGGATTCGGCTTCTGGAACACCATTCCGACGCGCGCGCGCAGCTGAACGACGTCCATGCTCTTGGCGTAAATGTCCTCGCCGTCGAGGCGGATGTCGCCTTCGACCCGGGCCGAGGCGACGGTGTCGTTCATGCGGTTGAGCGTGCGCAGGAAGGTCGACTTGCCGCAACCCGACGGACCGATGAACGCGGTCACGTCCTCCTGGCGGATGTCGATCGAGACGTCGTCAATCGCCTGCTTCTCGCCGTAGAACACGTTGACGTGCTCGGCGGTCATCTTGGGCGGGCTGTTGGTGGTCACCAGCGGGTCTCGAATCTGTTGCGGAGGTAGATGGCGAGCCCGTTCATCGCCAGCAACACCACCAGCAGGACCAGGATCGCCGCCGAGGTCTTCTCGACGAAGCCGCGGTTGACCTCGTCCGACCACAGGAAGATCTGGACGGGCAGCACGGTCGCCGGATCGGTGAGCCCGCCCGGCGGCGCGGCGATGAAGGCGCGCATCCCGATCATCAGCAGCGGCGCGGTCTCACCGAGCGCGCGCGCCATGCCGATGATCGTGCCGGTCAGGATGCCGGGGAGCGCCAGCGGCAGGACGTGATGGAACACGACCTGTACCGGCGAGGCGCCGATCCCGTAAGCGGCGTCGCGGATCGACGGCGGCACGGACTTGATCGCGTTTCGCCCGGCGATCACGATCACCGGCATCGTCATGAGCGCCAGCGTCAGGCCGCCGACCAGCGGCGCCGAACGCGGCAATCCGAACGTACCGAGGAAGACGGCGAGGCCCAACAGGCCGAAGATGATCGACGGGACCGCGGCGAGATTGTTGATCGAGACCTCGAGCAAGTCGGTCCAGCGGTTCCGCGGGGCATATTCCTCGAGATAAAGCGCGGCCAGCACACCGACCGGGAACGCGAGGATCAGCGTCACCGCCATCGTCAGCAACGAGCCCTTGAGCGCCCCCCAGATGCCGACGCGGGTCGGATCGGTCGAATCGGACGCAACGAAGAACCCGGTGTTGAGCTGGCGCGACAACCGGTCGCCGAGCCCCCGGACGGCCGCCTCCGCCTGCGGATCGCCATCTCCCTTGGCGGCGACGTCGATCGCCGATGCGACGGGCACGTCGATCGTCGCCGCGCGTGTGAGGAGCGACGGGTCGCGCTTCACGGCGTCGCGCACCGAGAGCCACGCGCCGTCGGAGAGCAGCCTGGCGCCGCCCTGGCCGGCGAACGCCGTGTCCGCCGCCGCGTCGACCGCGTCCTGAAGGCCGGCGAGCGCGGCATCGGCGCCCGGACCCTTCATCGCGGCGGGATCGGCGATCAGCGTGGACCTGGCGAGGTCCACGGGCAGCGCGACGATGGTTCGGGTGAAGCCGCTCGCGCCCTGGCCGATCATCGAGATCAGGAGGAAGACCAGGAACCCGGCCGACACGACGACCGCGGCCAGCCCCAGCGCGCGGAAGCGGCGCTCGGCGGCATAGCGGCGCTGGATGCGCTTCTCCATTGACGCGGTGCGCCAGTCGGTCGGCGCACGGGCGGCGGGCTCGGTCCCCTGCGCCGGGACCTGGGCGACGAGGGGGCTAGTCATACGCCTCCCGGTAGCGCTTCACGACGATCAGCGCGACGATGTTGAGGAGCAGGGTGATGACAAACAGCGTCAGCCCGAGCGCGAAGGCGGCGAGCGTCTTAGGGCTGTCGAACTCGGCCTCGCCGGTCAGCAGGTCGACGATCTGCTTGGTCACGGTCGTCGTCGAGGCAAAGGGGTTGAGCGTCAGCGTCGCGACGCCCGAGGCGGCCATGACCACGATCATCGTCTCGCCGATCGCGCGGCTGACCGCGAGCAGCACCCCGCCGACGATCCCGGGCAAGGCGGCCGGGACGAGCACGCGGCGGATCGTCTCGGACGAGGTCGCGCCCATCGCCAGGCTGCCGTCGCGCATCGCGCTGGGCACCGCCGCGATCGAATCGTCCGCCATCGAAGAGACGAAGGGGATGATCATGACGCCCATCACCAAGCCCGCCGCCAGCGCGCTCTCCGAAGAGGCGGACGCGACGCCGAGCGACACGCCCAGGCTGCGGACTGCGGGCGCGACGGTGAGCGCCGCGAAATAGCCGTAGACCACGGTCGGGACGCCGGCGAGGATCTCGAGGATCGGCTTCATCCACCGGCGGGTGCGCGGCTTGGCGTATTGGGTCAGGTAGATCGCGCTCATCAGCCCGAACGGGATCGCGACGACCATCGCGATCACCGCGCCGATGAAGAACGTGCCCCAGAACAGCGGCACCGCGCCCAGGCTCGCACCCGGATCGCGCGCGTCGATCACCTGCGGGCTCCAGTGCGTGCCGAACAGGAACTCGAACGCCGGGACGATCGAGAAGAAGCGCGCGCTTTCGAACAGCAGGCTGGCGACGATCCCCACCGTCGTGAGGATCGCGATCAGCGAGGCCAGCAGCAGCAGCCCCATGATCACGCGCTCGATCTGCGAGCGGGCGGCGAAGTCCGGCTTCAGCCGAACGAACGCATAGGCGCCGCCGGCGAAGGCGAGCAGCAAGGCCAGCGCGGTGCCGATCCAGGCATAGCGCGCGGCGGCCGCGGCATAGGCGGGCGCCAGGGTGCGCGCGACAGGATTGAAGGCGGCCGTCGTCGAACCGTCCGCCAACCCGCGGGCCTCCGCCAGCACCGAGTCGCGGGCGAAGCCGAACGCCGGCAGCTGTGCCGCCGCAGGCGCCTGAAGCACCTCGGCCGTGACCAGCGCCGGTTGCGCGAACGACCAGACCGCGAGGAAGATCGCCGCGGGGACCACGGTCCACAGCGCGACATAGGTCCCGAAATGGCGCGGGAGCGAACTGAACCGCGCTCGCGGGCTGGTCGCCCGCCAGCCGCGGGCGCGCGCGCGCGCGACCGCCCAGCCGACGAGCGCCAGTCCGAAGACCAGCAGCAACAGCGCCGCTGTCGGCACTTACTTCAGCCCCGAGGCGTCCAGCGGGGTCAGCGCCTTGACGATCGCGGCCGACTTGGCGCGGACATCGTCGGGCGCCGCGATCAGCCCGCGTTTCACCAGCGGTCCGCCGGGATTCCACAGCGTCGCATAGGTGTTGAGGAACTCCTGCAACCCCGGGATCGCGCCGATATGCTGCTTCTTGACGTAGAGGAACAGAGGCCGTGCGCCGGGATATTTGCCGGAGGCGATCGTCTCGTAGGTGGGCGCGACGCCGTTGATCGGCGTACCGTTCACCGTCTGGGCGTTCTCCTCGAGATAGCTGTAGCCGAAGATCCCCAGCGCGTTGGGGTTGGCCGACAGTTTCTGGACGATCAGATTGTCGTTCTCGCCCGCGTCGACGTAGGCGCCGTCCTCGCGCACCGCGGTGCAGAGCTTCTTGTAGGCGTCCTCGTCCTTGTCCTTGAGCGGCTTGGCGGAGGGATCGCTCGCCTCGCAGCCCTTCGCCAGGATCAGCTCGGCGAGCGCATCGCGCGTGCCGCTGGTCGAGGGCGGACCATAGACCTGGATCGCGGTCGCCGGCAGCGACGGATTGACGTCCTTCCACGTCTTGGCGGTGTTCGGCTTGCCGCCCGGATTGGCGGCGAGCGCCTTGTAGATGTCGGTCTGGGTGAGCTGGAATTTCGGCCCGTTTTTCGATTCGGCGAAAGCGATGCCGTCGATGCCGACCTGGATCTCGACGATCGGGCCGACGCCGTTCTTCTCGCAGGTGTCGAACTCGCTCTTCTTGATCCGGCGCGAGGCGTCCTCGATGTCGGGATGCGCGGCGCCGACGCCGGCGCAGAACAGCTTCATTCCGCCGCCGGTCCCGGTCGATTCGACCACCGGCGCCTTGAACGTCGGGTTCGCCGAAACGAACCGCTCCGCGGCCAGGGTGGTGAACGGGTAGACGGTCGACGAGCCGACGACCTTGATCTGGTCGCGCGAGCCGCCGCCGCCGGCGCCTCCGCCCTGGCTCCCGCAGGCGGCGAGAGCAAGCGTGGCGACTCCGGTGATCGCGAAAGTCCTGATCATATTCACCTCTTGTGCGCCGACCCCGCGGCCCCGCCGTCCTAATGTGACCATCACGTTACGGCTTGATGACATCGGCGGCGGGAAGGGTCACCGTGACCACCGTCCCACGACCCAGTGTGCTGGCGATCTCGAGCCGACCGCGATGGCGCTCGACGATGTGCTTCACGATGGCGAGGCCGAGACCGGTCCCCCCGAGCGATCGGCTGCGTCCTGCGTCGGCGCGGTAGAAGCGCTCGGTCAGGCGGGGCAGATGCTCGGGCGCGATCCCCTCGCCTTCGTCCTCCACCGTCAGCCGCAGCATCCGTGCGCCCTCGGCGGCGAGCGTGATGCGGATCGGGGTGCCGGGCGCGCCGTATTTGACCGCGTTCCCGACCAGGTTGTGGAGCATCTGCGAGAGTTGCGGGCGATCCGCCATGACGGCCGGAAGCCCCGGGGCGACCTGACTCGCGATCGGTCGGTCCCGCGCCGCGTGGCCGTCGGCGATCTCCGCGCGCGCCTCCTCGACGAGTTCGCCGAGATCGATCGGGGTGGCGGGTGCGCGGTATTTCTCCGCCTCGATCCGCGACAGCGACATGAGGTCCTCGATCACGCGCTGCATCCGCCGCGCCTCGTCCAGGACGATCCCCAGGAACCGTTCGCGCAGCGCCGGGACCTCACCTGCCTCGTCACCCAGCGTCTCGACGTAGCCGAGGATCGAGGCGAGGGGGGTGCGCAGTTCGTGACTGGCGTTCGCCACGAAATCCACCCGCATCCGTTCGGCGGCGTAGTTCCCGGTCTGATCGATCAGATGGACGATGCGGACGCCGTCGCCGACCGGAGCCACCCGCATCTGCCAGCGCTGGTCGAGCGTGCCGAGCCCGACCAGCTCGATCGGCGCCGCCGCCTCGCCTTCGGGAAGAGGAGCGGCGAGGGGACCCGCGGCCGCAGGGTGGCGGATGGCGGTGCGCGCGTCCTCGCCGACGATCGCCGCGCCCAGCAGACCGCGCGCGGCCCGGTTCGCGAGCGTGATCCGGCTACCGTGGAGCACGAGGATCGGCTCGACCACCGCGTCGAGCGCGGCGCCGAGTTCGACGGGGATGGGAGCCGGCGCGACTTCCGCGTCGTGGGTCCGGGGTGAGGCGTCGCCCCATCCCGCGATCAGCACCCCGGCCACCCCGAAGCAGAGCGCGATGACCGTGGCGACGGCGTCGTGCGACACCAGGCCGATCGCGACGGTGGACAGCCCGACCAGCGCGAGCGCAAGCCAGACTCGCAAGGGGAGGTCGATCGGCATGGCGCCGCGCTAGCCCGTCGCCGGGGGTGACGCCACCTGCCTTGGTTAACGTGCCGGCGCGGGACAGCCGGCCGCCGCATCTTGTCGGGCGGTTACGTTTGTGAAAGGGCTTGGCGCCACAGACGGGGCTGCACCATGAGCGACGAGACCAATCCCGCCGAAACGCCGCTGCCCGAGGATGGCCGCGCGACGCGCCGGCGGGTGCTGATGCTCGGCGCGACCGGCGCTGCGGCGGTGGTCTCGATCCGGCCGGCGCTGGCGGCGACGGTGACGTCCGTGATCAACTGTCAGATTCCGGTGACGGCAGACCGGACGTCGTGGGTGGCCGCCGACGGCTCCACCGTCAAACCCTATACGCCGTACGCCTATCCGCCCGCAGCCCAACCGTTCAAGGGGCAGGACGTGAAGGACGCGCTCGCGGGCAACGGCAACCTGGACGGAACCGATTACTTCCGCAGCCGTGCCTATCTGAACTACATCCGGAAGCTCCAGCGCGGCACGAGCGGGTTCACCTGCTACGCCTCGCTTCAGATGCCCCGCTGACGACGATGGCCGAGCCGCGCTATCGCGCGCCGGCCGCAGACGCGCTCCGGATCGTTCCGCTCGACGCGCTCGTCGCCGTCTTCCATCGCCCGTCCGGCCAGACCCACGTCGTCGTGACGCCTGTTCCCGAACTGCTCGACGCGCTCGCCGAGGGCGAGGCGACCGCCGCCGAACTGATGGCCCGGCTCACCCGGCGGTACGACATGCCCGACGCCGATCCCGCGATGCTGGCGGAGCGGCTCGACGAACTGGTCGAGACGGGATTGGTCGCACGCGCGTGAGACACGCGACCATGCTTCGGATCGGGCCGGTGACCTTCCGGGTCGGTGCCGACTGGCGCGCCCCGATCGCGCTCCTCGACGACCTGTACCGCGACTATCCCGCACCTGCCGAAATCCCCGACTTCAGCGTGCGGTTAAGGGCGCCGCGCATCTGGCGGCGGTGGATGCGCCCTTCGGTCGCGATCGAGGGCGATTACACGCTTCCGGACGCGGCACCGTTGCGGCTCGCGCAGGGCCTGCTCGCCGCCGAGATGGGGATGAACCTGCAAATGGCGCTGGGCCTCGGGCGCTACCTGCTGCTCCACGCCTCCTCGGTCGAGCGCGACGGGCGTGCGCTGGTGATGACGGGCGAGTCCGGGGCGGGCAAGTCGACGCTCGCGACGCTGCTGGCTGCGCACGGCTGGCGGTTCATGGGTGACGAGTTCGCGCTGCTCGATCTCGAGACGGGCGACATCCGCGCCTTCCCGCGGCTGATCAGCCTCAAGAACGAGGCGATCGCGGTCGCCCGGCGCGCATGGCCGTGTGGTCGGTTCGGCCCGTTGTTGGCGGGGACCCCCAAAGGCGACATCCGCCACCTCGTTCCGCCGACCGCGGCCCTTGCCGCGATGGACGTGCCCGCGACGCCGGCGCTTCTCCTGTTCCCCCGGTTCGGATACGGATCGCAGAGCCAGAGGGTCGCGCCGGGCGAGGTGTTCGTGCGGCTGACGCAGGCGTCGACCAATTATGTCGCGCTCGGCGAGCGCGCGTTTGCCGCACTCACGCGCTTCGTCACGACCGTGCCGGCGCTGGCGGTCGACTATCCGGACACCGAGGCGGGGATCGCCGCGGTCGAGCGGGCGTGGGCGGCTCTGTGACGGCGGCGGACGCGCTGGTGCTCGCATTGCGCGATCCGGCCGAGACCATGCGGTTCGACGCCGCGACCTGGACGGCGGTGCTGACCGCGGCGCGCGCGGAACAGCTGATCGGGAGCCTGGCGGATCGGGTCGCCGGGTTGGCCGTCCCGCCCGCGGTCGCGGCGATCCTGGCGGACGCGCGGGTGACGGCCGAGCATGGGCGGATGCAGGCGTTGTGGGAGGCGGAGATGGCGCGGCGGGCGCTGGCCCCGCTCGGCGTATCGGTCGTGCTGCTCAAGGGCACCGCCTATGTCGCGGCCGGACTGGCGGCGGGGCGAGGGCGGTCGATCGGCGATCTCGACATCCTGGTTCCGCGCGAGAGCCTGGATGCCGTCGAGCGCGCGCTGCTCGCGGCGGGATGGGAATGGGTCAAGCCCGATCCGTATGACGACGCTTACTACCGGCGCTGGATGCACGAGCTGCCGCCGCTGATCCACCGCGAGCGCGACCGGATGATCGACGTCCACCACACCATCCTGCCGCTCACCGCGAGGCCGAAACCGGATCCGGCCGCGTTGCTGGCAGCGGCGCTGACGCTTCGGGACGGCCTCGCCGTGCTGTCGCGCGAGGACATGATCGTCCACGCCGCCGCGCACCTGATCGCCGACGGCGATCTGGCCGGAGGTCTGCGCAACCTGTGGGACATCGACCGGCTGGTGCGCGAGTTCGTCGGGGAGGATCGGGACGTCTGCCGATCCGTGCTCGTTCGCGCCGAACGTCACGGGCTCCGCGCCCAGACCGCGTGCGCGCTGCGGCTCGCCGGGCAGCTCTACGGCACGCCGGTGAGCGATGCGGGTGGCGAGCGAGCGCTCGATCGCCTCTTTCGCCGACGCCTGCTTTCGCGCGACGGTTGGGGGCGGACGACCCGCCCCGCCACCCGCTTCGCCTTCTACGCTCGCTCCCACGCGCTACGGATGCCGCCGGCGATGCTCGCCCGGCATCTGTGGATCAAGTGGCGGCGGGGTTCGTCCGGCGACGGCGCGCGGTCCACACCAGCAGCAGGATGACCGCGATCGCGAGCGTGTCGGCGATCCAGTCGCGGATGTCGCAGTCGCGGTGCAGCGACGGGATCGCCTGCAACACCTCGATCAGCGCGCCGAGGAACGACAGCCGCTCGCCGATCCGCAGCAGGTCGGCCTCCGGATAGGACCAGGCGGCGAGCGCGGCGAGGGTGGCGAAGGCGAGCATATGCTGCGCCTTGTCGTTGTTCTCGATCAGATTGGGCGGATGCGGCAGCAGTGCCATCGTCAGCGCGGACCCAATCGCCGCGAACAGCGCGATGCGGGCGAGCACCCGCTTGCGCGGCATCACAGCCGCTCCAGCGCGGGGATCAGCGCGTCGAAGCCGTCGATCACCGCATCGGCGCCAAGCGCGTCGACCTGGTCGCCCGCGAAGCCGAAGCGGCAGGCGACCACCGGCGCGCCCGCGGCCTTCGCCGCCATGACGTCATATCGTGAATCCCCGACGAAAGCCGCGGACCCGCCCCCCAGCCGCTCGATCATCAGCCGGATCGGCGCGGGATCGGGCTTGGGCGCGGAAAGCCCTTCGCTGTCTCCGCCGATCACCGTCTCGAAATAACCGGCGAGACCGGTATGCGCGAGCAGCGCGACGGAGAACCGTTCGAGCTTGTTGGTGACGACGCCGAGCCGGACGCCACGATCGCGCAACGTATTCAGCGCCGCCTCGACGCCGGGATAGGGGCGGGTGTGGACCGTCATATGCGCCTGGTAATAGGCCAGCTGCTCGGGCAGCAGCCGTTCGACCAGTTCGTCGCTGCTCTCCCCGGTCGCGGCGAGCACCTGCGCCAGCATGTTGCGCGTCCCCCCGCCGACGCGCGCGATCACCTCGGCCACCGGCAGCGGCGCACGCGCGGCGACCGCCAGCGCATGGTTCGCCGCCCCCGCCAGATCCTCGCTCGTGTCCAGCAGGGTGCCGTCGAGATCGAAGCCGACGATCGTGAACGGAAACGCGCGGGCGGGTGAATTCTGCGTCATACACGCGGCGCGTGGCGGCTCGGTATGGAATTGGCAAGCGTGCGGTGGCAGGGCCGCCGAATGAGCGCAGACTCCTCGCCGACGCCCTTGGCCGCGATCATCCTTGCCGCGGGCAAGGGAACGCGGATGAAGTCGGACCTTCACAAGGTGCTCCATCCGCTGGCCGGGCGGCCGATGCTGCTTCATCTCGTCGCCTCGGTGGCCGAGCTGTCGCCGGCCCGGACGATTGCGGTGGTGGGCGCCGGGCGCGACCAGGTCGAGGCGGCGGTCGCGCCGTACGGGGTCGAGACGATCCATCAGGCCGAGCAGCTCGGCACCGGGCATGCGGTCGCGCAGGCGGAGGCGGCGCTGGCGGGGTTCGCGGGCGATGTGCTGATTCTTTACGGCGACGTGCCGTTGGTCACGCCCGAGACGATGCGGCGGATGGTCGAGCGGCTGCATGCGGACGATGCGCCCGCCGCGGTGGTGCTCGGCTTCCGCCCGCGCGACGCAGGCGCCTATGGGCGAGTGCTGGCCGATGCCGACGGCCGGATCGAGCGGATGGTCGAGTTCAAGGATGCGACACCTGAGGAACGGGCCGTAACGCTCTGCAATTCCGGGTTGATGGCCGTGCGAGCCGTTGACCTGTTCTCGCTGCTCGCCCGCGTCGGCAACGACAATGCGGCGGGCGAATATTACCTGCCGGACATCGTCGTGCTGGCGGCGGCGGACGGGCGCGTGTCCGCAGTGATCGAGACGTCGGAGGATGAGGTCGCCGGCGTCAACAGTCGCGGCGAGCTCGCCGGGGTCGAGGCGGCGTGGCAGGCGAGGCGGCGCGCGCAGGCGATGGCGGACGGAGTCACGCTGGTCGCCCCCGAGACGGTGTGGTTCGCACACGACACGCGGTTGGGCGGCGATGTGACGGTCGAGCAGAACGTCGTCTTCGCCGCCGGGGTGACGATCGCCGACCGAGCGACGATCCACGCCTTCAGCCATCTCGAGGGCGCGAGCGTGGGCGAGGGCTGTTCGGTCGGCCCTTACGCCCGCCTCCGCCCCGGCGCGGTGCTGGAGAAGGACGCGCGCGTCGGCAATTTCGTCGAGATGAAGAAGGCGACGCTTGGGGAGGGAGCCAAGGCCAACCACCTCACCTATCTCGGCGACGCCGAGATAGGTGCCGGCGCGAACATCGGCGCGGGCACGATCACCTGCAACTACGACGGCTTCCTCAAATATCGTACGAGGATCGGCGCGGGCGCGTTTATCGGCTCGAACTCGGCGCTGGTCGCCCCGGTGACGGTCGGCGACGGCGCGATCGTCGGTGCGGGATCGGTGGTGACCGCCGATGTCGAAGCCGACGCCCTTCGCCTCGTCCGCCCACCGCAGGAGACGAAACCCGGCTGGGCCGCCCGCTTCCGCGAGCGGATGCGGGCGAAGAAGGATGGAAAGTGATATCGCGGCATGATATCGGTTGAACCATGAGAACGCTGGTCGACATTCCCGACGCCGATATCGCTTGGCTCGACGCGCGCGCGCGTGCCGAAGGGAAGTCGCGCGCCGCCGTGGTCCGTGACGCGGTGTCGACCTATCGCGCCGAGCAGGCGAAGCCGGTCGACGATTCGTGGATCGATGAGGGCGCTGGATATTGGAGGGACCGTTCGGACATCGGCGATGGTGTCGAATACCAGCGCGCCATCAGGCACGATCGGGATTTCGTTCCGGCAGAACGCTATGAGCGCATGAAGACCAAACCGTGAGCGAAGCCTTCTTCGACACGAATATCCTCATCGATTGGCTCAATGCCCTTGATGTCGCAAGAGCCGAACTGAAGCTTTATGACCGACGGCGCATCAGTAGGATCGTTTGGACGGAAGTCCTTGCCGGCGAGCCTAGCGATACGAGGGGGTCGGTCGAGCGGCTGATCGCTCCGTTCGAGATCGTCGAACTCGATCCGGCGATTGCCGCGCGTGCGGTAGAGGTTCGCTACCGCACGAGGATGAAGCTGATGGACGCATTCATCTACGCAACGTCTCAGCTTCACGACGCCGTGCTCGTGACCCGAAACACGAAAGACTTCCCGGCCACCATGCCGGGTATCCGCGTTCCCTACCAACTCTGAGGTTCCTGTCGCATGTGTGGCATCGTCGGCATCCTGGGCACTGACAACGACGTCGCCGAGAGGCTGCTCGAAGGGCTGCGTCGGCTCGAATATCGTGGCTACGATTCCGCGGGCATCTGCACCGTCCACGACGGCGAATTCGATCGCCGCCGCGCCCCCGGCAAGCTCAAGAACCTCGCGCGCCGCCTGATCGAGGAGCCGCTGCCCGGCCGCGCCGGCGTCGCGCACACGCGCTGGGCGACGCACGGCGCGCCGACCGAGGACAATGCGCATCCGCACATCGTCGGCGACGTGGTACTGGTCCACAACGGCATCATCGAGAACTTCAAGCCGCTACGCGACATGCTCCTCGCCGAGGGTCGCGAGTTTAAGAGCCAGACCGATACCGAGGTGGTCGCGCATCTGATCTCGCGCGAGATCGAGGCCGGGCATGAGCCGCGCGAGGCGCTCGCCGCGGTGCTGCCGCAACTCCACGGCGCCTTCGCGCTCGGGGTGATGGTGCGGACGCATCCCGATCTGCTGCTCGGCGCACGGCTCGGTGCGCCACTCACGGTCGGCTACGGCGACGGCGAGAACTATCTCGGCTCGGACGAGCACGCGCTGGCCGGACTGGCGTCGCGGATCGCCTATCTGGAGGAGGGCGACTGGGTCGCGATCACCCGCGAGGCGGTCGAGGTCTATGACAAAGACAATCGCCCGGTCGAGCGCAAGATCGTCCCCGCCAGCGTCTCCGCGGCGCTGATCGACAAGGGCAACCATCGACACTTCATGCAGAAGGAGATCTACGAGCAGCCGGTCGTCGTCGCGCAAACCCTGCGCTCGTACCTCCGACCGCTCGAGGCACAGGTTTCGCTTCCCGACATGGAGTTCGACCTGTCGAGCGTCGAGCGGGTGACGATCGTCGCCTGCGGCACGTCGAGCTATGTCGCGATGATCGGCAAATATTGGATCGAGCGGCTATCGCGGCTGCCGGTCGAGGTCGATGTCGCGAGCGAGTTCCGGTACCGCGATCCCGTTCTGCTGCCGAACACGCTGGGCGTCGTCATTTCGCAGTCCGGCGAGACCGCCGACACGCTCGCCGCGCTCCAGCACATGAAGGCGGCCGGGGTCACGACCGCGGGGATCATCAACGTCCCGACCAGCTCGATGGCGCGCCAGGTCGACCTGCTGCTGCCGACCCATGCCGGGCCGGAGATCGGCGTCGCGTCCACCAAGGCCTTCACCTGCCAGCTCGCCGTCATGGCCGCGCTCGCGACCAACCTCGCGCGGGCCAAGGGGCAGCCGCTCGACGAGGCCGAGATCGTGCGCCAACTCCAGCAGGTGCCCGAGGCGATGAGCGCCGCCCTCAGCCACGACGACGAGATCGCAGCGATGGCGCCGCGGATCGCCCAGGCGCGCGATGTCCTCTATCTCGGCCGCGGACCCGAATATCCGCTGGCGCTCGAGGGAGCGCTGAAGCTGAAGGAAATCAGCTACATCCACGCCGAAGGTTATGCTTCGGGCGAGATGAAGCACGGTCCGATCGCGCTGATCGACGAGACCGTGCCGCTGATCGTGATCGCGCCGTCGGGTCCGCTGTTCGACAAGACGGTCAGCAACATGCAGGAGGCGCAGGCGCGGGGCGCACAGGTCGTGCTGATCTCGGACGCTGAGGGGATCGCGCGCGCGGGCGAAAACACGATCGCGACCATCGAGATGCCCAGCGTCCATCCGCTGATCGCGCCGCTGGTCTATGCGGTGCCGGTCCAGTTGCTCGCCTACCACGTCGCGGTGGCCAAGGGGACCGACGTCGACCAGCCGCGCAACCTCGCCAAATCGGTAACGGTCGAATGACGCCCCGGCGTTGACGGAACCTGTCGTCGGAGTAGAGCGCCGGGCATTCGATAAGACACAAGGGATGCCCCAATATGCGTTTCGTCGCCTCGGCGCTGCTCCTCGCCTGCGCCTCCTCCGCAGCCGTCGCCCAGAGTTCGACCACGCGCACGCAGAGCGCGGAGCAGACCGCAACCACCGGCAAGGCTGCGGCCGGGCCGGTCAAGCCCGCGTCCGCGAACGCGCCGCAGATCGGCGACTTCGGGTTCGACATGGCGGGTCGCGACACGTCGGTGAAGCCCGGCGCCGACTTCTACGACTATGCCAACGGCACCTGGGACAAGACGACGCAGATTCCGGCGGACCGTTCTGCGTACGGGATGTTCCAGCTTCTTCAGGATCTGTCCCTCGAACGCACGCGCGGGATCCTGGACGAGGCGGCGAAGCGGCCGGGTGACAAGATCGGCGACTTCTACACCAGCTTCATGGACGAGGCGGCGGTGAACGCGAAGGGGATCGCGCCGGTCAAGCCCTGGCTCACCGCGGTCGCCGCGGCGAAGGACAAGACCGCCCTTGCGGTCGAGATCGGCAGGCTCCAGCGCCAGGGCGTCGGCACGCTGTTCGGCATGGGCGTCGGCCAGGACGACAAGGCGCCCGACCAATATGTCGTCGGGTTCCGCCAGGGCGGCATCGGCCTCCCCGATCGGGATTATTATTTCAAAGAAGACGCCAAGCTGGCCGAGGCGCGCACCGCCTATCAGGCCTATCTGGCGAAGCTGCTGACGCTCGCCGGCGAGGCGAACGCGGACGCGCGGGCGAAGGCGGTGTTCGCGTTCGAGACCCAGCTGGCCACCGCACACTGGACGCGCGAGGAAAGCCGCGACGCCGACAAGACCTACAACAAGCTCTCGCCGGCGGAGTTCGCGGCCAAAGCGCCCGGCTTCCCGTGGCACGATTATGCGTCGGCGCTCGGCATGCCGATGGTCCAGGCGGTGCTCGTCGCGCAGCCGACCGCGCTCGCGGGGGAAGCCAAGGCGTGGGCGGCGGCACCGCTCGCCGTCCTCAAGGACTACACGCTCGTTCGCATATTGCGCAGCTACTCGCCGTATCTGTCGTCCGACTTCGACAAGGCGACTTTCGACTTCTACGGCACCGTCTTGTCCGGGACGCCCGAGCAGCAGGCGCGCTGGAAGCGCGGAGTCACCCTGGTCTCGAACGGGATGGGCGAGGCGGTCGGCCAGCAATATGTCGCCAAATATTTTCCGCCCGAGGCGAAGGCGCAGGCGGACCAGCTGGTCAAGAACCTGATCGCAGCGATGGGCGACCGGCTCCGCAACCTTCAGTGGATGGCGCCCGAGACCAAGACCAAGGCGCTCGCCAAGCTCGCGTCGTTCACGCCCAAGATCGGTTATCCGACGTCGTGGCGCGACTATTCCGCGCTTCAGATCCAGCGGAGCGATCTGGTCGGCAACGTCGCGCGCGCGAACGAGTTCGACTTCCAGCGCGACCTGAGCAAGCTGGGCAAGCCGATCGACCGCGCCGAGTGGTTCATGACGCCCATGACCATCAACGCCTACGCCAACCCGACGATGAACGAGGTCGTGTTCCCCGCCGCGATCCTGCAGCCGCCGTTCTTCGATCCCAAGGCCGATCCGGCGGTCAATTACGGCGGGATCGGCGCGGTGATCGGGCACGAGATCAGCCACCATTTCGACGACCAGGGCCGCAAGTACGACGCGAACGGCGCGCTGACCGACTGGTGGACGCCGCAGGATATCGCGCGCTTCAAGTCATTCACCGACAAGCTCGTCGCCCAATACGACGCCTATGAGCCGATCCCGGGGGTCCATGTGAAGGGCGGCAATACGCTGGGCGAGAACATCGCCGATCTTGCGGGGCTCACCGTCGCGCTCGACGCCTATCACCGCTCGCTCGGCGGCAAGCCGGCGCCGGTAATCGACGGCACGACCGGCGACCAGCGCTTCTACTACGGCTGGGCGCAGGTCTGGCGGACCAAGTATCGCGAACCGGCGCTGCGCCAGCAGCTGATCTCGAACGAGCATTCGCCGGGCCACCAGCGCGCATTGACCGTGCGCAACCTGGACCCGTGGTACGCCGCGTTCGGCGCGAAGCCTGGCGATGCGCTCTACCTCGCGCCGGCGGATCGGATCCGCATCTGGTGACGGCTTGACGCCGCGCGGACGCGCGGGGAGACGGTGAGGCCATGGCCTCGCTTCCCCTTCCCGGCACGGCCGCGCGCGCGGCCGGCGCGATCGCGGCGGGGGCCGGCCTCACCGCGGCGCTGCTGATCGTCTGGCTGGTGGGCGATATCCGCGTCGCCGCGGGATTTCTGGCGACGGCGGTGGTGCTGTTCGCGGCGGCGCTCGCGTGGCGCTTGCTGACCCATGAGGCGCCGGTCGAGACGAGCTCCGTCGACTGGAGCCTGGCGCGTGCGATCGCGCAAGCCTCGCCCGATGCGGTCGCGATCACCGACCGCGCCGGGCGGCTCGTCTCCGCCAACGACCGGTATGAGGCACTTTTCGAAGGCTTTCCGACCCCACCGGGACTGCCGCTCGACGGCGCCGGGGTATCGCATCTGGCCGAAGTCGGGCGCGCCGCATGGCGCGACGGCTTCGCCCAGACGGAGCGCCTGGCGACCGGGGGTGCGGCGTTGGACGTGTCGGTCGCCCGCGCCGGCGACGCGCAGGACATGCTGGTCTGGCGGTTCGCCGAGGCCGCTGGCGGCGACCGCGTCGGCGAGATCGAGGCGGCGCTGTCCGGGGCGGTCGGCGACCGCTTGGCGGGTGCGGGGATCATGGCCGCGCTGGTTGCGGGCGACGGACGGCTGCTCGCCGCCAACGGCGTGTTCCGCGCGCGCGCGACCGGACGCGAATCGGGGCCGATCGAGGGACGCGACTTCGCCAGGCTGCTGATCACCGATCACGCCGGTCGCGTCCGGTTCGAGCGCGAGGGCGTCGCCGGCGGCACCCCGCTGCGGGTGGTGCAGGTGCCGATCTTCGAGACGAGCGACGCGCTTCTCGTGGTGTTGCTGGACGAGGAGGAGACGGTCCAGCAGATCACCGCTGCGGGGGCCCCGGTCCAGACGCTCGTCGCGCTACTGCCATTCGGGATGGCGCTGGTCGATCGCGACGGGCGCTTTCAGCAGCTGAACGACGCCTTCGTGCGTGCTGCGGGGATCGATGCGAACGCGCTGCCGCTGTATCCGGGCGATCTCGTCGTCCGCGAGGACAAGGCGGCCGTCGCGGATACCGTGCGCCGCGTGGCCGTGGGGCCGGCCCATACCTCCGACCTCGTCGTGCGGCTGAAGTCGCACCCGGAGGAGCCGGTGGCGCTCACGATCGCCGGGGTGCGCGGCCTCGGCGAGGCGGTGGTGCTCCTCAGCCTCAAGGACAACAGCGAGGAGAGCCGGCTGAAACGCGAGGTCGCGCAGGCCACGAAGATGCAGGCGGTCGGTCAGCTCGCGGGCGGGGTCGCGCACGATTTCAACAACATCCTGACCGCGATCATCGGCCACTGCGACCTGATGCTGATGCGCCACTCGCCGGGCGACAGCGACTATGACGACATCCAGCAGATCCGCGCCAACTCCAATCGCGCCGCCAACTTGACGCGACATTTGCTCGCCTTCTCTCGCCAGCAGACGCTCCGCCCGCAGATCCTCCAACTCCCCGACGTCGTCGCGGAAGTGTCGAACCTGCTCAAGCGCTTGCTGGGGGAGACCGTGGTGCTCGATGTCCGCCATGGCCGCAACCTGGGACCTGTGCGCGCCGATCCGGGGCAGCTCGAGCAGGTGGTCGTCAATCTCGCGGTCAACGCCCGCGACGCCATGCAGTCGAAGGACCCGAGCGGGGTGGGGCGGCTGACGATCACGACTCGCGCGGTGTCGGCGGCCGAGGTGCGGCGGATCGGCTCGGACATCCTGCCCGCGGCGGACTATTCCTCGCTGGAGGTCAGCGACACCGGGACGGGCATCCCCGCGGACATCCTTCCGAAGATCTTCGAGCCGTTCTTCACCACCAAGGAGGTCGGGAAGGGAACGGGATTGGGGCTGTCGACCGTCTATGGGATCGTCAAGCAGTCCGGCGGCTACATCTTCGCGGACTCACGCCCCGGCAAGGGTGCGACGTTCACCATCTACCTGCCGGTCCACGCCGCCGGCCCCGTCCGCCCGGAGGCGAAGCGGGCGATCGAGCGGGCGCGCCCGGCCGAGCTGTGGGGCACCGGCACGATCCTCTTGGTCGAGGACGAGGACATGGTCCGCGCTGTCGCGGAGCGCGCGCTGACCCGGCAAGGCTATCACGTCTTGACGGCGGAGAACGGCGAGGCCGCGCTCGACCTGCTGGAAGGCTCGCCGCGGCCGGTCCTGCTCGTCTCCGACGTGGTGATGCCGACAATGGACGGGCCGACGATGGCGCGCCACGTGCGCGAGCGGTATCCAGATCTGCCGATCCTGTTCATGTCCGGCTACGCCGAAGAGCAGCTGCGACGCTCGATCGACCTCGACAATGTCGCCTTCCTTCCCAAGCCCTTCTCCGTCCAGCAATTGGCCGAGGCGGCGCGGGACGCACTCGGGGGACGATGAGGTTGCATCCCGTCGGTCCGCCGCTAAGGGCGGCAGGATGAACGCGCCCAAACGTATCCTCCTGGTCGAGGACGAGCCCCTGATCGCGATGATGCTGGAGGATTTCGTCGACGTTCTCGGGCATCAGGTCGCCGGCACCGCCGACAGCGTCGCGAGTGCATTGCCCCTGGTCGAGGCGGGCGGGATCGACGTGGCCGTGCTGGACGTCAATTTGCGCGCGGGCGAGAAGAGCTGGCCGATCGCCGACGCGCTCACCGAACAGGGCGTTCCCGTAGTGCTGGCGAGCGGCGGCGGGGACGGCGACATCGTCGATCGGTTCCGCGCCGCGCCCCGGATCGACAAGCCGTTCACCATGGACGCGCTCGAGAAAGCGCTGACCGCGCTCAACCCTTAGCGGCGCGCTTGCGTTCGCGGCGGGGGTTCACCTTGTCGCCGGCCAATTCGGGAGCGGCGGCGGGAGCTCGATCGGGAGCGGTCGCGCGCGCCTTCTTGATCTTGCGACGAGCTTTCTTGGCGTCATCCGTCTGCTGCGACCCCGCCTGAGCCGTGGGAGAGGCGGCGGTGGCGCCGGCGGTCGCCGTCTCGTCGCGGGGAGCCTTGGCTTCGCCCGTGGTCGGCTTCGGCTCGGCTGCGGCGCGCGCCGCTCCGCGCTTGCGCCGGGCATCGGCGGAGCCACCGGCTCCTTCGGGCGGGTTCGCGGCGGCGGCGTTGCGGGCCTCGCGTGCAAGCACCTTCTCGCGTCGCATCACCTGCCGCTCGGCGTGGCTGATCGCGGGCTTCTCGGGGTCCGTGTCGGGCGGAGGGACCTGAGCGACCGCGGCGTGCTGCGCGGCGCGACGCTCGGCCTTTTCCTTGGCTTCTGCTTGTTTTGCTTGGGAATAGGCGTCGACGACAGCGAGGGGCGAGGGTTTGGGCTTCTCCCCCTTACGCGCCGTATCGGCGGCGGGCGGCTGCGGTTCGGCGGCTTCCGGCGGCGTTGTCGCGGGTTTGGGACGCCGGGCCGGTCGGGGTTCCGCCGGCATGGTCCGGAGCACCGTAATGGGCGCGCGCTCGGTCGTCGGACGCTCGGCGCCCTCCTCGCCGGTCGCGACCAGCGCTTCCGTGATCGCGGAGATCACCGGCGCCGGGATCGATCCGTCGATGCCGTACGCATCCATGGACGCCTTCAGCGCGGCGATCTCCAGGGCGGGAAAATAGGTGACGCCTTCGTCGCCGCCGATCGCCTCCATCGCGATCCGCAGCACGGCCTTGCCCACCGTGCCGGCGATCAGCGCATGCGCCGGGTGCGCGGTCGCGAGCTGCGGCTCCGGTGAGAGCATCATCACGACCGAAAGCCGCGGCTTGAGCGTTCGCAGCGCCCGCAGGGCGGCGTGCAGATCGAGGATGGTCTCCTCGACAGTGAGCGAGCGCATGGCATGCCGGTCGGGATCGAAGTGGCGCGCCGCCACCCCCGGCCGCCGCGGGAACACCGCGCCGTCCGCCTTCGACTCCCAGATCTCGGACTGCGACAAGGAGACGATCAGCGTCCCAGCTCGGCGGAAGGTGGTGCGCAGCGCGTTCAGGTGACGCTCCTGGAGAACGTCGAATTCCTGCTCGGTGGTCGCCGCGTAGCGGAGTCCCGGCCGGAAGGGATCGACGACACGGCCGTCCTCCCGCCAACGATCCTCCTGGGGGATGAACGTCCGCGCGGCGCGTTCGACCAGCTGGCGGAACTCGCGCGCGGTATGGACCTCGCCGTAGCCGTGGCCGAACGCCTCATATTCGTCCTCTTCGGGTGGAATGTCGGCGAGCACCGGGTGGCGTCGATCGGAGGCGACCATGGTGAAACCCGCGGCCGCCAGCGGGCCGATCAGCGCGGCGGCGAGCTTGCCGCCGACGACCGCGATCGGCTCGCCCCTGCGCAGGAGCGGGACGGTGAGCGACGTCAGTTCGGCGAGCGGCCGGTCGAGCGCGCTGGCCCACGATTGTCGGGCGGGAAAGGTCTCTGCGTCGGTCACGCGGCGGGTTCCTGGGCTTGAGCGGCGGCCTTGCGAAGGTCTGCCGCCAACTCGCGGGCGAAAGCGGCGTTGGCGTGGACCGGATCGTCGGACCAGTAAGCGGGCGCGAGAAACCCCTCGAGCGTCCGGGTTCGGTCGGGCACCGGGACGAACATCGCGCCGTTCGCGGTCGCGATCTCGGCGAGCATGATCTGGATGAGCGACCAGACCTTCTGAAGCGTGTAGGGCGATGTGAGCGTGACGGTCGGCGCCACGCCCCTCTCGTTCGGCGCCAGCAGTGCCGCGAATTGCGGATCGCGCGGCACGCGCACGGCGATCGCGTCGACGTCGCCGATCGGCGGCGGAGTTCCTGCCACCAGGATCGGCCCGCCGCGGACTTGGTGGCGAAGACGCCCGAGAATATCGACGAGGGGGTGAAGCGAGGGTGCGAACAAGGCGCGCAATTGCGCCTCGGCGACATAGGAGGCCCGCGGATCGAGCGGCAGGTCCGGCGCGGCGGAAAGGACGAAGTCGAGCGGCGGGCTCGGCTCGATCAGCAAGGCACGGATGTGCTGGTCGCCCTCCCAGACGATCGCGCGTGGGGCGCCGGGTGCGGCCGCGGCGAAGGCGTCCCAATAGGCGTCATCGCGCGCGGACGGACCGTGCAGGACGAGGACATCGACGCTTTCGATCAGGGTCGGCGCGGCCACCGCGTCGGGTGGCGGCGCGAACGCATGAAGATGTGAGTGCCCGGCGACGATCAAGGGGGATGGCACGGAGGACGGTGGCCTTCGCAAGGGGAACCGTCGCGCTGCTAGTCCGCGGCACGCATCGATACAAGCGCGGCGCCACTTGCGTGGGCTCGGCGGGGGACCTAGCGCCGGTGATATGACCCATTCCTTCGACAAGGCGCGCCTGCCGAGCCGCCACGTCTCGGTCGGCCCGGAGCGCGCGCCGCATCGCAGCTATTACTACGCCATGGGGCTGACCGAGGAGGAGATCGAGCGGCCGTTCGTCGCGCTCGCCTCTGCGGGGAACGACAGCGCGCCCTGCAACACCACCCTCGACGCGCAGGCGGACGCGGCGCGCCGGGGCGTCGAGCAGGGTGGGGGCATGCCGCGGCGCTTCAACACGATCACCGTCACCGACGGGATCGCGATGGGGCACCAGGGGATGAAATCCTCGCTGGTCAGCCGCGAGGTGATCGCCGATTCGATCGAGCTGTCGGTGCGCGGCCATTGCTATGACGCGCTGGTCGGCTTCGCGGGGTGCGACAAGTCGCTGCCGGGGATGATGATGGCGATGCTGCGGCTCAACGTGCCGAGCATCTTCGTGTACGGCGGGTCGATCCTGCCGGGCCGCTACCAAGACCGCGACGTCACCGTCGTCGACGTGTTCGAGGTGGTCGGCAAATATGCCGCCGGCGCCTGCCCGATCGAGGAGGTCCATGCGCTCGAGAAGGTCGCCTGCCCCGGGCATGGCGCGTGCGGTGGGCAGTACACCGCGAACACGATGGCGTGCGTCGGCGAGGCGATCGGTTTGTCCCTCCCGAACAGCAACATGGTGCCGGCTCCGTACAGCTCGCGCGAGCAGATCGCGGTCGCGGCCGGCGCGCAGGTGATGGAATTGATCGCCCGCAACCTCCGCCCGCGCGACATCTGCACGCGCGAGGCGTTCGAGAACGCCGCCCGCATCGTCGCCGCGACCGGCGGCTCGACCAACGGCGCGCTCCACCTGCCGGCGATGGCGCACGAGGCGGGGATCGAGTTCGACCTCCACGACGTCGCCGCGATCTTCAAATCGACCCCGTATTGCGCGGACCTCAAGCCCGGCGGCCAATACGTCGCCAAGGACATGTACGAGGCGGGCGGGGCGTACATGCTGATGAAGACCCTGCTCGCCGAAGGCCTGCTCCACGGCGAGTGTGTGACGGTGACCGGAAAGACGCTGGCCGAGAACATCGACGAGGTCACCTGGAACCCCGACCAGAAGGTGATCTACGACGCCCGCACCCCAATCACCCCGACGGGGGGCGTCGTCGGGCTGACCGGGTCGCTCGCCCCCGAAGGCGCGATCGTCAAGGTCGCGGGCATGCACCGGCTCCAGTTCGAAGGTCCGGCGCGCTGCTTCGACTGCGAGGAGGAGGCCTTCGCCGCAGTCGAGGCGCGCGCGATCAACGAGGGCGAGGTCGTCATCATCCGCTACGAGGGGCCGAAGGGCGGGCCGGGGATGCGCGAGATGTTGTCCACCACCGCCGCCCTGTACGGGCTCGGCATGGGCGAGAAGGTCGCGCTGATCACCGACGGCCGCTTCTCGGGCGCGACCCGCGGCTTCTGCATCGGCCATGTCGGTCCAGAGGCCGCCGATGGCGGCCCCATCGCGCTGGTCGTCGACGGCGACACGATCCGGATCGATGCCGAGGCCGGCACGATCGACCTGCTGGTGGATGACGCCGTGCTGGCGGAACGGCGCGCACAATGGCGGCCACGCCTGTCCGATTATGGGTCGGGTGCGCTGTGGCGCTATGCGCAGAACGTCGGGCCTGCGTACAGGGGCGCGGTCACCCATCCCGGAGCCGCCGCCGAACGCCATGTCTACGCGGATATCTGAATCCTCACCGTCCGTGTCGAGCGAAGTCGAGACTCCCATCCGCGTCGGCCGGTTCCTCGATTTCGCTCGGAACAAACGGGGGTGGGGAGCGGCTCTCCTGTTGAGCCTGCCCGTGATCGCCGCCTGCTCGCAGGAACAGGCGAACACCCAGGCGCTCGCAGTCGCGGAGGCGAACCAGGCGGTCGAGGCGGCGGACGACGGGCTGATCAACTGTGCGGTCGACGGCGCGGAATCCTTCTCTCGCACCTGCATGCTCGATCGCCAGCAGACCGCCGAGGGGCTGGTGCTGACCGTGCGGCATCCGGATGGCGGCTTCCGCCGGCTGAGGGTCACGACCGACGGGCGCGGCGTGGTCGCCGCCGATGGGGCGCAGCCGGCGGATGTCGCGATCACCGGGCCGGGCGAGATCGAGGTCGGGATCGGTGACGATCACTACCGTCTGCCCGCGACAATCAAGGCGAAGGCTTCTAAGACCGCGGGGTGATCCCTCTCGACGGCCAACCCATCCTCACCGCCGCCGCGATGCGCGAGGCCGAAGCCACCGCGATCGCCGGCGGGGCGAGCGTGGCCTCGCTGATGGCCCGCGCGGGCGAAGCCGTCGCCGCCGCGGTCCATCGCCTCCAGCCGGGCGCTGACGTGCTGGTGTTGTGCGGCCCGGGCAACAACGGCGGCGACGGTTATGTCGCCGCGACCTCGCTTGCCGCGAGCGGTCATCCTGTCCGCGTCGCCGCGCTGGGCGAGCCGCGCTCGGAGGCGGCGCGTGATGCAAGGGCGGGCTGGGCCGGGCCGGTCGAGCCGCTCGGCGACGCTGCGCCGGCGAGCGTCGTCGTCGACGCGATCTTCGGGACCGGGCTGTCGCGCGATCTGGACGAGCCGGTCGCGCATGCGCTCTGGAGACTCTGCTCGAAGGCGCGGTATTCGATCGCCATCGATCTCCCGAGCGGAGTTGAAACGGATTGCGGCGCCTCGCGCGGCGCGGATCACCACGTCGATCTGACGCTCGCGCTCGGGGCGCTCAAGCCCGCGCATCTGCTCCTCCCTTCGGCGGCGAATTGCGGCGAGGTCCGCCTGCTCGACATCGGCGTACCGGTGGAGAGCGACGTCCGGGCGATGGTGCGGATGGGGGCGGTCGCGCCCGACGAGTTCGATCACAAATTCTCCCGCGGGATGCTCGCCGTGATCGCGGGCAGGATGGCCGGTGCGAGTGCGCTCGCCGCGAGTGCCGGCGCGCGGATCGCGGGATACACCCTGCTCCTCGGCGGCGCGACCGATCGCCTGCCGCACGCGATCGTCCGCCGGCGCTGGTCGCCCGACGCGCTCGACGACCGCCGGATCGGCGCCGTCGTGATCGGCCCCGGTCTCGGCCGCGACGACGCCGGGCGAGCGAAGCTCGGCGCGGCGCTGGCGAGCGACCGCCCGCTCGTGATCGACGGCGACGCGCTCCACCTGCTCGACGTCGCCGCGGTGAGGGACCGGAAGGCGGCGACCATCCTGACGCCGCATCGCGGCGAGTTCGCGGCGCTGTTCGGCAGCGACGAGGGCAGCAAGATCGAGTGCGCGCGGGCCGCCGCCGACGCCAGTGGCGCGACGATCGTGTTCAAGGGCGCCGATACCGTCGTGGCTGCGCCGGACGGACAGGTGCGCGTCGCGACCCGCCGCATGCCCTGGCTCGCCAGCGCGGGCACCGGCGATGTCCTCGCCGGCATCGTCGGGGCGCTGCTCGCACACCGGGGGCAGCCGCTGGTCGCCGCCAACGACGGCGTGCTGCTGCATACCGGCGCCGCCGTGCGCGCCGGCCCCGGCCTGATCGCCGACGACCTCGTCGCGGCGCTCCCGCACGTGCTGGACACGGGCCGGTGAGCGCCATCGTCCGCGTCGCCGCGCGCGGCGAAGGCGTCACCGAGGACGGCCGCCACGCCCCGTTCGCCGCGCCGGGGGACGAACTGCGCGAGGACGGCGCGATCGTCCCCGGTCCGCACCATCAGACGCCGCCATGCCGTCACTTTCCCGAGTGCGGCGGGTGCCAGCTCCAGCATCTAAACGACGAGGCGTGGGCCGGCTTCATCACCGATCGCGTCGCCGGCGCGCTCGCGGCGCAGGGCGTGGCGACCGAGATCCGCCCCCCCGCGCTGTCCCCACCGCGAACCCGCCGGCGGGCGACGCTCCACTTCGATCGCGGGCGACTCGGCTTCGCCGAGGAGAAGAGCCACGCGATCGTCGACCTGCGCGAGTGCCACGTCCTCGCGCCCGAGCTGTTCGCGCTCGTCGCGCCGCTGCGGCGTCTGATCGCCGGATTGCGACCCAAGCGCCGGGTCGACGTCCACCTCGCCCTCGCCGATACCGGGCCGGACGTGCTGCTCTCCGGCGTTGCCGCCCAAGGCTTAGCCGCAACCGAGTCGCTCACCGCCTTCGCCGAGGCGAACGGTTTGGCGCGGCTGGCGATCGACGACGGCTTCGGCCCCGAGGTCCGCTGGGAGCCGCGCCCCGCGACCGTCACGCTCGGCGGCGTCCCCGTCCCGCTGCCGCCCGCGGCCTTCCTCCAGGCGACTCGCGAGGGCGAGGCGGCGCTGGTCGGTGCGGTGCTCCAAGGGGTGGGGAAGGCGAAGACGATCGCCGATCTCTTCGCCGGCCTCGGCACCTTCGCCTTCGCGCTGCCGGGCAAGGTCTATGCCGCGGAGGGCGCACGTGATGCCTTCCTCGCGCTCAAGTCCGCCGCCGGAGCGACGCAGCGCCCGGTCTTCGCCGAGCATCGCGATCTCTACCGTCGCCCGCTGATGACCGCCGAGCTCGATCGCTTCGACGCGATCGTCCTCGATCCACCCCGCGCCGGCGCGCGCGAGCAGGTCACGCATCTCGCCGCCGCGAAGGTACCGACGCTCGTCTATGTCTCGTGCAATCCCAGCAGCTTCGCGCGCGACGCGGCGGTGCTGGTCGCGGCGGGCCGGCGGCTCGACTGGGTGCTGCCGGTCGGCCAGTTCCGCTGGTCGACCCACGTCGAACTCGCGGCGCGGTTCACGCGCTAGGATAATCCGCCCCGACGAACCACAGCCCGTCGGGCGGTGCGTTGAGCGGAAGCGCCTGTCGGTCGCGCGCCTCCAGCGCTCCGCCGACGTCGTCCGGCGTCCATTTGCCCTGGCCGACGAAGCTCAGCGCGCCCACCATCGACCGGACCTGATGGTGGAGGAAGGACCGCGCCTGCGCGAACACCGTCACCAGCTCGCCATCGCGCGCGACCTCGAGTCGAGCCAGCGTCTTCTCCGGCGAGCCGGACTGGCAATGGACCGAGCGGAAGGTGGTGAAGTCGTGCCGACCGACGAGCCGGTCCGCGCCCGCCTGCATCGCGGCGACATCGAGCGGCTGGGCGACCTGCCAGGCGAGGCCCTTCTCCCAAGTGAGCGGGGCGCGGCGGTTGACGATCCGGTATTCGTACGACCGACCGACGCACGAGAAGCGCGCGTGCCAGTCCTCCGCCACCGGCTCGCAGGCGAGGATCGCAATGGGCGCGGGCCGCAGGCGGGCATTGAGGGCTTCCGAAAGGCGGAACGGTGCGATGTCCTTCTCGACATCGACATGCGCGCGCATCGCGAGCGCGTGAACGCCCGCGTCGGTCCGTCCGGCACCCTGGACCGAGGCCGTCTCCCCGGTGACGGCGAGCACCGCCTCCTCGATCGCCTGCTGCACGCTCGGCCCATGTGACTGGCGCTGCCAGCCCATGAAGGGACGGCCGTCATATTCGACGGTCAATGCGAAGCGGGTCACAGCCGGGTTCCGGGGGGGATCGCGAAGCCCCGAAGCAGATCGCGTGCGCTCATCGGCGCGCGGCCGGCGCGCTGGACGAGCGTCGGCAGGAGAACCCCCGATCCGCAGGCGATCGCGAGATGGGCGTCGATCACCGTCCCCGAAGGTGCGCCGAGCCCGGCGGCCGGGCCGGCTGCCGCCGCCAGGACTCTGACGCGCTCGCCGTTCGCCTCGAACCAGGCTCCAGGCGGGTTGAAGGCACGGACCTGACGCTCGACGGCCCCGGCGTCCTGCGCGAAGTCGAGCCGGGTCTCGGCCTTGTCGATCTTGGCGGCGTAGGAGACGCCGGCGTCTGGTTGCGGCATCGGCGGAAAGGCGTCCAGGTCGGCGAGAACCGCGACGAGCGCCTGTGCGCCGATCCGGGCGAGTTCCGCCGTCAGCTCCCCCGCGGTCTTCGCGGCGATCTCCGCCCGCCGTTCGAGCCGGACGGGCCCCGTGTCGAGCCCCGCCTCCATCTGCATGATGGCGACCCCCGTCTCGGCGTCGCCGGCGAGGATGGCGCGCTGGATCGGCGCCGCTCCGCGCCACCGGGGCAGCAGCGAGGCGTGGATGTTGAGGCAGCCGTGCCGGGGTGCGGCGAGGATCGGGCGGGGGAGGATCAGTCCGTAAGCGGCGACCACCGCGATGTCGGCATCGAGCGCGGCGAACGCGGCCTGCTCCTCCGCGCCCTTCAGCGACACCGGCGTCCGCACCTCGATCCCTAAGACCTCGGCGCGGCGCTGGACGGGAGAGGGAACGAGGTCGCGGCCCCTGCGCCCACCCGGACGCGGCGGCTGGCTGTAGGCGGCGGCGACCTGATGTCCGCGCTCGACCAGGGCCTCCAGCGCAGGGACGGCGAAGTCGGGGGTGCCCATGAAGACGATCCGCATGGCGCGCTCTCCGACACGCTGGCGGGCGCGGGCGCAACCCCCTATCTGTTCTCCGATGCCCTCTCCCGAGATCGACGCGCTGACCCAGGCGCTGGCGCGGCTGCCCGGGTTCGGGCCGCGATCCGCACGGCGCGCGGTGCTGCACCTCGTCAAGAAGCGCGAAACCACGCTCGCGCCGCTGTTGTCCGCTTTGGCTGCGGTGGACGAGAAGCTGTCCACCTGTTCGGTGTGCGGCAACGTAGACACGACCGATCCGTGTGCGATCTGCGCCGATCCGCGCCGGGATGCGCGATCGCTGTGCGTGGTGGAGGAGGTCGCGGACCTGTGGGCGCTGGATCGGTCGCGGCTGTTTCCCGGACGGTTCCACGTCCTCGGCGGACGCTTGTCGGCGCTGGAGGGGGTCCGTCCGGACGATCTGACGGTCGACCAGCTCGTCGCCCGCGTCGAGGGCGGCGAGGTGGACGAAGTGGTGCTGGCGATGAACGCGACGCTCGAGGGACAGACCACCGCCCATTACGTCGCCGAACGGATCGAGCGCTTCCCGGTGCGGATCACTCAGCTCGCGCACGGTCTGCCGGTCGGTGGCGAGCTCGACTATCTGGACGAGGGGACGCTGGCGCAGGCGCTCCGCGCGCGGCGACCCCTGGGCTGAGCATCCGCGATCGCCCGGGAACGATGGACGAACGGTTCACTTTGTTCGTCGGTCGATCAGTAAGGCTTAGCGCCTAGCCCCACGATCACCAACAACGGGAGTGATCGACATGCGTTTTCACCAGAAGGGCGGCAATGACCACGGCGGCAAGCAGTGGGGCGACGACAGCGACAACGTCCTGATCGGCACTCTCGGCAAGGACCAGATCCATGGCGGCGGCGGCAACGATACGATCACCGGCGTCGACGGCGACGACAAGCTGTGGGGCGATGATGGCGATGACACCGTCGACGGCGGCATCGGCAAGGACAAGATCGACGGCGGCGCGGGCACCGACATCCTGAGCGGCGGCGACGGCGACGACGAGCTGACGGGCGGCGCGGGCGCCGATACGATGACGGGCGGCGCAGGGCGGGACCGCTTCACGCTCGGCTCGCTCGACGACGCCAACGGCGATCACGTCACCGATTACGATGCGGCGGGCAAGGACCGGCTCGACATCAAGTGGGACTATACCGCTGGCGGCGACGACTCGCCCGGCGGGTCGAAGGGCGACCATGGCGGCTTTTCGTTCATCGGAGCCGACGCCTTCACCGCTGCGGGCCAGGTCCGCGTCGAAGGCGCCGAGGGGACCTGGACGGTTTACGTCAACGTCGATTCGGATCTGTCCGCCGATTACTCGTTCACGGTGACGACGGTGGGCGCAGTCGAGCTGACGGCCAAGGACTTCCATCTGTAAGGTGCCGCCTGCGAGCGACCGGGCGGCTGCCGCCGCCCGGTCCTCTTGCCGACGATGAACCACGCGGACGCCGTGCGATCACCCGCAAGGCATCGGTGGTGGGCCCGGCAGGACTCGAACCCGCAACCTAGCCGTTATGAGCGGCCAGCTCTAACCGTTGAGCTACAGGCCCACACCGACCGTCGCGGTAGCGGATGGCCCCGGCGAGGGGCAAGCGGCGGCGAACAGATCGGCAAGCGCGGCCGGACGGACGTTCAGCCGGTCGAGGCAGGCGAGAACGGCATCCCACCATGCGTGCAGCCGGACGAGATCCGCCTCCGTGCGGACGTACGGCGTGTGACCGGGCACGAGCGACGGCGAGTGGAACGAGAGGTTCAGGACCGTCGCGCCGTCCGCCACGGCCTGGGCGATCGCCGCCATCGCCTCCGCCGCGGTCGTGCCTTCCGGCGTCAGCGGAATGCGGGACAGCAGGCCCACGCGGGCGAGCAACCCGCGCAGCACGGGCGTTCGCCCTCCCGCATGATGGAGGCGACGTCCCGCACGACGCCAACGGCCCGTATAGACGGTGGTGAGCGGAAGCTCGATCACGCCGTCGTCCAGCCAGAACGCGCTATCGCTCGACCGGCGGAAGTCGGGGCCGCCGTCCGCCCGGTAGTCGAAGCCGGTCCGGACCGAGCTGTCGAGGCGATAGCCCCGATCCGCGAGCAGCCGCGGGGTGTTCGGGCCGATGCCGTACCGGCCCGCACGATAGGCGCGGGGGCGCACGCCGATCGCGGCGGTGATCGCATCCGTCAGCACGTCGAGCTTCGCCGCTTCGAGTGCGCAGGGCAGGTTGCCGACGTAGGAGTTGGCGCGCGAGACCGCCTCGTCGAACGGCGGATTCACCCAGGGGTGGAGCTGGGTCCCGATCTCCGCCCCGGGGAGCCCGGCGATGTGGCGGAGCACCTCGATCGCGCCGGTGCAGGTCGCGACGGGGTAGTCGACGAGGTAGGTCACCCCGACGCCGCGCCCGGCCATCCGTTCGGCGAACGGCAGCAGCGCGGGAATGGCCGTCGTCGCCCGCGCGTCGCGCGAAAACGGCCGCGACCAGTCGAACTCCTCCTCGACGTCGACGAAGATCGTGAACCGCGGCGGCCAGCCCGCCGGCCAAACGGCCGCACTCCCCGGTCCGCGCTCCCAGCTCACGTCAAAGGGTCGTTGCCTGCACCTCGGTGTTGAACGACGCCGGCAGGTGGAGTGTCAAGCGGTCGGGTTGGACGACCAGGGTCCCGCCCAGCGTGACCGCGAGCCGTTGCGCGAGGCGGAGCGAGAAGTCGACGCCCAGGAGCGAGGCCGTCTCGCTGCGCCACCGCCACGGCCAGGCGATGGCGACCCCGTGCAGTTCCGCGCGGACCGCGATGTCGGTCAGCTCCTCGGCCGGTCCGCCGCTCGCCGCGATCTCGGACACGCGGACCAGCAAGCGGTCGAGCGCGCGATCGTCTGCGACGACATGGATGCCGGTCGCCGCCGGGAGTCGCAGGCGGCTGCCGCCGACCGCACGCCCGACCGCAGTCGCAAGCGCGACGTCGAGTTCGATTGGGTGCGGCGACAGTTCCAGAGCGCGGCCGTCGATGCGCGCCGAGATCTCGAGATCGTCGATCGCGCCGAGCAGCGCCTCGACATCGCGGCCGATGGCGGCGGCGCGGGCGCGATACGGCTCGGGCGTGGGACCGAACAGACCCTGGGAGATCAGTTCGGCGAACCCCGCAATGGCGTTTGTCGGAGTGCGAAGCTCGTGGACGAGGCGGCGCAGCGCTTCGGGTTCGATCGGCGGGCGATCGGGAACCGATGCAGCCCGCCGGGCGATCCCGCGATACCCGGTGAACCGCCCCGTGTCGGACGCGAACAGCGATGTCGCGGAGACCGTCCATTCGACCGAGTCGCCCAGATCGAGAGACGTGACGAAGGCACGATCGGGTGCGGGGGTCGGAAGTGCGGACAGCCGTCGGCCGACAAGGCCGGCGCGACGTACGCCGTCGACCCAGCAGATCACGCCGTGCAGGTCGGTCTCGAACGCGAAGCGATCGGGGGCCGGCTCGTCGATCGGTTCGGCACGCTCGCGAACGCGCTGGAAGGTCTCGATCCGCTCCACCAGTTCGGCGATCGCGAAGGTCTGGCCGGCGGCGGCAGGTCGAGGCTCCGAAACGGGTGGTCGGTCGCTGGCGGTGGTCGGTGACGGTGAGGGCGGGACGACGGCGTCCGGTTCGCGCGCCTGTTCGGCATGGCCGATGGTGAAGTCGGTGGCGCCGAACGCCGTCAGCCCACGCAGGACGTCGGCGGGCAGATCCGCGCGGGCGCGGAGCACGGCACGGCCCGCCGGCCCGATCCGTGGCAGGAGCGCGAGCCATTCGTCTTGCGGCAGCCGTACGGTCCGCAGCACCGGCGCGGCGACGCTGGGATCGTCCTCCGCGAAGAAGGCGACGAGCGCGGCGGGCGGCTCGACCAGGGCGAGCGCGCGGGCGCTGGCGGCGCGGACGGCGACGGGAACGTGCTCGCGGAGATCACGCAAACGCGAGAGCGGCGCGTCGAGCGACGCCACGCGACCGCGGCCGATCAGGTCGACGAGCTGGCGAAACGCCGACTGCGCGCCGAACGCGCTCGTCGTGTCGGCCGCCAACACCGTCCGGAGGCTGTCGTCGAACCGCACCTTCACCCCAGCGAGGCGGCCCCGAGGGGAGTCGCCCGACGGTCTTAGACAAGCCGCGTGACCGCACAACGTCCAATTCCGATGCGTTACACAGTGGGACAATTGCGTTCCCGCGCAATCTTTTTATGGCAGGAGATCGCCCGACTGACCAAATCTGATTCGGTCGGGTGCGGAGAGAGTAAGTGGACCACATCGACCGACAGATCCTTTCGCTGCTCCAGGCGAACGGACGGATGACGAACGTCGACCTCGCCGAGCGGGTCGGCCTCACCGCGCCGCCGTGCCTGCGCCGCGTCCGCGGATTGGAGGAGGCAGGCGCGATCAGGGGGTATCACGCGGAACTGGACAACGCCCAGCTCGGCTATCCGATCACCGTTTTCGCCTTGGTCAGTCTGAGGAGCCAGGCGGAGGCGGACCTCAGCGCATTCGAGAAGCACGTCGCCGCGATCCCCGAAGTCCGGGAATGTCACATGCTCAACGGGGAGATCGACTTCATCCTCAAGATCGTCGCGCGCGATCTTCGCAGCTTCCAGGAAATCCTGACGACCCATCTGACGCCCGCGCCGAACGTCGCGAGCGTCAAGACCTCGCTGACGATCCGTACCGCCAAGGCGATCTGGGGGGTGCCCGTCGACGAGCACGGCGGGGACGAACTGGTCGCCCCCGCCGCCTGACGTTACGCAGACAGGTCGATGTAGGTCGCCCAGAGCGCAGCGACGTCGGCGCTCGGCGACCCGGTCACCGCCGCGAAGGCGGTCTTGGCGGCGGCCTTGTCGCCGCTCATCGCCAGCGCGATGCCGAGCCGCGTGTCGATCGCCGCGGCGTCGACGCCGCCCTTCTGGAGTGCGAGCCGGTAGAGCTCCGCCGCCTTGGCGTAATTGCCCGAGCCGAGCTGGGCGTCCGCGGTCTGCGAGGCGAGCTTGCCGTCGGCGGCGGCTTTCGACTTCGACTCAAGCGCGGCGAGCGAGCCTTCGGCCGCGATCCGGGTGTTCGCGAGCGACAGCAGCTGGGCCGAACTCCCCGCGGCGGGCACCTTGCCCTTGGCCCGGCCGTCGGTGATGACGGCCTTCGCCTCCCACGGCAGGCCCACGGCGTTGGCGGCATCGGCATAGGCGAGATAGTCGTACTCGTCCGCCAGCGCGCCGGTCGCCCGCATCAGGCGGTAGAGGTCGAGCGACTGACTCTTCGACAGCGTCAGGAACGAGCCTTGCTGGAGCCCGTAGATCTTGATCATGTCGCGCCAGTTCTTCGGCGTCGGATAGGCGGCGAGATACTTGCGCATCCAGGAGAGCGTCCCGGCCGCATCCTTCGCCTGGATCGTCTTGCTCAACGCGAAGCGATACAGTTCCTCGTCGGCCTTGCCCTTCTGCTGGACCTGCATGTCCACCAGCCGGTTGAGCTCGGTCAGGCTGCCCGCCGCGTCGCCGCCGAGCATCTTGGCGCGGACGATGTTCGCGGACAGGTTCGGCTCGGTCGAGCCGAGCTGCTGGCCCTGGGTGAAGTAGGTGACCGCCTGCTGGTACTGCTTCGAGTTGAAGTAGAGGATCCCCAGGTTGACGGCGATGTCGGCCTTGTTCTTCGGCGGCGTCTTGGGCGAGTTGAGCAGGGTGTTGTACGCATTGATCAGCCGGGTGCGGTCGGCGGTCTGCCCGGCGCCGGTGGCGGCCGCGATCTTCTGCTGCTCCAGGTCCGAGCGGAGCGCGGCGGCGACGTAGCGGTCGTCGTCGTTCTTCACCATGCCCTCGACCTGGACGACCAGCGGCTCGGCGACGGCGGGGTTGCGCGCCTCGACCGCGGGTTTGGCCGCCTGGATCGCGACCAGGATCTCCTTGCTGGAGAACTTGAACGGCGACTCCGCGGGCTGCTCCTTGTCCTTCGCAAAGGCGGGGGCGGTCGCGACGATCCCGCTCGCGCCCGACATCAGCGCCGCGACGAGCGCGATCTTGGCAATGCTCTTCATCCTGAACTCCTCTGCGCGTCGAGAGACGCCGGTTTGCGGGCGTCCTATAAACGGGACGGCTCACGTCAAGCGATCCGGACGGCCGCGGGTGGCCGCGCCGGACTGAACCCCGATTGAACGCCGCCCGCGCTGCGGCTACCCGCCGAGCGATGATCGCCGTCCTCTCGCCTGCCAAGACGCTCGACTATGCGTCCGAGTTTCCGCCGGTCACGCCGACGCGGCCCCGCTTCGAGGCGGAGGCGACCACGCTCGCGCGCGCGGCCGCCAAGTTGACCCGGCCGAAGCTCGCCGCGCTGATGGACATTTCGGACAAGCTTGCGGACCTCAATGTCCGACGCTTCCGCGGTTTCCTCGACCAGCCCGAGCGGCCCGCGCTGTGGGCGTTCGCCGGCGACGTCTACACCGGCTTCGACGCCAAGTCGCTCGACGAGGCGGCAATCCCGTTCGCGCAGGATCATCTGCGCATGCTGTCGGGCCTCTACGGCCTGCTCCGACCGCTCGATCTGATGCGGCCTTACCGCCTGGAGATGGGGACGCGCTGGGCGCCGCGCCGCAAGACGCTGACCGACTGGTGGGGCGACCGGATCGCCGCCCGGCTGGCGGAGGACGTCGCGGAAGAGGGGTCCGGCATCGTCCTGAACCTCGCGAGCCAGGAATATTGGGCGGCGGCCGATGGTCGTCTCCCCGGGTCGGTGCGGGTCATCCATGTCGATTTCCGCGAGGGCGACGGTCGCTTCGTCAGCTTCAACGCCAAGAAGGCGCGGGGCATGATGGCGCGGTTCATGGTCGAGCACGCCATCACCGACGAAGCGGCGATGAAGGGCTTCGATACCGACGGTTACCGCTTCGACGCCGAGAGCGCGGGCGACGCCTGGCGCTTCGTCCGCCGATGAGCGCGGTGGTGATCGGCGCATCCGGCGGGATCGGCGCGGCGCTGGCCGACGCGCTGGAGGAGGAGGACGAGACCGTCCACCGGCTGTCGCGTCCGGACTTCGATCTGACGGACGAGGCGTCGATCGGCGCGGCGGCGGCGCGTGTGGGGAATCCGACCCTGGTGGTCGTCGCCACCGGATTGCTTCACGAGGAAGGGAGAGGACCGGAGAAGGCGATCGGCGATCTCGATCCCGCGTGGCTCGCGCGACAGTATCTGGTCAACGCGATCGGCCCGGCGCTGGTCGCAAAGCACTTCCTGCCCATCATGCCGAGGACCGGACGGACCGTGTTCGCGGTACTGTCGGCGCGCGTCGGCAGCATTTCCGACAACCGGCTGGGAGGCTGGTACGGCTACCGCGCGTCGAAGGCCGCGCTCAACCAGTTTGTCCGCACGCTGGCGATCGAGGACAAGCGCCGCAACGACCGCGGCGTCGTCGTGGGGCTGCACCCGGGCACCGTCGACACGCGATTGTCGAAGCCGTTCCAGAGTGCCGGCCGCGACCTCTTCCGTCCGGACCGCGCGGCTGTCCAGCTCCTGGACGTGATCGACGGTCTCAAGCCCCAGGACAGCGGCAAGCTGTTCGCCTGGGACGGCGCGGAGATCGCGCCCTAGAGGTCGCGCGGCCTCGCGCGGCGGGGCGGCGGCGCGCCCCCTCGTGCGTGCGGGCGCGCGGGGGTGGAAAGCGCGAGGTGGCTCGGCTAGGGTTGTCATCGAAACGACACCCAGCCGAAAGCCGTAGATTTTGACCGACGAGACCGTCCTCGGCGACGCCCCCGATATTGCTCCCATCTCGATCGTCGACGAGATGAAGACCTCCTATCTCGATTACGCGATGAGCGTGATCGTGGCGCGCGCGCTGCCCGACGTGCGCGACGGCCTGAAGCCGGTCCACCGCCGCATCCTCTATTCGGCGCAGGAGAGCGGGTTCGTCGCCGGGCGCCCCTATCGCAAGTCCGCCCGCATCGTCGGCGACGTGATGGGTAAGTACCACCCGCACGGCGACAGCGCGATCTACGACGCGCTCGCGCGGATGGCGCAGGACTGGTCGATGCGCCTCCCGCTGATCGACGGGCAGGGCAATTTCGGGTCGATGGACCCCGATCCGCCCGCGGCGATGCGCTATACCGAGGCGCGGCTGGCGCGATCGGCGAACGCGCTGCTCGACGATCTCGACAAGGATACCGTCGACTTCCAGCCGAACTACGACGCCAGCGAGCGCGAGCCGCAGGTGCTGCCGGCGCGCTTCCCCAACCTGCTGGTCAACGGCGCGGGCGGGATCGCGGTCGGCATGGCGACCAACATCCCGCCGCACAATCTGGGCGAAGTCGTCGACGCCTGTTTCGCCTATCTCGACAACGGCGCGATCACGACCGAGGAGCTGATGGCGATCGTGCCGGGGCCGGACTTTCCGACCGGGGGCATCATCCTCGGCCGCGCCGGTGCGCGCTCCGCCTACGAGACCGGGCGCGGCTCGGTGATCGTGCGCTCGCGTCACGAGGTCGAGGAAGGGCGGGGCGACCGCCGCTCGATCGTGCTGACCGAGATCCCCTATCAGCAGGGCAAGAACGCGCTCGTCGAGAAGATCGCTGAAGCGGTGAAGGAGAAGCGCGTCGAGGGCGTGACCGACGTCCGCGACGAATCGAACCGCGAGGGCGTGCGCGTCGTCATCGACCTGCGCCGGGACGCGACGGTCGAGGTGGTGCTCAACCAATTGTGGCGGCATACACCGGCGCAAGGGTCCTTCCCGGCGAACATGCTGGCGATCCGCGGCGGCCGACCCGAACTGCTCAACCTGCGCGACATCATCGCGGCCTTCATCAAGTTCCGCGAGGAGGTGATCGCAAGGCGTGCCAAGTTCGAGCTCGCCAAGGCGCGGGACCGGGCCCACATCCTGCTCGGGCTCGTCGTCGCGGTGACGAACCTGGACGAGGTGGTCCGGATCATCCGCGGCTCCGCCAACGCCGCCCAGGCGCGCGCGGCGCTGATGGCGCGGGATTGGCCGATCGCCGAGATCGCACCCTACATCCGGCTGGTCGAGGCGGTCGAGACCGAGGTCGCCGGCGACACCTACCGGCTCGACGAGACGCAGGTCCGCGCGATCCTGGACCTGCGGCTCCACCGGCTGACCGCGCTCGGCCGCGACGAGATCGGCGACGAGCTGAAGACGCTCGCGGGCTCGATCACCGAACTGCTCGCGATCCTCGCCGATCGCGCCAAGCTCTATGCGGTGTTGCGCGAGGAGCTGGTCGAGGTGCGCGCCCAGTTCGCCACCCCGCGCCGCACCGAGATCACCGCCGCGGCGGACGGGATCGAGGACGAGGACCTGATCGAGCGCGAGGACATGGTGGTGACCGTGACCCTCGCCGGCTACATCAAGCGGACCCCGCTGGAGGCGTTCCGCCAGCAGGCGCGCGGCGGCAAAGGCCGCGCCGGCATGGCGACCAAGGACGAGGACGTCGTGACGAACCTGTTCGTCACCTCGACCCACACGCCGGTGCTGTTCTTCTCCAACTTCGGCCGGGTCTATCGCAAGAAGGTCTGGCGGCTGCCCGAGGGCGGGCCGGCGACCCGCGGGCGGCCGATGGTCAACCTGCTGCCGCTCCAGCCGGGCGAGGTCATCTCCACCGTGCTGCCGCTGCCCGAGGACGAGGGTGAGTGGGGCAAGCTGCACGTCATGTTCGGCACGTCGCGAGGGAGCGTGCGGCGCAACAGCATGGACGCCTTCGCGAACATCCCCTTGGCGGGCAAGATCGCGATGAAGTTCGAGGGCGAGGACGCCGACGACCGGCTGGTCGGCGTGGCGCTGCTCGACGCGGAGGACGACGTGCTGCTCGCGACCCGGCAGGGACGGGCGATCCGCTTCGCGGCGGAAGAGGTGCGCGAATTCCAGAGCCGCAACTCGACGGGCGTACGCGGGGTGACGCTGAAGGACGGCGACGAGGTGATCTCGGTCTCGGTGCTGCGCGGGGTGGCGGCGAGCGTGGAGGATCGCGAGCTGTACCTCCGCAATGCGCCGTGGCGGGACAACGATGCGCCGCTCTCCATGGAGCAGGACCGGTTCGAATATCTGCGCGGCGTCGAGCAGTTCATCCTGACGGTGTGCGCCAACGGCTACGGCAAGCTCTCCTCCGCCTACGAGTATCGGCGGACCGGCCGGGGCGGGCAGGGGATCACCAACATCGACAACATCGCCCGCAACGGCCCGGTGGTGGCGAGCTTCCCCGCCTCCAAGGCCGACCAGCTGATGCTGGTGACCGACCAGGCCAAGACGATCCGGATGCCGCTCGCCTCGCTCAGGGTGATCGGGCGCGGCTCCGCGGGGGTGCGACTGTTCGACGTGGCGGCGAACGAGCATGTCGTCTCCGCGGCGCGGATCGACGAGGAGCCCGAACCCGAGAATGCGGCGGAGGCGCTGGTGGCGGAGGAGCTCGCCGCGCCCGAGGTGGACCATGACGACGGCGCGGTGATCGGCGAGAACTCGGCCGCCGGTCCTGAGGACGGCGAGTGAGCGAGGTGCCGCTGACCGCGTACAAGGTGCTGACCGCCGAGCAGATGGCGGCGCTGGAGCGTGAGGGAACGTTCGCCGGCGCGCCGGTCGATCTGGCCGACGGGTACATCCACCTGTCGACCGCGGCGCAGCTGACCGAGACGGTGGACCGGCATTTCGCGGGGCAGGGCGACCTCCACGTCGCAGCGGTGGACCTTTCGGCGTTCGGCGAGGCGCTGAAGTGGGAGGAGGCGCGGGGCGGACAGCTGTTTGCGCACCTCTACGGGCCGCTGCTGCTGGAGACGGTCGTGGCCTACGGTCCGTTGGAGCGGGATGACGCCGGGCAGGTGCGGTTGCCGGTGGCGGGGTGATCCTCTTTGTTCTGCGCCTCTCAGGCGAGGGCCGGCACCGGGGAGGCGGTGGCTACGTCGCCAACGCCTTCGCCAATTGCTCTTTCGACATCTTCGACCGGCCCGGCAGATCGCGCTTCCTGGCCTCGGCGTAGAGGTCCGCCTTGGTCGCGTGATCGCGGTAGGGCTTGACCTTCGTCGCCACGTCCTTGGGTTGGGCCGAGAATTGCTTGCCCTTCTTGGCGTCGGCCCGCTTCTTCTTGGTCGTCCGCGCATATTCCTCGTCCGACAGCGCTTCGCGCGCCTGCTTGGGGAGGTAGCGCTCGTGGGTGTCGCCGCTCTTCTTGCCGGACTTGGTGCCCCAATCCTCCTCGGTCCATTCGTGGAGCGAGTTGTGGGGGTCCTTCTTGCCCTCGTAGCCGCCGCCGCGCTTCTTGTACTCGGCGACCGCCAGCTGCGCCTTGCGCGCGGACCATTCGCCCGTGTTCCCGCCCTTGTCGCCGGCGGTGACCTCCTGCTTGACCTTTTCCCAGAGCTTGGGGTCGGTGCGCTTGGCGGTGGTGGACATGGGAACTCCTGCGCTTTCAGGGCCCAACCGGGTGGAAGACATCGGGTTCCGGAGCCGAAGGTGCGCGTGGGAGGACGCTTGTGTCACCGTCCGGGCGGCCTGGCACGATCCCGCAGCGCCGCCAGCGCGAGGCGATTGTCGTTGCGGTGGACCCTCGCGACGTAACGCCCACCATAGTAGCGCGGCTGGACGACCCCGCGCCGGAGCGCGTCGAGCGCACGATCGAGCGCCTCGCTCGCCGCTTCGTCCGCCGCGCGCTCCCAGGCGGCGGCGAACGCCTCCGCTTTCTCCCGCGCCCGCAGCCGCCACGCCGACTGATGCGACATCCCGACCGCCTGCACCGCCTTGCGGACCGACCCGTGCCGTCTGAGTTCGGCGATGAACGCGCGCTGTTTCGCCTCGGTCCACCCGTCGCGCCGGGTGCGGGTGGGGACGGGGCGAAGGTGAGGAGATAGTCGTCCGCCGGGTCGAGCTCGGGGGGTCGGTGGGCGGCTGGGGAGGGGCGTGGTCGGTCATCGACCAGGGTATGACGAAGGATCTCCAACATTGGGCGCGCGCGCGGGCGGCGATGCGTCAAGCTACGCTTGACACGCGAACACACGGGCCTAAGGTATTGCAGTGGAGATCGCCAGCATCCGACACAAGGCGCTGCGATCGTTCGCGGAGACCGGGCGGACGAAGGGTCTACCCGGCGACCTTGTGGATCGGCTGCGCAACATGCTCGCCTATCTCGATGCGGTCGCGAACGCGGAGGAACTGAAGGTGCCGCCGAACTTCGGCGCTCACCTGCTGACCGGCGATCTTGCGGGCAACTGGTCGCTGACGGTCACGCGCAACTGGCGAATGACGTTTCGTCTCAATGAGGCTGGCGCGATCGTCGACCTCGATTTGGAGGATTATCACTGATGGCGATCAAGTTGCATGCGAGCTTCGCCGTCCATCCGGGCGCTTGGCTTCGCACGGAGATCATCGAGCCGCACGGACTGACGGTGAGCGACGCCGCGACGCGACTGCGGGTGACGCGGCAGGCGATGAGCAACCTGCTTGGCGCTCGCGCGGGGCTGTCGGCTGAGATGGCAATCCGCTTCGAGAAGGCGTTTGGGCTGAGCGCGGACACGCTGATGCGGATGCAGGCGGCGCACGATCTCGCGCAGGTGCGGGCGCGGGCGGGGGAGATCGAGGTGGAACGGGTGGCGGCGTGATGAACAAAGCTTAGGGTGGTAAGTCGTCGTCGGCACGCCGTCTAGGTATCAGCTTCGTGACTTCCTGTGCTTTCAAAGGCTCGTAGTAGATGACGTTTATAATGCCCTCTATAATATCAAGAAGAGTACTCACCGTCTCCGCAGTCGGAGCGAAGTTGCGATGCATTGCTGCATGCCCCGCCTCTACCAACGTGTCTTTAAACATTGGAGCCTGGACTTTAGCTATAAAGCCCTCAGCGCAGAATCTATTTATATTTTCCACAAAAGATCCTTGATCTCCAACTTGATCAATCATCACGTGCTCTACTAAAGCTCTAATCCCCATCACAGCTAATCGATGTGCGCCCGCTGCCTCCGCTTCATAAATCTCGTCGATAAGACTGCCTAGAGCGTTAAGCTTAACATTTGTACGGTAGAAATGACCGGCGCCACATCGGCTTCTGACGCACTATAGACGGCGGGTAATGCTCTTTGTGAACGATTGGCTGTCCATCTGGATCGGCATCCTCCGAGAACCAATGATGATGTTCAAAATGGATGTCATCGCATCCCATGCATCTCAGAGCAACAAACGTGTCATTGCCATCAAACATAATGTAGTTGTTTTCGACTTCCTGCCAAGGGATCGATCTCTCGAAAATCCGTTCGTGATTGGTCTCGCGTAGGCACTTGTTGCAATGTGCTTTGGTCGATTGAATCGTCATGCAATATCACCCCGCCGTCACGAACGAATCCATCACCCGCTTTTGCCCCGCCTTCTCGAAGTCGATCTCGAGCTTGTTGCCCTCGATCAGCAGGATCGCGCCGTAGCCGAACTTCTGGTGGAACACCCGCTGGCCCACCGCGAGGTCGCTGCGGCCCTTGTTGCCGAGGCTGATCGCGCTCGCGCGGCTCTCCACTACGCGGGAGGGCTCGCGCGAGAAGGTGCGGCTCTGCCATTCGCCGCCGTTCGGGATCGTGCCGCCGAGCGTCCCCGCCGCGCGCTGCCAGCCCGGCCCACGCCCCGTCCCGCGCGCCACGTCGGCGAAGGGATCGGCGCGTTCGGACCAATTGGCCTGCCACAGGCTGGCGCCGCCGGTCATGGTCGTCTCGCTGTCGATGTGGGCAAGCGGCAGTTCGCCGACGAAGCGCGAGGGGATCGAGCTGGTCCACTGGCCGTAGATGCGGCGGTTGGCGGCGTGGAAGATGAAGGCGCGACGCCGCGCGCGGGTGATCGCGACATAGGCGAGGCGGCGCTCCTCCTCCAGCGAGCGGGTGCCGCCTTCGTCGAGCGCGCGCTGCGAGGGGAAGACGCCTTCCTCCCAGCCGACGAGGAAGACGGTGTCGTATTCCAGCCCCTTGGCGGCGTGGATGGTCATGATCGTGACCTTGGGGTCCTCGCGCGTCCCCTCGTTGTCCATGACGAGGCTGACGTGTTCGAGGAACGCGCCGAGCGTCTCGTACTCCTCCATCGCGCGCACGAGTTCGGTCAGGTTCTCCAGCCGCCCCGCCGCCTCGGTCGTCTTCTCGGCCTGGAGCATCGCGGTATAGCCGCTCTCGTCGAGGAGCTGGCGCGCGAGTTCGGGGTGGGGCAGCTCCGACGCCATCTGCCGCCAGCGGGCGATATCGCCTACGAGGTTGCCGAGCGAGCGGCGCGCCTGCGGGGTCAGCTCGTCGGTGTCGAGGATGCGCGCCGCCGCCGCGGTCAGCGACAGGCCGTTCGCGCGGGCGAGCTGGTGGACGCGCGCGACCGCCTTGTCGCCCAGCCCGCGTTTGGGGACGTTGACGATCCGCTCGAAGGCGAGGTCGTCGGCGGGCTGGTTGACGACGCGCAGATAGGCGAGCGCGTCGCGGATCTCGGCACGCTCGTAGAAGCGGAAGCCGCCGACGATGCGATAGGGCATGCCGATCGCGATGAAGCGATCCTCGAACTCGCGGGTCTGGTGCTGGGCGCGGACGAGGATGGCGACGTCGTCGAGGCTGGTCCCGTTCTTCTGCGCCGCCTCGATCTCGTCGGCGACGCGGCGCGCCTCCTCGGGGCCGTCCCAGACGCCGACGACGCGGACCTTCTCGCCGGCGCCGAGCTCGGTCCACAGCTCCTTGCCGAGGCGCCCGGCGTTGTTCGCGATCACCCCGCCCGCCGCGCCGAGGATGTGGGGAGTCGAGCGGTAATTCTGTTCGAGGCGGATCACCTTGGCGCCGGGGAAATCCTTCTCGAACTTGAGGATGTTCTCCACCTGCGCGCCGCGCCACGAATAGATCGACTGGTCGTCGTCGCCGACGCAGCAGATGTTGCGGCGCTCCTGCGCGAGCAGGCGAAGCCAGAGATACTGGACGCTGTTGGTATCCTGATATTCGTCGACCATGATGTAGCGGAAGCGCTGCTGATAGTGTTCGAGCACGCCGCGGTCGGTCTTGAGGATCGTCAGCACGTGGAGGAGGAGGTCGCCGAAGTCGCAGGCGTTCACCGCCTTCAGCCGCGCCTGATATTGTTCGTACAGCTCGCCGCCGCGGCCGTTGGCGTAGCGCTCGCTCTCGCCGGCGTCGATCTCGCGCGGGACGAGGCCCTTGTTCTTCCATTCGTCGATGAGGCCGGCGAGGCTGCGCGCGGGAAAGCGCTTCTCGTCGATGTCGGCGGCGACGATCAGCTGCTTGAGGAGCCGGAGCTGATCGTCGGTGTCGAGGATGGTGAAGTTCGATTGCAGCCCGACGAGCTCGGCGTGGCGGCGGAGCATCTTCGCGCCGATCGCGTGGAAGGTGCCGAGCCAGGGCATGCCCTCGACCGCGTCGCCGACCAGCCGCCCGACCCGCTCACGCATCTCGCGCGCGGCCTTGTTGGTGAAGGTGACGCTCAGGATCTCGGACGGCCAGGCGCGCCTGGTGTAGAGCAGGTGCGCGAGGCGGGCGGTGAGCGCGGCGGTCTTGCCGGTGCCGGCGCCGGCGAGGACCAGGACCGGGCCGTCGGTGGTCAGCACCGCCTCGCGCTGGGGCGGATTGAGCGCGGCGAGGTAGGGCGGGTCGCGCTCTGCGCTGGTCGAGATCGGCTGAGGGGTCACCCGTGAACAACTAGGCAACATCGTCGCCGGGTACAACCACGCGGCGAGCCGCGAGCGCGGCCATCCGATGTACGCAACGGCTTGTCGCAAACCGCCTGGGGGCTTGGGCGCGCCGTAAAGGCCGGGGGCTGGCGAAGCAACAATCGTTCAGGCTAGGTTGCGGAATCGGCCTGACCGAACGGGCCGGGGGACAAAGGGGTTCTTTTCATGAAGCAGCAGCAGACGTACGGCCCGCGTGCCGGTTACGAAGACGTGGCGAATTTCGATCGGGTCGTGGCTCATCTCGACGGCACCGCGGCGAAGCTGAACTGGTCGCTCGGCGGCTCGGACGGCGCGGTCGTCTCGGCCAAGCCGCCCAAGAGCCCGAGCGCCGCGGACGAGGTCGGCTTCGTCAACGGCCTGAAGGCCGACGGCACGATCAACAGCACCTCCTATTGGGGCAGCGTCGGCAAGACCGCCTACAAATGGGGCAGCGACGACCATGCCGGCACCTCGGGCGGGACGGTCAAATATTATTTCGATCCGGCGTCGAAGTGGAGCGCCGCCGAGAAGATGACGTGGCTTCAGGGCTTTTCGATGTGGGCGGGCGTCGCCAACATCCAGTTCGAAGAGACCAAGTCGTCGAGCGCCGCGAACGTGACGCTTCGTCGCGGGCATGACGGCGGCGCCTATACGTCGCTGTCCACCACGCGCGGCTCGGGCGACGATCTCGGCCATCCGTCGGGCAAGGGGCTGATCTCGATCGACACCAGCACGCCCGGGTTCGAGCTCGACGGCGGGTTCGACACCTACGGCGGCTATGGCCTGTCGTCGGTGATCCACGAGATCGGGCATCTGATCGGCCTCGGCCATGGCGGCGCCTATAACGGCAACGTCGATCCCGCGACCCAGCAGTTCAGCGCCTACGACGACCGGATGTACACGATCATGTCGTACATCTTCTGGGGCAACGACGACGCCAAATACCTGTCGCAGAACCCGTATCAGGGCACCGACTGGGGCATCACCGACGATGGTATCCGTCGCCAGGCGCCGCACACCATCATGCAGCTCGACATCCAGGCGATCCAGCAGATCTACGGCGTGTCGACCGATTCGCCGTTCGAGGGCGGCCAGACCTACGGCTTCCACTCGAACATCCAGGGCGCGTTGCACGACTTCTTCGACTTCACGGTCAACACCAACCCGGTCGTGACGCTCTACAATCAGGGCACGAACAACACGCTGGATCTGTCGGGGTACGGCGACGCCCAGCGCATCGACCTGCACGGCGGCGCCTTCTCGGACGTGGGCGGGCACACCAACAACGTCGCGATTGCGAAGGGCACCGTGATCGACCACGTCATCGGCGGATCGGGCAACGACACGATCGTCGCCAGCGACGTCGGCACCAGCATCACCGGCGGCAAGGGCGTGGATACGCTGACCGGCGGCGCCGGCGCCGACACGTTCATCTTCGACGACGGCGACTCGGGCAAGAAGGCCGCTGTGGCCGACGACATCACCAACTTTACCCACGCGCAGGGCGACCGGATCGACCTGTCGGCCATCGACGCGATCAAGGGAGGCGGCGACGACACCTTCACCTTCATCGGTTCGTCGGCCTTCACCGGCCATGCGGGCGAGCTTCGCTTCGTGGTGAGCAACGGCGATCTCACCCTGAGCGGCGACGTCAACGGCGACGGCAAAGCGGACTTCCTGATCCACTTCGACCACATCACGACGCTCGTCGTCGGCGATCTGGTCCTCTGATCGCATCGCCTTCGGCGAATCCTGCGTCCCGGCCGCACCGCGTGCGGCCGGGACATGCGGCCGGCGCGAGCCGCGCCGGTCATCAAAGCGTCATGTCCACAGGCGATGAGCGTGCGCATGGCCAGCACCGCGATCGCCGCCGAGCCCGGAACCCGCCACGCCGGGCCGCACCTCGACAAGCCCCTCCATCCCGCGGGACGCTGGATGTTCCTGGCGGTGCTCGCCGCCGGGCTGATCTATGCGGTGATCTCGATCGTCACTGAGACGCAGTCGGTCGGCGAATCGCTGGCGATCGGCGCCTTCCTGTTCCTCGGCCTGGCGCTGCTGATCGCGCTCGGCTTCGAGTTCGTGAACGGGTTCCACGATACCGCCAATGCGGTCGCGACCGTGATCTACACCCATTCGCTGTCGCCACCCGTCGCGGTGGTGTGGTCGGGCGTGTGGAACTTCATCGGCGTGCTCACGTCGAGCGGGGCGGTCGCCTATTCGATCATCACGCTGCTGCCCGTCGACCTGATCCTGCATGTCGGCAGCGGCGCGGGCTATGCGATGATCTTCGCGCTGCTGCTCGCCGCGATCGCGTGGAACCTGGCGACCTGGTTCGTCGGCATCCCGAACTCCTCGAGCCACGCGCTGATCGGCTCGATCCTGGGCGTCGGCCTGGCCAACCAGCTCATGGCGGGGGCGGACGGCACGTCCGGGGTCGACTGGGGGCAGGCGGAGAAGGTACTGGCGGCGCTGCTGTTCTCGCCCATCGTCGGGTTCGTCGGCTCGCTGGTGCTGCTGCTCGTCATGAAGCGCGCGCTGCCCGACAAGACGCTGTACGAGGAACCCAAGGGTCAGCAGCCCCCGCCCAAGGGCATTCGCGCGCTGCTGGTCTTCACCTGCACCGCGGTCTCGTTCGCGCATGGGAGCAACGACGGGCAGAAGGGCATGGGCCTCATCATGCTGATCCTGATCGGCGTCGCCCCGACCGCCTATGCGCTCAACCGGACCATGCCCGACAGCGCCACGCCGGCGTTCGTCCAGTCGGCCGACCGGGCGGCGCAGGGCTTCGTCGCGATGGGGGGCAAGCCCGACACGTCGTTGCCCCACGCCCGCGCGACGCTGACCGACGCGCTCAAGACGCGGAAGCCGAACTCGCCCGAGGTCTATGGCGCGGCCGCGTCGCTTTCGACCGATATCTCGAACCGGGTTCAGCAATACGGGTCGCTTCGCCAGGTGCCCGCGGCGGCGACGCCCAACCTGCGCAACGACATGTATCTGGTGCTCGACACGGCCACGCTGATCACCAAGGGGGATGCCGCCAAGGCGCTGCCCGCGCCGGCGGTGAAGGCGGTCACCGATTACCAGAAGAATCTGGAGAAGGGGACGCGCTACATCCCGATCTGGGTCAAGGTGGCGGTCGCGATCGCGCTGGGGCTGGGGACGATGGTCGGGTGGAAGCGGATCGTCGTCACCGTCGGCGAGAAGATCGGCAAGAGCCACCTGACCTACGGCATGGGTGCCGCCGCCGAGCTGACCGCGGCGTCGACCATCCTGCTCGCCGTCGGTTATGGGATGCCGGTTTCGACGACGCACATCCTGTCGTCGGGCGTGGCGGGCGCATCGGTCGCGAACGGGGCGGGGCTCCAGCGGCGGACGATCCTGGCGATCGTCTCCGCCTGGGTGATGACGCTACCCGCGGCGATGCTGCTGGCGGGCGTGCTCTACTGGCTGCTGCTGGGGGTGGTCAGGATGGTCGGGCTCGGCTGAGCCCGCGATCGCCGTTCCGACGGCTGCGAAGCGATCACCCGCTCACCGTCGCGTCGGCTGTCCGGCGCGGCGGTGTCGCGTGACGGGTCGGACACGAAAAATCGGGGCGGCCCCGGTGGGACCGCCCCGCAGTTCAGGGATGCCGGGCCGAAGGGGGAAGGGCCCGGCTGCCGTCGCCAACAGGGGAGAAAACGACGGCGAAGACCCAGGTAGAGCCCGCGGATTGCGCGCGTGTGTCCGCGGGGCCGTTCATATGTTGCCCACGCGAAATCTTCCCCTCGCCATCCCCGTTCCGCTTGCCGCGCCCGGCCGCTAGGCTGGCGGGATGACCCATCCTCATACGCGCATCCTGCTCGCGAGCCTCGTCGGCACCTCGGTCGAGTTCTACGATTTCTACATCTATGCGACCGCGGCGAGCCTGGTGTTCGGGACGCTGTTCTTCCCGGCGAGCGACGAATCGGCGCGGCTGCTCGCCAGCTACGGCAGCCTAGCGGTCGCCTTCGTCGCGCGACCCATCGGGGCGTGGGCGTTCGGCCATTACGGCGACCGCGTCGGGCGCAAGTCCACCCTGGTCGCCAGCCTGCTGCTGATGGGGGGATCGACGCTCGCGATCGCCGTCCTGCCGACGTTCGACAGCGCCGGCTATCTCGCGCCCGTCCTGTTGTGCCTGCTGCGTTTCGGGCAAGGCTTCGGGTTGGGCGGCGAGTGGGGCGGGGCGGCGCTGCTGGCGGTGGAGAATGCGCCGCCGGGCAAGCGCGGCCGCTACGGCATGGTGCCGCAGCTGGGCGCTCCGGTGGGGTTCATCGCCGCCAACGGGCTGTTCCTGGTGCTGGGCGCGACGATGACGCCGGCGCAGTTCCTGTCCTGGGGCTGGCGTGTGCCGTTCGCGCTCTCGATCGTGCTGGTCGGGCTGGGGCTGTGGGTGCGGCTGCGGATCAGCGAGACTCCCGCGTTCCGCGCGATGATGGCGGAAGGGCCGCCGCCGGCGGTGCCGATGGGCGAGCTGCTGCGCGATCACTGGCGAGTGACGATCGGCGGGACGCTGGGCGCGGTCGCGTGCTTTGCAGTCTATTATATCGCGACCGCATTCGCACTGGGCTACGCGACCAAGACGCTGGGGCTGGATCAGGAACTGGTGCTGAGCCTCCAGCTCGGCGCCATCCTGTTCATGGCGGTCGGCATCGCGATCGCGGGCTGGTGGAGCGATCTGACCTCGCCCGGTCACGTGCTGGCCTGGGGCTGCGTCGGCGCGATCGTCGCGGGGTTCGTGCTCGCGCCGGGGCTGGGGAGCCGCGAGCCGGCGCTGATCTTCGCGAGCCTGGCATTGGCGCTGTTCGCGATGGGCTTCGTCTACGGCCCGCTCGGCGCGTGGCTGCCCGGGCTGTTCCCGGCGCGGGTCCGCTACACAGGGGTGAGCCTCGCCTTCAACATGGCCGGGATCCTCGGCGGCGGACTGACGCCGATCGTGGCGCAGACCTTGTCGATGCGCGGGGGATTGTGGCTGGTCGGGGGCTATCTGGCGGCGCTGAGCCTGGTGAGCCTCGCCGCGCTGCTGGCGCTGCGCGGGCGCGAGAGCGAGGCGGGGATGGCGGCGCTAGAGGTGTGAAGGGCTACGGATAACGCTGGCGGGAGTGAAGGATGCGGAGCACCACAATCGCAATGTCGGTGACGCGATAGATGACGATGTCGTTGGGGTGGACGATCAGCTCGCGGGTGCCGGGGACACGACCGGGGCGGCCCATAGCGGGCATCCGCCGAAGCGAACCGACGCGATCTTCGATCAATCGTTGAAGCCGCTCGGCCGGGGTGACGCTTCTTTCGCTGATAAACTCGATGGTAGCGGCCAATTGTGCGCGAGCGTTAGGTTGCCAGATCAGGTTGCGCATCACGGTGCTTGTCGATGATGGCGCGCATCTCGGCCATCACCTGTTCGTGCGGGATCCCCGGGCCGGTTTCCGCCAGCGCTGCCTCAACCTGGGCACGGAACCAGGCCTCGTAAGCGGCTTCGTTCTCTTCGGACTCGAACTCGGAGACGATCGAGTCGAGCTTGGCCATGCATCAGACTATCATCACCGACGCGCCGACCGCAACAACGTCAGCCGCGCCTTGCCGTGGACCCGCTCCGTATCGGCGTCGAAGCCCGCGACCGACACCGGCTCGTTCGAGGCGGTCTCGATGCTGACCCAGGTCGCCGGGCCGATCCAGCCCAGCCGCGCGAGCTTGTCGAGCGCGACCGCGCCCGCGCCGGTGCCGTAGGGCGGGTCCATCAGGATGACGTCGAGTGGCGTCACGGCGGGGCCGAGTGCGAGTGCGGAGCCGGCGCGCAACTGCGCGCCCGTCGTGCCGAGCTTGTCGATGTTGGTCCGCAGGGCGTCGAGCGCGGCCTTGTCCTGTTCGACGAACAGGCAGGTCGCCGCACCGCGCGAGAGTGCTTCGAGCCCGAGCGCGCCGGAGCCCGCGAACAGATCGGCGACCGCGAGTCCCTCGAAGCTGCCGACGCGGCTCGTGAGCATCGAGAACAGCGCCTCGCGCGTCCGATCGGCGGTGGGGCGGGTCGTGTCGCCCTTGGGCGCGACCAGCATCCGGCCGCGCCACGCGCCCGCGATGATCCTCACGCCCGGGGCCGCTTGGGGCGCGGCTTCGCCCCCGGCTTGGGCTTGGGCTTGGCCCAGCCCGTCTTCCGGACGAGCCTGACCGGGCGGGGAGTGCCAGCAGCGGCCACATCCGGCGCGGCCAGGGCGACCGGGGCGACCGGCGCTGCGGGTTGCGGCCGGGGCTTGGGTGCGCTCGCCCGCGGAGTGCGCGGTGCGATGGCGGCGGTGGCGGGAACCACGGCGATCTCCGGCAGCCGCGACCGGACGTTCCCGAGCGACTGGACGAAGCCGGTCAGGTCCGCCTCGCGCACTTCGCCGATCGCGCCCTCGGGCAGGTCGCCGAGCACGAACGGGCCGTAGCGGATGCGGATGAGCCGGCTCACGCGCAGGCCGAGATGTTCGAGCACGCGGCGGACCTCGCGGTTCTTGCCTTCGGTCAGCACCATTTCGATCCAGACGTTGGCGCCGGTCCGGCGTTCGATGTTCGCGTCGATCGAGCCGTAGCGGACGCCCTCGATCTCGACGCCGTCGATCAGCGATTCGAGCTGCGGCTGCGACACCTGGCCGTAAGCGCGCGCCCGGTATGCGCGTTCGACTCCGGTCGAGGGGAGTTCGAGCCGGCGCTTGAGCCCGCCGTCGGTGGTGAGCAGCAGCAGCCCCTCGGTATTGAGGTCGAGCCGACCGACCGGCACCAGCCGCGGCAGGTCCTTGGGCAGCACGTCGTAGATCGTCCGCCGCCCGGAGAAATCGCGCTCGGCGGTCAGCACGCCGGCGGGCTTGTTGAACACGAACAGGCGCGCCGCTTCCGGAGCCGCGACCGGCCGACCATCGACCGTGATGCCGTCGAGCGAGGGGAGCACCGTCGCGGGCGTGTCGATCACCGCGCCGTTCAGCGCGACGCGGCCGTCGGCGATCATCCGCTCGATCTCGCGCCGGGAGGCGACGCCGGCGCGGGCGAGGAGCTTGGCGATCCGCTGCGGCGGTTCGGCGGATGAGATCGGCATGGCGCGGCCATAGCTCGGCTGACGGCGCGCCGCAGAAATATTTGCGTCCAGCGGCGACGTCGGACGTTTAGCGTGCGCAACGAAACGCATAGGCGGTCAGGCGATGGTGTTCGGCAGGAAACAACGGCGGATCGTCCGGCTCCTCGTGGTCGAGGACGAGCCGCTCGTGGCGTTCGAGACCGAGCATCTGCTGACCGAGGACGGCTTCGAGGTGGTCGCGACCGTCGACCGCGTCAGCGACGCCGTCGCGCTGGTCGGGGGCGGGCAGGCGATCGACCTGGTGCTGACCGATGTGAACCTCGCCGACGGCACCGGCGTGGACGTGGCCCGCGCCGCCGTCGACCGCGACATCCTGGTGCTGTTCGTCACCGGCAGCTGCCCGGTCGAGGCGGAGGCGCTCGCCGCCGGATGCGTGGCCAAGCCCTATTCCGCGCGCGATCTGCTGAACGCGATCGGCGCGGTGGAGGCGAGGCTGGACGGCCGCAGTCCGCGGCGGCTGCCGCCGGGCTTCCGGTTGTTCGATCGGGGCGAGGCTACAGCCTAGCCTCGACCTCGTCGTGGAAGGCGCGGATGCCGGCCTCGAGCGTCCCGAGCGTCACCCGGTCGATCGCGCCGGAGGACAGCCCCTCCTGCCCGAGGGCGGCGGCGCGGAAGTCCTCGGAGCCGAAAACGCCGCCGTCGAGCAACGCCCAACTCTTCTCCCAATGACGGAGCGCCTTGTCGGTTGCGGGCGGCTCGGGGATCAGCATGAAATCCTCGACGAGCACGCGGTCGTGCGCCTGGGGCATCAGGATCATCAGGTTCACATAGTCCGGACTGACGATCAGGATCGTGCCGGGGAACATCTGATAGGTGTAGGTGATCGCGGAGCGCAACGTCGGCCAGTCGCCCGCGCGCACCGCCGCCTCGTCGACGTCGCGGCCGACCGCGGAACGCTGGTGCGGGCCGATAGTGTCGGCGGTGGCGACGCCGTCCTTGAAGAACGGACCGATCGTATCGGCGTGGAGGCGTAGGACGTGATAGCTTTCGAGGAAGGCGTCCATGACGAGCTTCCAGTTCGCCGCCACGTCATGGGTGCGGCGCTTGAACAGGTGGAGCCCGGCGAGCCCGAAGGCGTCGAAGTCGTGGCCGAGCGTCTCGGCCTCGGCGAAATCCGCCGCTTCTTCGAAGGCGAACCAGATCAGCCCGCCCGCCTCGCGGCTGGGGAGTTCGCGCAGGCCGTAGTCGCCCTTGTCGAGGCCGGGGAAGGTCTCCAGCCGCGGCACGCCGACCAGCCGGCCGTCGAGCGCGTAGGCCCAGGCGTGGTAAGGGCAGACGAGCCGCGGCGTACAGGCGATCTCCTGCCCCTCGACCAGTCGCGTGCCGCGGTGGCGACAGACGTTGAGGAAGACGTGGGCCTTGCCCTCCCTATCGCGGGTGATCAGCAGCGGCTTGCCGAAGCCGTCATGCGGTACCGCCATCCCCCGCTCGGGCAGCAGCGCGGAGGGGGCGATGACGAGCGGGGTCCGCGCGAAGATCCGCGCCTGCTCGGCGGCATGGCGATCGGGCGACGTATAGGCGGCGGCATCGACATGGCTGACCATCGCCTCCCGCGTCCGCCCGCCATCGGCGAGCTGCTTGGCCAGCGCGAGCTGGCCTGTGGTGGGTTCGAGCCGCGACGGGGCCGTCATCACGTTCACAGGACTATCCTCTCCGACGTTTGCGGCTAGTGTCGACCCGAACGGTGCGGGGAGCAAGTGTGGAGCGGAGCTGGATCGACGGGGTCAGGCCTTACCTGGAGCGGGCGCCGCTCGCCGCGCTGGCGCTCGGCGTGTCGTCCGGCTTCCCCTATGCGATGATCGGCGCGACGCTGACGACGCGGCTGGCGCAGGACGGGATCGACAAGAAGACCGTCACCGCGTTCAGCCTCGCCTTCCTGGTCTACAATCTCAAGTTCCTGTGGGCCTGGGTCGTCGACGGCGTGCGAGTGCCCGTCCTGGGCCGGCTTGGGCAGCGGGTGTCGTGGCTGCTGGTCGCGGGCGTGCTGGTGATCGCAGCGGTCGTGAACCTGGCGCTGGTCGATCCTGCCGCCTCGATCGGGGCGACCGCGACCGCGGCGATCCTGGTGGGAATCGCCGGCGCGACCTTCGACATCGTCATCGACGCCTATCGGATCGAGATCCTCGAACCGCGCCAGCTCGGCGTCGGCTCGGGGATGAGCCAGTACGGCTGGCGGATCGGCTCGGCGGGCGCGGGCGCGCTGGCCCTGGTGGTCGCGGCGCGCAGCGGGTGGGAGGCGGCGTATCTCGCCTGCGCCGCGCTAGCGCTGCCGGCGATGCTGGCGGGGCTGATCGTCGGGGAACCCGGGCGGCGGCGCGAGCGCGCGGCGTCGACCGGGGTTCTCGACGCGATCTGGCGGCCCTTCGTCCAGTTCTTCGCGCGGCCGGGCGCGCTGATCGTCCTCGCCTTCATCCTGGTCCACAAGATCGGCGACACGCTGGCGAACCTCACCTTCCGGCTGCTGTTCGACGATCTGAAGTTCTCGAACGACGAGATCGCCTTCTACGATGTCGGCGTCGGCTTTTGGGCGTATCTGATCGGCATCTTCGCGGGCGGCGTCCTCTACGCCAAGATGGGACTCAAGCGCAGCGTGTCGCTGGCGCTGGTGCTGATGGCGGTCTCGAACCTCAGCTTCGCGGGGCTCGCGGCGGCGGGACATTCGAACCTCGGCATGGCGGGGGCGATCGGGTTCGAGAACATCGCCAGCGGCTTCGGCGGGGTGTGCGTCGTCGCCTATTTCTCGGCGCTGACCGACCTGCGCTTCACCGCCGCGCAGTACGCGCTGATCTCGGCGGCGGCGAGCGTGGTGGGGCGGCTCGTCACCGGCACGACGGCAGGCGGGCTGATCGAGACGATGGGCTACGTCAATTTCTACCTGCTGACGACCGTCATCGCGCTTCCCGGCGTGCTGCTGTTCTGGTGGATGAGCCGCACGGGGCTGGTCGACCGCTCGATCGGGAGCGCGGGCGTCGATGGCGACGGTGACGCGCGCGAGGGCCGACCGCCTAGCGGATGATCGGGCGACCCTCGTCGGCGAATGCGGCGGCGACCGCGGTGGCGCTGGCGAGGACGCCGTCGGCGCGGCGGACGTCGAGGAGGTCGGCAAGCAGGAGCCCGGCGGCGTCCGGTCGGGTCTCGGCGCGAGCGAGCACCGTCAGCAGCGCGTCCTCCGCCGCGGTCATGCGCGGGCAGCAGCACGGCGCGATCGAGATCGGCGCCGTGGCCGACCGGGCGAGGTCGGCCATGAACGCGCGCAGCAGCGTCAACGGGCGGCGGAAGCCCTCACCGAACGCGGTGAACAGCGCATGGGCGGCGCGGGCGTCGGCGAGGCCGTGCCCGCCGATGCGGCGCAGCGCGAACAGCGCGACGCGCGCGTTCTCGCAGTCCGGAAGCCCGTGCGGCAGCGCCCGGGCGGCAGCGGGAGAGGTGACGGGAACGGTCATCGGCGCGACTCCTTGGCGTCGCGACCTTGTCCCGTGTCCGTTATTGCAAGTCAATAGCAACTCAGACGGGCGGCTCGTCGTTGAGGGTGAGCGCCTCGCCGGCGAGGTAGAGCGAGCCCGTGATGAGGATGGGATCGGGAGGTGGGGCCAGGATCGCGAGCGCGGCGGGAAGATCCGGCGCGGTTCCGGTCGCCGGCACACCGAGGTCACCGGCGACGGCGGCGAGCGCTGCCGGCGCGTGGTGATCGTGGCCGGGGGTGGGGATCGCGACGAGCCGCGCGATCCGATCCGCGAACGGCGCGAGGAAGCCTGCCGCATCCTTGTTGGCGAGCATGCCGAGGACGACGCCGATCTGACCTTCGGGCGCGATGCGGTTCATCGCGTCGGCAAGGGCTGCACCGGCCGAGGGATTGTGTCCGCCGTCAAGCCAGAGCGCGCGGCCCTCCGGCAGCAGGTCGGCAAGCGGACCGGGCGATAGGCGCTGGAGCCGGGCCGGCCAGGTCGCGCTGGTCGCCGCGGTGACGATCGCTGCGTCTGGAACCAGGACGGTGGACTGCGCGCGGAGCATGGCGGCGGCGAGCGCGAGATTGTCTCGCTGGTGGTCGCCGGGGAGGGCGGGAGTGGGCAGGTCGGTCTCGCCGACGACCGTGACGGGCGCTCCCGCCTCCGCGGCGATCCGGGCGACGATCGCGGCGATCTCCGGCGGGTAGCGCATCGTCACCAGCGGCGCTGCCGGTTTGGCGATGCCGGCCTTTTCGGCGGCGATCTGCTCCAGCGTGTCGCCGAGGAACGCCTGGTGGTCGATGCCGAGCGCGGCAATCCCGCAGACGGCGGGGTTCCGGATCACGTTGGTCGCGTCGAGCCGGCCGCCGAGTCCGACCTCGATCACGCAGGCGTCGGCCGGGGTGCGGCTGAAGGCGAGGAAGGCGCACGCCGTGGTGACCTCGAAGAAGCTCGCGCCGATATCGCCGCCGGCGTCGAGGACTTCGGCGAGGAGCGGGGCGAGGTCCGCGTCCTCGATCAGCCGCCCGGCGAGGCGGATGCGCTCGTTGAAGCGGACGAGGTGCGGGCTGGTGTAGACGTGGACCTTGTGCCCCGCCGCCTCCAGCGCGGCGCGCAGGAAGGCGCAGGTCGAGCCCTTCCCGTTCGTCCCGGCGACGTGGAACACCGGCGGCAGGTGCAGGTGCGGGTCGCCGATGCGGGCGAGGAGCGCGGTGATCCGTTCGAGGCCGAGGATGTCCGCGCCGGGAGAGAGCGACCATAGACGGTCGAGCTGGCGCTGGACGGCGGGGTTAGTGGAACGAGCGTGGTCGGCCATGCCTGACCGTTACGCCGCCTTCCGCTCCCCGCACAGATAGCCGATCACCGTTGCCAGCCGTTCGCGCAGGTCGCGGCGGTGGACGACCATGTCGATCAGCCCATGTTCGAGATAATATTCGCTCGTCTGGAAATCGTCGGGGAGCTTCTCTCGGATCGTGCTCTCGATCACCCGCCGACCGGTGAAGGCGAGGGTCGCCTTGGGCTCGGCGATCTGGACGTCGCCCAGCATCGCATAGGCCGCCATGACCCCGCCCGAGGTCGGATCGGTCAGCACAACGACATAGGGCAGCCCGGCGTCGTGGAGCATCTGGATCGCCACGGTCGAGCGCGGCATCTGCATGAGGCTGAGGATCCCCTCCTGCATCCGCGCGCCGCCGCTCGCCGTGAAGACGACGTACGGGCAGCGGTTCGCGATCGCGCATTCGATCCCCGCGATGAACGCCTCCCCTACCGCCTGGCCCATCGATCCGCCCATGAAGGCGAAGTCCTGTACCCCGACCACGACGGTATGCCCGGAGATCGAGCCGCGCGCGTTGACGAAGGCGTCGGTCTCCCCGGTATCGGTGCGCGCGGCCTTGAGCCGGTCGACGTAGCGCTTGGAGTCGCGGAACTTGAGCGGGTCCTCGGGCGCCTTGGGGGCGGGGAGCTCGGCGCAGCTGCCGTCGTCGAACAGCTGCTTGAAGCGCTCCTTCGGCCCGATCCGCTCGTGGTGGTCGCACCGGGGGCAGACGTAGAGGTTTTCCTCCAGCTCCTTGGTGAAGACCATCTGCCCGCAGCCCTTGCACTTGTGCCAGAGGTTGTCAGGCGTCTCCTTCTTGACGGGGACGACGTACGCGAGCGCGTTGCGGACGTTGGTGAGCCAACTCATTTCGTGTTCCTTGCCCCGGCGATCGCCGCGGAGAGGCTTTGGACATAGGCGCGGACGGCGGTCGGTGCATCCTCGCCGTGCTGGGCGACCAGCTCTACGATGGCCGAGCCGACGACGACGCCGTCGGCGACCTTGGCGATGGCCGCGGCCTGCTCCGGTGTGCGGACGCCGAAGCCGACCGCGACGGGCAGGTCGGTCGCGGCCTTCAGGCGCGCGACGGCGTCCTCGATCGAGGCCTGCGCGGCCTGTTGCAGCCCGGTGATCCCGGCGACCGAGACGTAATAGAGGAACCCGCCCGCGCCATCGAGCACGGTTGGCAGCCGGCCCGCGTCGGTGGTCGGGGTGGCGAGGCGGATCGGAGCGACGCCCGCGGCGCGGAGCGCGGGGCCGAGCGCGTCGTCCTCCTCGGGCGGGATGTCGACGCAGATGACGCCATCGACGCCGGCGTCTCGCGCGGCGTTCGCGAACCATTCCGGCCCGCGGCGGAGCATCGGGTTGGCGTAGCCCATCAGGACCAGCGGCACGTCGGGGTGGCGGGCGCGGAAGTCCTTCGCGATCGTCAGGATGGCGGCGGTGGTGGTGGCCGCGGCGAGGCTGCGGATGTTCGCCGCCTGGATCGCGGGGCCGTCCGCCATCGGATCGGTGAAGGGCATCCCCAGCTCGATCACGTCCGCTCCGCCCGCTACCAGCGCGTCGAGGATCGCCGAGGTGGGACCGTCACCGGCGGTGACGAACGCGACAAGCGCGGCGCGGTCGTGCGGGAACGCGGTGGCGAGGCGGGTCATTGCACTCACCTCGTCACCCCAGCCTTGTCCCGGGGTCCACCGTGGTCTGAATGACCCGGTCGATTGGCTCGGACCGCGGTGGGTGCCGGAACAATTCCGGCATGACAGGAATGGTTCATATCGCCACCCCCAGCGCGTCGGCGACGGTGAAGATGTCCTTGTCCCCGCGCCCGCACAGGTTCGCCAGGATCACCTGATCGCGCCGCATCTCGCGCGCGCGCTTCGCCACCGCGGCGATGGCGTGCGAGGGTTCGAGCGCGGGGATGATCCCCTCGGTCCGGCACAGCAGCTGGAAGGCGTCGAGCGCCTCCACGTCGGTCGCCGACGTGTATTCGACCCGGCCGATCTCCTTGAGCCACGAATGCTCCGGCCCGATCCCCGGATAGTCGAGCCCCGCCGAGATCGAATGGGCCTCGGCGATCTGGCCGTCGTCGTCCTGGAGCAGATAGGTCTTGTTGCCGTGGAGCACGCCGGGGAAGCCGCCCGCGAGCGACGCCGCATGCCGCTTGTCGAGCCCTTCGCCCGCCGCCTCGACCCCGAGCATCGCCACGTCGGCGTCGTCGAGGAAGGGGTGGAACAGCCCGATCGCGTTCGATCCGCCGCCGATCGCCGCCACCAGCAGGTCGGGAAGCTTGCCGGTCCGCGCCCGCATCTGTTCGCGCGCCTCGCGGCCGATCACGCTCTGGAAGTCGCGGACCATCTCCGGATAGGGGTGCGGGCCGGCGGCGGTGCCGATGATGTAGAAGGTGTCGTGGACGTTCGCGACCCAGTCGCGCATCCCCTCGTTCATCGCGTCCTTCAGCGTATGCGCGCCCGAGGTCACCGCGCGGACCTCGGCGCCGAGCAGCTTCATCCGGAAGACGTTGGGCGCCTGCCGCTCGATGTCCTTCGCGCCCATGTAGATTACGCAGGGCAACCCGAAGCGCGCGCAGACGGTGGCGGTGGCGACGCCGTGCTGGCCTGCGCCGGTCTCGGCGATGATCCGCGTCTTGCCCATCCGCATCGCCAGCAGGATCTGGCCGATGCAATTGTTGATCTTGTGCGCGCCGGTGTGGTTGAGCTCATCGCGCTTGAACCAGATTTCCGCGCCCATGCCCCCGTCGGCGCTTTCCCGCAGCGCCTCGGTCAGCCGTTCGGCGTAATAAAGCGGGGAAGGGCGACCGACGTAATGTTCGAGCAGATCCTCGAACTGCGCGGTGAACGCCGGGTCGGCCTTGGCCGCGCGATAGGCGGTGTCGAGCTCGAGAACCAACGGCATCAGCGTCTCGGCGACGTAACGTCCGCCGAACGCGCCGAAGTGCCCGCGCTCGTCGGGGAGGGTGCGGAAAGAATTGAGGGCGGTCATAGACCGTGTCCCCTAGCCGTTCGTGTCGAGCGAAGTCGAGACACCGTGGCGCGCCGGTCCCTCGACTTCGCTCGGGACGAACGGGTGGAGATCATCCCCCCGCAGCGGCGAGGAATGCGGCGATCTTGTCCGCGTCCTTGACGCCCGGCGCGCGCTCGACCCCCGACGAGACGTCGACCGCGCGTGCGCCGGTGCGGCGGATCGCCTCGGCGACGTTGTCGGGATCGAGCCCGCCCGAGAGAAGCCAGGGCAGCGGATGGGCGAAGCCGTCGAGCAGCGCCCAATCGAAGCGCAGCCCCATGCCGCCGGGGAGCGTGGACCCGGCGGGCGTTTTCGCGTCGTAGAGGATGCGGTCGGCCCCGCCGGCATAAGCATGCGCCGCGCTAAGGTCCGCGCGGGTCCGGACCGCGACCGCCGCCCACGTCTCGACCCCGCTCGACCGGCGCAGCTCGGCCACCCGCGCGGGGGCGGTCGCGTGCAGCTGGATCGCGGTCAGGTGAGCGTCGCGGACCGCGCGCGCGACGAGTTCGTCGTCGGGGTCGACGAACACGCCCACCCCGCCCACATCCCGGGGCAGCCGCGCCGCCAGCGCACCCGCCTGCGCCGGGTCGAGCGCGCGCGGCGACGGCGGGAAGAAGACGAAGCCGACGTGCGACGCGCCGTGCGCGACCGCGACGTCCAGCGCCCCGATCGTCGACACTCCGCAAATCTTCGCCGCGATCGTCAGAGCGTCGCCTCGATCGCGCGGGCGGCCGCCACCGGGTCTTCCGCCTGGGTGATCGGGCGGCCGATCACGAGGATCGACGCGCCGGCGTCGACGGCGGCGCGGGGCGTGACGACGCGCTTCTGATCGCCGATCGCGCCGTCGGCCGGGCGGACGCCGGGGACGATCAGGAACCCCTCGGGCCAGTGTGCGCGAACCGCGGCGACTTCCTCGCCCGAGCAGACCACGCCGTCGATCCCGGCTCCTCGCGCCAGTTCGGCGAGGCGGAGGACCTGATCGTGCGCCGAGCCGCCGACACCCGTCGCCGCGAGATCGTGCGCGTCGAGGCTGGTGAGCATGGTCACCGCGACCACCTTCGTATCCGGATGGGCCGCCGCCTTAGCGTCCTCGAGCATCGCGCGTCCGCCACTCGCATGGACGGTCAGCACCGCCGGCCTCAGCGGTGCGAGTGCCTGGACCGCCTTCGCGACGGTGTTGGGGATATCGTGGAGCTTGAGGTCGAGGAAGATCGGAAGCTTCATTTCCGCCATCTCGCGCACGCCGTCGGGCCCGTTGGCGCAGAAGAACTCCAGCCCCAGTTTCAGTCCGCCGACATGATCGCGCACCCGATCGGCGATCACCCTCGCGCGCGTCAGGTCCGGGGTGTCGATCGCGACGTAGATCCGTCGGGACATCAAAGCGTCGCCGGATGCGTTTCGGCGGGCGCGGCTTCGACCACGACCGGAGCGGACGTCGGGCGCAACTCGCCGATCGTCCGTTCGGCCGCGGCGAGACGGCTGCGCAGCCGCCAGCGGACCGTATGCTGCCAGGCGAGCGTCGGCAGCAAGCCCAACAGGAACGTGACCAGCAACAGGAAGGGTAGATTGATGTCCGCCACCAGCCCGCCGCCGAGGCGGACCGGGACGCTGAACCAATTGCCGAAGGTGAACAGCGCGCCCACGAACGCGAGCAGCGACCAGAACAGGATCTTCAAGAATTGCATCGGGGCGAGAGCCTAACCGGACGCCCGGTTCTTGGCCAGCCTCAACCGATCTCGCGCCGGAGCGCCACGAACAGGTCGGCGACGGCGGTCAGCCGCGGCTCCTCCTCGTCCAGGACCGCGAGGAAGGCCCGGCGCTTGATCGCCGCGACCCGGCCCGCGCGCTGCCGGCGCTCGGCGGGAAGCGTCGAGACGATGATGTCGATCGCGCGCTCCGCCCCGTGCAGGCGGCCCCAAAGATAATCGTTCTCGCGGTAGGCGCGGCTGAAGAAGGCGCCGAAATTGCCGAACTGGATGCCTTTGAGCGTCGCCTCGGCGCCGCCGCCCCGGATCGCGCGCGCGTCGTCCGGAGCGATCCGGTCGACCTTGATCGGGTCGAACTCGTCCAGCCCTTCGCCCTGGAGCAGCGGCAGCGTCGCGACGTCGAAATAGGGGAAGCCGAGATAGGCGAGCAGCAACGTCCGCCGCGCCTCCTTGGGCAAACCGGCGAGCGCCGCCGCGATGCGCTGATCCGCCTCCGCGTCGAGGCGCGTGAGGTCGAGCGAGGCGGAGAAGGCATCGAGCATCGCGCCCTCGCCCCCGCGCACCTGCGCTCGTAGCGCGACATGGCTCTCCGGCTGCTCGGCCTGGAGATACGCGCCGAGCGAATCGTACACGGCGTTGCGCATCGGTTGCGCGGCGGCGTCGCCGACCTCGTCCAGCCGACGCGCGAGGAGGCGTAAGCGGCGGATCCGGAAGCGAAGATCGAAGCGGCGCAGGAAGTCGATCGCCGCGTCGCTCGTCGCCGGCGCCAGCACCGCCCGGTCGAGTCCCTTGGCCGCCAACTCTCGCCCGAGCCGCTGCTCCAGCCGGGCGCGTCCGGCCTCGCCCGACACCCGCGCCAGCGCGACCAGCGACGCGGTGACGGCGTCGCGGACTCCCGCCAGCTTGAGGTGGCCATAAGCGGCATAGCCATAGCCCGCGCTCGCGGCGGCGCCCTGCTGGGCGCGACGGCGCCACGCCATCAGCCGCGCCGGCGTCGGACGATCGAGGAACAGGGTGCGCCCGAACAGCGACTGCACCTCGGCCTCGACCTCCGGCCGGATCGCGGCGACGATCTCGCGCATCCGCTCGATCTGCTCGGAGCGCTGGGCGATCGCCTCCAGATTGTCGCGGATCGGCTGCTTGCGGGGCAGGTCGCTGAGCGCGCCGAGGATGGTGCCGAAGAAGCCCGGCGAGCCTTCGCCGGACCTTGCGAGACGATATTTCTCACCCGGCGAAGGATCGACGTACAGGAACCGGCGATCGACCGGGCGCCGGGCGGGTCGCGCGGGCAGCGCATCGATCGCCGGCCCGAACGGCGCGTTGGCGAGCACCGAACCGTCGATCAGCACGGTACGCTCGGCGGTGCCTGCCGCCGCCTGCCGCGGCAGCACGCGCGCAAGGAAGGGCCGTCGCCCGGCCCAGCGCTGCCCACGCTCGGCGAGCGTCCGGTCCAACTCCTCGACCGTGAACGGGGGGAACGCGCCTGGGAAGCTCGACGTCGCGCGGGCGGCGAACGCGAGTTCGGCATGATCGGCGAGCGTGTCGCACGGGCGCCCATGGTCGGAGAAGGGGAGGACCAGACGGTGCTCGGTCTCGACCACTTCGGGCGGCGAGTTCAGTCGCAGCCGTTCCGGATGACCAGTGAAATCGGTGACCGTGACGAACAGGTCCAGCGGCTGGCCCGGGGGGAGCAGACGCCCGCCACGGGGCGCCTGCGCCATCGCCGCGAAGGCGTCGAGCAGCAGGCCGGTGAAGCCCTCGCCCGAGAACGGCGGCTCGAACCAGCGCGAACGCACGAAATGCGCGAGCTTCGCGCGGACTTCCTCGCGCGTCGCTTCGTCGACCGTCTCCAGCGCGTCGCCGCTGCGCCCCGCCGCCATCCAGGCGACCGGCAGCGCCCAAACCCGCGAGAAGCGCGAGTGCGGCGCCGCGGCCGGAGCGATCAACGCCTCGACATCGGCGGAGGTCAGCCACAGCTCCGTCAGCGGATCGAGCGACTGGCCGGTCGCGATCGCCTGCGCCAGGAACACGCCGTTGATCGCCCCCGCGCTGGCGCCCGCGACGATGTCGATCAGGACGCGCAGGCGCGTTCCCGACCGCTCGGCCATTTCGTCCAGCAGATCGGCATAGACCGCCGCGGTCGGCGAGGGCGGCGGTTCGCCCTCGCGCACGCTGCGGCTGGCGCGGACGACGTGCCACAGCTCCTTGGTGATGCCGTGCATATACACCGCCAGGCTGACCCCGCCGTAGCAGACCAGCGCCAGCCGTAGCTCGACGCCGCCAGTCATGCGCGGCCAGTCATACGGGGCCAGTCATTCGGGCCGCTCATGCGGGCTGGAGGTCCGCCCAGATCGGCAGGTGATCGGAGGCGACCCGCGCGGTCGCGCTGGCATGGACGCCGCACGCCGCGACGGTCAGCCCGGGGGAGACGAGGATCCGGTCGAGCCGGCCGACGGGCCGCCGCGCATGGAAGCTGGGGCCGGTCGCCGCGAAGGCGTAGCGATGCGCGAAGTCGCGCAGGCAGCCGAGCGCCGCGCTCCATTCGTTGAGGTCGCCCATCAGCACCGTCGGGTGGCGGTTCACGCACGAGTCGACATGGCTCATGATCGTCGCCGCCTGGCGGCGGCGCCACAATCCGGACAGATCGAGGTGCATGCCGACGGCCCGGATCGTCCCTGCGCCCGTCGCGATCTCCGCCATAACCGCGCCGCGGGGCTCGAGCGCGGGCAGGTGGATGACCTCGCAGCCGACGATCTCGGCCGATTTGCGGACCAGCAGCGCATTGCCATGCCAGCCCAGGCTGCCGGCGCGGACGCCGAAGCCGACCGGCTTCCAGTCGCTATGCTCCTCCAGCAGACGCGGAGTGATCACCGCCTCGCGCGCCCCGAATCGCCGGTCCGCCTCCTGGAGCGCGATCACGTCCGCTCCGATCTCACCCAGGACATGGAGGATCCGTTCGGGATTGCGGCGCCGATCGAGGCCGATCCCCTTGTGGATGTTGTAGCTGGCGACCCTGATCATTCGGGGGGTGCAACGTCCATACACTCTCCCGGTTGCCGGCGGTGCCGGTTGCAGGAATCGAACCCGCGACCTTCGGTTTACAAAACCGCTGCTCTACCAGCTGAGCTAAACCGGCCGTCCGCACCCACGCCCATGCGTCAGGGGACGCCGAAGGTCCAGCCTTCGGTGCGCGCAATGTCGGCGGTCAGTGCGCGCGGCGACCAGAGCGCGGGCTCGTGCGCGACGGCGCGCAGCCAGGCGACGGTGAGCAGGGCGTCGGTCGCATGGTCGTCGTGGCGGGCGAGCGGGGCGACGGGGCGGCTGCCGAGCGCCGCCAGCGCGGCGGCGAGCGCGCGTTCGTCGCGCATCTTGCTGCGGCCCTTCGCGATCCCCGCAGCCCGCGCGGCGATCGTCGTGTAGATCTCGACCAGGACGGACCCGCGAGGCGGCAGCGGATCGACAGGCCAGAGCGGGAGGGGCAGGCGGTGGAACATCCGCATGCCGGTGAGGCTCGACTTGCCGACCTGCGCCGCGCCGACCAGGTTGAAGCTGCTGTACGGAGTGAGACCCATGGCGCGCTGGGCCAGTTCGGTGGCGCGGAACCGCCCTGGACCGGCGCCGAACCGGTCGCCGAGCCGCCCGCCGTGGCGGCGGAAGTGGCGTGCGGCCTCGGGATGATCGACGAAGCCGGACACGCCCAGGTTGGGCTCGCCAGCGCAGACGTCGTCGACCAGCCGCCAGAGCGCGCGGGCGTCCGCAGGCGTACGACTCCAGCCGGGGAAATAGGCGCCCGCATCGGCGAAGGGGAGGGCGGGGCTGAGATCGAGACCGACGAGACTGTCGGACGGCAGCTCGGCCGCCAGCCAGTCGCGGACCGCCTCGCGCGACCAGCGCCGGTGGATCAGCTGCGGCGCGGCGTCGCCCGGCTCGGCGATCGCCACCGCGATGCCGGGCTGCACCGCGCCGACGGCGCCGGACCAGTCGATCGCGACGAATTGCCGGAAGCGATCAGGGGCGATCGCCGAACGCCTTGCGCTGCGCCTGCGACGCGCGGTCCCACCAGGCGCGCGCGATCACGACGCGGATGCGCGCCGGATCGGCGCCGCCGTAACGGACAAGCAGACCCGGCCAACCCTCATAATGAGGGGTCTGCCAGAAGGTGTCGGGATCGGTCTCGATCAGGACAGCCTTCTCCTCATGACTGGCGACGACGTGGAAGCTTCCTCCTTCGTGCCCGGCCGAGACGATCAGCTTGCCGCGGACCTTGACCGCGGGCTGGCGGTAGGAGGTCGACAGCTCCGTGTCCGGCAGCGTCAGCGCGAATGCGGCGACCTCGTCCCAGGTTGCGAGCCGATCAGCCACGGCGGTCGCGCCTCAGCTCGTCCCAATAGGCCAGCCGCTCGGCGATCCGCTTCTCGAAGCCGCGCTCGGTCGGCTCGTAGAAGGTCTGCGGCGGCAGTTCGGCGGGCCAGTAGTTCGCACCCGAGAAGCCGCCGTCCGCATCGTGATCGTATTCGTAGCCCTGGCCATAGCCGAGATCGCGCATCAGCTTGGTGGGCGCGTTGAGGATGTTGTCGGGGGGCTGGAGGCTGCCGGTCTCCTTCGCGGTCCGCCACGCCGCCTTCTGCGCGGCATAAGCGGCGTTCGATTTGGGGGCGGTGGCGAGGTAGAGGCAGGCCTGGGCGATCGCGAGTTCGCCTTCGGGCGAGCCGAGGAAGTCGTAGGTATCCTTGGCGGCGATGCACTGGACCAGCGCCTGCGGGTCGGCGAGGCCGACGTCCTCCACCGCTGCGCGGGTCAGGCGGCGGAGCAGGTAGAGCGGCTCCTCGCCCGCGGTCAGCATCCGCGCGAGATAGTAGAGCGCCGCCTGCGGGTCCGAGCCGCGGATCGATTTGTGGAGCGCCGAGATGAGGTTGTAATGCCCCTCGCGATCCTTGTCGTACACCGCGACCCGGCGCTGGAGGAAAGCCGACAGGCCGGCCGGGTCGAGCGGCTCGTTCAACCCGACCGAGAACAGGGTCTCCGCCTGGTTGAGCAGGAAACGCCCGTCGCCGTCCGCGCTCGCGACCAGAGCCTCGCGGGCGGAGGCGTCGAGGGGGAGGGGGCGCTCCTCCAAGACCTCGGCGCGTTCCAGCAGCAGTTCGAGTGCGTCGTGATCGAGCCGGCGGAGCACCAGGACCTGCGCGCGGCTGAGCAGCGCCGCGTTGAGTTCGAACGACGGATTCTCGGTCGTCGCGCCGATCAGCGTCACCGTCCCGTCCTCGACATAAGGAAGGAAGCCGTCCTGCTGCGCGCGGTTGAAACGATGGATCTCGTCCACGAACAGGAGGGTCCGCTTGCCGATGCGGGCGTGGTCGCGCGCCTCGGCGAAGGCCTTCTTGAGATCGGCGACGCCAGAGAAGACGGCGCTGATCTGCACGAAGCGCAGGCCGACCGCGTCGGCAAGCAGCCGTGCGATCGTTGTCTTGCCGGTGCCGGGCGGTCCCCACAGCACCATCGACGACAGCTTGCCCGCTGCCACCATCCGGCCGATCGCGCCTTCTGGTCCGGTCAGATGCTCCTGCCCCACGACCTCGGCCAGTGCGTGCGGGCGCAGCCGGTCGGCGAGGGGCGAAGCGGCGCGCGGCGCGGGATCGACGGCGGCGGGCTCCAGTGCGGTGAACAGGTCGGGCATCGCCGGTTAAGATAGGGGTCGGGGAATTTTTTCGCAGCAGGGATTGTCGTTCCGCTATCAAGATATATCTCCATGCTATCGTGATGTAGAAAGGACCGACGATGTTTCACCACCATATGCATGGCCGCAGCTGCGGCTCCGCCCGCACCGGCGGCTGGTCGCGGGGCAGCTGGGGTTCCGGCCCTTGGGGCGCGCAGGACGGCGGCCGCAGCCGGCGGATGTTCGACGGCGGCGAGCTCCGGCTCGTGCTGCTCAAGCTGATCGCCGACGAGCCGCGCCACGGCTACGACCTGATCCGCGCGATCGAGGAGCTGACCGGCGGGCAATATGCGCCGAGCCCCGGCGTGGTGTATCCGACGCTGTCGATGCTCGCCGAGATGGGGCTGATCGCCGAGCAGCCCTCGACGGACAGCCGCAAGCGCTTTGCCGTTACCCCCGAAGGCACGATGCACCTCGAGGAGAATCGCGAGCAGGTCGAGGCGCTGATGGCGCGGCTGGAAGGGGTCGGCGCCGAGGCGAAACGCCCCGACGGCGCGCCGATCCGCCGGGCGATGGGCAATCTCTCGATCGCGCTCAAGGAGCGGCTGTCACGCGGCGATTTCTCGCAGGACACGCTCCACGACGTCGCCGCGTTGATCGACGAGGTCGCGCAGAAGATCGAGCGGCTCCGGTAAGCCGTCGCTCAGGCGTGCGTCTCCAGGAGCGCCCGCCACGCCGCCAACGCCGCCGCGTTCGCCCGGTCCCACCGGTAGTGCGCGGCGGCCTCGTGTCCGGCCTTGCCCATGGCGTGGCGCAGCGCCGGATCGCGGACGATCCGCGCGATCGCATCGGCATAGGCCGCGATGTCGCGCGGGGGGACGAGGAAGCCGGTTAGCCCCTCCTCGACGAGATCGACCGCCCCCGTCGCGCGCGCGGCGACCACCGGCACCCCCGCGGCCATCGCTTCGGTCGTGACGTTGCCGAACGTCTCAGTGACGCTGGGATTGAAGAACACGTCCATCGCCGCCACCGCGCGGCCGAGGTCGTCGCCCGACTGGAAGCCGGTGAACACCGCCTTCGGCACCTGCGCCGCGAACCAGTCGCGCGCCGGGCCCTCGCCGACGACGAGGATGCGGTGCGCGACGCCGCGTCGCGCCAGCTCGCAGGCGACCGCGGCGAAGACGTCGAGCCCCTTCTCCTTCACCAGCCGGCCGAGGAAGCCGACCACCATGTCGCCGTCGCCGATCCCGAGCGATCGCCGCCAGGCGAGATCGCGGCGATCAGGGGTGAACCGATCGTGGTCGATCCCGCGCGACCAGATGCTGGTCGGAGTGGTCACGCCCCAGTCGCGCAGCAGCGCCGCGATGCTGGGGCTGGGCACGAGCACCCGGTCGACGCGGTTGTAGAAGCGGGTGAGCAATCGGATCAGCAGCGGTTCGACGAACCCGATCCCGTAGTAACGCGGATAGGTCTCGAACCGGGTGTGGAGCGACGCCACGACGGGCAGACCACGTGCCCGCGCCCAGGTGACCGCGCGGTGGCCCAGGATCTCGGGCGCGGAAACGTGAACCAGTTCGGGCGAGAAGCGGTCCAGGTCGACCCGGATCTGCGACGGCAGACCGCGCGCGATCTTGTACTCGCCGCGGCCGCCGATCATCGGCACCGCGGGGACGTCGACGAGGTCGCCGGTCGGCGCGAACGCGGGGTTCGGCACCGTCGGCGAATAGACCCGCATCGCGAAGCAGTCCGCCAGCGCCGCGCCGACCAGCCGGTTGAGCGCCTGGTTCGCGCCGTCGCGGACGTAATTGTAGTTGCCGCTGAACAGCGCGACGCGAGGCTTGGCCATACGGATGCGGGTAGGCGGGGATCGGAGCGGACGCTAGCCCGCCACCTCGCCCGTCCGGCGCACCCGCCGGATCCGCGGCTCGCGCTCGAGCTCCGCCTCGCGGCGGATCGCGGTGCGCAGCTCGTCGCGCTTCTCGTGGATCGAGGCGATGACGGGTCCCATCGCGACGCCCAGATCGACCAGCACCGCCTCCGACAGCTGGAGCGAGCTTTCGAGCGTCTCCGGCACCGCGTCGGTCACCCCGGCGCGATAGAGTTCGGCGGCGTGACGCGGATCGCGCGCCCGGGCGACGATGGTCAGGTCGGGCGCGCTCGCCCGGACCCGCCGCGCGAGCCGCACCGAGAGCACCGGATCGTCCATCGTCAGCACCAGCGCGCGCGCGGAGCCGAGATCGAGCCGGTCGATCAGCTCGCCGCGCGAGGCGTCGCCGAAGATCACCGGATGCGCCGCGGCGCGCGCCGACTTGACCGAATCGACGTCGGCCTCGACCGCGACATAGGGCTGGCCGTGGGCGGCGAGCATCTCCGCGACCATCCGTCCGACCCGGCCGAAGCCGATGATCACCGTCCGCCCGTCCTCCGCCGGGGCCGCGATGTCCTCGCCGTCACCGATCTCGATCCGCCGCGAGACGAGCGTGCCGAGCTTGGCGAGCAGCGGCGTGATCGTCAGCCCGACCGCGGTCACCGTCTGCCAGAAGGCTGCGGTCGGCGCGAGGATCAGCCCCGCCTGGGCGGCCGTCGCGAGCACGATCAGCGTCGTCTCCGACGGGCTCGCCATCAACAGCCCGGTTTCGGCGGCGACGCCGCGGCGGACGTCGGCGACGCGGAGCAGCAGGAAGGTCACGATCGTCTTCACCGCGACGACACCTGCCACCGCCGCCAGCAGCGTCGGCCAACTCTCGACGATCGAGCGCAGGTCGACGCTCATCCCCACCGTGATCAGGAACACGCCGAGCGCCAGGCCCTTGAAGGGCGCGGTCATTACCTCGACCTCGGTGTGATAATCGGTCTCGGCGATCAGCAGCCCGGCGAGCAGCGCGCCGACGATCGGCGACAGCCCGGCGGCGGTGGTCGCGACGGACGCGACGATCACCACCAGCAGCGACGCGGCGAGGAACAGCTCGGGACTCTTCGTCCGCGCGGCCTGCCCGAACAGCCGCGAGAGGACGACCTTGCCGACCAGGTAGAGCGCGGCGACCGTCAGCAGGCCGCGCAGCGCCGTCGCGCCGACCTCGGCCAGCCCGCCCCCGGCGTTCGGGGCCATCGCGCCGAGTGCGAAGATGATCGGGACGAGCGCCAGGTCCTCGAACAGCAGCATCGCGAAGGCGGCGCGCCCGACCGGGCTGGTCGTCCCGACCAGCGGCAGCACCAGCGCGGTCGAGGAGAGCGACACCGCCAGCCCGAGCCCGATCGCGCCGGGCCAGCTCTGCCCGATCAGATGGAACGCGACGCCCATGATCGCCGCCGATCCGATCAGTTCGGCTGCGCCGGTGCCGAACACCAGCCGCCGCATGGTCCACAACCGCTTGAACGACAGTTCCAGCCCGATTGAGAACAGGAGCAGGATGATCCCGAACTCGGCGAACGGCTCGATCGCGTGCGGCTCGGAGATCGTGAAGTAATACAGCCACGGCGCCGCGCCGACGAGCCGGCCGAGCCCGAACGGCCCGACCAGCATCCCGACCAGGATGAAGCCGATCACCGGGCTGATCCGGAAGCGCGCAAAGGCGGGGATCACGATCCCCGCCGCGCCCAGGATCACCAGCGCGTCGGAAAAGCCGGGATTGTCGAGCCGCATCGCCATCACCGGCCACCTTGGCGGGGCGGGCCGGCTTTGTCAGCGACGTTTCGTTGCGGCGGGCAGCGCGCGGCGGGGCTCAGGCCCAGGTCGCCATCTTCGTCTCGAGGTTCGCGCGCACCGCCTCGAAGAACTGCTCGGTCGTCATCCACTTCTGGTCGGGGCCGATCAGGATCGCCAGGTCCTTGGTCATGTCGCCGTTCTCGACCGTTTCGATGCAGACGCGCTCCAGCTCCTCGGCGAAGCGGGTGACGTCGGGCGTGTCGTCGAACTTGCCGCGGTACTTGAGGCCGCCGGTCCAGGCGAAGATCGAGGCGATCGGGTTGGTCGAGGTGGCCTTGCCCTGCTGGTGCTGGCGGAAGTGGCGGGTGACGGTGCCATGCGCGGCCTCGGCCTCGATCGTCTTGCCGTCGGGGGTCATCAGCACCGAGGTCATCAGCCCGAGCGAGCCGAAGCCCTGCGCGACCTGATCCGACTGGACGTCGCCGTCGTAGTTCTTGCACGCCCAGACGAACTCGCCATGCCACTTGAGCGCGCTGGCGACCATGTCGTCGATCAGCCGGTGCTCGTAGACGATGTTCGCGGCCTTGAAGGCGTCCTTGAACTCGGCCTCGAACACCTCGGCGAAGATGTCCTTGAAGCGCCCGTCATAGGCCTTGAGGATCGTGTTCTTGGTGCTGAGGTAGAGCGGCCAGCCGCGGCCGAGCGAGTAGTTCATCGACGCGCGGGCGAAGTCGCGGATCGATTCCTCCAGGTTGTACATCCCCATCGCGACGCCGGCGGCGGGGAAGTCGAACACCTCGTGCTCGATCCGCTGGCCGTCCTCGCCTTCCCAGGTCATCGTGAGCTTGCCCTTGCCGGGCACGACGAAGTCGGTCGCCTTATACTGGTCGCCGAAGGCGTGGCGGCCGACGACGATCGGGTGGGTCCAGCCGGGGATCAGGCGAGGGACGTTGCGGATCACGATGGGCTCGCGGAAGATCACCCCGCCCAGGATGTTGCGGATCGTGCCATTGGGCGACTTCCACATCTTCTTGAGGCCGAACTCCTCGACGCGCGCCTCGTCCGGCGTGATCGTCGCGCACTTCACCGCGACGCCGTACTTCTGGGTCGCGAGCGCACTGTCGACGGTCACCTTGTCGTCCGTCGCGTCACGATGCTCGATGCCGAGATCGTAATAGTCGAGGTCGATGTCGAGATACGGCTTGATCAGGCGCTCGCGAATCCACTCCCAGATGATGCGGGTCATCTCGTCGCCGTCGATCTCGACGACAGGGGTCTTCACCTGAATCTTGGCCATGCGATCGTGTCCTTGGGGGGAGGGATTGGGGAGCCGATAGGGGAGGGTCGATGCCGGATCAACGGGGCTCGCCCGTTGTCACGCCGGAGCGGGAGGGTTAGACCGCATCATGGCCTCACTCGAAAAACCGCCGCAGGTCGGCGGCGTGCCCGTCACCTCGACCGTCAAGTGGCGCTTCCCCGCGATGCATCCGGAAGGGCGCAAATACGTCGCGATCGCCGGGGCGGTCGCGCTCATCTCGCTGCCGGTGTGGAAGGTCCTGTTCTGGCCGCTGGTCGGGCTCGCGATCTGGGTCGCCGCCTTCTTCCGCGATCCCGTTCGCACCACCCCGGTCGGCGACGACCTGATCGTCGCCCCCGCCGACGGGCTGGTGACGATGATCCAGCGGATGCCCGTGCCGCGCGAGATCGCGGCGGAACTGGGAGGCGGCGGCGAGCGCGTGCGGGTGTCGATGTTCATGAGCGTGTTCGACGTCCACATCAATCGCACCCCGATTGCCGGCGTGATCCGCCAGGTCGTCTACATCTCCGGCAAGTTCCTGAACGCCGATCTCGATAAGGCGTCCGAGGAGAACGAGCGTCAGCATTTCGTGGTCGAGGGGCATACGGGCCGCCGCGTCGGCTTCACCCAGATCGCCGGGCTGGTCGCGCGGCGGATCGTCACCTTCGCCAAGCCCGGAGACATGGTCGCGGCGGGGCAGCGGGTCGGGCTGATCCGGTTCGGCAGCCGCGTCGACGTCTATCTGCCCGACGATTGCGTCTGTCAGGTCGCGCTCGGCCAGCGGACGATCGCGGGAGAGACCGTGATCGGGCGGGTCGGCGGCGCGCCGGTCTCCGGCCTGTCGCAATGAGCCTGCGGCCGCGCCGCGTTCCCCGCGGCCTGCCGCTCCGCGCCGTCGCGCCCAATGCGGTGACCGCGCTCGCGCTCTGTTCCGGGTTGTCGGGCATCCGCTTCGCGATTGACGAGAAATGGTGGGTCGCGGTGACGATGGTGCTGGTCGCGGGCGTGCTCGACGGGCTCGACGGCCGGGTGGCGCGGATGCTTCACGGCGAGAGTCGGTTCGGGGCCGAGCTCGATTCGCTGTCGGACGCGATCAGCTTCGGGGTGTCGCCGGCGCTGATCCTGTTCCTCTGGTCGACGCGCGAGCTGCCGCGGTTCGGCTGGATCGCCGCGCTGCTGCTGGCGGTGTTCTGCGCGCTCCGCCTCGCGCGGTTCAACGCGGCGATCGACGCCGACGATCAGCCGCACAAGTCGGCGGGCTTCCTGACCGGGGTTCCCGCCCCGGCGGGTGCCAGCCTCGCACTGCTGCCGATGTTCGCGTGGCTGGCAACCGACGAACAATTATGGTGGCTACGCTCGCCCTATCTCGTCGCGCCGTGGATGGTCGTCGTCGCCGGACTGATGGTCTCGAACCTCGCCACCTGGTCCTGGACCTCGCTGCGTCTGCGTCGCACGGTCCGGTTCGAGGCGATCCTGATCGTCGTGGCGGTCGGCGCGGCGGCGGTGTCCGCACCCTGGCACACCGCGACGGGACTGTGCGTCGCCTATCTGCTGGCGATGCCGTTCAGCGTCTTGAGCTACGCCCGGGTCAAGCGGCTTCGCGCAGGCGGGCAACTGCCGGCCGCGGCTCCGCCGACCAGCGCCTGACCGCGATCCGCCGCTCGGCGTGAACCAGCTTCTCGAACGACGTCAATTCCGGACCTCCCACGACGAGAGCGTCACGAATCTTCGACAGATTCGGCTTGACCGTCGCGACGATCGCATAACCGGAGGCTGCCGCCGCTCCGACGAAAATCAAAGAATCTAGCACCATCAACATCTTGCATCTCCCTGAGTCGCGGGACTCAGACGAATCCGCAACCCTTGCTGACCCAAACTGTTCCCGTAATTACGCCAGCGAAACGGGTGTACCGTCGGCTCTCAAGGGCAATTCGCCGCAAGAAGCACTAAGTTCCCGCTTCGTTCCACGCCCTTGTTCCACTTCTGTTCGGCGACGTCAATGGTTGCGCGGAAAAAAGATTTGCGGTAGCGCCGCGCCCTCAATCCCTCATGGGAGGCATCGAAAACCGGTGCGCCGGCCTTTCAGGCCATGCGTCATCCGCCTCCCAGCGGCTCAACCGGAAAGGAATACGACCATGGCGGCACCTGTCGTCACCATGCAGCAGCTCATCGAGACCGGCGCGCACTTCGGCCACCAGACCCACCGCTGGAACCCGAAGATGAAGCCGTATCTTTTCGGCGACCGCAACGGCGTCCACATCATCGACCTGTCGCAGACCGTGCCGCTGTTCGCGCGCGCGCTCGAGTTCGTCAGTTCCACCGTCGCCTCGGGCGGCAAGGTCCTGTTCGTCGGCACCAAGCGCCAGGCGCAGGAGCCGATCGCCGATTCCGCGCGCCGCGCCGGGCAGCATTTCGTCAACCATCGCTGGCTGGGCGGGATGCTCACCAACTGGAAGACGATCTCCAATTCGATCAAGCGCATGAAGGCGCTTGAGGAGCAGCTGTCGGGCAACACCGCCGGTCTCACCAAGAAGGAGGTGCTGAACCTCACGCGCGAGCACGACAAGCTCGAGAACTCGCTCGGCGGCATCCGCGACATGGGCGGTGTTCCCGACGTCATGTTCGTGATCGACGCGAACAAGGAGGAACTCGCGATCAAGGAAGCCAACACGCTCGGTATCCCGGTCGTGGCCATCCTCGATTCGAACGTCTCGCCCGACGGCATCGCCTTCCCGGTGCCGGCGAACGACGACGCCGCGCGCGCGATCCGGCTCTATTGCGAGGCCATCGCCATCGCCGCGACCCGTGGCGGCCAGGAACAGCAGTCGCGTCGCGGCCACGACATCGGTGCGATGGCCGAACCGCCGGTCGAGGAAGCGCTGACCGTCGAGCCGGAGGCCGCTGCGGTCACCACCGCCGGCGCCGCCGATGCGGACATCGCCGCCGAGCTGGCGGCCGAGGGCGAGCGCCAGATCGACGCCTGATCGTCGCTGAAACGTCATGCGGGCGGGGCAGGGCGATTTGGCCCCGCCCCGCCCGCACCCATATTCGAACCATCTCATGTGAAGGACTGAAACGATGGCCGAGATCACGGCAGCGATGGTCAAGGACCTGCGCGAGAAGAGCGGCGCCGGCATGATGGACTGCAAGAAGGCGCTGAACGAGACCGGCGGCGAGATGAACGCCGCGATGGACTGGCTGCGGACCAAGGGTCTCGCCGCCGCCGCCAAGAAGTCGAGCCGCACCGCGGCCGAGGGTCTGGTCGGTGTCGAGGTCAGCGGCACGAGGGGCGCCGCGGTCGAGGTCAATTCGGAGACGGACTTCGTCGCCAAGAACGATCAGTTCCAGGCGTTCGTCCGCGACGTGACCTCGGTCGCGCTCGAGATGGGCGACGATCTGGCGGTCATCAAGGCGGCTTCGCTCGGCGAGCGGACCGTCGAGGAGACGCTGACCAACAACATCGCGACGATCGGCGAGAACCAGTCGCTGCGCCGCGCGCGTCGGCTGGAAGTGTCGAAGGGCGCGGTGGTGGGCTATGTCCACAACCAGCAGGCCCCCGGCATGGGCAAGATCGGCGTGCTCGTCGCGCTCGAGAGCGAGGCACCCGCCGAGGTGCTCCAGACGCTCGGCAAGCAGCTGGCGATGCACGTCGCCGCGGCTTTCCCGAAGGCGCTGCTCGAGGACCAGCTCGACGAGGGCGAGATCGAGCGCGAGCGCGCGATCGCGACCGAGAAGGCCGGCGAGAGCGGCAAGCCCGCCGACATCATCGCGAAGATGGTCGAGGGCACGATCGCCAAGTACCGCAAGGAGCATGCGCTGGTCAGCCAGCTGTTCGTGATGGACGGCAAGACCAAGATCAGCGACGTCGTCACCAAGGCGGGCAAGGACGCGGGCGCCGAGATCAAGCTGGTCGACTACGTCCGCTTCCAGCTGGGCGAGGGGATCGAGAAGGAAGCGTCCGACTTCGCCGCCGAAGTCGCGGCCGCCTCGGGCGTTCCGCAGAAGAAGGAGCCCGAGCCGACCGCGTGAGCAGGTCGCGCTTCGGACGAGACAGCGAGGGCCTTGGCGCGAGCCGGGGCCCCTTTCCCTTTCGCGATCACCACCCGAGCGAGCGAAGCGCCTCCACCACTTGCGGTCGCAATTGCCACTCGTAATGCGCGACGTCCGGCTCGCGCATCACGGACTCGAGAAAGGATGTCTGGGGGAACTCCTTGTCGAGGGCCGGATCGCGCGCAATCGCTGCCGTCCAGATCTCGCTACCGTCGTCGCGCCGCGGAGGCGTGAAGCCGATTTCCTGTGCAACACGGTAGCCGAGCTTTCCGTAATGAAGATTCGCTCCCTCATATCCCGAATAGCCGGCCGCCTGGGCCAGCTTGGTCGCCGATAGGAGGTAGTCAGGCGCGGCAAAGTGGGCGCGGAGCATCGCGACATAGGCGGGGGGCAGGTCGGGAAGCAGGACGACGAACGCATCGCGGTAAACCTCCGCGGCCAGCGCTCCTTCATCGTCGTACCCGTCGGTTGCGCGCCGATCTAGTTCGTCGAGAAGAATCTTTAGCGACTTCACTGCCGCTTCGAGCGTCGCTCCGCTCGCTTGGGTGACTAGGAGCTTGCGACGATAGGCGTTCGCCTGGAACATTCCCGAGCGCGGGCCGGCCCTGATAAGATAGCGCCCGTATTCCTCGCTGATGAACGGCATCGTCGTCTCCTCGTTCTGATCCGTGATGCATGCCTCAGTTTGGGCATTCAAGCGCGCGATCGCCGCTTTGTCCGAGTTCGATGCCACCCGCAGCAGGCCGGCAGTGATCGTTTCACCGGATCGCCGCGATATGGTCGAGGAAGGCGCGGAGCGGCGGCGGCACCAGTCGCCGCCCCGAATAATAGAGGAACGGACCGGAGAACGCCTCCCACCAGTCCTCCAGCACCGGCTTGAGCGCACCGCTGGCGAGATGCGGGCGCAACCAGTCCTCGAACAGGTTGATCACCCTGACGCCCGCGATCGCCGCGTCGAGCGCAAGGTCGAACGCGGACACCTGCACGGTCAGCGGCCCGGTCGGCTCGACGCGCGCCGCCTCGCCATCGCGCTCGAATTCCCACGGGGTCGCACGCCGCCCGCCCTCGAAGGTGCCGAGGATGCAGGAATGGTCCAGGAGGTCGCGCGGATGCCGGGGGTAGCCGTGTGCGACGAGATATGAGGGCGCCGCCGCGGTCGCCATGCGCTGGATTCGCGGGCCGATCGGGACGGCGATCATATCCTGCTCCAACCGCTCGTCGTAGCGGATCCCGGCGTCGCACCCCGACGCCACGACATCGACGAAGCTGTCCTCGGCCACCACGTCGAGCCGGATCTCGGGATAAGCGGCGAGGAAGCCCGGCACGATCGCGGGCAGCACCAGCCGGGCCGCGCTGATCGGGACGTTGAGCCGCAGCGTGCCCGCCGGACGCCCGCTCCGTTCCCCGGCCACCTCGAGCGCCGCCTCGACCTCGCCTAGCGCCGGAGTGATCCGGGCAAGCAGCTCGGCGCCCGCCTCGGTCGGCGAGACGCTGCGCGTCGTGCGATGGAGCAGGCGGACGCCGAGCCGGGCCTCAAGGCGGCGCACCGCTGCGCTCAACGCGGACGCGCTGCCGCCGCTCGCCCGCGCCGCGTCGCGGAATCCCCTTGCCTTGGCAACCGTAAGGAAAGCGTCGAGATCACCGAGCTCCGCGCGCATTGTCCGTCCTTCCGCACGGCCTGTGCGGGATCGCACCGATTATCGGCACGATCGCGGTCCCCTAGATCAGGAGGCGAAGGAGACCAACATGCGCACGATCGACAACGCCGGGCTGTTCACCCTCGGCGACCGCACAGTAAACCGGATGGGCTACGGAGCGATGCAGCTCGCCGGGCCGGGTGTGTTCGGGCCGCCGCGCGATCCGGATGGGGCGCGCGCCGTGCTCCGCGCCGCGGTCGAGGCCGGAGTGAATCACATCGACACCAGCGATTTCTATGGCCCGCACGTCGTCAATCGGCTGATCCGCGAAGCGCTCTCGCCCTATCCCGACGATCTCGTCCTCGTCAGCAAGGTCGGCGCACGCCGCGGCGACGACGCCTCATGGCTGCCGGCGCAGTCGCCCGACGAGCTCCGCGCCGCGGTCCACGACAATCTTCGCAATCTCGGGGTCGGGGCGATCGATGTCGTCAACCTGCGCGTGATGGGCGATGTCCACGCGCCAAGCGAGGGCTCGATCGCAGCGCAGTTCGAGACGCTCGCCGACCTTCGCGAGCAGGGTCTGATCCGCCATCTCGGTCTCAGCAATGCGACCGCCGCGCAGGTCCGCGAAGCGCAGGGGATCGCGCCGGTGATCTGCGTCCAGAACCAGTATAATCTCGCCCATCGCGGGGACGACGCGCTGATCGATGCGCTGGCGGGGCAGGGGGTGGCCTATGTCCCGTTCTTCCCGCTCGGCGGCTTCACCCCGCTTCAGTCGGATGCGCTGTCGCACGTCGCGGCAAGCCTCGGTCACACCCCGATGCAGGTGGCGCTCGCCTGGCTGCTGCGACGCTCGCCCAATCTCCTGCTGATCCCGGGGACGTCGTCGGTCGCGCATCTGCGCGAAAACCTGGCGGCGGCCGGGCTCGATCTGCCCGAGGCGGCGATCGCGACATTGGACCGGATCGGGGGCTGACAAAGGTTGCGGGGGATACCGCCCCCGCCTAAGGTCCGCGGCGCTCCCGAACCGACGGACCCGAATGACTCCCCGCACCTACAAACGCATCCTCCTGAAACTCTCGGGCGAGGTCCTGATGGGGGAGGGCGGGCTGTCGATCGACCCCGCCGTCACCGCGCGCGTCGCGGGTGAGATCGCCGACGTGAAGGCGCAAGGGTACGAGCTGTGCGTCGTCGTCGGCGGCGGCAACATCTTCCGCGGACTCGCGGCCGCGGCGAAGGGGTTCGAGCGCGCGACCGCGGATTACATGGGCATGCTCGCGACGGTGATGAACGCGCTCGCGGTGCAGAACGCGCTCGAGCAGATCGGCATCGATACGCGCGTCCAGTCGGCGATCTCGATGGACGAGGTGTGCGAGCCGGTGATCCGGAGGCGCGCCGAGCGGCATTTGGAGAAGGGCCGCGTCGTGATCTTCGCCGCCGGCGTCGGCTCGCCCTATTTCACGACCGACAGCGGCGCGGCGCTCCGCGCCGCCGAGATGAAGTGCGACGCGCTCTTCAAGGGCACCAGCGTCGACGGCGTCTACAGCGCCGATCCCAAGAAGGACCCGAGCGCGCGCCGCTTCGAGACCGTGAGCTATTCGACGGTCCTCGCCGAGGACCTGAAGGTCATGGACGCGAGCGCGGTGGCGCTGTGCCGCGACAACAACATCCCGATCGTCGTCTTCAACATCCGCGAACACGGCAACTTCGCCGCGGTGCTGCGCGGCGAGGGGACATCAACGGTCGTTCAGCAGCAGGAGACGATCGATGCCGGCGTATGACAAGGCGGATTTGGAGCGCCGGATGGCGGGCGCGGTGGAGTCGCTCAAGAGCGATCTCGGCGGTCTCAGGACCGGGCGCGCCTCGACGTCGCTGCTCGATCCGGTGATGGTCACCGTTTACGGTGCGAACATGCCGCTCAACCAGGTGGCGACCGTCAGCGTGCCCGAGCCGCGGATGATCTCGGTCCAGGTCTGGGACAAGCAGAATGTCGGCCCGGTCGAAAAGGCGATCCGTTCGGCGGGGCTGGGCCTCAATCCGATCAACGACGGCAATACCTTGCGCCTGCCGATCCCCGATCTGACCGAGGAGCGCCGCAAGGAGCTGGCGAAGCTCGCGGGCTCGTACGCGGAAAAGGCGAAGATCGCCGTGCGCAACGTCCGCCGCGACGGCATGGACGCGCTCAAGACCGACGAGAAGAAGGGTGTGTTCGGCGAAGACGAGCGCAAGCGCCACGAGGCCGAGGTCCAGAAGCTGACCGACGCGACGATCACCGAGGTCGATGCGGTGGCGAGCGCGAAGGAAAAGGAGATCATGGGGAAGTGAAGCGCGAACAGCGTCAGCTGTTCGGCTCGTGCCGGGGGCACGAGCGGCGCTTCGCTCGGAGGGGCGGCGCCACCGCATGAGCACCGCCCCCGCCTTCGCCGACCCGGGCGCCGCGCTCCCACGCCACGTCGCCATCATCATGGACGGCAACGGCCGCTGGGCGAAGAAGCGATTCCTGCCGCGCGCCGCCGGACACCGCGCGGGCGTGGAGGCGGTGCGCCGGGTGAGCCGCGCCGCGCGCGCGCTCGGGATCGAGGCGCTCACGCTCTACGCCTTCTCGAGCGAGAATTGGCGGCGGCCGGAGGCGGAGATCGGCGATCTCATGGGGCTGCTGAAGCTCTACATCCGCGCCGACATCGCCGAACTCGTCGCCGACAACGTCCGACTGCGGATCCTGGGCGACTACCGCCGCTTCCCGGCGGACGTGGTGGCGCTGCTCGACGATTCGCTGGCGCGGACCGCGGCGAACACCGGGCCGATCCTGGCGATCGCGCTCAACTACGGCGCGCAGGCCGAACTCGCCGGCGTGGCGCAGCGGCTCGCGCTGCGTGCGGTGGCCGGGGAGATCGACCCCGCCGCGATCGATGCCGAGACGATCGAGGCGGAGCTGGAGACCCGCGAGCTGCCGCCGCTCGATCTCATGATCCGCACCTCGGGCGAGCAGCGGCTGTCGAACTTCCTGCTTTGGCAGTCCGCTTATGCCGAACTGCTGTTCGTCGACACGCTCTGGCCCGATTACGGCCCGGACGAGCTGCGTGCCGCCGTCGAGTCGTTCGCGCGGCGGCAGCGGCGGTACGGCGGCCTGTGACCGGTAAGCGATCGAGCGAGCTCGCGGTCCGCACGCTGGCGGGCGCGGCGATGATCGCGGTCGCATTGGCGGCGGTGATCCTGGGCGGCGTCGCCTTCTGGCTGCTGATGGTCGTCGTCGCGCTGTTGATGATGGCAGAATGGGCGGACCTCCAGAACGTGCCGCTGCGCCACAAGCGGCTCGCCCAATATGCGCTGTCCGTCCCGCTCGCGATCACCGCACCCGCGTCGCTGGTCCTCCAGATCCACGATTTCTTCACGCTGGGGCTGCTCGCCGGAGCGGCGTTCTTCGTGGTGATCGTCACCCGCACGCCGCGGCTCGCTCTGGGTCTGCTCTATTGCGGGCTGCCGGTGATCGCGCTGATGATCTGCCGGCGTCAGCACCTGGGCAACGAGGGGATCGTGTACACCCTCTGGGCGCTGGCGCTCGTCTGGGCGACCGATATCGGTGCCTATTTCGCCGGCCGCGCGATCGGCGGGCCCAAGCTCGCGCCGCGGCTCAGCCCGAACAAGACCTGGGCCGGGCTGGTCGGCGGCGTCGTTCTGGCGAGCGCGTTCGGTGCGGTCCTGCACGCCCGCTACGGCTTGCCGCTCCGCATGACCCTCGCCACCCCGGTGCTCGCGGTATTGGCGCAGGGGGGCGATCTGTACGAGAGCTGGCTCAAGCGCCGTGCGGGCGTGAAGGATTCCGGGACGATCCTGCCGGGCCATGGCGGGCTGATGGACCGGCTCGACGGCCTGGTCCCGGTCGCGCCCGCGGCGGCGCTGCTGGTGGTTCTGCCGCACCTCTATGGACTGATCGGACGATGAAGACCGTCACCATATTGGGGGCGACCGGCTCGGTCGGAACCTCGACCCTCGATCTGGTCGAGCGTGCGCCCGATCGGTTCCGGGTCGTCGCGCTGACCGCCAATTGCGACGTCGCCAAGCTCGCTGCCGCGGCCATCCGCACGCGGGCCGAGCGCGCCGTCGTCGCCGACGAGCGCTGCCTGCCCGGGCTCCGCGATGCGCTCGCCGGCACGGGGATCGCGGCCGGGGGCGGCGCCGATGCGGTGTGCGAGGCGGCGGCGATGGGAGCAGACGTCACCGTCGCCGCGATCGTCGGCACCGCCGGGCTGAAGCCCGCGCTGGCGGCGGTCGAGCAGGGCGGCATCCTCGCGCTCGCCAACAAGGAGGCGCTGGTCTCCGCGGGCGAGGTGATGAAGCAGGCGGTCATGCGCCACGCCGCGACCCTCCTTCCGGTCGACAGCGAACATTCGGCGATCTTCCAATGCCTGGAGCCCCGCCACGCCGCCCGCATCCGCCGCATCATCCTGACCGCGAGCGGAGGACCGTTCCGCGACCGCGCGTTCGCCGACATGCGCGCGATCACCCCGGCGCAGGCGGTCGCCCACCCCAACTGGTCGATGGGCGCCAAGATCAGCGTCGACAGTGCCACCATGTTCAACAAGGGCCTCGAGCTGATCGAGGCGTTCCACCTGTTTCCGGTCGAGGCCGCGCAGATCGAGATCGTCGTCCACCGCCAGTCGGTCATCCACTCGATGGTCGAATATGTCGACGGCTCGACGCTGGCGCAGCTCGGCACCCCCGACATGCGCACGCCCATCGCCTGCGCGCTCGCCTGGCCCGATCGGATGACGACGCCCGGCGAACCGCTCGATCTCGTCAAGGTCGGTCGGCTCGATTTCGAAGCGCCCGATCCGGTCCGGTTCCCGGCGCTCCGCCTGGCGCGGGCGGCGGTCGAGGCAGGGGGCGCACGGCCGGCGATCCTCAACGCCGCCAACGAGGTGGCGGTCGCCGCGTTCCTGGGCGGCCGGGTCGGCTTCCTCGAAATCGCCGCAATCGTCGAGGATACGCTGACGCGCTACGATCCGCCCGCGCCGGCGACGCTCGACGCGGTGTTCGCGGTCGATGCCGAGGCGAGGGCGCTGGCGTCGGAGCGGGTAGAGGAAGGCGTCGCTTGATCCAGAGTCCGGGCCTGCTGCTGACCGTCCTCGCCTTCGCTTTGGTGATCGGGCCGCTCGTCTTCATCCACGAGCTGGGCCATTATCTCGCCGGCCGGATGTTCGGGGTGAAGGCCGACACCTTCGCGATCGGCTTCGGCCGCGAGGTGGCGGGCTGGACCGACCGGCGTGGGACACGGTGGAAGGTCGGCTGGCTGCCGCTTGGCGGCTACGTCAAGTTCGCAGGCGACATGAACGCGGTGTCGCAGCCCTCCCCGGAGTGGCTGGCGCTTCCGGCCGAGGAGCGCAACGCCACGTTCCAGGCGAAGTCCGTCTGGCAGCGTGCGATCATCGTCGCCGCCGGGCCGGTCGTGAACTTCGTCGCCGCGATCCTGATCCTGACCGGCTTCGCGCTCGCTTACGGCGACGGGCGGACCCCGGCGACCGTCGGCCGGGCGGTGCCGGGGACGGTCGCGGCGAGGATCGGTCTGCAGGCGGGTGACCGCATCGTGTCGCTCGGCGGACGCCCGATCGACACGTTCGACGACATGGTCCGCTACGTGAAGATCCGTGCCGGCGAGCCGGTCCGGATCGATTATCGGCGCGGCGACGTGACCGCGTCGGTCGGCGCGAAGATCGGGACGCTCGAGCAGCGGGATCGCTTCGGCAACGTCTACCGGGTGGGGCTGCTCGGGATCGCGCCGCCCAAGCCGGTGATCGTTCCCGTCGGCGTCTTCGAGGCGCCGGTCGTCGCGATCCGCCGGACGGGCGAGATCGTGTCGATGATGGTCGAGACGATCGGCCAGGTCGTCACCGGCCGGCGCTCGATGCGCGATCTCGGCGGTCCGCTGCAAATTGCGAAGGTGTCGGGCGAGCAGATCACGCTCGGCCCGGACGCCTTCGTCTTCCTCATCGCGCTCGTGTCGATCAATCTGGGGTTCATCAACCTGTTGCCAGTGCCGATGCTCGACGGAGGGCACCTGATGTTCTACGCGATCGAGGCGGCGCGGCGGAAGCCGGTTCCGCCGGAGGCGCAGGAATGGGCGTATCGCGGCGGCTTCGCGGCGATCGTCGCGCTGATGCTGGTGGTGACCTTCAACGATCTCGGCAATCTCGGGCTCTGGCGCGGGCTCGCCGGGCTGGTCGGGGCGGCGGGTTGATCGCGGCTGGCTTGATCGGGTTCGGCGGTTAGGGCAGGGGCGGCCCGCAGGGCGCGTGTTGGTTCTCCGGGGTTGGGATTGGTGACGGTTTTGAAGGCAACCACTTACGCGCGCGGCCCCCTGATCGTGGGGGCCAGGTCGCTCGGCGCAAGCCTGCTCGGCGCATCCATGCTCGCCGGCGTTCCGGTGCTGGCGCAGGCGTCGTCCGCAACGGCTCCGGCGCCGTCGCCTGCCGCGACCCCGGTTGCCGTTCCGGCGGCCGCGCGCACGATCAAGACCCTGCGCGTCGAGGGTTCGCAGCGGATCGAGCCGGAGACGGTGCTCAGCTATACCAAGCTGCGCGTCGGCGCCGCCTACACCAACGAGACGCTCGATCAGGCGATCAAGGACCTCTATGCGTCCGATCTCTTCGCCGACGTCCAGGTGGCGGGTGCCGAGACCGGCGACATCGTGCTCCGCATCCGCGAGAACCCGATCATCAACCGCGTGATCCTTGAGGGCAACAAGCGCCTCAAGGAGGACAAGATCACCAAGGAGATCAAGCTCAAGCCGCGGCAGATCTTCACCCGCTCCGCCGTCCGCCAGGACGTGGCGCGGATCATCGAGCTTTACCGCCGCCAGGGACGCTTCGCGGCGAGCGTCGATCCCAAGATGGTCGCGCTCGACCAGAACCGCGTCGACGTGGTGTTCGAGATCAGCGAGGGCGCGAAGTCCAAGGTCCGCCAGATCAACATCATCGGCAACCAGATCTACTCCGACGACAAGCTGCGCGAGCAGATGGCCACCAAGCAGGCGCGCTTCTTCCGTCTGCTGTCGGGCAACACGTCCTACGATCAGGACCGGCTCGCCTACGATCAGCAGAAGCTGCGGCAGTTCTACCTAACCGAAGGCTATGCCGATTTCCGCGTGACCTCGGCCGTCGCCGAGCTGACCCCGGACAAGCGCGACTTCATCATCACCTACGTGGTCGAGGAGGGGCCGCGCTACAAGTTCGGCGACGTGACCGTCGACAGCGACATCCGCGACTTCGACGACAAGAAGCTGGCCGCCAACCTCGTCATCAAGAAGGGCGACTGGTACAACGCCAAAGCGGTCGAGGATTCGGTCGAGAGCCTGCAGAGCACGACCGGCCTGTTCGGCTACGCCTTCACCGACGTGAACCCCGAGTTCAACCGCAGCCGCGATACGCTGACGATGGGGATCAACTTCCACATCGGCGAATCGAAGCGGACCTACGTCGAGCGCATCAACGTGACGGGCAACACCCAGACGCAGGACAAGGTGGTCCGCCGCGAGGTGCGCCTGGCCGAGGGCGATGCGTTCAACAGCTTCCAGGTCAAGCGCTCGCAGGACCGGATCAACAGCCTGGGCTATTTCCAGGACAAGTTCGAGATCAAGCAGACGCCGGGCTCGGCGCCCGACCGCGTCGTGCTCGACGCCAACGTCGAGGAGAAGGCGACCGGCCAGCTCCAGCTGTCGGCGGGCTATTCGAGCCTCGAACAGTTCATCATCCAGGCGAACATCACCCAGTCGAACTTCCGCGGCAAGGGCCAGGAAGCACGGTTCGGGGTCAATTACTCGAGCTATTCGAAGTCCATCGAAGCGGGGTTCACCGAGCCGTACCTGTTCGATCGCAACATCGCGGTGGGCATCGACCTGTTCCGGCGCGACTACAATGCGTTCAACTACGTCGGCGACAGCCGCAACACGACCTACAGCCAGACCTCGACCGGCTTCCAGGTCCGCGCCGGCGTGCCGCTCACCGAATATTGGTCGCTCTCCGGCCGCTACGGCCTGTCGTATGACGAGGTCAGCCTCGACCAGAGCTATTTCACCGGCGGCCAGTGCAACGCGCTGCTCGCCGGCCGCTATCTGTGCGATTCGCTCGGCAATCGCTGGACGTCGTCGGTCGGCTATTCGCTGATCTACAACAGCCTCAACAGCAACCTGCGGCCGACCCGCGGCCAGCGGCTCAGCTTCAGCCAGGACTTCGCCGGGCTGGGCGGGGACGTGAAGTATCTGCGCAGCCGGATCGAGGGCGCGAAATACTGGGGTCTCGGCCGATCGGGCTTCGTGGTCTCCGCGGTCGGCGAAGGCGGGTACATCCATCCGCTGGAGGGTTCGCCCGCGCCCGGCGTCGATGCGGTGCGGATCACGGACCGCTTCTATCTGGGCGAGCCGCAGTTCCGCGGCTTCGACATCCGTGGTGTCGGCCCGCGTGTGCAGCGCACCTTCTATTCGGATGCGTCCCCGGCGCAGGTGCTGTTGACCGGCAAGGACCAGGTCGTCGACGATGCGCTCGGCGGCCGCGCTTATTATCTCGGCCGCGTCGAGCTCGAGATCCCGCTGGGCGCGGGTGCGCGCGAGCTCGGGTTGCGCCCGTCGGTCTATGTCCAGGCGGGCAGCCTGTGGAACATCACCCGGCCGAACCCGACGGTCGACATCTGCGGCGCGGGGGAGACGCTCAGCTGCATTCCGCAGCTGACCGACGCGACCACCGGCAGCACCTATTACGGCAACATCCTGACGCAGCAGTTCAACTCCGCGGGGCAGGCGCTGTACACCTACACGACCACCGATCCGACGACGAACACGCCGTCGACGCTCACGACCATCTGCGCGGTCGGAACGCCGGATGCGACCGGGACGTGCATCGGCACCATCCCGAACTCGATCTACACGACCGCGACGACGCCGTTCATCGAGCAGTATCTCGGCAATTCGGCCAAGCCGCGGCTGTCGATCGGCGTCGGCGTCAACTGGAATTCGCCGTTCGGCCCGCTGCGCATCGACGTCGCCAAGGCGCTGCTCAGCCAGAAGGGCGACGACAAGAAGCTCATCACCTTCAACGTAGGGACACAGTTCTGATGACCAAGCATTCTCTCATGGCGCTCGCCGCCGTCGCCTCGGCGGTGACCGCGGGGGCGGCGTTCGCCCAGGCGCTTCCGGACTCGAAGATCGCGGTGGTCGACAGCGACCGCATCTTCCGCGACTGCACCGCCTGCAAGGCGGCGAACACTCAGTTGCAGAGCCAGTCGACCCAGCTGCGCAGCTCGGCCCAGTCGCTGAGCGCGCCGCTCCAGACCGAGGAGCAGTCGCTCCGCACCGCGGTGACCGCCGCCAAGGGCAATCCGGACGCCGCGCTCCAGGCGCGGATCACCGCGTTCGAGACCAAGCGCAATGCCGCCCAGCAGCAGATCGCGACCCAGCAGCAGACGCTGGAGCGCAACGTCGCTTATGTCCGCCAGCAGATCGGCGCCAAGCTCGGCCCGATCATCTCGCAAGTCGCGCAGCAGCGTGGCGCGACGCTCGCGATGGACAAGGGCAGCGTCTTCTACTCGGCGCCGGCGGTCGAGATCACCGATGCGGTGCTCGCCCAGCTCAACACCCAGCTCCCCAGCGTCAGCACTACCGCGCCCGCGCAGGCCGCGCCTGCTGCCCCGGCGACCACCCGGCCGCAGGGTCGCTGAGCGACCCAGTGACCAACACCGAAGGCGAGGGCAGGGGAACGCTGGGCCCGCTGGATATCCAGCGGGTGATGCAGGCGATCCCCCACCGCTATCCGATGCTGCTGGTCGACCGTGTCGAGGAGATCGTCCTCGACCGGTCGATCGTGGCGATCAAGGCGGTGACGATGAACGAGGCGTTCTTCCAGGGGCATTTCCCCGGGCGCCCGATCATGCCCGGGGTGATGATCGTCGAGGCGCTGGCGCAGGCCGCGGGCATCCTCGCGGTCGAGAGCCTCGGCCTCGCGGGCTCGGGCAAGCTCGTCTATTTCATGGCGATCGAGGCCGCGAAGTTCCGCAAGCCGGTCGAGCCCGGCGTTCTGCTGCGGCTCGAGGCCGAGTTCGTCCAGAAGCGGACGACCGTCTGCAAGTTCACGGGCCGGGCGAAGATCGACGGGCAGGTCGCTGCCGAGGCGAGCTTCACCGCGATGATCGCGAGCCCGCCGACGCTCTAGCGATCACTCCCGCCACTTTTGACATTCCAAGGGCGAGGCGCTAGGCGCGCCGCTTCCTTTCGGGCTGGTCGGAAACCAGCCGCCTCCAGGAGCTTGAAGACCCATGAAAGCCGACACGCACCCCGATTATCACATGATCAAGGTCCAGATGACCGACGGCACCGTGTACGAGACCCGCTCCACCTGGGGCAAGGAGGGCGACACGATGACGCTCGAGATCGACCCGCTGGCGCACCCGGCCTGGACCGGCGGCCGCGGGCAGCTGCTCGATCAGGGCGGCCAGGTCGCGCGCTTCAACAAGCGTTTCGGTGGCGGGCTGACGCTCCGCAAGTAACACATCGTTAACCAGCGCGGGTTAGCATTCGGTGATGTTCGCTGCCGAGTTCGAACCTGCTCAGAAGGACGGCCGGCGACGCGCTCCCCGCGCGCCGGTGTCGTTCGACGCCGGGATCGGTCAGGGCGGACTGGGCCGCACCCTGTGCAAGGTCGTCGACCTGTCGATCCACGGCGCGCGGCTGTCGACCTATTCGGCGCTCAAGCGCGGCGCGACGATCTGGCTCAATCTCCCCGAGATCGGCCCCGTCGCCGCCGACGTGATGTGGGCCGACGACTTCACCGCCGGTTGCCAGTTCCGCGAGCCCCTGGATACGGTCGCGTTCGAGAAGCTGGCGACCCGCTGAGAGGCTTGGCGGACAGGGTGGGATTCGAACCCACGGTGAGCTTCCGCCCACGGCGGTTTTCAAGACCGCTGCCTTAAACCACTCGGCCACCTGTCCGGCCCGGCTGCGACTAGCCGCTGCGCCATTTTGTGCAAGTCGCGGGATGATCGCGGCTTCCGCGAACGGCGGGGCTGTGTCACATCGGTCCGCATGTGGGGGCGTAAAACAGTCGGTCGCGGTCTTCGCCTTGGGCTTGCAGCGGCGGCGTGCCTGGCACTCCAGCCGCCGGCGCAGGCGCAGGACGAGGCCGGGTTCCAGGCCTATCTTCCGCAGCTCCGCGCCCAGGCGCTCGCGCAGGGCGTGAGCCGCGCGACCGCCGACGCGGTGTTCCCGACGCTCACCTACAACCAGCGCGTCGTCGATCTCGACCGCCAGCAGCCTGGCGCGAACCCCAACGCCGCCCCCTCGCTGTTCGCGCCTTACCGCGCGGCGCACGTCGACGCCGCACGCATCTCGCGGGGGCGCACGACCTATCTCGCCAACCGTGCGCGGCTCGCCCGGATCGAGGCGGAGACCGGCGTTCCCGAGTCGGTGATGGTCGCGATCTGGGGACACGAGACCAATTACGGATCGTACACCGGCAATTTCGATCTCCTCCGCAGCTTGGCCACGCTCGCCTACGAAGGGCGGCGACGCGATCTGTTCGCGGGCGAGTTCATCGCCGGGCTCAAGATGCTCGACCGCGGCGTACCGCGCGATCGGTTGAAGGGCAGCTGGGCGGGCGCGACCGGCAACCCGCAGTTCCTGCCGTCGATCTACCTGCGGCTCGCGCGCGATGCCGACGGGGACGGCCGCGCCGACATCTGGGGCAGCTCGGCCGACACGCTCGCCTCGATCGGCGCTTACTTCGCGGACGCGGGCTGGCGGCGCGGCCAGCCCTGGGGATTTGCGGTGAGCGTTCCCGCCGGGTTCGACCGCTCGCGCGTCCAGAACCGCCTGGTCAGCCCGCGCTGCCCGCGCGTGTTCCAGCGCCACAGCGCGTGGCGGACCATGGCGGAGTGGCGCGCGATGGGGATCGTGCCGCAGGACCGCGCCTGGCCGGCGGACGGCGTCCAGGCGACCTTGTTCGAGGCCGACGGCCCTGGGCAGACCGCCTATCTCCTGACCGGGAACTACCGGGTTATCCTCGACTATAATTGCTCGAACTACTATGCGCTCTCAGTGGGGCTGCTGGCCGATGCCGTCGAGCGCTAGCCTGCTGCTTCTGCTCGCGGCGGCCGCCGGATCGCCCCAGGTCGCGGATGGCGGAGCGCCGATCGCCCGCGAGCTCACGCGCCAGTCCACGCCGCTGCCCCCGGGCGTCCCGGCGAGCGACGGACCCAGCGGGACCGCCGGCGTCGGCGTCCAGGCCTATGACGCTGTAGGATTTGCGACCTCGTCCGACGAACTCGCGGGCGACCGGGCGGCGACCGCCTTGCACCGCACGCTCCCGATCGGCAGCATCGCGGAGGTGACCGCACTCGACACCGGCCGGACGATCCTCGTGCGCATCGCCGGTCGCGGTCCCGGTGACGCGCGCTACGAGATCGACCTGACCCGCGGCGCGGCGGCGCTGCTCGGCGCCGGCCGCGGCGCGACCCCGGTCCGCGTCCGTGCGGTGACGGCGTCGGCGGCCGACGCCTCGGCGCTGGCGCGGGGCGAGGCCGCATCGGCTCGGATGGATGCGCCGCCCGCGCTGCTCGCGGCGTTGCGCCGGCAGCTGCCCGCGTCGGCCGGTGCGGCGACGGGCAGACAGAAGCCCGCGGCGGTGCCGACGGTCTTGTCGTCACGGGGAGCGCCTTACCCCCGCCCCACGCACGAGGCGGTCACTCCGCCGCGGCCACGCCCTCCCGCACCCGTTCCTCCACCGGTTCCGGCTGCGGCCGGACGCTACGTCGTCCAGATCGCTGCCTTCTCGACACAGGTTCGCGCCGCCGCGCTCGCGCGCTCGCTCGGCGGTTCGATCCAGCCCGCCGGGGCGCTGTGGCGCGTCCGCCTCGGGCCGTTTCGCGATCTCGCATCGGCGCAGCGGGCGCGTGACGACGCCCATCGTCGCGGCTATGCGGGCGCGCAGATCATCCCGACCTCCTGATTTCGGACCCGTTCTCATGCGTAAGCTCGCCCTTCTCGCCGTCCCGCTGCTGTTCGGGTCGCTCACCGCCGCCGCCCCGGTGTTCGACACGCCGGCGCCGGTCGCGTTCATGGAGGACCTGTCCTCCGGCGCGGTCCTGTTCGCGCGCGACGCCGATCGCCGGATGCCGCCGGCGTCGATGGCGAAGATGATGACGGTCTATGTCGCGTTCGACATGATCAAGCGCGGCGAGTTGAAGCTCGACCAGCAGTTCGACGTCCGGCCGGAGACGTGGGCGAAATGGCACGGCCCCGCCGCCGGTTCGACGATGTTCCTGTCGTCGGGCGAGCGGGTGAGCGTCGCCAACCTGCTCTACGGGATCGTCACGCTTTCGGGCAACGATGCCTGCGTGGTGCTGGCCGAGGGGATCTCCGGAACCGAGCCCGCCTTCGTAGATCGGATGAACGAGGCGGCGAAGAAGATCGGTCTCGCCAACAGCCATTTCGGCACCTCCAACGGCTGGCCCGACAACGGGGTCACCTACGTCACGGCGCGCGATCTGGCGAAGCTCGCCGCGGCGACGATCGAGGACCACCCGAAGCTCTACAAGCAATTCTACTCGCGTCGCGACTTCACCTGGGGGAAGACGCTGGGCAGCGGCGCGGACATCACCCAGGCCAATCGCGATCCGCTGCTCGGGCGCGTCGCCGGCGCCGATGGACTGAAGACCGGCCATACGGACGAGGCCGGCTACGGCTTCACCGGCTCGGCCGAGCAGGGCGGGCGGCGGCTGGTGATGGTATTGGCGGGACTGACCAGCTTCGGGCAGCGCGCCTCCGAATCGGTTCGCTTCATGGATTGGGGTTTCCGCGCCTGGCAGGCCAAGCCGCTGGTCAAGTCGGGGCGCAAGGTCGCGGATGCCGACGTCCAGCTCGGCAGCGCCTCGACCGTCGGCCTTGTCGCTCCCAAGGATCTGACCGTCGCGCTGCCCTCGGGCGCGGTGCCGCAGCTCGCGGGCAAGGTCGTCTATCAGGGGCCGATCAAGGCGCCGATCAAGGCCGGGCAGCATGTCGCCGATCTGGTGATCACGTCGCCGGGCCTTCCCGAGCAGACCCTGCCGCTGGTCGCGGACAAGGATGTGGGCGAGGCCGGCTTCTTCGGCCGTGCCTGGGCGGGGCTGACCGGGCTGTTCGGATGAGCTTTGCCGGCCGCTTCGTCACGCTTGAGGGCGGCGAGGGAGCGGGCAAGTCGACCCAGGCCCGCGCGCTCGCCGCCGCACTGGAGACGCGAGGGCTGCGCGTGGTCGTCACCCGCGAGCCCGGCGGCAGCGAGGGGGCGGAGGCGATCCGGACATTGCTGCTCTCGGGCGAGACCGCCCGCTGGAGCCCCCGCAGCGAAGCGTTGTTGTTCGCCGCGGCCCGCGCGGACCATGTCGAGCGCGTGATCGCGCCCGCTCTCGCCAAGGATGCGTGGGTGATCTGCGATCGCTTCGTCGATTCCACCCGCGCCTATCAGGGCGGAGCCGAGGGGATCGACGACGCCGCGATCCTGTCACTCCACGCCTTCGGCTCGGCCGGGCTGATGCCCGATCGCACTTTCGTCCTCCAAGTCCCCGTCGCAGAAGGCGAACGTCGAGCGAGCCTGCGCGACGCCGAGATGGCGGATCGCTTCGCCCGACGCGGCGCCGCATTCCACGAGCGGGTCGGCGAAGCGTTCGCCGCCATCGCCGCACGCGAGCCCGGGCGGGTCCGGCTGGTCGACGGGGCGCGCGCCGCCGAAGCGATCACCGCCGATCTCCTCGCCGCGCTTCATGACTGGCTGCCATGACGCCGCTGGGTAACGCCGTCGCCCATGCCGCGTTTCGCGCCGCGATGTCGGGCGGGTCGCTTCACCATGCCTGGCTGTTCGCCGGACCGGAGGGAGTCGGCAAGGCGAGCTTCGCCCGCCTTGTCGCCGCGCGCCTGCTCGCCGAGGCGGCGGGCGAGCGCGGTGTCGGGGACTTCGACCTGGCCGAAGGCAGCCGAACCGCCGCGTTGCTCGGCTCTGGCGCGCACCCCGACTTTCGCCTGCTCACCCGGCTGCCCAACGAGAAGAAGGACGGCGAGCTCGCGCGGTCGATCCCGATCGCGCAGGTCCGCGCGCTGGGCCCACTGTTCGCGACGACGCCGTCGCTCAGTCCTCGCCGCGTCGTCCTGATCGACAGCATCGACGACGTCGAGCGCCCCGGGGCGTCCAACGCCTTGCTCAAGACGCTGGAGGAGCCGCCGGCGGGAACGATCTTCCTGCTGGTCAGCCATGCGCCGGGGCGGCTGCTCCCCACGATCCGTTCGCGCTGCCGCACGCTGCGGTTCGAGCCGCTGGCCGATGCCGACATGACGTCCGCGCTCCGCGAGGCGCAACCCGAGGCGACCGCCGACGAGATCGCCGCGCTGGTCCGGGCGGGGGAGGGATCGCCGGGTCGCGCGCTTCGCTATGCGGGACTCGATCTCGGCGGGATCGACGCCGCGCTCCGCTCGGTGATGGCGCAGGGGGATGCGGACAACCGACAGCGCCTTCGCCTCTCGCGCGAACTGTCGCTCAAGGCCGCGCAGCCGCGTTACGAGGCGTTCCTGGACCATGCGCCGACGCTGATCGCGGAAGGCGCGCGGGCGCGCCACGGCGAAGACCTCTCGCGTGCGCTCGACGCTTATGCCGAGGCGCGGGAACTGGCCCGCGCCGCCCGCGTCAATTCGCTGGTGCCCGCCGATACCGTGTTCGAGATGACCGGGCTGATCGCACGGCTTGCGGGTAGAGGGTAACGCGCTTTAGGGCGGCAGATATGGCCGAGCCCTTCTACATCACCACCGCGATCAGTTATCCCAACGGCCGCCCGCACATCGGCCATGCGTACGAGGCGATCGCCGCCGACGCGATCGCGCGGTTCCAGCGCCAGGCGGGACGCGATGTCCGCTTTCAGACGGGTACCGACGAACACGGGCTCAAGATGGTCCAGACGGCCCGCGACCGCGGCGTCGACGTGCGTGCGCTCGCCGACGAGATGTCCGGTCATTTCAGGCAGATGTGCGATGCTTTGAACGTCTCCTACGATCGCTTCATCCGCACGACCGACGCCGATCACCACGCCGCCAGCCAATCTTTGTGGCAGGCCATGGCGGACCGCGGGGACCTGTATCTGGACCGCTACGAAGGTTGGTATTCGGTCCGGGACGAGGCCTTCTACGACGAGGCCGAACTGGTCGACGTGGAGGGGGGGAAGCGCTCGCCGCAGGGGACCCCGGTCGAGTGGACCGCCGAGGAGACGTGGTTCTTCCGCTTGTCGAACTACCAGCAGCCTTTGCTCGACCTATACCGCGACAATCCCGATTTCATCCGTCCCGAGACCCGGCGCAACGAGGTGATGCGCTTCGTCGAGGGTGGGCTCAGTGACCTTTCGGTGTCGCGCACCAGCTTCGACTGGGGGGTGCCGGTGCCCGGCAGTCCGGGCCATGTCATGTACGTCTGGGTCGACGCGCTGACCAATTATCTGACGGGCGCAGGCTACCCGGGCGACATGCGATATTGGCCTGCGGACGTGCACCTGATCGGCAAGGACATCGTCCGCTTCCACGCGGTCTACTGGCCCGCCTTCCTCATGTCCGCCGGAATCGCGCTCCCCAAATCGGTGTTCGGGCACGGCTTCCTGCTTCACCGCGGCGAGAAGATGTCGAAGTCGATCGGCAATGTGGTGGATCCGATCGCGCTCGGCGAGGCGTTCGGGGTCGACGCGCTCCGCTATTTCCTGCTCCGGGAAGTGAGCTTCGGCAGCGACGGCAGCTATTCCGCGGAGGCGATCGTCACCCGCGTCAATGCCGAACTCGCCAACGCCTTCGGCAATCTCGCGCAGCGGACCTTGTCCTTCATCGCCAAGACCCTGGACGGGGTTCTTCCGGAACCCGGCCGCGCCGAGGACGCCGACGCGGTGCTGATCGAGGAGGTCGTCGTCGCTTGCGCCGGGCTGCGGAGCGCCTTCGAGGATCTGATGCTCAGCCAAGGCGTCGAGGCGTGGCTGCGCGGGGTCACCGCCTGCAACCAATATATCGACGCGCAGGCGCCCTGGTCGCTCCGCAAGACCGATCCCGAGCGGATGCACGCCGTCCTCCGCACGCTCGTCCGCGCGATCCGGATGCTGGCGATCGCGATCCTGCCGGTGGTGCCGGAAGCGGCCGGCAAGGTTCTCGATCAGCTCGGTGCGGACGAGCGCGATCACGCCGCGATCGACGACGACGGGTGGTATGATCGCCAGGCCGGGAGCGGCTTCCGCATCGTCGCCCCGACCGGCGCCTTCCCGCGGCTCGATCTGCCGGTGGAGGCCGCCTGATGCTCGCCGACAGTCATTGCCACCTCAATTACAAGGGGTTGGTCGAGGAACAGCAGGCGGTGCTCGAACGCGCCCGCGCCCGCGGGGTGACGGCGATGCTCAACATCGCCACCCGCGAAAGCGAGTGGGACGACGTGCTCGCAACCGCCGAACGCGAGGCTGACGTCTGGGCGACCGTTGGCATCCATCCGCACGAGGCGGATGGGCACCCGCACGTCGACACCGCCAGGCTGGTCCAACGCGCCCGCCATCCGCGCGTCGTCGGGATCGGCGAGAGCGGCCTCGATTACCATTACGATCATTCGGACCGCGCACGACAGGCCGCGAGCTTCCGCGCGCACATCGCCGCCGCGCGCGAGGCCGGCGTTCCGCTCGTCGTCCACACCCGCGACGCCGAGGCGGACACGATCGCGATCATGGACGAGGAGCTGGGGAAGGGGGCCTATGCCGCAGTCCTTCACTGCTTCACCGGCTCGCGCGCACTCGCGGAATGGGGGCTCAGCCGCGGCTTCTTCGTGTCGATTTCCGGAATCGTCACGTTCAAGAGCGCCCGCGACCTTCAGGACACCGCGCGCGACATCCCGCTGGAGCAGCTGCTGGTCGAGACCGACGCGCCGTTCCTCGCGCCGGTGCCGCACCGCGGCAAGCCCGGCGAACCCGCCTTCGTCGCCGACACCGCCGCCTTCCTCGCCGATCTGCGCGGCGACGACCGACTGCATTTTCAGGAGGTGACGGCCGGCAACTTCCACCGTCTCTTTGCAAAGACGCTGGGATGAAGGTCCGGATCCTCGGATCGGGCACGTCGTCCGGCGTGCCCCGCATCGGCAACGATTGGGGAGACTGCGACCCCGCCGACCCGCGCAACCGCCGCACCCGCGCCTCGCTTCTGGTCGAGCACGGCGGTGTCCGCGTCCTCGTCGATACCGGCCCCGACATGCGCGAACAACTGCTGGCGGCCGACGTCGGTGTGGTCGACGCGATCATCTGGACCCACGACCACGCCGACCACACGATGGGGATCGACGACGTGCGGCAGATCTTTCATGCCCGCGGCAGTCCTGTTCCCGGTTACGCGCGCCCGGAAACGCTCGCGATCCTCGACCAGCGGTTCGGCTATGTCTTCCACGGTCGCGGAGGCTATCCGCCGACGATCACGGCCGCGCCGCTGCCCGGCGCGCTGACGATCGGGAGCATCGCTATCCGCGTCGTCGATCAGCCGCACGGCCGCATCACGTCCGCCGGGCTGCGCTTCGAGGCGGGCGGCATGTCGATCGGCTATGCGACCGATTTCAACGTCATGACCGACGACATGCGCGCGCTCTACGCCGGCCTCGACGTCTGGATCGTCGACGCGCTGCGCCGACGCCCGCACCCGTCGCACGCCACGCTCGACGAGGTGCTGGGCTGGCGCAGCCAACTCGCACCGGGCAGGACCGCGCTGATCCACATGGATCAATCGATGGATTACCGCAGTCTGTGCGCCGAACTGCCCCCGGGAGTCGAACCCGGCTGGGACGGTCTCGAGTTCATGTCGTGAACGGCGGCGCGGCGGACGCGGCCTTCTACGCGCTGGCGCTGATGCTGCCGCTGTCGGCGCTGCTCGCCCGCCGCATCCCGTTCGGCCAGACGATGAAGATGGCGCTGGCGTGGGCGGCGATCTTCGGGTTCGGCCTGATTCTGGTCGGCCAGCGTGAGCGATTGCGCCCGTTGTGGGAGGGAGCGGTCCAGACCTTGGTCGGCGACGATCAGCAGCTGGTCGGCGACACTGTCCGCATCGCGGTAGCACCGGACGGTCATTATTACGCGAGCGCCCGGATCAACGGCACCGCCCGGCGGATGCTGATCGACAGCGGCGCGACCGTGACCGCTCTGTCGGAGGCTACGGCGCAAGCCGCCGGGGTCGAGGTCGATCGCTCGGGTTTCGGCGAGATGATCCAGACCGCCAATGGGACGATCGTCGCCAACCGGGGTCGTATCAGGGAGCTGCGGGTCGGCGGCATCGTCGCGCACGACCTCGCGGTGACCGTGTCGCCCGAACTCGGCGATACCGATCTGATCGGCATGAACTTCCTGGCGCAGCTCGCGTCGTGGCGGGTCGAGGGAAGGACCTTGGTTCTCCAACCTCCCAAATCCGCTTTGTAGTTTACATAATATATATTATCGAGATTAGATATGCCCGAGACGAAGGCCTCTCTCGACCGCTTGCTGGCAATCATGCGCCGCCTCCGCGATCCGGAGCACGGCTGTGAGTGGGACGTGGCGCAGACCTTTGCGACGATCGTGCCGTACACGATCGAGGAAGCGTACGAGGTCGCCGATGCCGTCGCGCGGGACGACATGGCGGACCTGAAGGACGAGCTCGGCGATCTGCTCCTCCAAGTGGTCTTCCATGCGCGGATCGCTGAAGAAGCCGGCGCCTTCGCGTTCGACGACGTCGCGACCGCGATCGCCGACAAGATGGAGCGCCGCCACCCGCATATCTTCGGCGACGCGCAGAATGGTGGGCATCACCTCTGGGAGCAGATCAAGGCCGAGGAGCGCGCAACGAAGGAGGATCCAAGCGCGCTCGCCGGCGTCGCCCTCGGCCTCCCCGCGCTGACCCGTGCCGAGAAGCTCGGCAAACGCGCCGCCCGCGTCGGCTTCGACTGGCCCGACGCCGAGGGTCCGCGCGCCAAGATCGACGAGGAACTGGCGGAAATCGAAAGGGCAACGACGCCGGCAGACGTCGAGGACGAGATCGGCGACCTGCTCTTCTCGGTCGCCAACTACGCCCGCCACCGCGGCGTCGATCCCGAAGCGGCGCTGCGCGGAGCGAACGCGAAGTTCGAGCGGCGGTTCAGGGCGATGGAGCAGTCGACGGATTTCGCATCGCGCGATCTCGACGCCAAGGAGGCTCTGTGGCGGTCAGTGAAGCAGAGCGACGAGCCGGCCGACTAGGCCACGCCGAACCGGCTTAGGATCTGTCCGACCGGAAACCCCTTCGCCCCCTCACGCATGTCGCCGCGCGCCAGTGCCTTCGCGGCAACCGACAGCCCGCCCAGCGCTGCGGTATAAAGCGTCGCGCCCAGGCTCACGCGCTTCACCCTCGCCTCCGCCAAGACGTGGAGCGGCAGCGCTGTGCTCGCGAGCACGTTGACCGGCTTGGGCGCGACCGCGCGCACGACCGTCCGCACCTGCTCGATCGTCGCCAGTCCCGGCGCGTACAGCACATCCGCACCGACCTCGGCAAAGGCGACCAGCCGTCGCACCACCTCGTCCATGTCGTCGAAGACGTGGAGCAGCAGGTCGGTCCGCCCGGTCAGCAGGATCCGCCCCTTCGCCGCGTCCGCCGCCGCCCGCACCCGCGCGACCGCATGATCGAAGCCGTGGATCGGATCGCCCGCATCGGCGGTAGTATCCTCGATCCCCAGCCCGGCGAGCTCGCCCGCGATCGCCGCCGCGACGGTATCGGCGCAGTCCGCCGGATCGGGGCCGAACCCGTCCTCGAGATCGCCGTTGACCGGCAGCCCGCTGACCGCGCCCAGCAGCCGCGCATTCGCCACCGCAGCCTCGCGCGAGACCGCACGCATCCCGTCGTTCCGCCCCAGCGCCCAGGCGATCGCCGCCGACGAACTCCCCAGCGCCTGAAACCCGGCCTCGGTCAGCAGCGCCGCCGATCCGCCGTCCCACGCATTGGGCATGACGAAGGGTCCCTCACCCTCGTGCAACAGCTTGAACCGGGCATAGGCTTCGGACTGGGCCATCACGACTCTCCCTTCGCGATGTACCCTTTTCGTTCCCGGCTTGGATCGAGTCAAGCGTCGATTACCGCCCCGCGAACCGCTCGTAATCTGCCGGCGACAGCCGTACCTCATACACCGCCTCGTCCCCCGATACCTCCTGCGCCAGCACCTCGCCGTGCTGGTGGAGCCACGCCGCGCCCGCTCCGTCGCCGGCGTCGAGGGTGATCGTGTAGCGGATATGCGCTGAGGTCAGCTGGTCCGAGACGACCCGGATCAGTTCGTCCATCCCTTCCCCGCTGAGCGCCGAGATCGCGACCACGTCGCCGCGGTGCGTCGCCTCGCCGATCAGTTCCTCGCGCTCGTCGAGGTCGAGCAGGTCGAGCTTGTTCCACGCCTCGATCACCGGCGTCCCCTCGGCCACCCCGATCTCGGCGAGCACGCCCTCGACATCGGCCTTCTGCGCCAACGTGTCGGGATGCGCGACGTCGCGGACGTGGATCAGCAGGTCCGCCGACACGACCTCCTCCAGCGTCGCCTTGAACGCCGCGACCAGTTGGGTCGGCAGCTCGGACACGAAGCCGACCGTGTCGGACAGGATCGCCTTGTCGATCCCCGGGAGGCTGAGCTGCCGCAGCGTCGGATCGAGCGTCGCGAACAGCAGATTCTCCGCCATGACGTCACTGCCCGTCAGGCGGTTGAACAGCGTCGACTTGCCGGCATTGGTGTAGCCGACCAGCGCGATCACCGGCCAGGGCGCGCGCTGGCGGCGCTCACGGTGCAGACCGCGGGTACGGGTCACGCTTTCCAGCTCGCGCTTCAAGCGCGCCATCCGGTCGCGGATCAACCGTCGGTCGGCCTCGATCTGGGTCTCGCCGGGGCCGCCCAGGAAGCCGAAGCCGCCGCGCTGGCGCTCGAGGTGGGTCCAGCTCCGCACCAGCCGGCCGGCCTGGTAGTCGAGGTGCGCCAGCTCGACCTGGAGGCGCCCTTCCGCGGTCGCCGCGCGCTCACCGAAGATCTCGAGGATCAGTCCGGTCCGGTCGAGCACCTTGGCGCCCAGTCCCGTCTCCAGATTGCGCTGCTGGATGGGGGTGAGCGTCGCGTCGAACACGAACAGCTCGGCGTCCTCCATCCGTCCGGTGGCGGCGAGCGCCTCGACCTGGCCGCTGCCGATCAGCGTCGCCGCGCGCGGCGCACGGACGCGCAGCGCCTCGCGCCCGACCACGTCGACGCCGATCGCAGCCGCGAGGCCGGCGGTCTCCGCCAGGCGCGCCGAGGGATCGCGCGACGAGGCGCCGAGCTCGGGATAGACCACAATCGCCTTCGCGCCGCGCGCGAACTCGTCCCGATCCCTCTCGAAACCGCCGCCGGAGCTCGGGATGCTCAATCCTCCTCCTCGCCGCTCTGCTCTTCGGCGAGGTTGAGCGGACGCGCCGGCTGGATGGTCGACACGGCATGCTTGTACACCAGCTGCGCCATGCCGTCGCGCAGCAGCAGCATGCAGAACAGGTCGAACGCGACGATATGGCCCTGGAGCATCACCCCGTTGACCAGGAACATCGTCACGCTGTCGTCGGACTTTCGCACGGCGTTCAGGAACACGTCCTGGAGCATCGGCTGCTTCTTGGGCGCCTCGGGCGGGATCGCGTTCGAGATCGCGGCGAGGTCGATCGGACCCGCCGGCATGATCGTCGAGATCGCGTGCTTGTAGATCAACTGGCTCTGACCGTCGCGGCGCAGCAGCACCGAGAAATTGTCGAACCAGGTGACGATCCCCTGCAGCTTGACGCCCTTGACCAGGAACATCGTCACCGGGGTCTTGGTCTTGCGAAGCGAGTTGAGGAAGACGTCCTGCAGCGAAGCCTGCTTCTCGGCCATCATGCGTGTCCTTGGTCTTGGCGGCGCGTGGGCCGCATCTGCGCCGTTCCCCGGCGTCGGAGGCGACCGTCGTCGCCGCCCAGATTTAGGAAGCGTCCGGCCCCGCGTCCACCCTCACTCGTCCCGGGTGTCGGTGATCCCCAGCAGCTTGAGCTTCCGGTGCAGCGCCGATCGCTCCATTCCGATGAAGCTGGCCGTCCGGCTGATGTTGCCGGAGAAGCGGCGGATCTGGACGCGCAAATACTCGCGCTCGAACGTCTCGCGCGCCTCGCGCAGCGGCGCGCCCATGATGGCGGTCGCACCCGGTCCCATCTCCTGGTCGCCCAAGACCTCGGGCGGGAGCAGATCGAGGTCGATCCGGGCGATCCGGTCGCCCGGCGTCATGATCACCGTGCGCTCGACGACGTTCCTCAGCTGACGGACGTTGCCCGGCCAATCGTAGGACTGCAGCGCCACCATCGCATCCGCGGCGACCTCGGGAGTCCGGACCCGACGTTCGGCCGCGTAATGGGCCACGAAATGCTCGACGAGCGCCGGGATGTCCTCCCGCCGCTCGGCGAGGGCGGGGATCGGAACCGGCACCACGTTCAGCCGGTAATAAAGGTCTTCGCGGAAGCGTGCTTCGGCGATCTCCTCCTTCAGGTCGCGCGAGGTCGCGGAGACCACGCGGACGTCGACCTTGACGATCCGGGTGCCGCCCACGCGCGTGAAGCTCTGGTCGGTCAGCACGCGCAGGATCCGCGCCTGGGTCGCGATCGGCATGTCGGCGATCTCGTCGAGGAACAACGTGCCGCCATGCGCCTGTTCGAGCAGCCCGGTGCGGACGAGGTCCCCGCCCTCCTCCACCCCGAACAGCTCCTCCTCCATGCGGTCGGGGGTCATCCGCGCCGCGCTGACGACCACGAACGATCCGCCGCTGCGCTGGCTCCAGCCGTGGAGCAGGCGCGCGGCGACCTCCTTGCCGACCCCCGCGGGCCCGGTGATCAGCACGCGGCTGCCGGTCGCGGCGACGCGCTTCAGAGTCGCGCGCACGCCGTTGATCGAAGCCGAAGCGCCCGTGAGGTCGTCGTTTCGGCCGACCGACGCGCGCAGCGACTCGACTTCCTGGCGCAACCGTTCGGTCTCGGTCGCACGCTCGACCTGGAGGAGCAGCCGCTCGGCCTGGAACGGCTTCTCGATGAAGTCGGCGGCACCCTTGCGGATTGCGGCGACCGCGGTGTCGAGGCTACCGTGACCGGAGATCACCAGGACCGGGATCGAGGTGTCCCGGCGTTTGATCTCGTCGAGCAGTTCGAGCCCGTCGAGCCGCGAACCTTGGAGCCAGACGTCGAGCAGCACCAGGCTCGGCCGCCGGACCGCGATCGCTTCCAGGGCGGCGTCGCTGTCCGCAGCGGTGCGGGTGCCGTAGCCCTCGTCTTCGAGGACGCCCGCGACGAGCTCGCGGATGTCGGCCTCGTCGTCAACGATCAGGATGTCGAGCGCCATCAGCCACGGGTCCGGGTTAGCGCGGCGAGCGGCTCGCCGGCGAGGGGTTCGTTCGCGTCGTTGTCCGCCTCGAGCGCGGACAGCAGGGTCGTGTCGAACGTCATGGTGACGGCCGTCCCGCCGCCGTCGCGGTCGGAGAAGGCGATCGCGCCGGCATGGTCCTCGACGATCTTCTTGACGATCGCGAGCCCAAGGCCGGTGCCGCGTGCTCGCGTCGTCATATAGGGTTCGGCGATCCGGTGGCGTTCGACGGGCAGTCCGACACCGTCGTCCTCGACCCGGATCGTCACCGTGCCCGGCGCCTCGGCGAGCGTCATGATCACCGCTCCACGCCCGTCCCCGCCCTTGCCCTCGATCGCCTCGACCGCATTCTTGACGATGTTGGTCAGCGCCTGGCCGATCTGGCGGCGGTCGCAGACCAGCGTCGGCCCGGGCTCGTCGTTGACCAGGGTGAAGGCGATCGTCGGGTGCGCGACCTCGTGGAGGAACAACGCCTGACGGGCGAGGTCCACCACCGTCTCCTCGCGGAACACCGGCTTGGGCATCCGGGCGAACGAGGAGAACTCGTCCACGATCCGCCTCAGGTCGCCGACCTGCCGCACGATCGTTCCGGTCAGCTGCTCGAACACGGTGTCGCCCTCGCCCACCTTCGCGCCGTAGCGGCGTTGCAGGCGCTCGGCGGCGAGCTGGATCGGGGTGAGCGGATTCTTGATCTCGTGGGCGATCCGCCGCGCGACGTCGGACCAGGCGGCGCGTCGCTGATCGAGCAGTTGCTGGGTGATGTCGTCGAAGGTGAGGATCGGCCCGGTTCCGTCGCGGGTGATCCGGACCGCCAGCGTACGCTCCTCCCCTCCCGCCACGACCTGGACGATCGCCTCGCGCGTGCTGCCGTCCAGCAGCGTCTCCAGTTCGGGCGACAGCTCGCGCAGCCGCCGCCCGATCGGCGAGGCGTCGAGCGCGAGCAGTCGTTCCGCCGAGCTGTTGATCAGCCGCACGGTACGGTCTTCGGCGATCGAGATGACGCCGGCGGACACCCCCGACATCACCGCCTCGATCAGCGCGCGCCGGCTCTCGGCTTGCGCGTTGGCGGAGACGAGCGCCTGATTCCCCTCCTGAAGTTGCGAGGTCATCCGGTTGAAGGCATTGGACAAGGTGCCGAGTTCGTCGCGTTCCTTGGTCTGCGTCACCCGGGCCGAAAGGTCGCCCCGCTCCACCCGCCGCGCCGCATCGACGAGTTCGCCGACCGGCCGCACCAGCAAGTCGGCGACGGTCAGGGCGATCCAGACGGCGACGCCGACGATCAGCAACGACACCAGCAGCAGCGCCGCATTGAACTTCAGCTGAAGGCTGCGCGCCTGGTTCAACAGCGCGCGATAGTCCTTCTGCGCCGCCACCGCCCGTTCGGTCTGACCGACGATCTGCTCGGGGTTGGGCACCACCCGCGCCGCGTAGAGGAACAGCTGATCGGACCCTGGAATGCGGGTGAAGGTCTGGATTCGGTTTCCCGTCACCACCACCACGCTGCGCTGGTCGCCCCTGAGCTTCGCGATTGAAGCCGGGGTGATCAGACGCTGGAAATCCGCCTCATACGGGTTGATGATCGCGATCGTCTGGATGCCGCTGGTCGGCGACACCGCGAACAGCGCGCCCTCCGACAGGCTGCGGTAATAGACCTGCCGGACGAAATAGTCGGCGAATGCCGGACTCTCGAGATAGCCCTCGAGCGATTTGCGCGCGACCGGGGAGCCCGAGATCTCTGCGGCGAGGTCCCCCGCCATTGTCACGGTCGCCTCCTCCCACCGCTGCAGGATCGCCTGGTAGGATTGCTGGGTCAGCACGGTCGCGTTCTCGAAAACCGACCGCGCGCGGTCGCCGTACCAGAACTGCACGCCGTACTGGAACAGCAGCGACGCGAAGATCGTGACCAGCAGCACGGGCACCGCCGCGACCGTCGAGAACAGCGCGACCAGGCGGACGTGCAGCCGCCCCTCCCCGCCCAACGGCGACAGCGCGGCGCGGCGGCGGGCGATCCGCCGTCCGAGCAGCATCATCAGCGCGATGCCGCACAGCAGGTTGGCGACGAGCAGCGATGCGACGAGGGGCGGCGCGAGCAGGCGCTGCGGCTGATGCTGGCCGGCGACGACGAGATAGCTGGCGACCGCCACCGCAGCCGCGAGCGCCACCACCGCGATCTCGACGATCGGCGTGACGGTGAAGCGTCTGACGTCGGCTTCGGCGTGGAGAGCGGCGCCTCCGTTCATTCGGCGACGCGCTTACACCCTAACTGTTGCATGGAAAACACAGAATTGTCGCGGCAGGGCGCAGATCCTGCAACACGTCGTGCCAATCCCTCATCCCGCCGGGTCGATCCCCAGCAGGTCGAGCCGCTTTCGCAGCGTGTTGCGGTTGAGACCCACCGCCTTGGCGGCCCGCAGCTGATTGCCGCCATGCCGTCGCAGCATCGCGGCGATCAGCGGTCGCTCGACCTCGGCGATGATCCGCTCGTACAAGGTGCCGTCCTCCAGCGCGCGCGGCTCCTCGCGCGCGAACCGCTCGATCCGCGCTCGCACCGCCGCGTCGATCGCGACATCGCTGGTGGACGGCGGCGCGCTCGCCTCGCCCAGCGCGCCGCGCACCTCGGCCGCGCCGATCCAGGCATCTCGTGAGAGCGCCGCGAGCCGCCGCATCGCATTCTCCAGCTCGCGGACGTTGCCGGGCCACTCATGCGCCTCGAGTTGGTCGACCGCATCGTCGTCGAGTGTCTTGCGCGGGAGCCCCTCGGCCGCCGCGCGCTCGAGGAAATGCCGTGCGAGCATCGCGATGTCCCCCCGGCGCTCGCGCAGGGCCGGGAGCGTGATCGGAACCACGTTCAGCCGATAGAACAGGTCTTCGCGGAACTCGCCCGACGCCACCGCCTGCCCCAGGTCGCGGTTCGTCGCGGCGACGATCCGCACGTCCGCGCGGATGGTCCGCGCCCCGCCGACGGTCGTGAACTCGCCCGACTGAAGGACACGGAGCAGCCGTGTCTGCGCCTCGATCGGCATGTCCCCGATCTCGTCCAGGAACAGCGTGCCCCCGGCGGCCTGCTCGAACCGGCCCGAGGTGCGCGCCTGCGCTCCGGTGAACGCGCCGCGCTCGTGGCCGAACAGCTCGGCCTCGATCAGATCGCGCGGGATCGCCGCCATGTTGATCGCGACGAACGGGGCCGCGCGGCGGCGCCCGAGATCGTGGATCGCGCGCGCGACCAGCTCCTTCCCCGTCCCCGATTCGCCCGACACGAGCACTGTGAGGTCGTTCGAGACGACCCGCGCGATCACCCGGTACACCTCCTGCATCGCGGGCGAGCGCCCGATGAGCGGCAGCTGCGGCTCCTCCTCTTCGGCAGGCCCGGCGCGGCCTCCGCCCCGACCCGCCAGTGCGGCACGGACTGCGGCGGTCAGCGCATCGAGGTCGAACGGCTTGGGGAGATATTCGTACGTTCCCGCCTCCGCCGCGCGCACCGCGGTCGCCAGCGTATTACGCGCCGAGAGGACGAGGATCGGCAGCCCGGGATGCGTCGTCGCCAGGCCTGCCGCCGCGTCCAGCCCGTCGCCGTCGGGGAGGACGACGTCGGTGATGAGCACGTCGGGCGTCGCCGCCGCCAGCTCGCGCCGCATTTCGGCCAGCGTGGCCGCCGCGCGCACCGCATAGCCGGCGCGCCGGAGCGCCTGCGCCACCACCGTCCGGATCGCGGCGTCGTCGTCGACGAGCAGGATGTCGGCGCTCATGCCGCTCTCGGCAACAGGATGCGGAACACCGTCTGATGGGGGGACCCTTCGCGCGAATATTGGACGATTCCCCCCATCCCGCGCACCAATTTGTCGACCAGCGCCAACCCCAGCCCCTTCCCCTCCGGCCGGCTCGACACGAACGGATCGAACAGGTGTTCGGCGATGTCCTCCGGCGCGCCGGGGCCGCTGTCGAGCACGCAGATCTCGATCGGCAAGGGGCGGAGCGGCCGGCCCGGCGCGCTCACCGACATGCCGTGGCGATAGGCGGTCGCGAGCGTGATCCGCCGCTCGCCCCGCGAGCCGAGCGCGGCCGCGGCGTTCTTGAGCAGGTTGAGCAGCACCTGGAGAAGTGCGTCGCGGTTCCCCAGCGCCGCGGGCAGCGAGGGATCGAAGCGTTCCTCCCAGTGGATGTCGCGCGCGAACCCGGCGCGCGCGAGGTCGCGGGCGTGCGCCAGCAGCGGGTAGATGTTGAGGGGTTCGACCTCCAACGGGCGGGTGTCGGTGAAATCCTCCATCCGGTCGATCAGCGAGGCGATCCGGTCGACCTCCGAGGTGATGAGCCGGGTGAGCTCGCCGGGGGACGCGCCGTCCTCGATGAGTTGCGCCGCGCCGCGGATGCCCGACAGCGGGTTCTTGATCTCGTGCGCCAGCATCGCCGCCGCGCCGACCGCCGACCGCGCCGCCGACGCGCGCTCCGCGGTCTTCCCCATCCGCCGCGACGGCGCGGTGCTGCGCAGCGCGACCGTGCGCCAGCCTGGGTGGTCAGGGATCGCCGAATCGACGTAGTCCACGCGGATGCGGCCGCCGCGCGGCGCTTCGATCTCGGTGTCGAAGGCGGCGAACACCCGGCTGTCGCGGCGGTCTGCGGGCACCGCTGCGATCGCGTCATAGGGTTGGCCGACCAGCGCCCGCTCCGAAAGGTTCAGCAGCGACTCGCATTCGGCGTTCGCCTGCGCGATGCGGCGGTCGGGATCGATCACCATGACCGCGATCGGCAGCGACGCCAGGATGTCCGCGCCGCTCGGACGCTCGCTCACGCCGCCTCGCGCAGGCGGTGGGGGGCATAGAAGTCGGCGAGCATCGCCTTGACCCGCGCGGCGTCGGGCTCCTGGTTCACCACGTTGCGGAACTCCGCCGATCCGGGCAGGCCCTTGGTGTACCAGCCGATGTGCTTGCGGGCCATGTTGACCCCGGTGACCGGGCCGTAGTGCGCGAGCATCGCCTCGTAATGCTCGGCGATCACGCGATATTGCTCGTCCAGGCACGGGTCTGCGACGCGCTCGCCCGTCTCCAGGAACCGCATCACCTGCCCGAGCAGCCACGGCCGTCCATAGCTGCCGCGCCCGATCATCACGCCGTCCGCGCCCGACTGATCGAGTGCGGTCACCGCGTCGTCGGCCGAGCAGATGTCGCCGTTGACGATCACCGGCACGGTCACCGCCGCTTTCACCCGCCGGACGAACGCCCAATCGGCCTCGCCCTTGTACATCTGGTTGCGGGTCCGCCCATGGACGGTGATCATCTTCACGCCCAGGTCCTCGGCGACCCGCGCCAGTTCGGGCGCGTTCAGGCTGGCGTGGTCCCAGCCCATCCGCATCTTCAGCGTCACCGGTGCGCGGACCGCCTTCACCACCGCATCGACCAGCGAGGCGGCGAGCGGCAGATCGCGCATCAGCGCCGATCCGGCATCGCCGTTGGTCACCTTCCGGACCGGACACCCCATGTTGATGTCGACGATCGCCGCGCCCTTGTCCTCGGCCAGCCTCGCCGCCTCCGCCATCTCGTAAGGCGTGCAGCCGACCAGTTGCATCGACACCGGCTCTTCGGAGAGGTGCCACATCGCCTTCTGGAGCGACTGGCGCGTCTCGCGGATCGCCGCCTGGCTGGCGATCATCTCGGTGACGTTGAGGCCCGAGCCGTAGCGGCGGACGAGCGTGCGGAACGGCAGGTCGCTGACGCCGGTCATCGGCGCCAGCACGACCGGCGTGTCGATCCGCACGGGGCCGATCTGGATGGGAGCGAGACGGGTCATGCTATGCCTGAAAAACAGGCAACTAGGGGAGCCGTCTGCGAGACGCAAGGCTGGCGACGGTGAGGCCGCTGGGCTAGGCGACGCCGCGACATGGCACTCACAACCGCCGCGCTCGTCGTCGCCGCCGGCAAGGGCCTGCGCAGCGGCTCCGCGATGCCCAAGCAATTCGCCCCGCTTGGCGGGCGCCCAATGCTCGAGTGGAGCGTGGCCGTGCTGGAGGCTCATCCCGGCATCGATACGGTGCTCATTGCGATTGCCCCCGGTCAGGAGGCCTATGTCGAGGGCCGCGCCTACGTCCACGGTGGCGCGGAACGCCGCGACTCGGTCGCCGCGGGTCTGAAGACCCTCGCCGGCTACGACCGCATCCTCGTCCACGACGCTGCCCGCCCCTTCCTTTCGGCCGCGGTGATCGATCGATTGCTCGCCGCGCTCGACGAGCATGACGGCGCGACCCCGGTGCTTCCCGTCGCCGACACCCTCGCGCGCGGCGACGCCACGCTCGCCAGTATCGAGCCGCGCGCCGGTCTCCACCGCGTTCAGACCCCCCAGGCGTTCCGCACCGAGGCGCTGGTCCGCGCCCACGCCGCCTGGGTGGGCGAGGCGACCGACGACGCGCAGATGGTGCGCGCGCTTGGCGGATCGGTCGCGCTGGTGCAGGGGGATCCTATGCTCGACAAGGTCACCTATCCAGAGGATTTCGCGCGCGCTGAGGCGTTGCTCGCCTGGGAGACGCGCTCGGCGAGCGGCTTCGACGTTCACCGGCTGGAGGACGGGGAGGAGCTATGGCTCGGCGGCGTGCTGATCCCTCATCACCAGGGGCTGAGCGGCCACAGCGATGCCGATGTCGCGCTCCACGCCATCACCGACGCGGTGCTGGGGACGATCGCTGCGGGCGACATCGGCACCCACTTTCCGCCCAGCGACCCCAAGTGGCGGGGGGCGGAATCGGGTCAGTTTCTCCGCTACGCCGTCGGACTGGTCGAGGCGAAGGGCGGCAAGGTCACCTTCGTCGATCTCACATTGATGTGCGAAGCCCCCAAAATCAGTCCCCACCGCGCCGCGATGGTCGCCCGCATCGCCGAGCTGACCGGGCTCTCTGCCGACCGTGTGAGCGTCAAGGCGACCACCACCGAGCGTCTCGGCTTCACCGGTCGGGGCGAGGGGATCGCCGCCCAGGCGATCGCCACCATCCGGCTGCCGGGACTGGCGTTGTGAAGGCCGTCCTCGCCTTCGCCGCCGCCCTTGCGGTCGCCACCCCGGCCGCGGCGCAGCATTGCCTCACCACGCGCGAGGCGGAGACGATCGCCTTGGTCGCGCTGCCGGACCTGATCCGCACGTCCGGCGAGATCTGCCGAGCGCAACTGCCGGCGACCAGCCTGGTTCGCCGCACCTCCGGCGCCTTCGCGGCGAAATATGCGGCTGCGGCCGACCGGGCTTGGCCCGAAGCGCGGCTGGCCATCGCCAAGCTGTCGCAGCCGGAGGTCGCGCTGCTCCTCCAGTCCGACTATGCGCGCCCGGTGCTGTCCGCGCTGCTGGTTCCGCTGCTGGTCGGGCGGATCGCGGTGGCGGACTGCCCGACGATCGACCGCTTCGCGACCCTGGTCGAGCCGCTGCCTCCGCGCAACACGGCCGGGCTGGTCGTCACCACGCTCCAGTTCCTCAAGCGCGAGAAAGCGCGTGGCAACAGCGCGGTCGCCGCACTGCCCGATCTCCCGGTGTGCGCCAAATGACCAATCTCCCCCCCGAACTGATCGACGCCGCGATCCGCGTCCTCGACGCCAACCGGGCGCTCGGGCGTCGGGTCGCCGTCGCCGAAAGCTGCACCGGCGGCCTCGTCTCCGCCGCGCTGACCGAGGTCGCGGGCTCGTCGGACGTCTTCGACGCCGGCTTCGTGACCTATTCGAACGAGGCGAAGTCGGATCTGCTGAACGTCTCGGCGGACGTGATCGAGACCTTCGGCGCGGTGTCGATCGCCACCGCCTGGTCGATGGCGCAGGGCGCGATCGGGCGCAGTCGTGCCGATGTCGCCGTCGCCATCACCGGCGTCGCCGGGCCCGGCGGGGGCTCGGAGAAGAAGCCGGTCGGCACCGTGATCTTCGCCCGGGCCGAACGGGGCGCCGACCCGCACGACGTCGTCGCCGACAAGCGCGAGTTCGGCGATCTGGGGCGTGCGGGCGTCCGCCTTCAAGCGGCGCTGTGCGCGCTCGAGCTGCTGCTGCCCGTCGGCGACGAGGCGCCGTAGAGCGCCTTGGCGCGATCCTCGAACGCGCCGATCATCCGCCGCAGCGCCATTCCGAACACCTGCCCGGCCAGCATCTCGAACACCCTGTTCTTGAACTGGAAGTCGACGGCGAAGTCGACGTCGCACCCGCCCGGTGCGGCGCGGAACATCCAGTCGTTGCGCAGATACCTGAGCGGACCCTCGATATATTCGACCTTGATCGTCGCCGGGCGATCCTTGGTCACGCGCGAGGTGAACGTTTCTCGCAGGCCCTTGAAGCCCACGATCATGTCGGCGAGCGTCTCCTCCGGCGCATCCTTGCGGACCCGCATCGCGGTGACCCAAGGGAGGAACTCAGGATAGCGCCGAACGTCCGCGACCAGATCGAACATCTGCTCGGGCGTGTAGGGCAGCCGCCGCGTCTCGGAATGCTTTGGCATCAGCCTGCCGCGGCGAGCTTCGCCTGTCGCGCCGCGCGCATCTTCGCGAAATCGTCGCCTGCATGGTAGCTCGACCGGGTCAGCGGAGAGGCCGCGACCAGCAGGAAGCCCTTCGCTCGCGCGATCGCGGCATAAGCGTCGAACGCCTTGGGCGCGACGAAATCCGCGACCTTGGCGTGCCGCGGCGTCGGTTGGAGATACTGCCCCATGGTCAGGAAATCGATGTCGGCGGAGCGCATGTCGTCCATCACCTGATGGATCTCCAGCCGCTCCTCGCCCAGGCCGAGCATGACCCCCGATTTGGTGAAGATCGACGGATCGTGCCGCTTGACCGACTCGAGCAGCCGCAGCGAGGCGTAGTAGCGCGCGCCCGGCCGGATCGTCGGGTAGAGCCGCGGCACCGTCTCGAGGTTATGATTATAGACGTCGGGCCGTGCCGCGACGATCGCCTCGACCGCCGCCACGTGCTTGTTGCGGAAGTCAGGGGTGAGAATCTCGATGGTGGTGCCCGGCGTGTTCCGCCGCAGCGCCTCGATGACCTTCACGAACTGCGACGCGCCCCCGTCGGGCAGATCGTCGCGATCGACCGAGGTGATGACGATATGCTGGAGCCCCAGCTCCGCCGCCGCCACGGCGACGTGCTCGGGTTCGAGCGGATCGACCGCGCGCGGCATCCCCGTCTTCACGTTGCAGAAGGCGCAGGCCCGGGTGCAGGTGTCGCCCAGGATCATCACCGTCGCGTGCTTCTTGGTCCAGCACTCGCCCAGGTTCGGACAGGCGGCCTCCTCGCACACGGTGGCGAGGCCCAGCCGCCGCATCAGCCCGCGGGTCTCCGCGACGGCGAGGCCGGTCGGGGCCTTGACGCGGATCCAGTCGGGCTTGCGTGCGCGCTGCGGACGCGCCAGCGGGGTCAGATCGTTCATGGCAGGCGAGATAAGCGGGCCTTCGGCCCGGCACAACCTGACACGAAACCTTACGCGCGCTTCACGCAACCGTCCGCCCCGCGCGCTATCTCGCGGGCGGACCAGCAACGAGGAACGACGATGACCGGCTTCACGGATTTGATCGACGGCTACTACCGCTTCCGGGGCAACGAGTGGCTCGAGGAGCGGGCCCGCTGGGCCGAGCTGGCGGAGGGCCAGAGCCCGCGGGTCATGATCATCGCCTGCTCGGACAGCCGGGTCGATCCCGCGACGATCTTCGGCACCCGGCCGGGCGAGGTCTTCGTGGTCCGCAACGTCGCCGCTCTCGTCCCGCCGTACGAGACCGGCGGGCGATACCACGGCGTGTCGGCGGCGCTGGAGTTCGCGGTCACCAAGCTGAACGTCGAGGAGGTCGTGGTGTTGGGGCACGGCGCGTGCGGCGGCGTCAATGCGGCGCTCACCCGCAGCCTCGCGAACACCGAGCCCGGCGAAGGCGGCTTCGTCGCCAGCTGGATCTCGCTGCTGGACGACGCGCGCGAGCAGGTCGTCCACAGGTGCGGGACGGGAGACGAAGGCCAGAAAGCGCTGGAACAGGAAGGGGTCAAGGTCTCCCTGGCGAATCTGATGACCTTCCCGTTCGTCGCCGAGCGCGTCGCCGCGGGAACGCTCAGCCTGCACGGCGCGGTCTTTGCGATCGCCGACGGCAAGCTCCGCGTGCTGGGCGACGACGGCACGTTCGAGGCGGCGTGAGAGCCGCTCAGGGACGGTCCGGGACGATCGCCGACCAGCCCTTAGGGCGCAGCACCAGCCAGTAATAGCCGGCGGCGACGGCGATCTGCGCGAGGGTCGCGAAGATCGCCGCCCGCCCTTCTCCCGGATCGAGCCATGCGGCGACGGTGATCAGCGCCAGCGCCGCGAAGGTGACGAGCGGCGCGAGCGGGTAGAACGGCATCCGGTATTGAGCGTGCGCGGTGGTTCCCGTCCGGCGGCCGATCATCGCCGACCAGGCGATCCCGGCGTAGATCGCGATCAGCCCCGCGCCGCTCCACACCTCCAGCAAGCGAATCGGCAGCAGGCACAGCGCCATGCCGACCGCGCCGACGATCAGCGTTCCGGCCCAGGGGCTGCGCCACCGCGGATGGATCAGCGTCATCCAGCCGTCGAGCGGCCGGCCCCAGGATCCGTCCCGCGCCGTCCCGTAGAAGAAGCGCGCGCAGGCGAGCACCCAGGCGATGATCGCGTTGACGATCGCCAGCGCGACGCCGAGCGCCACCGCGCCGCTCACCCGTGGGCCCGCGACCGCGCCGACCAGCTCGCCGAAGGGATTGGATGACGCGACGAACCACCGGAGATCGACCGCCCCCACCAGCCCGGCAATCAAGGGCACGCCCTCGAGCAGCAGCGTGAACGCGAGCGCCAGCATGACGGCCCGCGCGATGCGCTTCGGCGCCTCGTGCATCTCCTCGCCGAAATAGACCGCGGCTCCGTATCCGTTGAACGCGAAGATCGCGATCGACGCCGCCAGCCCGACACCGGTGAAGGTCGCAGGCGTCAGCGCAGTCGCGCTCGCCGCGACCGGATCGGTCAGGAACGCCAGCGGACTCCGCTGCGCGCCGATCAACCCGCAGATGGAGACGATGACGAGCGTCGCGACTTCGACCATCAGGAAGAGGCCCGTGATCCAGGCGTTCACCCGGATGTTGAGCAGCGCCAGCAACGTGGACGCTCCAACCACTGCGATCGCGGTCGGTATCTGCGGCAGCCCCGGGAGCACGCCGGAGAGCACCTCGCTGATCCCCAGCCCGGCGACCGGCAGGAAGATCAGGTTGTTGAACACGTTGACGCCCAGCATCACGAACCCCGCGAGCGGCCCCAGGGTCTGCGCGACCATCACATATTCGCCCCCCGCCACCGGCCAGGCGGACGAGAGTTCGGCATAGATATAGCCCGTCGCGACGCAGACGATCGCGGCGATCAGCGTCGCCCACACCGCGCCGGTGCCCGCGACCTGGAGCATGCCGGGCACGATCACGAACACCGACGAGGCCGGGGTGGTCACCGACAGAATGAGGAAAAGGACGCCGAGCACGCCGAGACTGCGCGTGAGCGGGGTAGGTCCAGTCGCTGCCATCGCCCTCCCCTAATCGGCGGCGGGTGATGACGTGGTTAACCGGCTAGAACAAGTCGTCGTCGGCCTGGGTCGACGCCAAGAGCCGCGCCTTGAGTTCGCGGTCCGAGGCGATCTCCTCCTCGCGGTTCGCGCGCAACGCCGCGAGCATCGCCGGCGCCTGGGAGGCCGCCAGCGCGATCGCGGTCTCGCTCGAGACGATCTCCGCCGCCTTCGCCTTTCGAACCGCGCCGATCACCGCGATGTCCACGAGGCGTCCGGGCAGGTGGCTCCTCGTGTCGCGCTCGGCGTCGTCGAGCACGCCGGTCATCCACAGGTTCTCGGGGGCGCCGCTGACGTCCGCCAAAGCGGCCAGCCGGTCGCGCTGCGTCCCGGCTCGGACGATCTCGTCGGTCAACAGGGCGTCGAGCAACGGGTCGGTCGCAGCATCCGCGAGCGTGCCGAGCCGCTCGACCTGCATCGCCTTTCCCGCGTGAAGGTCCTGGATGGCGACGTGAAGCAGCGCGGCGGCGGTGGCGGTGCGGGTCATCCCCAGCAAGCGCTTCGCCGCCGCGCCGGTTCCCTACCCCGCGCTCGGCGCGACCGCCGCGGCCGCATCCCTCGGCAACTCCGCCGTCGACTTCAGGTTGAGCTCCTTCAGCTGCTTCGCCGACACGAAGCTCGGCGCGCCCATCATTAAATCCTCGGCCTTCTGCGTCATCGGGAAGACGATCACCTCGCGGATGTTCGGCTCGTCGGCGAGCAGCATGACGATCCGGTCGATGCCCGGCGCGGAGCCCCCGTGCGGCGGCGCGCCGTATTTGAAGGCGTTGATCATGCCCGCGAAATTGGTGTCGACCTCGGCCTGCGAATAGCCGGCGATCTCGAACGCCTTGTACATGATCTCGGGCCGGTGATTCCGGATCGCGCCAGACGACAGCTCGATGCCGTTGCAGACGATATCGTACTGATAGGCGAGGATCTCGAGCGGGTCCTTGGTCTCCAGCGCCGCCAGCTCGCCCTGCGGCATCGAGAAGGGATTGTGGCTGAAGTCGATCTTCTTGGCGTCCTCGTCATATTCGAACATCGGGAAGTCGACGATCCAGCAGAATTCGAACCGGCCCTTGTCGATCAGCCCCAGCTGCTCGGCGACGCGCGTCCGCGCGAGGCCCGCGAGCTTGGCGGCCTGCGCTTCCTTGCCCGCGGCGAAGAACAGCCCGTCGTGGGGTCCAAGGCCGAGCGCGCCGGCCATCGCCGACATCTTGTCCTCGCCATGGTTCTTGGCGATCGGGCCGCCCCACTCGCCGCCCTTCCGGGTCGCATAGCCGAGTCCCGCAAAGCCTTCGGCCTGCGCCCAGCTGTTCATGTCGTCGAAGAACTTGCGGCTCTTGTCCGCCGTCCCCGGCGCCGGGATCGCGCGCACCACGTCGCCCGCCTCGACGATCGACGCGAACCGGCCGAAGCCTGAGCCGCGGAAGTGATCCGACACGTCCGAGATCAGGATCGGGTTGCGCAGGTCGGGCTTGTCGTTGCCGTACTTCAGCATCGACTCGGCGAACGGGATACGCCGGAACGGCAGCGCCGACACGGTGCGGCCCTTGCCCTGCCAGTCGGCGAACTCCTCGAATACGCCGTGGAGCACGGGCTCGATCGCCGCGAACACGTCGTCCTGAGTGACGTAGCTCATCTCGAAGTCGAGCTGGTAGAACTCGCCCGGCGAACGGTCGGCGCGCGCGTCCTCGTCGCGAAAGCAAGGCGCGATCTGGAAATAGCGGTCGAACCCCGCCACCATCAGCAGCTGCTTGAACATCTGCGGGGCCTGGGGGAGCGCGTAGAACTTGCCCGGATGGACCCGACTGGGGACCAGATAGTCGCGCGCGCCCTCGGGCGAGGAGGCGGTCAGGATCGGGGTCTGGAACTCGGTGAACCCCTGCCCCACCATCCGGCGGCGGATCGAGGCGATCACGCTCGACCGCAACATGATGTTGGCATGGAGCTTCTCGCGTCGAAGGTCGAGGAACCGGTTCCGCAGTCGGATCTCCTCCGGATACTCCTGATCGCCGAAGACCGGCATCGGCAGCTCGGCCGCCTCGCTCTGGACGGTGACGCCGCGGGCATAGACCTCGACCTCGCCGGTGGCGAGGTTCGGGTTCACGGTCGCCTCGGAGCGCGCCTTCACCACGCCGTCGATCGTGACGACCGATTCGACCCGGAGCGATTCGAGGATCGGCAGCGCGGGCGAATCGCCGTCGGCGACGATCTGGGTGATCCCGTAGTGATCGCGCAGGTCGACGAACAGCACGCCTCCGTGATCGCGGCGGCGGTGGACCCAGCCGGACAGGCGGACGGTCTCGCCGACGTTCGCCGCGGTCAGCGCGGCGCAGGTGTGGGTGCGATAGGCGTGCATAGGACTTTCCTGTCATCCACCGCAGCCTCGACGCCGACGGTGGGTTCCTGACCTCGTGGAGGGCCGGGCGCTTCCCCGCCATCCCCCCCTTTGTCAACCCGCCGCACCGGTCTATGGCCGCGCGCTTATGCACGTCCATCCGCTCATCTCCGACAGCGCGACCCTCGCGAACCTGTGCGCCCGCCTCGCCGACGCCGATTTCGTCTGCGTCGACACCGAGTTCATGCGCGAGAGCACGTTCTGGCCGCAGCTCTGCCTGGTCCAGATCGCCGACACCGAGGAAGCGGCCGCGATCGATCCGATGGCGCCGGGGCTCGATCTGGCCCCTCTGCTCGACCTGCTGGTGAACAACGAGGACGTGCTCAAGGTCTTCCACGCCGGCGGACAGGACCTGGAGATCATCTACAATCTGACCGGCAAGACCCCGTTTCCGCTCTTCGACACCCAGATCGCTGCCATGGCGCTCGGCCAGGGTGAGCAGATCGGCTACTCCAATCTGGTCGACAGCTGGCTCGGCATCCAGATCGACAAGGGCGCGCGCTTCACCGATTGGGCGCGTCGGCCGCTCGATGCGCGCCAGATCGAATATGCGATCGGCGACGTCACCCACCTCGCGACGATCTTCCCCAAGATGCTCGAGCGGCTGCGCAAGACCGGGCGCGGAGCCTGGCTCGACCAGGAGATGGAGCGGCTCGGCGATCCCGCGAATTACGCCAACGACCCCGACCTGGCGTGGAAGCGAGTGCGCGTCGCCAGCCGGAAGGCGGACGTGCTCGGCCGGCTGAAGGCGATCGCCCGCTGGCGCGAGCTCGAGGCGCGGGGCAAGGATCTCCCCCGCGGCCGCATCGTCAAGGACGAGACCGTCGCCGACCTCGCGGGTCATCCGCCGCGGCGGCAGGCCGATCTCGCCAAGGTCCGCGGGCTGACCGCCACCTGGGCGTCCAACGACATCGGCCGCCGGCTGATCGAGGCGATCGAATCGGCGGGGCCGCTGCCTGCGGACGAGATGCCGCCGCGCGACGATCGCAAGCCGGGGCTCGGCCGCGAGGGATCGCTCGTCGCCGATCTGCTGAAGCTGCTCCTCAAGATCCGCGCGCGCGACATCGACGTGGCGCCGCGGCTGCTCGCGCGCGGCGAGGAGCTCGAACTGCTCGCCGCGGGGCAGCGGAGCGATCTCGCGATCCTCGACGGCTGGCGCTATGACCAGTTCGGGCGCGACGCGCTCGACCTGGTCGAGGGTCGGCTCGGCTTCACGGTGAAGGAAGGCAAGTTGACGATGACCCGGACGGAGGCGGAATGACCCGGACGCTCGCGGCCCTCGCCGGCGCCGCCGTGCTGGCGGGATGCGCCCTCGTGCCCTTCCGCCACCATCACCCGGTGACGAGCCCCACCGGCTCGGCGCCGGCGCCGGCCCGGTCGATGGAGCCCGGCATGGCGGAATGCCGGCTCGATCTGCTCAAGGTGCTGGAGGGTCGCCTCGGGAGCGCCGTCCTCGCCGCCCAGGCGCTCCAGCTTTCGGGCGCGCGCAGCGTGCGCTGGATGCATCCGGGCGACGTCGTGACGATGGACCTCCAGCCCGACCGGCTGAACATCAAGCTCAGCCGCGCCAACGTCGTGAAGAGTTTCGCCTGCGGATAGGTCCCATGCGCCGGTTGTTCATCGCGCTCCTCAGCTCCCTCCTTCTCGCCAACGCCGACCCCGCGACGATCCCGCCGCCGATCAAGGCGATGCTCGACGCCGCGATCGCCGGCGGCAACGACGCCGAGATCGCGACGGTCGTCAAATACGCCCGGATCGCGGACCCTGCCAGCGGCGACGCCGCGCAGGCGCTCGCCGCCGCTTGGGCGAACGACCGCGCGCGGGAGAAGACCGTCGTGATCGAACAGGCGAGCTTCCTTGATCTTTGGACCGGCCGGGTCGAGCTCGGCGGCACCATCACCACCGGCAATTCCGACACCTTCGGCGCGACCGCGATCGTCGATGCGACACGCGAGGGCCTGAAGTGGCGGCAGAAGTTCCTGGTCCAGGCGGATTACTCGGAGGCGCTGGGCGTCACCAACCGCCGCCATGCGCTTGCGCAGTGGCAGCCCAACTACAAGATCGACGATCGTCGCTACGTCGCCGGCACCGCCTTGTTCGAAAGCGATCCGTTCCTCGGCTATCATGAGCGCTATTCGGCCGCGCTCGGGGCCGGCTATGGCGTGATCCGCAAGTCCGCCATGACGCTCTCGCTCGAGCTGGGCCCCGCGTTCCGCCACACCCGCTTCACCGACGGACGCGAGCAGTCGAGTCTCGCCTCGCGCGGCTCGGTCGATTTCGACTGGACGCTGACGCCAGGCGTCGCGCTGAGCCAGGACGCGGCCATCTATCTGGAGCGGTTCAACAGCACCATCAGCTCGACCACGGCGATGACCGCGCGCGTGCTGGGACCGCTCGCGGCGTCGGTCTCCTACAACGTCCAGTACGAGAGCGATCCACCGACCGGACGGGTCGGTACGGACACGATCGGGCGCGCCTCGCTGGTCTATACGTTCTGACGCTTCCCGGCTAACCACGCCGGATGGAGGGCCCGACCACGATCGAGCGCGATGCGATCGCGCGCCTCGCCGACGCGCCGATGCTCGGGAACACGCTCGCCTGGTCGGCGATCAACTCCGGCACCGGCAATCTCGTCGGCCTCAAAGAGGTGGCGGGCCGCCTTGCGCAGGCGTTCGGCACCCTGCCGGGCGAGCTTGCGCTGGTCGACGCCGCCCCTGCGGAGCGGATCGATCCGGCGGGCGAGGTCGTCACGCTCGAGCACGGCCGTCACCTCCATCTGCGCGTCCGCCCAAGCGCGCCGGTGCAGATGCTGTTCACCGGCCATATGGACACGGTCTATCCCCCCGATCATCCGTTCCAGGCGGTCACCCGCCGCGAGGACGGGACGATCAACGGGCCGGGGGTCGCCGACATGAAGAGCGGCCTGGCCCTTCTCCTCGCCGCGCTCCAGGCCATCGAGGCGGCCCCCGCGGCCGGGCGTCTCGGCTACGAGGTCGTGATCAACTCCGACGAGGAGACCGGCTCTTTCGCATCCGCCGCGCTCATCTCCCGGGCCGCGCGCGGCAAGGTCGCGGCGCTCACCTACGAGCCGGCGCTGCCCGACGGCACGCTGGCGGGCGCGCGCGGCGGCACCGGCAACTTCTCGGTCGTGGTCCGCGGCCGCGCCGCCCATGCCGGGCGCAATCCGCAAGAGGGGCGCAACGCCGTCGTCGCCGCCTCCGACATCGCGCTCCGCCTCGCCGCGATCGGCGGCCCCGGCCTGTCGGTGAACCCCGCGAAGATCGACGGCGGCGGGCCGAACAACGTCGTTCCCGACCTCGCCGTTCTCCGGGTCAACTTCCGGCCCAGCGCTGCGGACGAGATCGCGCGCGCCGGTCGCGAGATCGAGGCCATCGCCGCCGCAGTCGCCGCCGAGCGCAACGTGCGCGTCGACGTCCACGGGAGCTTCAATCGGCCTCCCAAGCCGATCGACGCAGGCGCGGCCAAGCTTTTCGATCTCGTGCGCGCGAGCGGGGGAGACCTTGGCCTCTCGATCGGCTGGCGCGACACCGGCGGGGTGTGCGACGGCAACAACATCGCCCAGGCGGGCGTGCCGGTGGTCGACACGATGGGCGCGCGCGGGGGCGCGATCCACTCGGCGGACGAATATCTGATCGTCGACAGCCTTGCCGAGCGCGCGGCGCTGTCGGTGCTGACGATCCTCAGGATCGCGGAGAAGGGGGGACTGTGACGTTCGTGGTGCGCGCCGCTCGGGACGAGGATCTCGAGCATCTGTACGAGATGGCCAAGCTCACCGGCGGGGGGTTCACCAACCTGCCGCCGGACCGGCGCGCGCTCACCGCCAAGCTCGATCGCAGCCACGCCGCCTTCGCGCGGCCGGACGGCGACGTCGAGGACGAGCTGTTCGTGTTGATCCTGGAGAACACGGCGACCGGCGAGGTCCGCGGCACCTGCCAGGTGTTCACCCTCGTCGGCCAGCGCCATCCCTTCTACAGCTACCGGATCGGCACCCTCACCCAGACGAGCAAGGAACTCGGCCGCACCTTCCGCGCCGAAATGCTGTCGCTCACCACCGATCTCGAAGGATCGAGCGAGGTGGGCGGACTCTTCCTTCATCCCGGCGAGCGCGCCGGGGGCTTGGGCATGCTGCTTGCCCGCAGCCGCTACCTGTTCATCAAGGCGCACCGCGCGCGCTTCGCCGACCGCATCCTCGCCGAACTGCGCGGCGTGATCGACGAGGCCGGCGGCTCGCCCTTCTGGGACGGCCTCGCGGGGCGCTTCTTCGGAATGAACTTCCAGGATGCGGACCAGTTCAACGCGGTCAACGGCCACCAGTTCATCGCCGATCTGATGCCCAAGCACCCGATCTACACCGCGATGCTGACCGAGACCGCGCGCGCCGCGATCGGTCTTCCCCATCCCTCGGGCCGTGCGGCGATGCGGATGCTCGAGACCGAAGGCTTCGCGTTCGAGAACTATGTCGACATCTTCGACGGCGGTCCGACGATGACCGCCAAGACCGACACGGTGCGCACCATCCAGCGCGCGCACGAATGCCGCGTGATCGCGGTCGACGAGGGCGGCGAGCAGGCGCTGGTCGCGACGGGCCGCCTTGCCGAGTGGCGCTGCGCTTACGCCACCGTCCGCGAAGTCGGTCATGACGGGCTCGTGATCGGCGGCGACGGGGCCAGGACGCTCGGGATCGGCGAGGATGCGACCGTGCTCCACGTGCCGCGGGTGTGAGATGCTGACCGAGATCAACTTCGACGGCATCGTCGGGCCGAGCCACAATTATGCCGGCCTCTCCCCCGGCAATCTTGCCGCTACCCGCAACGCCGGGGCGACGTCCCACCCGCGCGCCGCCGCGCTCCAGGGGATCGCCAAGATGCGCGCCAATCTCGCGCTCGGTCTGACCCAGGGCATTCTGCTGCCCCATCCCCGCCCCGACCATTTCTGGCTGGGCGCGCTCGCCACCGACTATGCGTCGGCTCCGCCTCACCTCAAGGCGCAGGCCCTCTCGGCCTCGGCGATGTGGGCGGCCAATGCGGCGACCGTCAGCCCGGCGCCGGACGCGGGGGACGGGGTCTGTCACCTGACCGTCGCCAACCTCCAGACCATGCCGCACCGCAGCCATGAGGCGCGTCATACGCTGCGACAGCTGACCCTCGCCTTCGCCGACCCGGAGTTTCGCGTCCACGGCCCGGTGCCGGCGCCGTTCGGAGACGAGGGCGCGGCGAACCACATGCGGCTCTGCGCCGATCACGGATCGCCCGGCGTCGAGGTCTTCGTCTATGGCGTCGCCGGCGGTCCCTTTCCCGCCCGCCAGCACCGCGCGGCGTCCGAGGCGGTCGCGCGCGCCCACCGCCTGGATCCGGCGCGCACTCTGTTCGTCCGGCAGTCGGACGCGGCGATCGCCGCCGGCGCATTCCACAACGACGTCGTCGCCGTCGCCAACGAGCGCGTCCTGTTCGCCCACGAGCAGGCGTTCGACGCGAAGGACTCGTTCTACGCCGATCTGCGCGAGCGGCTGCCCGAGGTCGAGATCGTCGAGGTCCCGGCCGATCTCGTCTCGCTTGATGATGCGATCGGCTCCTATCTGTTCAACGCGCAGCTGATCACCGCCGGAGGCGTCTCGACGCTGATCGTGCCCGGCGAGGCCCGCGAGAACCCTCGTGTCTGGCGCTGGCTTCAGGACCATCTCGCGGGCAACGGCCCGATCCGCCGGGTGGAGGTGGTCGACGTCCGCGAGTCGATGGCGAACGGCGGCGGCCCGGCGTGCCTACGGCTGCGCGTCGTCGCCGATCGCGCGACGATCGACCCGCGTTTCCTCGTCGACGATGCCAGGCTCGAGCGGATCGCCAGGGTGGTCGAGGCGCATTGGCCCGAGGCGATCGCGCCCGGCGCGATCGGCGATGCGGCGCTCATCGGCCGGATCGAGTCCGCCCGTCGTGCCCTACTCGAGGAGCTCGATCTTGTCGGGTTAATTGACAGCTAACCAAGTTCGTTGATGCGGGCGTGTCGGTTTTCCGCCGCTGGTACGCGAATTGCTTAACTTCGGCGCATGTTCGCGCGTGTCGCCCGCTTGTTCGTCATCAAGACCAAATTCGAGGCGTTCCTCGTCATCTACGGGCTCGGGCTCGGCGCGGTGGAGCGCGGCGTCCACTATCTCGCGCAATATCCAGGGCTCGGCGGCAAGCTGCTGTTCGCGGTCTGTCCCACCGCGGTGTTCATGGCCGGCGCCCGCATCCTCGACTCGCTGGAACGCGAACGGAACGACTGACCGGGGTCGCGCCCTTTAACCTCGTCCTTACCTCGCCAGGCTATCCGAGCGTGGAGTTGAACCGCGCCGGACATCCATGTTCCTTCGAACCCTCCTGGGTGTCCTGACGATCGTCACCGCCACCTCCTGCGTCCCGCAGCCGGAGCCGCCGGCCGCCCCGCCGAAGCCGCAGATCGTGTCCGATCCGCGTCAGTTGCTCCGGAAGCTGGACCTGGCCGTTCCCGACGACGTCGCCGCGCTCGCCGACCAGCCGGAGAGCGTCGTCGACCTGATGGCGCGCCCCGCGGCCGCGCCGGCGTTCTTCGTGCCGGGACAGAATCCCGACGACCGCGCCCGCGCGAGCGACTGTCTGACGGCGGCGATCTACTATGAGGCGCGCTCGGAGCCGCTCGACGGCCAGCGCGCGGTGGCTCAGGTCGTCCTCAACCGCGTTCGTGACCGCGCCTTTCCGAAGACGGTCTGCGGCGTCGTCTATCAAGGGCACGAGCGCAGCACCGGCTGCCAGTTCAGCTTCACCTGCGACGGCTCGATGCTTCGCCGCCGCAACGAGGCGGCATGGGATCGCTCGAAGCTCGTCGCCGACGCCGCACTCGATGGCTACGTCTATGCCCCCGCGGGCTCGGCGACCCATTATCACGCGAGCTATATGGTGCCCTGGTGGGCGCCTAGCCTGACCCGCATCGGGCTGATCGGCAGCCAGATCTTCTATCGCTGGAAGAGCGGACTGGAACGCGCGCTCGCCTTCCGCCAGGATTATGCAGGCTACGAGCCCGAGATCGGCGCGGCGCTGCCCGTCGCCAGCCCGGACTCGATCGCCGCCGGCGTGACGATCCACTTCGGCGGGAGCGAGGCCGAAAGCTCGGTCGTCGTCCATCACGGCGCCGCTCCCGAGGGCGGGCTCGTCCCTGTCGCGCAGCTGACCACGACCGCCGGCGTCCGGGTCCATCGCAACGTCGACGGGCCCGCGGGCTATGCCGCCGAGCCGGCCATCTCCGACGACGGCGCCTGAGGCGCGAGGGCGCTCGCGGTCATCCGCCCGCTCCGCTCCAGCTTGCCCCAGCCGATCCCGACGCCGCCGACCGCCGCCGCGATCGCCTTCAGCACGACCCAATACATCAACTGGCGGTAGGCGAAGCGCTGCGCCACCAGCAGGTGCGCCGGATAGCCCTTCTCCCGCGGTTCCAGTCGATAGGCGATCCAGCCGCAGACCACGTCGATCGCGGTGAAGCAGAACCAGTACATCGCCATGCGGATCACGTCGGTCTGGGTCTGCGCCCAGCCGTGCTGGTGGACGCGGACCGCGGTGCCCGCGATCGAGAGCACCAGCGACAGGTCGATCACCGGCGAGATGGCGGCGAACGCGATCTGGAACAGCCACGCCTGCGGAATGCCGATCAGCGCGAGCCCCGCCGGCCGCCGCTGGCGCACGACCGCTCGGTGCCGCCACAGGCATTGCAGCGTCCCGAACGCCCAGCGGAACCGCTGCTTGGCCAAGGCGCGGAAGGTCTCGGGCGCTTCGGTCCAGGCGACCGCATCGACGTCGTACGCCACCCGCCAGCCCGCCCGCTGCACCGCAATCGTCAGGTCCTGGTCCTCGGCCAGCGTCGCCTCCGGATAACCCCCGACCGCATCGAGCGCCGCGCGCCGCCATGCGCCGACGGCGCCCGGCACCACCGTCATCGCCTCGAACTGCGCCAGCGCGCGCCGCTCGACGTTCTGCGCGGTGACGTACTCGACCGCCTGCCACCGCGTGACGAGGTTGACCCGATTGCCGACCTTCGCGTTGCCGGCGACGGCGCCGACCGCGGGATCGGCGAACCAGCGGACCAGCCGCGCGATCGTGCTCGGCTCGAACTGGGTATCGGCGTCGAGCGCGACCACGATCTCGCCGGTCGCGACCTGAAGCGCGCGATTGAGCGCCGCCGCCTTGCCGCCGTTGACCAAAGTCAGCAGCCGGACGCGCGGCTCGCCCCCGAACGCCTCGCTCACCAGCACGCTCGTCCGGTCCTTCGAACCGTCGTCGGCGACGATCACCTCGATAGCGGCGTCGGTCGACGCGAGTACGCGCGACACCGAGGAGACGATCACCCGCTCCTCGTTATAGGCAGGGATGATCACGGAGACGAGCCGCTCGGGCTGAAGCGGCGGGATCACGCGATCGCGCTCGCGCGCCGCATTCCAGACCGCCAGCGCGGCCATGATCACCGCGCGCGCGATCCCCAACGTGATCGCGGCAAAGAACAGCCAGACCAGCAGCCAGGCGAGCCCCGCCAGCATCGCGAACACGCCGACGTCCGCGCGCACCGCCAGCAGGTCGCTGCCCGCGATCGGCGGCATGACCGCATCCGGCGAGAGACCCGCGAGCTGCGCGACCGACACGAAGCGATAGCCCCGCGCGCGCAGTCCCGCGATGATCCGCGGCAGCGCCGCCACCGTCTGTCGGCGGTCGCCGCCGCCGTCGTGAAGCAGGACGATGTTGGCCGATCGATCCGACGTCGCCGCTTCGGCCTGCGCGATGGTCTGGTCGACGATCGTGTCGACGCCCGGCCGCTTCCAGTCGCCCGGATCGTCGTGAAGCCCGACCACGGTATAGCCGCGCGGCTGCGCCTGCACCGCCGGGCCCAGCTCGTCGGCGGTGGTCGGCTCGGCGTCGCCGAAATAGGGCGCACGGAACAGCCGGGTGGAGCGACCGGTGTACGCCTCGATCAGCCGCTGGGTGGCGTTGAGTTCGAGCGACACGCCCCGCTGGGAGACTTCCGCCATGTTCGGGTGGGTGTAACTGTGGTTCCCCAGCGCATCGCCGTCCGCGACGATCCGGCGGAGCAGCCAAGGATGCGCCAGCCCGTTCTCGCCGACGATGAAGAAGGTCGCCGGCACATGCTCGCGTTCGAGCACGTCGAGCACCTGCGGAGTCCAGTCCGCATCCGGACCGTCGTCGAAGGTGAGTGCGATCGTCTTCGTCGCCGCGCCGACGCGCTGGACCACATATGGCGTCGGGAGCACGTCGTAGCGCTCGCCGCGGATCAGCCCGGCCCCGTCGAACGCCAGCCTGCGGCGGCCGCTGGTCGGGGTCGCCGCGACCCGCAGGATCTCGCCCACACCCTCGACGTCGGTGCTGGAGGTCGCGGTCAGCGGGCGCAGATCGGGAGCGGTCCCCTGCCGCCACGCCGCCAGGTCGGTCCATACGCCGGGGTCCTCGCTCCCGAGCCGCCACAGCGCCACCGATTGAAGCCCGAGCGCCTTCATCGCGCGCAGCTGGTTCCAGGTCGCCGCGGCGTCGAGCATCCAGATCCGGTGGTCGCCGTCTTCGTCGGTATAGCCGAAGGTCGCGTTCCCGCTCGCCGGATCGAACACGATCGGGGCCGCGCTGTCATGCGCCGCCAGCCAGGCCTCCTCGATCGTCAGCGCGTCGGCGTGCCCCCCATGCCAGTCGTAGCCATAACTGCCGAGCGCGACGATCAGCTTGTCGCGCCCGATCCGTCTGACCGCGTCACGGAGCTGCTGGACGAACCACCCCTGGCTCGCGATCGGCCCGGCCTGCCCGCCCTGCCAATGCTCGTCGTAATCCATGAGGAAGACGTGGTCGGCGGCCTTGGCGAACGCGGTCAGGTTCCAGTCGGGATCGCCGACCGGGACGGTGACCGCGACCTCGCGGTGATCGGACTGGAGCCGCTGGTTCGCTTCCCGCAACAACGCCAGGTAGCTGGGCAGCGCGCCTTTCGGCAGGTCCTCGAAGTCGAAGGTCACCCCGCCCGCATGTTCGCGCGCCAGTTGCGCTTCGATGCCGGAGAGCAGCGCCGCGCGCGCCCTGGGCGACGCGAGCAACGCGGCCGCGCCCTTGCCGTCCCACGCGCCGCCGGCGATGTTCTGGACCATCGGCAGCACGGTCGGCCGCTTGGTCGCGGCGGCCACGATCCGATCGAACGCCGGATCGGGCGCGATCGACAGCCGGCCGCGGACCACGCTCATCTGCGCGGGGACCACCCAGTCAAGCCCGCCGATCCGCTTCGCCAGGGCGGTGCGGCTGGTCTCGTCCCATGGGACGTAGAAGCCGACCGTCAGCGGCGTGCCGGGCGCGGCCTTGGTGGGCTTGGGCAGCCAGCCGATCCAGCGCAGCCCGGACCGCACCCGCCGCGCCGCGCCCGCCACCTGCACCTTCAGCGGCGCGGGGCTGGCGCGCTCGTAGCGGATCGGCAGCGGCGCGCCAGCGGGCACCGCGACGATGGTGACGGCGAACACCGCCGCCACCGCCGCAACGGCGAGCACCAGCAGGCCGACACCGAGTTGAGACCAGCGTTTCCGCCGCCCCGAGGGATCGTAGAAGATCGGCCGCATCGTCGGTTCCTACACGATCGTCCCGGACGCCGCAGTGACCCCGACATGACAAGAGCGTCATGGAGCGGCCTCGCAGGCGCCACGAGGATTGATGCGACAGGCGCCCGAGCTAAGTCGGCGGGATGCTCACCGCGCACGACCCCTCGCCCGTCCGGGTCACCAACCCCGACGGCCTTTCCCCCTTCGTCCTGATCGGCGACCACGCCGGACGGCTGATCCCCGCCGCGCTCGCCGATCTCGGCCTCTCGGAGGGCGAACTCACCCGCCATATCGGGTGGGACATCGGCGTCTCGGCGCTCGGCAACCGGCTCTCCGCCGCGCTCGACGCGCCGTTCGTCGAGCAGCGGTATTCGCGCCTCGTCATCGACTGCAACCGCAGCCCGGAGCGGCCCGACGCCATTCCGGCGATCAGCGACGGAACGCCGATCCCCGCCAACGCGGGACTGTCGGATGCGGATCGCGGCGCCCGCGTTTCGGCGATCCACGACCCGTATCACCGGGCGATCGCCGCGCTCCTAGCCGAACGCCGCGCCGCCGGTCGCGAGACGATCCTCGTCGCTCTCCACAGCTTCACGCCCGTGATGGGCGGGTCGGTGCGGCCATGGCACGCGGGATTACTCCACCACCTCGGCGACACCCGTTTCGTCGCGCCGATGCTCGCCGCCCTCCGCCGCGATCCCGACCTCGTCGTCGGCGACAACGAACCGTATGCGATGGACGGGATCGACTATACGGTTCCGCGGCACGCCTACCCCTCCCTGCCGTATGTGGAGGTCGAGGTCCGCCAGGACCTCCTGGCGGACGACGCGGGGATCGCGCTCTGGACCGGTCGTCTCGCCGGCTCGCTCGCGGGCGCGCGGTCGTCCCACGACGAGACATCCGCGATTTAACCACGTCGATTGACCGCTTCCGATCTCCAGTCGTGGCATGCCGCCGCCCGGCATTCGGGACGGGGAGGATGAGCATGGCGTTCGGCGGCAGGTGGAGCGACGTGTTCTCGTGGCCGATCGTCGGCATCCATGCGGTGCTGACGCAAAGCGGCAAGCTCCTTACGTTCGGCACCAACACCGACGGCAGCCAGGGCGGGTCGATGGTCCATGACCTGTGGGATCCGGTGACCAACGAGCATCACCTGATCGATCACCACATGGACACGCCGACCGACATCTTCTGCGCGGCTGCGGTGATCCTGCCGGGGACGAACAAGATCCTCATCGCCGGCGGCGACGCGCGGCCGGACGGCAATCCCAACAACGGTGTCGACGACGTCAACCTGTACGACGACGAGTCCCAGATGATCATGCCCGCGGCGGACGGGACGATGAACGTCGCACGCTGGTATCCGACCGTCGTCAATCTCCCGACCGGGCAGGTGATCGTGATGGGCGGGATCGACGCGAACGGTCAGGGACAGGGCACGCCCGAGATCTACACCCCGGGAGAGGGTTGGCGGCTGCTCGACGGCGCGTTCGATCCCGACGTCGTGGCGGTGAACTATTACCCGAAGATGTGGGTCGGACCTTCGGGCGAGATCTTCTATTTCGCCAACGGCGACGGCCCGGACAACCGCCTCCAGCTGATGGCGCTCGATCCCTCCGGCGACGGTTCGATCCGCGAGGTGATGCGGCTGCCCTTCTATCTCGACTGGATGAGCCCCTCGATCATGTACGAGACCGGGCATGTCCTCATCAACGACTGGCGCACCGGGCTCTACACGCTCGACCTGACCACCGCCGCGCCGACCCTCACGCATGTCGCCGAGTTGTCGCAGGACCGCAATTACTCGAACATGACCGTCCTCGCCGACGGCACCGTGCTGATCAACGGCGGAACCGGGGTCGACAACCTCGAAGCCTATGCCGACACGACCGCGCTGATCTGGAACCCGGCCGACCGTTCGCTGACCGACGTCGGCGAAGAGGCGCACCCACGACTCTATCATTCCTCGACGATCCTGCTGCCCGACGGGACGGCGCTGTCGCTCGGCGGCGGCTCGGCCAAGAACGCGGAGCACGATTATCTCGACGGGCAGATCTTCCGCCCCGGCTACCTCTTCGCGGACGACGGCTCCGACGCCGTCCGCCCGGTGGTCACCGCCGCGCCGACCAGCCTCACCCCCGGCGACACCTTCCGGATCTCGGTCGACGACGCCGACGCGATCACGAAGCTCTCCTTCGAGAAGACCGGCGCGGTCACCCACAACCTCAACATGGACGCACGCGGGACCATCCTGTCCTTCACCCATGTCGACGCCCACACGCTCGAGGTGAGGCTGCCGCCGGACGCGACCGCGATCACCGCGGGCTCATGGATGCTGTTCGCGTGGAATGCCGCGGGCGTGCCTTCGGTCGCGCCGATCATCGCCGTCGAGCCCACGGCCGCACCGTTCGACGGTATCGGCGACCTGACGGCCGACACCTTCGCGGTCGACCCCGGCGTGACCATGCTCGATCAGGTCGATTTCACCGCCCTCCCAGTTGCCCGCGAACTGGTCGACCGGGTCGCGGAGGCGACCGGATCGGTCGCGACCCGCTTCGCCGGCGCGTTCGTGGTGCAGCAGTCCGGCAGCTATACCTTCACGCTCACCGCCGACGCCGCGGCCCACCTCTCGATCGACGGGGTGATCGTCCTGTCCGCCGCGGGCACGGTGACGCTCAGTTTGGCGTCGGGCACGCACTCCGCCGAGCTGCGTACGCTGGCGACCGGGGCGCAGACCGGCAAGATCGACCTCGACTGGTCGGGCGACGCCTTCGCCACGCGCCAGCTGACGTTCGACGGGGTCATCGACAACCTGCTCGCGAACGGCTCGCTCGAACGCGCGCCGAATGCCCCTGCCCTGCCCGGCTGGACCAGCGTCGGCGCGGCCGAGATCCATCCCGACGGCGACCTCGACCTGCACGCCCGCAGCGGTCACACCTTCGCAGAGGTGGACGGCGTCACCGGCGCACTCTCGCAAACCGTCGCGACGGTGATGCACGCCGACTATACGCTCGGCATCGACGTCGCCGGCAACCCGAACGGCGTCGCCTCCTCTCAGCTCGAGGTCTTGGTGAACGGCGCGGTCATCGCCACCATCACCCCGACCAACGCCGCCTGGCGGCGCTACGATTTCAGCTTCATGGGCAGCGGCAACGACACGGTCACGCTCCGCGCGGTGAGTGGCGATACCGACGCGGTCGGCGCCCTCGTCGACACCGTCGTCCTGCTCGGACCGCCCGGTCGGGCCAACGTCGAACCCAATCACATCATGGGTACGATGGGGGACGACGTGCTGATCGGGACCCCGCTCGCTGACTACATCATGGGGATGGACGGTAACGATCGTCTGACCGGAGCCGCCGCCCGCGACGTGCTCGAAGGCGGCGCAGGCGACGATGTGTTGATCGGGGGCCGCGGGTCCGATCGGCTCGACGGCGGCAGCGGCGTCGACACCGTCGACTATTCGGCGACGAGCGACGGTCTCACGCTCGATCTTCGCCTCACCACGCCGCAGGAGGTCGGAAAGCTCGGGACCGACCGCTTCGTGCACATCGAGAACGTGATCGGCGGGCGCGGAGCGGATCATATCATCGGCAGCGATGCATCCAATCGGCTGCAAGGCGGTGACGGCGACGACACGCTCGCGGGCGGCGGCGGCGACGACCGTCTGGAGGGCGGTCGCGGTCACGACCTGCTGACGGGGGGCGAAGGGCGCGATCTGTTCGTGTTCGGCTCCGGCGCGAGCCGGGCGGGGCCGGACCGGGACATGATCCTCGATTTCACGCAGGGCGCGGACCGGATCGCCACTTCGGGATCGCCGGGACTGTTCCTGGGCAGTGCCAGCTTCAGCGGCCGCGCCGGCGAGATCCGTTCCATTGCGGCGGACGCGATCACCCTGATCCAGGTCGATGAGGACGGTGACGGTAGGGCCGACCAGGAGATTGGGGTGAGTGGCATCTTCACGCTCACGCACAACGATTTCGCGATGCTGCCCACGTCGGGGATCAGCGGATCATCGCGGAGTGAGCTTGGCGATCATGTCCACACCGGGACGGCTCATCCGCCGTTCGAGAGCCCGATCCATCTTTGCCTCGCCTAGAAGGCAGGATCAGAAGCCGCGGCGGTGCTTTCCGCCATATTGCTTGCCGATATAGCTGCCGATCCGCTGCATCTCGGTTGCGGCCGCGGCGGTCGCCTCGGTGCAGCAGGGAAGCGGGTCTCGCTCGGCCTGCGCCGCCCGCATCGCCACCCGCTCGCACAGGGTCTCGATATCGGCGCGGGTGAGCAGATTCTTCTCACGCAGCAGGCACAACAGACTCTGGAGGATGACGAGGGTCTCGTCTCCAGCGCGCGCATCGGGCAGCATCGTCCGTCTCTCCTCTTGATTTTGAAGAGAGGGTACGCCCTTTTCGGACTAAAGCAAGACGCTTAGACGCTAGTTCAGGCCGCCCCCGAGGGCGCGGTACAGCTCCACGAGGTTGCTCGCCCGCGCCAGCCGCGTGGTCGCGAGCTGCTGCTGTGCCGCATAGGAGGTCCGCTGCGCGTCCAGCGCGACGAGGAACGAATCGACGCCGGCGCGGTACCGCGCGTCGGACAGCCTGGCCGCCACGGTCGCCGCCTCGGCCCGCGCCTGCTGGGCCGCGACCCGCTCGTCGATGCGCCCCCGCTGGGCGAGTGCATCGGCGACCTCGCGGAAGGCGGTCTGTACCGCCTTCTCATAGGTCGCGACCGCCACCGTCCGCGACGCGCGCGCATAATCCAGGTTGCCCCGTCGCCGCCCGCCGTCGAACAGCGGCAGCGCCGCCGACGGCGCGCCGGTGTAGGTGAAGCTGCCGCCCGAGAAGAGCCCGGACAGCGCCGGCGCGATCGTCCCGAGGGTGGCGGTCAGCGAGATCGCGGGAAAGAACGCCGCCCTCGCCGCGCCGATATTGGCGTATTCGGCGATCAGCTGGTGCTCGGCCCGCAATACGTCGGGTCGGCGCAGCAGCACCTGCGACGAGAGATCGCCCGGAATGGCGTCTCGCGTCGCCGCCTCCGCTCCCATTCCGGCGGGCAGCTGATCGGTCGGGACGGTCGCCCCCACCAGCAGATTCAGCGCATTCTGGTCTTGCGCGACCTGAGTCTCGAGCGCCGCGATGTCGCTCCGTGCCGCCTGATAGTTGGTCTCCGCCTGCCGCGCCTCCAGTTCGGAGGCGACGCCGATCCGGAACTGCTCGCGGGTCAGGCGCAGCGTCTCGGCGAACGTCGAGAGCGTCTGGCGGCTGATCCTCAACTGCTCCTGATCGGCGGCGAGCGTCAGCCACGCGGTTGCGGTCTCGGCGATCAGGCTGATCCGGGTCGAACGCTGCGCCTCCTCGGAGGCGAACACCTGCTCCTGCGCCGCGCGCGTCAGATTGCGGACGCGGCCGAACAGATCCAGCTCGAAGGACGAAAATCCCACGCCGACCTGATAATATTCCAGGTTCTGCGAGGTCACGCTCGTCGACGTCCCCGTACCGGTCGTCGTCCCACCCGCCCCGGTGAGCGTGTTGGTATAGGTCGCCCCGGCGGACAGCGACGTCGTCGGCACGAGGTCGGACCGTTGCACGCGGTATTGCGCGCGCGCCTGAAGCACGTTCCCCGCCGCGATCCGCAGGTCGCGATTGTTGTCCAAGGCCGTCGCGATCACCGCCTGGAGCCGCGGGTCGAGGAAGAAGTCGCGCCAGCCGATCCTGGTCACGTCGGGCGCATCGGTCGCGGCGACCGGATAGACACCGCCCTCGGGCAGCGCCGGCGGCGTCGCCAGCGCCGGACGGTTGTACTCGGGCGCGAGATTGCACCCGGCGAGCGCGGTCGAGACCAGCGCGGCGAACAGCAAACGCTTCACGTCAAGCTCCCTGTGGCGCGGCCGCGCCGGCGCGACTGTCGCGAGTGTCCGGCTCGTCGTCGGCCACGGGCTCGGTACGCCCCCCCTGTCCGAACAGGCGCAGCACCACGACGAAGAACATCGGCACGAAGAAGATCGCCAGCACCGTTGCCGAGATCATCCCGCCCACCACCGCGCGCCCGATCGCGTTCTGTCCGCCCGCACCGGCCCCGGTGGAGACCGCCAGCGGCAGCACGCCGAAGATGAACGCGAGCGAGGTCATCAGGATCGGCCGAAGGCGGAGCTTCGCCGCCTCGATCACCGCATCGAACGCGCTCATCCCGTCGGCGATCTTCTCCTCGGCGAACTCGACGATCAGGATCGCGTTCTTCGCCGACACGCCGATCGTCGTGATCAGCCCGACCTGGAGGTAGATGTCGTTGTTGAGCCCGGTCAGCCACGCCGCCAGGACCGCGCCCAGCACGCCCAGCGGCACCACCAGGATCACCGCGATCGGCACCGACCAGCTCTCGTAGAGGGCGGCGAGACACAGGAAGACGATCAGCAGCGACAGCCCGTAGAGCAACGGCGCCTGCCCACCCGACAGCCGTTCCTCATAGGACAGCCCCGTCCATTCGAGGCCGATCCCGGGCGGCAGCTTCTTGGCCATCGCCTCCACCGCCTTCATCGCCGCACCCGACGACGTCCCCGGGGCGGGCGTGCCCAGGATCTCCATCGAGGGCAGTCCGTTGTATCGCGTGAGCTGCACCGGCGCCTGCGACCACGACAGCGTTGAGAAGGCGCTGTACGGCGACATCTGCCCGCTGGTCCCGCGAACGTAGAAGTCGTTCAGGTCCTCGGGCGCCAGCCGGTACGGCGTGTCCGCCTGGATATAGACGCGCTTGACGCGGCCCCGGTCGATGAAGTCGTTGACGTAGCTGCCGCCCCAGGCGGTCGCGATCGTCTGGTTGACCTCGGTCAGGTCGAGGCCCAGCGCCCGCGCCTTGTCCTGGTCGACCTCGATCTTGAGTTGCGGCGCGTCGTCGAGCGAGTTGGGGCGCACGCCCGTCAACGTCTTGTCGCCCGCCGCCATTCCGAGCAGCATGTTGCGCGCCTGGAGCAGCTTGGCGTGACCAACCCCGGCCTCGTCGACGAGCTGGAGGTCGAAGCCCGTGGCGTTGCCCAGCTCCTGCACCGCCGGCGGGGTCGCGGCGAAGATCATCCCGTCCTTGAACCCGGCGAAGGCGCCGAATGCGCGTCCGACCATCGCCTGCGCCTTGTTCTCGGCGCCCGAACGCTGATCCCACGCCTTGAGCGGGATGAACGCGATGCCGCTGTTCTGCCCCGCGCCCGCGAAACTGAAGCCGTTGACGGTGAACACGCCCTGGACGTTGCCGCCCTCCTTCTGGAGAAAATGGTCGCGTACCGTGTCGAGGGCGACCTGGGTGCGCGCGCTCGATGCGCCCGGCGGGCCCTGCACCAGCGAGAACATGATCCCCTGGTCCTCCTCGGGCAGGAACCCGGTCGGCAGCCGCAGGAACACGAACGCCATCGCCCCGACGATCAGCGCATACATCAGCAGCGAGCGACCCCAACCGCGCGCGATCGTCCGCACCCCGCCTTCATAACGGTTGCGCCCACGCTCGAACGTGTCGTTGAACCAGCGAAAGAAGCGCGCGAGCGGACCGTTGCCCTCGTTGCGGTCGGGATCGTGCGGCTTCAGGATCGTCGCGCACAAAGCCGGCGTCAGGATCAGCGCGGTCAGCACCGACAGCACCATCGCCGAGACGATCGTGATCGAGAACTGACGGTAGATCACGCCCGTGGAGCCGCCGAAGAACGCCATCGGCAGGAACACCGCCGACAGCACCAGCCCGATGCCGATCAGCGCGCCGCTGATCTCGTCCATCGACTTGCGCGCCGCGTCCTTGGGGGAAAGATGCTCCTCCTGGATCAATCGCTCGACGTTCTCGACCACGACGATCGCGTCGTCGACCAGCAGACCGATCGCCAGCACCGTCCCGAACAGCGTCAGCGTGTTGATCGAATAGCCCGCCGCCGCCAGCACGCCGAACGTGCCCAGCAGCACGATCGGCACCGCGATCGTCGGGATCAGCGTCGCGCGCCAGTTCTGGAGGAACAGGAACATCACGATGAAGACGAGGACGATCGCCTCGACCAACGTGTGGACGACCTGCTCGACCGACAGCCGAACGAACGGCGACGTGTCGTACGGGTAGATCACCTTGACGTCGGGCGGGAATTGCTTGGCGATCGCGTTCACCCGGTCCTTGACCAGCTGGACGGTGTCGAGCGCGTTGGCGCCCGGCGCGAGCTTGATGCCGATGCCCGACGCCGGCTTGCCGTTCCACTGCGACTGGAAGGTGTAGTTCTCCGCCCCGATCGCGACGCGCGCGACGTCCTTCAGCCGCACCACCGAGCCGTCGGTGCCGGTCTTCAGCCGGATGTTCGCGAACTCTTCGGGCGAGGTCAGCCGCGACGTGACGGAGACCGTCGCGTTGAGCATCTGCTCCTTGGGCGCCGGCTGTGCGCCGATCTGCCCGGCCGACACCTGCGCGTTCTGCGCGGTGATCGCGGACGTCACGTCCGTCATCGTCAGCGCGTAATTGTTGAGCTTGAGCGGATCGACCCAGATCCGCATCGCATATTGCGACCCGAACAGCTGGGTGTCGCCCACTCCCGCCACGCGGGCGAGCGGGTCCTGGAGCTTCGACGCGACATAGTCCGACAGATCGCTGTCGTCGTGCTGGCCCGTCTCGGAATAGAGCCCGACGAACATCAGGAAGTTCTGCGTCGCCTTGGCGACCAGGATGCCCTGGCGTTGGACCTCCTGCGGCAGCAGCGGCGTGGCCGCCTGGAGCTTGTTCTGGACCTGGACCTGCGCAATGTCCGGATCGGTCCCCTGCTCGAAAGTCAGGGTGATCGTGACCGTGCCGGCGGAGGACGAGACCGACGAGAAGTAGCGGAGGTTGTCGATCCCCTTCAGCTGCTGCTCGATGATCTGGGTGGTGGTGTTCTCCAGCGTCTGCGCGTCCGCGCCCGGATAGGTCGCAGTGATCGAGACCGCCGGCGGCGCGATCGCGGGAAATTGCGCGATCGGCAGCGTCCGGATCGCGAGGACGCCGCCGAGCATCAGGACGATCGCGATGACCCATGCGAAGATGGGCCGATCGATGAAATAGCGGGACATGAGGGCCTACTTCGCCTGAGTCTGTGCGGGCGTCCCGCCCTGCGCGGGCTTCGCCTTCGGATTCCACGGCACCGGCTTCACCGGCGTGCCGGGCCGCAGCATCATCGCGCCCTCGACGACCACGCGGTCGCCCGCCTTCAGCCCCGAAGTGACCAGCCAGTTCTCGCCGATCGTCCGCGGTGCCACAATCACACGCGGGGCCAGCGTGTTGTCGGCGCCGACGACCAGCACGGTCGGGTTGCCCTTCTCGTCGCGGCTGACGGCGCGCTGCGGCACCACCAGCGCCTCTGCCTGAGTTCCCTCGACCAGCTCGGCGCGCACGTACATGCCCGGAAGCAGCAGCGACTTCGGGTTGGGGAAAACCGCCCGGATGGTCTGCGTGCCCGTGGTCGGATCGACGGTGACGTCGGCGAACTGAAGCGTTCCCTCGATCGGATAAACCGATCCGTCCTCCAGCCGCAGCCGCACTCGCGCCGCCTGCCCGCCGCGCGACACCGATCCGTCGGCGATCTGCCGCCGCAGCCGCAACAGGTCCGCGCTCGACTGCGGCACGTCGACGTAGATCGGGTCGAGCCGCTGGATCGTGGTCAGCGGGGTCGTCTGCCCCGACGAGACCAGCGCACCGGTGGTGACGACCGAACGCCCGATCCGCCCGCTGATCGGCGCGCGGATCGTGGTGCGCGCCAGATCGATCTGCGCGGTTCGGAGCGCCGCGGCCTGCGCCGCCACATCGGACCGCGCCTGCTGCGCGGTGGTGGTCGCGTTCTCGTAATCCTGCTTGGCGATCGCGTTGATCTTGACCAGTTCGCCGTAGCGCCGCTGGAGCGCCGCGCTGGACGCGATCGATGCCTGGGCACGCCCGAGCGCCGCGCGCGCCTGCGCGACCGCGGCGACATAAGGCTGCGGGTCGACCCGGTAGAGCGGCTGACCCTTCCGGACCTGATCGCCCTCCACGAACAGCCGCGAAAGGACGAGGCCACTGACCTGGGGGCGGACCTCGGACGTCTCGTAGGCGTTGGTGCGGCCCGGGAGTTCGGTGGTGAGCGTCACCGACTGCGGCTGGACCGCGACGACGCTGACCTGCGGCGGCCCTTGCGGAGCCTGCTGCTGCTGTTTGTCGCCGCAACCGGCGAGCAGGATGGAGAACGCCAGCGGCGCGGTACGAAGAAAATGCATGCGGGTTCTGCCGGGATCGTGTACGGGCACGTACGTGAATGAACGCTCACTCACCCGTTCAACTAATGCGAAGGGCCGATGAACGCAAGCGACGAACCGGAGAATCGCGTAAGCAACGGGATCGAGCGGGTTTTTTGCTGCACCGCACCATCACGCGCTGACGCCCGGCGCGACAAGCTGCTGGACGCGGCGCGGACGCTGTTCGCGGAACGAGGCTTTCACAGCACCGGAGTCGCCCAGATTGCGAGCGCCTCCGGCGTGAAGGTCGGCCAGATCTACCGCGACTTCGCGAACAAGGAGGAGATCGTCGCCGCGATCGCCGCGCGCGATCTCGAGGACTTCCTGGTGGAGGACGAACTCGCGCGCGCGGCGGAGGCTCGGGACACCGCGGCGGTGCGCGCCTGGATCCGGAACTTCGTGGCCGGCAAGGCGAAGAAGGATCGTCGGCTCGCCTGCGAGATCATGGCCGAGTCGATGCGTAATCCGCGGATCGCGGCGGTGTACCGCGCGATCCAGCAGCGCGTCCGGTGCGGCCTGACCCGCGCGCTCGAGGCGCTCGCGCCCGGGGCGGAGCATGCGGCGGCGCGGGCGCTCACTGTCGAGGTGATCCTCACCATCGGCGGGGGCATCTTCCATGTCGGCGCCAGCGACGGCGCGGACCTCGACCCGGCGGTGGCCGAACGGTTGACCGCGCTCGTCGAACGCGAGATCGACTCGCTGGTCGCCGCCTGAGTCAGATCACGTCGAGCACCAGGCCCAGCGCGCGCGCTTCCTCGGCTTCGATATACCAGTTCGACGTGGCCTTCGCCTTCAGCTCCTCCAGCGTGACCTGGCTGCCGGCGACGATCGCGGCGAAGCCTTCGTTCTGGATCTTGATCGACTGTTCGATCTCGTTGAGCTTCGCCTTGAGCACCGCGGGCAAGGTCGTGAGCGGACCGTTGAGGTTGATCGTGCTGGTCATTCCCCGCTCGTGAAGCATCAGTCGCGTCCCGGCGGTGAGGAAGCGGGTCTCCACCGGGAAGTGAGACATGAACGTCGCGCCCGCCGAATAGACCGCGACCTTCCCCAGGAACAATGTCTCGCGGCCGGTATAGTCGCGGAGCAGCCGGATGTCGTCGCCCATCGCCCGCCCCATTTCGGGGTCGCCGCCCAGGGTCGTGATGCTCACCACCAGCGGCCCGTCCTTGGGAGCGTTGGCGAGCTGCGCCTGGAAGTTGGCGTACATCAGCCCGTCGACGGTGCCGTGGAGCTGGATGTGCGGGTTCGCGAGCAGCGGATAGCGGCTCGCCTGGTTGCTGGGCTGGGTCATGGCCCGGCGAACGGAGGCGCGGCAGCCAAGTTCCGCGTCGCAGCAAAGATTCTCAGCGATCCCCGATCTGACCCAGGATCGTCGTGGCGGGGCGGCCCACCGGCGCGCTCGTCTCGTCCGGCGTCCGTCGCTCCAGCGCCGCCAGCCAGACGCCCGCCCCTGGCCCGATCGACACCTGCGGCTCCGACGCGAGCAGATTGCCCTGCCTCTCCCAGGATGCGATCGTCCGCCGGGTCTCCGCCGCCGCCGCCGCGAGCGTCTGGGGCTTGCGCAGCGCATGGTTGATCAGCGCGTCGCCGAAGAAGGTCCAGTCGGCATCCGCCTGACATCCGAACGAGCTCCGCTCTGCGGAGGCCGCGGTCAGGATCGCCGTCGTGTCCGATTGCAGCATCGGCACGAACACCCCGGAGTAGCAGGCGCTGAGGATCAGCAGCCGGTTCTGGATACCGAGCGTCTGCAGCGTCAGCCACAGCCACGTCGGCGAGATCGCCCCGAAGCCGCTGTCGCTGTCGTTGTAGACCACGCCCCACGGCGCGCCGTGACTGGTGGTGTAGAGGACCAGGACGTCCTCCTTCGGATCCATCGCCTCCGCCACGTGCGCGAGCGCCGCGGCGAGATTGTCGGGCGAGCCGCGCGCGTCCTCGCCGCCGCTGTCGAGCACGATCGTGCGCCCGGCCGCATCGTATCGCCGCGCCAGCACGCGCCCTGCCTCGCGGGCCTCGCGCCCGAACACCCCGTCGCTGTCGAGCGCCGCGACGACGACATAAGCGTCCACGGTCCCTTTGCGCTGCGGCTGAATCGCGGACAGCGCGCGCTCGAGCCGCCGATGCTCGGCGAGCGCGAACCTCGGGTCGCGATCGTGTTCCACGGTGGTGGCGGCGTCGGCGAGTTGACGCACCTGCTGCTCGTTCGCGCCGCTATAGAGCGGCGCGGGCCGCGTGTGCGGCGCGGGGTCGGCGAACTGGGCGAACGCGGCGGTAGGAACGCCGGGGAGAGAAAGGGCAAGAACAAGAATTAGATAACGAATCCAGGGGACGTGATCTACTCGGTACGATAGCCCTGGACGGGTATCGGTAGCGGTCTCAAACTTGAGTGAACCAGGTTCCATCTACCACCACCCGCTCGACCAGTTCGGTCGTCACACCCAGCTTAAGTGACTTAAGCAACTCGCAGAGTTGATCGCCATCTATCAGATCTATTGCGGGTGCGCCGTCGCGGGTCGATTCGCGTCTCGCGTCAGCCGAGAATGTTCCAGTGGTGATAATTAATCCTTTATCACTCCTACCGACCATCGCGCCTCGAAAGTCGCGAACGGTAGAAGCGCCTACTGTGCCGCTATAGCGTTTGCACTGAAACAAAGTCACAAAGCTAAGTAGGTTAAGGCGGAGTACTCCGACCCCATCTATCCCGCCGTCCCCTACCCTTCCTGTAACTTCCACTTTTGTAAATCCGGCCTCTCGCAAAATACGTTGAGCGAGTCGCTCAAAAGCCGCCGGGCTCATAGATAGCAGCGACGCAAGAAGGTCGTCTTTCCAAGTAGCTAGCTCGCCAGCCGCGTCGGGAGTCGATTCAGCATCGTTGTCGGCATTTCCCGCGGTCAGGTGCGCGAGCTTCCGCTCCTGATCCGCCTTTCGTACCAGCGCTGGAAACGTCCCGACCTGGATCGGTGAGACGGCCTCTCCAAACTCGGTTAGCGACCACACGCCCCTCTGACTATTCGTGAGCGCCCCCGCCTTCTTCAAATACGTCTTCGCCCATGCCAAATTGTAGCTCAGCTTCGATTGACGTCCATCGGTATGCGGAATGGACGCGATCACATCAGGAACACTCTCGAACTCTATGATCGCGTTCAGAAGCTCCTCGTTTGAAGCCGATCCTCCTGTTTTCCTGAGTGCCGATATCACTGGCCACATCAAGGCGTCATAGGACGGAACGTCCAGCATTATCTCCTCAATACACCCGCTTCTTCGGCTTGATGTACTCGGCGTCGTCGGTCAGCGTGTAATCGTGCACCGGCCGGTAATCGATCCCGACCGTGCCGCCCTTGCCGCCCCAGCCCTCGAAGGTCGCGACGGTGTGCTTCATCCACTCGGCGTCGTTCCGGTCGGGGAAGTCCTCGTGCATGTGCGCGCCGCGGCTTTCCTTGCGGTTCTCCGCCGATCGCATCGTCACCACCGCCTGGCTGATCAGGTTGTCGAGCTCCAGCGTCTCGACCAGATCGGTGTTCCAGATGAGGCTGCGATCGGTGACGCCGACGTCCTCCATCCGCCGATAAATCCCGTCCATCTTCGCGACGCCCTCGGCGAGCAGCGCGGTATCGCGGAAGACCGCGGCGTGGCGCTGCATCGTCTTCTGCATCTCGGTCCGGATCTGCGCGGTCTTCGAGCCGCCGCTCGCGTGGCGGAAATGGTCGAGCCGGCCGAGCGCCATCTCCTCCGAGCCCTTGGGCAGCGGATTGTGCGGGGTATTGAGCTTAAGCGTTTCCTTCAGGTGGATCCCGGTCGCCCGCCCGAAGACCACGAGGTCGATCAGGCTGTTCGATCCGAGGCGATTGGCGCCGTGGACGCTCACGCAGGCCGCCTCGCCGACGGCGTACAGGCCCGGAACGACGCTGTCCGGGTCGCCATCCTTGTTCTGGACCACCTGGCCGCGCCAGTTACACGGCACCCCGCCCATGTTGTAATGGACCGTCGGAGTCACCGGCAGCGGCGTCTTGGTCAGGTCGACGCCGGCGAAGATCTTGCCCGTCTCCGTGATGCCGGGCAGCCGCTCGTGCAGCACGGCGGGGTCGATATGGTCGAGATGGAGGAAGATGTGGTCCTTCTCCGCGCCGACTCCCCGCCCCTCGCGCATCTCCATCGCCATCGAGCGGCTGACGACGTCACGCGACGCCAGGTCCTTCGCCGACGGGGCGTAGCGCTCCATGAAGCGCTCGCCTTCGGAGTTGGTCAGGTAACCGCCCTCGCCGCGCGCGCCCTCGGTGATGAGCACACCCGCGCCATAGATGCCGGTCGGGTGGAACTGGACGAACTCCATGTCCTGCAGGGGGAGGCCCGCGCGCAGCGCCATGCCGTTGCCGTCGCCGGTGCAGGTGTGCGCCGAGGTCGCCGACTGGTACACGCGCCCGCCGCCGCCGGTCGCCAGCACGACCGCATGGCTGCGGAAGCGGTGGATCGAGCCGTCGTCCATGCACAAGGCGATCACGCCCCGACACGCGCCGTTCTCCATGATCAGGTCGAGCGCGAAATATTCGACGTAGAAGTCCGCGTCATATTTCAGGCTCTGCTGGTAGAGCGCGTGGAGCATCGCATGGCCGGTGCGGTCCGCGGCGGCGCAGGTGCGCTGGACGGGAGGCCCCTCGCCCATGTTCTGCATGTGCCCGCCGAACGGCCGCTGATAGATCGTGCCGTTGTCATTGCGGCTGAACGGCACCCCAGCATGTTCGAGCTCATAGACCGCGGCCGGCGCCTCGCGCACCATATACTCGATCGCGTCCTGGTCGCCGAGCCAGTCGGAGCCCTTGACGGTGTCGTACATATGCCAGGACCAGTGATCCGGCGAGTTGTTGCCGAGCGACGCGGCGATCCCGCCCTGCGCCGCGACGGTGTGGCTGCGCGTCGGGAACACCTTGGTGATGCAGGCGGTCTTCAGCCCGCTCTCGGCGATCCCCATCGTCGCGCGCAGCCCGCTGCCGCCCGCTCCGACGACCACCGCGTCATAGGTGTGGTCGATGATCTGATAAGCGGCAGGCATTACACGGATGCTCCGAACGCGATCTTGAGGATCGAGAAGATGGCGACGCCGGCGGTCGCGACAACGAAGAAGTTGAGGAGGACCATCGCGACGACGCGGCTCTCATTGTGCTGATAATCCTCGATCACCGTCTGCAATCCGAGGCGAAAGTGATAGAAGACGCTGACGATCAACAGCAGCATCGGCACCGCCGCCCAGGGCGACGCCAGCCACGCCCGCATCGCCGGGTAGCCGTAGCTCGGTCGGGTCGCCACCGAGATCAGCAGCCACGCCATCAACAGGAAGTTCGATCCAGCGGTCAGCTTCTGCCGCCACCAATGCTCGACTCCCGCGTGGGCCGAGCCGAGGCCGCGCACGCGGCCGAGTTGCGTCCCGGTACCCATCAGCGCAGCTCCACGACGAGCCAGAACAGCACGGTGAGCGTGATCGAACTGGCGAAGGTCAGATAGGCGAGCGTCTTGTTCGTCTTCAGCTCGAACGCCGCGCCGGTATCCATGATGAGGTGGCGGACGCCGCTCGACATGTGTTGGAAGAACGACAGCGTCAGCCCGACGCCGACGATCCAGCCCAGGATGTTGAGCCGGCCGGAGGAGAGCGTGAAAACGTCCACGAACGTGGCATAGGCCTGCGGCCCCGTGGCGAGCGCGGCCAGGAACCAGACCAGCAGGCACGCGCCCACCGTCGCCATTCCCGATCCGGTCACGCGGTGCAGGATCGAGACCGTCATGTGCGGACCCCATTTCCAGATCTGGAGATGGGGCGACATCGGGCGCGTTCGAACGGGAGCGGCTTTGCTGGCCAAGGGCATGTCCTTCAGGGTTGCCAGCGTCCATAATCCTCCGGGCGACCTATGCAAGCATTGGGGTGCGCTGCGGCATGATGCGACGGACCGATGCATCCGCACGGCGGGTTCCGCGTTTGGGGGTCGCCGGGAACCGGACTGGAGGGACCACCATGCGCATAATCTTCGCCGCCGCGCTCATCGCGACCTCGCTCGCGGCGTGTTCGCAGCACGACGGCACATCGTCGGATCGGCAGGATCGCAAGGAGCGCCGCGACCGAGGGGATCGCGGAGGCCGAGGCGACCGCGGCGGTCGACTGGAACGACTCGATACCAACAACGACGGTTTCGTCGAGAAGAGCGAGGCGCCCGAGCGGATGCAGCGCCGCTTCGACCGGCTCGACACCGACCACGACGGCAAGCTCTCGGCGGACGAGCTCGGGGCAGGTCGTCGGCGCTGAGAGCGCCGCTCGGCGGGTCGCCTTCCGCAACCTTCGGCCGGCCCCGGCGTGACGCGCCCGCCCGCTCGCGATGATGTGAACCCAAGTGTGACCTTCGAAGCTCCGCCTCACCTTCTCGCCGTCGCCGTGGCGCAGCAACGCCTGGTCGCCGCCGCACGTCCGGTCTCGAGCGAAGTCGTCGCGATCGCCGACGCGCTCGGCCGGTGGACGGCGGCGCCCGTGATCGCCCGGCGCACCCAGCCCGCCGCCGACCTGTCGGCGATGGACGGCTATGCGATCCGCGCCGCCGACCTGCCGGGGCCCTGGCGGGTGATCGGGGAAAGCGCGGCAGGCAGACCCTTCGCCGGAGGGATCGGCCCGGGCGAGGCGACCCGGATCTTCACCGGCGCCGCCCTGCCCGCGGACGCTGACGCGGTGCTGATCCAGGAAGAGGCGCGGCGCGACGAGGACCGGCTGATCCTCACGGGCGAAGGTCCGACGGGGCCGAGCCGCAACGTCCGTCGTCGCGGCCTCGATTTTACGGACGGTCAGGAGCTGGTCGCCGCGGGCGAACGCTTGACTCCCGCTCGCCTGGCGGTCGCGGCCACCGCCGGCGTCGCTGCGGTTACCGTCCGCCGCCCGGTCCGTGTCGCGATCGCCAGCACGGGCGACGAACTGGTTGAGGTCGGTCAGCCGATCCCCGATGGAGGCCTGCCGGAGTCGAACCGCCTACTCCTGCGCAGCTTGCTCGCCGATCTGCCGGTCGAGATCGTCGATCTCGGCATCCTTCGCGACGATCTCGCCACCCTGCGCGACGCCTTCGCGGCGGTCCGCTGCGACCTGCTGCTCACCACCGGCGGCGCGTCGGTCGGCGATCACGACCTGGTCCGGCCGGCGCTGGAGACGGCAGGGGCGACCATCGACTTCTGGCGGATCGCGCTGCGACCGGGCAAGCCGATGATGGCCGGTCGGCTTGGCGACGCGCAGGTGCTCGGCCTCCCCGGCAATCCGGTCTCGGCCTTCGTGACCACCATCCTGTTCGCGCGACCGCTCGTCGCCGCACTGGCAGGCGCCCGCGATCCCATGCCGCGAACCACCACCGGGACGCTCGGGGAGGATCTGCCCGGCAACGGCGCCCGCACCGATTATCTACGTGCCGAGCTGCGTGATGGCCGCCTCTTCGCCGCCGCGATTCAGGACAGCTCGATGCTCCTCACGCTCGCCCGCGCCAACTGCCTGATCGTGCGACCGGCGCATGCACCGCCCACTGTCACGGGCGACTCGGCGGAGATCCTGATGATCGCTTGACGTGTGCAAGAGCGTTCCGTAAAGGTTCGTCGTCTGTTCGCCAGCGAGGCCGATCATGCTCACGCGCAAGCAACACGAACTCATCTGTTTCATCGACGATCGCCTGACCCAGACCGGGGTTTCGCCCTCGTTCGAGGAGATGAAGGACGCGCTCGACCTCAAGTCGAAGTCGGGGGTCCATCGCCTGATCTCCGCACTCGAGGAGCGTGGCTTCCTCCGCCGATTGCCCAATCGCGCCCGCGCGCTGGAGGTGATCAAGATGCCCGAGCGCGCCGAGGCGAAGAAGCCGACGCGCGCCGCCACGCCCCGGCCCGAGCCGGCGAACGACACCGTCGAGATCCCGCTGCACGGCCGCATCGCCGCGGGCGCCCCGATCGAGGCTTTCGAGGGCTCGACCACGCTGTCCGTCCCCGCCGCGCTGCTCGGCTCGGGCGAGCATTACGCGCTCGAGGTCTCGGGAGATTCGATGGTCGAGGCGGGCATCCTCGATGGCGATTTCGCGCTGATCCGCCGTCAGGAGGTCGCGCGCGACGGCGAGATCGTGGTCGCGCTGATCGAGGACAGCGAGGCGACGCTCAAATACTTCCGTCGCGAGGGTGCGATGATCCGCCTCGATCCCGCCAATCGCGCCTACGATCCCCAGCGCTACGCGCCCTCGCAGGTCCGCGTTCAGGGAAAGCTGTCGGGGCTGCTCCGCCGTTACGACTGACTGCCCGCCACGGATGTTCGTCGCCGGGCTGGAGGACGGTGGCGACCCGCCCGGCCGCGAGCGTCACCGCCACGCCGCCCGTTGTCGCCAGCACGTCGCGGTCGAGCCGTAGCCATGACGGCCGGCATCGCCACGGCAGCGGACGCTCGCTGATGACGATGTCGGCGCCCCGGCAGGCCGCGATCAACTCGTCGATGGGGACCCGGTAGGCGCTTCGCGTCGCCACGACGCGCCACCGCCGCCCGCCCGCCTCACGGTCGACGATGCACAGGTCGCGCGTGCATCGCGCCTCGGGCTGATCGACCAGGAACACCGGATCGCCGTCCACCCCGCCGTTCTCCGCCAGCGTGTCCAACGTATAGTCTCCCGCCCGGTCGCGCAGCACGGCGACGCCCGCTGCGGTTCGGATCGCGAGATGCCGTCCGTCGCCGGTCACCAGCAGGTCCGGAGTCGGGCTCAGCAGCGCCCAGACGAGCCCCGCCGCGAACGGTGCGGCTCCGAGCCGGCGCCAGCGCGTCCGCCACAACGCCGTCCACAGGCCGCCGGCGACCATCAGCGCGAACGCTCCGCCTGGCATCGCGGGCAGCGCCGCCACCGCCCCCGGCGCGGCGGCGACCCGGTGGGCAAGCCAGAGCAGTAGCGCCAGTGTCCGCTCGAGCAGCCACCACAGCGGCCCTGCCAGGCCCGTCGGCTCGAAGACGAGCGCCGACGCCTCCAGCGGCATCACGACAAAGGTGGTCAGCGGGATGGCGACGATGTTGGCGACGGCCCCGTACAGCCCGGCCTTGTGGAAGTGATAGACGGCGATCGGCATCAGCGCCGCCTCGACCACCAGCCCCGTCAGCAGCAGCGACCCTCCTTCGCGCGCGACCCTTCGCCACCTGGCCTCGTCGCGCGGCAGGAACCAGGCACGCACCTTCGGGTGCTCGTGGAGCGCGATGATCGCGGTCACCGCCGCGAACGACAATTGGAAGCTTGGACCCGCCAGCGACTCGGGCCAGACCAGCAGCACGATGACCGCCCCCGCCGCGACCAGCCGCAGCGTCACCGCCTGCCGCCCGACCGCCATGGCCGCGAGCACGAGCAGCGCCGCGACGCAGCTGCGGATCGTCGGCACCTCCGCGCCGGTCAAGAGCGTATAGCCGATCGCCACCAGCGCCGCTGCGCCACCTGCCACCAGCGGCAGCCGCCCGGTCAACGCCAGCGCCGGACTGAGCGCGAGCACGCGGAGCACCAGCCACATCGTCAGCGCCACCGCCGCGGTGATGTGGAGGCCACTGACCGACAGGAGGTGCGCCAGCCCCGCCCGCCGCATCGCTTCCGAGTCGTCGTCCGCGATCGCACCCGTGTCGCCGGTCGCCAGCGCCGCCGCGATCCCGCCCTCGCTGCCGGGCACCCTCGCCTCGATCAGCCGGCTCAGTCGCGAGCGCAGGCCGTCTTCGGCAACGCCGGGAGAGATCACCGTCACCGGCGCGAACGCCCGGCCCGTCGCGCCCAGGCGGGCGAACCACGCGACCTGGGCGAAATCGTACGCGCCGGGCACCGCCGGCGACGGCGGCGGCATCAGCCGAGCCCGCTGTCGGATGACCGCTCCGGCGGTCAGCCCGGGTGGGGCGTCGCCGACAGCGACGTTGAGCCGGATCGACCTGGGCGTCGGCACGGTGGTCTGCCGGCCCGTAGGCGCGATCCGCGTCGGGATCATCGTCACCCGCACCAGCTCGCGCGCCGGCAGATGCTGGACGCGCGTGACCCGCCCTTCGACCGCGGCGACGACCGGAGCGGCGAGGACCGGCGCGCGCGCCCGTTCCGCCGACGCCCAGGCGAGCGCGACTCCCAGCGCGACCGCGCCACCCGCTGCCGCGACCGCAAGCCCCGCGCGCCCCCCGCGCCATGCGGTCAGCCCCAGGCAGCCGACCGCCAGCGCCGCCGCGATCGCCGCCAGCCATCCGGTCCGGGTCGGCAGCGCGAACCACGCGGCGACGCCGAGGCCCAGCATCACCGGCAACCAGAGCGGCAGCTGGTCGCGCTCCGCCTCCAGCCAGCGCTCCACCGGCTCGCGCCACCGCCGCCCGCTGGTTTGAAGCGGTTCGAACGCCGTGCTACGGGCGGCTGCGGCTGAACTGGCCATCGAGATTCCAGCCTGGGAGCAAGCGCGCTTGAGCGCAACCACCGATCCCGCGGGCGGCCCCGCGGCGCCTGTCGTCACCCGTTTCGCGCCTTCGCCGACCGGGTTCCTCCACCTGGGCGGCGCGCGGACCGCGCTGTTCAACCTGCTGTTTGCGCGCCACCATGGCGGCACGTTCCTCCTGCGCATCGAGGACACCGATCGCGCGCGCTCGACCCAGCCCGCGATCGACGCGATCCTCTCGGGGATGCGCTGGCTCGGGCTCGACTGGGACGGCGACGTCGTGTTCCAGTTCGCGCGCGCCGATCGCCATGCCGAGATCGCGCATGCAATGGTCGCGAGCGGCCACGCCTATCGCTGCTACATGACCGCGGAGGAGATCGACGCGATGCGCGCCGCGGCGCAGGCGGCGAAGCAGCCGCTGCGGATCCGCTCGCCGTGGCGCGATCGGACCGACTGGCCAGAAGGCGAGCCCTACGTCCTGCGCCTCCGCGCCCCGACCCAGGGCGCGACCACGATCCACGACCGCGTCCAGGGCGAGGTCACCGTGCAGAATGCCGAGCTCGACGATCTCGTCCTGCTCCGCTCCGACGGGACGCCGACGTACATGCTCGCGGTGGTCGTCGACGATCACGAAATGGGCGTCACCCACGTGATCCGCGGCGACGACCATCTCAACAACGCCTTCCGCCAGCTGCCGATCTATCGCGCCAACGGCTGGCCGGAGCCGGTTTACGCGCACATCCCGCTGATCCACGGCGCGGACGGGGCGAAGCTCTCCAAGCGCCACGGCGCCGTCGGGATCGAGGCGTATCGCGACGAACTCGGGATCCTGCCCGAGGCGCTCGGCAATTACCTGCTCCGTCTCGGCTGGGGGCACGGCGACGCGGAGATCATCAGCCGCGACGAGGCGATCGCCTGGTTCGATCTGGACGCGGTCGGCAAGTCGGCGTCGCGGTTCGATCTCAAGAAGCTCGAGCATCTCAACGGCCATTACATTCGCGAGGCGGACGATTCGCGGCTCGCTGCGCTCGTCGCCGAGCGACTCGGCCGCTTGGATGCGGACCCGTTGCTCACGCGAGCGATGCCGGCCTTGAAGCCGCGGGCCGCCAATCTGAACGAGCTCGTGGACGGCGCCGCCTTTCTGTTTGCGCAGCGCCCGATCGAGATCGCGGCGGATGCCGCCCCGCTTCTCGCGGGGGATGCGTTGACGGTCCTGGCCGCTCTCCACGCCGCTCTTGACGCGGTGCACAACTGGAATACGGAGGCGCTCGAAAACACGGTCCGTCGGGTGGCCGAGGAGGCGGGCGTCAAGCTCGGCCAGGCCGCCCAGCCGCTCCGCGCCGCGCTCACGGGACGCAGGACGTCGCCGGGAATCTTCGACGTGCTCGAACTGCTCGGGCGCGACGAGAGCCTGGCCCGGATCGCCGACCGCCTGTCCTGACGAAGTTCACTCGGAGTATCCCATGACCGACACCGCCAAGCTCTCGCTCTCGGGCAAGGACTTCGACTATCCCGTCCTCTCGGGCACGGTCGGGCCGGACGTCATCGACATCCGCAAGCTCTACGCGCAGACCGACGCCTTCACCTACGATCCCGGCTTCACCTCGACCGCGAGCTGCCGGTCGGAGCTGACCTATATCGACGGCGACGCGGGCGTGCTGCTCCACCGCGGCTACCCGATCGGCGAACTGGCCGAACAGTCGAGCTTCATGGAGGTCTGCTACCTCCTCCTGAACGGCGAGCTGCCCAAGGGCGAGGAGCTCGACGGCTTCATCGATACGATCACGCGACACACGATGGTCCACGAACAGCTCGCGAGCTTCTTCCGCGGGTTCCGGCGCGACGCCCATCCGATGGCGATCATGTGCGGCGTGGTCGGCGCGCTGTCCGCCTTCTACCATGACTCGACCGACATCCACGATCCGGTCCAGCGCACCATCGCCAGCCACCGGCTGATCGCCAAGATGCCCACGATCGCGGCGATGGCGTACAAGTACAGCGTCGGTCAGCCTTTCCTCTATCCGGACAATTCGCTGAGCTACACCGGCAACTTCCTGCGGATGACGTTCGGCGTCCCGGCCGAGAAGTATGAGGTCAACCCCGTCGTCGAGAAGGCGATGGATCGCATCTTCATCCTCCACGCCGATCACGAACAGAACGCCTCGACCTCGACCGTCCGTCTCGCGGGTTCGTCGGGCGCCAACCCGTTCGCGTGCATCGCGGCGGGGATCGCCTGCCTCTGGGGCCCGGCGCACGGGGGCGCGAACGAAGCGGCGCTCAACATGCTGCGCGAGATCGGCACACCCGATCGCATCCCGGAGTTCATCGCACGCGCCAAGGACAAGAACGATCCGTTCCGCCTGATGGGCTTCGGGCACCGGGTCTACAAGAATTACGATCCGCGCGCGACCGTGATGCAGAAGACCGTGCGCGAGGTCTTCGACGCGCTCAAGGTCAACGACCCGCTGTTCGACACCGCGCTGCGGCTCGAGGAGCTGGCGCTGAGCGACGATTACTTTGTCGAGAAGAAGCTGTTCCCCAACGTCGACTTCTATTCTGGCGTGATCCTGTCGGCGATCGGCTTCCCGACCTCGATGTTCACCGCGCTGTTCGCCTTGGCGCGCACCGTCGGGTGGGTCGCGCAGTGGAACGAGATGATCACCGATCCCGATCAGAAGATCGGCCGTCCGCGTCAGCTCTATGCCGGGCCGGCCCAGCGCGCCTATGTTCCGGCCGGGGAGCGTTGAGGCGGTGCGCCGCGCACGCGCTCCGTTGATTGCGCTCGGCGTCGTCCTGACGCTGATGGGGGTGCTCTGGATCGGGCAGGGCCTCGGCTACGTCGACTGGCCTCGATCGAGCTTCATGCTCCGTCAACGGGTCTGGGCCGACTATGGCGCCGGTCTGGCGGTCGTCGGCCTGCTCATGATCATCGCCGCCCGCCGCTGGCGGTGATCAGCGCGCGGGCAGCTCGAGCGTGAACCGCGCGCCCTCGCCCGGCGCGCTCTCGACCGACAGTTCGCCGCCCATCACGCGCGCCAATCGCCGCGCGATGTAGAGGCCCAGCCCGCTTCCCCCCGGTTCGCTCGGGTCGACCCGCTCGAACTTGTCGAAGATCCGCGCCTGATCTTCCGGGGCGATGCCCTTGCCCTGATCGGCCACCCTGACGATCCCGCGGTCTCCCCGCCGCTCGACGTCGATCACGACGCCCGCACCGCGCGGCGAGTAGCGCACGGCGTTCCCGACCAGGTTCACCAGGATCTGCAACGTCCGGCGGAACTCGCCCGAGACGGCGACGCTGACGTCGGGCGCAGGCCGGGTGATCGTCACGCCCGAGTCGGACGCGCGGACCGACAGCAAACCGCCGGCCCGGCGCGCCACGTCCGCCAGATCGATCTCGTCCGGTTCGACCTTGAAGTCGGGACGCTCGATCGCATTCAGATCGGCGAGATCGTCGACCAGCGCCAGCAGGTGCCGGCCGGCGCTGGCGATGTCGGCGGCATATTCGACGTAATGGGGCGCCAGCGGGCCATCGACTTCGGCGTTCATGGCATCGGCCTCGGCCACGATCCGCGACAGCGGCGCGCGCAGTGCGGCTTCGAGCTGAAGGTTGAAGCTCTCGCCGCCCGGAGCCTCAAGCGACGCATCGGCGGGCGCGTCCTCGAACACACCGCCGACATAGCCGAGCAGGGTCTGCGTGGCGTCGCGGATCGCTGTCCCCGCGAGACGGACCGCACGCGCGCCGCCCACCGTCGCGCGCTGCCCGTCGAAATCCTGTCGGTCGGCGAACGCCTCCAGCAGGGGCATCGTCCCGCCCTGGCCCGGCTCCAGCGCGAAGGTCCGGGTCAGCGGCTGACCGAGCAGCGCGGCGGGGTCGAGCGCGTACCGCGCCGCGCCGTCCTCGTCGATCCTGCGGAACCGGAGCGAGGCGTCGACCTCCCAGGTCCAGTCGCAGCCCGGTGGCGCCGCGGCGGTCGGCGCCGACCAGGCCGGCCGGGGCGCCGGCGCACGTTCCCGCACCTCCACCAGCGTGATCGTCACACCCTCGGCGGTCGGCCGGGCGCGGACCCAGCAGTCGAGATCGGCGTCGACATCGGCGATCGTCACGGGTCGCGCGACCGGGATCGCAAGCCGCCGCGCCAGTCGCGCGACCGTCGCCAATTGCGGGGTGGCGAGCGGTGCGCCGATCGCTCCTCCCGCCCGCGCATTGAGCGCGGCGAACGCTTCGTCGCCGCCGACGAAGCGGTCCCGGGCGTCGACGTGACCGACGAGACTGGTCAGGAGCGATGTCACGCCCTGCTCCTCGCCAGCGCCCGGAGCGCCGAGCGGAACTCGGGATGAAGCCGCATCGGCGCCAAGGCGTCGGCTGCCGCCTCGCGGTCGACACCCATGATCGCATCGAGGACGTCGGCGAACGCCTCGACATCGCGGCGGTGGTCGGCCTCGCTCAGCATCAGGCCGATCCGCGCGATCTCTCCGCGATCGAGCCCCTGCGCCCGCAGCAGGAGCCACAGCCGGTCGCCGTCGGGATCGAGCACGACGCTGCGCGCCTCGCCGAACTCGAGAGACGCCGAGTGCGCCACCAGCGCGAAGACCAGGACGGGACGCGCATCGGCGAGCGAAGACGCCAACAGCTCGCCCAGCTCCGCGGGCCGCGGGTCGATCGCCTTCGCCACTCGCATCGCCGCAGCGTCCAGCCGGTCGGCGCTGGCATTGGCGGCGATGCTTCGCGCGGCGCCATCGGCGAGCGCACGCTCGATCGCCGCGCCATCGTCCGCAACCTCGCGGAGCGCGGCCGCGACCCACCAGACGAGCCGCTGGTGCACGGACCGCGCCAGTTCGCGTCGCCCATCGCGCGCCCGGTTCTCGGCGGTGAGCAGGTCCGCAGCGGCCGCGGCGACCACGCCGTCGGGGCTCTCGGCCAAGCGCGCGAGCAGATTGGACTGATCGGCCGGAGCGACCGTCCGGCGCAGCGCCTCCGCCAGGAGATCCTGGCGAGCGCCGCCGATCAAGTCCGCCAACAGCGGCGCGTCGCGAAGCAACCCCGAATCAAGCAGCCGCGGCAGGACATCGCCCAGGACCGCACGTCCCGTCGAACGCTCGGCGAAGGCGGCGATCTCTCGTACGACCGCCTCGACCGCGCGCGCCAGCCCCGCGGCGAGCGCCGCCCGCATCTGATCGTCGAGGCGTGCATCGTCAGGAAGGAAGAAATCGTCGAGCGCGGCGTTCAGCCGCCGGGCTTCGACCGCATCCGCTCTCCCGGCGCGGACCAGGATCGCCGCGGCTCTGGAGGTCGACAGGTCGGATGCGTCGATCGACATGGTGGAGGCGCTACCCGCACTCTCCTTAAGGCCCGCCTAAGCGCCGCGGCGAAGCGTCTCGATCGCCGCGGCGAGCGATCCCGCGGCATAGACGGTGGCGAGCGCCAGGCCGGTGATCGGCCAGCCGAGCAGGGTCGGCAGCGTGGCCACCGCCAGGTATGCGCCCGGGCCGCCCTGCCAGTCGGCACGCGCGCGCCCTTGCCCCGCGCGCGCATCGAGCCCGGCGAGAAGGATCGACCCCAGCGCAAGGACGACGCCGATCGTCCCGCCTCGGGCGACATCGAGCCCGTGGCCGAGCAGCAGTACCGCCAATGCCGGCAAGAGGGCTTCCGTCGCGGCGAAGGCGCGCCGTAGCAACGTCTCGTCGCGCAGCCATGCGATCGTGGACCCGGCCGAGGCCGCCATCGTCGCGGCCAGCGCTCCGATCATTCCGGCCAAGGAGAAGCCGAAGTCGAGCGCGATCAGTGCACCGGCCGCCACCGCTCCCGCGACGCCTGCGAGGGCCGTCGTCGACACGCCGCCACGCATCATCACCCCCAAGCCCGGACGGGCGATCGGGGCGACGATCCAGCGTTCGAACCATCCGGGGCGCCGCGCGAGCGTCGCGCTCATCACGTCGCGCCCGCGCGCGTCGAGCGCCGCCGCGCTCCGCTCGACACCATGCCCGGCTGCCGCCTCGCCCGGGGCGAGCATCAGGTTCTGAGCGCGCGCCTGTGCGGCCACCCGGACCAGCGCCGATTGCATGTCGTAATCGCGCGGCATCGCCGCGACCTCGGCGACTCGTTCGATCTGCAGACGCGCGGCCCCGGCCCACACGACGGTTCCGCCCAGGCGCTCGAGTCCGGAAGCGGCTTGAGCGGCGTCGAGCGTGAGCAAGGCATCGCCACCCTCGACCGCGAGGGGGCCGATCGCCGCCGCGGTCGTGACGAGGCCGTCGCCCAGCATCAACACGCGCGCGAGCGGATGGAGTTTGGCCACGGTCTCGGACGCGCTCCGGACCGCATCGACGGGCACGCCCCTTCGCCCGATCCGCGCGAGCGCCCCGAGCAGCTCGGGCGTCAACCGGTGAACCACGACGACGATCTGCGACGCGCCGAGTGAGACGAGGAGTCGCGCCTGATATTCGATCAGCGTCAATCCGCCGAACGGCAGCGTCGCCGCGAGCGTGCCCGCACGGTCCTCGGCGTCGTGAGTGGCGAACAGCAGACCGGCCAGCATCGCGCGCTGTTAGGGAAACGCGCGCGGCATGGCAAAGGGCGCTACAAGCGTCGGACGGCGTGGCGGATCTTGCGCAGCACGATTGCGTCGGGGCGCTCGGCCGTGAGCGCCTGTTCCGCGAGCGCCATCAGCGAGACGGCGCCGAAGCTTGCGGTCAGGCCCTTGAGCCGCGAGGCCGCCACGATCCACGCCTCGCGATCTTCGGCCGCCTGCATCGCGGCGAGAACCCGCTCGGCGCTTTCGGCGAACGCGAGCTTCAGTTCGGCGATCAGCGCCGGCTCGTCGCCCACGGCCGCGGCCAGGTTGGAACTGATCGCACCCGGATCGAACGCCATCTCCGGCGATTACGTCCGACAGGGTTAAGCGAACGTTGAGCCGGCTTTGCGCGGGACCGATTCGTGATAAGCAAGGCTCATGAGCGGGGGGCAGGTCTGGGTCGGCGACGACGCCGAAGCATATGCGGAAGCCGGGCGGCCTCCGTCGAGACCGCCGACATGGGTGCAGGAGGTCCATTCGGCGGGCGAGGAGGAGATGCCGCCTCCACAGGGGGACGGCAGGATCGTCGCCGGTGTCCTGGTCGCCGCGGCGCTGATCTGGATCGGAGCGGTGGCGATCTGGTCGGCCCGGTCGACCAGCCCATTGGGGCCGGACCGGATCGGGCTGCTCGCGGTGGTCGCGGTGTCGGTGCCCCTCTTGCTCGGGGTTGCTTGGCTGATCGGGGCGATCGCAGGAGGCCGTCACGCGGAACGGCTGGTCGGCGCCGCGCGGGGATTGCGCGGCGAGGCCGACGCGCTCCAGCGAGCGGTTGTTGCGCTCGACGCCGTTCTCGAGTCGCGGCGCGCCATGGTTGCCGAGCAGATCCGCGCGCTCACCGCGGTCGGCGATGCGGCCACCGCCAAGCTGGAGGCGATCGGCAGCCGGCTTTCGGACGAGGTCGCTGTCGCCGATCGTCACGCCGGCGCGCTCGGCGACAGCGTCGACGCGGCCGAGAACAGGTTGGCGGCGCTCCTTATTGCGTTGCCGAGAGCCGAGAGCGAGGTGGCATCGCTCGCCGGCAAGCTCGACGGAGTCGCGTTGGCAGTCGGGGAGCACCTGCTTGCGCTTGACGGTCGCCTCGCCGCTCTGAGCGAACGCGGACGCGAGGCGGAGGTGACCGCCGGCGGCGCGGCGCAGACTCTCGCCGCGCACCTCCTTCGGATGGAGACCGGCAGCGAGGTGGCCGGCGCGAGGCTCACCGCTGTCACCGAGCAGATGGCGGGCGAGGTCGACGCCCTGCTCGGCCGTGCGGCGGCCGCGATGGACGGCGCCCGCGCGGGGATGAACGCGCAAGGCGAAGCGATGTTGGCGATGCTCGGCGCGCATCAGGCCGCACTCGATACCGCTGCTCGCGACAGCGCGGAAGGCCTCGCCCAACGGATCGAGATCGTCGAGATGGTGATCGAACGGCTCGCCAAGCGGCTCGGCGAGCAGCGGAGCGCAAGCGACGAACTGGCGCGCGATACCGAAAACTGGGTCGCACGCGCCGAGGAGCGGCTGGCGACACTCCAGCGCGACGGTGCGGCGCGCGCTCAGGCGCTCGCCCAGTCGATCGCGGCGCTCGGCGGCACCGCCGATGCGATGACGACATCGCTGCGCGAGGGCGAGGGAGCGGCGCTCAAGGCGATCGCCAGCGCCGAGACGTTGCTGATCGCCCTCGATTCGGCGGCTCGCGAGCTCGACGAGACCCTGCCCGGCGCCCTGGCGCGCTTGGACGCCCGAACCGACGCCACCCGCCAGCGGATCGCCGCCACCAAGCCGGAGCTGATGGCGCTGGTCGGAGCGGCGGAGAGCACCCATGCCGCGATCGATGCGGTGGCGGGTTCGCTTGCCGAACAGCGCCGGAGCGCGGATGCGGTCGCCGCAACCCTCGCCGACGGCCTTGCCCGCGGCCGAGACAAGGTTGCCGGCCTCGAACATTCCGTCGACTCGGCGATCGAGCGGGTCGACGGCTTCGTCGAATCGGCCGCCCCGCGGCTGGTCGAGGCGCTGCTGCGGGTCAAGGAGACCGCGCTCTCCGCCGCCGACAAGGCGCGCGACACCCTGGCGGAGGTGATCCCCGAGGCCGCGCATGCCCTGGAGCTCGCCAGCGAGGACGCCTTCCGGCGCGCGGCGGGGGCCGGGGTGCAGCATCAGGTCGCCGCCGTTGCCGAAGTGGCGGAAGCCGCGGTCGCCGCAGCGACGCGGGCCGCGGACCGGCTCGAAGCGCAGCTCACCCGCGTCCGCGAAGCCGCCGCGATCCTCGGCACACAGATCGACGAAGCCGAGGTCAGCGGGCGCGAGAGTTTCGCGAGACGGGCCTCCTTGCTGATCGAGGCCTTGAACTCGGCGGCAATCGACATCGACCGCAGCTTAGGGCGCGAGGTGTCCGACACCGCTTGGGGGGCGTATCTCAAAGGCGATCGCGGGGTGTTCACCCGCCGGGCGGTACGGCTGCTCGACGCCGAGGAGCAGCGCCGGATCGCCGGAGTGTGCGACGTCGATCCGGCCGTGCGGGAGGTGGTGAACCGCTACATCCACGATTTCGAGACGATGTTGCGGATCGTCCTGGCGCAAGGGGACGGCGCTTCGCTCGCCGTGACGCTGCTCTCCTCCGATGTCGGCAAGCTCTATGTCGCCCTCGCCCAGGCGACCGACCGGCTTCACTGATCGCGGTAGAAGTTCAGGCTTTCGGCCGTGATCCAGCCGTAATGATAGTTGGCGACGAATAACGCGAACAGCGCCGTCGCGACGGCCGTCACACGCACCGCGATCAGGCCCGGCCGAAACTCGTGCGGCGCGCTCTCCGCCTGTCCCGGCACCGGCTGAGTTCCCGCCTCTGCGGAGGTTCGAACCCCCCAGGGCAGCACCAGGAACACCGAAAACACCCAGAACAGGATATAGATCGCGACGAGCGACGCCGGGCGCATGGCTCAGACGCGCACGAGCAGAACGTCGACGATCGGCTTCTTGCCCGTCCAGCGCGTCGCGGTGCGACGGATCGCCAGCCGGACGTCCTCACGCAGCCGGTCGAGATCACGGCCGCCCTTCGTCGCCGCCTGGACCGCCGCTTGCGCTGCCTCGGCCAGGAACGCCTCGCGGTCCTCCTCCAGCGGCACACCCTGTAGCCGCAGCTCCGGCGTGCCGAGCGGACGATTCCCCTTCCCGATCGCCAACGCGACCGAGATCTGACCGTTGATCCCCAGCTTACGCCGTTCGTTCATCGTCGCGCCGTCCGCCGGCAGGATCACGTCGCCGTCGAGCACCAGCCGGCCGACCTCGGCCGTGCCGATGCGGCGCGGCTCGCCGGGGGCGAGCCGGATGATGTCGCCATCGGTCTGCACGAGCGCCTCGGGCACCCCCTGCGCCTCCGCGTAGCGCGCATGCTCCTGGAGGTGGCGCATCTCGCCGTGGACCGGCACGAGCACGCGCGGCCGAAGCCGGCGGTAGAGTTCGGCCAATTCGGGCCGTCCGGGATGGCCCGAAACGTGGACATGCGCCTGCTTCTCGGTGACCATCTCCACGCCGCGACCGGCGAGGATGTTCTGGATGCGGCCGATCGCGACCTCGTTGCCGGGGATCTGCTTGGACGAGAAGATCACGGTGTCGCCGTCGTCGAGCTTCACCGGATGCGAGCCCTCGGCGATCCGAGCGAGCGCGGCGCGCGCCTCGCCCTGGCCGCCAGTGGCGACGATCAGCACCTTATTGCGCGGGAGCCGCATCGCCGCCTCCGCGTCGATCGTCGGCGGCAGGTCGCGTAGATAGCCGGTCGCCTTGGCGACACGGATGATCCGGTCGAGCGAGCGCCCCGTGACGCACAGCTGACGTCCGGTCTCTTTCGCGACCTCGCCGAGCGTATGCAGTCGCGCCGCGTTCGAGGCGAAGGTGGTGACGACCACCCTCCCCTTCGCCGCGGCGACCGCGCCCTTCAGCCCGGCATAGACGTCAGCCTCGCTGCCCGACGCCTCGGCGTTGAAGACGTTGGTCGAATCGCAGACCAGCACGTCGATCCCGCCATCGCCGATCGCTTCCAATTGCTCGAGCGTCGCGGGCGCGCCGAGCACCGGGGCCGGATCGAACTTCCAGTCGCCCGAATGGAACACGCGACCGAACGGCGTCTCGATCAACAGCGCGTTCGCCTCGGGGATCGAGTGCGCCATCGGCACATAGTCGATCGCGAACGGCCCCACCGAGAACCGCTCTCCCGGCGTGATCACGCGCAGCGTGACCCGATCGGCGATCCGCTCCTCCTCGAGCTTCCCCCGGATCAGCCCTGCGGTGAACGGCGTCGCGTAGAGCGGCACGCCAAGGTCCTCCGCCAGATACGGCAGCGCGCCGATATGATCCTCGTGCCCGTGCGTCAGCACGATACCCACCAGCGCCTCGCCACGCTCCTCGATGAAGCGGAGGTCCGGCAGGACCAGGTCGATGCCGGGATAGCTGTGGTCGGCGAAGGTCACGCCCATGTCCACCATCAGCCATTTGCCGCGGCAGCCGTAGAGGTTGACGTTCATGCCGATCTCGCCCGAGCCGCCGAGCGCGCAGAAGATCAATTCGTCTTGCGGAGTCATTCAGGTCCAATCGTAGCGCCGCGCGAACGGTGCGGGCGAGAACGGCCTTCGCCGTTCAGGAAGAGGGAGAACGCGGGCGGGCCGCGTCATTGTCATGAAATATGGGCGCGCTCGGCCAACATCGCCAGTCCCTGGATCGTCAGGTCGGGCTCGATGGCGTCGAACACGCTCGTCTGCCGCTCGAACAGCGTCGCCAGGCCGCCCGTCGCGATCACGGTACAGGGCCGCCCGACCTCCGCCTTCATGCGCGCGACCAGCCCCTCGATCAGTCCGACGTAACCCCAATAGATGCCGATGTTCATCTGATCGACGGTGTTGCGCCCGATCACCGACAGGTTCCCCTCGGGCGCCTCGATCGCGACGCGCGGCAGCTTGGCGGCGGCGGTGACCAGCGCATCCAGCGACAGGTTGATGCCGGGCGCGATGATCCCGCCCTTGTAGGCGCCGCGGTAGTCCACCCAGTCGAAGGTTGTGGCCGTGCCGAAATCGATCACGATCAGATCGCCCGGATGCAGGGCGTGCGCGGCGATCGTGTTGACGGCGCGGTCGGCGCCGAGCGACGCCGGCTCGTCGACGTCGATCATCACGCCCCACTCCACCGGCGCCCGCCCGGCGATCAGCGCCTCCGTCTTGAAGTATTTGGTCGCGAGGACCTGAAGGTTGTGGAGCGCGCGCGGCACGACGGTCGAGACGATCACCGCCAAGATGTCCTCGCGGGCGTATCCCTCGATCTGAAGCAACTGGGTCAGCCAGACCGCATATTCGTCGGCCGTGCGGCGCGGGTCGGTGGCGATCCGCCACCGCGCCTTGATCGTCCGTCCATCGACGAGCGCGAAGACGACGTTCGTATTCCCCGCATCGATCGCCAGCAGCATCGGCCCTCTCCTCAGACGGGAAACACGTCGGCGGCGTGGATGACACGCTCCGCGCCATCCGCCAAGCCGAGCACCAGCGCGCCGTCGGCGGCGAGACGCACGAACACGCCGTCCACGATCTCGCCGTCGGGCAGGTTCGCGACGAGGCGCGTTCCCGGCGGATGCGCCCGCGCGCTCCAGCGCTGCGCGACGGGAACGACGCCGTCCAGGCGCCACAGGAAGAGCCAGGCGGCGAACAGATCGGCCAGTCGCCCGGCGAATTCGGTCGGGGTGACCGCCGCGCCGTGCTGCGCCAGGCTGGTAGTCACGCGGTCGGGGAGATCGGGATGATACGCCAGGTTGACGCCGATCCCGATGACGACCGCGTCCTCCGCGCGCTCGAGGAGGATACCCGACACCTTGGCGCGATCGAGCAGCAGATCGTTGGGCCATTTGAGCCGGAGCTTCGCCCGATCGACCAGCCCCGCCACCGCTTCCTCCAGCGCGACTGCGGCGACCAGCGCGAGCGTGGCCGCAGGCGGATCGCCGCTCCGCAGGCGGACCAACGTGCTGCCGTAGAAGTTGCCGGCGGGCGAGCGCCACTCGCGTCCCTGGCGTCCCCGTCCGGCATGCTGGCGATCGGCGCGGAGCCAAAGACCCTCCTCCGCGCCGCTCCGGGCGAGCGCCAGCAGATCGGCGTTGGTCGATCCCGTTTCCGCGACCGCGACGATCCGCGTCAGAACAGCGCCTTTGCGGCGGCGAGCGTCCAGGCGGAGAGGATCGGGATCGCCAGATAGCCGAGCGGCGACACCGCGACCGCGGCGACGGCGATCAGCCCGCCCTCGACCGGGTCACTCGGTCCGAATGCCGCAGCGGGTTCGTCGAAGTACATCGTCTTGACGACACGAAGGTAATAATATGCGCCGACCACGCTCAGCGCGATGCCGATGACCGCCAGCGGGAACAGCCCGGCGCGGACCGCGGCGTCGAACACCGCGAACTTGGCCCAGAAGCCGAACAGCGGCGGGATGCCCGCAAGCGAGAACATGAAGATCGCCAGCGCCGCCGCCAGTCCGGGCCGCGTCCGCGAGAGACCGGAAAGCGACGCGACCGTCTCCACCGGAATGTCGCGATCGTCGCGCATCTGGAGGACGACGAGGAACGAGCCCAGGGTCATGGCGACGTAGATCGCCATATAGGTCAGCACCGCCGCCACGCCCTCCCGGGTGCCGCAGGCGAGGCCGATCAGCGCGAAGCCGACGTTGTTGATCGACGAATAGGCCAGCAGCCGTTTGATGTTGGTCTGGCCGATCGCCCCGACGGCGCCGAGGACGATCGACGCGAGCGCCGCGAAGATCACGATCTGCCGCCACTCGAACAGCGCCGGTCCCATCGCGCCGACGGCGACGCGGACCGCCAGCGCCATCGCCGCGACCTTGGGGGCGGAGGCGAAGAAGGCGGCGACCGGGGTCGGCGCGCCCTCGTAGACGTCGGGCGTCCACATGTGGAACGGGACCGCCGACATCTTGAAGGCGAGGCCGGCGAAGACGAACACCAGACCGAACATCAGACCGATGGACTTGGTCCCGCCCGCCCCATAGGCGCCCGCGATCTCGTAGAACAGCGTCGAGCCGGTGAAGCCGTACACCAGGCTGATCCCATAAAGCAGGATACCGCTGGCGAGCGCACCGAGCACGAAATATTTGAGTCCCGCCTCAGCCGAACGCTGATCGCGGCGCATGAAGCTGGCGAGGACATACGCGGCGAGACTCTGGAGTTCCAAGCCGACGTAGAGCGTCAGCAGGTCCGACGCCGACACCATGATCGACATGCCCGCCGCCGACATCAGGATCAGCACGGGATATTCGGGGCGCAGGTCGTCGCCGGCCGTCCGCGCGAAGAAGTTCGGCGCGAGCACGATCGCGACCGCCGAGGCGATGAAGATCAGCACCTTGGCGAAGGCGGCGAAGGCGTCGGCGCGGTACAGGCCGTCGAAGGCGTCGCCGCCCGACGAGGCCGGGCCGACCAGCGCGAAGCCCGCGCCGATCAGCACCGCAACCGCGGTCCACGAAACCGCGCGGGTCGATGACGGACCGCCCCAAGCGGCGGCGAGCATCAGCGCGAACGCGCCGATCGAGAGGACGACCTCGGGCAGGGTCATCGCGAGCTGAGCGGCGTAGTTCACGGATGCGTCTCCGCATGGACGGAAACGGGGATGACGGTCTTGCCCGCGGTCGGGGCCGCATCCCCGACGGGGCGCGCGCGGTCGACGCGGGCGAGCAGGCGGGCGGTGTCGGCGCGCATCGGAGCGAGGAAGCTCTCCGGATAGACTCCCATCCACAGCACGACCGCGGCGATCGGTGCGAGCAGCCACAGCTCGCGGCTGGAGAGATCGGGCATCGCGCGGACCTCCTCCGACTTGATCTCGCCGAAGACGACGCGGCGATAAAGGTAGAGCATGTAGGCCGCGCCCAGGATGATGCCGGTGGTGCAAAGCAAGGCGATCCAGGTCGAGACCTGATAGGTCCCCATCAGGCTCAAGAGCTCGCCGACGAAGTTGGACGTGCCGGGCAGCCCGACCGACGCCATCGTGAACAGCAGGAAGAACACAGCATAGCGCGGCATGTTGATCGCCAGTCCGCCGTAGCGGCTGATCTCGCGGGTGTGGAGCCTGTCGTAGATCACGCCGACGCACAGGAACAGCGCGCCCGAGACGAGGCCGTGGCCCAGCATCACCATCATCGCGCCCTCGATCCCCTGCGCGTTGAACGCGAACAGCCCGATCGTGACGATCGCCATGTGCGCGACCGAGGAATAAGCGATGAGCTTCTTCATGTCAGCCTGCACCAGCGCCACGAGCGAGGTGTAGATGACCGCCACCGCCGAGAGCGCGAACACGAGCCAGGTCAGCTGCGCCGAGGCTTCGGGGAACATCGGCAGGCTGAAGCGCAGGAAGCCGTACCCGCCGAGCTTCAGCAGGACGCCCGCCAGGATCACCGAGCCCGCGGTTGGCGCCTGGACGTGCGCGTCGGGGAGCCAGGTGTGGACCGGCCACATCGGCATCTTGACCGCGAACGAGGCGAAGAAGGCGAGCCACAGCCAGGTCTGGACGTGCGGCGGGAAATCATACGCCATCAGCGCCGGGATGCTGGTCGTCCCCGCGGTGACGCTCATGTAGAGCATCGCGATGAACATGAGCAGCGAGCCGAGCAGCGTATAAAGGAAGAACTTGTAGCTCGCGTAGATCCGGTTCGCCCCGCCCCAGATGCCGATGATCAGGAACATCGGGATCAGGCCGGCTTCGAAGAAGATGTAGAACAGGAACAGGTCCTGCGCCGCGAAGGTGCCGAGCATCAGCACCTCGGTGAACAGGAACATCGCCATGTACTCGGGGACGCGCTGCTGGATCGCGTTCCACGAGGCGCCGATGCAGATCGGCATGAGGAAGACGCTGAGCTCGATCAGCAGCAGCGCATAGCCGTCGATCCCGAGCGCCCAGTTGAAGCGCCCGAACAGCGGCGCGCTCTCGACGAACTGCCACTGGTCGCCCCCGACATGGAAGCCGGCCCAGAGGACGACGCCGAGCGCGAGATCGGCGAGCGTCGCGCCCAGCGCCGTCCAGCGCGCCGCCGAGGGCGACAGGAACAGGCACGCCGCCGCGGCGACCGCCGGGATCGCCAGCATCAGGGAGAGGATAGGGAAGGTCACCGTGCGATCACCCAGGTCACGGCCGCGGTCAGCCCGATCAGCATGACAAAGGCGTAAGTGTAGAGATACCCGCTCTGGAGCCGCCCGGCCATGCGGCTGCCGACGCCGACCAGCCATGCCGAGCCGTTGGGACCGAAGCGGTCGATCGTTCCCTCGTCACCCGCATGCCACAGCAGCCGACCGATCGCGAAGGCGGGGCGGACGAACAGCAGGTCGTACAGTTCGTCGAAATACCATTTGTGCGCGACGAAATCGTACAGGACCTCGAACGTGCTGGTGAACTTCGCCGGGATGTCGGTCGAGCGGATATAGGCAAGCCAGGCGCCGGCGAAACCGAGCAGCATGACGACCGTCGCCGCCAGCTTCACCCATACGGGGACGCCGTGCATCGCGTGCATCAGATGCTCGTTGAACGCGACCGAGCCCTTCCAGAAGCGCTCGCCCGCGTCCGGCTCGATGAACCAGCCGTGGAAGAGGAAGCCGGCAAACACCGCGCCGAGCGAGAGCACGATCAGCGGAACGAGCATCGTCACCGGGCTCTCGTGCGGATGGTAGCCCGCGGTGCCGGTCGGGACCTGATCCGCACCGCGCGAGTGCGCGTCGGGTGCGTGGCCGGCATCCTCCTGCGCGGCGTCGCTGTGGCCGTGCGCCCCGTCATGGCCATGACCGTGGGCGTCGTGGACGGCGTGCTGGATATGCTCCGACCCGGCCCAGCGCGGCTTGCCCCAGAAGGTCAGGAACATCAGCCGCCACGAATAGAAGCTGGTCAACAGCGCCGCGAAGGTGCCGACCCAGAAGGCCCCAACCCCGCGGCCGGAGGCATAGCTCACCTCAAGGATTGCATCCTTCGAGTGATAGCCCGCGAACCCGCCGACCCCGTAGATGCCGACCCCAGTGATCGCCAGCGTCCCCAGCAGCATCGCCCAGAACGTGATCGGGATCTCCTTCCGCAGCCCGCCGTAGAAGCGCATGTCCTGCTCGTGGTGCATCGCATGGATGACCGAGCCCGCGCCGAGGAACAGCAGCGCCTTGAAGAAGGCATGCGTGAACAGGTGGAACATCGCCGCGCCATACGCGCCGACGCCCGCGGCGAAGAACATGTAGCCGAGCTGCGAGCACGTCGAATAGGCGATGACGCGCTTGATGTCGGTCTGGGTCGTGCCGATCGTCGCGGCGAAGATGCAGGTGGCGGCGCCGACCCCCATCACGACGTTGAGCGCGAACGGCGAGGTCTCGAACATCGGCGACAGGCGGCAGACCATGAAGACGCCCGCGGTCACCATCGTCGCCGCGTGGATCAGCGCCGACACCGGGGTCGGTCCCTCCATCGCGTCGGGCAGCCAGGTGTGAAGCCCGAGCTGCGCCGACTTGCCCATAGCACCGACGAACAGGCACAGGCACAGGACCGTCATCGTGTCCCAGCGGGTGCCGAGGAAGCCGATCGTCGACCCCGCCATGTGCGGCGCGGCGGCGAGGATCTCGGGGATCGAGACGGTGTTGAAGACCAGATAGGTCCCGAAGATCCCCATCATGAAGCCGAGATCGCCGACGCGGTTGACGACGAACGCCTTGATCGCGGCGGCGTTGGCGCTGGGCTTGCGGAACCAGAAGCCGATCAGCAGGTAGCTGGCGAGGCCGACGCCCTCCCAGCCGAAGAACATCTGGATGAGGTTATCCGCGGTCACGAGCATGAGCATCGCGAAGGTGAACAGCGACAAATAGGCGAAGAACCGCGGCTGATCCGGGTCCTCGTCCATATATCCCCAGGAGTAGAGGTGGACGAGCGCCGAGACGCTGGTGATCACCACCAGCATGACCGAGGTCAGCGCGTCGACGCGGAGCGCCCACGATACGTCGAAGCTGCCCGAGGTCATGAAGTGGAGGACAGGGGTGACGGTGGAGGTCAGCGATCCCGACAGGAAATCGATGAAGATCGGCCACGACAGCGCACACGAGACGAACAGCGCGCCGGTCGTGATCCCCTTGGCGATGGCCGCCGGGATCGCCTTGTTGGCGAGACCCGCGACGATCGCCGCGACGAGCGGCAGGAAGACGATGATGGAGATCACGTTCAGCCCTTCATCCGGCTCGGGTCGTCGACCGAGATCGAGCCGCGGCCGCGGAAGAAGATGACGAGGATGGCGAGCCCGATCGCCGCCTCGCCCGCCGCGACGGTCAGCACGAACATCGCGAACACCTGTCCGACGAGGTCATGGAGCGCCGCCGAGAAGGCGACGAGGTTCAGGTTCACCGCGAGCAGGATCAGCTCGATCGCCATCAGGATGACGATGATGTTCTTGCGGTTGAGGAAGATGCCCAGCACCCCCATCGTGAACAGGATGGCGGCGACCACGAGATAGTGGATCAGCCCGATCTGCGCGTTCACAGCGACACCCCCTGCCCGACCACGGGCTTGACGTTGCGGGTCGCGTCCTGCGGGCGGCGGGCGACTTGGCGGGCGATGTTCTGGTAGCGCGAGCCCGAGCGCTGGCGGTGGGTCAGCACGATCGCGCCGATCAGCGCCACGGTCAGCACCAGCCCTGCGCCTTCGAACACGAACAGGTAGCGGGTGTAGAGCAGCTGGCCGATCGCGGCGATGTTCGACACCTCTGCTTGCGTCGGGGCGGCGCGGCGGGCGAGCTCGACCCCGCCCGCGCTCCAGGCGCCGATGCCGATGAAGATCTCGCACACCAACGCCACCGCAAGCGCGAGACCCAGCCCGGCGTAGCGGATGAAGCCGGCGCGCAGCTCGGCGAAGTCGATGTCGAGCATCATCACGACGAACAGGAACAGCACCGCGACCGCGCCGACGTAGACGATGACGAGCAGCATCGCGATGAACTCGGCGCCGACGAGCACCATCAGCCCCGCCGCGTTGAAGAAGGCGAGGATCAGCCACAGCACGCTATGGACCGGATTGCGCGACGAGATCGTCAGCGCCCCGCTCGCGATCGTGACGGCCGCGAACAGGTAGAAGGCGATGGCCTGAATCACGAGCGAACCTCAAACCTCCGTTCGTCTCGAGCGAAGTCGAGAGACGTATCCCCAGTGAAGCGTGTCTCGACTACGCTCGACACGAACGGTGTCGGGAAGTCGGAATCGAAGTCGGCGCGCATTAACGGTAGGGCGCGTCGGCGGCAAGGTTGGCGGCGATGGCGCTTTCCCAGCGGTCGCCGTTGTCGAGCAGCTTGGCCTTGTCGTAGATCAGCTCCTCGCGGGTCTCGGTCGCGAAATCGAGGTTCGGCCCCTCGACGATCGCGTCGACCGGGCACGCCTCGGCGCACAGGCCGCAGTAGATGCACTTGGTCATGTCGATGTCGTAGCGGGTCGTGCGGCGGCTGCCGTCGTCGCGCGGCTCGGCCTCGATCGTGATCGCGAGCGCCGGGCAGACCGCCTCGCACAGCTTGCACGCGATGCAGCGCTCCTCGCCGTTCGGATAGCGCCGCAGCGCATGCTCGCCGCGGAAGCGGGGCGACAGCGGGTTCTTCTCGAACGGATAGTTGATCGTCGCCTTGGGCTTGAAGAAGTACTTCAGCGTCTTCGCATGCGCGCCGATGAACTCCCACAAAGTGAAGGCCTTGAGGGTTGAAGCGATCGTCATTTCAGAATCCCACCCGGTAGGCCATCAGGACGCCGGAGACGAGGAACACCCAGAACAGGCTGACCGGCAGGAACACCTTCCAGCCCAGCCGCATCAGCTGGTCGTAGCGATACCGGGGAACCGTCGCCTTCACCCAGCTGAAGCAGAAGAAGAAGAACAGCATCTTGGCGAACAGCCAAATGATGCCGGGCACCAGGTAGAGCGGTGCCCAGTCGAGCGGGGGCAGGTAGCCTCCCCAGAAGAGCGTCGCGTTCAGCGCGCACATCAGGATGACGTTGGCGTATTCGCCGAGCCAGTAGAGCGCGAAGGCCATCGACGAATATTCGGTTTGGTAGCCCGCGACCAGCTCCGACTCCGCCTCGGTCAGGTCGAACGGCGCGCGCTGGGTTTCGGCGAGCGAGGAGATGAAGAACATCACCGCCATCGGGAACAACAGGGGGTTGAGGAAGAAGCCGTTGACCGGCGTCCCCAGCACGCCCTTCTGCGCCTCGACGATCCCGGTGAGGTTGAACGTCCCCGACCACAGTACGACCGAGATCAGGATGAAGCCGATCGCGACCTCGTAGCTGACCATCTGCGCCGCGGCGCGGATCGCCGAGAAGAACGGATATTTCGAGTTCGACGACCACCCCGCGAGGATGATCCCGTAGACCCCGAGGCTCGACGCCGCGAGAACGTAGAGCAACCCGACGTTGATGTTGGCGAGCACGACAGACGGCTGGAACGGCACCACCGCCCAGACGATCAGCGCCACCGTGAAGGTGATGATCGGCGCGAGCAGGAACAGCCCGCGGTTCGCCGCCGACGGGATGATCGTCTCCTGGAGGAAGACCTTCAGCCCGTCCGCGAAGGACTGGAGCAGGCCCCATGGCCCCACCACGTTCGGCCCGCGCCGCAGCGCCATCGCCGCCCAGATCTTGCGATCGGCGTAGATGATCATCGCGACCGCAAGCATGACCGGCAGCGCGATCAGCAGGATGCCCGCGAGCGTGGCGAGGAACCAGGCGGCTCCATAGGGCATGCCCAGCGAGGTGTTGAAGAATGCGGTCATTCCGCCGCCTCCGCGAAGGCTTCGCCGTGGATCAGCTCGGCCGAGCAGCGTTGCATCGTCGGCGAGGCGCGGCAGATGGCGTTGGTCAGATAGAAGTCCTTGATCGGATAGCCGTCCATCACGCCCGACGCGGCGGCGTCGAGCGCGGGCGGGCTCCAGGGGAACTGGACCAGCCCGAGCTGAGCGAGGTCCGGGCAGTCGAGCGCCATCGCCGCGCGCAGCTCCGGCAGGCTGTCGAACGGCAGCGTCTTGCCCAGCACCTCGGACAACGCGCGGAAGATCGCCCATTCCTCGCGGGCATCGCCCGGTGCGAAGGCGGCGCGCTCGCCGCGCTGAACGCGCCCCTCGAGGTTCACCCAAGTACCGGACTTCTCGGAATAAGCGGCACACGGCAGGATCACGTCGGCATGATGCGCGCCGCGATCGCCGTGATGGCCCACATAGACCTTGAACCCGCCGAATTTCGTGAAGTCGCACTCGTCGGCGCCGAGGAAGAAGGTGAGCTTTGCGTCGTGCAGATCGGCGATGCCACCCTTCTGCGCATAGCCGAGCATCAGCCCGCCCATCCGCGACGCCGCCATGTGGAGGACGTTGAAACCGTTCCAACCGTTCTCGCGAACCAGCTTGAGCGGCTCGACCAACGCCAGCGCCGCGCCGTGTGCGCCCTTGAGCGCCCCGCCGCCGACGATCACCATCGGCCGCTCGGCCTGGCCGAACGCTTCGGTGACCCGCTCAGGCAGATCGCCCAGCACGGCGAGATCCGCGCCGAGCCAGTCGACCTTATAGGTCAGCTCGGTCTCCGGCCCGACCGCGAACACCTTCGCGCCGCGCTTGATCGCCTTGCGCAGCCGCGTGTTCACCAGCGGCGCTTCCCAGCGCAGGTTGGTGCCGACCAGCAGGATCGCGTCGGCGCGCTCGGCACCCGCGATCGTCGAGTTGAAATTGACCGCGGCGAGGCTGGACGTGTCGTAATCCATCCCCGTCTGCCGCCCCTCGAGCCACGACGAGCCGAGTTCCTTGAGCAGCGCCTTGGCCGCGAACATCGTCTCGCAGTCGATCAGATCACCGGCAACCGCGGCGACACTGTCGCCCGCCGCATCGGCCGCTTGCCTGATCGCGGCGAACGCCTCGTCCCAGCTCGCCGGGATCAGCTTGCCGCCGACCCGGACATAGGGCCGGTCGAGCCGGCGACGGACCAACCCGTCGACATGGTGGCGGGTCTTGTCGTGCGCCCACTCCTCGTTGACGTCCTCGTTCACTCGCGGGACGCAGCGCAGCACCTGCCGCCCGCGCGCGTCGAGCCGGATGTTGGTGCCGACCGCGTCCATGACGTCGATCGTCAGCGTCTTCTTGAGCTCCCACGGCCGCGCCTCGAAGCTGTACGGCTTCGAGGTCAGCGCGCCGACCGGACACAGATCGACCACGTTCCCCGACAGCTCGCTGGTCGCGGCATGTTCGAGATAGGTGGTGATCTGCATGTTCTCGCCGCGGTAGATCGCGCCGATCTCCTCGACGCCCGCGACCTCCTCGGCGAAACGAACGCAGCGCGTGCACTGGATGCAACGGGTCATGATCGTCTTGACGATCGGCCCCATGTACTTGTCGGTGACGGCGCGCTTGTTCTCGGCGAAGCGGCTGTGGCCCCGGCCATAGGCCATCGCCTGGTCCTGGAGGTCGCACTCGCCGCCCTGGTCGCAGATCGGGCAATCGAGCGGGTGATTGATCAGGAGGAACTCCATGATCCCCTCGCGGGCGTTCTTCACCATCGGCGTGGTGGTGAAGACCTCCTGGTTGTCAGCGGCCGGCAGCGCGCACGACGCCTGCGGCTTGGGTGGCCCGGGCTTCACCTCGACCAGGCACATCCGGCAGTTGCCGGCGATGCTGAGGCGCTCGTGGTAGCAGAAGCGCGGGATTTCCTTGCCCGCGATCTCGCAGGCCTGGAGCACGGTGGCGCCCTGCGGGACCTCGACCTCGATTCCGTCGACTTTAAGCTTGGGCATTAGTGTTCGACCTCGTTCAGACCGAGCCTGCGCTCGATACGATCGACACGCACCTTGAGGTGACCGGTGTCGGCCTGAATGCCGTAGAGAGTGGTAAGAGTGCCCCGGAAATGATCCTCCAGGGCGGACACGCGCACATTCAGCGACGAGATATCGCGCTTGATCTCGCCGAGGTCCTTCTGGATCCCAATCAGGATGTCGAACATCATCTGGCTGCGGTCGTCGCTCACTCCGCCGCCTCCTGCATCGGGGCGAGATCGCCGCCGCGCTCGCGGATGCGGCGTTCGAGTTCGGGACGGAAGTGTTTGATCAGGCCCTGGATCGGCCAGGCCGCGGCGTCGCCCAAAGCGCAGATCGAGTGGCCCTCGACCTGCTTGGTGACCTGCTGGAGCATGTCGATCTCGCCGATCTCGGCGTCGCCGGTACGCAGCCGCTCCATCACGCGCCACATCCAGCCGGTGCCCTCGCGGCAGGGGGTGCACTGGCCGCAGCTCTCGTGCTTGTAGAAATAGCTGATGCGGCTGATCGCGCGGACGATGTCGGTCGACTTGTCCATGACGATGATCGCCGCCGTACCGAGGCCCGAGCCGACCTTCTTCAGCCCGTCGAAATCCATCGGGCAGTCGATGATCTCCGCCGCCGGGACCAGCGGGACGGACGAGCCGCCCGGGATCACCGCGAGCAGATTGTCCCAGCCGCCGCGGATGCCGCCGCAATGCTTCTCGATGAGCTCGCGGAAGCTGATCGACATCGCTTCCTCGACGACGGTGGGCTTCTCGACGTGGCCGCTGATCTGGAAGAGCTTGGTGCCCTTGTTGTTCTCCGCACCGAAGCTGGAGAACCATTCCGCGCCGCGGCGCAGGATGGTCGGGGCGACCGCAATGCTCTCGACGTTGTTGACCGTCGTCGGGCAGCCGTAGAGGCCGGCCCCGGCGGGGAACGGTGGCTTGAGGCGCGGCTGGCCCTTCTTCCCTTCGAGCGATTCCAGCATCGCGGTCTCTTCGCCGCAGATGTAGGCGCCGGCGCCGCGGTGGCAGAAGACGTCGAAGTCGTAGCCCGAGCCGCAGGCGTTCTTGCCGATCAGCCCGGCGTCATACGCCTCCTGGATCGCCGCGAACATCGTCTCGGCCTCGCGGATATATTCGCCGCGGATATAGATGTATGCCGCCCGCGCGCGCATCGCGAAGCCCGCGACCAGCGCGCCCTCGATCAGCTTGTGCGGATCGTGACGGATGATCTCGCGGTCTTTGCAGCTGCCGGGCTCGGACTCGTCGGCGTTGATGACCAGGAAATTGGGGCGGTCGGGCTTGGGCTCCTTGGGCATGAAGCCCCACTTCGTTCCCGTCGGGAAGCCGGCCCCGCCGCGCCCGCGCAGGCCCGACGCCTTGACGATGTCGATGATCTTGTCCGGCCCGATGTCGAGCAGCGCCTTGGTGTTGTCCCAATCCCCACGCGCACGCGCGGCGTCGAGCCGCCACGACTGGAAGCCGTAGAGGTTGGTGAAGATGCGGTCCTTGTCGGTCAGCGAGGTGATCATGCGTCCGTTCCCGCCGGCTCCGCCCTGCCCCATTCGGGCCTGTAATCGTGATTCTCGGTCACCATCGCATGCAGCGAGGTCACCCCGCCGTACGGCTCAACCGTATGCCGTCCCGGCTCCTGAGTCCCAGGCTTGGGGCTGCCGCCGGCTGCGAGCGTCTCGAGGATCGCGATCGTGCGGTCGTAGTCGAGGTCCTCGTAGTTGTCGTCGTTGATCTGGACCATCGGCGCGGAGGCGCAATTGCCCATGCACTCGACCTCGGTCAGCGTGAACAGCCCGTCGGGGGTGGTGCGGCCCTTGACCAACCCCTTGTTCTTGCACGCCGCGAACACGTCGTCGGAGCCGCGCAGCATGCACGGCGTCGTGCCGCAGACCTGGACGTGGAAGCGGCCGACGGGGGCAAGGTTGAACATCGTGTAGAAGGTCGCGACCTCGTACACGCGCATGTAGGGCACGCCGATCTCGCGCGCGACGAACTCGATCACCGGGACGGGGAGCCACCCTTGCGTCTGCGTCTCGGCGCCGACCTGGCGCTGGGCGAGATCGAGCAGCGGGATCGACGCGGACTGCTCGCGGCCCGCGGGATAGCGGGCGAGGATGGCGTCGCGCTTGGCGCGGCTCTCGTCGGACCAGGCGAACGCGCCCCAGCGCGCGCGGGTCTCGGCCTCGTCGGGGATGGTGGGGGCGTCAGCCATTAGTACGGCTCTTTGTCAGCAAGGGGTGAGCCCGTTTCATCAATTCGCTTCTGGACAAGGTGATCCCGGCGGATAAAGTACACTGCGACCACGACCATCAATATCATCAAGCCGATGCCAGCCGCATCTTGGAGATATTCTGGGATGCCGACGCCATTTAGCAGCAGAGCAATCGGCAACACAACGAAACCGATCAATGCACTAACCCGCTGGTATCGCCATAACGGGCGCGAGCCATACTGCTCCGGCATTTCCATCGATGCGTCGAGTGTATCGCCGATTTCACGACGCCGCGACATCACCGGTCGCACTCCCCGAACACGATATCCATCGCTCCCAGGATCGCCGTCACGTCGGCCAGCATGTGCCCACGCGCCATGAAGTCCATCGCCTGGAGGTGCGAGAAGGCGGTCGGGCGGATCTTGCAGCGGTACGGCTTGTTGCTGCCGTCCGCGACCAGATACACCCCGAACTCGCCCTTGGGGCTCTCGGTCGCGACGTACACCTCGCCCGCGGGGACGTGATAGCCCTCGGTGTAGAGCTTGAAGTGATGGATCAGCGCTTCCATCGAGCTCTTCATCTCGGCGCGCTTGGGGGGAACCACCTTGCGGTCGAGCGAGGCGATCGGGCCTTCGGGCATGTCGCGCAGGCACTGCTTCATGATCCGCGCCGACTGGCGGACCTCCTCGACGCGCACCATGAAGCGGTCGTAGCAGTCGCCGCGGGTGCCGACCGGCACCTCGAAGTCCATCTTCGCATAAACGTCGTAGGGCTGCTGCTTGCGCAGGTCCCACGGAATGCCCGCGGCACGGATCATCGGGCCGGAGAAGCCCCAGGCGATCGCGTCGTCGCGGCTCACCGTCGCGATGTCGACGTTGCGCTGCTTGAAGATGCGGTTGTCCGCGACCAGGCTGATCGCGTCCTCAAACAGCCGCGGCAGGCGGGTGTCGAGCCATTCGGCGATGTCGGTCAGCAGCTTGAGCGGCACGTCCTGATGCACGCCGCCCGGCCGCATGTAATTGTGATGCATCCGCGCGCCCGACGCGCGCTCGAGGAAGCCGTAGCAATCCTCGCGGACCTCGAACAGCCACAGGTTCGGCGTCATCGCGCCGACGTCCATCACGTGGCTGCCGAGGTTGAGCATATGATTCGAGATGCGCGTCAGCTCGGCGAAGAAGACGCGGAGGTATTGCGCGCGGATCGGCACTTCCAGATCGAGCAATTTCTCGATCGCGAGCACGAAGGTGTGCTCCATGCACATCGGCGAGCAATAATCGAGCCGGTCGAAATACGGGATCGCCTGCGCGTAAGTCTTGTACTCGATCAGCTTCTCGGTGCCCCGATGAAGCAGACCGACGTGCGGATCGATCCGCTCGATGATCTCGCCGTCCAGTTCCATGACGAGGCGGAGCACGCCGTGCGCGGCCGGGTGCTGCGGGCCGAAGTTGATCGTGTAGTTCTGGATCGCGACGTCGCCCGTCTCCGGGTGCGAGCCGTCGGTCGCGTGGACGATCTTGTCGACCGCGGGATCGACCGAGCGATCGATTGGCTCATCCTTGATCGCGAGGGTGTCGGTCACTGGTTCTGCCCTCCCTTGCCCGGGATCACGTCGCGGGAATCAGGTCTGCGGTCCGCCGACACGTCCGGCTGATGCGCGCCCTCCCCGGTCGCGGTCGTGTTCGGCGCGTCCTTCTTGGCGTAGCCCTCGCTCGGCGCGGCCGGCGCCTGCGTCTTCGATTCCGCCGTGTCCGCCTTCTGGACCTGCGAGGCGGTCACCGGCGTCGGCGCCCCCTTCGCCTCGGGCAGCGCGGCGCCCTTCGCCTTCTCGTCGCCGGGCAGCACGTATTCGGCGCCCTCCCACGGGCTCATGAAATCGAACGTGCGGAAGTCCTGCGCCAGGCTCACCGGCTCGTACACGACACGCTTCGCCTCTTCGGAGTAGCGCATCTCGACATAGCCGGAGAGCGGGAAGTCCTTGCGGAACGGGTGTCCGCGGAAGCCGTAGTCGGTCAGGATGCGGCGCAGGTCCTGGTTGCCGGTAAACAGCACCCCGTACATGTCGAAGATCTCGCGCTCCAGCCAGCCGGCGACCGGCCATAGCCCGGTGACGCTCGGCACCGGCTGTTCGTCATCGGTGGTGACGTGGACGTGGAGCCGGTGATTCCGCGTCAGCGACAGCAGGCAATAGACGACCTCGAACCGTTCGGGACGATCGGGATAATCGACGCCCGCAATTTCCATGAGCTGCTGATATTCGAGACCCGGCGTATCGCGTAGCGCGGTGAGCGCGGGGACGATCGCGTCGCGGTGGACCCACAGCTGGACCTCGCCCGCGCGCTCGAAGGCGTCGGTCAACCCGGCGCCGATCGCCGCGCGCGCCGCCTCGATCGTCTCGTCGTTTAGGTCCGCGAGGAAGGCGGGAGCGGGCGCCCTCATGCCACGTCTCCGTTCGTCCCGAGCGAAGTCGAGGGACAGGTGCAGAGTGCCACGGCGGGGTGTCTCGCCTTCGCTCGACACGAACGGATGGTCTTGGCCCTCACCGTTCGATGCTCCCGCTGCGGCGGATCTTCCGCTGGAGCTGCATGATGCCGTAGAGCAACGCTTCTGCGGTCGGCGGGCAGCCGGGGACGTAGATGTCGACCGGCACGATCCGGTCGCAGCCGCGCACGACGCTGTAACTATAGTGATAATACCCGCCGCCGTTGGCGCACGATCCCATCGAGATCACGTACTTCGGCTCGGACATCTGATCGTACACGCGGCGCAGCGCCGGAGCCATCTTGTTGCAGAGCGTGCCCGCGACGATCATCACGTCAGACTGGCGCGGCGACGCGCGCGGGGCTGCGCCGAACCGCTCCAGATCGTAGCGCGGCATATTGACGTGGATCATCTCGACCGCGCAGCAGGCGAGCCCGAAGGTCATCCACCACAAAGAGCCGGTGCGCGCCCACTGGAACAATTCCTCGGCGGAGGTGACAAGAAAGCCCTTGTCGGTCAGCTCGCCGTTGAGGCTGTCGAAGAAGCCCTGATCGGGCAGCACCACTCCGTCCGGGGTCGCCGGGCGCAGCAGTTCGACGGGGCCGGAGTGCATCTCTACTCCCAATCCAAAGCCCCCTTCTTCCAGGCGTAGACCAGCCCCAGGGCCAGTTCGCCGATGAAGATCATCATGCTGATCCATGCCGTCCATCCGAGCGTGAAAACCGTGACCGCCCAAGGATATAGGAACGCGGCCTCGAGATCGAAGATGATGAACAGGATGGCAACGAGATAAAAACGAACGTCGAACTGGGCCCGACTGTCCTCGAACGCGGGGAAGCCGCATTCATATTCGCTGAGCTTCTCGACGGTCGGCTTGTGCGCGCCCGTCAGCCGCCCCACCGCGATCGGCAGGAAGACGAAGAGGCTCGATAGCGCCAGCGCGACCCCGAGGAACATCAGGATCGGCAGATATTGTGACAGGTCGACCAAAGCGTCATCTCGCAAGTGCGAACGGAACGGGGTCGCTTTAGGCCCGCCCCATTAGTCGGGCAAGGCTGCTGACCCTTGAGAATGAATCGCAAGACCCGATCAGCGCAGCGCACCCGCGACCAATTTGTGCAGCTTGGAATGGAGCGCGTCGTTCGCGGCCAGGAACTCGCTGCGCTCGATCGCGCGGTCGCCGCCACGGAAGTCGGTGACGAAACCGCCCGCCTCCTTGACCAGCAGGATGCCCGCCGCCGCGTCCCATGGCTTCAGGTCGCTTTCCCAATAGCCGTCATACCGCCCCGCCGCGACCCAGGCCAGGTCGAGCGCCGCCGAGCCGAGCCGGCGGATTCCCGCGACCTGCGGCGCGACCGCGCCGAAGATGCGGGTCCACTGTGCGAAGTCGCCATGACCCAGGAACGGGATGCCGGTCGCGATCAGCGCCTCCGACAGGTCCCGTCGCGCCGAGACCCGCAGCCGCTCCGACTGGACCCACGCGCCCCGGCCCTTCTCGGCCCAGAAGCTCTCGTCGGTGAGCGGCTGGTAGACGAGACCCGTCGTCACCTCGCGCTTGCCGCTCGGTAGCGTCTCCTCGACCGCGATCGAGATCGAGAAGTGCGGAATCCCGTGCAGGAAGTTCGACGTGCCGTCGAGCGGATCGACGATGAAGCGCGGCTTGTCCGGATCGCCCGCGATCTCGCCGCGCTCCTCCATCAGGAACCCCCAGTCCGGGCGCGCGTGCGACAGTTCCTCGTAGAGCGTCTGCTCGCAGCGCTGGTCCGCCATCGACACGAAATCGGCCGGCCCCTTGCGCGAGACCTGGAGCTGCTGGACCTCGTTGAAATCGCGCCGCAGCCGGGGCGCCGCCTTGCGCGCGGCGCGGTCGATGACGGTGAGGAGACCGGAATGGGAGGGCATGGGCTACTCGGGATCAAAGAAGGGGCGTCGCGGCGAGGCCGCGCCGTCGGCCGAACTGGCGCTCGCCGACCGAGCGGCCGACCGTGCGGATCGCTGCGCTATCCGTCTCAATCCGCTCGCCGCACGTAGGTCTGCTCGTACACGTCCACCACGATCCGCGTCCCCGCGCCGATGTGCGGCGGCACCATCACGCGGACGCCGTTGTCGAGCACCGCGGGCTTGTAGCTGGACGAGGCGGTCTGGCCCTTTACCACCGCGTCGGCCTCGACGATCAACGCCTCGACCGTGCTCGGCAGCTCGACCGAGATCGGACGCTCGTCGTAGAGTTCGAGCACCACGTCCATCCCGTCCTGAAGGAACGCCGCAGCGTCACCCAGGATATCGGCGTCCAGCGTGATCTGCTCGTAGGTGTCCTTGTCCATGAAGGTCAGCTGATCGCCGTCGCGGAACAGGTACTGGAAGTCCTTGGTGTCCAGCCGCACCCGCTCCACCGTCTCGGCCGAGCGGAAGCGGACGTTGTTCTTGCGCTTGTCGATCAGGTTCTTGAGCTCGACCTGCATGTACGCGCCGCCCTTGCCGGGTTGGGTGTGCTGGATCTTGACCGCGCGCCAGATGCCGCCTTCGTACTCGATGATGTTGCCCGGACGGATGTCCACGCCGCTGATCTTCATGGGGATCCCTGCTGGAAAGAGCGTGAGGCCGCACGCGCCGGCGCGGCCGATCCGGCGCGATCTAGCGGGCGGGCGCGGTTCGGGCAAGCAGCGGGTACGGATCGACGTCCTCGCCCTGCCACCAGCGCTCACCCGGGCGCATCCGCTGGAGGCCGAAGTGAAGATGGTAATTGCCCGCTCCCGCATCGCCAGTGTCGCCGACGAACCCGAGCGGCTGCCCCGCCCGGACCCTCAATCCCTCACGAACGCCAGGGGCGTAGCCGGCGAGATGCGCGTAATAGTGGATCCACCCGCCGCCGGGCGTACGGACGTAGAGCGTCGTCCCGCCCAGCCGGCTCTGGAACAGCTTCTCCACCGTCCCCGTGCCCGCCGCGACCACGCGCGCGCCGGCGGGGGCGGGGATGTCCGTGCCATGATGCGCCCGCGCGCCGCCGTCGCGCGCCTCTCCCCAACTGTCGCGGATCGCGGTTCGGGCGACTCCTTCGACAGGCACGACGAGTGGGCCGGCTTCGTCGGCAGCTCCCGTCGGAGGCCCGGCCGGCGGACGCGGCACGTTCGCCGGCCGTCCAGGGCCGAACGACAGCATCGATCCGAACGCCACTGCCGCGATCAGGACGATCGCCAGGATTGTCCAACCGAGCCGGGTCATGACGTCAATCCTGGAACACCGCCTTGGTGCCCGGCTTGATCATCATCGACAGCCGCGCGGCGTCCCAGTTGGTCAGCCGGATGCAGCCGTGGCTCTCGGCGCGCCCGATCGTCTCGGGGTTCGGGGTGCCGTGGATGCCGTAATGCTCCTTCGAAAGATCCATCCACACGACCCCGACCGGCCCGTTCGGCCCCGGCGGCAGCATCGCGGGATCGCTCCCTTTCTTCGCGTCCCAGAACAGCTTGGGATTGTAGTGGAACTTCGGATTGTAGTCCGCGCCGTAGATCTTCCACGTGCCGATCGGCAGCGGATCGTGCTCCGATCCCATCGTCGCCGAGAATTGCGCCACCAGCTTGTCCTGCGCGTCGAGCACGCGGAGCACGCCGTCGGACTTGTCGACCACGACGTGATCGGCCCTGGGCTGGGTCGAGTCGACGTTGAGGGTCGCGAGTGTCTGTCGCCAGTCGGGCCGCAGTTTCGGGTCGTAGTCCCGGGTGCGGGGCAGCGCGTTGGGAACGACGATCTTGACGCCCGGCGCGAGCCGGGTCTGAGGCGAGTTGAGCGCGATCAGCACCTTGGGAGTGGTGTGGAACATCTCCCCAAGTTTCTCCATCGGCGATTTGTATCCGAGCGTGGGCAGCTTCGACTGGAGCGCATAGTCCTTCGGGATCTGGTAGAAGGGTCCGGCGAGCATCTCCGGCGTCAGCGCGATCGTGGCGGTCGGCCGCTTGGCGCGGTAGGGATAGAGCGCGCGCAGCGTCGCCGCGTCGGGCTTGCCGGTGATCGGCAGCCCTCGGCTCTCCTGGAACCCCTTGAGCGCCGCCACCAGCGACTGTCCGCCGCGCCCGTCCAGCACCCCGGGACCGAAGCCGAGCATGTCGAGGATGACCTGGACGTGAAGGACGCTCCGATCGAGCGGCGGGTTGGGCGCCGCCTGCGCCTGGATGGCCGGGATCGAGAGAGCCGCCGCCGCAACCGGAAGGAACCACCGCATTCAAGACCTCGCTGAACAGATACGCAGGCGGAACAACGGTTCATCGCGGGCGAGGGTCCGCGCAGCCCCGAACAATCGTTACCTTGGAGCCGAGCGCATCACGTCAGCAGCGCGGTGAACGCGCGCACGGCTGCCGCTTCGTCCCCGCTCCACACCGCCCCGGACACCGCCAGGAAGTCCGCGCCGGCGGCGATCAGCGGCGCCGCGTTCGCCGGGGTGATGCCGCCGATCGCGACGCAGGGCAGTTCGAACAGGGCCGACCACCACGACAGGATCACCGGCTCGGCGTGGTGCCGCACCGCCTTCGTCTTGGTCGGATGGAAACTGCCGAACGCGACATAGTCGGCGCCGGCGTCCCCGGCCTCCATCGCCAGGTGCCGGCTGTCGTGGCACGTGACTCCGATCTGCGCCGACGGCCCCAGCGCCGCCCTCGCCTCACGCGGGTCGCCGTCTTCCTGCCCAAGATGAACGCCGTCCGCGCCGAGACGCTTGGCCAGCGCGACGCTGTCGTTGACCAGGAACGCCACCTCGCGCTCGGCGCAAATCCGCTGGAGCGGTTCGGCCAATGCCGCAGCGGCGTGCTGGTCGATGTCCTTCACGCGGAACTGGAATGCCGCGACCGGCCCCGCATCGAGCGCGCGGGCGAGCCGGTCCGGGAAGGCGCCGCCCACATCGAGCGGCGAGATCAGGTAGAGCTGGCACGGTGGCCGCCTGTCGTCGCGTCGGAAGCTGGCGGCGAACTCGGGATCGAGCGGGCCGAGCGGATCGTCTTCGGTCATCGCGCCGCGACTAGCCGCTCGAGCGCGCGGGCGAAAGCCGCGGCATCGTCGAGCCGGTGCGCGATCGCCCGGGTCGCCCGCCGATCCGGCAGCGCCTCCTTCAGATCGACGACGACGTTCGGGTAGCTGATCAGCGCGAGGTTGCGGACCGTCGGCTGCTTCACCGCCGCCGCGTCCCAGCTCGCCCGCAGTCCTGCGACATTCGTCAGCGGCACCGCGATCTGCTTGAGCGAACCCGCCCGCATCGTCAGCATCGTGTCGTCGAGCAGCACCGGCCGCCGCCGCATCGACGCGATCACGCCCACCAGCCAGATCACCGCGGCGAGCGTGAGGGCGGAGAGGATCAGCGCGACGGTGCGCCCGATCAGCAGCGCGACCAGCAGGTGGGTCACCATCAGCTCGACCGAGGCGATCGCGACCAGCACCCACATCATCGGCGCGACCGAGCGGTGATAGGCGAACTCGCGCGGAACGCTCACCCGGAGACCATCGCGATCAGGAACCCGTCCCACTTCTTCGCGCCGACCGTCTGGATGGCGGTCGCCGAGAGCCGCGGCTCGGCGGCGACCGCGTCGAACAGCGCGCGGGTGCCCTGGATCCGTGGGTCGTCGCTCTCCGCGTCCAGCACCCCGCCTTCGCGGATCACGTTGTCCACGACGATCACGGCGCCCGGCCGCGACAGCCGCAGCGCCTCGCGCAGATACGCCACATTGCCCTGCTTGTCGGCGTCGATGAACACGAAGTCGAACGACCCGGACAGAGCCGCCAGGGTCTCCACCGCAGGCCCGACGATCACCTCGACCCGTTCGCCGACCCCGGCCTGGTCGAGGTTTCTGCGGGCGACCTCTGCGTGATGCGGGTCGATCTCGAGCGTCACGACCGTCCCGCCCTCGCCCACGGCGCGCGCCAGCCAGAGGGTCGAATAGCCGCCGAGTGTCCCCACCTCCAGCACGCGCGTCGCACCGCACATCCGCGCGAGCAGGTGGAGCAACTTGCCCTGCGGCGGCGAGACGTCGATGTCCGGCAGCCCGGCTGCGGCGTTCGCCGCCAGCGTTGCCGCCAGCGCAGCGTCAGGGCCGAGGAGCTTGGCCTCGACATAGCCGTCGACGGCGACCCAGGCCCGTTCGGGCTCGTGATGCCGGTCGACCATCAGCGTTTGATCGTGGACGCGGCGTAGATCTGGTCGATCGCCGCGCCCAGCGCCGCGTCGAACTGCGCGTCGTCCATGCCGTGGCGCAGGTCTTCGAGCAGCGCGCGACTGAAGCTCGCGATCATGCCGTGGTTCCTCGCCAGATGCTCGCACGCCTCGTCGCGCGGGAAGCCGCCCGACAGCGCGACGACGCGCGCGACGCGGTGGTGGCCGACAAGCGCGGCATAGGCGTCGGGTTCGGCCGGGATCGAAAGCTTGAGCATCACCCGCTGGTCGCCGGTCAGCGTATCGAGCCGCTTGGCGATCTCGCCCGCGAGCATCCGCTCGATCTCGGCGCGGTTCTCGGCCTTGATCGAGACTTCGGGCTCGAGGATCGGGAGGAGGCCGGCGGCGATGATCTGTTGGCCGACCTCGAACTGCTGCTCGACGATCGCGGCGATCCCGGTGGCCGAAGCGCTCTTCACGACCGAGCGCATCTTGGTGCCGAGGACGCCGAGTCCCCTCGCCCGCTTGAGCAATGTGTCGAGGCCGTCGATCGGCTTCATCAGCTGAACGCCGTCCGTCTCCGCCTCCAACCCCTTGTCCATCTTCAGGAACGGGACGACGCCGCGGTTCCACAGCGCGGTCGGCACCGGCACGCCGTCCGCCTCCCCGTCCATCGTCCGCTCGAACAGGATCGCGGCGAGGACCTTCGCCCCGTTGAACGAGGGCGCGGTGATGATCCGGACGCGCATCTCGTGGATCAGCCGGTACATCTCCTCGTCGCCCGACCACGAGCCCTCTGGAACGCCATACGCCTTGAGCGCGCCGGGGGTGGACCCGCCGCTCTGGTCGAGCGCGGCGATGAACCCCGCCCCGCTTACCATCTGCGCCATCATCACGTCACGAGTGTCGGCCATGTCTTGTCCCCAGAAGGTTGTTGTGATCGGTGTTCGCTAGAGCGCCAGCCAGCGGCGGAGCGCCTGGTCGACCTGCTCCATCTGATCCGCGTTGACGTCACCCAGCCGGCGCACGATGCGCTCGCGGCGGAGCGACTGGATCTTGTCGACCTGCACCTCGCTGTCCTCGAGGAGCCCGTTCGACAACTCCGATGCGACCGGCACGCGAAAGAGCGGGTTCCGCGTCAGGATCGAAGTGATCGGGCACAGCGAGAAAGAGCCGTGCGCTTCGTTGAACAGGTCCGATTGCACCACCAGGAACGGGCGCGGCTTGCGGCTGTACTCCCCGGGGCCGGAGGCGAGCACGACGGCTCCGCGCGCTACTTCCATTGATCCTCGGCTTCGATCGCCTCCCAGAACGCATAGTCCTCGGCGCGATCGAGCGCCGCCGCCGAAAGCGACTGCCGCTTGGCCTCAGCCCGGAGCGCGGCGTCGTGAAGGTCGACGTAGCGGCGGATCACATCGCGCGCGATGTCGCTCTTGCTGCGACCCTGCGTCCGGGCGACAGCGGTGAGCCGCTGTTCAAGATCGTCGTCGAGTCGAACGCCAAGCATAGCCGCCCTCCGTTTAACGAGTTAAACGTAGCACCGGCTCAGGACGGTCTCAAGCCGAAAGCGCCGCCACCCCCGGCAGCTCGCGGCCTTCCATCCATTCGAGGAAGGCACCGCCCGCCGTCGAGACGAAGGTGAAGTCGCCCGCGACGCCGGCCTGGTTGAGCGCCGCAACGGTGTCGCCGCCGCCGGCGACCGAGACCAGCCCGCCCTCCTTCGTCAGCGCCGCCGCGGTCCGGGCCAGCGCCACCGTCGCCGCGTCGAACGGCGGCGTCTCGAACGTGCCGAGCGGGCCGTTCCAGACGAGCGTGCGGCAGGTCTTGAGGACGTCGCCCAGCGCCTCGGTCGCGGCGGGGCCGATGTCGAGGATCATCTCGTCGGCGGCGACCTCGTGGACATTGACGGTGCGCGTCGGCGGGTTGGCCCTGAACTCCTTGGCGACGACGACATCGTACGGCAGGTGGACGGTGCAGCCGGCCGTGTCGGCGGCGTCGAGGATCTCCTCGGCGGTGCCAGTGAGGTCGTGCTCGCACAGGCTCTTGCCCACATCGACCCCGCGCGCGGCGAGGAAGGTGTTGGCCATACCGCCGCCGATGATCAGATGATCGACCTTGCCGACCAGATGCTTCAGCACGTCGAGCTTGGTCGAGACCTTCGCTCCGCCGACGACCGCGCCGACCGGATGTTCGGGGACGCCGAGCGCCTTCTCCAGCGCCTCGAGTTCCGCCTGCATTGCACGGCCGGCATAGGCCGGAAGCCGGTGCGCGAGCCCCTCGGTCGAGGCGTGGGCCCGGTGCGCGGCGGAGAAGGCGTCGTTGACGTAGAGGTCGCCCAATGCGGCAAACCTCTCAACCACTTCGCGTGCATTCTTCTCCTCGCCGCCGAAGAAGCGGGTGTTCTCCAGCACGCCGATGTCCCCTGCTCGCATCGTCGCGACCGCCGCGGTGTCGCCCTCCCAGTCGATGTAGCGGACCGGGCGGCCGAGCACCTCCTGATACGGCCGTACCACCTGCGCGAGCGAGAACTCCGGGCTCGGTACGCCCTGCGGCCGCCCGAAGTGCGCGAGCACCAGCACGATTGCCCCCTTGTCGGCGAGTTCGGCGACGGTCGGAACCGTCGCGCGCAGCCGCGTGTCGTCAGTGACCGCCCCATCGGCGAAGGGAACGTTCAGATCCTCGCGGACGAGGACGCGCTTGCCCCGGATGTCGCCGAGATCGTCGAGCGTTCGAAAAGACTTGGCCATGCTTCCTCGATCCTGATTGCGTCACCGACGACGATCCGCCCGCCGGTCACCACCTTGGCGCACGCCCCGCCCCGCCAGTCCGGCAGCAGCGCCGCCTTGAGGCCGGGCGCGAGCGCCTCCATCCGCTCGCACGGGTCGGTCTCGCGCGTGATCTCCAGCACCACCTCTGCCCCGATCCGCACCAGCGCGCCGGGCGTCTGCGGCAGGTCGAGGTCGACCAGCAGGTTCGACCGCCGCTCCTGCCAGGGCAGCGCCGCGCCCACCTCGGCCGACGCGGCGTCCCAGTCGGCGCGTTCGACCAACGTCACCTGCCGCTTGTGCGGCCTGCCCTTCATCGCTCCGCGATAGTCGCCGTGGATGCCGCTCGCGCAGGACACGTCGACAGCCTCGATCACCTCCATCGGCGCCTTGGGATAAGCGTGCCGCGCAATGCCGAGGAGCCGACCCGCCCGACCGTTCGTGTCGAGCGAGGTCGAGACACGCGGCAAAGCGCAATGCTCCTCGACTTCGCTCGGAGCGAACGGAGGATGGCCTCGGCTCACCCCAGGTTGGCCATCGCCGTGGCGGTATCCACCATACGATTGGAGAAGCCCCATTCGTTGTCGTACCACGAGACGACACGGACCAGCGTCCCGTCGATCACTGCGGTCTCCAGGCTGTCCACCGTCGAGCTTGCCGGCGTGTGGACGATGTCGATCGAGACGAGCGGATCCTCCGAATAGTCGAGCACACCCTTGAGCGGCCCGCTCTCCGCCGCCGCCTTGAGCAACGCATTGACCTCGTCGCGCGTGGTCGCGCGCTTCGGAGTGAAGGTCAGGTCGACGAGCGACCCGTCCGGCACGGGGACCCGGACCGACGAGCCGTCGAGCTTGCCCTTGAGCTCTGGAAGCACCTCGCCCACCGCGCGGGCGGCGCCGGTGGTGGTCGGGATCATGCTCATCGCCGCGGCACGCGCGCGGCGCAGGTCGGGGTGGATCTGGTCGAGGATCTTCTGGTCGTTGGTATAGGCGTGGATCGTCGTCATGAACCCGCGCTCGATCCCGAGCGTGTCGTTCAGCACCTTGGCGACGGGGGCGAGGCAGTTGGTGGTGCAGCTCGCATTCGAGACGATCGTGTGCGCGGCCTCGAGCTTGTCATGGTTGACGCCGTAGACGACGGTCAGGTCGACGTTCTTGCCCGGCGCGGAGATCAGCACCTTCTTGGCGCCCGCGTCGATGTGCTTCTGGCAACTGGCGCGGTCGGTGAAGAACCCCGTGCATTCGAGGACCAGCTCGACCCCCAGCTCCCGGTGCGGCAGGTTCGCGGGATCGCGCTCGGCCGTGACGCGGATGCGCTTGCCGTCGACCACCAGGTCCTGGCCTTCGGCGGCGACCGTCCCCGGATACCTGCCGTGGACGCTGTCGCGGCTGAACAGCCAGGCGTTGGACTTCGCGTCGGCGAGGTCGTTGATCGCGACGAGATCGAGGTCGCTGCCCCCCCGCTCCAGGATCGCGCGGGCGACAAGGCGCCCGATCCGTCCGAAGCCGTTGATCGCCACCTTGGTCACGCGCGCATCTCCTCCCGTTCGCAGCTGCGGCAAGCCTTTGCGGTTGGGCGGCGCGCACGTCAACCGCCGGGCGCGAAAGCGGCTTGCCGACCGGGGGTGGGGTGCTAATCGTATGGGAATGGCTGATGTCGACGCTTCCCCGCTCGCCCGAATCGACGCCGCCTTGGCGCGGATCGAGTCGGCGGCCGCCCGCCGCGAGCGCGAGGCACAGGCGATCCGGGCGCGTCACGCCGCTCTCAAGGCGCGGATGAGCGAGGCCGTGGCCGCGCTCGACGACGTGCTTGCGCGCGGCGACGTCGGGGCCGGCTGATGGCGCAGGTCACCTTTCAGGTCGGCGACCGCGCCCACACGGTCGCCTGCGCCGACGGCGGCGAGGCGCGGGTCCAGGCGCTCGGCGCGATGCTCGCGGAGCGCTGGCCCGCCGCGCGTCGCGCCGCCGGCGCGCAGGGCACGGAGCGCGAGATGCTGCTGATCGCGCTGATGCTCGCCGACTCGCTCGACGAGACGCTCAACGCGCCGCCCCCCGCGGCGATCGCCGACGACAAGACGCTGGCGACGGTCGCGGCGCGGCTCGAAACTCTCGCCGATGCCCTTGAGGCGGACGCGGCGAACGCCTAAGTGTCAGGCGGCGGGTACTGCTGGGCACGAGCTCTTATTATCCCTGAGGCTATTCATCATCCATTGGGGGCTGTCCCTGCCCGGGCCCTGGCCCGACGCACATGGTCCCCACCTGACGTACCGTGCGTCAGTGGATAACCCGGCAAACGACCATAGCGGTCCCGCCACCGCCCAGCCGCGAAGACGAGCGATGAAGCCGCCTGCTGCGGGAACCGCCCTGCCGTCGCCCGAGCGGGGCGTGCCGTCCGATGTCACGGTTCAGCTTCGCCGCGGGGCAGCTCTGCACCGTGGCTGACGACACATCCCCCACCGCGGCCAAGCAGGCCCTCCGCAAGCAGGCCCGGGCCGCACGGGCCGCGTTCGGATCGCATGCGATCCATCCCCCCGCCGCGTTCGTCGCACTGCTCGAAAGCGGACACACCGTCGCAAGCTACCGTGCGGTCCGGTACGAGGCGGATCCCTCGCTGCTCGCGCTCGCCGCGCTCGATCGTGGTGCGCAGCTCGCCCTGCCCTATATCGTCAATCGCGAGACACCGATGCGTTTCCTGGCGTGGGCGCCGATGGCGGCACTTCACCCCGGCCCGTTCGGGCTCCACCAGCCGCATCATGCGGCGGAGGATCGCACGCCCGACATCATCCTCACCCCGCTCGTAGCGTTCGACGCGGCGCTCAACCGCATCGGCCAGGGCGCGGGGCATTACGACCGCGTGTTCGCGCGCTTCCCGCAGGCGAAGCGGATCGGCGTCGCCTATTCGGTCCAGCAGGTCGATCGCATCCCGCCCGAATTGTGGGACGTCCCGCTCGACGCGGTGATCACCGAACAGGGCTGGTTCGAACGATGACGCCGAGCTGGCGCAAGCCTGCCGGGGCGCTCGGCATCCTCGCGCTGACGATCGTGTGGTGTGTGCTCATCGCGAGCCTGTCGGGGACGATCGGCCGCTGGCCCGCGGTCGCGCAGCTGGCGTTCTACCTGGTCGCCGGCGTGATCTGGATCGCGCCGCTGGGGCCGGTGCTCCGGTGGATGGAGACGGGGCGCTGGCGGTGAGCCGTCGCCTCATTGTCGAAGCAAGTAGGTCGCGCCGCGGCAAAGCCGCGTCGTCGGACGGCGCTCGGCGCGCCGCCGGCCGAGCGCGGCTGGAGGCTCGGCGTAGCTGCGCTACGCCTTGCCCGCCGCGCTACATATTCGGATAGTTCGGCCCGCCGCCGCCCTCCGGCACCACCCAGTTGATGTTCTGCGTCGGGTCCTTGATGTCGCAGGTCTTGCAGTGGACGCAGTTCTGCGCGTTGATCACGAACTTCGGGTCGCCTTCCTCCTCGCCCACGATCTCGTACACTCCCGCCGGGCAGTAACGCTGCGCCGGCTCGTCGTACATCGGCAGGTCGTACTTGACCGGCACGTCGGAGTCCTTGAGCGTCAGGTGGACGGGCTGGTCTTCCTCGTGGTTGGTGTTCGACAGGAACACGCTCGACAGCCGGTCGAAGGTCAGCACCCCGTCGGGCTTGGGATAGACCGGCGGCTTGACGAGGTCCTTGCGCCACAAGGTCTCGTGGTCGGCATGATTGCGGAGCGTGAACGGCCACTTGAGCCCGAGATGCTCCATCCACATCGCGGCGCCCGACAGGCCCGAGCCCATGAAGTCGCCCCACTTCTTGACCAGCGGCGCGACGTTGCGGACGATCGACAGCTCCTTCTTCACCCACGACGTCTCGAACGCCGCGGGATAGGCCACTAGTTCGTCGTGCTGGCGCTGCGACAGGATCGCGTCCGCTGCCGCTTCGGCCGCCATCATCCCGCTCTTCATCGCGGTGTGCGTCCCCTTGATCCGCGGCACGTTGAGGAAGCCCGCGCTGTCGCCGATCAGCGCGCCCCCCGGGAACACCAGCTTGGGGATCGACTGGAGCCCGCCGTCGCTGATCGCGCGCGCGCCGTAACTGACGCGCTTGCCGCCCTCGAGCAGCGCGGCGACCTCGGGATGGGTCTTCCACTTCTGCATCTCGTTGAACGGCGAGACATAGGGGTTGGTGTAGCTGAGCCAGGTGACGAACCCGATCGAGACCTGGCCGTTCGCCTGGTGATAGATCCAGCCGCCGCCATTGTTGCCGTCCGTCTCACTGAGCGGCCAGCCCTGAGTGTGGATGACGCGACCCGGAACGTGCTTATCCGGCGCGATGTCCCACAATTCCTTGATGCCCAGGCCGTAGGTCTGCGGGTCGCAGTTTGCGCGCAGATCGAAGATGCGCATCAGCTCCTTCGACAGATGTCCGCGGCATCCTTCGGAGAAGAAGGTATATTTGGCGTGGAGCTCCAGCCCGGGCTGATAGTCGGGCTTGTGCGTCCCGTCGCGCGCGACGCCCATGTCGCCGGTGGCCACGCCCTTCACGCTGCCGTCGTCGTTGAACAGGATCTCGGCGGCGGCGAAGCCGGGGAAGATCTCCACGCCCAGCTCCTCCGCCTTGCCCGCCAGCCAGCGACACAGATTGCCGAGCGAGCCGGTATAGGTGTTCTTGTTGTGGAGAAACGGCGGCGTCCACAGGTGGGGAAGGTTGACCTTGCCCTTCTTCGTCAGCACCCAGTGGATGTTCTCGGTCACCGGCACCTCGGCGAGCGAGCAGCCGTCCTCGCGCCAGTTCGGCAGCAGCTCGTCGAGCGAGCGGGGATCGATCACCGCGCCCGACAGGATATGCGCACCGACCTCGGAGCCCTTCTCCAGCACGCAGACGGACAGCTCCGCCTCCTTCTCGGCGGCGAGCTGTTTCAGCCGGATCGCCGCGCTGAGGCCGGCCGGCCCCGCGCCGACGATCACCACGTCGTAAGGCATCGATTCGCGCGTCGTCATGTCCATCTCCCGGTCCGCCGCTACGGCATGGCCGCCGGAGCCGTTCGGGCGTCCGGGCGCGCGCGGATAACGCTTGGTCTCCAGAGGTCTGTCGAGCGGATTGACGGCGGCGTCAACCATGCGGCTAAGGTGTGTACGATGGGGGCCGACCAGCATATCGATTGGACGAAGGCGGCGGCGAGCGCGCTCGACTGGTGGCAAGCCGCCGGGGTCGATGTCCTGGTCGAGGACGAGGCGTACGATTGGCTGGGTCGCGCCGGCGCGCCGACGCCCACCCACGAAGCGGCGGTCGCGAGCGCTCTCCCCGACACGCTCGACGCCTTCGCCGCCTGGCGGCTCGGCGTCGAAGCTCCCGAGGCCAAGTGGGGCGCGCCGCTGATCGCCGCGTCCGGACCGGTCGATGCCGATCTGATGGTGCTGGTCGACTGCCCCGAGCGCGACGATCGCGACAGCTTGCTCGGCGGCGCGGCGGGGCGGCTGTTCGACCGGATGCTCGCCGCGATCGGCCGGACCCGCACGACCGTGCACCTCGCCTCTGTCTGCGCTGCCCGCCCCACCGCGGGCCGGATGCCGCGCGAGACGGAGGCACGTCTCGCCGAGATCGCCCGCCACCACGTCGCGCTGGTTGCGCCCTCGCGGCTGCTGGTGCTGGGCAACGCGGCGAGCCGGGCGCTGCTCTCGGCGGAATTGACGAATGCGCGCGGCAGTTTACGCGCGCTTAACCATGACGGCGGAAAGACGACGTCGGTCGCGGCGAGCTTCCATCCGAGGTTCCTCCTCGAGAAGCCCGCCTGCAAGGCCGATGCGTGGAAGGACCTTCAGATGGTGATGGGGGAACAGCGTTGATCCGGACCCTGCTCGCGGCGACCGCCGTGCTGGCGCTCACGCCGGCGCTCGCCGCCGCCGACCCGACCCCGGCGGGCATTCCCGCGCAGCTCAGCGCCGAGCAGCGCGCCGCCTATCGCCAGGTGTTCGCGGCGATCCGGGAAAGCCGCTGGCAGGATGCGCAGATCCAGCTCGACACGATGGCGCCCGGCCCCTTGCACGCCTTCGCCCGCGCCGAGCTCTACACCGCCAAGGGCTCGCCCAAGGTCGAGGTCGACCAGCTCGTCAGGCTGCTGACGGAGGCGCCCGAGCTGCCGCAGGCGGAGGCGCTCCAGCGCCTTGCGACGGCGCGCGGCGCCACCGATCTGCCGCCGCTTCCCTATCAGCAGCGGCTGATCTGGCAGGACGGCGCGCCGGCGCGCGTCCGCGCCAAGACGACGAAGAGCGACCAGATCGCCGCCGATCTGTTCACCAAGATGCAGCCCTTCGTGAAAGCGGACATGGGCCGCGAGGCGGAGGCGCTGCTCGGCGACACCGCGGGCCTCTCGCCCGAAGCGCAGACCGAATGGCAGGCCAAGATCGCCTGGATCTACTTCCTCCAGGGGATGGACGCCGATGCGCGCCGCCTCGGCGATCTCGCGGCGAGCGGTTCGGGCGACTGGGCGATCCAGGGCCGCTGGACGTCGGCGCTGTCCGCGTGGCGTCAGAACGACTGCCTCACCGCCGAGGCCGGATTCGAGGCGGTGTCCGCGCGCGCCCCCGACACCGATCTGCGCGCCGCCGGCCTCTATTGGGCGAGCCGCGCCGACATGGTCTGCGGCCGCCCCGACAAGGTCGAGGGCCGGCTCAAGAACGCGGCGCAATATGGCGAGACCTTCTATGGCCTCCTCGCCCGTCAGGCGCTCGGCCTCAAGGTGCAGAAGCCTTCGACCGCCAAGGTCACCGGCGACTGGGCCGCGCTGGAGAAGCGGCCCAACGTCCGGGTCGCCGCCGCGCTGGTCGAGATCGGCGACGTCGACGACGCCGACGACGTCATCCGACAGCAGGCGAAGATCGGCAGCCCGTCCGAGTTCGGCAGCCTCGTCCGGCTGACCGAGCAGCTCGATCTCCCGGCGAGCGTCGTCTGGCTCGCGCACAATTGCCCGCAAGGGATCACGGCCACCGCCGAGGCGCGCTACCCCGCCCCGAACTGGACTCCCGACAGCGGCTGGCGCGTCGACAAGGCGCTGGTCTACGCGCACACGCTCCAGGAATCGGGTTTCCGCAACAAGGTCGTCTCGCCAGCCGGGGCCTACGGCCTCATGCAGATCATGCCCGCCGCCGCGACCGACTTCGCGCGCGAAAGAGGCGTCACGCTCGACAAGTCTGCGCTCACCAAGCCCTCGACCAACATGGACATCGGCCAGCGCCATCTCGAGAAGCTGCGCGACATGGGGCTGACCGGCGGGCTGCTGCCCAAGGTCATCGCCGCCTACAACGCCGGGCCGAAGCCGGTCCAGGACTGGAACACCCTCGTCCGCGACAACGGCGACCCCCTGCTCTACATCGAGAGCATCCCTTATTGGGAAACCCGCGGCTATGTCGTGACGGTGCTCCGCAATTACTGGATGTACGAGGCGCAGGGCGGCAAGGCGAGGAGCGCCAGCCGGTCGGCGCTCGCGCAAGGCATGTGGCCCCGCTTCCCGGGCATGGCCGGCGCGACCGCAGTTCGTATGAACGCCAGACCCGCGGCGACGGCGACGGCGAGCAACACGGTGGGCGGTGCGAGCACGCTGAGCGACTGAGCCCCGTGATTTTGCGGAGGCGGGCGCTCGAAGGGCCAGACGCGACGTTTGAGGCTCTGGGTCGCCGCCTGCGCGGAGGCACCAGGGTAGAACCGACAGGCGTGACTTCCTAAGCTCGCGCCATGCCCCTCGACCACACCCGCCCTTTCCTCCCCGTCCGGATCGCGGTCCTCACCGTCTCCGACACCCGCACGCTCGCCGACGACCGCTCCGGCGATACGCTCGCCGACCGGCTGACCGAAGCCGGTCACCTGCTCGCCGCGCGCGAGGTCGTCCGCGACGACCTCGACGCAATCGTCGCCCGGCTGAACGTCTGGGTCGACGATCCGGAGGTCGACTGCATCCTCACGACCGGCGGGACCGGCGTGACCGGCCGCGACGTCACGCCCGAGGCGGTCGAGCGCGTGGCGACGAAGATGATCCCAGGCTTTGGCGAACTGTTCCGCTGGCAGAGCTATGCGACGATCGGCACCTCGACCGTCCAGAGCCGCGCCTGCGCCTGCGTGGCGCGGGGCACCTACGTCTTCGCGCTTCCCGGCTCGACCGGCGCGGTCAAGGACGCCTGGGATGGCATCCTGCGCGACCAGCTCGACAGCCGCCATCGCCCCTGCAACTTCGTCGAACTCATGCCGCGGCTGACGGAGCGGTGAACGTGCGAGATTTCCGTCCGTCCTGAGTAGGGACTGACTCCGGCCGTGCGCCGGGAGAAGGCCCGTATCGAAGGACAGCCCGCCTCAGGTCCTTCGATACGCCGCTTCGCTGCGCTCAGCGGCTACTCAGGACGAGCGAGAGGGCCTACCCCTCCCGCCCCGGCCGCCGGCTCAGCCCGGTGTCGAGGTGCGCGCCCGCGTCGAGCAGCACGGTCTCCCCCGTGATCACGCGCGAGGCCGGGTCGAGCAGCATCACGATCGGGCCGGCGATGTCGTCGGCCTGCGCCGCCATCGCCATCGGCGTCGCGCCGGCGATCCGCGCGTCGAGCCGCGCCTTGCCGTCCTCGCCCAGCATCTTCTCGAACCAGCCGGTCCCGACATAGCCCGGCGCGACCGCGTTGACGCGGATTCGCGGCGCGAGCACGCGCGCCAGGCTCTTGGTCATCGTCAGTATCGCGCCCTTCGACGCCGCATAGGCGATGGACGAGCCGATCCCCTGGACGCCCGCGACGCTGGCGACGTTGACCACCGCCGAATGCGGCCCCGCTCGCATCGCCTCGGCGCACGCGCGCGTCATCTGGAAGGCGGCGACGGTGTTTAGGCGGTAGATGTCAACGAAATCCTCGGCATCGAGATCGTCCAGCTTTTCGTGGGCGACGTGTTTGGTGCGTCCGGCGTTGTTGACGAGGAAGTCGATCCGGCCGAACGCCGAGATGGCGGCGCCCGTAAGCGCCCTGCACGCCGCGTCCTCGACGATGTCGGCCCGGACCGCAATCGCGCCGCCGCCGACCTCTGCGGCGAGGGCCTCGGCATCGTCGCGGCTCGATGCATAGTTGATGACGCAGCGCACGCCGCGCGCGGCGAGCCGCCGGACCACCGCCGCGCCGATCCCCGTGCCGCCGCCCGTCACGATCGCGACCGAGCCGTCCATATCCCTCTCCTTCGTCGTTCGAGGATCGGGTATGGCATCGCGCCGCCGGTTCGCCTAGCGTTTGCCCGATGAGGACTGCAGCCGAGATGCTCGCGACCGAGTTCGCGACCCTGCCCGATCTGATCCGCGCCAACGCCACAGCCACGCCCGACAAGATCGCGGTCGCGGATGGCGATGGTCACGTCACCTATGCCGAGCTCGATCACCTCATGGATCGTGTCGCCGCCGGTCTCCAGCGCGGCACCGCGCAGCGGCAAGCGGTGGCGATGGTCAGCTATCCTTCGGTCGCGCAGGCGGTGGTGTTCCTCGGCGCGCTTCGCGCCGGCGCGGTCGCGGCGCCGATCCAGCCCTCGGCAACACCGGAACAGATCGCCGGAATGATCGCCGACAGCGGCGCGGACCTCGTCTTCCTCGATCACGCGAACGCCGACGCGCTCGCGGATCGGGACTTGGCCGCCCGCGTCGTCATGCTCGAAGCCCTGGAACTTTGGCTACCGGGCGAGGACGCGCGGCCCGCGGCGGTGGCGATCGCCCCGTCGGACGGCTTCAACATCATCTATTCGTCGGGCACGACGGGCATTCCCAAGGGAATTGTCCAGAGCCACGCGATGCGCTGGCAGCACCTCGCCCGCAACGCCGGGGCGAAGCTGGACAGCGCGATCATGCTGCTGGCGACGCCGCTCTATTCGAACACCACGCTCGTCAGCTTCCTGCCGACGCTCGCCTGGGGCGGGACGGTCGTGCTGATGGCCAAATTCGACGCCCGCCGCTTTCTCGAGCTGGCACAGCAGTATCGCGCGACCAACACGATGCTGGTCCCGATCCAGTATCAGCGGATCATGGCGTTGCCCGACTTCGACTCGTTCGATCTGTCGAATTTCCGCTTGAAGACCTGCACGTCCGCACCGTTCAAGGCGGAGCTGAAAGCAGACGTGCTGAAGCGCTGGCCCGGACTGCTCGTCGAATATTACGGCATGACCGAGGGCGGGGCCTCGTTCATGCTGAACTGCACCGAGTTCCCCGACAAGCTCCACACCGTCGGGCGGCTCGGCCCCGGCAACGAGGCGAAATTGATCGACGACGACGGGCGGGAGGTCGCGCCCGGCGAGACCGGCGAGATCGTCGGTCGCGGGCCGACGATGATGAACGGTTATCACCGTCGCGACGACGCCACCCGCGCCGCCGAATGGCGCGATGCGGAGGGCAACGTCTGGCTCCGTCACGGCGACGTCGGTCGCTTCGACGAGGACGGCTTCCTGATCCTGATGGACCGGAAGAAGGACATGATCATCTCCGGCGGCTTCAATATCTATCCGTCCGATCTGGAAGCGGTGCTCGCGACCCATCCCGCGGTCGCCGACTGCACGGTGATCGGCGTGCCGAGCGAGGACTGGGGCGAGACCCCGGTCGGCTTCTACGTTCCCCGCGAGGGCGCCAGCGCCGACCCGGGACAGGTGCTGGCCGAGACCAACGCCAAGCTGGGCAAGACGCAGCGACTCTCCGCCCTCCACCTCGCCCAGGACCTGCCCAGGAGCGCGATCGGCAAGGTCCTGAAGCGCGAACTCCGTGACCGCCACGCCGCAGGCGAGTTCGCGTAACCTGGAGCCGAAATGACGTCCCTCCGCCAGATCCTCGACGGCCTCGAACCGCTTCCCGACGCGCCCGCCTGGCGCGGCACGATCCCCGACGGCTGGCTTCAGGGCCGCACCTCCTACGGCGGGCTGAGCGCCGCGATCGCGCTTCACTGCGCGATGATGTCGGACGACGATCTTCCTCCGCTCCGCTCCGCTCAGGTCAGCTTCGTCGGTCCGCTCGCCGGCCCGATCATGGTGACCGCGCATCGGCTGCGCCGCGGCAAGAATGCCGCCTTCATCCAGGCGGACGTGGAGAGCGAGGCGGGATTGGGGCTACGCTGCACCTTCGTCTTCATGCGCGCGATCGAGAGCGAGGTGGACTATCAGACCACCCATCTTCCCGCCTTTCCCAAGCCGGAGCCCGGGGAGAAGACCTACAAGGGCCTGCCGCAGGTCGCCTTCACCCAGAATTTCGAGTTCGTCGATCGCCGCGACGGCGCAGAGCTGCTTCCCGCCGAATGGCTGCGCTGGACCCGCCTCAACGAACGCGAGGGGATCGATCCCATGGTCGAACTGATCGCGGTCGGCGACTGCCTGCCGCCCGCCGCTCTCCGCCTGCTCGGCCGGAACGTGCCGATGAGCTCGCTGACCTGGATCCTCAACGTCCTCGGCCCCGCGCCGGCGACCGACGATGGCTGGTGGCTGCTCCGGTCGAACGCCGATTATGCGCGGGCGGGCAGCTCGTCCCAGATCATGGGAATCTGGAACGCACGGGGAGAGATGGTCGCCGAGCAGATGCAATCAGTCGCGCTGTTCGCCTGAACGCGCATCGCCTGACACGGTTTGCGACACTTCTGCCGCGGCGCGGCACATCGCTGCGACAGCAGGCGTCCACTCAAGTCACACGGACGGGATGGACCCGCCCCAACCAAGGACGCGATCATGACCCGCAAGCTCATCCTCGCCGCCGCGCTCGCCGCTTCCGTCCTCTCGGGCGGCCTCGCGATCTCGGCTCAGGCGCAGACTCCGCCCGCCGCTGCCCGCAACGGCGGCGCGCCGTCCGACGGACCCGGCCGCGCCTTCATCAAGGCGGACAGGAACGGCGACGGCGTGGTGTCCCGGCAGGAGTATCTGGACGCGGCTTCGCGCCGGTTCGCCAAGCTCGATCGCAACCGCGACGGTCGCCTCACGCCGGACGAAATGACCAAGGGTGGCCGTCACGGCGGGCGCCGCGGTCTGCGCGGTGGCGGCGACATGACGCCGCCTCCGCCTCCTCGCTCCTACTGAATCCCGAACGAGCCGGGCGGGCTCCTCCTCCTCCTCGCCCGCCCGGCTCACCCCTCTTTCGCGGCAGGTCGGTCATGCTAGACGATGCCCCGATGGGCGACACTCCGCATCTGCTTCTCGTCGACGACGAACGCTCGATCCGCGAGCCGCTGGCGCAATATCTGACCAAGCACGGCTTCCGCGTCACCCAGGTCGGCGACGCCGAGGCGGCGCGGACGCGGCTCGCGGCCTATGCGATCGATCTCGTCGTGCTCGACATCATGATGCCGGGCGAGGACGGCCTGTCGCTCTGCCGCCATATCCGCGAGACCAGCGAGACCCCGGTGATCCTCCTCACTGCCCGCACCGAGGAGACCGACCGCATCGTCGGGCTGGAAATGGGCGCCGACGATTACGTCGTTAAGCCATTCTCCCCGCGTGAGCTCGCCGCCCGGATCAAGGTCGTCCTGCGCCGGCTCCAGGCCGGCGGCGCGCGCCAGCATGCGCCCGAGAGCGGCTCCTACGCCTTCGCCGGCTGGGTGCTGAAATCGGGCGAACGCACGCTCGTCGATCGCGACGGCGTCACCGTCCCGCTGTCGACCGGCGAGTACAACCTCCTCCTCGCACTCGTCACCCGTCCGCGCCAAGTGTTGACCCGCGACCAGCTGCTCGACCTCACCCAGGGCCGCGAGGCGGCGGCGTTCGATCGCGCGATCGACAACCAGGTCAGCCGCCTGCGCCGCAAGATCGAGCCCGACCCGAAGACCCCCGACATCATCAAGACCGTCTGGGGCGGCGGCTACACGCTCGCCGCCGAGGTGACGCGCCTCTGACCCGCGGACCCCGCTCGCTCGCCGGCCAGCTCGCGCTGCTGATCGCGCTGGCGCTGTTCGCCGCGCAGGCGGTCAACCTCGCGCTGATCCTCCGCGAACGCTCGGCCGTCCGGATCGAGCAGGCGACCGGTCCCGCCGCGACCCGGATCGCCGACGGACTGGAACGCGAAGCGGCGGGGCGAAGGCTGCGCGGCGAACGGGGCGGTCGGCTGCGGCGGGTCGACGCGAACCCGATCCCCCCTGTCCTCGAGCGCCGGCCGGAGATCGCGAGCGAGCTGCGCGCGAAACTCGCCGCGCTCGGGATCGCCGCGGGGCGGATCGACGCCGCGCTCCAGCCAACGTCCGCCGATCGCATGTCCTGGTCGCAGGCGCATCGTCACCGTCCGCTCTCACCGGTCGAACTGATCGTCGCGGTCGAGCAACCCGGCCACGACTGGCTGGTGCTTCGCGGCCCGTGGCCGGGCGACGAGAGCTGGCTGATCTGGCGGATCGTCGCGCAGACCCTCGTCCTGTACCTGGTCGTGCTGGTCCCTGTCCTCTGGATCGCACGGCGGATGTCCCGGCCGCTCCGTGCGCTTGGCGAGGCGGCGCGGACCTTCACGCCCGGTGACGCCGCCGTTCCGCTGGCGGAGGGCGGCCCCGCCGACGTCCGCGCGGTCACCGCCGCCTTCAACGCGCTGCGCCTGCGGGTCACGGCGATGCTGTCGGAGAAGGACCGGATGCTCGGCGCGATCGGGCACGATCTGCGCACGCCGCTGGCCGCGCTGCGCGTCCGCATCGAATCGGTCGAGGATGACGACGACCGCATCCGCATGGCGGAGACGATCGACGAAATGAGCCAGACGCTGGACGACATCCTCTCGCTTGCGCGGCTGGGACGCCCGAGCGAGCCGCCGGTCGAGGTTGACCTCGGCGCGCTGGTGGAGGCGGTGGTCGAGGACTTCCGCGATCTCGAAGCGCCGGTCGCCTTCGCCGAGCCGCCGCGCCTGCCCATCCGGTTGCGCCCTTCCCTCATGCGCCGCGCGGTCCGCAATCTCATCGAGAATGCGATCAAATACGGCCATGCCGCCGAGGTCTCGCTGAAGATCGAGCCCGCGTCCGTGGCGATCGCGGTCTGCGACCAGGGACCGGGTATTCCCGAGGACCGGCTGCGCGACGTCTTCGATCCGTTCACGCGCCTGGAGACGTCGCGCAACCGCGAGACCGGCGGCGCGGGACTGGGCCTGGCGCTCGCCCAGGCGATCGTCCGCGAGGCCGGGGGCGAGATCACGCTTGCCAACCGCCGCGAAGGCGGGCTGGAAGCGCGGATCACGCTGCCCCGTTAGGAACCCCGATGTCCGTCCTCTCCGACCGCTGGATCCGCGAGCGCGCGGTCGCCGATACGATGATCGAGCCGTTCGTCGAGGCGCAGCGGCGCGACGGCTGCATCAGCTACGGCCTGTCGTCCTACGGCTACGACGCTCGGGTCTCCGACGAGTTCAAGGTGTTCACCAACATCGACAGCGTCATCGTCGACCCCAAGGACTTCGCGCACAACAGCTTCGTCGACCGGAAGACCGACGTCTGCATCATCCCGCCCAACAGCTTCGCGCTCGCCCGCACGGTCGAATATTTCCGGGTGCCGCGCGACGTGCTGGTCATCTGCCTGGGCAAGTCGACCTATGCGCGGTGCGGGATCATCGTCAACGTGACTCCGCTCGAGCCCGGCTGGGAGGGGCATGTCACGCTCGAGTTCTCGAATACCACGCCGCTGCCGGCGAAGGTCTATGCCAACGAAGGCGCCTGCCAGTTCCTGTTCCTCCAGGGGAACGAACCCTGCGAGGTCAGCTACGCCGACCGCGCGGGCAAATACATGGGTCAGCGCGGGGTGACGCTTCCGAAGCTGTGAGCGGGCCCGCCATTCCCGCGAAGGCGGGGATGACGGGCGCTTCAGACGAGGTGCGGCTGCTTGTCCACCATCCAGGTCTGGCCCTTGGACAGCAGCGTCTGGAGATCGGGCTTCCTGCCCGCCGCGGCAGCCGCGTTCTGCTCGATCACCGCGCTCTCGAAGGTCGGCGCCGGGTCCTCGTAGATCACGCCGAGCGCCATCGGGAACGCCCCGAACGGCATCTCGACCAGCAGATGCGCGATCGTGCGGTTGGTCTTGTCGTGGACCAGCACCTCGGGATCGTCGCCCGCGACGACCTTCAGCGCGAGCGTCGCGCGATCGAGCGCGATGCCCTGGGTGCCGCCGTCGAACAGCATCGGCTTGCCGTGCTCCACCCACAGCTGACCGGTGGCAGCGCTCTTCTTCTCGGTGAAGGGCGCGAACACGTCGTCGTTGTAGACGATGCAGTTCTGGAAGATCTCGACGAAGCTCGTACCCTTATGGGCGTACGCGGCCTTGAGCACGCCGACGAGATTCTTGTGGACGTCGATCCCCCGCGCGACGAACCGCGCGCCCGAGCCGAGCGCGAAGGCGCACGGGTTCGCCGGGCGGTCGACCGAGCCGAACGGGGTGGATGGCGAGTTGGTGCCGACGCGCGAGGTCGGCGAATACTGCCCCTTGGTCAGCCCGTAGATCTCGTTGTTGAACAAGAGCACCTGGCAGTCGAGGTTGCGGCGGAGCAGGTGCATCGTGTGGTTGCCGCCGATCGACAGCGCATCGCCGTCGCCGGTGATGATCCACACGTCGAGCTCGGGATTGGCGAGCTTCACCCCCGTCGCCACCGCCGGCGCGCGGCCGTGGATGGTGTGGAAGCCGTAGGTCTCCATGTAATAGGGAAAGCGCGACGAGCAGCCGATGCCGCTGACGAAGACGGTGTTCTCCGGCCGCGCGCCGATCTCCGGCATGGTGCGCTGCACCGCCTTCAGGATCGCGTAATCGCCGCAGCCCGGACACCAGCGCACCTCCTGGTCGGTCTCCCAGTCGCGAGGCGTCGTGGTGCGGATCGGGGTCATGTCGTTCATGGTCGAAGTTTCCGAAGTTTCCGGGATAACGACGCAAGCGGCGCGCCCCGGCGATCAAGTCAGGCGGACTGCGGCGAGTGGTGCTCCCGCAACGAGCCGTCGTCGTGCCCCGCCACCGGATCGGGCAGCTGCGCCGTGTCCGCCGCCACTTCGCCGCCTGCAAACGCCTCGCCGCCCCCGAAATAGCCAGCGATCGCCGCTTCGATCTCGCTGATGCGGAAGGGCTGACCGGACACCTTGTTGAGCGGCTTGGCGTCGACAAGAAACTGGTCGCGCAACACCGTCTTGAGTTGTCCCGTGTTCATCTCCGGGACCAGGATGTGATCGAAATTTCCCAACAACGCACCCATATTCTTCGGCATCGGCCAGATGTGACGGATGTGGATATGCGTCACGTCCAGGCCACGCCGCCGCGCCCGGCGCACTGCCTGGTGAATCGGCCCGAAGGTCGACCCCCAGCCGACGACCGCCAGCGTGCCCGAGGTCTCGCCCAGCTCGACCTTCTGGTCGGGCACGTCGATGCCTTCCACCTTCAACCGCCGCGTGTCGGTCATCTCCTGATGATTCGCGGGCGAATAGTCGATGTTGCCTGTGCCCTGCTTCTTCTCGATCCCGCCGATACGGTGGAGTAGCCCCGGCGTGCCCGGCTTGACCCAGGGCCGCGCGAGCTTCTCGTCGCGCGAATAGGGCTGGAACCCTTCGGTGGGCACCTCCTCGAGGAAGGTCACCGGAAACGATTCGTATGCGCTCGTATCCGGCACCTTCCACGGCTCGGCGGCATTGGCGATATAACCGTCAGTCAGGATCATCACCGGGGTCATGTAGCGAGTCGCGATCCGCACCGCCTCGATCGCGACGTCGAAGCAATCGCTCGCGGAGCGGGTCGCGATCACCGGCATCGGCGCGTCGCCGTTGCGGCCATAGACCGCCTGGTAGAGGTCCGACTGCTCGGTCTTGGTCGGCAGCCCGGTCGAGGGGCCGCCGCGCTGCGAGTTGACGATGACCAGCGGTAGCTCGGTCATGATCGCCAGCCCCATCGCCTCACCCTTGAGCGCGATGCCCGGCCCCGACGATGAGGTGACGCCGAGCTGCCCCGCGTAGGACGCGCCGATCGCCGAGGCGATCGCGGCGATCTCGTCCTCCGCCTGGAAGGTGGTGACGCCGAACTCCTTCAGCCGCGCAAGATAGTGAAGGATCGCCGACGCCGGGGTGATCGGATAGCCGCCGAAGAACATCGGCAGTCCGGCGAGCTGCGCGCCCGCGACCAGCCCCATCGAGATCGCCTCGGCTCCGGTCACCGTCCGGTACAGCCCCGGCTCGACGGGCGCCGCGGCGACGTGATGCTGCTTCATCGGCCCGGCCAGCTCCGCTGTCTCGCCATAGGCGTGGCCGGCGTTGAGCGCGGCGATGTTCGCCTCGGCCAGCGTCGGCGCCTTGGCGAACTTCGCCTTCAGCCAGTCGATCAGCGGCTGGCGCTGGCGGTCGAACATCCAGAGCGCCAGCCCGAGCGTCCACATGTTCTTGCAGCGCAGCGCGTCCTTGTTGCCCAGCCCGAACGGCTTGACCGCGTCGATCGTCAGCGCCGAGATGTCGAACGCCAGCACCTGCCACTTGGCGAGGCTTCCGTCGGTCAGCGGGTCGCCGTCGTACTTGGCCTTCTCAAGATTGCGCTTCGTGAACTCGCCCGCGTCGGCGATGATCAGCCCGCCCGGCTTCAGCCCGTCGACGTTGGTCTTGAGCGCGGCGGGGTTCATCGCGACCAGCACGTCGAGCTCGTCGCCCGCGGTCTCGATGGCGGTCGAGCCGAAGTTGATCTGGAACGCCGACACGCCGAACAGCGTGCCGATTGGCGCGCGGATCTCGGCGGGGAAATCGGGGAAGGTCGCCAGATCGTTGCCGGCGAGTGCCGTCGAGAGCGTGAACTGTCCCCCCGTCAGCTGCATCCCGTCGCCGGAATCCCCGGCGAAGCGGACAACGATCGATTCGGCTTGGGGGTGTGCGGATGCCTCCGCGGGCGTCACTTCGTGGGCGGCGGTCGCCATTCAATTGTCCTGTGGAACGTCTGCTCGGGGCGTCCTCTAGGATGCGGACCACTGCTCGAACAAGGTAGAACGATGCGATGGGCTTGCAACCTTCGCTTTCGCTCCCAAGTGCCCGCCGCCTAGCAAGGAGCGAGACGATGAGGACGAGCGGCAACACGATCCTGGTCACCGGCGGCGGATCGGGGATCGGCGAAGGGCTGGCGCATCGGTGGCACGATGCCGGCAATACCGTGATCGTCGCCGGCCGGCGCCGGGAGGCGCTCGAGCGGGCGTGCGCGGGCCGCGAGCGCATGCACGCGCTGGTTCTCGACGTCGACAGCGCCGAGGGGATCGCGGATCTCGCCGGGCGTCTGCTCGCCGCCCATCCGGAGGTGAACGTCCTGGTCAACAACGCCGGGGTGATGCGGATCGAGCCGATCGACGCCAAGCGCGATCTCACCTCCGCCCAGGAGACGATCACCACGAACCTGCTCGGTCCGATCCGACTGATCGACGCGCTGGTCGACCACCTGAAGCAGCAGCCCAACGCCGCGATCGTCAACGTCACCTCAGGCCTCGCCTTCGTGCCGCTGGTCGACGCCGCCGTCTATTGCGCGACCAAGGCGGCGATGCATTCCTATTCGGTCTCGCTCCGCGATGCGCTGGCGGGCCGCGTCGAGGTGATCGAGCTGTCGCCTCCCGGCGTCCAGACCGGGCTGACGCCGGGCCAGGAGAACCGCCCCGGCTACATGCCGCTCGAGGCGTTCCTGGACGAAGCAATGGCCAAGTTCGCAAAGCAGCCCACGCCCAAGGAAATCCCGGTCGAGCGGGCGGCGATGCTGCGCTCGGCGGAGGCCGAAGGCCGTTTCGACCAGACCTTCCGGATGCTCAACGAGAGTGCGCGGGCGGCGCGGGCGGCGCAGCCCGGCAGCTGAGCAGGTCCGCTCGCGGATTTGGGGACCAAGCGCTACGGGACGCACCGCTCGCGGCTGCGGGCTTCCGCCTTCGCGGGGACGCCGCGCTACTCGAACGCCTCCGCCAACCGGACGATGACGTCGACGTGCCGCCGCGCAATGGCGAGCACGTCGTCGCCGTAGCCGCCGCCGACCGTGCTCGCGAGCGGCAGCCCGCGCGCGCGCGCCAGCGACGCGACCAGCCGGTCGCGTCGCGCCAGCCCCTCGTCCGACAGCGCCAGACGGCCGAGCCGGTCGCCCCCGAACGGATCGACTCCGCCCTGATACAGGATCAGCGCCGGCCGGTGCTCGTCCAGAAACGGCGTCAGCGTCGCCCCCAGCGCCTCGAGATAGGCGTCGTCTCCCATCGCATCCGCCAGCGGCACGTCCACGGTCGATCGCGCCTTACGCGCCGGGAAGTTCTTCTCCGCATGGATCGAATAGGTCGCGATCCCCGCGCGCCCCGCGCACAGCGCCGCGGTGCCGTCGCCCTGATGGACGTCGGCATCCACCACCACGACGCGCACCCCCTCGTCCGCCAGCCGGATCGCAGCGATGGCCAGGTCGTTGAACACGCAATAGCCCGCGCCGGTGTCCGCCAACGCATGATGGCTCCCGCCCGCGGTGTTCGCTGCAAAGCCATGCTCCAGCGCCAGCCGCGCGGCGAGATAGGTCCCGCCCGGCACCATCGCCGCGCGCCGCGCGACCGCCTCGGTGACCGGAAAGCCGATCCGCCGCTCCTTTGCGCGCGGCACCTGCACGGACAGCACCTCCTCGACATAGTCCGGGTCGTGCGCAGCCTCGAGCCAGGCGCGCGGCATCGCCTCGGGTTCGTGCCACGCCACGTCGCCTCGTTCGCACAGCAGGTCGCGGATCGCGCCGTTCTTGCCCCAGCGGTAGGTGGACCGCGCCGGCGCTTCGGCGACGTAGGCGGGGTGGTGGACGACTCGGATCACCACGCTAAGGTAGGTCGCAAATCGAGACGGAGGAGAGCCGCATGACCGACACGACGATCGAACGCCCGCAGACGACGGCGGAGAGCGGCCCCTTCGTCCGCCCCGACGTGCGCGCCTTCCTGGATTACCTCAACAGCGTCCCCGGCCCGAAGACGCACGAGCTCGACACGGCCACGGCCCGTCAGATGTATCATGCGATGAAGGACGTGGCCGATCCCCCCGTCGGCGAGCTGGCCACCATCGTCGACCTCACCATCCCCGGGCCCGGCGGCGCGGTCAAAGCGCGGCTGTTCGACTGCCGGGCGACGCGCGAGCCCGGCCCGGTCGTCGTCTTCTACCACGGCGGCGGCTTCGTGATCGGCGACATCGACACCCACGCCAGCTTTACCGCCGAGATGTCGCGCCAGCTCGACCTGCCGGTCGTCTCGGTCAACTACCGCCTCGCGCCCGAGGCGAAATGGCCGGCGGCGCCCGACGATTGCGAGGCGGCGGCGCGCTGGGTCGCGTCCAACCCCGCGGACCTCGGCCGCACCGCGACCAGCCTGGTCCTCGCCGGTGACAGCGCGGGCGGCAATCTCGCCATCGTCACGGCGATGACGCTGCGCGACGATCCGGCCGCCGTCCCCGTGATCGCCCAGGCCCCGCTCTACCCCGCGGCCGACATGACCAAGGAATATCCGTCCTTCGGAGAGTTCGCGGACGGCTATCTGCTCACCCGCGACACGATGATCTGGTTCGCCGACCATTATCAGGCCGAGGCGACGCACGTGAAAGGGTCGCCGATGGTGGGCGACCTCGTCGGGCTGCCGCCCGCGGTGGTCGTCACCGCCAGCCTCGATCCGATCCGCGACCAAGGCCGCGCTTATGCGTCCGCGCTGATCCTCGCCGGGGTGCCGGTGACGTTCCGCGAGGCGGTGGGCAACGTCCACGGCTTCATCACGCTGCGCCAGGCGATCCCCTCGAGCCAGGGCGACGTCGCCGGCTATCTCGCCGCGCTCAAGGACGTCATCGTCGAGGCCGAAGGCGCGCGCGTGATGCGGCAGGCGGCGGGATGAGGATCGGTTGACGCCCCCTCGCCGTTGGTGTCTCGACTTGGCTCGACACGAACGGACGTTTGCATGACCGATCCCGCCACCCTCCCCTACCGCCCCTGTGCGGGGGTCATGCTGCTCAACCGCGAGGGCAAGGTCTTCGTCGGCCAGCGGATCGACAACACGCTGGAGGCGTGGCAGATGCCGCAGGGTGGGATCGACCCCGGCGAGGACCCTCGCGACGCCGCCGTGCGCGAACTCGGCGAGGAGACGGGGATCGCCCCCGAGCACCTCGAGCTGGTTGCCGAGGCTCCGCACGAGCTGACCTACGACCTTCCGCCCGAGCTGATCGGCAAGGTCTGGAAGGGCAAGTACCGGGGCCAGCGCCAGCGCTGGTTCCTCTACCGCTTCTCCGGCGAGGATGCCGACGTGACCATCGCGACCGAGCAACCGGAGTTCCGCGCCTGGCGCTGGGCGGACCCTGCGGACCTTCCGCACATCATCGTGCCGTTCAAGCGCGTGCTGTACGAGCAGGTGCTGGCGGCGTTCGCGGACCACCTGCGAGCCTGAGTCCTACGCCAGCTCCGCCCGCAGCCCCATCGCCTGCGCCAGCGCGACGTGGCGCTTGGCGACCGCTTCGCCGTAGAGCGCGCGATCGGCGCTGGGCAGATGCAGCCGCACCGCGCCGTCGGCGGCGCTGAGGCTCGATCGCTGGAGCGGGCCCGCGAGCCCGCCGCTCAGCCGTTGCCCCAACCGCATCGCCAAGCCCCAGCGCGTCGCCTGTGCGAGCCCGGCGGCGTCCGCCAGCCGGCCGATCGGCTCCGGACTGGTCGACGCTCCGCCCAGGCTCGTCCACAACGCCTGCGCGATCCGCGCCCGTCCGGCGGCGTCGATCGCGACCCAATTGCCGTGCAGCGCGATCTCGACCCCGCGCTCCGCCCGGAACTCCGGGTTCGCGCGCCAGCCGACGTCGGCCAGGTGGCAGGCCGCCTCGCGCAGCCGCGCCGCCTCGGGCGCGTCGCCCTCGAACAGCGGCGCGATCCACTCGTCCAGCAGCGTGCCATGTTCGGGAAACCGTCCGAAGCGTTCGCCCTCATTGCGCGTGGCGACGATCAGCGGGTCCTGGCTGCGCGTCGCCGGATCCAGCGCGCCGTAGAGCAACCCCTCGCGCAGGCCGTAAGCCGAGACGATCGTTCCGCCGGCCCGCAGCTCCTTGATCAGCACCGCAAGCAGCGCCGCCGCATCGGCGAGCGTCGGGATGCGTCCGGACGACAGCCCCGGCACGTCCTTCAGCCGTGCCTTCGCCATCTGCGGCACGGTCCGCGCGAGCCGTGCGACCGTGGCGGGCGGCAGCGCATATTGGTGGATGACGGGGAGCGGATAGCCGGTCGTCTCCATGTCGAGCCGCGCCAGTGCCCGCCACGATCCGCCCACCAGATACAGCGGCAACCCCTTGGCCCGGTCGGTCCACCCTGCGTCGGCGAGCAGCTGCGCGGTCGTCGCGGCGAGCCGGCTCGTCGTCCCGTCCCGCAGCGCGCCGAGCCGCAGCACGCCCAGTGGAAAGGACGCGCGATCGGTCACGGTGCCCGCGACGACGCGCACCAGCTCCAGGCTGCCCCCGCCCAGGTCGCCGACGATCCCGTCCGCGTCGGGGATGCCGGAGAGCACGCCGTATCCCGCCGCCGTCGCCTCCTGCTCGCCCGTCAGTAGCTCGACGGTGAGCCCGTTTTTGGCCGCGAGCGCGATCAGCTCTCCGCCGTTGCTAGCGTCGCGGACCGCGGCGGTGGCGACGGTCCGCACCTCGTCCGCGACCATCTCGCGCGCGACCCCGGCGAACCGCGCCAGCGCCGTCGCGGCGACCGTCATCGCCTCGGCGTCGATGGCGCCCGTCGCCGCGAAGCTGCGTCCCAGCCCGGCGAGCACCTTTTCGTTGAATAGGATCGCCGGCAGCCGCGGCGGCCCCTGATAGACCACGAGACGGATCGAGTTCGATCCGATGTCGATGATCGCAGTGCGCCGCTCGCTCAAGCGCCCCCATCCTCGTTCCGGTCCTTGGTCCGGCGCCGCAACGACAGGTGCGGCACCTCGACCCCGGCCTCCAGCGCCGCGCCGCGCCCGGAGAGCGACGGGTTGATCATAAAATAGCGGTGCAGGTTGAAGGGCTTGTCGCCCGGCTCGTCGCGGAGATAGCCGCCGTCGGGCTGAAGCTCCCAGCTCTGCTCGGTATCGAGCAGGTTGGCGACCATCACCTGATCCAGGATCTGGTCGTGAACCGTCTCGTTCTCGATCGGCAGCATGTACTCGACGCGCCGGTCGAAGTTGCGCGGCATCCAGTCCGCCGACGAGATGTAGACGACGGCATGGTCGCCCGGCAGCGCCTCGCCATTGCCGAACACTGCAATCCGGCTGTGCTCCAGGAAGCGCCCGATGATCGACTTGACCCGGATCCGCTCGGACATGCCGGGGACGCCAGGGCGCAGGCAGCAGATGCCGCGGATGACGAGGTCGATCTCGACCCCGGCAGCGCTCGCGTCATACAGCTTCTCGATGATCGCCGGATCGACCAGGCTGTTCATCTTGGCCCAGACCGCCGCGGGCTTGCCCTCCCGCGCGAACGCGATCTCGGCGTCGATCCGCGCCAGCAGCGTCTCGCGCAGGTTCCGCGGGGACAGGCTGACCAGCTCCATCCCCTGCGGCTCGACGTAGCCGGTGATGTAGTTGAACATCTTCGCCGCATCGCGCCCGGCGCGCGGATCGGCGGTGAAGAAACTCAGGTCGGTGTAGATCTTCGCGGTCACCGGATGATAATTACCGGTGCCGAAGTGGCAGTAGGTCTTGAACCCGTCCGCCTCGCGCCGCACCACCATCGCCACCTTCGCGTGGGTCTTCCAGTCGATGAACCCATAGACGACCTGGACGCCCGCGCGCTCCAGGGCCGCCGCCCAGTGCATGTTCTGCTCCTCGTCGAACCGGGCCTTGAGCTCGACGACCGCGGTCACGGACTTGCCCGCCTCCGCCGCGGCGATCAGCGCGTTGATGACGGCCGACTGTTTGCCCGCACGGTACAGCGTCTGCTTGATCGCGACCACGTCGGGGTCCGCCGCCGCCTGCTTGAGGAAGGCGAGCACCACGTCGAACGTCTCGTACGGATGGTGGACGACGATGTCCTTGGCCTTGATCGCCGCGAAACAATCGCCGTCGAACTCGCGGACGCGCTCGGGGAAGCGCGGGGTGTAGCTGGTGAACTTGAGGTCCGGCCGGTCCTCGTCAACCAGGGCGGACAGGTCGTCGATCCCGAGGAAGGCGCCCGATTCGGTGACGATCGCGTCACCGCCGAGCTCGTCGCGGAGCACCGACGACAGCGCCTCCGGCATCCCCGTCTCCAGCTCGAGCCTGATGACGCGACCGCGCCGCCGCCGCTTGATCGCGCGGGCGTAGGTGAGGACCAGGTCCTCCGCTTCCTCCTCGATCTCGATATCGCTGTCGCGCAGCACCCGGAACTCGGCGGCGCCGGTCACCGAATAGCCGGGGAACAGCATCCCCGAGAACCGCTTGAGCAGAGATTCGATCGCGACGTAGCGCGCCGTCTCCCCCGGCAGCCGGATGAACCGCGGGGTCGTGGCCGGCAGCATCACCAATTCGCGGATCGGCTCCTGGTCGGACAGGCGGACCAGGTCGAACATGACCGCCAGCCCCTTGTTCGGCATGAACGGGAACGGATGCGCGGGGTCGAGGGCCTGGGGGGTGAGGATGGGAAACCATTGCTCGCGGAAATGGGTCTCGAGCCAGGCTGAATCCTCAGTTCCCAACGCCGCTCCGATCGAGTGCGAGCCGAGGACGGTGATCCCCGCCTCCGCCAGCTCGCGCCTCAGCGTGTGCCACACCTCCTGCTGGCTCGCGAGCAGCCGGTCCGCCTCCGCGGTGATCGCCGCCAGCTGCTGATTCGGAGTGAGCCCGTCGGTCGATCGCTGCTCGACGTCCTGCATCTGCTGGCCCTTGAGCCCCGCGACCCGGACCATGAAGAACTCGTCGAGGTTCGATCCCGAGATCGACAGGAAGCGCACCCGTTCGAGCAGCGGGTGCGCGGGGTTGCACGCCTCCTCCAGCACCCGGCGGTTGAACGCGAGCCAGGACAGCTCGCGATTGAAGTAGCGCTCTCCGTCCGGGGCCGCGAACGGCTCCTCGTCGGTCAGCGTGCGCTGGATGTGGACGGGGGCGGTCACGGCGTTCCTTCGATCAGAGCGGCTTCGGTCAGCACTCGCCGCGCGAGCGGTACGGTGAGGCGGCGGCGCCCCGCGAGCACCACCTCATCGAGCACATCGACGGTTCTCATGACCGCGATATGACTCCGCTCGATCCGCGCGGCCAGCCAGGCGATCAGCTCCTCGCGCGCATCGAGCCCGCGACGGCCGAACTGCCGCCGCAGCAACGCCGCCACCAACGCATCGTCCGGAGGTCCGATCCGCGCGACCGGGCTCGCCGCCAGTCGCGAGCGCAGATCGGCAAGGCCGACCTGCCATTCGGGCGGGGGCGCATCGGCCACCAGCACCAGCGGCCGACGATCCGCCTGCGCCCGGTTCCAGGCGTGGAACAGCTCGGTCTCGGATCGCGACTCGGCGTCGTCGATCATCGCCCCGCCGGTCTTACCCACGAAGATCCGCGCGAGCAGACTGCGCCCCGACTTGCGCGGCCCGGCGAGGACGGCGGTCATCACCGGCCATGCCGCCCAATGCTCCAGGACATGGACGGCGCGGGCGTTCGATCCGGTCACCAGGAAATCATCGTCGCGCGGATCGGCGGGCCATTCCAGCGGCAGCGCGATCTGGCTGCTCATCGCCCCGACCGTTCGTGAACGCGAACGGACATGAACGGATCACCCGGCCGTCGCATTGTCGGCGGCGATATCCGGCGGGAGCAATTGAGGCGCGCGCCGGATGCGTAGCGTCGTCCCCGATCCGAACACCTGCCAGCCGCGCGCCTCCAGCGCCGCCTTGAACGCCTCGGGCGGACCGCCGTAGGTGACCGCCATCAGCGACACCCCGCCCAGCGCGAGGCTGCTCGTCGCCGCCGCCGATACCCCGGGGATCCCGCGCACCGCGCCTTCGGTGGCGTTGACCGCGCCCGCGCCCGGCGTGTCGAACTGGAGCGTGATCGCGACCGTCGCCACGCCCGCATCGCCGACGACCGCCTCGTCGGGAACGGCGTCGTCGGTCGGTGTCGCCTCGATCGCGGGCGGCGGCCGCAGTCCGGGATCGCGGCCGAGCAGCCCCTCGCGCTGCGCCTGCGCGAAGGCGACGTCCAGCCGCTTGACGCCGGCATCGAGCAGAGCGGGCAGGCCCGCCGCCGAGCCGACCTTCAGCGTGAACGATGTCAGCAGCGTGTTGTCGGGCCCGTGCCGCGCCTCGAACGTCGCGATCACGGGACCGCCGGGCCATTGCCGGGCGAGCCGAACCACGGGGATCAGCACGTCCGACGCGCCATATTGGTCCAGGATCGTCCGCCACCAGCCGCGCCCGGGCCGCTCCGCCTGGCCGACGTTGAGCAGCAGCCCGTCGGCCCCGGTGCCCGCCGGGCGGACATAGTCGATCTCGCTGTTGCCGGTGCGATAGCGCGCCCACGCTTCCTGCCAGCGCGTCCGCCCCTCGAACACCTGCCCCACCCCGCCCGACCATTCGATCGGCACGACCAGCATCGGGGCGGAGCGCTGGACAGCGTCCGCGACCCCCAGGATCGCGCCCGCGCGCGCCCGGTCGAACGACACGCCCAGCCGGGCGATGTACCGGGTCGGTCCGATCTGCTCGCTGCCGACGACGATCGCGGTGACGACCGAGTCGAGCGTGCCGTCGCTGACGAGCCCGACCCCCGCGCCGAGCCGCTGCGACAATTGCTGCCACGCCTTGCGCTGCGCGATCCGCCATCCGGCGTAGCGCGCGGCCTCCGGCGTCTTGGCGGACACGTCGACCAGGATGTTCGACACCTCATAGTCGCCGGTGTTCGCGATCGGCACCACCCCGCGATCGCCGCCTTCGATCTGGGCATAGACCGCGCCGGCCGTCGCGAGCGCGACGGCGGCGGCGGCGAGAAGGAGACGCGAACGCATGTGCCGGCGCTTCTGGCGAACCGGGCGTGGAAATCCAAGCGCGTTATGGGTAGTCGCAGTCCGATGACCGAGGACCCCCGCCGCAACCGCCCCTACACCTATGCCGACGCGGGGGTGTCGATCGCCGCGGGCAACGCACTCGTCCGCGCGATCGCCCCGCTGGCCCGCGCCACCCGGCGGAGCGGGGCGGACGCCGACCTCGGCGGCTTCGGCGGCATCTTCGACCTGAAGGCTGCGGGCTTCCTCGATCCCCTGCTCGTCGCCGCGAACGACGGCGTCGGCACCAAGCTGAGGCTCGCGATCGAATGGGACCGGCACGAGGGCGTCGGCGTCGATCTGGTCGCGATGTGCGCCAACGATCTGATCGTCCAGGGCGCCGAGCCTTTGTTCTTCCTCGACTATTACGCCAGCGGCAAGCTCGACGAGGGGATCGCGGAGCGCGTGATCGCCTCGATCGCGGAAGGTTGCCGTCAGGCGGGCTGCGCGCTGATCGGGGGAGAGACCGCGGAGATGCCGGGCATGTACGCCCCCGGCGACTACGACCTGGCCGGCTTCTGCGTCGGCGCGGTCGAGCGCGACCAGCTGCTGACCGGCGCGGAGATCGCGCCCGGCGACGTCGTCCTGGGCCTCGCCTCGACCGGGGTGCATTCGAACGGCTTCAGCCTCGTACGCCGCCTCGCCGCCGATCGCGGCTGGCGGCTCGACCGCCCGGCGGTGTTCGATCAGGATCGGCTGCTTATCGACACGCTGATGGCGCCGACCCGCATCTACGTCGCCAGCCTGCTGCCGCTGCTACGCGCCGGCCGGATCAAGGGCCTCGCGCACATCACCGGCGGCGGGCTGCTCGAGAACATCCCGCGCGTACTTCCCGGCGGCACCCACGCAACGATCGACGCCGACGCCTGGCCGCAGCCGCGGCTGATGGGCTTCCTCCAGGCGCAGGGCGCGATCGAGCCCGAGGAGATGGCGCGCACCTTCAACTGCGGGATCGGCATGGCGGTGGTGGTGAGCCTCGATCAAGCGGACGCCGTCGCCGAAGTGCTGGAGGAAGCGGGCGAGGAGGTGCACGCGATTGGGACGATCGAGGCGGGGCAGCGCGGCTGCACGGTGAGGGGCTCGATCGAGACGTGGAGCGCGAGGGCGGATTGGACGGCGACGCACCATGCTTGACACAATCCTCCCCGGCACGGGGAGGGGGACCATGAGCATTCAGCGAATGGTGGAGCGGGCTCTCCGCAGGCGGGATCGCCAGGGGAGAGCCCCCTCCGTTAGGCTGCGCCTGCCACCTCCCCATGCCGGGGAGGATCGATCATGACCTCCATCGCCGTCCTCCTCTCCGGCCGGGGCTCGAACATGGCCGCGCTGATCGATCAGGCGACAGGCTACCAGGTCGCCCTCGTCGCCTCCGACAAACCTGCCGCCCCCGGCCTCGCGCTTGCTCGCGAGCGCGGGATCGTCACCTTCACGCTCTCGCCCAAGGACGTCGGCAAGCCCGCCTACGAAGCCGCGCTCGACGCCGCCCTCCGCCACGCCCGGGTCGAGGCGATCGCGCTGGCCGGTTACATGCGCCTCCTCTCCGACGAATTCGTCGCGCGTTGGCGCGGGCGGATCGTCAACATCCACCCCTCGCTGCTCCCGAAGTACAAGGGGCTCGACCCCCACGCCCGCGCCATCGCCGCGGGCGACGCCGAGGCGGGCTGCTCGGTCCACCTCGTCACCGAGGAGCTCGACGGCGGCGCGGTGCTCGGTCAGGAGCGTGTGCCGATCGAACCCGGCGACACCGCCGAGACGCTCGCCGCGCGCGTCCTCGCCGCGGAGCATCGGCTCTACCCTCGCGTTCTCTCGGAATGGCTCGCACGATGACCCCAGACGAAGCCCTCGCCCGCATCCGCGAGATCGCGCTCGCGCTTCCCGAAGCCGCCGAGCGGCCGAGCCACGGCTCGCCCGGCTTCCACATCGAGAAGGGCCGGTTCTTCGCCTATTTCTGGCACAACCATCACGGCGACGGCGAGACGGTGGTGATCGTCAAGACCAGCGGCATCGAGGAACAGGCGATGCTGATCGAGCACGATCCCGACGCCTATTTCCGTCCGCCCTATCTGGGGCCGTCGGGCTGGGTGTCGATCCGCCTGAACCGCGACGACACCGACTGGAACCGCGTGGCCGATCGCATCGCGACCAGCTGGGAACTGGTCGCCCCGCAACGGTTGCTGGAGGCCGGAGGACGATGAGCGAGACTTCGGACCAGGCCCGCACCCGCCGCCGCTGGATCAGCCTCGCCGAGTTCGTCGCGGTCGCGGGCCTGCTCATCGGGGCGCTGGGACTGTATCTCAAATGGGCCGATTGGCGCGAGGACAGGACGGAGAAGGCGCGGGCCGAGGCGAATGAGAGCAAGACCAAGTCGACCGCCACCCTGACCGGCGCGGCGCAGCGCGGCGGCGATACGCTCGCGCTCACCGATGCCGCGCATACGCTGACCGAGGCGACCGTGCGGTTCCCGACCGCGCTCAAGGTCGCCGCGCACGACGCGATGCCCGGGCCGGCGATCCAGGCGAGCTGGTTCGCGCCCGCCCTTCTGGCCGCGACCGACAAGGGTCGCGACGAACAGACCGGTCGCTTGCCGGTGCTGATCACGGTCGGCTGGTGGGACGGCGACGCAAAGCGCACCTCGACGGCGCGGTACGACCTCTTGTGGAGCACCCACGGGCGGATGCTCCAGGGCCGCAAGGTGGATCTGACCGGGATCGCGCTGGCGGACCGCACCTCCTCGCCGGCGGCGCTCGACACGGCCTGGGCTCGGCGCAGGCGCGATTAGCGCGCCAAGGGGTCACACGTCGCGCGCGAACACCAGATCATCATGCCAGGTCTGCCCGACCAGGAACTTGCGGGTCCCGATCACCGCAAACCCCTGCTTGGCGTAGAAGCGCTGCGCCCGCGCGTTGCCGCCATAGACGCCCAGCAGCACGCGCCGCCGTCCGCGTGCGCGCGCGTCGTCGATCGCCCGCGCCATCAGTGCCGGTCCGAGCCCGCCCCCGTGCGTGGGCGCGAGCGCATAGATCCGCTTGAGCTCGATGTCCGCGTCCTGCGGCTCCACCGGCAAGTCGGGCGCGGTGAGCACGGTGTAGCCGAGGGGCGCTCCACCCGCCTCCGCTTCGGCGAGCACGACGACGCTGTCGAAGTCGCCGATCCAGCCGGAGAATTTGGTGGCGCTGCTGTTCGCGGCGCAGTGCGCCACGATGTCGCCGCCGTCGAGAACGCCCGCGAACGCCTCCAGGAAGGTCGCCGAGGCGACCAGCGAAAGCGCCGCAGCGTCGGCCGGAACCGCCTGCCGCAGCGCCCAACGCATCAGTCCGCCACCCGGTCGTGCCGGGCGCAGTCGTGGCAACGGCTGACGTCCGACCCCTCGACTTCGCGCGGGGCGAACGGAATAAGCATCAGCCGACGATCTCTTCCGGCTTGAAGAAATAGGCGATCTCGGTCGCCGCATTCTCGTCCGAGTCCGAGCCGTGAACCGTATTCGCCTCGATCGACTCGGCCAGTTCGGCGCGAATCGTCCCGGGCTCGGCGTTCGCCGGGTTGGTCGCGCCCATGATGTCGCGGTTGCGCTGCATGGCGTCCTCGCCCTCCAGCACCTGCACGACCACCGGCCCCGAGATCATGAACTCGACGAGCTCGCCGAAGAACGGCCGCTCCTTGTGGACCGCGTAGAAGCCCTCGGCCTGCTCGCGGGTCATCCGGATGCGCTTGGACGCGACGACGCGCAGGCCGGCCTCCTCCAGCATCTTGGTGACGGCGCCGGTCAGGTTGCGGCGCGTGGCATCGGGCTTGATGATCGAAAAGGTACGGGTCGCGGCCATGACGGTCACGGGCTCCTGTGCTGGAACTGCGGGAAACTGGCGCGCCCCTAGCCGCCACGAGCGGCGGAAGCAACTACGCCGCCTGCTGCCACCGTCCGGCGTCGTCCTGCTTCCAATACCGTCGCTCGACGCCCTCGCGCCCGGCCAGCCCCGTCCACGCCCGCCGCGCATCGAGGATGCGGTCCTCGTCGAAGAAGTGGAACGTGCGGTCGAACGCGAGCGCCTCGTCGCGCCACACGCCGTCGGCCAGCGCGACGTTGCGCGCGCCGTTCGCGGGCTCGACCGCCGTCGCCAGCAGCACCGGCTGCGCCGCGTCGTTCCCCTGCCCCGCCCGCGCGTGCGGCAGGAAGCTCTCGGCCGAGAAGGTCCAGAGCAGCCGGTCGAGCGCGGCCAGCCGCGCCTCGTCGTCGGCGACGATCAGCAGCCGCCCGCCGCCCTCCACCACCCGCGTCGCGATCTGCGGCAGCGCGCGCTCCAGCGGGGTCGCGGTCAGGTGGTAGAAGTCGACCTGCACCTACCCCTCGCGGTCGGCCACGAAGCGGTCGAGCACGCGCACGCCGTAGCCGGTCGCGCCTTTGGCCCAGGTCGGCCCGTCCTTGTCGCTCCACACCATGCCGGCGATGTCGAGGTGCGCCCACTTGGTTCCCTCCTCGACGTAGCGCTGGAGGAACTGCGCGGCGGTGATTGACCCCGCCCCGCGCGGCCCGACGTTCTTCATGTCGGCGATCTGGCTGTCGATGAGCTTGTTGTAGGCGTCGGCGAGCGGGAAGCGCCAGAGCTTGTCGCCGACCTCCTCCCCCGCCGTGATCAGCGCGGTCGCGAGGGCGTCGTCGTTCGCGAACAGCCCGCCGTATTCGTTGCCCAGGCTGACGATCATCGCGCCCGTCAGCGTCGCCAGATCGACGATGGTCTTCACCCCGTGCGTCCGCTGCACCCAGGTGATGCAGTCGCACAGCACCAGCCGCCCTTCGGCGTCGGTGTTGATGACCTCGATCGTCTGTCCCGACATCGAGGTGACGACGTCGCCTGGCCGCGTCGCCTGACCGTCGGGCATGTTCTCGACCAGCCCCATGACGCCGATCACGTTGGCCCTGGCCTTGCGGGTGGCGAGCGCCTTCATCGCGCCCGCGACCGCGCCCGCACCGCCCATGTCCCACTTCATGTCCTCCATGCCGGCGGCGGGCTTGATCGAGATGCCGCCGGTGTCGAACGTCACCCCCTTGCCGATCAGCGCGATCGGCTCGGCATCGCCGCCGCCGTTCCAGCGGAGCGCGAGCAGCCGCGCCTCGCGCCGCGACCCCTGGCTGACGCTCAGCAGCGAACCCATGCCGAGGTCCTGCATCGCCGGCTCGTCGAGCACGGTCACCTCGAGGCCGAGGCCCTCGACGCTCTTCGTCACCATCTCGACGAAGCTCTCGGGGTAGAGGAGGTTCGCCGGCAGCGTCACCAGCGTGCGGGTGAGGTCGAGGCCGGCAGTCACGGCCGCCAGCTTCTCCCAGGCGGCGTCGGTCCCGTCGGGCGCGCCGGCGATCGTCACCGTCGCCAGCGTCGGCTTCTGCTTGTCGGTCAGCTTGGTCTTGAGCGCGTCGTACCGCCAGCCGCGCTGGAGCGCTCCCGCGGCGAGCCGCGCCGCCGCGTCGGCGCTCGCGTCCGCGCCCGTGAGGTCGATCGTCACGGCCGTCGCGCCCGAGAGCAGCAGCCGCGCGGTCAGCGCCCCGCCGGCCTTCTCCCAGGCGGCGCCATCGCCGTCGCCCACACCGATCAGCACCAGCCGCTTGCCGGGCACGAACACGTCCGCGACCGAACCGGAGTCTCCCTCGAACCGCTGCCCGGCGACGGCGGCGGCGACCAGCGCCTGTGTCGAAGCGTCCAGACCGGCGGTGGCCGGCGCGGCGCCCTTGCGGACCGGCACCGCGATCACCGCGGCGTCGGCGGCGGGCGAGGTCTGAAAGTCGATGTTCATGCGTCACGGTCCTAATGAGATCCCCTTCGCTCTAGGCCCGTCCCGGCCGCCGGGTAAAGCCGGGCTTCATGTCCTCGCCGCGATGCGATAGGCGCACACGCAGGACATCGCGGTCGCGCGGTGAAAAGGGTTCGACGACGATCGTGACGCGCTTCCATCTGTTGGCGACCTGCGCCGGGCCGCTGCTGCTGCTCGCGACGACCCCGGCGCGGGCGCAGCAGCTCGGCGACCGGGCCGAGCCGCCGCCCGCCGCCGCCGAGGCTCCGGCGCCCGCGGGCGACGATCAGATCGGCTTCAGCGCGAACACGCTGGAATATGACACCAACGCCGACGTCGTCACCGCCAAGGGCGAGGTCCGGATGGCGCGTCAGAGCGAACGGCTGCGGGCGGACACGGTGGTGTGGAACCGCAACACCGGAAAGGTCACCGCGCGCGGCGATGTCGCGGTGACCAACGCGAATGGCGACATCGCCTATGGCGATTCGGTCGAGCTCACCGACACGCTCAAGGGCGGCGTCGTCGACAACATGCTGATCGTGCTGAAGCGCGGCGGCCGGATCGCCGCGGAGCGCGGGACGCGGCAGGAGAATGGCGACGCGACGCTGGTCGACGCGGCCTACACCGCCTGCCCGGTCGTCGATTTGGCCAACTGCCCCAAGGAGCCGTCGTGGAAGATCACCGCCGTCCGGGTCACCTACCGGCCGGAGCGCAACCGCATCTATTATGCGGGCGCGCGTTTCCATCTGTTCGGGCTGCCCGCGGTACCGCTTCCCAGCTTCTCGCACAGCTTCGACGGCGCGAACGACAGCGGGCTGCTCCAGCCGACGATCCGGATCAACCGGGTCAACGGCTTCGAAGTCGCGATCCCCTATTATCTCGCGCTCGGCAAAGACCAAGGCCTGACGATCACTCCGCATGTCTTCACCGACGTGCTGCCGATGCTCCAGGCGAATTATCGCTCGCTGAGCGCCAAGGGCGCGTACACGATCACCGGCTACGGCACGGTCAGCCGCCGCAGCGACGACCTCAATTCGGACACGTCGGACACCAGCGAGGCGTTCCGGGGCTATCTCGACGGGGTCGGTCGCTTCCAGCTCACCCCCGAGTGGAGCCTGTCGGGATCGCTCCGCCTGACGACGGACCGCACCTTCCTGCGCCGCTACGACATCAGCAACGACGACCGGCTGCGAACCACCGCCGCGCTCGAGCGGATCGACGCCGACAGTTACCTGTCGCTGGCGGGCTGGGCGGTGCAGACGCTCCGGGTCGACGATCGGCAGGGGATGCAGCCGGTCGCCCTTCCGGAGTTCGACTATCGACGGATCTTTCGGGATGCCTTGCTCGGCGGCAACATCCAGGTCCAGGCGAACACGCTCGCCCTTTCGCGCAGCGACGGGCAGGACACCCAGCGCGCCTTCGCGAGCCTGCGCTGGGACCTCACCCGGCTGACCCGGTGGGGGCAGGAGGTGACGCTGACGGCCTACGGCCGGGTGGACGCCTACAACACCGCCGACACGCTCTCGACCGCGACGCCGCTCTACCGCGGACTCGACGGCTTCCGGGGGCGGGCGATCGGGGCGCTGGCGGCGGACGTGAAATGGCCGTTCGTCGGCGAGCTCTTCGGCGGCACCCAGCGGCTGACCCCGCGGCTCCAGATCGTTGCCTCGCCCAAGACGGCCAACCTCGCGATCCCGAACGAGGACGCGCGCGCCGTGGACCTCGAGGATTCCAATCTGTTCGCGCTCAACCGCTTCCCCGGATACGATCGGTGGGAGGATTCGAGCCGCGTCACCTACGGCGCGGAATGGGCGCTGACCCTGCCCGGCGTGACGATCAACACCGTGGTCGGGCAGAGCTACCGGCTGGACGAGCGCCCCTCCATCCTGCCGCCCGGCACCGGCCTGTCGGACCGCTTCTCCGACATCGTCGGGAGGACCGAGATCCGCTACGACGATTTCGTCTCGCTGATCCACCGCTACCGGCTCGACAAGGACGATCTGGCGATCCGGCGGAACGAGGTCGACGCGACGGTCGGTTCGCGGTCGACCTACGTTCTGGCGGGCTACCTGCGCCTGAACCGGAACATCTTCGATCTGGAGGATCTGCAGGACCGCGAGGAGATCCGCCTCGCCGGTCGGGTTCAGATCTCGCGCTTCTGGTCCGCGTTCGCCTCGACGATCGTCGATCTGACCGACCGGAACGAGGACACGCTGCTGGTCGCGGACGGCTTCGATCCCCTGCGCCACCGGATCGGCGTGCAATATGAGGACGACTGCCTGACGCTCGGCTTCACGTTCAAGCGGGATTATCAGAATGTCGGGGACGCGAAGGCGGGCAACAGCTATCTGCTGACGCTGGCGTTCAAGAATCTGGGGCGCTAAGCGGCGGTTCAGCCAAGTTTCGCCACATCGCGGCGCTAGTCGCCCAGTTCAGGGCAAGAGGATTCCACCAGACGTGAAGGCAGTGATCGGCAAGCGCGCGGTGCGCCATGCGATGATGGGCGCGATCCTCGCGGCAGCGACGGCGACGATGACGCCGGCGCAGGACCGTACGGTGCGCGACGGCGACGTGCCGGAGACCAACCTCGACATCCCGCAGAACCTTCAGATCTTCGGCAAGGTCGACCCGAACGTCCGCAAGGCCACCGCGATCGTCAACGACAGCGTGATCACCGCGACCGACGTCGACCAGCGCATGGCGCTGATCCTCGCCGCCAACAGCATCACGCCGACCAAGGAGGACCTCGAGCGGCTCCGGTTGCAGGTGCTGCGCCAGCTGATCGACGAGACGCTTCAGATCCAGCAGGCGAAGACCGCGGACATCACGATCGCCGCGGACGAGCTGGACCAGAGCTTTGCTCGGGTCGCGAACAACTTCAAGATGACGCCGGCGCAATTCCGGACCTATTTGCGCGACAAGGGCTCGTCCGAGCGCTCGATTCGTCGCCAGATCGAAGGCGAACTCGCCTGGCAGCGGTACCTGCGCCGTCGCATCGAGCCGCTCGTCAATGTCGGCGACGAGGAGGTGAAGGCGATCATCGACCGGATCCAGCAGGCGAAGGGCACCGAGGAATACCACCTCAGCGAGATCTATCTCGCCGCCACCCCGGACCGCGCCGACCAGGTCTTCGCCCAGGCGCGCCAGATCCTCCAGCAGGTGCAGCAGGGCAAGGCGCCGTTCGCCTATTTCGCCCGCAACTTCTCCGAGGCGTCGACGAAGGCGACCGGCGGCGATCTCGATTGGGTCCGGCTCGCGACCCTGCCCGATGCGCTCGCGAATGCGGTGCGCGAGATGCAGGTCGGTCAGGTCGCGGGGCCGATCCCGCTGCCGGGCGGCTTCTCGATCCTCTACCTCCAGGACAAGCGCCAGGTGCTGATGGCGGACCCGCGCGACGCGAAGCTCAGCCTCAAGCAGATCACGGTGAACTTCCGCGCCGGGGTGAGCCAGGCGGAGGCGACGTCGCGGACCGCGGATTTCGCCAACGCGCTGAAGTCGCTCCAGGGCTGCGGTTCGGTCGAGAAGGTCGCGGCGGGGCTGGGCGCCGAAGTCGTCTCGAACGACACGATCACGATCCGCCAGCTGCCCGCCCCCCTCCAGACGATCATGCTGAAGCTCCAGGTCGGCGAGGCGACGCCGCCGTTCGGCTCGCCGGGCGAGGGCGTGCGCGCGCTGGTGTTGTGCGGGCGCGACGATCCGCAGACGGGCGCATTGCCGAGCGCGGATCAGATCCAGGGTCAGCTCGAACAGGAGCGGGTGAACCTGCGCGCCCAGACCGCGCTGCGCGATCTGCGGCGCGACGCGGTCATCGAGTATCGCTGAGCGCATGTCGCCGCTGGTGGTGTCGATCGGCGATCCGGCGGGGATCGGCCCCGAGATCATCGCCAAGGCATGGGGCGCGCGGGAGGTCCATTCGCTTTGGCCGTTCCTTGCGATCGGCGATGCACGCGCGATCGAGCGGGTGTGGAGCGGGCCGATCGAGCGCGTCGACACCCTCGCCGGGGCCGCCGAGGCGTTCGGACGCGCACTGCCGATCCTGCATGTCGAGGACGCGGGCGAGATCACGCCGGGTCGGCCCGATCTCGACGGCGCGCGCGCCGCGCTCCATGCGCTGGAGATCGCGGTCGGACTGGCGCGATCGGGCGCATCGCCCGCGCTGGTGACGGCGCCGGTCTCCAAGGCGCAGCTCTACGACATCGGCTTCACGCATCCCGGGCAGACCGAGTTCGTGGCCGAACGCTGCGGGATCGCGCCCGAGAATGCGGTGATGCTGCTCGCCGGGCCGACCCTGAAGGTCGTACCGATCACGACCCACGTCCCGCTCGCCAGCGTCTCCGGGCTGCTGACGATCGACCTGCTCGTGGCAAAGGGCCATGCAACGGCGCGGGGGCTTCGCAAGAACTTCGGGATCGCCGAGCCGCGGCTCGCCTTCGCAGGGCTCAACCCGCACGCGGGCGAGGGCGGCGCGATCGGGCGCGAGGAGATCGACGTGATCGCACCCGCCGTCGCGCAGCTTCGCGACGAGGGCGTCGATGCCGCCGGTCCCTTCGCCGCGGACACGATGTTCCATCCGCGCGCGCGCGCCGGGTACGATGTGGCGATGTGCGCCTATCACGATCAGGCGCTGGTGCCGATAAAGACGCTGCACTTCGACGAAGGCGTCAACATGACGCTGGGGCTGCCGATCGTCCGGACTTCACCCGATCACGGCACCGCCTTCGCGATCGCGGGGCAGGACCTCGCCGAGCCGGGAGCGATGATCGCGGCGATCCGGATGGCGGGCGAGGCCGCGCGCCAGCGCAGCGCCGCCGCGGTCGAGTGATCGAACCCGCCTTCCCGCTGCCGCCCCTCCGCGAGGTCATCGCCAGCCACGGGCTCGCGGCGTCCAAGGCGTTGGGGCAGAACTTCCTGTTCGATGCGCAACTGCTTGCCCGCATCGCGGCGCTTCCGGGCGATCTCTTGGAGCAGGAGGTGCTGGAGATCGGGCCGGGCCCCGGAGGACTGACGCGCGCGCTGCTCGCCGCGGGAGCGCGGGTGACCGCGATCGAGCGCGACCGGCGCTGCATTCCGGCGCTGGGCGAACTGGCGGAGGCATTCCCTGGACGGTTGCGGGTGATCGAAGGCGACGCGCTGGAGATCGATCACGCGGGGCTGTTCGACGGGGCGGCGCATATCGTCTCGAACCTGCCGTACAATGTCGGCACCGCGCTCCTGGTGCGATGGCTGTCCGCGCCATGGACGCCGTGGTGGCGGAGCCTCACGTTGATGTTCCAGCGTGAGGTGGCGGATCGGATCGTCGCACCGCCCGGCGGCTCGGCCTATGGACGGCTGGCGGTGCTGGCGCAGTGGCGGAGCAAGGCGCGGATCGCGATGCCGGTCCACCGATCCGCCTTCACGCCGCCCCCCAAGGTGATGTCGGCGGTCGTGGCGATCGTGCCGGACGAGGCACCTGCGGGGGTCGATCTGCGCGCGTTGGAGCGGCTGACGGCGGCGGGATTCGGGCAAAGACGCAAGATGCTGCGGCAGAGCCTGCGAGGCGTCGCGGGAGCGGCGGCGGCGATGGATGGTGTCGGCATCGACCCGACCCGGCGGGCGGAAACGGTCAGCGTCGCCGAATGGTGCGAACTGGCGCGCTATTCGGCGGCGGAGACGGGCCTGGGCTTGGCCACCTGAGCGGTCGCGATCGGCGGACCCTTGGCGATCGACGCCGCGAGCGTGGTGGCGGGCGCGCAGGCGCCGCGGCAGAGCGCCTTGATCTTCGCCAGATTCGCCCGCGCCTGCTCGATCGCGCCCTTCTGGACCAGCGCACTTCCCTGCGCGCCCAGCGTCTCGACGTCGCCCGGAACGAGCGCCAGCGCCTCGCGATAATAACGGATCGCCTTGCCCGGCAGGCCGCGCGCCGCCGAGACCTCGCCCAGCAGCACGAAGGCGCGGTCGTTCGCCGGGTCGACCGCGACCGCGCTCTCGAGCAGGTCCGCCGCCGCATCGAGCTGCCCCGCCGCGCGCGCGGCCTTGGCCTGGGCCACCAGCTGCGCGGACTTCGGATCGACCGGCGCGCGGGTCACCTGTCCCGACAACGAGGTCGAGATGGACAGCAGCGCCAGCGAAGCGGCGAAGGCGACACTGGTGAAACGCATGATCGGCTCCAGCTTCGGCACGATCTCAGACGGCTAGCACGACCGCACGAGGCGCGCGACGAAAAAACCGTCGGTTGCGTCGTGACCGGGGGTGAGGCGGACGCCGGCGCCGTGGGGGCGACCCGCGGGTAAATCGAGCGGCGTCGCCTTCCAGTCACGATGTGCGGTAAGGAAGCGCGAGACCTGCGCCGCGCCTTCGTCGTCGAGCAGCGAGCAGACGATATAGACCAGCGCGCCGCCCGGCTTCACCAGACGCGCACCGATCGCCATCACCCGGCGCTGCGTTTCCGCCAGGCGCTCGAGCCGATCGGGGGTGAGTCGCCAGCGCGCCTCCGGGTTGCGCCGCCAGGTGCCCGTGCCCGAACACGGGGCGTCGATCAGGACGACATCGGCGCTGCCGGCTTCATCGGCCAGGATCCTCGACTCCTCGCCGGGATCCAGCAGCCTGATCTCGACGATCGAGACGCCGGCACGCTCGGCGCGGGGCGGCAGCCGTTGGAGCCGGGTGCGGTCGGTGTCGGTCGCGAGGATGCGGCCCTCGTTCGCCATCGCGGCGGCGAGCGCGAGCGTCTTGCCGCCGCCGCCGGCGCACAGATCGACCACGCGCATCCCCGGCCGGGCTTTTGCGGCGAGCGTGACGATCTGGCTGCCCGCGTCCTGCACCTCGACGAAGCCCGCGAGACCGGAGACGTCGCTCCCGGCGGGGAGGCGAAGACCGGCGGCAAGGCCGGAGATCGGCTCTGCGCCGTCGATCCGGGCGACGACGTCTTCGGGCGCACCCTGGAGTCGGTTGACCCGGATATCCAGCGGGGCGCGACCGATGAGCGCGCCGATCTCGTCATGATCGAGCGCGGAGTCCTTGAGCCGCTTGACCAGCCAGGCGGGGGCGACGCCGCGCTTGGCGGCCGGCTCGTCGACGGCGATCGCGGCGGGGCCGTGCGGCGAGCCGTCGAAGGTGGCGCTCAGCGCCTCGTCGTTCGCGGCGAGGCCGAGCAGTGCGGCGCGGCCGCTCGCGGGCCGCTCGCCCGCCTGCCGGATCGCGGCGTAGACGAGCTCGCGGACGGCGCGGCGGTCCTTCGACCCGGCGTAGCGGCGCTCGGCGAAGTAGCGGGCGATCAGCGTATCCGCCGAAGCTCCGCCTTCGCGTGCGGCGGTGACGATCCTGTCGAGAAGCTCGATGGCGGCCTGGGTGCGGGCGGCTGGGGTCATGAGGCGGTCCGAAAAGTCGCGAAAATGGTGCCCAGACCGGTCTACCCTGACGCATGGGGCGCGAACATCATGCCCGCGAGCTGCGATGCAGCATGACACATTCCGCCGGCACAGGACAGCGGCATCACCGCGTCGGATAATTGGGGGCCTCGCGCGTGATCGTGACGTCGTGGACGTGGCTTTCCTTGAGCCCCGCGCCGGTGATCTGGACGAAGTTGGCGCGCTCGCGAAGGGCCTCGATCGTCGCCGAGCCGGTGTAGCCCATCGCCGCCTTGATGCCGCCGACGAGCTGGTGGATCACGTCCCGCGCGGGGCCTTTGAACGCGACCTGGCCCTCGATCCCCTCGGGGACGAGCTTCATCTGATCCTTGATGTCGCCCTGGAAGTAGCGATCGGCCGAGCCGCGGCCCATCGCGCCGACCGAGCCCATGCCACGGTACGATTTGTACGCGCGGCCCTGATAGAGGAAGGTCTCACCCGGCGCTTCCTCTGTGCCGGCGAGCAGCGATCCGACCATGCAGGCCCCCGCTCCTGCGGCGAGCGCCTTGGCGAGATCGCCCGAGGTGCGCAGGCCACCGTCGGCGATCACCGGCACACCGGCCTTCCACGCCTCCTCGGCGCAGTCCATGACGGCGGTGAGCTGGGGGACGCCGACGCCGGCGACGACGCGAGTCGTGCAGATCGAGCCGGGGCCGATCCCGACCTTGATCCCGTCCGCACCCGCGTCGATCAGCGCGCGCGTCGCCTCGGCGGTCGCGACGTTGCCGGCGACGACCTGGACCGAGTTCGACAGCCGCTTCACCCGCTCGACCGCGCGGGCGACGTCGCGGTTGTGGCCGTGCGCGGTGTCGATGACGACCAGGTCGAGTTCGGCGTCGACCAAGGCCTCGGTCCGCTCGAACCCCTTGTCGCCGACGGTGGTTGCGGCGGCGACGCGGAGCCGTCCCGCTCCGTCCTTGGTCGCGTCGGGATAGGTGACCGCCTTCTCGATGTCCTTGACGGTGACGAGGCCGACGCAGCGATAGGCCTCGTCGACCACGAGCAATTTCTCGATCCGGCGCTGGTGGAGGAGGCGCCGCGCCTCCTCCTGCGAGACGCCGACCGAGACGGTCGCGAGATTGTCGTGCGTCATCAGCTCGCGGACGGGCTGCCTGGGGTTCTCGGCGAAGCGCACGTCGCGGTTGGTGAGGATGCCGACGAGCTTGCCGTCGCGCTCCACCACCGGGATGCCGCTGATCCGGTTGGCCTTCATCAGCGCCTGCGCGTCGGCGAGCGTCGCGTCGGGGGCGATCGTGATCGGGTTGACAACCATCCCGCTTTCGAACCGCTTCACCTGGCGGACCGCGGCGACCTGCTCCTCGACGGTCAGATTCCGGTGCAGCACGCCGAGCCCGCCGAGCTGCGCCATGACGATCGCCATGTCGGCCTCCGTCACGGTGTCCATCGCCGCGGAGAGGATCGGGATGTTGAGCGCGATTCCGCGGGTCACCTGCGTGCGGATGTCGGCGGTGCTGGGCAGCACGTCCGACTCGGCGGGGACGAGCAGCACGTCGTCGAAGGTAAGGCCGAGGCGGATGTCCATAGGTGCCAGTGTCCGGGAAGCGGGAGGTGGCGCGCCATGTAACCGCGGGCGGCGGGTTTCGCTAGGGGCGTGCGGGCGGCTGCTCGCCTTGCCGCCGACCGGGCAATCTGGTAGTTTTGCGCGGCATCCTGGGAAAGATAAAGCCATGGCGAAGTACAGGGGCACCGACGGCGACGACAGCTATACGGTCGTCGAGGGAATTCAGAACAAGGTCCGGCTGCTCGGCGGCAATGACTCGCTGTACCTGGGCGATGCGGCGCTTGACAGGAATGACCGCTTCGACGGCGGGGACGGCTATGATACGGCGTTCCTTGTCGGTGGCGGTTATTATACGCTCGCCAATTTCCATTTCATCAGGTTCGAGGCGATCGTTCTGACCGGGACCGGCCATTTCAGCCTCTCAGTATTCGATCCGACCATGACAGACGACCAGACGCTGTCGCTTAACCTTGACCCATTAATTGACCCCACCTCGAAGGCGGTTGACGTAGCGTTTACCGGAGCGAGCACGATCGGGGCGCTGGCGCTTCATACGGGCGGGGGCAACGATCAGCTGAACGGCGGGCCGAACGCCGATCTGTTCGACAGCGGCCGCGGCGACGACCAGTTGGTCGGGAACGGCGGCAGCGACACCTTCCTGTTCGTCGCCGACGAGAGCGGCGACGCTTGGGGCAAGGACATCATCCGCGATTTCCGTCCGGGCGAGGACCATCTGTTCTTCGTCACCGACTCGGTGCACGCTTTCCGCCGTCTGATCATAACCGATTCGGCAGGCGGCGCGCTGGTGCGGACTCCGCACAGCACCAGCTCAATCTTTCTGACGGGCGTCCACGCGAGCGACCTCCACGCTAGCGACGTCATCTTTGCGCCGCTGCACGAGGCGGTCACGCATCCGTTGATGGCGGTGCACGAGCACGGGCTCCTGGTCTGATCCCTCAGCCGCGCGCCGCCACCGGCTTGCCGCCTCCCGGACGGACGGGTAGCTGCGGCGCATCGAACGAGAGGATCAGCGATCATGGCCAAGTACAAGGGCACGAACGGCGACGACTTCTACACGCTGACCGACGGCGAGGCCGACACCGTGCGGATGCGCGGCGGCAACGACATCGTCCGCCTCAGCGCGACGACGTTCGACAGCGAGGATCGGATCGACGCCGGCAAGGGGTCCTACGACCTCGCGATCCTCCAGGACGGCGGCTTCTACAATCTGGGCCACGACCGCTTCACCGGGTTCGAGCAGATGGCGATGAGCGGCAAGGGCGCGTTCGAGGTCTATGTCGACGACTCGGTCGCCGCGGCGGGCACGACCTTCACGGTCTACGGCGCCGGATCGTCGAGCGACCCGTTCCAGCCATCGAGCGTCTTCCTCGACTGGCAGCCCGAGCGCGACGCATCGCTGCTGTTCTTCGGCTCGAACGGCAAGGATGCGGTGATCGGCGGCGGTGTCGCGGACGAGTTCCACGGCGGCGCGGGCAACGACCTGATGACCGGAAACGAGGGGGGGGACACCTTCGTGTTCGAGGCGACGGCCGATGGCGATACCTGGGGCAAGGACAACATCACCGACTTCCACCCGGGCGAGGACCACCTGACCTTCGTCACCGACTCGGTGACGTCGTTCGACCAGTTGCTGATCGAACGCACGCGGGTCGGCCTGATCATCCGGACGCCGGACAGTTCCAGCTCGGTGACGTTGCAGGGCGTGCTGCCGCGTGACCTCCACGCGAGCGACGTCACCTTCATGCCGCTCCAGACCGATGCGAGCGCTCACCACGCGCCCGCGTTCGCGCACGAGCACGGGCTGCTGGTCTGACGGTTCCGCTAGGCCCCTCCCCCGCCCGGTGCTAGGCACCGCGAGAGCGGAGGATATGAGATGGTGACGACGTTCGCGGGGCTGCTGCTGATCCTGGTGCTGTTCTACCTGTTCGCCAGCATCAAGATCGTGCGGCAGGGCTATCGCTACACGATCGAGCATTTCGGGCGGTACACCGTCACCGCCGCGCCCGGCTTCAACTTCTACCCTGCCTTCTTCTACCGTGTCGGCCGGAAGGTGAACATGATGGAGCAGGTGATCGACATCCCGGGTCAGGAGATCATCACCAAGGACAATGCGATCGTCTCGACCGACGGGATCGTGTTCTTCCAGGTGCTCGACGCGGCCAAGGCGGCCTATGAGGTCAGCGACCTCTATGTTGCGCTGCTCCAGCTGACGACGACCAACCTGCGCACCGTCATGGGCTCGATGGACCTCGACGAGACGCTGTCGAAGCGCGACGAGATCAACGCGCGGCTACTGTCGGTCGTCGATCATGCGACGGTGCCGTGGGGAGTCAAGATCACCCGCGTCGAGATCAAGGACATCCGCCCGCCCGCGGACATCGTCTCGGCGATGGGCCGGCAGATGAAGGCCGAGCGCGAGAAGCGCGCCAACATCCTCGACGCGGAAGGCGCGCGCGCCGGCGCGATCCTGCGGGCCGAGGGGGAAAAGCAGTCGAAGATCCTCGAGGCCGAGGGCCGGCGCGAGGCGGCGTTCCGCGATTCCGAGGCGCGCGAGCGCGCGGCGGAGGCGGAGGCGAAGGCGACCCAGCTCGTCTCGGACGCGATCGCGGCTGGATCGAGCCAGTCGCTCAACTACTTCATCGCGCAGAAGTATGTGGAGGCGGTGGGCAAGTTCGCGACATCGCCCAATGCCAAGACCATTCTGTTCCCGGTGGAGGCGACGCAGCTGATCGGCACGCTCGGCGGGATCGGCGAGCTGGCGAAGGATGCGCTCGGCGCGGCGCAAGCGCAGGCGGCGCCCCCTGCCCCGCCGGCGCGCCGGACGAGCGCGCCGCCGGTCTTCCCCTCCCAGTCGTGAGCCCTGCGCTCTGGCTGGGGCTGGCGGTGGTGCTGGGCATCGCCGAGCTGCTGGTCCCCGGCGTGTTCCTGGTGTTCCTGGCGTTGGCGGCGGCGATCACCGGCGCGGCGCTATTCGCGCTGCCGGCGCTGCCGCTGGCGGCGCAGCTCGGCAGCTTCGCGGTGTGGAGCGCGGTTGCGGTCGCGATCGGACGGCGCTGGTACCGCGACTATCCGGTCGAGACGAGCGATCCGCTGCTCAACGATCGTGCGGCGAGGATGATCGGCGCGGTGGTGACCGTCGAGGAGGCCATCGCGGGCGGGCGCGGCCGGGTGCGGATCGGCGACGGGACGTGGCCGGCGCGAGGACCGGATGCGGCGGCGGGCGCCCGGGTGCGGATCGTCGCGGTGGAAGGCGCGATGGTCGAGGTGGAACCGGTCAGCGGTTGACCCGCGCGCTCCAGGCGTAACCGCCGTAGAGTGGTCGCAGTTCGCCGCCGATCCGCTCGACCGTTTCGCGCAGACCGGCGCGCGGCGTCACGTGCCACTTGGCGAGCCAGCCCATCAGCGCCGCGCGCCACCAGCGAGGGAGCGCCTCCTGCTGGCCGAAGTCGACGATCGAGAGCGTTCCCCTTGGCGCGAGGAGCGTGCGGGCGTGGGTGATCGCGGCTTCCCAGGGCGGGATCATCGACAACGTGTAGCTCATGAAGATGCGGTCGAAGCGGACGACACCGAACGGCGCGGGATCGAAGCCGGCCGCGTCGCCCGCGACGAAGGTGATCGCCGCCCCTGCGCGCGCCGCCTTGACGCGAGCGGTGGCGAGCATCGCCTCGGAGATGTCGAGGCCGTAGCAGCGCGCCTCGGGCCAGCGCCTCGCCGCCGCGATCAGGTTGCGCCCGGTGCCGCAGCCGATCTCCAGCACCGTCCCGCCCGGCGGGGGTGCGAGGTCGGCGATCAGCGCGTCGCGGCCGAGCAGGTAATATTTGCGCGTGGCGTCGTAGAGGTGACGCTGGAGCCGGTACATCCGGTCCATCGCCGCGGCGTGATCGGCGCTCAGGCGGCGTCTCCCAACACGTAGAGGTGGGTGGCGCCGTAGACCGCCGAACGATCGCGCTCGCCGAGCCGCTTCGACTCGGCCGCCTGGTAGGTCCAGCGCGCAAGAATGGCGGACGGGACGCGGCCGGGGACGATGTCGGGAACGCCGGCCGTGCGATAGAGGATGCGCGCGCCGGGTGCGGCGACGCGGGTGATCCCGGTCCAGAGCGCGGTGAGCTGTTCGTCGGTCATCCAGTCCTGCGCGTCGAGCAGCACGAAGCGATCGAGCGCACAAGCGGGAAGCGTCGCGAGATGCTCGGTCAGGTTGGCGTGGCGGATGTCGATCCGGTGCGCGCGCGCGCGGATCGTCTCGAAATTCGCGGGCAGTAGATATGGCGGTAGCGGCGCATCCGGGCTGCGCCCGTATTCGCGCGCGAACGCCTGCCAGGCGAAGTAATTGTCCTTCAGGTCGAAGTCGCACGAGAGCTTCTCGAGGCGGTGGCGGAGCACGTCGGCCATCTTCGCGCCGCCGGTCAGCTCCCCGAACTGCGCGGGCGGGATGCCGAGGCCGTAGAGCGCGGCGGGACGGTCGCACAGCCAGCGGACGAGACGCGAGTCGAGCAGCGGCGCGAACGTCTCGTCGAAGATCCGGCGCTGCTCCGCGCGGTTGCGAGCGGTGAGGATCACGCGCGGGTCGATACCGTGAAGCCGGGCGAGCCGGTGCGCGAAGCCGATGAAATGGCCGAGCAGTCCACCGCGGTAGAAGCCGCGGGCGAACGCCTCGATCCGGGGCCGAAGCGGCGCGCGCGCCTCCCAATAGGCGCGGGTCGTCTCGTCGAGATGCGGGGCGAGCTTGGCGCGATAGGTCTCGACGTTGCGGCGATCGTCGGCGCGGGCGAAGAAGCGGTGGAACTCCTCCTGCGTCAAGCGGCGCGCGGCCGCGGTCTTGAGGCGATTGAGGGCGATATGCGCCGGGTTGAGGTCGACCGCGGTGATCGCGGCGGGGGCAGCGGTGAGGTAAGACAGGACATTGCAGCCGCCCGAGGCGATCGCGATCACCCGGCTTTCCGGGGTCAGCGCCAACCCCTCGAGATCGGCCTCCGGATCTTCCCAGATCTGCGGATAGACGAGGCCGCGAAAGGCGAAGGTGAAGGCGCGCTCGGCGATACCTTGCGTGGACCATCGCCCATGGCGATGAACAGCTGCGCGAACCGCATGATTTCGCGGCAACCCGTCTGCAATCGCGGCCAAACCGAACCTCCCTGCCGAGTTGGCCGCGCTTAGGGGCGCGGCGTGACACGGCAGGGTCGGTTCGGTGACGGTTCGGCGTCAGGCCGGTTGCGGCACCTTCGGCGCGGCCTCGCGCACGCCCTGATCGACGTGCTCGGCGAACTGGGCGAAGTTCTCGTTGAACTGATCGACCAGCTTGCCGGCAGTCGCGTCATACTCGGCCGTGTCGGGCCAGGTCCCGCGCGGATCGAGGATCGCGGCGTCGACGCCGGGGACCGATACCGCCACCTTGAAGCCGAAATTCGGATCGGTGCGGAACTCGGCGTCCTTCAGGCTGCCGTCGAGCGCCGCGTCGAGCAGCGCGCGCGTGGCCTTGATCGGCATGCGGTGGCCGACCCCGTACTTGCCGCCGGTCCAGCCGGTGTTGACCAGCCAGCAGTCGACCCCGCCGCGCGCGATCCGCTCCTTGAGGAGGTTGCCGTAGACGGACGGGTGGCGCGGCATGAACGGCGCGCCGAAGCAGGTCGAGAAGGTCGCGTCGGGCTCGGTCACGCCGATCTCGGTGCCGGCGACGCGCGCGGTGTAGCCCGAGAGGAAATGATACATCGCCTGGTCGGGCGTCAGCTTCGCGATCGGCGGGAGGACGCCGTAGGCGTCGGCGGTGAGCATGACGATGTTCGACGGCACCCCGCCCATATTCTCGTCGGACGAATTGGGGATGAAATCGATCGGATAGGCGCCGCGGCTGTTCTCGGCGAGGCTGGCGTCGTCGAGGTCGAGCTGGCGCGTCACCTGATCCATCACGACGTTCTCGAGCACGGTCCCGAAGCGCTTGGTCGTCGCGAAGATCTCGGGCTCCGCCTCGGGCGAGAGGCGGATCATCTTGGCGTAGCAGCCGCCCTCGAAGTTGAAGACCGCGGTGTCGGACCAGCCGTGCTCGTCGTCGCCGATCAGCGTGCGCTTGGGATCGGCCGACAGCGTCGTCTTGCCGGTGCCCGACAGGCCGAAGAACACGGCGGTCTTGCCGTCCTCGCCCATGTTGGCCGAGCAATGCATCGGCATCACCCCGGTCGGCGGCAGCAGGTAGTTGAGGATGCCGAAGACCGACTTCTTCATCTCGCCCGCGTAGCGCGTGCCGCCGATCAGCACGAGCTTCTCGGAGAAGTTGACCGCGATCACCGTCTCGCTGCGGGTGCCATGGCGCGCGGGATCGGCGCGGAAGCTGGGCAGATCGATGATCGTGTAATCGGCGACGAAGTCCTTGAGCTGGCTCTCCTCGGGCCGGACCAGCATCGTGCGGATGAACAGGTTGTGCCAGGCGAGTTCGTTGATGACGCGCACGCGGACGCGGTGGCCCGGCTGCGAGCCGCCGAACAGATCCTGGACGTAGAGGTCCTCCTTCTCGCGGAGCAGCGCGAGGAAATCCTCCTTCAACGCGGCGAAATGGGCGGGCTCCATCGCCTTGTTGGTCTTGCCCCACCAGACGGTCGATTCGGTTTCCGCGTCGCGCACGATGAACTTGTCCTGCGCGCTGCGGCCGGTGTGCGGCCCTGTCTCGACCACCAGCGGCCCGTCGGCGGAGAGCTTGCCCTCGCCCTTGGCGACCGCCGTCTCGACCAGCCTGGCGGTCACCAGGTTCCAGTGCAAGGTCGCGCGCGTCTCGATGCCCTGGCTCTCCAGCCCGGCGTCCGGAATCCGATCACTCACAGTCCTACCCCTACCTATTCTATCGTACCGCATACGTATGCGTTGCCTCTCCGATTATCCGGGTTCGGCGGCTTGTCAAACGCCCGCGTCGGGCGCGCGATTGAGCGCGCGGCCGCTTTGCCCTACGCGCAGGCGCATGACCGCCACGATCGCGCTCGTCGACGACGACCGGAACATCCTGACCTCGGTTTCGATCGCCTTGCAAGCCGAAGGCTTCCTGACGCGAGTCTATTCGGACGGCGAGGCCGCGCTGAAGGCGTTGACCGATAACCCGCCCGATCTGGCGATCTTCGACATCAAGATGCCCAAGCTCGACGGGCTCGAACTGCTTCGACGCTTCCGCGAGCGGCACCTGACGCCGGTCATTTTCCTGACCAGCAAGGACGACGAGCTGGACGAGGCGCTCGGGCTGGCGATGGGCGCGGACGACTATATCTCGAAGCCGTTCAGCCAGCGGTTGCTGATCGCCCGCGTGCGCGCGATCCTGCGGCGGACCGAACAGGCCCAGACGTCCGGGACCGAGTCGGGCGAGGCGATCGGCCCGATCGAGCGCGGACGACTGGTGATGGACCCGGCGCGCCACCGCGTCACCTGGGCGGGCGAGCCGATCACGCTGACGGTGACCGAGTTCATGATCCTGGAGACGCTGGCCCAACGGCCCGGGATCGTGAAGACGCGCAACCAGCTGATGGACGCGGCCTATCAGGACGACATCTACGTCGACGATCGCACGATCGACAGCCACATCAAGCGCATCCGCCGCAAGTTCCGCGTGCTCGATCCGGAGTTCGACGCGATCGAGACGCTCTACGGCGCCGGCTATCGCTTCTCAGAGGAGTGATGGACGCCGCCGCGAGGACCGACGAACGCGACCTGACGCTGCAATGGTCGGGGCGCGTCTCGCTCACCCGGCGCATCCTGGCGGTCAACATCATCGCGCTGGCGTTGCTGGCCGGCGCGTTCTTCTATCTCGATTCCTACCGCAGTCGGCAGGTCGACAGTCGCGTCGCGCGGACCCGACAGGAGGTGCGGCTGATCGCGGAGGCGATCGCCGCCGCACGGCCGGGATACCGTCCCGCGCTTCTCGCCCGGCTGGCGGAGGACACCAACTCGCGCCTGCGGGTCTATGATCATCAAGGCGCGCTCCAGCTGGACTCGCGTTCGCTGGGCGTTCGCAACGTCGTACTGCTCGATCCCGACAAGCAGTCCTGGGACCAGGCGGTGGCGCGCTTCCTCGATGCGGGGATCGATACGGTCGTCGGCGCCGCGCGCGCGCCGCTGTACCGGGAGCGTCGGGTGGCGGGCGACTGGCCCGACGTCCGCGCCGCGCACCGCCTTCGCCAACCGAGCGTCAGCGTCTGGCGCGCGCCCGATCGGACGCCGGTGATCACCGCCGCCTCGCGCGTCCCGGGCGGGGCGGTGCTGATGACGCTCAACGCGCGCGACATCACCCAGCAGGTGAGGGTCGAGCGGTTCCGGCTGAGCGTCGTGCTCGCGTCGGTGACGCTCGTCTCGGTGCTGCTGTCGCTGTTCCTGGCGCGGACGATCGTGCGGCCGCTCCGGCGGCTGGCGCGCGCGGCGGTGCGGGTCCGGCTGGGGCGCGCACGGGAAGTGGTGGTGCCGCGGCTGCCCGACCGACGCGACGAGATCGGGATGCTCGCGCGCGCGCTGTCCGACATGAGCCTGGCGCTGCGCGCGCGGATCGACGCGACCGAGGCGTTCGCCGCCGACGTCACGCACGAGCTGAAGAACCCGCTCGCCTCGCTGCGGTCGGCGGTCGAGGGGCTGGAACGGGTGCGCGACGCCGAACTCCAGGACCGGCTCCTCGCGATCGTGCGCGACGACGTCCACCGCCTCGATCGGTTGATCAGCGACATCTCCGAGGCGAGCCGACTGGACGCGCAGCTCAGCCGCGCCAAGTTCGAGCCGGTCGACGTGCGCGCGCTCGTCGCCGCGCTGGTCGGGCAGCGCCGGGCGCGCGAGATCGCGCGCGGGGTGCGGCTGCGCTTCGACTCGCCCGGCGACGCGCCGCTGATCGTCCCGGCGGAGGGGGCGCGGCTGGAGCGGGTGTTCGAGAATCTGATCGACAATGCGGTCTCGTTCTCGCCCGACGGCGGCCTGGTCGCGGTCGCGGCGACCGAGGCGGAGGGCGGCGTCGAGGTCAGGATCGAGGACGAGGGACCGGGCGTGCCCGAAGAAGCGCGCGAGGCGATCTTCCGTCGTTTCCACTCGGTGCGCCCGTCGAGCGAGGCGTTCGGCTCGCATTCGGGACTGGGGCTCGCGATCGCGCGGACGATCGTCGAGGCGCACGGCGGCGAGATCGCGGTCGAGGCGCGCGAGGACCGGCTCAACGGCGCGCGCTTCGTCGTCCGGCTGCCGTGGGGCGAGGCGAAATGACGCTGACCGTCCACGCCACCACGGTCGCGATCGGGACGCGGGGGGTGCTGATCATCGGGGCATCCGGCGCGGGCAAATCCGATCTGGCGTTGCGGCTGATCGACCGCGGCGCGGTGCTGGTCGCGGACGATCGGACGCGGCTGGACGTCCAGGGCGGGCGGCTGATCGCGTCGCCGCCCGAGACCATCGCCGGGCTGATCGAGGTGCGCGGGATCGGCGTCGTCCCGCTGCCGCATGTCGGAGCGGCGCGGGTGGTGCTTGCGGTCGACCTGTCTGCTATCGTGCCGCGCATGCCCGAGCCCGCGTTCCGCTCCTTCGCCGAGGTCGACGTGCCGCTGCTGGCACTGGACCCGTTCCAGGCGAGCGCGCCGCTGAAGGTCGAATTGGCGCTCAAGGTGCTCGCGGCGTGAGCGGCGGGCCGACCGAGATTCTGGTGGTGACGGGGCTCTCCGGCGCGGGCGTGTCGACCGCACTCAAGACGCTGGAGGACCTGGGATGGGAGACGGTCGACAACCTTCCCCTGCCCTTGCTCGACCGGCTGCTGTCGGCACCGCCCCCGGCTGGCGCGCAGCGTACGCCGCGGCCGCTGGCGCTCGGAGTCGGCGCACGGACCCGCGACTTCGACCCGACCCGCATCCTTGAGATCGTCGCGCAACTGGGCGCGGCGGGCGAGCGGATCGGCGTGCTGTTCCTGGACTGCGCGACGGCCGAGCTCGAGCGGCGCTACGACGAGACCCGGCGACGGCATCCGCTGGCGCTCGACCGCCCCGCGCGCGACGGGATCGAGCGCGAACGGACGCTGCTCGAACCGCTGCGCACGGGCGCGGCGCGGCTGATCGACACGACGCGGCTCAACGCCCCCGCGCTGGCGCATCGGATCCGGAGCGACTTCGGGCGCGAGGGGTTGAGCGAGCCGGCGCTGTCGGTCCTGTCGTTCGGGTTCGCGCGCGGGGTGCCGCCCGAAGCCGACCTGCTGTTCGACATGCGCTTTCTGCGCAATCCGCACTGGGACCCGGTGCTGAAGCCGGGGACCGGACTGGACGCCGACGTCGCCGCCTATGTCGCGGCGGACGAGGCTTATGAGCCCGCGCTCAGCCGGATCGAGGACCTGCTGCTGCTGCTCGTCCCGCGCTACCGGGCGGAGGGGAAGTCCTACGTCACGATCGCGTTCGGCTGTACCGGCGGGAGACACCGCAGCGTCCACGTCGCTCACCGCATTGCAGCACGGTTGCGCGATGCGGGATTTTCGCCCACGGTCTCGCACCGCGACTTGGGGGCGCGGGGCGAATCCGTGACGGAGCAGCCCGCGGCATGACGGACGGGATCCGATGATCGGCTTGGTATTGGTGACGCACGGTCGGTTGGCCGACGAGTTCGTGACCGCGATGGTCCACGTCGTCGGCCCGCAGGAGCGGGTGGCGACGGTCGCGATCGGCCCGGACGACGACATGGAGGCGCGCCGCGCCGACATCGCCGCCGCGATCGAGGAGGTCGACACCGGACGCGGGGTAATCGTGCTGACCGACCTGTTCGGGGGCACCCCCTCCAACCTGGCGATCTCGCTGATGCAGCGGGGGCGGGTGGAGGTGATCGCCGGAATCAACCTGCCCATGCTGATCCGGCTCGAATCGGCGCGCAAGGCGATGTCGGTCACCGCGGCGGTCGCTGCCGCGCGCGAGGCGGGTCGCAAATATATCTCGGTCGCCTCCGAGGTGCTGGGCGAGGCGGCGGCGTGACGGTTTCGCGGACGGTCCTGATCCAGAACCGACGCGGGCTCCATGCGCGGGCCAGCGCCAAGTTCGTCACGCTGGCCAGCGCGCAGCCGATCGAGGTGCAGGTGGCCAAGGACGGCGCCGGATCGGTCACCGGCACCTCGATCATGGGGCTGATGATGCTCGGGGCGGCGCAAGGCGACACGATCACGATCTCCGCCGAGGGCGACGGCGCGGAGGCGGTGGTCGCGACGCTGTGCGGGCTGGTCGAGGGCAAGTTCGGCGAGGACTGAGTGCCCCGCACCATCACCGCCTTCTCCAACCCGCTCGTTCGATCGGTCCGCGACCTGCGCGACAGGCGGCATCGCCGCGAGGCGGGCCTGTTCCTGGCCGAAGGACTGCGCATCCTCACCGAGGCGCGAGAGACGGGCAGGCTTCCGCGGACGATGTTCTTCGCCGCGGCGCGGCATCCGCTGGTCGACGCGCTGGTCGCCGAGGTCGAGGCGGCGGGCGGCGAGGCGATCGAGACGACCGCGGACATCCTCTCCAAGCTCTCGGGCAAGGACAACGCACAGGCGGTCGTGGGCGTGTTCGACGAGTTCCTGACGCCGCTTGCCGGGATCGAACGGACCCGCGCGGGCATTTGGCTGGTCGCCGAGCGGCTGCGCGACCCGGGGAACCTGGGGACGATCCTCCGAACGGGCGACGCCGTGGGCGCGGGTGGGCTGATCCTGCTCGACGACTGCGTGGATCCGTTTTCCGTGGAGGCGGTCAGGGCGAGCATGGGAGCGCTGTTCACGGTCCCGGTGACGCGGGCGTCCGCGGCCGAGTTCCTGGGCTGGCTGCGCGGCGCGCCCGGGACGCTCGTTGGGCTCTCGCTCCGGACGACACACGATTACCGCGCGGCGGACTACCCTGCCCCGACCTTCCTGCTGACCGGCAACGAGGCGCAGGGCCTGCCCGAGTCGCTGGAGGCGGCGTGCGACATCCGCGTCAAGCTGCCGATGCTGGGCAAGGCCGACAGCCTGAACGCCGCGGTCGCGACCGCGGTAATGGCCTATGAGGTGCTCGCCCGCCAGGCTCCGCCCGGCTAGTCCTCGTCTTCGGCTTCCTCGCGGCGGACGCGGATCGCGCGCCAGGGCGGGTCGGTCCGATCGTTCCTGATCATGATGACCTTGACGGTCTCGAACTCCTCCAGGTCGAGCTTCTCGGCAACGCTGACCGGAATATAGACGTTCTCGTCGGTGTCGGTCCGGATGGCGTAGGCGCCCTTCCCCTCGACGCTGTTGGTGATGATGCAATCGGCGACGGCGGCCATGAGAAATCCTACGGGTAAGAGTTGAATAGTCTTGCAGGCTTGCGCCGGCGGCAGCCGCCGGTTCCGATCGGAATGGAAACGGTCGTCCGGCGCTGTCAAGCCGGATGCAGCGACCGGACCGCCAAGGATGCTCAGGTCCGCTTCCCTCGCTGTTCGGCGATGTACTGAAGCTCGCCACGGGCCTTCGTGTCGCCCGGGTTGATCTTGAGGCATTCGCGGTATTGCGCCGCCGCCTCGTCCCATTTGCGCTGCTCGACGAGCGCATAGCCGACGCAGCGAAGCGCGAAGCCCTTGTCGATGACCTTGAACTCGTCCCCGGCGAGATCGGCGTAGCCGATGGCGGATCGGCACAGCTCGAGCATCTTCGGCCAGTTCCGTTCGGCGCGGTAGCTCTGGCCGAGCTCGACAATGTAGTGGGCGTGCATCGGGGCGAAGGAGATCGCCTTCTCCAGATAGGACCGCGCTTCGGCGAGCCGACCGAGGTCGATCAAGGAATAGCCCTTGAGAAACAAGGCGTCGCAGTAGCTGCGGCCGATAGCGACAGCCTTAGTCTTCGCCTGCGCCGCCATGCTCATGTAGGCCAGGGTCTCGGCGAGCGACATGCCGCAATAGGTTTGCCCGGAACGCCGGGCGGTCGCGGCTTCGACCTCGGCGATTACCGGTTCCAGGATCGCGATCGCCTTGCCCGTATTGCTCGCCTCGATCTCACGATAGGCGCTCGAGACCGCGGCGGATCGGGCGGCTTCCAAATCCGGCTGCGGCGTGGCCGCCTGCGCCATCAGCAAGATCGCCGCGATCATCGTTCGGTATCTCCCCTCGTCACGCTCGTTCCGCAGTCTCCGGCATCGCAGTCAGCTTCGTCAATGGACGCGCCGACTGTTCGAGCACCGGTGGCGTGTCGATCGTCTTGCCCTGCGTCTCGATGTTGAGAGCGTCGAAGCGGCGGGCGGAGGTGAGGACCTGCGATTCAAGGCTACCGGCAAAGGCGTTGTACGCGCTCATCGCGGTATCGAGGTTCTTACCGAGGCGAGTGACGTGGCCGCCCATCGTCGACAGGCGCGCGTAGAGCTCCTTGCCGAGCGCGGCGATCTCGCGCGCCTGCGCGGCGAGCTTCTCCTGCCGCCACACCGCCGCGACGGTGCGGGCGATGGCGATGAGGTTGGTCGGGCTCGCGAGCAGCACGCGCTTCTCGAAGGCGAAATCCCAGAGCGTCGGATCGTGTTCGAGCGCGGCGGACAGGAAATGTTCGCCGGGGATGAACATCACGACATATTCGGGCGCGTCCTCGAACTGAGACCAATAGGCCTTCGCCCCCAGCCCGTTGACGTGCGCACGCATCGACGCGGCATGCGCGGTCAGCCCGACGATCCGCTCGGCATCGTCGATCGCGTTGAAGGCGTCCTGATAGGCGTTGAGCGAGACCTTGGCGTCGATGACCAGGCTCTTGCCGCCCGGCACGCGGACGATCGCGTCGGGGCGGAGCCGCGCGCCGTCGTCGAGCGTCATCGACACTTCGGTGCGAAAATCGGTGTGCTCGGCGAGGCCGCAGCTTTCGAGGACGTTCCGGAGCTGCTGCTCGCCCCAGCGGCCCCGCGCCTTGGGCGCGTTGCGGAGCGAGTTGACGAGCCGCGCGGCCTCGCTCGACACCTTCTCCTGCCCGATCCGCATCGCCTCGATTTGGCCCTTCAGCTCGCCGAAAGCGTCGCGGCGCTCGGATTCCACTTTGTGGACGCCCTCCTCGTAGCGCTGGAGGCGCTCGCTGACGGGCTGGAGCAGCGCCTTGAGGTTCTGTCCTGCGGTCTCCTCCGACTGGCGGAAGCGGTGTTCGGCACGCTCGAGGAATGCCTTCTGCGCGTCCGACAGCAGCCGGTTGCCGACCTCGGCGAATTGCGCGGCCATGACGTCCTTGGCCTCGCGCAGCTCGGCGAGCCGGGTCTCGAAGCCGTCGGCCTGCGCCTTGAGGGTCGCGAGTTCGGTGTGCGCGGCGTGGCGATCGGCCTGGGCGACGGCCAGCTCGGCGCGGAGCTGCTCGGCATGGCGCACCTGCGCCTCATGCTGGGCACGGACCGCGGCGAGATCGCGGACCGCGTCGTTACGCTCCCTCTCCACGGCGTCCCGGGCTTGGCGGACGATGTCGAGATCGGCCGCGCGCGAGGTGGCGACGACGAGATCGCCGGCGAGCGCCGCGGCGCGGCGGCCTGCGATGAGCCAGCCGATCAGCGCACCCAGCGCGAGCGCGACGAGGCCGACGAGGATCAGTTCGGTCACTCAGACCTGCCGACGGTTCCGAAGACTGCGGGAAAGCGGCTCAACTTCGGTCCTCCACGCGACGCGCCGATTTGCGGGTCCGCGCGGAACATAGCTTGAACGTGCGGCGGGGAACAGACCCTTCTAGGCCTCCGCCTTGCGCGCCTTGTCGAGCTTCTTGAGGAGCATGCCGCGCTTGAGGCGGCTGATGTGATCGATGAAGAGGACGCCGTTCAGATGGTCGATCTCGTGCTGCATGCACGTCGCCATCAGGCCGGACAGCTCCTCCTCATGGGCGGCCCCCTGCTCGTCGAGCCAGCGTACGGTGCAGCGCGCAGGCCTGGTGACCTCGGCATATTGCTCCGGGATCGAGAGGCAGCCCTCGTTGTACGAGGCCTCCTCGTCGCTGACCGCGAGGATCTCGGGATTGATGTAGGCTCGGGGATCGCGGACGGGCTTGGCCTCCTCGCCCTCGCCGGCCTCCTCGCGCTCCTGAAGGTCGATCACCAGCACGCGCCTGGCCACGCCGACCTGGATCGCGGCGAGCCCGATGCCGTGCGCCGCGTACATCGTGTCGATCATGTCGGCGACGAGCCCGCGCACCTCGTCGTCGACCGTGGCGACCGGCTGGGAGACGAGACGCAGGCGCGGATCGGGGATTTCGACGATGGGAAGGACGGCCATGGGCCGCGAGCTAAGAGATGGGTCCGCGGGGGTCAACTCATGCGGTGGGTGCGGCGCGGCGTCAGCGAGGATCGACCGCGGCGAAGGCGTCGGTTGCGGGACTCGCACGGCTCGGCTAATCGCCGCACGACCGTCGGGGAGTGGCGCAGCCTGGTAGCGCATCTGCTTTGGGAGCAGAGGGTCGCAGGTTCGAATCCTGTCTCCCCGACCAGGACACCGGGTAGAGCCCCGGTCGGACCGATTCAGCGGTTGCGCGCCGCCGTCCTCCGGGACACGGGGGTGGATGCTCAAGGTCCTGACGCCGCTGCTCGCCCTCGCCTCCGTCTCCGTCTCGTCGACGACGCTCCAGAGCGGCCGGTGGGACGTGACATCCCGGGTCGTCGAGTTCGCCGTGCCCGGCGTCCCGCGCTTCATCGCGCGGATGATCGGCGGCAAGTCGCGAGCGGAGCACAAGCGGTTGCGGCCGGGTGACGGCATCGCAGCGCTGCTCGCGCCCGATCCGAAGGCGCGCTGCCGCATCGGAAGCGAGCGGGTCGCCGACGGTCGCTACGCCCAGACGCTGACCTGCCCGCAGCAGACCGGGACATCGCTCCAGATCGCACGATCGGGAACGTACGACGCCACCGGCTTCACGGGCCGGGCGATCGTCACCGGCCTGTCGGCCAAGGGACCGCTGCGGATCGTGCTGGATCAGCACGCCGCGCGGATCGGCGACTGATGCCGAAGGAGCGACAGGTGGCCGACGAGTACGAGCGCGGCCGGCGAGACGGACTGCGGCTGGCGCTGGCGATCCTGGCGGCGGAGGAGGCGAAATGGTCGGCGGTGCTGGGTCAGAGCGACTCCTGGCGAACCAACCTGTCGCGCGACGTGCGGCACAAGGCGCTCGGCGTCGCGCAGTCTCGCATCCGGACGGCGCTCACTCGGCTGACGCCCAAGGACGACACCGACATGACGGGCGAGCTTGCGACCGCACTCGACCGGATCGGCCTCTGAGCGCCGTCAGAAGACGGCGTGGTCGCCGCGGTCCGGGGGAGGCGCCCCGGCGACGATCGCGCGATAGAAGTCGGCGAGCCGATCCGTCCCGGTCGAAGGCGTCCCCGCCGCATCGTACCGCCCCGTCAGCGGATCGAGCACCAGCATCGATTCGGTCGCATAATAGCGGCCGATCCGGGCGAGTTCGGCCTTGCGCGCGAGCGGCGGCGCAACCCGCCCCAGCGCGGTCAGCCCGCCCACGATCCCGTCGAGCAGCGCCACCGGCACGGCGCGGAAACGCGGCGTGCGCCCGAGCGCCTCGAACAGCATCTCGCCCTGCTCGCGCGGCGTGATCGCCGCCCCCGGACCCCCGATCGGAAGAATCCGGTTCCAGCGGCTCACGTCGGTCAGGCAACCGACGATGAACTCGGCCAGGTCCCGGTCGCTGATCGGCTTGCAGGCGGTCAGCGCGCCGTCGCCGAACATCAGGAAGGGGCGACCCGCGCGGACGCGGTCGAACTGACCGGACAGGGATTTGAAGAAGGCAGTCGGCCGGACGATCGAATAGCGCAGGCCCGATCCGACCAGCTCCACCTCGAAGGCGAGCTTGGCGCGCTGGAAGGCGAGGAGCGGTTTCTGGACGCAGATCGCCGAGACAAGCACGAAGTGGCGCACGCCGGCCTGCCGGGCGGCGGCGAGGACGTTGCGGTTCGCGTGGTAGTCGACGGCCATCGCATCGTCGGGACTTCCGGTCCGCGAGGCCATGCACGACACCACGGCGTCGAAGCGCTCGCCAGCGAAGCCGTCGCGAGCCAATGAGACCGGATCGGCGGCCTGCACCGGCTTGACCGTGACGCCCTCAAGGCTCTGCGCGGCTTCGGACGGAGCCGACGCGCCGCCGGTTGTGGCGCGGCGACGAACGAAGCACACGACCTCGTCGCCGCGCCGGACGAGAGCGGCGACCGTCGCCCGGCCGATGGTGCCCGTCGCGCCCAGCACACAAACGCGCAAGCGCTTCGAGGGCATCGGGCTGGGCGTCACCGCCGAGCCGCCCTCATCACCGATCGCCCGTCGCGCGCTGGATGATCACGCGGCGACCGCTGTCGACGAAAGACTCCGACGGAAAGATCGAGGGCGTGACCATGGCTTGAGCTCCCGTAGTCGTCCTCGCTACGCCCAACGCGCGCGATGAACCAGCGCCGTCGGCTAAGGGTCGCTCTGAGCAGCGTGACCACGGCCGTGTCGACGATCGATCCCGCTTGACGCCGCCCCGCGGGCGCGCGCATCGCGGCGCTCATGCGATCGATCCTCCTCGCCGGCGCCGCACTCGCGCTTGTCCCGTTCACCGGCGGGTGCACCACTGAGCCGCTGGGGATCGAAGCGAGGACGGACGGTCCGCAACTCGACCCCGTCGCCTTCTTCGCGGGCGAGACCCGGGGCGAGGGCAAGCTCCACCGCGTGTTCCACCGCGCGAAGCGGATGGTGATCATGGGCAGCGGGCGCGCGGTCGAGGGCCGGCTGCTGCTGACCCAGCGCATCCTGGTGCAGGACATGCCGCCCGTGACCCGCACGCTCGATCTCCATCAGGTGGCGCCGGGCCAGTGGCGGGGCACGATCACCGACGGAAGCGGGCCGCTGACCGCGGTCGCGGAGGGCAACATGCTCCACGTCCGCTATCCGACGGGCACCGGCTTTTCGGTCGAACAGTGGATGTACCTGCGGCGCGACCGGCGGACCGTCGTCAACCGCATGCAGATCAAGAGCTTGGGGACCGACTGGGCGCAGGTCGAAGAGACGATCCGCCGCCTCGACTGACGGCTGCGCCGCGGGTAACGCGGACCCGATGCATGACATTCACGTGATCGGCGGCGGGCTCGCCGGGTCGGAGGCGGCCTGGCAGCTGGCCGAGGCGGGACTGTGTGTCCGCCTGTCGGAGATGCGCGGGGGCGGCGAGATGACGCCCGCGCACCAGACCGAGAACCTCGCCGAGCTGGTCTGTTCGAACAGCTTCCGCTCGGACGACGCCGACTCGAATGCGGTCGGGCTGCTCCATCAGGAGATGCGCGCGCTCCGCTCGCTGATCCTGATCGAGGGCGACCAGCATCGGGTTCCGGCCGGATCGGCGCTTGCGGTCGACCGTGACGGCTTTTCGGCAGCGGTGACGGCGCGGCTGGCGGCGCATTTGCGGATCGAACTCGTCCGCGAGCGGGTCGATGCACTGCCCGAAGGACCGGCGATCATCGCGACCGGGCCGCTGACCGCGGCGAGGCTGGCCAATGCGGTGGCGCGCGAGACGGGCAAGGACGCGCTCGCCTTCTTCGACGCGATCGCGCCGGTGGTGCACCACGACAGCATCGACATGACCGTCGCCTGGCGCGCGGCGCGCTGGGGCAAGGGCGGCGACGACTACATCAACTGCCCGCTCGACCGCGACCAGTATCACGCCTTCGTCGCCGCACTGCTGGCGGCGGAGAAGACCGAATATCGCGAGTGGGAGAACGTCCCCTATTTCGAAGGCTGCATGCCGATCGAGGTGATGGCGGAGCGCGGGGTCGAGACGCTGCGGTTCGGGCCGATGAAGGGGGTCGGGCTCGACGATCCGCGGACCGGGCGCTGGCCCTATGCCTGCGTCCAGCTGCGCCAGGACAATGCGGCGGGGACCCTTTGGAACATCGTCGGCTTTCAGACCAAGCTGAAGCATGCCGAGCAGGTGCGGGTGTTCCGGACGATCCCGGGCCTCGAGAAAGCCGAGTTCGCGCGGCTGGGCGGGCTGCACCGCAACACCTTCCTGCGCTCGCCCGAGCTGCTCGACGGCGAGCTGCGGCTGAAATCGCGGCCGAACGTCCGCTTCGCCGGGCAGATCACGGGATGCGAGGGCTATATCGAGAGCGCGGCGATCGGGCTGATCGCGGGGCGGTTCGCGGCGGCCGAGCTGCTGGGCGACACGCTCCCCCCGCCCCCGCCCGAGACCGCGCTGGGCGCGCTGCTCGGGCATATCACCGGGGCGGCGGTGGCCGAGACGTACCAGCCGATGAACGTCAACTTCGGGCTGTTCCCGCCGATCCCCGGCCGGACCAAGAAGGGCGACCGCAAGCGGATGTACACCGATCGCGCGCGCGCGGCGCTGGCGGCGTGGCTGCCCGATCAGCCGCGGTCGTCGTCGCCGTCGTCGGTGGTGGAAGCGGCCGCCGACTGACGGGTCAGCGGCGGGCAGTTCGGGCGCGGGCGGGTGCTGCGCTTGACCGCGGTGGTCGCGAACTCGGCGGGCGTCATCGCGCCCGACCCGTCCTTGTCGGCGGTCGCGAACTTGGTCAGCGTCTTGGCCGACCATTCCTCGAACGACAGGCGGCCGTCGCCGTTGGTATCGAGTTTCGCCCAAGCCTTGCGGCGCGAGGCGAGATATTCATCGCGGGTGACCTGGCCGTTCCTGTCCTTGTCGTAGCGGCCGAAGCGTTTCTCCTCGCGGGTCTTGGCGGTCGCTTCGGGAACGCGATCCGGCAGCGCCGAGTCGTCTGCGCCGGTCGCCTGCGCGGCGAACTGGCGCGGGGCGGCGGGCAACAGCCGGTCGTTCTGCGCCTTCGAGCCCACCAGCAGCCAGCCCGCGCCGACCATCAGCAGCGCCGCGACGCCGCCCGCGAGATACCTCCACATCCGCGAATCTCCCCGTTTTGTTCTCGACACGCTATCGAACGGATCGCACCAGGCAAGCCCTATCGTCCGATGAACCGGTAACGGAGCAATCTCGCGATCCGACGCGGATCGCCGGGTGCGCCGCCGGCGAGGTCCATGCGTGCGATCAGCGCCAACGCGCCGAGCGGGCGAGCGGCGCGGCTGGCGCGGTGGGCGAGCACACGATCCAGTACGGGCCGCGCGGCCGCGCGCGCCGCCGCAGACCGCGCGGTATCGGGTGAGGTCAGCGCGAGATCGGCAAGCGCCCAGCCCTCGCCCGCGTCCGCCAGCCAGGGGTCGCGCGCCCGGAGGAGGCGCGCCGCCGCGTCGAACAGGCGGCCGCGGTCGCGCGCGTAAGCGGGCACGTCGCCGACGACGAGCGCTTCCCAGCCGTCCACCACGGCCGCGAGTGAGGCGGGCTCGAGACCGTGCTGGACGGCCGCCCGGTGAAGCGCGGCGAGGATCGGCTGGCCGGCGACCGGCGACCGCGCGACCGTCTCGATCGCGTCGCGCCACCAGGCCAGCCGCATCTGCGCGACGATCGGCTCGCGGGTCCGCCGGGCCAGCGTCGCCAGCGTGCCATCGAGCGCGAACAGCGCGGCGAGCGCCTGGCGGAGTGCAGGTTGTGCGTAGGTCAGCGCGAGCGCGCGCTCGGGGTGTCCCATTGCGGGATCGACGCCGAAGATTTCCGCAGGGTTAACCATCTCGTTTGAAGTCGCCTTATCCGAACCCGGCGCAGATCGCCTGCCGGGGACCAGTCTCATGGATAGCGATCGAATGATCTTCAGGCGACAGACGCGGTCGGCCGCGGCGACCTTCCTGGGCCGCCTGGCGCGGAACAAGGGCGGCAACACGCTGGTGATGATGGCGATGGCGCTGGTGCCGATGGCGGCGCTCGCCGGATCGGCGATCGACACGAGCCGGGTCTATTTCGTGAAGGTCCGCCTTCAGCAGGCGTGCGACGCCGGCGCGCTGGCCGGGCGCAAGTTCATGGTCGGCACCGATTACTCGACCAACGCGAACACGCAGGCGCAGGCGTTTTTCGCCAACAACTTCAAATCCGGCATCTACGGCACGACCGCGGTGAGCGCGACGTTCTCGAAGACGGCCGAAAACCAGGTCGCGGGAACCGCCAGCGCGACCGTGCCCATGACCATCATGAGGATCTTCGGCGCGGCCGAATCAGTGATCAACGTCACCTGCGAGGCGAAGCTGGAGATCCCGAACCTCGACGTGATGTTCGTGCTGGACACCACGGGGTCGATGAGTTCGATCAATCCTGGGGACTCCGTCACCCGGATCGCGGCGCTCCGCACCGCGGTCGCCAATTTCTACGACACGCTGGAGGCGGCGAAGACCGCGTCCGCCCAGACCCGCTACGGATTCGTACCCTATTCGGCCACGGTCAACGTCGGGCTGCTGCTCAAGCGGGAATGGATGGTCGACAACTGGACCTATCAGTCCCGCGAACAGGCGGATGTCGTCACAGGCACCAGCACGTCGACCGGGCCCGCGTACCTGACGACCTCCGACACCGGCTGGCAATACGTCTCCGGCAGCAAGGATGCCGCGGGCGACACCTATGGCGACCCGGAGAATTGCGTGGCGCCGGCGAATACCGCGAAGACGACCACGATTCCGGGGTCCGACACCGGTTGGGTGCCCGATGGACAAGGCGGAGAGACCCGCACCTGGGATCAGATCACCACCGGGGACACCTACGCGGTGGGCACAGCCTGCAAGATCAGCAAGACGACCTACAACGGCTATCGGGAGCGGCGGACGCAGACCCGCAAACCGAACCCCGACGCAGGCAAGCCCACGACCACCGAGACGAAGACTTACTATTGGAACTACAAGCCTGTGTCCACGTACCCGGTGAATACGCTGAAGGGCAACCTGGCCACCGGGCTCATGGCGGGCGGCTCTTTCAAGGCGATGATCAATGGCGGTGGCGGATCGGCCTGGTCCAACGCCGACATCTACTGGGGGACGCAATCCTCCGGGATGAGGGGTGCGTGTATCGAGGAGCGCGATACCGTCCGGCAGAGCGACTATTCCACCATCCCCGCCGCTGCGCTCGACCTCGATATCGACAAGGAACCGACCGCGGGCGACGCGACGACGCAGTGGCGTCCCTGGCTGCCGCAGCTCGTCTTCGCGCGGAAATACACCTCGTACGGCACCGGCACCAACGCGCCCAACGTCAACACGTCGGGCTGGCCGACCGATATCGGCGAGGTGATCCGCACCACGAGCGGTTACGTACAGCTGAGCGGCAAGGCTGATTATGCGGCCTGCCCCTACGTCGCCCGCAAGCTCGCGGTGACGACCAAGACGGCGTTGGTCAATTACATGAACGCGCTCACGGTCGGCGGGCGGACCTATCACGATATCGGTTTCCTGTGGGGGCTGCGCCTGCTCTCCTCGACGGGCCTGTTCAAGTCGGAGAACCAGACCGCCCCCAACGGAAGCCAGATCGCCCGCAACATCATCTTCATGACGGATGGCGACACGGAAACGAACTTCGCCGACTACGACGCTTACGGCCTGTCGGCACTGGATCGACGCCGCACTCCGCTGTCGCGCCTGCCGACCGAATCCGAGCAGACCACCATCGTCGAAAACCGGCTGACGGCGCTGTGCCTCGCCGCCCAGAACCGCGACGTGACCGTGTGGGTCATCGCGTTCGGCACGACGCTCACGCCGCTGCTGAGCGGTTGCGCCAGCCCCGGAGCGCACTCCTTCCAGGCGAACAACGCAGCGGAACTCAACACGGCGTTCGCGTCGATCGCCGCGAACATCGCCAAGCTGCGCGTGTCGAAATGAAGCGTCGTCGGCCAGCACTCAGATCGGACCGGCGCGGCGCGACGCTGATCGAGTTCGCGCTCGTCGCGCCGGTCATGCTGCTGATGCTGATGGGTCTGATGGACCTCACCTACCGTCTCTACGTGCAGGCGATCCTGAACGGCGCGATGCAGCAGGCCGGGCGCGCCGCCTCGCTCGAATCGGGGCCGGGCGGCCTCGACGCGATCGACGCGGCGGTCGTGAAGAACGTCCGCGAGGTGGCGCAGAACCTGACTTGGGAAAGCTCGCACAAGGCGTTCTCGGACTACACCAAGATCGGTCCGGAACCGTTCACCGACGCGAACGGCAACGGCGTACGCGACCCCGGCGAATGTTACTCGGACACGAACAACAACAGTCAGTGGGACGCCGACCCGGGGAAGACCGGCCCCGGCGGCGCAAAGGACAGCGTGGTCTACACCATGACCATCCACTATCCGCACGTGTTCCCGATGGCCGGACTGATGGGCTGGGGCCCGACGCAGGACGTCTCTTCGACGACCATCCTCAAGAACCAGCCCTACACCACTCAGAACACGGTGACCCCGGTGACGCGATGCGCCTAACCGACACGCTCCGCCGCCTGCGTGGCGATCGCCGTGGCCTGGCCATGCTCGAGTTCGCGCTGGCGCTGCCGCTGGTGGTGCCGATTGGCCTCTACGGCATCGAAATCTCGAACTACGGGCTCGCGCAGCTCAAACTGAGCCAGATCACCTTGACCCTGGCAGACAACGCCTCGCGCGTCGGCGCGGACACCTCGCTCAACACGCAGGAACTGCGCGAGTTCGACATCGACGACGTGCTGCAGGGCGTCCGTCTGCAAGGCGCCAACCTCGACATCGCCACGCGCGGCCGCATCACCATCTCCAGCCTGGAGGTGAACACCAAAGGCGGCCAGTGGATTCACTGGCAGCGCTGCCTGGGGCTGAAGAGCGGCACGGGCTGGGATTCGACTTACGGGGTAGAGGACGACGGGAAGGACAGCACCACCTTCGCCGGGATGGGGGAGCCGGGCGCGAAGGTCACCGCGCCGGCGGGAGCGGCGGTGATCTTCGTCGAGATCAATTACGACTATCTGCCCGTGTTCTCTCAATATCTGGTCGGCGCGACCAAGCTCAAATCGATTGCGTCGTTCATCGTCCGCGACAACCGCGACCTGAGCAAGGCGGTGACCAACCCCTCGCCCGAGTCCACGAAGATGAGTTGCGACCAACACACCACCTGAGCGGCGCGGGAGCGCGTCAGTTGCGGTAGCAGACCTTCTTGACCGCCTCGATCACCTTCGCCGCATTGACAAGCGCCAGCTTTTCCAGGTTCGCGGCATAGGGCAGCGGCACGTCCTCGTCGCAGACGCGGAGGACGGGGGCGTCGAGGTCGTCGAAGCCCTCCTCCATGCAGAGCGTGACGATCTCGGACGCGATCGAGCAGGTCGGCCAGCCTTCCTCGACCACGACCATGCGGTTGGTCTTGGCGAGCGACGTGAGCACCGCTTGCTTGTCGAGCGGGCGCAGGGTGCGCAGGTCGATGACCTCGGCGTCGATCCCCTCCCCCGCCAACGTGTCCGCGGCTTCGAGGGCGAGGCCGACGCCGATCGAGTAGGACACGATCGTCACGTCCCTGCCCTCGCGCATGACGCGCGCCTTGCCGATCGGGAGCACCCAATCGTCGAGCTTGGGGACCTCGAACGAGCGGCCGTAGAGCAGCTCGTTTTCGAGGAAGACGACCGGGTCCTCGGTGCGGATCGCAGCCTTCAGCAGTCCCTTGGCGTCGGCGGCGTCGTACGGCGCGATGACGATGAGGCCGGGGACGCTCGCATACCACGGCGCGTAATTCTGGCTGTGCTGCGCGGCGACGCGGCTGGCGGCGCCGTTGGGGCCGCGGAAGACCATCGGGCAGCGCATCTGGCCACCCGACATGTAGTTGGTCTTGGCGGCCGAGTTCACGATATGGTCGATCGCCTGCATCGCGAAGTTGAAGGTCATGAACTCGACGATGGGGCGGAGGCCACCCATCGCCGCGCCCGTGCCGACGCCGGCGAAGCCGTATTCGGTGATTGGCGTGTCGATGACGCGGGTCTCGCCGAACTCGTCGAGCAACCCCTGCGTGACCTTATACGCGCCCTGATATTGCGCGACCTCCTCGCCCATCACGAAGACGCGGTCGTCGCGGCGCATCTCCTCCGCCATCGCGTCGCGCAGCGCTTCGCGGACGGTCGTCTTGACCATCTCGGTACCCGCCGGGACCGCGGGGTCGGCGACCTCGGCGTCGTGCTTCGCCGCCTCGAACATCTGGCGTGCGCCGGTCTCGACCTGCTGGGGTTCGGGCGTCGCCTCGGCCTTCTGATCAGCGGCCTCGCCCTGCTCGATCCGCGGCGCTTCGGCTTCCGACTTGCCCTCGCCGGTGGCGACCGGCTCCTCGCCGTCCCCGGAGAGTTGCAGGATGACGGTACCGACCTTCACGTTGTCGGTCCCCTCGGCGACGAGCAGCTTGCCGACGACGCCCTCGTCGATCGCCTCGAACTCCATGGTCGCCTTGTCGGTCTCGATCTCGGCGAGGATGTCGCCCGACTTCACCTGGTCGCCTTCCTTGACGAGCCACTTGGCGAGCGTGCCTTCCTCCATGGTGGGGGACAGCGCCGGCATCTTGATGTCTACGCCCATCTCAATAGGTCTCCACCAGAACGTCGGTGTACAATTCTGCGGGCTCCGGTTCGGGGGTCTGTTCGGAGAAGTCGGCGGCTTCGTTCACGAGCTTGCGGGTCTCGGCCTCCATCGCCTTCAGGTCCGCTTCGGCGACCCCGGCTTCGGCGAGCAGCTTCTTGACGTGCTCGATCGGGTCGGACTTGTCGCGCACCGCCTGCACCTCCTCGCGGCTGCGGTACTTCGCCGGATCGGACATCGAGTGGCCGCGGTAGCGATAGGTCTTCATCTCGAGGATGATCGGCCCCTTCCCCGCGCGGACCCAGGCTAGCGCCTCCTCGGCCGCGCCGCGGCAGGCGAGCACGTCCATCCCGTCGACCTGGATGCCCGGAATGCGGAAGCTTTCGCCGCGGCGGTAAAGCTGGTCCTCGGCGCTAGAGCGGTTGACGCTGGTGCCCATGGCATACTGATTGTTCTCGATCACGTAGATGATCGGGAGCTTCCACAGCTCGGCCATGTTGAAGCTTTCGTAGACCTGGCCCTGGTTGGCCGCGCCGTCGCCGAAATAGGCGAGCGCGACGCCGCCGTCCTGCCGGTACTTGTGCGCGAAGGCGAGCCCGGTGCCGAGCGAGACCTGCGCGCCGACGATGCCGTGCCCGCCGTAGAACTTATGCTCGACGCTGAACATGTGCATCGAGCCGCCCTTGCCCTTGGAGATGCCGGCCTGACGCCCGGTCAGCTCCGCCATCACGTCCTTGGGCGGGATGCCACACAGGAGCATGTGGCCGTGGTCGCGGTAGCCGGTGATGACGCTGTCCTTGTCGGAGAGCGCCGACTGGAGGCCGACGGCGACCGCCTCCTGCCCGATGTAGAGGTGGCAGAAGCCGCCGATCAGGCCGAGGCCGTAGAGCTGCCCCGCCTTCTCCTCGAAGCGGCGGATGAGGAGCATGTCGCGGTAGAAGCGGAGGAGCTCGTCCTTCGAGGCTTCGTACGGCTGCGGTTCGGCGGGGCGCTCACGATTGGGGACGGGCGGTTCCGCCGGCCGGCGCTCTGGGGCTTTTGCCACTGATGGGACCTTGGTTTCCGTGGGAAGGACGGCGCGCCTATAGGCCCGGTGGCGCGGCGGGCGCAATGCGGTGGACCTGGCGCAGTCGTTGAGCGAAACGTCGCGGGTGGACCGTCCCAATCACATCACACCCGCAGGGTATGCCGCGCTGCGCGCCGAATACGACCGGCTCTTCGGGACCGAGCGGCCCGCGATCGTCGAGGTCGTGTCCTGGGCGGCGGGAAACGGGGACCGGTCCGAGAACGGCGACTATCTCTACGGCAAGAAGCGGCTGCGCGAGATCGACCGGCGGCTGGGTTGGCTTTCGAAACGGATGAAGGCGGCGAAGGTCGTCGATCCCGCCGCCGCGCCGGACCGGACGCGCGTGTTCTTCGGCGCGACGGTGGAAGTCGCCGACGAGGACGACGCCCGCCGCACCCTGACCCTGGTCGGGGACGACGAGACCGATTCGGCCCGGGGCTGGATCGGCTGGAGCGCACCGATCGCCCGCGCCCTGCGCGGGGCGGCGGTCGGAGACGTGCGCCGGGTGACGCTGCCCAGCGGCGAGCGCGAATATGAGGTGCTGGCGATCGCCTACCCCGATAGCTGACCTCATTCGAAGTTCGCGCGCCATTTGGTGGCGACGATCGTCACGCCCGCGACCGGCTTCAGCGCCGCGGTCAGCGCCGCGGCCGCGGCGGCGTAGCCGGGATAGGCGGTGCAGGCGGTCGTGTAATCGCTTTCCCGACGGTGAAGGTACGCCTGTTCGACATATTCCTGGAAGCCGCGCGCATCCATCGCGTCGAGCCCGGTCTCGAACGGGTCCGAGACGTAGCGTGCCTTGCCGGTCGGCTCGGCGCCTTCCGAGACGCAAAGGCTCCAGGCGTCGAGCGGGCGCTCCGGCGATGGGGCCGCGGCGAGCGCGGGCGCGCCGCCCTGAAGCAGCAGCACGAGGACCAGAACAGCAACACGCATGACGTAACCTCTTCGACCAGCACCGGCGCACCGCCGCGTAGAAGTGCCATGCGACAGATCGGTGACGCCCGAACGTGATTGACGCGGGCGTCGCACGGCTCGACTAGGCGGGGATGCCCTCCGAAGACCTCGCCCGCCGCAGCGTCGCGCTGCTGATCGACGCCGACAACGCCTCGTATCACGCGCTCGACCCCGTGCTGACCGCGCTCGCCGAGTTCGGCAGCGTCAACGTCCGCCGCGTCTATGGCAACTGGTCCAAGGAGGGATTGAAGGGCTGGCGCGACCTGTCGGTCAAGCACGGCATCGAGCCCCAGCAGCAGTTCGATCTGACCAAGGGCAAGAACGCGACCGACATGAAGATGACGATCGACGCGATGGACCTGCTCTATCGCGGACGGGTCCATGCGTTCGGGATCATGTCCTCGGACAGCGATTTCATGCCGCTCGCCACCCGTATCCGGCAGGACGGGCTCGACGTCTACGGGTTCGGCTCCGCCACCCGTGCGCCCGAGGGTTTCCGCGCCGCCTGCACGCGCTTCATCGACGTCGACGCGCTGATGGCGACGAACGCCAGCCCGAAGCGCGCGCCCGCGCCCCGCATGGTGGAGGTGCCGCTGGGCGAATCCATGCCGCCGCCGATCAGCGCCGCCACGCCCAAGGCCGGGCAGCCCGCGGGGGGTGTGAACGATCCCGAGCTGCTGGAGATGATCAAGGACGCCTACGACCTCCAGAACCGCGATTCGCGGGGGTTCGTGGCGCTGGGGTCGCTGGGGCAGATGGTCGCCAACCGATCGAGTTTCGACGTCCGCAACTATGGCTTCAAGCGGCTGTCCGACCTGGTCGAGGCGATCCCGGCGATGGAGGTCGAACGGCGCGACAATCACGTCTATGTCCGCTTCAAGGAACAGGGATGATGCGTTTCCTGCCGCTGCTGGCGCTCGCCGCCGCGCTCCCCGCCGCCGCGCAGACCGATCCGGCGCGGCTGTCCGCGGACGTGAAGACGCTCGCCTCGCCGACGTTCGAGGGACGCGCGCCGGGAACGGCGGGCGAGACAAAGACGGTCGAGTGGCTGGTCGCCCGCTTCAAGGCGATGGGGCTGGAGCCGGGCGGTCCGGACGGCGCTTGGGTGCAGAAGGTGCCGCTGATCCACACACGGGTCGGCGCGGGGACGATGGCGTTCGGCGCAACCGCGGCGGCACAGGGCAAGGAGATCGCGGTCACCACCGTGCGCGCCGAGCCGCGCGTGGCGATCAAGGACGCGCCGCTGGTGTTCGTCGGTTACGGCGTCAGCGCGCCCGAGGCGGGGTGGGACGATTTCAAGGGCGTCGACCTCCACGGCAAGGTCGCGGTGTTCCTGATCAACGATCCGGACTTCGAGGCGGCGGCGGGCGACGACGCCGCGGGCCGGTTCGGCGGCAAGCGGATGACCTATTACGGCCGCTGGACCTACAAGTTCGAGGAAGCGGCGCGGCGAGGAGCGGCGGGGGCGCTGATCGTCCACGACACCGGCGGCGCGGGCTATCCGTGGTCGACGGTCAACGCTTCCAACGGGGAGAATTACGACATTGTCCGCGGGGCTGGCGACGAGCGCGTGCCGCTCCAGGGGTGGATCGAGCATGACGCGGCGGACCGGCTGTTCGCCGCCGAGGGGCTGGACCTCGCCAAGCTGCGAGCCGCGGCGCGATCGCGAGGGTTCCGGCCGGTGGCGATGAAGACGACCTTCTCCGCCGATCTGCCGGTCACGGTCGAGCGGGTGGAAAGCGCCAACGTGCTGGCGAAGATCAGCGGGACCAAGCGGCCGCAAGAGACGGTGATGTTCGGCGCGCATTGGGACGCATACGGCGAAGGGCCGGCGGATGCGCATGGGCGGACGTTCCGGCCCGGCGCGAACGACGACGCGCTGGGCGTCGCCGGCGTGCTCGAGCTGGCGCGGCGGTTCGAGGCCGCACCGAAGCCGGAGCGGACGCTCGTCTTCGCGCTGTGGACCGGGGAGGAGCGCGGGCTGCTCGGCTCGGAGCATTATGCGTCGCATCCGGTCTATCCGCTGGCGAAGACCGCGGCGAACCTCACGCTCGACATCCTCCAGACCGCGGGCGCGGCGGACGACGTGATCCAGGTCGGCATCGGCCAGTCATCGCTGGATGCGATGTTGGCGGACGCCGCGATCGCGCAGGGGCGCAAGATCACGCCCGAGACTGCGAGCGAACGCGGGCTGTTCTATCGCGCGGACCATTTCTCGGTCGCCCGCAACGGTGTCCCCGCCCTGCTGCTGATGGCTCTGGGCGGGGCGCCCGAACTGAAGGCGGGCGGACGTACGGCGGGGCAGGCCTGGCTGGATGCGTACATGGCTTGCTATCACAAGACGTGCGACCTCTGGTCTCCGGCGTGGGATCTGACCGGCGCGGCGCAGGACGTGGACCTGTTCGGAGCGGTCGGAGCGCGGCTCTCGCACGTGGGAGCCTGGCCGACGTGGTCAGCGGAGTCCGAGTTCGCGAAGGTGCGGGCAGCGAGCGCAAGGGAGCGGCGATAGGCTCTTCGGCACCGGTCTTCGAACGGAAGCCGGACGCGGGTGCGGGCGTCGGTCGCCCCCGGTCGTCGGCGCGGACCCGGGCCGACCCGGTCCGGGATCGGGCTCGGCCGTCGCCTAAGCGGCAGCCGGGGCCTGGCGCGGCTCCGTCGATCCGTCCGGCCGATCGATCGCGTAGGTGAGGTGGCGGCGAAGCGGGTCGCCCTCGACGACCGCAGGATGATCGAAGTCTGCCTCGGGCAGCCGCGTCATGCCCAGGCGGATCATCAGCCCCCAACTGCGTATGTTGGCCGGGACGGTGATCGCGAACACCCGCCCCTCCCCTCGGCACCAGGCGTCGGCGAGGCAGGCCGCGGCGGCTTCGCGGGCATAGCCTTGCCCCCAGGCGTGTCGGGCGAGGCGCCAGCCGATTTCGGGCCGGTCCGCGATCGGCGTGCCGGCCGGGCCGGGCTTCACGCCGCAAAAGCCGAGGAACGCGGCGTCGTCGCGGCGCTCGATCGCCCAGAAGCAGGCGGCGATCTCGTCCGCGAGCGCGTTCTGCCGAGCGACGGCCGCCTCGGCGTCCTGGCGCGACATCGGCGGGCCGATGAACCGCATCACCTGCGGATCCTGGCCCATCGCGTGGAAGGGCGAGACGTCGGCGTCCCGCCAGGCACGAAGGATCAGGCGCTCGGTCGCGATCACGCGCGGGCGATCCGGTACGTCACCGTGTCCGCGCGGGGGTCGTCTGCCGCGAACAAGGGGTGGCGAAAGCCGAGGTCGGGGACATGAGCCATGCCGAGCCGGATCATCAGGTCGCGGCTCCTGGCGTTCAGCCGCGCGGTGATCGCGACGATCGCGTCGTCGTCGCGGGTCCGCCAGCCCCAGGCGATCGCCGCGGCCGCGGCTTCGGCGGCGTATCCCTGCCGCCAGTATGGCACCGCGAGCATCCAGCCGACTTCGAGCAGGCCCGCGATCGGCGTGTCGGGCGCGCCCGGCTTCAGGCCGCAGAAGCCGATCGTGGCCGCGTCCTCGCGCCGCTCAACCGCGAAGAAGCCGAGCGGGGCGTAGGCGGCGTGGCGGGCCAGGGTGGCGTCGCTGTCGGCCGCCGACTTGACCGGTCCGAGATCCGCCATCACCCGCGGATCCGCCCACATCGCATGAAGCGGAGCGTGGTCGCGGGGTTCGGGGCGACGCAGGATCAAGCGCTCGGTCTCGATCACCGACCGTCAGCCCAGCAATCTCGCCGCGTGGAGCGCGTGATAGGTGAGGACGCCGGAGCAGCCGGCGCGCTTGAACGCCATCAGCGTCTCGAGCACGACCGCGTCGCGTTCGGCCGCGCCGGCGGCGACCGCGGCCTCGATCATCGCATATTCGCCCGAGACCTGGTAAGCGAAGACAGGAACTTCGAAGCGGGTCTTCACGCGCTGGACGATATCGAGGTACGGCAGGCCGGGCTTGACCATCACGCTGTCCGCCCCTTCCGCAAGGTCGAGCGCGACCTCACGGAGCGCCTCCTCCGCATTGGCGGGATCCATCTGATAGGTCTTCTTGTCGCCCTTGAGCAGCCCGCGGGACCCGACGGCGTCGCGAAACGGGCCGTAGAAGGCGCTGGCGTATTTCGCCGCATAGGCCATGACCTGGACGTTGTGGTGACCGTCGTCCTCCAGCGCGGCGCGGATGCGGCCGATGCGGCCGTCCATCATGTCGGAGGGCGCGATGACGTCCGCGCCCGCCGCCGCCTGGACGCGCGCCTGTTCGATCAGCACGTCGGCGGTGGCATCGTTCCGGACATAGCCGGCCTCGTCGACCAGCCCGTCGTGGCCGTGCGTCGTGTACGGATCGAGCGCGACGTCGGTCAGCACCCCGATGTCCGGCACGGCGTCCTTGAGCGCGCGGATTGCGCGGCACATCAGATTGTCGGGATTGGTCGCCTCGCGCCCGTCGTCGGTGCGGAGCTCGCGCGGGGTGTTCGGGAAAAGCGCTAGGCAGGGGACGCCGGCATCGCGCGCCTCCTTCGCGCGCTCCACCAGATGGTCGATCGACCAGCGCGACACGCCGGGGAGCGAGGCGATCGGCTCCTCGACCTGCCTGCCTTCCGCGATGAACAGCGGCCAGATCAGGTCGGCGGGGGTCAGCACGGTCTCGGCGTGGAGCCGGCGCGACCAGGCGGAGGCGCGGGTTCGTCGCATGCGGAGGGCGGGGAAGCTCGTCATGCGACGCGATGTGCGGCAGCCCCCGAGCGCGCGCAAGCGTTACGGGGACGAAACCGTCCGCAATGCGTTGGAGCGCCATGACCGAGATCAAGTCCGCCGCACTCGTGATCAATGCCAAGTCACGCAAGGGGCAGAAGCTGTTCCGCCGCGCCTGCACACGGCTTGGCGAGCTCCCCTACCCCGTCGACGCGCATGCGGTCGAGGATCCCGACGCGCTGGAGGCGACGGTCAAGCGAGCGCTGGCGAAGAAGCCCGATCTGTTGATCCTGGGCGGGGGCGACGGGACGATGTCCGGGCTGGTCGACCTGATCGTGGGCACCGAGACGATCCTGGGCGTGCTGCCGCTCGGCACCGCCAACAGCTTCGCGCGGACGCTGGGGCTGCCGCTCGATCTCGACGGCGCGATCGACGTGCTGGCGAACGGAAGGCCGAAGCGGATCGACCTCGGCATGATCGACGGCGATTACTTCGCCAATTGCGCCGCCATGGGGATCAGCCCGCAGATCGCCGAGACCGTGCCGCACACCCTCAAGAAGGTGCTGGGGCGCATCGGCTATCTCGGCTGGGCGGCGTATCAATATGTGCGGTTCGAGCCGTTCACGCTGATCGTCGACGACGGGCAGAAGGAGCGGCGGATGAAGGTGGTGGAGGTCCGCATCTCGAACGGGCCGTATCACGGCGGCACGTGGGTGGTCGACGAGGCCTCGCTCACGTCGGGCGAGATCGTCGTCCAGGCGGTACGCGGCCATTACAAGCGCACGCTCGTCAAGAATTGGGGCGCCAGCTTCCTCGGGCTGGAGGCGCGGCACCAGGACACGATCGCGTTCACGGGGCGCGAGCTCAAGATCCGCACCGAGCCGCCGCTGCCGATCTCGATCGACGGCGAGCTGCTGGCGCATACGCCGGTGACGGCGCGGGTGGCGAAGGGTGCGGTCAGGGTAATGGCGCCGATCGAGCCCGCCGGCGGAGCGGCCTAGCGCCCCACCAGCATCGGCGCGCTCGCGGGTCGCGCTCCGGGCGCAACGGCGAACGGCACGTCCTCGTCGACGAAGCCGCGGACCATCGAGCCGGTGGGAAGCTGGGCACTCTTGCCGGTCATGAAGAAGCCCGCGGGCGCGAAGACGATCGCCGAGGTCGCCACCGCCGCGCCGGTCCCCGAGCCGCCCTTGCTGTCGAACGTGCCCGACAGGCGGATCGTGCGGCCGTTGGCGTTGACGGTCAGGACGCGGCCGACCAGCCGCCCCGACTTGCCCCACATCCCCTTGTTGCGGACCTCGGTCAGCTCGCCGACCGCCGGGCTGCCGGCGGGGATCACGACGACGCCGTTGACGCTGACCGCCTCGGCCACTTCCATGCGGACACGGTCGTTGAGATGGGCGGCCTGCTCCCTGGTGGTCAGCCCCTCGATCAGGCGGAGCGAGACGGGCGTGCCGGCGCGCAGGACGTTGGCGGCGGGCTGCTGGAGCAGCACCGCGGACTCGGCCGGCGCGGCGCTTGCGGTAGACGCAAGCAGCAGGGCGGCGACGGCGAAGGTGTAGGTCATGGCGGTTCTCCCCTCAGATCGGCTCCGTGTCAGGAGTCCGGGACGGGGTAGGCCGCGGCCGGATTCGCGTCCGCCGGGGTGAGACCGCGTGGCGACGACGCGCCGAGCGTGCGACGAACGGGGTCAGCCGGCCGGGTGGAGCGTCCCGACGGGCTCGACATCGGCGTGGCTGCGCTCCTCGCAGCCGTGCTCCGCTACGAGCAGCTTCCCGGATCGCCAGGGACCGTAGAGGTAGTAGAGCGCCGCCAGGGTGACGTTCGCCGCCGAACCGATCGGGAAGCTCCACCAGAGCGCGTCCGCCCCTAGCCATGGATGGAGCAGGAACGCCGCGCCGAGCCGGACCGGGAACATCGCGATCGTCAGGATCGCGAGCGGCCCCCACACCGCGCCGTTCGCGCGGACGGTGCCGAACAGCACCATCGTCCCGCCGAACAGGATGAAGCCCCAGGTCGCGAGCAGGTTGACGTGCTGCGCGATCGGCAGCGCGGGGCTGTCGCCGGGCACGAACAGACCGAGAATCGCGCGATCGAAGATCAGGACCAGCGCCACCATCGCGCCGGTCAGCGCGACGTTGGTGACGAGACCGGAGCGCGTGATCCGGCTCACCCGGTCCCACCGCCCCGCCCCAATGTTCTGCGCCGCCATCGCGCTGACCGCCGCGCCGACCGCCATCGCCGGCATCTGGACGTAACCCCACAATTGCTGGGTGATCCCGTAGGCGGCGACGGTGTCGATGCCTTGGCGATTGACCAGCCCGACCATCGCCAGCGCGCTGACCGAGAGCACCAGCATCTGCGCGCCGATCGGCAGCCCCTTGCCGACGATCGTGCGGACGAGCTTGGGCTCGGGGAGGATGTAGCGGAGTTCGGCCCCGCGCAGGCGCAGCGGTAGGTCCTTCGCGCGGGCATAGACCACCAGCGCGGCGAGCGAGACGACGTTGGCGATCAGCGTCGCGGTCGCCGAACCGGCGATGCCGAGCGCCGGAAACGGGCCGATCCCGCGGATCAGGAACGGGTTGAGCCCGGCGTCGAGGATCACCGCCAGCCCCATGAACCACAATGGCGTCACCGAATCGCCCGTGCCGCGCAGCCCCATCGAAGCGAGCACGAACAGCATCGACGCGGGCAGCGCGAGGAAGATCACGCGGAGGTAGGCGAGCGCGAGGTCGAACGCCGCGGGCGGGGTCGCGAGCAGACGCAGGATCTCCGGCGCGAAGATCCAGCCGAGCGTCGCGGTGACGATCGCGGCGATCAGGACGAGGCCGATCGCCGAGCCGAACGCGCGCCGCGCGGCGTCGATGTCCTTCGCGCCCCAGGCCTGGCCGACCATGATCGTCGCCGCCATCCCGAACCCGAACACCGCGCCGAACATCAGGAACATGATGATGTTGGCGTTGGAGGTCGCCGCGAGCGCGCCCTCGCCGAGGAAGCGCCCGACCCAGATCGCGTTGATCGAGCCGTTTAGCGATTGGAGGATGTTCGAGGCCAGCGTGGGAAGGGCGAAAAGGAGAAGCGCGGAGGTGATCGGGCCGGAGGTGAGGTCGCGGCGGGGGCGGGAACCGCTCATACACCGCCCCCCGCGGACATACCCCAACCGAGAAGTACGAATACCGAAACGAGTGGGGTCGCCCAGCGAACTGCGTTGGCCCATGTGCCGTCCTTGCGACACAGGATCGGCAGACCAATCGTGAGGAGCCCGACAACCAACGGGACCCCAAAGTAATAGATCGCCCGAGCGGGCTGCACCTCGGCCGGCGCGTTGAGCGTGTCGGCCAAGTAGACCGCCAGCCACAGCCAAATCGACGCGATCAGCCCGGCGGGAAGAAAGCGGAAGACGCTCCTCACTTAGCCCAACCGTGCCAGCGCAGCCGAAAGGCGCTCGGCTTCGGCGGCCTTGTCTGCGTGGTCGGCGCGAGCCTTTTCGACCGCCTCGGGTTTGGCGCGCTCGACGAAGCTGGGGTTGTTGAGGCGGCCGGCGAGCCCGTCACGCTCCTTTTGAGCGGCCTGTAGAGCCTTGCTGAGGCGCGCCTCAGCCGCTTCAACGTCGATAATGCCGTCGAGCGGGATCACCACGGTCATGCTCTGAAGCGAGAATGTCGTGGAGGCTCCAAGGCCGGGCTGGGGGTGAGCAGACATGCCAATAACCTTGCCGTCCTGCGCGGTGACGAGTGGGCGGTATAGCACCTCAAGCCGCGCCATTTTGCAGACCAGCTTTTGGTTGCGAGCCACCCATTCAAATCCACGATCGTCCTCAAGCAGCGCGAAGGCCTTCAGCGGCAATGTGGGAGGAATCCCGAGTTCAGTTCGGGCGGAGCGAACCTCGCCTACGAGCGCGATCAGCCTTTCCACCTCAGCCGCCGCCTCGGGATCGATCGCCCGCGCGTCCGGCATCGGCCAGTGCGCCACGATCAGGTCGTTCTCCCGCTCGGCGAGCGAATGCCACAGTTCCTCGGTGATGAAGGGCATGAAGGGGTGGAGGACGACCAGGGTCTGGTCGAGCACCCAGCCCGCCACCGCCTTCGTTTCCTCGTCGATCGAGCCCTTGATCAGCTCCAGATACCAGTCGCAGAACTGGCTCCAGACGAACTGGTAGATCGCGTTGGCGGCGGCGTCGAAGCGGTAGTCGGCGAGCGCGAGGTCGACCTCCTGGATCGCGGCGATCGCCTTGCCGACGATCCACTTGTTGACCGCCGAGGTCGCTGGCGGCGGTTCCAGCGTGGTCGCGCCGCCGATGCCGTTCGCCTGGCAGAAGCGCGCGGCGTTCCACAGCTTGGTCGCGAAGTTGCGATAGCCCTCGACCCGCTTCTCATCCATCTTGATGTCGCGGCCCTGGCTCTCCATCGCAGCCATGAAGAAGCGCAGCGCGTCGGCGCCATATTTGTCGATCAGCCCGAGCGGATCGACGGTGTTGCCCTTGGACTTGGACATCTTCGCCCCGTCCGCGGCGCGGACGAGGCCGTGGAGGTAGAGCGTGCGGAACGGCACGTCCTTCATGAATTGGATGCCCTGCATCATCATGCGGGCGTCCCAGAAGAACAGGATGTCGAAGCCGGAGATCAGGACATCGTTGGGGTAGCGGCCTGCGAGCTGAGTGGTGCGGTTTTGTAAACCGCTGCTCGGTTCGCTGGTGGAGCCGATGCCCCCTCCCCCGTTCGTGTCGAGCGAAGTCGAGACACCATGCGGTTCGCTCGCGGCATGTCCCTCGACTTCGCTCGGGACGAACGGAGTAGGTGTGGCGCTTTCGTTCCCCGCCTCTGGCCAGCCCATCGTCGCGAAGGGCCAGAGCGCGGAGGAGAACCAGGTATCGAGGACGTCGGGGTCCTGCGTCAGAGGCACACCCTCGCCGGCCTGCGCCTGGGCCTCGGCTTCAGTGAGCGCGACATAATGCTTGCCGTCCGGCCCAAACCACGCCGGAATCCGGTGCCCCCACCACAGTTGCCGCGAGACGCACCACGGCTGGATGTTCTCCATCCAGTTGAAGAAGGTCTTCTCCCACGTCTTCGGCACGATCCGGATCGCACCGCTCCGCACCGCCTCGATCGCGGGCTGGGCCAGCGTCTTGGCGTCGACGTACCATTGATCGGTCAGCCACGGCTCGATCACCACGCCCGAGCGGTCGCCGTAGGGGGTCTGGATCGTGCGGGGCTCGGCATCGTGCTCCACGCCGTCCTTGTCGAGGTGCGGGATCAGCGCGCCGTCCGCCTTGAGCCGCGCGACGACCGCGCGGCGGGCGTCGAAGCGGTCGAGGCCGAGCAGGTCGGCGGGGATCAGCCCGTCGGCGACCTGGGCCACGCGAGCCTGCGCATCGAACATGTTGAGCATGTCGCGCGCCTCGATCCCGGCCCGCCTGCCGACCTCGAAATCGTTGAAGTCGTGCCCCGGCGTGATCTTGACCGCGCCCGAGCCGAGTTCGGGATCGGCATGCCCGTCGGCGACGATCGGGATGAGCCGGCCGGTGATCGGCAGTCGCACCCGCTTGCCGACCAGCGCGGTGTAGCGCGAGTCGGTCGGGTGGACCGCCACCGCCATGTCGGCGAGCATCGTCTCGGGCCGCGTCGTTGCGACCTCGATGAAGCCGCTGCCATCCTCCAGCGGATAGCGGAGCCGCCAGAAGCTGCCCTTCACTTCGCGCGTCTCGACCTCGAGGTCGCTGATCGCGGTGCCGAGGCCGGGGTCCCAGTTCACCAGCCGCTTGTCGCGGTACAGCAGCCCTTCGCGGTGGAGATCGACGAACACCTTGAGGACGGCCTTCGAGAAGCCTTCGTCCATCGTGAAGCGCTCGTTCGCCCAGTCCATCGAGCAGCCGAGGCGGCGGAGCTGGCGGGTGATCTCGCCGCCGCTCTCGGCCTTCCACTCCCAGACCTTGGCGACGAACTCCTCGCGCGTAAAGTCGGTGCGCTTCTGCTGCTTGAGCGCCATCTGCCGCTCGACCACCATCTGGGTCGCGATCCCGGCGTGATCGGTGCCGACCACCCACAGCGCGTCCTTGCCCTTTAGTCGCGCATGACGAACGAGGATGTCCTGGAGCGTGTTGTCAAGCGCATGGCCGATGTGGAGCGAGCCGGTGACGTTGGGCGGCGGGTTGACGATCGTCCACGGCTCCGCACCGGGGCGCTCGGGGTGGAACAGGCCGTTCTCCTCCCAATGCGCGTACCAGCGCGATTCGATCGTGGCGGGGTCGAAGGTCTTGGCGAGCTCGGTCATGCGCTGCGCCTTAGCGGCGCGCCGACCGGATTGTCACGCCGGAGCGGCGAGGATCAGCGCAGCCCGCCGGTCAGCTTCGCGATCTCGCGCGCGACGATGCGCTCGACCATCTGCGGCAGGTTGGCGTCGATCCATTCGCGAAGCATCGGCCGGAGCATTTCGCGGACCAGGCCTTCCAGCGTCCCGTCGCTCTCGGGCTCGGGCTTGACGAGCAGGCGGGAGAGCGCGTCGAGCGCCGAACGGGTCGCGTCGGCGGTGCCGCGCGACAGGATCGACTCGGGCGCGGGATGCGAGGCGGGGATCGCCGTCGCGCGGACCGGAGGCTCCGGCACCGGCTCGCTCAGTTCGAGCACCTCGTCGTCGTCCTCGTAATCGACCTGCGGTGGCGGCGCGGGCACGGCGCGGGGCGGGGGACGCTTCGCGCGCGGCTGGGGATCGGCCTCTTCCGAGATGATCCGCTTGATCGAGGACAGGATGTCTTCCATCGACGGCTCCGCGCTCACGTCCCCCATCCCGCGATCTCCGGCCGGCCGCCCCCCTTCCACAACAGAAAAGATCAGCGGTTCGGCGCGTTCTCACCTGTGGTCAGCGGCGCGGTCCTGTCAACCGCGCTCTTCAGCTCGGGGTCGAGCGGTCGGGTGACGACGGCGTCCTGCGCCGCGGTACCCCGGGTCGACGGCGCGACCGCCTGCGGCGCGGGATCGGTCGCGAAATCGGAGAAGCGGCCGCGCACGCGCGTGAAGTTGGCGACCGGATCGTAGAGCGCGCCGCCCTCCAGATTCAGGTCACGGGCCTCCGCCTCGCCCATCGCCGCCAGCAGCGCGAAGCCCGCGACGTAAGCGTCACGCCGGGCGGTGACGAGCGTCACCTGGCTGTTCAGCAGCTCCTGCTCGGCGTTGAGGATGTCGAGGATGGTGCGGTTGCCGACGCTGTTCTCCGCGCGCACCCCCTCCAGCGACAGCCGGTTGGCGCTGACCGCCTGCTCGGACGACTGGATCACGAGCTGCGACGACGTCCAGATCGCATAGGCCGAACGGGTGTTGGCGATCACCTGCCGCTCGGTCTCGGTCACCTGCTCGATCGCCTGGCTGCGCAGCGCCTGCGCCTGGCGGATCTGCGCCGCGGGCCGGCCGCCCTGGAACAGCGGCAGCGTCAGGTTGAGCCCGAGCCCGCCGGACGCGCCCGACTGGCCGACCCCGCTGACCCCGGCGACGCTGCTGCCGGCGCCGAGCGTGCCGAGGTAGTTGTTGTAGTTGACGCCGACGGTCACGCCGACCTGCGGCAGCCGCGCGGCCTGGGCGACGCGGATGTCGTAGGCAGTGGCGTCGCGGCTCTTGAGCGCGGCGAGGAGCGTCGGGTTGTTCTGGAGCGCGACCTCGACCGCGGCGTCCGCCGTGGTGGGCAGGCCGGGCAGCGGCGGCGGCGCGTCCAGCGCGCCGGGGGCGTCGCCGACCAGCCGCACGTAATTCTCGCGGCTGGCGATCAGGTTCGCCTGCGCGGTCTGGAGCTGGGCGCGGGCGAGGCTCAGCCGCGCCTCGGACTGGGCGACGTCGGTGCGGGTCAGGTCGCCGACCTGGAACCGATCCTGGCTCGCGCGCAGGTTGGTCTCGAGCACGCGGACGTTCTGGGTGTTGAGCCCGACGATCGCCTCGTCGCGGATCACGTCGTTATAGGCGGCGACGACATCGGTGAAGAGGGACGCCTCGGTCCCCCGCAGGCCCGCCCTCCCCGCCTCGACGCGGGTCTCCGCCGCGCGGACCGAGTTGCGGACCGCGCCGCCGTTGAAGACCGGCAGGGTGACGCCGAGCTGCGAGGTAAGGCTGCGCTCTGGGTTGCTGAACGAATTGCCCGTGTTGACCGGATTCTCGCTCAGCCCGCCCGTCGCCTGGACCGAGGGGCGGCCCGCGGCGCGCGCGATCGGGACGTTTTCGTCGGTCGCGCGCTGACCGGCGCGGCTGCCCGTGATCGTCGGGTTGGTCTGATACGCCTTGAGCAGCGCCTCGCGCAGCGTCCCCGCCGACGCGGGCACGGCGAGAAGCGCGGCGGCCGTCGCGAGCAGAAGCGCCGTCCGCACGATCAGAACTTGAACCGGGCGGGCTTGGCGAAGCCGGGAAGGATCGCCGAGGCGACATCGGCGAAATGGGTCAACCCCAGCCCGCCCGCGGACCGCACGCCCGAGGCGAGCCGGGTCACGCCCCGATCGACGATGCCGCCGACGATCCGGCCGTTGACCGCGACCTGCGACCACAGCCCTTCGGGAAGGGTTTCGACCGCGCCGTCGATGAACAGGACGTCGTAGGGCGCCTTTTCGGCATGCCCCTCCGGCAGCGGCCCCTCGACCACCGTCACCCGGCCCTCGCCGGTGAGGGCCGCGCGGGCGTGTGCCGCAAGTGCTGGGTCCACCTCGACCGCCACCACCTCGGCGACGATCCGGGCGAGCACGGCGGCGGCGTAACCGCCGGCGGCGCCGATCAGCAGCACGCGGTCGCTCGCGCGCAGGTATGCCTCGGTCAGCAGCTTGCCGGTCGCCATCGGCAGGTTCGCCTCGCGCCCGCGACCGAGCGGGGCGAGCTGATCGCGATAGGCGAGTTCGGGGGCGACGCCGGGCAGGAACCGCTCACGCGGGACCTCCGCCATCGCCGCGACCACGCGCGGGTCGCCGACCCCGGTGGTGCGGAGCTGGCTGGCGACCATGGCGATGCGGAGCGCGGCAGTGTCGACGGCGTGGGATCGAGCGGGAGCGGTCATGACGGGAACCTGTCGCACAACTGTTTTAGCTTAGCAACACACAAGGCTGCCGCGGGCGCTTGTATCGTGCGCTTTTCGCTCCGCCAAGCGCCCGATCGACCACGGCGCGCGCCTTGACACGCCTTCCGGCCCCCGCCATGGCCCGCGTCCCGCACGTCGAGGCGCGATGGCGGAGTGGTGACGCAGAGGACTGCAAATCCTTGCACCCGGGTTCGATTCCCGGTCGCGCCTCCAGCGGCTTCGCGCCGTTGACTCGCCTGTTCAAGGCGTCTGGGTGGCGTGTTTCGGCCAAACTCAGATCAAGGTCGGGAACAGGTCCGCATGCCTGCTGTTTGATCATGACACGATCTGGCAGGAAACGGCGATGAGAACTCCGGACTTCTTGGCTTCGCTCAACTTAGGGACGCTGGTGATCGTCCTTGTGGTGGTCGGCGCGGCCCTGGCCTTCTTCTTGAGGAAGCGGCGCAATCGCCACCCGCTCGAGGGCCGGCAGGAGCGCAACATCGCGCAAGACCTCGACGCCGGACGTGCGGCTCCGCCCGAGACGCCGCGGCAATAACCTGCGGGGCGCGGGCCACTCCAGGCCTACAGGCAGCATCAATTTGACGGCGGACCTTCCGGTCCGGATCGCTCCGCGAGGCGAGTGATCTCGGTCAGGCGCCGTACGCTCGCCTCGTCGCCGCCGTTCCGCAGCGCGCCGATCCGCTCGGCCGCATAGGCGAGCGGATCGAGACCCGTCATCCTGGCGATGGCGTTCGCCAGTTCGACCGCGCTCATCGGACTATCCATCGTGCCCCACCCCAATTCCGCACGCCCCGTCGGCGTGCCCCATCGCTCCCCATCTCCCGGCATGGAAGCGCCCATAGCTAAGCGTAACTGCACACGAAATCGGGCCAACCGAGCCTTGCCCATCACCCTTTTCGGAACGACCCCGTAACAGGGGATTGTGACAGGTCGGCGGCCTCGCGCTAACGTCTTGTGAACCTCCTGTACGCTAGTCGCAACGGCGTTCTTGCGAGGCATTCCCGTGCGGTTCGAGATCGTCGACTTTGCGGACCGCCCCGCTGCGGCCTGGGACGCGCTCGGCGCCGAGGCGGACAACGTCTTCTACGAACGCTGGGCGGCGGAGGCGGCGATGGCCTTGCCCGAAGCGGCGGGAGCAAGTCTGTTGCTGGCGTGGGACCAGGTAACGCTCGCCGGACTGCTGCCGTTGCAGCGACGCACCCTCGCTGGTGTCACCGCGACGACGCAGAACTGGGATCAGCGGGTGCGCGCCCTGGGTCAGCCGCTGATCCGGCGAGGAGCCGAGCGGGCCTTCTGGGCGGGCGCGCTGCCCCACCTCGACCGGCACGCCGCCGGCGCGTTCCTGCGGCTGTCCACGCTGCCGGCGGACTCGCGGGCGACGGAAGCGCTCACCGCGTTGCTGGACGAAGGCGGGCGGCCGTATACGGTGACGCGGCGCTACGTGCGCGCGGTGCTCGAGGGCGGCGCGTCGAGTGCGGACCATGCGAAGCAGCATGTGCGCGCCAAGGTGCTGAAAGAGCACCGCCGGCTGCGGGCGCGGCTGGCGGACAGGGGCGCGCTCCTGTTCGACCGGCTGCCGGCCGGCGCCGACGCCGGCTCGTGGATCGACGCGCTGTTCGCGCTGGAGCTGACCGGCTGGAAGGGACGCGACGGCGTCGCCGCCGCCGCCGACCCCGCGGTCGAGGCGGCGTTCCGGGCGATGCTGACACAGGCGCACGCCCGCGGGCGGCTCGACGTCCACCGGATGACGGTGGCGGGCCGGCCGATCGCGATGCTCGCCTGCATCGAGGGACCGGGCGACACCGCGGTCCAGCTCAAGATCGCCTTCGACGAGGCGTGGTCGCAATTCTCGCCGGGCGTGCTGGTGGAGATGGAGTATCTTCGTCACGCGCTTGACGAGCGCCGCCTGGCACTGGTCGACAGCTGCGCGCGCGCCGGGCACCCGATGATCGACCGGATCTGGCCCGCGCGGCGCGAGATCGTGTCGCTCGCGATCCCGTTCGATCGCTGGTCGTCGCGGGTCGCGGTCGCGGCGCAGGCGGCCGCCAGACGCTGGCGCAGCAGACACAAGGACGCCGCATGACGCATCACGCCTCCCCCGCCGTCGAGGACTGGCTGCCCGCGGCCGAGAATGCCGAGTTCGCCGGCGCCTATCCCGGCCACGCGGCAGCGGTGCGGCACCGGCTGCAGCACCATCCGCTCTTCGCGCGGGAGGCGCTGGCGCGGCTAGCCGGGCGGCTGCCCGAAAGCCATGTCGAGCATAGCCGCGGGGACCTGGCGGTCAGCCAGGACCCCGATGCGATCCCGCGCGCGGCGCTGGACCCGGCCGAGATCGTGCGGACGATCGCCACCAATCGCTGCTGGATGGTGCTCAAGAAGGTCGACGCCGATCCGGCCTATGCCGCGCTGATCGACCAATGCCTCGCCGAGATCGCGGGCGTGGTCGAGCCGGCGACGGGCGCGTACCTGCGGCGCGAGGCGTTCATCTTCATCTCGGCGCCAGGGTCGGTGACGCCCTTCCACATGGACCCCGAGCACAACATCCTGCTCCAGATCGCAGGGAGCAAGACGATGCAGGTCTATCCCGCCGGCGACGACACGATCGTGCCGCAGGAGGTCCACGAGGCGTTCCACCGCGGCGGACGCCACCGCAACATGGCCCACTCGCCCGATTTCGACGCCAAGGCGCGCGACTTCGCGATGGGTCCGGGCGACGCGGTCTATGTCCCGGTGAAAGCGCCGCACTGGGTACAGAACGGGCCGGAGCCGTCGATCTCCTTCTCGATCACCTGGCGATCGCGGCTGTCGGACGCCGAGGCGCGGGTCCACCGCGTCAATGCGGGCCTGCGCAAGGTGGGCCTGACGCCGAGCGTGGTCGGCGAGGATCCCAAGGTGGATGCAGCGAAGGTCGCGCTCCACAAGGCGGGGAAGCGCGCGACCGGACTGGTCAAGCGGGCGCTGGGCAAGGGGCGCGACCGATCGGCCTATTGAGCCGCGCCCGCCCGGCTCAAAGCACGAGGACGTCCGCGAACGCCGCCTGGTCGGGGACGGACACGACGACGGTCAGGTCGGCGCTGCCGTCCCCATCGATGTCGAGCAGGACATCGCGATGGTCGGTCGGCGCGATCACCAGTTCTCCCGCCGCGCCCGTGAAGCGCTCCACGACGTGGAAGGCTTGGTCGCCGGCCACGTTGGGATCTGCGTCGATCGCCGAGACGTCGATGCGATCGCCATCGCCGACGAAGAAGTCCGGCAGCCTCGCGCTGCCGCCGTCGGCGAACACGAACGTGTCCGCGCCGCGTCCGCCGTAGAGATCGTCCTGCTGCCCGCGGCCGGACGCGATCAGCACGTCGTCGAAGGCGCTGCCGCGCAGCCCCGAGATCGTGTCGGCGAGCGTATCGAAGCCGGCGGCGCCCGTATCCTCGGCGACGTCCGTCTCGGCCAGGCTGACCGTCACGCCCCCCGCCGCATGCTCGTAGCTGGCGATGCCGCGCGCCAACGTGTCGTTGCCGAGCCCCCCTTCGAGCAGCGTCTGCTCGGCGCGTCCGGTCAGCCGATTGTCGGCGTCGTTGCCCGTGATCGACAGCGCGAAGAAGGCGGTGGCGTCGATCGCGTCGTGGCCGACGAGCACGACATGCCCGGGATAGCTGCCGTTCAGCTGATCGGCGTAGCCGACGGACGCGATCACCGTATCCTCGACACTCGCGTCCAGCACGCGGTCGCCCGCCTGATCGAACAGGACGCTATCGGCGCCCTCGCCACCGTAATAGGTGTCCGCGCCCCGCCCGCCGTCGAGCACATCGTCGCCGCCCCGCCCATGGATCAGGTCGTCGCCGTCCGTCACGCGGGTGCCGCCGTAACCCGGGGAGCCGGGGGCGATCCGGTCCGCCGCGTCGGTGCCGATGACGAGGCCGGGTGCGATATCTCGGAATGCGACGACGCCGTCGGCGAACCGCACGCTTTCGATGTCGGTGATGCGGACGATGTCCTCGCGGTTCTCATCCGATTCGTACAACCGGGAGAGGTAATATTGCCCCGAGGGATCGATGTGCGCCGTCCACTCGGCGCGCGCGCTGTCGAGCACGACCTGGTCACGGCCCTCACCGCCGTCGATCGTGGCAAGGAAGTCGTACCCGGGATATTCAGTCGGGATCGTCACCACGAATTTGTCACGTCCCGCGCCGCCTTCGGCGACGTCCCGCCCGCCGCCCAGGCCGATCCAGTCGTTGCCATCGCCGCCGAAAAGCCGGTCGGCGAACTGGCTGCCGTAAATTCGGTCGTCCCCCGCGCCGCCATACATCTCGTACGCGCCGCCGATGATCACGCCATTGTGTCCGCGCACACCCGCCGGATCGATCCGGAGCCCGCGCCCGTCGATCACGTCATCGCCCGCCCCGGCGTCGATCGAGCGCCCGAGCAGCGGCGCGGGGACCAGCGCGCCTAGCGTCACCCGATCGTCGCCGCCGCCGAGCAGCAGCGCGCCGATCCACTCGAACCCGGAGATCGCGCCCTTGCCGAGCGCGACGACGCCGCCGCCCGGCAGCCGCGAAAAGTCGAGCACCAGATCGCCGTTGTAGCCGCGCGTGTCGAGTTCGAGCGTGTCGGTGCCCTCGCCGCCGATCAGCGTGTCGTTCCAGCCGCCCGCGACGATGTCGTCCCCGGCGCCGCCATCCACCAGATCGGCGTCGCGGTCGCTGCCGCCGCTCGCCGCGAACTCGCCGTCGATGACGAGGTTGGCGGAGAGCAAGTCGTTCCCCTCGCCGCCGCGCAGGGTGTCGCGTCCGCCAAGCCCGAATAGCCGGTCGTCGCCGCCATATCCGTCGAGCCGATCGACCCCGTCCGTGCCCGCTTGGCCGTCGTCCCCGCCCGTACCCTTGTAGCGCATCCGAACCCCTCCCGTCCGGCCGCCCCCAGCCGAAAAACTGTGGCAAGTCAATGCCGAGCGCGCGCAATCGCGTTCGTGCGCGAGGGCGGCCGCGCGCCGCCCGCTAATCGTTTCGACTAACCGACTAATCGGATCGTTGAGCGCGGTCGCGCGCACGACGCGGCATGATCCTGCCGAACACCACGCGGCATCCGGCCGCGCTGCAACGGGAGCACGCGATCATGAACGCCATCACCAGCAATCCGTTCGGAGCGCAGTTCGGCGCGGCGCGGAGCACATTGCCGACGGGAACGCTCGCCGGGCAGATCGCCAGGGGCATTGTCGCCAGCTACGTCCGGGCGCTTGGTGCCGGACCGTTCGCGCAGGCGATGCTGCCGAAGACGGTGCAGATCCAGGGCGTGCGGCTGCCGCAGGGAGGCGGACGGGAACCCGTGGAAACGGCGCAGTGGACCGCCACGCTGTCGGGCGGCGGCAAGGGCGCGATCGACCTGGGCGACGGCTACACGCTCGACCTCAACGAGACCAATTCCGAGATCACGATCCACAACGCGACCACCGGCGAGACCACGCAGATCTGGGGCGACCCGCACGTCAACGTCGACGGTCAGCACGCCTTCGATTTCTGGGGCACGACGACCTTCCAGCTCGAGAACGGCACCAAGATCACGATCGATACCGAGCAGTTCGCCGGCAATCCCGACATGTACGTCGCCAGCGGGCTGACGATCACCAAAGGCAACCAGGCGATCGAGGTGAAGGGGATCAGCCAGAACCAGCTCGGGGACCTCTCGATCACCCAATCGAACGACGGCCGCCGGCTCGACGACCGGACCCGCGACGGCTTCGTGCTGAAGGAGAACGCCTCCGGATCCGGCTGGCGTTCGCAGTGGACGGGCCAGGTCGCGACGCAGGCGGACCTCGACGCGACCAAGCCCGGGCGGGCCTATGGCCCGGGGAGCGGCACGGCGAGTCTGGGCGAGATCAAGGAGCTGCTGTCGAGCTTCCTGATGCTGGGGGTCGTGAGCGCGATGATCAACAACGGCGGCGAGCAGATCGGCCGCCGCTAAGCGCGTGGGCCGAAGAACAGGTCGAGCTGACGGCGCGCGTTGACCGCGAGATCGAACTCGCGCTCGACGTGCGCCCGACCCCGCCTCGCCATCGCCAGCGCGGCTTCCGGATCGCCGCGGACCCGGATCAGCGCGCGTCCCAGCGCCGCCGGATCGGCCTGTGCGACGAGCAGGCCCGTTTCGCCATCCTCGATTAACTCGGGGATGCCCGAGATCGCGGTGGCGATCGCGGGACGCTGGTAGGCGAGCGCCTCGATCATGACGTTGGGGATGCCCTCCTGGCGGCCGCTGGGTCCGATCACCGACGGGGCGACGCAGACGCTGGCTCGCTGATAGGCTGCCGCGACCTCCTCGAAGGGCCTTGCGCCGTGGAAGGTGACCCGGCGCGCGAGGCCGAGCGAGGTCGCCAGCTCCGTGAGCGCGTCGGCGCTGGGGCCTTGGCCGATCACGTCGAGGCGCCAGTCGCCGAGCCGGTCTTCGATCTGTGCGAGCGCGGTCAGCAGGTGCTCGACCCCCTTCTTGGGCTCGAGCGCGCCGACGTAGAGGATGCGGAAGGGATCGGTTGCCGGGACCGTCTCGACCGGGGCGATCCGCGAGACGGCGACGCTCGAATGGATGACGTGGAGCTCGCGCAGGGCCATGCCCGCGACCCGCTGTCGCAAGAACTCCGCGCCGAAGTCGCTGACGGTGCGGACCGCCCTCGCCTCGCCGAGCTTCTCCGTCAGCAGCGCCTGGGTCCGGAAGATGTCGTGGGCGCGGCAGCTGACCGAATAGGGCAGCCCCACTGCCCGCGCGCCGAGCCAGGCGGCCGTGGCAGGATGCCCGGCGAACTCTGCATGGACGTGGGTGCAGCCTCGCCGCCGCGCATCCTCCGCGATGGCGAGCGCCTTGGGAACGATCGCGAACGACTTGGCCAGGATCTTGGGGTGCCGGACATAGGCCGCCGTCATGCGCGCGAGCGCGGCGACCAGTGCCGGACGGCGAAGCGCGCGCGCGACGGGCGCCGGCTGGACGAAGCCGATCTCGCGGACCCACTCGCGCGTCGGCTGGGCGAAGGCGTGGAGCGGCTGATCGCGGCGGAGCGGCGCGAGGGGATAGAGCACGACCTCGCACCCCATCTCATGAAAGGCGATCAGGTCGCGGTAGATGAAGGTCTCGGTCGATTTCGGATATTCGGTGACGATGACGGCCAGCTTCACTGGACCGCCCCACCCGCTCTAAGCCGCCCGCACTGGATCGCCATCGCGAGGATCAGCCACAGATAGCGCAGGTCCTTGTGCGGCATGAAGACGCAGCCGACGAGCAGCGCGACGAGGGCGATCAGCACGGCGAAGGCGAGGCGGCGGAGTTTGTCCCCTTCACCGTTCGTGCCGAGCGTAGTCGCGGCATCGTCCTTGATCTGTCCCTCGACTTCGCTCGGGACGAACGGCAGAGGCTGCATCGCCCGGCGAAGCGCCAAGAAGCAATGCGTCAGCAGTAGCGCGAAGATCGCGAACCCGACCAGGCCGTATTCGGTCGCCGTATCGAGATAGGTGTTGTGGAGCTCGCGCGGGAACAGGATGCGGCCGGGCAGATAACGGTATTCGTAGAGCATGTAATGGAGCGGGAAGTTGCCCGGGCCGACCCCCCAGATCGGGGACTGACCGATCAGGTCGACCCCGATCCTTAGATAGGTGATGCGGCGGAACAGCGTCTGGTCCTTGCCGAAGTCGCCGATCGCGGCGAACCGCTCCCATAGCGTGGCGGGCGCGAGGAACAGGCCGGCCACGGCGATCACACCGGCCGCGACGAGGATCAGCGGGAACGCCCTGTGGTGGCGCAGCGACAGCAGGACGACGCCTGTACCCGCGCCGAAGCCGAGGATCGCCGAGCGCGCGGACATGAAGACCAGCGCCACCGTGCCGACCGCGACCGCGCCGACCAGCGCGGCTCGCCAGCGCCTCTCTCCCGCGAACAGGAGCCCGAGCGCGAGCGCGGCCCCCGTCATCAGGCATTGCGCGGCGGTCGTGGGGTTCTGGTCCGACGCGCCGGCCGAGCGCGCGACGCCGTCGAAATCGGCGGTGACCGCGGCGGGCGCGGTCGAGAAGATGCGCGTGCCCGTCTTGTGTTCGACGAGGACCACCAGCGACGCGACGACTCCGGCGGCGATCATGGACCAGGCGATGGCATGGAGATGCCAAGGGCGGTCGGCGAGGACGAGGAGGCAAAGCGCCGGGCCGACCGCCGTCGCGAACTTGACCAAATAGTGGACGCCTTCGGTCTTGTGATCGCTGAGCGTCCAGCAGAACACCGCCCAGGCGGCGAGCAGCAGGATCAGCCGCGCGCCGTCGCCGCCGACCGCGTGGGGGCGTTCGGCGGCGGGGGCAAGCAGGACGAGCAGCGTCGCTGCCGGGATGGCGGCGATCAGGAGCGAGAGGAGCGTGACGGGCGACGGACCCGAGAGCCGATTCGACAGCGCGTCGGCCTGTGCGAAGAAGGCGAAGCCGCAGAGCGCAGCGACGCCGAGCAGCCGCGCCGCGGCCCCGTCGGCGATGCGGGTTCGCGGGTGCGCGCTATGCGCCGAGAGGGACGACATGGACCGCTCGACCTGCGAAGACGGCGAGGCGACGCGCCTCGGCGTCGAGCCCGTCCGCCTCGTCGTCAGCGATGGCGACGACCACCGCGCCGTCACGATGGGCCAGGATCGCGCCTTCGCCGAACGCGCCGCCCGCGTAGATCAGCGGCTTGCCCTCGGCGCGTGGGAGCGCGCGGACGCCGCCCGACCAGTCGATCGTGACGACGGCGCGGTCGTGCGCGGAGAGATAGTCGTGGAGCAATTGATACAGCCGCTGCGCGCCCGCGGCGTCGCCGGTCGCGCCGACGGTCAGCGGGGCGTCGGTATAGAGCGCGGGGCCGAGCCAGTCGGCGACCTGCGCGCCGATCCCGCGGACCTCGCGCGCGTCGTAGCGGCGGCCCGACCGGGGCGACGGGAGGAGGTAGCCGAAGACGGGATCGGTGTGGGTGGCAGGAGCTGGTTCGGGCGCGAGTTCGGTCGCGCCGAGTTCGAGGATCTCGACGTGCGACTCGATTGCCTCCGGTGCGGTCACCAGAAGCGCGTTCGCAGCCTGATCATCGGCGCTTCCCCGGCGAAGGCCGGGGCCGGGTAGCGGTTCAGCCCGAGACTGGGCTCCGGCCGTCGGGGGGGATGCGCTCTCCTCGGGCGTCGGGGGAGCGCTGGTGGGCTCGGGCACCGAGCCCGGGGCCATCTCGCGGGCTAGAGCGAGGGACCCGGTGGTAGCGTAGGCCGGGGTGACGACCGGGCGCGGCATCTCGACCACGTTGGCCAAGTCGGCGGGTAGGAAGTCGCTCCAGCGGCGGCGGGGATGGGGCGCGTCGGCGGGCGGGCGGACCGGCGCGGCCGCGGGGTCCGGTACGGGCGCGGGCTGCGGCTGCGGCTCGCCGACGGCCTCCTCGACCAACTCCTCCTCGTCGAGCTCCCTCGCGGGCGCCGGGCCGAGGATCAGCAGCGCGCACGCGGCCAGCGCGCAGCCGGCGACGAAGCCGAGCGCGAGGTTGAGGAGCGTCTTCGGGCTGGAACGGGTCAGCGGCGGGATCGCGCGCTCGATCAGCTGGATGCGCGGAGCGTTGGCGAGGTTCTCGGTCTGGGTGAAGCCGACGCGCTCGGTCAGCGCGGCGACTTCGGCGCGGAGCTGGTTCGCGCGGTCGTCGAGCGACTTGATCGTGTCCTCGTGGCGGCCGAGGCCGGCGATCTGCGCGGTGAGCTGCGCGACCCGCCCCTCGCGGATCGCGATCCCGCGGGCGAGCCCCGCGGCTTTCGGCCCTTCGACCGCCAGCGTCTGGTCGATCGCGACCTGCGCGGTCGACATCTTCCCGCTCGCCTGGCGCCGAAGCCCCGCGACCTGGCTCTGGCTCGCCTGGAGTTGGGCGCGGTCGCTGGTGAGCTGCGACTGCTCGGTGACCTGGGCGGCGAGCAGCGCCTGCTTCTGCTGGTCGACGTCGACGACGCCGGCCGACTGCTTCATGTCGCGCGAGCGGCGCAGCGTCGCGTCGAGCTCGGCCTGCTTGTCGGCGAGACGCGCTTCGAGGCTACCGGCAAGTGCGGTGTTGCTCTTGCTGCTCATCTGTTCGGCACGGCTGACGATCGCGTCGGCGAGCGCGTTCGCGAACCAGGCGGCGGCCTTGGGGTCATCCCACGACACCGTCAGCTTCATCAGATACGTGCCCTCGACGGTTTCGATCGTTGTGTATTTGATGACGCCGTCGACCAGATTGTCGCGCAGCGGCTGCACGGGGGCGGCGCCGTAATTGAGCTCCGAATAGAGCGCACGCGGCGAGAAGCCCGGCGCGGGCGTATTCGCCTTGGTCCACTGCTCGACCGATTGGCCGGCGGCCTTCGCCTGCTCGGCGATCCACCGATCGACGATCGGCGCGACAACGGGCCGGGTGTGCGCGAACTCGGCATAGGTGCCGAGCAGCGTCGAGCCACCGTCGAAGGTGGTGCCGCGCACGAAGCGGCTGGCGTAGCCCAACTCCTCGCTAGTGGGGACGATGTTGAGCCGCGACGAGGCCTCGAAGGTCGGCTTGGTCGCCATATAGGCGGTGACCGCCGATGCGCCGACGAGGCCCAGCACGATCAGCGCCACCACCAGCCGCCAGCGCGACAGGACGATGCGGGCGTACTCCGCGCCCAAGGTGTTGGGCCACGTCATTGGCTGAGCGAGATCGCCGTGCCGAGCGTGACGCCATTGAAGCCGATGATCTGGCGGATCTGGCGCGACTTGTCGGCATCGCGCGCGATCGCGGTCGGCGGCACGATCAGGATCGAGAAGGGCGACAGGAAGCCGATCGGGGTGCGGCCGCCGCGCAGCGTATCCTCCAGGTCGATCATCCGCGCGACCATGTGATCGCCGTCGGGCTGAAGCAGGACGACACGGCGCATGTCGGCGTCGCGCGTGCCGCCGCCGGCGCGGGCGAGGCCCTCGAACACGGTCGTGCCCTCACGCCACGGGAAGTTGCCCGGCTTCGCCACCTCGCCCATGATGAAGACCTCGGGCAGCGGCGGCGGGCGATTGTAGGCGACGACCTGGACGGACACGTCGGGCTTGTCGAGCTTGGCGCGGTAGAGCTGGTTGAGGCGAGCCTGGAGATCGACGGCGCTGACACCGACCGCCTGGATCGGCGGCAGCATCGGCGGGCTGATCTGGCCGTTGAGCTGGATGCGCTGGTCGCCGCCGAGCAGCGGATAATAAGGAAAGCTCAGCCGGATGACGTCGTTGGGGTGGAAATCCCCTTCGAGCGCGAGGTGCGCCTCGAGCTTGGCGTTGACCTCGCGCGCGAAGTCGTTGCCCGCGGTCTCCAGCGGGATCGAAGGCGACGGCGCATACTTCACCGGCCCGGCGCAGGCGGCGGCGGCGAGCGCGATTGCGGAGACGGCGGGCTTCAGGGTGCGCATGATTCGGACCGGCTGGGGGAAGGCCATGATCCAAACGCCTACAGCGGCGCTGTAACTTTAGTCTTAAGCCGCCGTTGACCGCGCCCCCCGCGCGACGCGGGTGACGAGCGCTTCGAACGCGGCGGTGGAGGCGGCGACGGTGTAGCGGGCCGCGGTGGCGAAGGCGGGCGTAGTGACCCGGTCGCGGGAGGGGTCGCGGGCGATGCGGGCGATGGCATCGGCGAGCGCGCGCGGGTCCTCGGGTGGAACGAGCCAGCCGGTCACGTCGTCGTCGATCAGCGCTTCGGGCCCGGGCGTGCGCGTGGCGAGGACCGGAAGTCCCGCCGCCATCGCCTCGACGACCACGTTGCCGAAACCCTCGCGGCGGGAGGAGAGGACGAACAGGTCGGCCTCCGCCATCGCGGGACGGAGGTCGCCGTAGCCGTGGAGGCGCACTCGCTCGGTGAGGCCGGCAGCGGCAATGCGGGCGCGGAGGTCGGATTCGAGAGGACCGTCGCCGTGGATGTGCGCTTCGAACGCGATGTCTGGGACGAGCGCGAGCGCGTCGATCAGCGTGTCGAAGCCCTTGGCGGGAACGAGGCGGCCTGCGGCAAGGATGCGGACCTGAGCCCCTCTCTGGCCAAGGCCGGGGCCTGGGAACGGCGCATCTCGAGACTGGGCTCCGGCGTTCGCCCGGAAGGCGGCTGGTGGCTGATCGAGATCCACGACGGGATTGGGGACGATCACGGTTGCGATCTGCGTTGCGAGCACTCGCTCGAGCTCGCGCGCGATCGCCTGGGTCGGCGCCGCGACGGCGTCGGCGCGGGAGTAGTAACGGCGCATCGCGAGACAGCGGAGGGTGCGGAGCTTCGCTTCGGCGAGATAGGCTTCCGGAGAAGTGTGCTCGGACACGATCCGTCGGGTGGACGTGCGCGACCGCATCAGCGCGAGGTTGACCGCATTGGTGGCGCTATAGGCGACGTCGACCCGGTGCTCGGCGAGCGCGCGCCCGATCGCCGCCGGCAGCAGCGCCGCACGCGCGCCGCCGAGCGCCACCGGCGCGACGTCGGCGGGCAGCAGATCGAGGAAGGCGCCGTCGACCTGCTTGAGGAACAGCAGTGGCGTGAAGCGCGTGCGGTCGAGTGCGCCGAGCCAGTTGACGACGCAGCGCTCCGCCCCGCCCGGCCGCAGGTGCGGGAGGACGAAGGCGATCCTGATCACGCGCGGCCGAGCCGCTTCGCCACCGCTCGCGCCAGCGTCGCGCGGAGCTTGAGCACCTCGGGAACCCGCATCGCCAACGCAGCGCCGATATAGACCAGGACGACGATCGCGCCGAGCGTGAACAGCCGCGCCAGCTTGAGCGGGACCTGTGCGAACGGGCCGACGTTCGCCATGAACAGCCACGCGGAGCCGGCGGCCAGCCCGCCGCAAAAGGCGATGCGTGCGACGTCGCGCCCGAATCCGGGAAAGCCGATGTCGTCGAACCGGCGACGCGCGACGATATGGGTCAGCACCGCGGTGGCGAAGGTCGACGCCGCCGCACCCCAGGCGATCCCCGGCGCGCCCGCGATCGACGCGCCCGCCCAGATCGCCAGCGCGCGCATCGTCAGGCCGCCGACGGCGATGATCGTCAGATCCTTGAGGCAGGATTTGCGCGGGTCGGCGTAGATCGCGCTGGTGATCGCGGTCATAGGGGCCAGCGCGACCTGCGCCAGCGCATAGCCCTGGCACGCGCCCGCGGCGAGCGCGATGCTCTCCTCGCCGAACGCGCCACGGCCGAACAGGATGTGGACGATCACGTCCGCGCCCATCATCATCCCGATCGAGACCGGAACCTGCGCGAAGATGACCATGCGCTGGTAACGCGCGAGGACGTGGGGGTCTCGCACCCGCGCCTGCATCTCGCGGATCAGCTCGGGTAGCATCACCGTCGACAGGCTCGACATCAGCAGGCCGGGGATCAGCGTGACGAGCCGCGAGCCGTACTCGAGCGCGGCGACCCCGCCTTCCGGCACCATCGACGCGGCGGCGAAATCGAGCAGGCTGGTCAGCTGGAGATAGATGTTGAGCACCACCGCCGCCGCCACGCCGCCGCCGACGCTGGGGACGTCGCTCTCGGCGTCGCGCGGCTCGGAGGGGTGGCCCCGGCGGAGCAGCTCGCCGGGATGGCGGCGGATGATCGACCAGGAGCCCGCGACCAGGATCGCGAAGCCGACGACGCCGGCGACGAGCATTGTCCACGCGCCCGCCACGATGCCGAGCGGCGGAACCGCGACCGCCAGCACCGCGATGAGCATGCCGCGCTGGATCAGGTTGTTGCCTTCGCTCACCCAATAGCGACGGTTCGCCTGGAGCACCGCGACCAGCATCGAGCCGACCACCGACAGTGGCAGCAGCGGCATCATGATCGCCATCATCGTCGCGGTGAGATCGTGGCGCAGGCCGTGAAAGCCCGGCGCGAACAGCGTCACTAACAACGACGGGATCAGCATCCCGACCGCGGTCAGCGCCACGAAGCCGCCGACGAAGACGTACATCCGGCGCGGCAGTCCGTGGATCGAGAGCGCGCCGCCACGATCGGTCCGCGCGACGACGCTCGGCATCAGCACCTGGACCACGAGCTTGCGGATCATGTCGGCAAAGCCGACCGTCGTCCGGCGCGCGAGGAAGAAGGCGTCGAGCTGCGCGCCGGCGCCGAAGCGGCCGGCGAGCAGGACCGAGACGAGGAAGCTCAGGAGAAAGTCGATCCCGCGGATCGCCGCGACCATCAGCGTCGATCGGAACAACCCCCGGCTCGCACGCGCCGTCCCCGCCGGCGCGGCCGTCGCCATCAGGTCCGACCCGCGTCGGCGAAGAGGCCGAGCGTGCCTTCATAGGGGCGCATGAAGGTCCAGCGGGTCCGGAACAGGTAAAGGTGGATCACCTCGGTTCCCGCCTCGCGGTAATGGAAGCGCTTGTGGATCTGGTACGACGGGCGGTTCACCCGGTCGATCACCCCGAACTGGCGCACGACGCCGCGTCGCCGAGCGTAGGCGAGCGTGAAACGGAACATGTTGAGCGCGGCGTTGGACTTGCGGCGGTCGGGGTCGAGAAGCCAGCAATAATGGTACACTTCACCCGGTGCGACGCGGTAGAATTCGCGGCTTTCGCGGTCGTGGTGATCGGTGAACGAGACCCAGAGACAGCCGAACGCGCCCTCGCCGTCGGAGACGAAGCTGCCGACCTTGCCGGCGGCCAGCATCCGCTCGAAATCGGCGCGGCGGCGGGCGAGCCAGGGACCGAGCGGCGGGACCGGCTGGCCCGGCTCGACGATCTGATATGACAGCCCATCGCTGGGGACGAACTCGCGGCCGGTGCCGCCGCCCCATTCGTGGCGATACTCCATGATCACGCTGCTCGACCGCCGATAGATGTGATCCTCGAACACCTTCTTCGCGGTGGCGGCGAGCCCGCGTTCACGGGCGCGGTGGACCCATCGGCCGAGCACCGCCGCCGTCACGCCGCCGCGCTCCGCCGCCGCTTCCAGCCGCGGTAGGCCTCCCGCGCCGAGAACAGCACGGCGTGACTGACCGGCTTCACCGCGACGACCTGCATCGGCAGCAACACGCGCTTGTGCGGCGCGAAGCTCGCCTTGAAGCGCGCGCGGTTCGCCTCGCCTTCGTCCCGGGGATCGGCGAGCGGAACGCCGGCCAGGTCGTAGCCGGTGCAGCCGAGCGCGCGAGCTTGCCGCATCGCCGCCCATAGCAGCGGCGCCGAGCGCGGCACCGACGGCTCGTCGTCGAGCGTCGCCATCGACAGCCAGATCGCCTCGTCGGCCTGGCGCACGAAGGCGTGCGTCCCGACCGCGCGACCCTCCTTTTCGGCGAGCAGTATCGCCCCTCCGAGCGCGGCGATCAGCCGCACCTGACCGGCAGCGTCGGGCAAGCCGGCCATGTCGTAATCCGGTCGCGCGGCACGGAAGGCATCGAGGAGGCGCTGACAGGCGGCGACGTCGGCGTCGGTCTCGACAAGGCGCAGCGTCACGCCCGCCTTCTCGGCGGCGCGGATCTGCCGTCGCGCGCTCTGGCGAAAGCCGGCGAGGATCGCCTCCTCCGGCTTGTCGAGCCAAACGATGCCGGTGGCGCGGTGGAGCGGTTGCCGCGCCTCGTCGAGCGGAGTGAACGCCTGGCTTCGCAGCGCCTCGGCGACGACGGGCAGATCGCGACCGCGGATCCGCGGCGCGAGCTGGAGCGAACAGCAGCCCGCCTCGCCGAGCGTCTCGATCATGCCCGGAAGTGCCAGCCCGAGGTCATGGGCGCGGTGAACGATCGGGCCGCGCTGCACGGTGGCGAGCCAGCGCCCCGGCGACAGCATCGTTCGCCGGACGATGGCGGCGACGAGCGGGCGCTCGCCGCGATCGGCGGCATAGAGGAGGAAGTCGTGACGGCCGGCGCGTGGAGCCACCTCCGCCCAGGCGCGCGACTGCTGATAGGACGCATAGGGGCTGGTCGCGAGGAAGCGGTCGATCGCGGGCGCGCGCGCGTCGGAAAGATCCAGGAGATGATGGGTCAGGCTCACCGATCTCCGCCCTTCGCCGCCCTTTCGTTCACGCATTCTTTGCCGTTCGCGCCCTAGTCGCCCCTACGTGACAGGGGTTGCCGAGAGATTAAGCGGGACGCAGCCGGCGGCCTCCGTCGCGCCGGATTTCGCGACCTGCGGGGCGTGGTTCGATGCGTGGGACGCGGCCTATCTCGGCTCGGCGAAGGCTCGGGCGGTCGGCGCCCTGCCCCTCATGGATGGACGCGGAGCGCTCGGACCGCTCGGCTATCGTCTGCGACGCTCGCGCACCAATCCGCAGAGCGCGGTGTTCGACGGCGACCCCGCGGGGGTGACGCGCGACAGCCTCCTCGACGGGACCGACGTGGTCCGGATCGAGTATCTGCCCGAACATTCGCCGCTGCTGGCGGCGGCGCGGGGCTGGCGAGGGGCGCGGATCGCACCCCATGCGCTCGCGCCGGTGGCGGATTGCCGGACGTCTTATGCCGACTGGCTGCGACGACGGAGCAAGCGCGTCCGACAGCGCTGGCCGAAGATGGAGCGGCATGCGTTCGAGACGCTGGGCCTGCGCTATCGGCGCGTGTCGCAGGTCGACGATCTGCCAGGGCTCCTTGCCGAGATGTTCGCGCTGGAGCGGAGCGGCTGGAAGGGACGAGAGGGCAGCGCCATCGCCGACAGCCCCGCCGACACGCTGTTCTATACCGGGCTTGCGACGCGCGCGATGGCGGCGGGTGCGCTGCGAGTGGCGCTGCTTCACGAGCGCGAGCGGCTCGTCGCGTTCGAATATGCAGTGGTCGGGGGCGACCGGGCCTATGTCCTCAAGGTCGCCTATGACGAGGCGTACGAAGACGCCTCGATCGGGCATGTGCTGGCGGCGCGCCACATCCGCGACTGCTGCGACGATCCCGCGATCGCCTGGTACGATCAGCTCGGCAATGGCATGACGCCCGCCCCCTACAAGCTCCGGTTCGCCGACGAGACGCATCGGCGCTGGCGGGTGACGCTCTACGGCCACGGCCTCGGCCAGCTCGTGCGGATGCAGGACGAGGCGCGGGCGCGGACGAAGACGTGGCTACGTCGATGACTCGCAAGCAGGAGCGCAAACGCCGCATCCTCGAGTGGGCGGCGATCGTGGCGTGCGGCGTCGGGGCCGCGGCATGGCTGCACGGCGTCGCGGGTGCAGCGGCGCTCACCGCGGCGCTGTGGCTCGGGCACCGGCGGATGATCCTGCCGCGCGGGGTCGCGGTGCTGACCTACCATTCGGTGGCGCGCGATCCGGCGTGGCTACCTTGGGCTTATGAGATCGCGGTCGCGCCGGAGACGCTGGCGCGTCACCTTGAGACCGCCGCAAGGATGGGCTGCACGATCCTCTCGACGCGGGACTATCTCACGCGGCGCGCCGCCGGCACGCCGCTACCGCCGGACACCGTGCTGCTCCATTTCGACGACGGCTATCTCGACAATTGGCTCGCCGCGCTGCCGCTCCTGCGCGCGCACCGTGCGCCGGCGACGTTCTTCGCCTCGCTCGATTTCGTGGAGCCGGGGGAGTCGCTCCGACGCGAGGACGCCCAGCCGGCCGGCTACATGAACTGGGCCGAGCTGCGCGCGATCGAGGCGGACCCGCTGTTCGAGGTCGAGCCTCACGGCGTCGATCACGGGCGCGTCCCGACCTCCGACCGCACCCTGGGCGAGCTGACGATCGGCAACTGGCGCGCGCATGCCTGGATGCAGTGGGCGGCGACCGAGGGGCCGAAGTACGACTGGCACCGCATGGTCGTCCCCGCCGCGGTCCCGCTGGGCAGCCGCATCCCCGAGTCGGGCTTGGCGCTCGCCGCGATCGGGTATCGCGAAACCGAAGCCGACCTCAAGGCGCGGATCACGCGGCATCTCCAGCTGTGCCGCGGCGCCTTTGCGTCACATCTCGGCCGCGCGCCCGAAATCTTCTGCTGGCCCGAGAATGCGGCGCTTCCCGCAGGACGGCGCATCGCCGCCGAGCTCGGGTACCGCGCGACGACGGGGGGACGCCGCCGGAACACCGCCGACGAGCCGGCTGCGGTGATCTCGCGCATCCACATGGGCGACCGGGCGCTCGGCGTCCGCTGGCTGTGGGCCGAGGGCCTGCATTTCCGCGCGGCGACGCGGCTGGTGCAAGGCAATCTCTATTGGTACGCTGTGGTGGGACCGATGAACGTGATCCGTGCCGTGGTGACCAGGGCACGCAGAGCGATGGGTTGCGCATGACGGTCCACGATCCCTCCGCCTTCGCCGCCACCGCCGAGCCCATCGGCGTCCCCACGGTCGAGCGTCGCCGCGACCTGGCAAGGCGGGTCCGGTTCGAATGCGACATGAAGGGCGTGCCCCTGCCCTTCGAGGTCCGGCGCGCCAGCTACGCCACCAGGCTGAAGCCCGTGCTCGACGCGCTTCTCGCGCTGGCCGCGACGATCGTCCTGGCGCCGGTGTTCGTGGCGGTCGCGGTCGCGATCAAGCTCGACGACCGCGGTCCCGTGCTCTTCATCCAGCCGCGCACCGGCTATCTCGGTCGGCGCTTCCGCCTCTACAAGTTCCGGACGATGGTGGTGAATGCCGAGGCGCTGAAGGAGCAGTTGCGCCACCAGAACCTGCACGGCCCGGAGTCGCCGGATTTCAAGTTGATCGACGATCCGCGGATCACCCGCGTCGGTCGGGTCCTGCGCCGCACCAGCCTCGACGAGCTGCCGAACCTGTGGAACATCGTGCTCGGCCAGATGTCGTTCGTCGGCCCGCGTCCGACCTCGTTCGACGCCTCGACCTACGCGATGGGGCATCTGCCCCGGCTCGCGGTGCGGCCCGGACTGACGGGGCTGTGGCAGGTGTCGGGGCGGGCGAGCGTCGGTTTCGACGAGCGGACCGCCATGGACATCGCCTATATCCGGTCGATGTCCGCGAAACGCGACCTCGGCCTGGTGCTCAAGACCGTCAACGCGGTCCGACGGCAGGACGGGGCGCACTAAGCGCGCCTCTGTCCCGTCTCGACGTCTAGCCGACCAGCGCCAGCCGCGCCTCCGATTGCGCGAGATCGACGGCGGTGACGCCCGGCAGCGTCTCGATCCGTGCGACGAGCTCGCCGTCGAGCAGGAAATCGCGGCCGAGCAGCAGGCGCGCCGTGCTGTCTGCGAGCGGGAGCGAGAGCCGGACTTCGCCGCGGCCGCCGCGCCGATCCGCGAGCAGATCGGCGAGCGCAGGGATCGCCGCCGCCTCGGCGATCGCCACCTCGAGGCTAAAGCGGGCGTTCTGCGCGAGCGCCTCGAACGGCTGGATGCGTTTCACGGTGACCCGCGGCATCTCCTCGCCCGGACGGCGATCGAGTTCGACCGTCGCAAGGCCGCAGCCGCCGGCCCGCGCCGCCTCCTCGAGATCGGCCGCGATCGCGTCGTCGAAGCAGGTGGAGACGAACTGCCCCGTCTGATCGCTGAGCGTCGCCATCATGTAGCGCTTGCCGCGGGCGGACGTGCGCCACCGCGCCTCCTCGACCAGCACCGCCATCGTCGCGCCGACCCGGCCGTCCTCTGGAATCGGGAGCTCGGCAAGCGCGGTATAGGCGCGTGCGCCGTGCATCCGCGCCAGGTGGCGGTGGCGATCGACGGGGTGCGCGGAGAAGTAGAACCCGAACGCCTCCTTCTCCTGCTCCATCCGCTCCGCCATGGACCACGACGCCGTCTTGGGCGGCTTGACGGCCTCGCCGGCCCCGGTCTCCTCGCCGAACAGACCGCCCTGGCCGCTGGTCCGCTGATGGTGCGCGCTCGCGGCTACGGCGAGCACCGTCTCGGCGACCGCGAACGCACCGGCGCGATTCGGCTCCAGCGAGTCGAACGCGCCCGCAGCGGCGAGCGTCTCCAGCTGGCGCTTGTTGACGAGCCGGGGGTCGATCCGGTGGGCGAGATCGTCAAGCGAACGGAACCGGCCGTTCACCCGACGCTCCTCGACGAGCTTGTCCATCGCCCCCTCGCCGACGGACTTCAGCGCGGCGAGCGCATAGCGGACGGCGGGCTCGCCGGCGACCTCGACATCGAAGTCGGCCGCGCTGGCGTTGATCTCGGGCGGCAGGATCGTGATCCCGAGCCGCCGCGCGTCGTCGACGAAGACCGCCAGCTTTTCCGTCAGATGGATGTCGTAGCTCATCGACGCGGCGAAGAACTCGTGAGGGTGGTGCGCCTTGAGCCAGGCGGTCTGGTAGGTCAGCAGTGCATAGGCAGCGGCGTGGCTCTTGTTGAAACCATAGCCGGCGAACTTGTCGATCAGGTCGAACAGCTCGTTCGCCTTTGCCGCGGGTATGCCGTTGTGGACGGCGCAGCCCTCCACGAAGGTGGCGCGCTGGGCGTCCATCTCGGATTGGATCTTCTTGCCCATGGCCCGGCGCAGCATGTCCGCGCCGCCCAGCGTATAGCCGGCGAGGACCTGCGCGGCCTGCATGACCTGCTCCTGATAGACGAAGATCCCATAGGTCTCGCTGAGGATCGCCTCGAGGAGCGGGTGTGGATATTCGATCGCTTCGCTGCCGTTCTTGCGGCGACCGAACATCGGAATGTTATCCATCGGCCCGGGCCGGTAGAGCGCACCGAGAGCGATGATGTCTTCGAACACGGTCGGCCGCACCGCCGAAAGCGTGCGGCGCATTCCTTCGGACTCGACCTGGAACACGCCGACGGTGTCGCCGCGCTGGAGGAGCTTGTAGGTCTCCTCGTCGTCCCAGGGAAGCGCGTCGAGATCGACTGCGATCCCGCGCGCGGCGAGCATCGTCACCGCCTTCTTGAGGACGGAAAGGGTCTTCAGCCCGAGGAAGTCGAACTTCACGAGCCCTGCCCCCTCGACATATTTCATGTCGAATTGGGTGACCGGCATGTCCGAGCGCGGGTCGCGGTAGAGCGGAACGAGCTCGGCGAGCGGCCGATCGCCGATCACCACACCGGCGGCGTGGGTCGAGGAATGGCGCGGCAGCCCCTCGAGCTTCATCGCCAGGTCGAGCAGCCGCCGCACGCCGTTGTCGTTGGCATATTCCCGCGCCAGGTCCGCGACTCCGTTGAGCGCGCGGTCGAGCGTCCAAGGATCGGTCGGATGATTGGGGACCAATTTCGCCAGCCGATCGACCTGGCCGTAGCTCATCTGGAGGACGCGCCCGGTGTCCTTAAGCACCGCGCGCGCCTTCAGCTTCCCGAAGGTGATGATCTGCGCAACCTGGTCGCGGCCGTATTTCTGCTGGACGTATCGGATCACCTCGCCCCGGCGGGTTTCGCAGAAGTCGATGTCGAAGTCGGGCATCGACACGCGCTCGGGGTTGAGGAAGCGTTCGAAGAGCAGCCCCAGTTTCATCGGGTCGAGGTCGGTGATCGTCAGCGCCCAGGCGACCACCGAACCCGCCCCTGAGCCGCGGCCCGGCCCGACCGGGATGTCCTGCTGCTTCGCCCACTGGATGAAATCGGCGACGATCAGGAAATAGCCGGGGAAGCCCATCTGGATGATGACGTCGAGCTCGAACTCGAGCCGGGCGAGATAGGGGGCGCGCCAATCGCCGACGCCGGCGTGGCCCAGTGCCTCGATACGGTCGAGCCGCGCCGCCAGCCCCGTGCGTGCCTGCTCGCGGAGCAAGGTCGCCTCGCCCTCGCGGTCGCCGGCGAGGCTGGGAAGGATGGGCTTGCGCTTGGGCGCAGCGACGGCGCAGCGCTGCGCGACGACCAGGGTGTTCGCGATCGCCTCGGGCAGGTCGTCGAACAATGCACGCATCTCGCCGGCGGGCTTCATCCAGGCGTCCGGCGAGGACCGCGGGCGGTCGTCGCTGTCGACGTAGCTCGAACTGGCGATGCAGAGCATCGCGTCATGCGCGTCGCCGAAGGCGGCCTCGGTGAAGCAGCAGGGATTGGTGGCGACGAGCGGCAGCCCGCGCTCGTAGGCGAGGTCGAGCAGATGGGGCTCGGCGGCCTCTTCCGTCGCGTCGCCCCGGCGGCAGAGCTCGACATAGAGGCGCCCCGGGAACAGCGCCGTCAGTCGATCGGCGTAGGTGGCCGCCGCGCCCGGCTGATCCTCCGCGAACAGGCGGGCGAGCGCGCCCTCCCCGCCCGCGGTGAGCGCGACGAGACCGTCGGTGCGGCCTTCGAGCGCGGCGAAGCCGACGTGGGGAGCCTGTTCGATCGGCCGATCGAGGTGGGCGCGGCTGACGAGCGCGCACAGGTTCTGGTAGCCGCGTTCGTCCTGCGCATAGAGCGCCAGCCAGTCGAGCGGCGCGCTGACGCCATCGGGAATGTCGGGTCGCGAGACGCCGAGCATCGCGCCGACGATCGGCTGGACGCCCGCGCCCTTTGCCGCATCGGAGAACGCCATCGCCGCATAGAGCCCGTTGCGGTCGGTCAGCGCCGCCGCGGGAAAGCCGAGCGCGCGCGCCTGCTTGGCGATCGCCTTGGGCTCGATCGCTCCGTCGAGCATGGTGTAGCAGGAGAAGACGCGGAGCGGCACGAACCCGGAATGCATTCGCGGGACGCTACGCCCCCGTGGCCGATTCGACCAGCGCTACAGCAGCGCCTCGATATCCTTCTCCAGCTCGGCCGGCTTGGTGGTCGGGGCATAGCGGCGCACGGTGCGGCCCGCGCGGTCCACCAGGAACTTGGTGAAGTTCCACTTGATCCCCTTCGACCCCATCAGCCCCGGCGCGTCCGCCTTCAGCCGCTGAAACAAAGGTTCAGCGTCGTCGCCGTTGACGTCGATCTTGGCGAAGACGGGAAAGGTGACGTCGTACGTCAGCGAGCAGAAGTTCGCGATCTCGGCGGCGTCGCCGGGCTCCTGCGCGCCGAACTGGTTGCACGGGAAGCCCAGCACCTCGAAGCCGCGGGCGCCGTATTTGCGGTGCAGCGCCTCCAGGCCCTCATATTGCGGGGTGAAGCCGCATTTCGAGGCGGTGTTGACGATCAGCAGCACCTTGCCGCGCCATGCCTCCAGCGAGACCGGCGTGCCGTCGGCCGTCTTGACCAGATAGTCGGTGACCGCGTCCATCATCGCCTCCGTGCCAGCAGATGGACGAGGTTCGCACGCACCCCCGGCCATTCGCAAGCGATGATCGAATAGACGATCAGGTCGCGCACGCGCCCGCCCATGACCTGGTGCGAGCGGAGCACCCCGTCGCGTTTGGCGCCGAGCCGCTCGATCGCCGCCTGCGACGCGCGGTTGAGCCAGTCGGTGCGGATCTGCACCACGTTGCACCCCAGCCGTTCGAAGGCGTGCCCGAGGAGGAGCAGCTTCGCCTCGGTATTGACCCCGGTCCGCTGGACCGAACGCGCGTAGAAGGTGCCGCCGATCTCCAGCCGGCGATGCGCCTCGTGCATCCGCATGTAACGGGTCATGCCGACGACGACGCCGTCCGGCTTCGCCACGGCGAACGGCATCGCCCGGCCATGGTCACGCTCCCTGAACGCCGCGGCCATGAAGCCGTCCGGATCGGTCAGGGCGGAGACGTTGGCGAAGAACAGTTCGGTCAGGTCCCCGTCCGCCGCGGCGGCCGCGAGCGCGTCGCGATCGTCGGCGACGAGCGGGCGCAGCGTGACATGACGGCCGACCAGCGTCGGGGCGTCATGCCAGGATGTCACGCGAGCACGCCCCCCAGCACACCCTCGTGCAGCCGCACCACCCGGTCCATCTTCGCGGCGATCCGCTCGTTGTGCGTGGCGACCAGCGCGGCGGACCCTTCGCCGCGGACCAGGCGCAGGAACTCGGCGAGGACGATGTCGGCGGTGCGCTCGTCCAGATTGCCGGTCGGCTCGTCGGCGAGCACCAAGGCGGGCCGGTTGGCGAGCGCGCGCGCCACCGCGACGCGCTGCTGCTCGCCGCCGGAGAGCTGGCTGGGGCGGTGGGTGAGGCGGTGCGAGAGGCCGAGGGCGGAGAGCAGCGTCTGCGCGCGCGCTCTCGCCTCGGCCGGCTCCGCGCCGTGGATGAGCGCGGGCAGGATCACGTTCTCGGCCGCATCGAAATCGGGGAGCAGATGGTGGAACTGATAGACGAAGCCGAGCCGATCGCGCCGCACCCGCGTCCGGCCCGCCGCGTCGAGCTTGGCCGCTTCCTCGCCGGCGATCCGGATCGAGCCGCCGAAGCCACCTTCGAGCAACCCGACCGCCTGGAGCAGGGTCGACTTGCCCGAGCCCGATGGGCCGAGCAGCGCGACGATCTCGCCCGGCGCGACCTTCAGGTCGACGCCGCGCAGCACGTGGATCGTGTGTCCGCCCTGCGTGAACGCGCGCGAGAGGCCGGCGATCTCGAGGACCGCGTCACTCATAGCGCAGCACCTGGACGGGGTCGGTGCTCGCCGCCTTCCACGCCGGATAGATCGTCGCCAGCATCGTCATCAGCGCGGCGACGACCACGATGGCGACGATCTCGACCGGGTCTGGCTTCGACGGAAGCTCGGTCAGATAGCGGATCGAGGGATCCCACAGGTTCTGCCCGGTGACGAGCTGGACGAAGTTCACGACGGCCTGTCGATAGAACAGGAACACCGCGCCGACGATCAGCCCGGCGACGATCCCGAGCACCCCGATCGTGGTGCCGACGGTGATGAAGATCCGCATCATCGCCCCGCGCGACGCGCCCATCGTCCGCAGGATCGCGATGTCGCGGGTTTTCGCGCGGACCAGCATGATCAGCGACGAGGCGATGTTGAAGGCGGCGACCAGGATGATGATGCAGAGCACCACGAACATCGCCACACGCTCGACCGCCAGCGCCTCGAAGATCTGCGAGTTCATCTGCCGCCAGTCGGTCACCTGCGCGTAGCCGCGCACCTTGAGCGCGAGCGGCTTCAGGATCTCGCCGACGCGGTCCGCGTTCACGGTCTCGACCTCGATCATGCCGACCTGGTCGCCCATCAAAAGCAAGGTCTGCGCATCCTGGATGGGCATGACGACATAGGCCTTGTCGTAATCGTACACCCCCACCTCGAAGATCGCGCCGACGGTGTAGCTGACATAGCGCGGCATGGTGCCGAACGGCGTCGTCTGCCCCTGCGGGTTGATGAGGGTGATGTCCGACCCGATCGTCGCGCCAAGCGATTCCGCCAGCCGCGCCCCGATCGCGACCTCGTTCGAACCCGGCACGATCGTCGCCATCGACCCGGCGACGACCTTGTTCTGGATGGTCGCGTTGCGGCGGATGTCCTCGACCCGCATCCCGCGGAGCAGGATGAACTCGGCGCGGCCGTTGTAGGTCGCGAACAGCGGCTGCTCGATCAGCGGCAAGGCGCTGGTGACGCCCGGCGTCGCCTTCGCCTGGCGCGCGACCGCCTGCCAATTGGGCAGCCGGCCGTCGACGCCCTGAACCACCGCGTGGCCGTTCAGGCCGACGATCTTGTCGAACAGTTCGGCGCGGAAGCCGTTCATCACGCTCATGACGATGACGAGCGCGGCGACGCCGAGCATCACCGCACCCAGGCTGAACCCGGCGACGAGCACGATGAAGCGCTCGCCCTTGCCCGGCAGCAGGTAGCGCCGCGCGATCATGCGTTCGTAGCGGGAAATCACGCGCGCGCTCTAGGCGGGGCGGCCGGCCGAGGCAACAAGGCGGCGCGCGCACGATCTGTGGCGGGATTGCCACAGCGCTGCCGCAATCCGTTTCGCTGCCGTTCATTCCGGTGGACGCGCGGCCGGGCGCTGCCTAGCACCCGGGGACTGGCACACAGGCAATGGCCGTGGTTCGGGGAAGACGCTTCCGGTCCCGCCGCAGGGCGACGAGATCGAGGCATCAAAGGGGGCTGACGAGCGATCGTCACGCAGGCGCCCGGGTCGAAAGGCCCGGGCGTTTGCCGTTGTGCGTGAGCGCGCCCGTGCGCCGGCGGCGCGTTCGTGGAGGGGAGGAGCGGCCGCCCCTCCCCTCACCCGGTCAGAAGCTCAGCGATACCGTCCCGCCATAGGTCCGCGGATCGCCGGGCTGGCCGACGATCAGCCCGGTGTTGCCCGATTGGGTCGCGAGCAGATCGTAATAGTTCTGGTTGAACGCATTGCGGACCCAGCCCCAGACGTTCCACTTGTCCTGCGCCTTGTAGCCGAGGCGGAAGCTGTGGAGCGAATAACCGTGAACGGTCGTGTAGATCGACTCCGACGGGTTGGACGAGAAGTTGGAACGGTAGCTGCCGTCGTAGCCGATGTAGAAGTTGCCGTCGTAGCCGGCGACCTGCGACGGGATGTCGTATTCCACACCGAACGAGAGCGCCCATTTGGACACGCCGGGGATGCGCTGGCCCGAGATGTCGCACGATTGCGGGCTGAGCCCACCCGGAACGCCGGGTGCGCCGGGTGTCTGCCCCGCCGCCACGGTGGTGCCGCCAGAAAGTTCGGGCGGACACGGCGCATCGCGGAAGCGCACATATTTCGCGTCGGTGTAGGCGGTGTTGAAATAGGCATTGAGCTGTTCGGTCGGACGCACGGACAGATCAGCCTCGAAACCACGGGTGCGCACCTGGCCTGCATTGGCGAGATAGCCTCGCAGCACGCCAAGCTGACCGTTGGTGACGGTCGCCTGATAATCGAAGATGTCGGTCCAGAAGCCGGCGAGATTGAAGGTCACGCGACGATCGAGGAACTGGGTCTTCAGCCCGATCTCGTAATTGTTGACCTTTTCGGGTTTCACGGTCGCCGCCGAGAGGATCGGCAGGTTGTTGGCGTCGAGCGGCAGACCGGACAGGTTGATGCCGCCCGACTTGTTGCTGCGCGCATAGGTCGCATAACCGTGGATGAAGGGGGCGAAATCGTAAGACGCGGTGATGTCACCGGAGACGTTCCAGTTGTCGAACTTCGGCGAATAGCTCTGCGGCGCCAGGACACCGCGCTGGTCGCCGTTCAGCACGGTGCTGCCCGAGCCGGTGGTGACCACCGACACATAGTCACCGCTCTTCTTGTCGTAGTTGACGCGGATGCCGGGCGCGATCTCGAGCTTGTCGGTGACGTGCCAGGTCAGTTTGCCGAAAGCGGCGACGCTGTCGTTGGAGAAGCCGATCGTGTTGCGCGCGGTCAGCCCGTCGAGAACCGCAGGATTGCAGGCGTTGGGGTGAGTCGCATCGCAACCCGCGGGATTGCCGGCCGGAGGCGTCCCCGGATTGAGCAGATACCGGCTGGCCGCCGGCCCCTGCACCTGAAGCCCCTGAGTGTCGATCGTCTGGTGGAAGTAGAAGGCCCCCACGACGTAGTCGATCGTTCGCTTGCCGTTCGAGGCAAGCCGCAGTTCCTGGGTGAACTGCTTCTGCTGCGACGGATTGGCCGAGACGGTGGTGATCGGCAGGCCGAGGAAGTCGCGGTCGTTCGACGGGTTCCAGTCCCAGAAACGCCAGGCGGTGACCGAAGTGACGGTAGCCGCGCCGAGATCGAGATTGCCGAGCAGCGACACGCCGCCGAGCGACTGCTTGGCGCGCAGATCCGTATCCTGGTCGGTCAGCCGGTCGAAAGCATTGCGCGACGGCGGCTCGTAGCCGAACGCCGCGGCGAGCGCCTCATATTGGCGGCTGAGCGGGCGCTGGGTGGTGCCGACGCGCGCGAAGATCTGGGCGCAGCAATTCGGATCCTGATGCGCCCAGTCGCCCGACAGGGTGAGGTCGAGATTGTCGGTCGGCTTCCACAGGATCGCGCCGCGGAAACCCTTGTTGTCCTGGCTGTTGACGTACTTGTCGGTGGCCGTGTTGTAGATCGTGCCGCGGCGCGTGGTGACCGAGGCCGACAGCCGGATCGCGAGCTTGTCCGCCACCAGGGGACCGGAGACCGAGGCCTTGCCCTGGAAGAAATCGTAATTGCCGCCGGTCAGTTCGACCCGTGCCTCGGGCTCGAAGCTCGGCTTCTTGGTCGTGATGTTGATCGCGCCGGCGGTGGTGTTCTTGCCGTAGAGCGTGCCCTGCGGCCCGCGCAGCACCTCGATCCGCTCGGTATCGGTGAAGTCGAACGTCGCCGAGGCGATGCGGCTGTAATAGACCTGGTCGACGTAGATGCCGACGCCCTGCTCGATGCCGTCGTTGGTTAGGCCGAACGGCGCGCCGAGGCCGCGGATGTTCGCCGCCGAGTTGCGCGGATTAGTCGAATAGAACTGGAGCGACGGCTGGATCTGGGTCAGCCGGCCGACGTTGTAGACGCCGGTTTCCGCCAGCGTCGTGCCGCCGATCACCGACATCGCGATCGGCACGTCCTGCACCGACTCGGCGCGGCGCCGCGCGGTGACGACGACGTCGCCGCCCTGCTGCAGGCCGAGCGGCTCCACGTTCTCGGCCGCATCCGGGTTGGCAAGCGGGCTGGTCTGGACCGGGGTCGGCTCGACCTGGCTCGGCGCCGAGGGCAGGTTCTGCGGTCCATTGGTCTGATCCGGCGGCGTCGGCGAAGTAGCGACCTGGGCCAGAAGCAGGGCGAGCGTGATCGACATGTGAAACCCCCTAGTGATTGGGCCCCATGTCCATCAATGCGCTAGGCGAATCAATACTCTACTTACCGGATCGGACAACCGGTTCGTCGCGGCTTGAAGCATTTTTTTTGGCCGATCCGGCCATGTCCGGCTCTTGAACCGGCCGCAGGCTCTCCCATGTTCGCGCTGCACGATGCCGTTTCGGGTCGTGCAGGCGGCGCCGCGGCATGCCGGGCCCGCTTCGCAACAATCGCTCACAGGAGGATTCCCATGCGACTCGATCTGACTCCCTATCGCCGTTCCACCATCGGCTTCGACCGGCTGTTCGACCTGCTCGAGACCAGCGCGCGCTCGACTGCCGACAATTATCCGCCCTTCAACCTCGAGCGCGTCGCCGACGACCGCTACCGCATCACGCTGGCGGTGGCCGGGTTCAGCCGCGACGAGATCGAGATCACCGCGCAGCAGAACCTCCTGCTCGTCGCGGGCAAGAAGGCGGAGACCCAGGACAACGCCCAGTTCCTGCACATGGGCATCGCGACCCGCAGCTTCGAGCGCCGGTTCGAGCTGGCCGATTACGTCTTCGTCGAGGACGCGCGGCTCAACGACGGCCTGCTCGTGGTCGATCTGGTCCGCGAGGTGCCCGAGGCGGTGAAGCCGAAGAGCATCGCGATCAAGACCGGCGCGCCGCTCGCCGCCGTCGAAGCGAAGCCCGAGGATGAAGCCAAGGCCGCGTGACGGCCGATACGATCGACGCCTGTTGCTCCCTTTTCAGGCGTCGCGGGGCGTCCGGGCCGATGAGGTCCGGGCGCCCTTTTCTCTGGGCTATCGTCCCACCCAGTCCGCGACCTGCGCCGCCACCTGATTGGCGGCGGTATTCAGACCCGCGCCCGCGCCGGCCGGGTCGATCACGGACACGGGAACCCGCGCTTCGAACCGCTGCTTCTCGACGGTTCCGCCCTCCCGCGACCGGATGAGGGTAGCGTCGAAGGTGACGACCGCGGCACTCCCGGCCTCGTCGATCCCGAAGCGGCGGAGTTCGCCGGTCAGCTGAGCGCTGCCCGTGGCATAGGATTGCGCGGTCGACAGGACGACGCGCCCGGTTCGCGCCGTCACCATGTCCCCGACCAGCCGAGCGAACAGCCGCGCGGGCGGCTCCACCCACAATGCGCCCTTGATGTAGGTGACCTCGCCGCCGCTCTCGACGGGAACGCGGGTCGTCGCGATCTGCTGGGGAACGCTGAACGAGTCGATCGTCAGCGAGGCCGCGCCCGCCGTGGGCGCGACCGCCGCCGACACTGTGGTGGTCCGTCCTCCCGCGCTCAGCGCCACCGCCGCGCCGGGCGAGCTGATCGCCACCCGCTGGATCTCGCCGACCGGCGGCTGCGCGGCCGGGGTGAGGGTCAGGAGCGCGGGCGGCGGCTTGGCGCCGAAGCTGACGCAGCCGGCGACGAGCCCGAGCGCCGCGAGCGCCGGGACGGTCCTGATGATCGCGTGCCTCACTTGCGGCGCCCTCCCTTGTAATCCGGCAGCTTGGGTTGCGACAGGATCGACGCCGCGCCCTGCTGATCGACCTTCTCGGCGACCGACGATAACGCCTGCGCGGTCTGACGGAGATCGTGGACCAGCTGGCCCACCTCCGGAATGGTCTGCCTGGAGAAGGTCTGCAAACCCGGGCGCGCATCCGCGATCGCGCCGTTGAGCGTATCGGCGGACTGCCGCGCCGACTGGATCGCGAGGTTGAGGTTCGCCATCGCGGGCTTCACATCCTGGGCGAGCACGCCGTTGGTCGTGTCGGCGAGCTTGCCGACTGATTGCGCCGCGTCGCCCGCCTGCTGGATGGCGATCCGGGTCTGCGCCAGCGTGGCGGCGATCTCCGGCCCGCGATCCGCGAGGGCGGCGCTCAGCTTGTTGGTGTTGTCGAGGATGCCGGCGATCGACGCCTGGTTCTTGTCGGTGAGCAGCCCGGTCAGCCGTTCGGTCAACGTCGACAGCCGTTCGAGCAGCTGCGGCGCGGAGTTCAGGATCGCGCCGAAGCCGCCGGTCCGCGTCGGGATGACGGGCACGCCGAACGGGCATTCGTTGGCGGTGTCGTTCTCCGGACAGGCCAGTTCGGCCGCGCCCTTCTTGCCGCCGTCGAGACCGACGGTCGACGTGCCGGTGAAGCTGCCCTGCACGGTGGCCGACGTTCCCTCGAGAATGGGCGTATCGTCGTTGACGGTCACGCGCACGCGGACGAACTGGGGGTCGGGCTTCCAGATCGTGATCTGCTTGACCTGCCCGACCGGGACGCCCGAATAGGTGACCGCCGACCCCTTCGCCAGACCGTCGACGGCCTGCTTGAAGAAGATGTCGTATTCCTTCTCGTGCGTGCTGCCGAGGCGGGCGATCCACACGGTGAAGAGCGCCAGCACCGCGAGCAGGATCAGCACCACCGTGCCGACGAGGACGTGATTCGACCGGGTTTCCATTCAGCTTGCCCTACTCGCGGCTGGCGCGTCCTGTCCCGCGCGCCGTGCGGTGTTGTCGGCGATCCCGCCCTGCGACCGCTGACCGATCGCGTCGGACCCGACCGGAGCCGCATCGCCGCCGAGTTCGGCCGAGAGCGTCTCGCGCGACGCCAGCGCGGCGCGCCCGCGGGGGCCGCGGAAATAGTCCTGGATCCAGGGGTGGTCGGTCGCGAGCAGCTCGTCGATCGTGCCCACCGCCTCCACCTTCTTGTCCGCGAGCACCGCGACGCGGTCGCAGATCGCGTAGAGCGTGTCGAGATCGTGGGTGATCAGGAACACCGTCAGCCCCAACGTCCGCTGGAGCGAGCGGGTCAGCTCGTCGAACGCGGCGGCGCCGATCGGGTCGAGCCCGGCGGTGGGCTCGTCGAGGAACAGCAGCTCGGGATCGAGCGCAAGCGCCCGGGCGAGGCCGGCGCGCTTCTTCATGCCCCCCGACAGCTCGGCGGGATATTTCGGTCCGGCGTCGGCCGGCAATCCCGACATCACCACCTTGTACGAGGCGATCTCGTCCAGCAGGGGCAGCGGCAGCTCGGGATAGAACTCGCGCAAGGGGACCTGGACGTTCTCGGCGACGGTCAGTGTCGAAAACAGCGCTCCGCCCTGGAACAGCACGCCCCAGCGCTTGCGGACGTCGACGCCGTCGGTCTCCTCGACGCCGATCGTGGGCTGGCCGAAGACGGTGATCTCGCCCGCGTCGGGCGTCTGGAGGCCGATGATCGATCGCATCAGCACCGATTTGCCGGTGCCCGATCCACCGACCACGCCCAGGATCTCCCCCCGGCGGACATCCAGGTCGAGCCCGTCATGGACACGCTGATCGCCGAAGCTGTTGCACAGCCCCCGCACCCGGATCACCGGCGCATCGTTGCTGGATCGATCGGACGCCATCAGATCCAACCGATCCAGGTGAAGAACATCGCGAAGAAGGCGTCGAGCACGATCACCAGGAAGATGCCCTGCACGACCGCGGAGGTCGTCCGGGTGCCGACCTGTTCGGCGTCGCCTTCGACCAGCATGCCCTGGAAACAGCCGGCGATCGCGATGATGGCGCCGAACACCGGCGCCTTGACCAGACCCACGTACAGATCGGTGATCGGCACGACTTCGCGGATGCGCTGGACGTAGGTCACGAACGGGATGTCGAGGCTGGCCCAGCACAGCAGGCCGCCGCCGAGGATCGCGATCATCGAGGCGTAGAAGCCGAGGAGCGGCATCAGCACGATCGCCGCGAGCGTCCGCGGCAGCACGAGCGACTCCATCGGCGACACGCCGATCGTCCGCATCGCGTCTATCTCCTCGGTCAGCTTCATCGTCCCGATCTGAGCGGCGAACGCCGAGCCGGACCGCCCCGCGACCATGATCGCGGTCATCAGCACGCCGAGTTCGCGCAGCGTGATCCGCCCGATGAGGTTGATCGTGAAAACCTCGGCGCCGAACTGGCGCAGCTGGACCGCGCCCTGCTGCGCGATGACGATGCCGATCAGGAAGCTCATCAGCCCGACGATGCCGAGCGCCGACACGCCGACGACCTCGAAATGGTGGACGGTCGCGTTGAACCGGAAGCGGCTCGGGTGGCGGATGACGGTCAGGAAGGCGAGCGCGGTCGCGCCCAAGAAGCCAAGCAGCCCATAAAGCGTCTTGAACGCGGTCACGACCGCGTCGCCGATCTCTCCCGACACCCGGGCATAGGATCCGACCGCGGCGGGGCGGGTCGACGCGGCGATGTCCGCCTCCTCGACCTGTGCGAACAGGTGCGCGCTGTCGCCGCTCAGGCCCGCGACGCTCGCGCCCTTCTCGCGCGCGAACCGATGGACGACCCAGGCCCCGACGGTATCGATGCGCTCGACCCCGGACAGGTCGACGCTGGAGACACCGCCCGACACCGCCTGGAGCCGCTGGGGAAGGTCGCCCAGCCGTGAGAGCGTCAGCGGGCCGCTGAAGCGAAGGGTTCCGGAGTCGTCGGCAAAGTCGGCGCGCTCGCTCATCACCGCCGCCCTTGTCGACAAATGGTGGCGGCGGCAAGGCCGCTGGTGGTCACAGCAGCAGGTCGACGGCGTGAAGGCCCAGGCCGACGAGCCCGCCGACCAGGGTGCCGTTGATCCGGATATATTGCAGATCCTTGCCGACCGCATGTTCCAGCCGGGTGCTGATCGTCCGCGCGTCCCAGCCGCGGACCGTCTCCGAGACGAGGCGGACGATCGTGTCGCCATAATCGGCCGCCGCGCCCACCGCCGCGCGTCGGACGAATCGATTGATCAGGCGCCCGAGCCTGGGGTCCTTCTGCAGCGTCTCCCCCAATTGCCGCAGCGCATCGCCCATCGGGCCAGCGAGCAGCTTCTCGGGATCGCGCGCGGCGCGCAGCATCGCGCCCCTCGCCTGCTCCCACAGCCCGTTGATCCAGTCCTGCATCGCGGGGTTCTGGAGCAGTGCGATCTTGAGCGCGTCGACGCGCGCGCGCATGACCTCGCTCTCCTCGAGGTCGACCGCGAGTTTCGCCAACGCCTCCTCGGCGCGCGCGCGCATGGGATGCTCCCTGTTTTCCGCCATTTCGACGAACATGCGGTTGAGTCCGTCGATGATCTTGTTCGCGAGCGTCTCGTCGAGACCGGTCCAGCGCAGGATCGTCCCCGCGCGCTCGTGGATCATCTGGCGGATCAGATGCTCGTTGGCGCTCAGCACCTTGCCCGCCCAGCGGACGATCGCGTCCAGCACCGGCAGGTGACGGTCCTCGGCGATCGCGGCCGCCAGTGCGCGGCCGAGCAGCGGCGCCAGGTCGATGTCGCGGACCCGCGCAACCATCGCCGCGCGGACCATGCCGCCCAGGCGCTCCTGATCGAGCGCCTGGAGCACCTCGGTCGCCATGCGCGAGATGCCGCGGGTCAAGCGGCGCGACGCCCCGGTCGGCTGGGTCAGCCAGCGGCCCGCGACACCGGCGACGTCGATCCGCTGCATCCGCCGCGCGACGACATGGGGGATGAGGAAGTTTGCGCGCAGGAAGGCGGCGAGCTGCTCGCCGATCCGATCCTTGTTGCGCGGGATGATCGCCGTATGCGGAATCGGCAGCGCGAGCGGGTGGCGGAACAGCGCCGTCACCGCGAACCAGTCGGCGAGCCCGCCGACCATCGCGGCCTCCGCGAAGGCGCGGACGAAGCCGAGCCACGGATGCTGCGGCTGGAATGCGCGCGCGGCGAGGAACACTGCGGCCATCGCGACGAGCAGCCCCGTCGCCACCCGCTTCATGCGGACCAGGCCCGCCGGAGCGGGCGCCTCGCGCACGGGCCGGCGGAACGAAGAGGTCATGGGCGCAACAAGCCGCCAGTCGCCGGATTGTTCAAGAGCCGCGGCCGCTCACTCCGCCGGCTGCTCGCCCTCATAGCCGATCCGCCCGCGCGGGGCGGCGATCGCGCCGCCGACGCCGACGTGCTCGATCGCCGGCATCCCGTCGTCGCCGGGCTTGTAGGTGAGCAACCGCTTGCCGAGCCACGGGCCGATCCGCCGCTCGATCCCGATCGCAAGGCTGAACGAGGCGGGGACGATCAAGAGCGTCAGGAGCGTCGACACGATCAGCCCGCCGATCACGACGATCCCCATCGGCGCTCGCCACGCGCCGTCGCCGGAGAGCGACAGCGCGGTCGGCACCATGCCCGCGACCATGGCCACCGTCGTCATAACGATCGGCTGTGCGCGCTTGTGCCCCGAATCGACGATCGCCTCGTAGATCGGGACGCCCTTGCCCATCTCCTCCAGCGCGAAATCGATCAGCAGGATCGAGTTCTTGGCGACGATCCCGAGCAGCATCAGCAGTCCGATGAACACCGGCATGGAAAGCGGCGTCCCCGTGATCAGCAGCGCGAGCACGCCCCCGAGCGGCGCGAGCACCAGCGAGCCCATGTTGACCATGGGCGGCAGCAGCCGGCGATAGAGCAGGACGAGCACCGAGAAGACGAGGAACACGCCTGCGATCACCGCGATCACGAAGTTGATGAGCATCTCCATCTGCCACTTTGCCTGGCCGACGCTCAGCCGCTCGACGCCGACCGGAAGGCTCTTCATCGTCGGCAGCACGTTGACCTTCGCCATGGCGTCGGTGAGGACGTAGGACCGCCCGGTCTTCGGATTGACGCCCAGATCGGCGCCGATCGTCAGCTGGCGCTGCTGGTTCAGCCGATTGATCTTGGTCGGGCCGGAGCCGAAGCCGATCTCCGCCACCACCGACAGCGGCACCGAACCGCCGGTCTGCGTCTGGACGGGCAGCGTCTCGATCGTCGCCAGCTTCGACCGGGAGGATTGCTCGAGCGCGACGCGAATCGGGATCTGGCGATCCGAAAGCGAGAACTTGGCGCTGTTCTGGTCGATGTCGCCCAGGGTCGCGATCCGGATCGCGTTGGAAAGCGCGCTCGTCGTCACCCCCAGGCTCGCGGCGAGGTCGAGCCGGGGCCGGATGATGAGCTCGGGTCGGTTGAGGTCGCCCGCGATCCGCGGCGCGATCAGACCGGGGACCGTCGCCATCTCGCGTACCAGCCGGTCGGCGGTCTGGCGCAGCACCGCGGGGTCGTCGCCCCCGAAGGTGATCGAGACGTCGCGGTTGTTGTCGCCCCAGCCGAACTGCGACTGGAAGTTCACTCGCGCGTCCGGGATCTTCGCCAGCGCCGGCGCGAGCGAACGCTCGAACTCGGTCGAAGTCTTGTCGCGGTGCTTCTTGAGCTCGGCGGTGACGCGGCCGTTGCCGACGAACGACCGGGTGTAGAGCGATTCGACCTCCGGCTGGGTCTTGAGCAGGTCGTAGACGCGGCGCACCGTCGCCTGGGTCTGCTGGAGCGTGGTGCCCGGCGCCATCGTGATGGTGACGGTGGAACGCTCCTGATCGGTCGAGGGCTGGAACTGCATCGGCAGCATCGAGAAGCCGACGACGGTCGCCGCGAAGGCGACGGCCCCGATCCCCATCACCCAGATGCGGTGATCGCGCAGATAGCCGGTAATGCGGTGATAGCCGCCGCGGGCGCGGATCGCGAGCGAGCGGCCCGGATCGAGCGTCCAGTGGAGGACCTTGAGATAGGCGTCCATCGCCCGCCCGCCGCCGTGCTCGGCATGACCGAAGGCGCGCAGGAAATAAGCGGCGATCATCGGCGTGATCAGGCGCGCCACCGCAAGGCTCATCAGCACCGCGACGACGACGGTCAGGCCGAAGTTCTTGAAGAACTGCCCCGAGACGCCGGGCATCAGCCCGACCGGCAGGAACACCGCGACGATCGCGAAGGTGGTGCCGAGCACCGCCAGCCCGATCTCGTCGGCGGCGTCGATCGAGGCCTGGTAGGCGGTCTTGCCCATCCGCATGTGCCGGACGATGTTCTCGATCTCGACGATCGCGTCGTCCACCAGCACGCCCGCCACGAGGCTCAGCGCCAGCAGCGTCATGCTGTTCAGCGTGAACCCCATCAGGTCCATGAACCAGAAGGCGGGGATTGCCGAGAGCGGGATCGCGAGCGCCGAGATCATGGTCGCGCGGACGTCGCGCAGGAACAGGAACACGATGAACACCGCCAGCACGGCGCCCTCGATCATCGCGTGGATCGCGCTCTTATATTGTTCGAGGGCGTATTTCGAACCGTCGATGCGCAGCTTGAAATGGACGCGCGGATTGCGTTTCTCGAGGTCGGCGAGTTTCTTCACCGCCTCCTTGAAGACGGTGACGTCGGAGAAGCCCTTCGCGCGCTTGAAGTCGAACGACAGCACCGGCAGCCCGTCGACCTCGGCCGCGGAGCGCTGCTCGGCATAGAGATCGCGCACGGTCGCGATGTCGCCGAGCTTGATCGTGCGCCCGTCGCCGACCGTGATCTGGGTCTGCCCCAGCTCGTAAGCGTTGCGCGCGTTGCCCAGCACGCGGAGCGACTGTTCGGAGCCGGCGATCTCGGCGCGACCGCCCGGCGCGTTGAGGTTCACCTGGCGCAACTGCTGGTTGATCTGGGTCGCGGTCAGCCCGTAGCTCGCCAGCTTCGCGGGATCGAGGATGACGCGGATCTCGCGGTCGACGCCGCCGTTGCGCTCGACCGAGCCCATGCCGGGGACGCTCAGCAGCTCCTTTGCCACCGTATTGTCGATATACCAGCTCAGCTGCTCGATCGTCATGTCGCGCGCCGACGCGGTGTAGCTGCCGAGATCGTTGTCGTTGATCTTGACCCGGCTGACCTGCGGCTCGAGAATTCCCTCAGGCAGGTTCGAGCGGATTTGGACGATCGAATCACGGACCTCGTTGACGGCCCGGTCGATCGGCGTGCCGATCGTCAGCTGGACGATCGTCGTCGAATCGCCCTCGCTTACGAAGGACTGGATCTGGTCGATCCCCTCGAGCGAGCGGACCGCCGCCTCCACCCGCTGGGTGACCTGGGTCTCCAGCTCGCTGGGCGCGGCACCGGGCTGGGTGATCTCAATCGCGACCGCCGGGAAGTCGATGTCGGGATCGTTGTTGATGTCCATGCGGATGAAGCTGACGATCCCCGCGACCGTCAGCATCAGGAACAGGACGATCGACGGCACCGGATTCCGGATCGACCAGGCGGAGATGTTGCGGAAGTTCATGGCGTTGCGCTCCCCGCCGCGGCCCTGCGAAGGGTCGGCGCGATCTTCTGCCCGGGATTGAGGAAGGCGCCGGCGGAATAGACCACCCGCTCGTCGCCGGCGAGCCCGTCGGCGATCGCCACATCGTCCTCCGTCACCGTGCCGAGCCGGACGTTCCGGCGCCGGACGATGTTGCCGGCGTCGACGATGTACACGTAATTGCCCTGATCGTCGGACAGGATCGCCGACTGCGGCAGCTGCGGCTGATCGCCCACTCCGCCGACGATCTGCGCCGAGGCGAACCCGCCCGGCCGCAGCGACCGATCGAAGGCGAGCTGGATCCGCGCGGTCCCCTGGCGGGTCTGCTGGTCGATGACCGGCGACACCTGCCAGACGGTGCCGGCGAACTGTCGCACGTCGCCGACCGGGGTCACCTTGGCGGGCGAGCCGACGTGGATCTGCTGGAGATCGCTCTCGGCGAGTTGCGCGCGCATCTCCATCTGGCCCTTCTCCGCCATCCGGAAGAGGACGCCCGAGCCCGAGCTGACGATCTGCCCAGCCTCGATCTGGCGCGTCAGCACCAGCCCGGCTTCGGGCGCCCGGATGTCCAGCCGGCCGTTGCGCGCGCGCTGTTCGCTCAGCGTCGCCTGCGCCACCTTGAGCTTCGCCGCGGCGCCATCGCGGGTGGCGATGCGGCGCTGGACGTCGGCCTGGCTGATGAAGCCGCGCCCGACGAGCTGCTGCGCGCGCTTGAGCTCGGCCTCGGCCAGGACGAGATCCGCGCGCGCGACGTTGATCTGCGCGGCCAGGCTCTCGGCGGTCTGGACCTGGACCGACCGGTCGACGGTCGCCAGGACCTGCCCCTTGCCGACCCACTGACCGGGCTCGACCAGCACGCGAGTGACCATCCCACCCTCGCCGGCGACGCCCACCGGCATCTCGCGCCGGGCGGCGAGCGTCCCGGTGGCGGAAATGGTGCGGTCGACGGGATGCCGGCCGGGGACGACCACGGTGACGCTCGGCACCTGCTGCGCCGGAGCCCCCTTGTCCGCGGCCGCGGCGGAGCGCGAGCGCTTGTAGAGGTAACCCCCGACGACGAGCGCGATCAGCAGCACACCCGCGACGATGATCCAGCGACGACGGCGGCGGTTCACCTCCGGCCCCGGAAGCGCCAGCGTGTCCTGCTCGAGATCGCCCGTTCGATAGTCCATGCGGCTCTTCGTCCCGTCGCGATCCGGCGGATCGCCCCTCCAAGGCTGTATTAGACGAATAAATCACCCGGCTCAAGGCCCGGCAGACTGCGCGTCTTTGCCTGCGCGCAGGGCGAGACACAAGCGCTCCGCCGCGTTCAGCCTGCGTTTGGGCGCGCCGAGTCACTCCCCGGGGAACACTGACCGGGAGTTTCCTGCATGCGCCTTCTTCTGACCTTCGCCGCCCTCACCGCCCCGATCGCCGTCGCAGCCGAGACGCCGATCCTGCCCGACGCGACCGTGCTCGACGTCAGCGCCACCGGCCGCGTCACGCGCGTTCCCGACGTGGCGACGATCCGCGCCGGCGTCGTCACCCAGCAGGCGACGGCGGCATCGGCGCTCGCGAGCAATGCCGAGCGGATGGCCCGCGTGCTGGCGACGCTGCGCGCAGCGGGAATCGCGGCGCGCGACATCGCGACCAGCACGGTCTCGCTCCAGCCGCAGTACAAGTACACCGACGGCCAGCCGCCCGCGATCACGGGTTATCAAGCGAGCAACACGGTGTCGGTCCGCTTCCGCGACATCGCGAAAAGCGGCGCGGGGCTCGACGCACTGGTGCGGGCGGGCGCGAACCAGATCGACGTACCCTCGCTCTCGATCGACAGGCCCGACGAGGCGCTGGACGCGGCGCGCGCCGATGCGGTGGCCCGCGCGCGGGCGCGCGCGGCGCTCTACGCGCAGGCGGCTGGGCTGCGAGTCGAGCGGATCGTGGCGATCGCGGAGAACGGGGAGGAGGCGGGCGGCCGTCCGCCGATGCCGGTCATGTACATGACGCGGGCGAAGGCGGATGCGCCGGCGACCGAACTCTCGCCAGGCGAGACGGACGTGACTGCAACGGTGTCGGTCCGTTTCCTGCTGAAGTAGGCCGGCGCTCTCCGTCGGCGGGACGGCTACGAACGAGAACGGCCGCCGGGGCTCCCCGGCGGCCGTCTGTCGTTCAAGCTGGAAGTGCGTTCAGCGCACGCTGCCGCGACGGACCAGGTTGACGATCGCGAGCAGGATCACCGCGCCGAGCAGCGACACCAGGAACGAAGTGACGGTCAGCGGCTGGTTGTTGATCGACCCGCCCGACAGGACCAGGCCGCCGATGAAGGCGCCGACGATGCCGACGATGATGTTGAGGAAGATGCCCTGCTGAGCGTCCGTCCGCATGATGATGCTGGCGAGCCAACCGATGACACCGCCGACGATGAGCCAGAGAATGATACCCATGAACTTAACTCCCCTGCGAAATCGCCCGACCGTGTCCGGGCTGCGGGGAAAATACTCTTGTCTCCGGCGATTGTTCCGGGGGCGTAACCCCGATCAGTAGCGCTGCTGGCGCTCGTAAAGCGACTTGTAGTGTTGGATACGGGTGACGCGCAGCCCCGGCATCCCCGAACGGTCGATCGCGCGCTGCCAGCCGGCGAACTCCTCGACCGTCAGCCCGTAGCGTTCGCAGACCTCGTCCACGGTCAGCAGTCCGCCGTTCACCGCGGCGACCACCTCCGCCTTGCGCCGCACGACCCAGCGCGTCGTCGAGGGCGGCGGCAGCGTGTCCAGCGTCAGCGGCTCGCCCAGCGGACCGATGACCTTGGCAGGACGGACTCGTTGATTCTCGATCATTCCTGAACCTCGGTTCGGGGCGGGGGGCCCCCTCTCCAGCCCGCCGGATGGTAAGCGGGCGCTTTGAACATCCCTTGAAGCCTGACGGTTAACGTTCTCTTCACTCCTGCCTCCAGGTCGCCAGCGCGTCGGCCACGCCGCCGTTGAAGGCGCCGTCGGCGGGGGCGAGCAGCGTCTGCGCGGGCGCGCCGCGCCCGAGCCTGACCCACTTCGCCGCCGTCGGGCTTGCCGCCTGACGGGCGGCGATGCCGACCATCAGCACCGCCAGCTCCTCCGGCAGCTCGGTGAGCTCCACCGCCTTGTCGAAGCGGGGAAAATACTGGTCCAATCCGGTGAGCCTCCCCGCTTCCCATGCCACGCTGGTACCCGCCCGATCTGAAGGGCCGGTAAAGCGGGGCGAAACGCTTCGTTGAGGGAGGTTACCGAACCGCCTCGATCGATTATCTAAACGGCTATGGATAACGCGGATTTCCAGCTGCCCTCCCCGATCGCGGCGCGCCGGATCGTGGTGGCGATGTCGGGCGGGGTCGACAGCTCGGTCGTCGCGGCGCTGGCGCACGCCAGCGGCGCGGAGACGATCGGGGTCACCCTCCAGCTCTACGATCACGGCGAGGCGACGCAGCGCGCGGGCGCGTGCTGCGCGGGGCGCGACATCCGCGACGCACGCGCGGTCTGCGACCGGCTGGGGATCGCGCATTACGTGTTCGACCACGAGTCGCGCTTCCGCGAGCAGGTGGTCGACCGGTTCGCCGACGAATATCTCGCCGGTCGCACCCCCATTCCGTGCGTCCAGTGCAACACGGGACCCAAGTTCACCGACCTGCTGACCCTCGCGCGCGATCTCGGCGCGGATTGCCTCGCGACCGGGCATTACGTGCGCCGAGTCGAAGGTCCGGACGGGCCCGAGCTCCACCGCGGGGCCGATCCGGCGCGCGATCAGAGCTATTTCCTGTTCGCGACGACACGCCCGCAGCTCGACTTCCTCCGCTTCCCGCTGGGCGGATTGCCCAAGGCGCGGGTGCGCGAGATCGCCGCGGAGCTGGGGCTGGCGGTCGCGGCCAAGCCCGACAGCCAGGACATCTGCTTCGTCCCCGACGGCGACTACGCCGGGCTCGTCCGCAAGCTGCGCCCCGAGGCGGACGCCCGGGGCGAGATCGTCGATCTCGCGGGCAGGACATTGGGCGAACACCGCGGGATCGTGAACTTCACCGTCGGTCAGCGCCGGGGGCTGGAGATCGGCGGCCAGGCCGAGCCGCTCTACGTCGTCCGACTCGATGCGGCGGCCCGGCGCGTCGTCGTCGGCCCGCGCGCGGCGCTGGCCGTGGCGGCGGTGCGGCTCGAGGGAGCGAACCTGCTCGGCGCCGCGGAGGACCGCGCGCTGACGGTCAAGGTCCGGTCGATGGCACGCCCGGCGCCGGGGCGGCTCGCGGGCGATCGGCTCGCCTTCGACTCGCCCGAATACGGCGTGTCACCGGGCCAGGCCGCGGTGCTCTACGACGGCGAGCGGGTGCTGGGCGGCGGGTGGATCGCCGCGACCGAGCCGGCGCTCGCCGCGGCATGACGACCGGGGAGTTGCAGGAGGCGATGGACGCCGCCGCCGCCGCGCTCGATTTCGAAGCGGCGTCGAGACTGCGGGATCGGCTCGCCCTCGCGCGCCAGACCGGCCGCGATCCGGGCGAGGACGCCGCCGCCCTCGCCCGGCAACAGCCCGGCGCGATGGGGCTCGGCAGCAGCAGGCCCCGGCCCGCCACTCCCGCCGACTGGGTCAAGCCGCGCAAGCCCGATCCGATGACCACGGGCCGGTCCCGCCGTCGCTAGGGAAGCAGGAACGTCCCTTCGATGACCGTCACGCAGCCGCCGGTCAGGATCACCCGCTCGCCCGCGAACTCGCAGCCCACATGGCCGCCGCGTGCGCTCGCCTGATAGGCGGTGAAGGCGGCGCGACCGAGCCGCCTCGCCCAGTAAGGCGCGAGCACGGCATGTGCGGAGCCCGTGACCGGGTCCTCGTCGATCCCCGCCCCCGGCGCGAAGCAGCGGCTGATCACGTCCGTTCGCGCGCCCGCGGCGGAGACGATCGTCAGCACGTCGCCCAGTTCGGCGAGGCGGCGGAAGTCCGGCCGCGTCGCCAGGACCTGGTCGGCACGTTCCAGGATCAGCAGCGCATAGCCGTTGGGGTGCCAGAAGGTCTCGACCGGCGTGTCGATCTCGAGCGCCGCCACCACCTCGGGGAGTGGACGCGGATCTGCGCCCCACGCCGGAAGCGACAGCGCATAGCCGGCGGCGGCGCGCGACACCTCCAGCATCCCGGCGCGGCGCGTGCGGAAGCGGACGCGGTCCATGTCGGCGGCGGCGCTCAACGCGACGTGCCCGCTCGCCAGGGTCGCATGGCCGCACAGCACGACTTCGACCGTCGGGGTGAACCAGCGCAGCTCATAGTCGGCGTCGCCGCCCGCCTCGGGCACGAGGAAGGCGGTCTCGGCGAGGTTGTGCTCGGCCGCGATCGCCTGGAGCGTCGCATCGTCGAGCCATGCGTCGAGCGGCATCACCGCCGCCGGATTGCCGGTGAACGGCGCGTCGGCGAAGGCGTCGACCTGGGTGAACGGCAGCCGCATCACACCCGCTTCGAGAACCAATGCGGGGTCACGTCCGCTTCGACCAGCTCGTTGTCGGTGTCGACATGCCCCTCCGGATCGAGATGGATCAGCGTCTCGACCCGCGGGAAGACGTCGTGGAGCGCACGCTCGACCCGCTCGACGATCTCGTGCGCGGCGGCGACGGTCAGCTTCGGGTCGACCTCCATGTGGAACTGCGCGAAATCGTGGCTGCCGGAACGCCGGGTGCGGAAATCGTGGATGCCGCGGATGCCCGGCTGGCGCGCCGCGACCTCGACGAAGGCGGCCCGCTGATCTTCGGACCATTCCTTGTCCATCAGCATGTCGATCGCCTGGCTCGACGCCTTGAACGCGCCCCAGACCAGCCAGGCGGCGATGGCGATGCCGAACACCGGGTCCGCGCCCGCGACCCCCAGATATTGGTCGAGCACCAGGGCTGCGATCACCGCCACGTTCAGCAGCACGTCGGACTGGTAGTGGACGTTGTCGGCCAGGATCGCGACCGACCCGGTCTTGCGGATGACGCTGCGCTGATAGGCGAGCAGCACCGCGGTCGCGGCGATCGCCAGCACCGACACGCCGATCCCGAGCGAGGCGTCCTCGTTGACCTGCGGCGAGGAGAAGCGCTGCACGGCGCGCCACGCGATGCCGATGGCCGACACGGTGATCAGCACGACCTGGAACAGCGCCGCCAGCGCCTCCGCCTTGCCGTGTCCGAACCGGTGATCGGAGTCCGCCGGCTCGGCGGCGAGCTTGACCCCGTAGAGGGTGACGAGGCTCGCCAGCAGATCGAGCCCGGTGTCGGCGAGCGAGCCGAGCATCGCGACCGACCCGGTGTGCCACGCGGCATAGGCCTTGATGACGAGGAGCGACAGCGCCATCGCCACGCTCGCCAGCGCGGCGCGCATCGCGACGGGGATGATCCGGCGGCGTTCGTCCTGGGTCACGGGTAGAGCAGGCCTTCGGTCCAAACGTCGCCCGAGCGCGCGAAGACGCGGCGCTCGTGCAACCGATGCGCGCGATCCTGCCAGAACTCGAACGACTCTGGAACCACCCGGTACCCACCCCAGAACGGCGGCCGTGGCGGCTCGCCGTCGGCGAAGCGCTCGCGCATGTCCTCGAACCGCCGCTCGAACGTCTCGCGCGAATCGAGCGGGCGCGACTGTTCCGAGGCCCAGGCGCCGAGCTGCGAATCGCGGCTGCGGCTGGCGAAATAGGCGTCGCTCTCGGCATCGGATGCGCGTTCGACGGCGCCCTCGATGCGGATCTGGCGACGCAGCGACTTCCAGTGGAAGAGCAAGGCGGCGTGCGGGTTCGCGTCGAGCTCGCCCGCCTTGCGGCTCTCGCGATTGGTGTAGATCACGAAGCCGCGCGCGTCATGGCCCTTGAGCAGCACCATCCGCACCGCGGGGCGGCCCCGCGCGTCGGCGGTCGCGAGCGCGACGGCGTTGGGGTCGTTGGGCTCGGACGCCTGCGCCTCGGCGAACCAAGCGTCGAACAGGGCGAGAGGGTCGGTCATGGCGTCGCCCCTAGCATAACTCGGCGACGGAACGACTCCCCTCGCCGCACATTGAATCGGCTTCGCAACGAAGGGGCGGTTTTCATGGCGGCACGCGCCTATTGGCAGGGGCAGATCCGCCTCGCGCTCGTCTCGATCCCGGTCGAGATCTACTCCGCCACGAAATCGGGCGCGCAGATCAGTTTTCACCAGATCCACGAGCCGAGCGGCCAGCGTATCAAGTACGAGAAGGTCGTCCCAGGGGTGGGCCCGGTCGACGTCGACGAGATCGTCAAGGGCTATGAGGTCGAGAAGGGCGAATATGTCCTGCTCGAGCAGGACGAGATCGACGCCGTCAAGCTCGAGTCGAAGAAGACGCTGGAGCTGACCCAGTTCGTCGACGCGCACGAGATCGACGTGCTCTACTACGAGAAGCCGTATTTCGTCGTCCCCGCCGACGATCTCGCCGAAGAGGCCTTCGTGGTCCTGCGCGAGGCGCTCCGGCGGACCAAGAAGGTCGGGCTCGGCCAATTGGCGATGCGCGGCCGCGAATATGTCGTCAGCTTGAAGCCGTGCGGGCGCGGGATGGTGCTGGAAACGCTGCGCTACGCCGACGAGGTCAACCGCGCGCAGGGCTATTTCCGCGAGATTCCCGACACCAAGCCCGACGACGACCTGCTCGACCTCGCCGAGGCGCTGATCGAGAAGAAGTCGGGCGCGTTCGACATGAAGGAGTTCCACGATCGCTACGTCGATGCGCTCAAGGACCTGATCGAGCGCAAGCGCAAGGCGGGCGGCAAGAAGATCATCGAGGACAAGGACGACGGCGGCGGCCGCGGCGCGTCGAACGTCGTCGACCTGATGGCGGCGCTCAAGAAGTCGATGGGCGCCCCCGACGCCAAGCCGGCGCCCGCGACCAAGGCGGCGAAGACCGCGACGGTCTCCAAGAAGGCGCCCGCGAAGAAACCAGCGAAGACCGCCGGCGAGGCGAAGCCCGCGGCTCCCGACAAGAAACGCGCCTGACCCCGCGATGGCCGACGATCCCCTTGCCCGCTACAACGCCAAGCGCGACTTCGCGAAGACCGCCGAGCCCGCAGGGGCCCTCGCCCCCGGCCAGGGCAACAGCTTCATCGTCCAGAAGCACGACGCGACCCGGCTCCACTGGGATTTCCGGCTCGAGCTGGACGGGGTGCTGAAGAGCTGGGCGGTCACCCGCGGCCCCAGCCTCGACCCCGACGAGAAGCGGCTCGCGGTCCGTACCGAAGACCACCCTTTGTCCTACGCGACCTTCGAAGGCACCATCCCCAAGGGCGAGTATGGCGGCGGCACGGTGATGCTGTGGGACCGGGGCACCTGGGCGTCGATCAAGGGCAAGGATCCGGTCAAGACGCTCGCCGAAGGCCACCTCCACTTCGTGCTCGACGGCGAGCGGATGAAGGGCGAATGGCTGATGATCCGGCTGAAGCCGCGCGGCAAGGAAAAGGGCGAGAACTGGCTCCTGCGCAAGATCGACGACGCCGACGCGGGCGGGACCGACGTGCTGGTCGAGACCGGGCTGACGAGCGTTGCGACCGGGCGGACGATGGAGGAGATCAGCGAGGGCAAATCCTCCCCGCTCGCGGGGAGGGGGACCGGCGCAGCCGGTGGAGGGGGCGGGCCGCATGCGAGTCGCTCGCGGAGAGCCCCCTCCGCCTCGCTTCGCTCGGCACCTCCCCGCAAGCGGGGAGTAGCGAAGATGCCCCCCTTCGCCGAACCCCAGCTCTGCACCCTGGTCGACTCAGTGCCGACCGGCTCGGCCTGGCTCCACGAGGTCAAGTACGACGGCTACCGCGCGCTGGTCGCGGTCGGTGGGGGCAAGGCCAAGGTCTACACCCGCAGCGGACTCGACTGGACGGACAAGTTCCAGGCCATCGCGGACGCCGCCGCCAAGTTCGACGTCGGCTCGGCGCTGATCGACGGCGAGATCGTCGCGTTCAAGGACGGGCGGCCCGACTTCTCGACGCTCAAGGATGCGATCTCGAACGCCGGCGACATGACGCTGTTCGCGTTCGACCTGCTGGCCCTCGACGGCGAGGACCTGACCGCCCTCCCCAACGTCGCGCGCAAGGAGCGGCTGCGCGCGATCCTGACCGAATCGGACCGCATCCGCTTCGCCGATCATATCCTGGGCAGCGGCGAGCAGCTGTTCGCGACGATGTGCCGCGAAGGCTATGAAGGGGTGGTCTCGAAGAAGGCGGACGCGCCGTACCGCGGCGCACGAACGCAGGCGTGGCTCAAGACCAAGTGCATCCAGCGCCAGGAGTTCGTGATCGTCGGCTGGACGAAGAGCGAGAAGACGCGCGGCTTCCGCTCGCTCCTCCTCGGCGTCCATGAGGATGGCAAGCTGCGCTACGCCGGCAAGGTCGGCACCGGGTTCACCCAGGCGGTCATGAACGAGCTGCTCGAGAAGCTCGGCGCGCTCGCGCGCAAGACCCCGACGGTGGAGGCTCCCAGGGCCGCCGTGCGCGGCGCGCAGTGGGTCACCCCCAAGCTCGTCGCCGAGATCGCCTTCGCCGAGGTGACGCCCGACGGGGTGCTGCGTCATTCGAGTTTTGTCGGCCTGCGCGGCGACAAGGCGGCCAAGGACGTCGTGGTCGAGACGCCCCAGCCCGCGCCCGCCGCGCCGGCGGTCCACGTCAAGGTGTCCAGCCGCGACCGGCTGATCTTCCCCGACAGCGACGTGACGAAGGGCGACCTCGCCGATTATTGCGCGCAGATCGCGCCCGCGATGCTGCCCTGGACCGCCAACCGGCCGATCAGCCTGGTGCGATGCCCGCAGGGCCGCGGCAAGAAATGCTTCTTCCAGAAGCACGATGCGGGCAGCTTCGGCGAATACGTCCACAAGGTGCCGATCCGGGAAAAGGACGGGTCGACCGAGGATTACCTCTACGTAGAGGACGCCGACGGCATCGTCGCGTGCGTCCAGATGGGGACGATCGAGTTCCACGGCTGGGGCTCGTCGATCGCGACGCTGGAGAAGCCCGATCGGATGGTGTTCGATCTCGACCCCGACGAGGGGCTCGATTTCGCCGACACCAAGCGCGCCGCCGAGTTCCTCCGGGACCGGCTCGCCGACCTCGGCCTGGCGAGCGTCCCGATGCTCTCGGGGGGCAAGGGCGTCCATGTCGTCGTGCCGCTGACGCCGCAGGCGGAATGGCCGGCGGTCAAGGATTTCGCCCACCGCTTCGCCGAGGCGCTCAGCGTCGCCGAGCCCGAGCGCTTCGTCGCCAACATGGCCAAGGTGAAGCGCAAGGGCCGGATCTTCATCGACTATCTCCGCAATCAGCGCGGCGCGACCGCGGTCCTTCCCTATTCCGCTCGCGCCCGCGCCGGCGCGCCGGTCGCCGCCCCGGTCTCGTGGACCGAGCTGCGCGAGATCGACACCGCCGCGCGCTGGCATGTGACCGACGCGGAGGAGTTGCTCGCGCGCGCGTCGAGCCGCGCGCTCGCCGGCTGGGGCGTGGCCGATCAGGTGTTGCCCGACCTCTGAATTGTGTTGCATCGCGGCGACGAAGCGTGAAGCTACGCGCGGTGGGGGCGGGGGACACGAGCACAGCGATGGCGACCGCGCCCCTTCTCGATCCGCTCAGCCACGCACGGCGCTGGATCGCCGATTACCGCGCACGCGGCGTCCGCGGCGACGTGCTTGCCGAGGCGCAGGATCCCGCTTGGGAGGCGATGTTCGAGGAGCTCGCGCTGGCGACCGGCGACGATCTCGCCCATGCGCGCGAGCGGGTCGGACGGCAGGCGATCGACATCGGCACGGGCTTTCGCGTCATCGGCGAGGCGGAGGAGCGGCCATGGCCGCTCTCCCCCGTCCCGCTGCTGCTGGCGGAGCGCGAGTGGGAGCGGATCGCGCGCGGCGCGGTCCAGCGCGCGCGGCTGCTCGAACTGATCCTGGACGATCTCTACGGCCCTGGCCACCTCGTCGAGCGCGGCCTGGTCCCCGCGGCGCTGGTGACCGGCAGCCCGCTGTTCCTGCGGCCGATGACGCGGATCCAGCCGCCGGGAGGGTGTCACCTCCACTTCGTCGCGTTCGACCTGGGCCGCGGTCCGGACGGCGAATGGCGCGTGCTCGCGGACCACCTCCGCGCCCCGACCGGCGCGGGCTATGCGCTGGAGAACCGGCTGGCGCTCGCGCGCGCGCTCGGCGGGTTGCAGGACCGGCTCAACGTCCATCGCCACGCGCCGTTCTTCGCCGCCTTCCGCGACGGCCTCGCCGCGGTGTGCAAGCGCGCGGAGCCGCGGATCGGGCTGCTGACGCCGGGGCGCTGGAACCCCAGCTACGCCGAACAGGCGCATCTCGCGCGCTATCTCGGGTTCCTGCTGGTCGAGGGGGCGGATCTCGCCGCGCTCGACGACAAATTATACGTCCGCACCATCGCCGGGCTGAAGCGGATCGATGCCTTGTGGCGGCGGGTCGATCCGCGGCTGCTCGACCCGCTGGCGTTCGATTCGCACTCGCAGATCGGGGTGCCGGGGCTGATCGACGCTTATGCCGCGGGCAACGTCGTCCTCTCGAATTCGCCCGGGGCCGGCGTGCTCGAGGCGACCGCCTGGTCCGCGTTCCTGCCGCGGCTCTGCGTCCGCCTCACCGGCGAGGGGCTGATCCTGCCCAACATCGCGACCTGGTGGTGCGCGCAGCCGGGTCCGCGCGACCAGGTGATCGCGGAACTGGATTCGCTGCTCGTCGGTCCGGCCTTCGGCGAGACGCCGCTCGGATTGCCCGAGGGCAGGCCTGTCGCGGGCCTCGACCTCACGCCCGATCGCCGCGCGGCGCTCCTCGCCGATCTCGCGCGCCGCCCGCAGGACTATGTCGGGCAGGAGATCGTCCGCCTGTCGACGATGCCGGTGGTGATCGGCGACCGGCTGGAGCCGCGCCCCTTCACCCTGCGCGTGTTCGCGGCACGTTCACCCGACGGTACGTGGACGGTCCTCCCCGGCGGTTTCGCGCGAATCGGCGAGGACCCCGATCCGCGGGCCGCGGTGATGGGCGAGGGCGCGTGGTCCGCGGACGTCTGCATCCACGGCGCGCAGGCGGTCGCGCCGGTCTCGCTGCTGCCGCGGGTCGACAGCGTCCAGGTCCGCCGCAATCCGGGAACCCTGCCCAGCCGCGTCGCCGACAATTTCTTCTGGCTCGGCCGCTATCTGGAGCGCGGCGAGGCGCTGCTGGCGATCCTGCGGGTCATGCTCGGCAATTCGATCGACGCCGACGGCGGCGCGGCGCTGTCGGCGACCACCGTCGCTCGCCTCGTCGGCCTGGTCGTCGCGCAGGGCGCGGCGCCCGCCCCGCCCTCCGCCCGGCGCGTCGACCTCCTCCAGCTCGCGCGGACCGCGATGGAATCGCCCGAGTGGCAGTCGGTCGCCGCGATCAACCGCCATGCGCGGCGGATCGGCGAGGGTTCGCGCGACCGGCTGTCGGCGGACATGATCCGGCTGCTCGACGCGCCCTTCCCCACCACGCGCGGGATGCTCGACCGCGCCGGCTCGCTCCAGCGCCGGTACGCCGCGCTCGCGGGGCTGTCGGCGGAGCATATGACGCGCACCGCTTCGTGGCGCTTCCTCGACCTCGGCCGGCGGGTCGAACGCGCGCTGGCGATCGTCCGCGCGGCGGCGCAATTCGGAATGGCCGACGCGACGCTCGACGACCTGTCCACCCTGCTCGATCTGGCCGACAGCCAGATCAGCTATCGCCAGCGCTATCTGACGGGGCTGGCGCGCGTGCCCGTTGTCGACCTGATCGCGCTGGATCCCGGCAACCCGCGCTCGGTCGCAAGCGCGGTGGAGACGATCAACGCGCATCTCGCGGCGCTGCCCGTGCTCGCCGACGATGGCATGGCGGAGGACCAGCAGGCGCTCGGCGCGGCGCTGGCGGCGATGCTCGCGACCGCGACAGCGACGACCCTCGACGCCGCGCGCCTGTGGGAGATCGAGGCGGGGCTCGGCACGCTCTCGAACGCGATCGCGCGGCGGTATTTCCTCCAGGGCGCGGAGCCGCTGCGCGCCGGCGGGCTGACGCTCGCGTGAGGGTGGGGGCATGATCTACGACATCCGGCACGTCACCCGCTTCGATTATGGCACCCAGGTCCGCTTCGCGCGCTGCAACCTGCGGCTCCAGCCGATCGACTGGCCGGGGCAGCGGGTCGAGGACTATTCGCTCGCCGTATCACCCGCCGGCCGGTGCCAGCCCGCCCATGCCGAGGCGGGACTGGCGCACGTCACCCGGCTGGTGGTGGACGAGCCGGTACGCTCGCTGACGATCGACAGCCGCAGCCGCGTCGTCGTCGACCGGCTCGTCCCCGTCCCCGACCCGAGCGACCCGACGCTCGCCAGCATCGCCGAGCAGGCGCGGGCGAGCCGCGAGCTGTCGCCCGCGTGTCCCGCGGCCTACCTCTACCCCTCGCCGCTGATCCCGCTCGACCGCGACATCGCCGATTGGTGCGCGCCCGATCTCGATCCGGATCGCGGCGCGCTCGAAGCCGCGATCGCCCTGGCCTGGCGGATCCAGCACGAGTTCGAATTCGACGGGACGGCGACCCTGGTCGACACCCCCCCGCACGAGGCGTTCGCCAAGCGCCGCGGCGTCTGCCAGGATTTCGCGCAGATCATGCTGACGGGGCTGCGCGCCGCCGGGCTGCCCGCCGCCTACGCCTCCGGCTATATCCGCACCATTCCGCCGCCCGGCCAGGAGCGGCTGGTCGGCGCGGACGCGACCCATGCCTGGGTGCTTCTGTGGTGCGGCGTCGAGCGCGGCTGGGTCGGCGTCGATCCGACCAACGGCATCTGGATGGCGGGCGACCACATCGTCATCGCGGTCGGCCGCGATTACGGGGAGATCGCGCCGGTCGACGGCGTCGTGCTCGGCGCCGGCGCGCAGGAGATGAGCGTCAGCGTCGACGTCGCGCCCGTGGAGCCGGGCTGAGGGTCGAGGCGATTGCGTTCGCCCTGCTCCCGCCCCATCTATCCGACTAACACACTCGACTTGGGGATTCGATGGCCGCTGATCCTTACTCCACGCTCGGCGTCGCGCGCACCGCGACCGAGGCGGACATCAAGAAGGCGTATCGCAAGCTCGCCAAGGAGCTGCATCCCGATCGCAACAAGGACAATCCGAAGGCGTCCGAGCGGTTCAGCCAGGTGACGAACGCCTACGACCTGCTTTCCGACGCCGACAAGCGCGCGCGCTTCGACCGCGGCGAGATCGACGGCGACGGCAACCCGGCCGCGCCGTTCGGGGCGGGGTTCGGCGGCGGCGGTGCTCGCCCGCGCAACGGCGGCGGCGGCTTCCGCGCGCAGGAGTTCGGGTTCGGTGGTGAAGGCGCCGACATCTCCGACATCTTCGAGGATCTGCTCGGCGGCGCCGCGCGGCGCGGCGGCGGCGGCTTCTCGGGCGGGTTCGGCCGCCGCGGCCCGCCGGCGAAGGGCGCGAACGTCGCCTACAGCCTGCGCGTCCCGTTCGTCGACGCCGCGACCCTCGCGCCGCAGCGGGTGACGTTGGCCGACGGCAAGACGATCGACCTCAAGCTGCCCGCCGGAGTGGACAGCGGCACCCAGATGAAGCTCGCCGGCAAGGGCGAGCCCGGGCCGGGCGGCGCCGGCGACGCGATCGTGACGATCGAGGTGGACGGCCACCGCTTCTTCACGCGCGACGGCGATGACGTCCGTGTCGATCTGCCGATCTCGCTCACGGAGGCCGTGAAGGGCGGCGCGGTCAAGGTCCCGACCGTCGAGAAGCCGGTGATGCTGACCGTCCCGCCCGGCTCCTCCTCCGGCAAGGTCCTCCGTCTGAAGGGCAAGGGCTTTCACGCCAAGGGTGGCGGTCGGGGCGATCAGCTCGTGACGCTGATGATCGCCATTCCGCCCGAAGATGCGGCGCTGCGCGATTTTGTCGAGGGGTGGCAACCGGTTGACGGGAACCCCCGCGCGGCGATGGGCGTCTGACGTCCCGCAGGGGAACGAGCATGACCGACGCCGAGCTGGCGCTGACACCGGAAGACCGCGCGCACCATCTGGCACGCGGCCGCATTCGGCTCGACCGCCAGCTCGCCAAGGTCAGGCCAGGCAGCTTCCTGTTCGAGGTGTTCAAGCGTGCCGGTCTGGGCGTCTACAACGACGGTTTCATCCACGCCGGCAACCTCGCCTATCTGGCGCTGATGACGGTGTTTCCGTTCTTCATCGTCGCCGCGGCGACGCTGTCGATCCTTGGGCAGACCACCGAGACCCAGCGCGCGGTGGTCGCCTTCCTCCATGTCCTGCCGCCCAACGTCGCCGACCTGCTGCGCAAACCGCTCGCCGATGTGCTCCATGCCCGCACCGGGTCGCTGCTGTGGCTGGGCGCGCTGGTCGGGCTGTGGACGGTCGGCAGCTTCGTTGAGACGATCCGCGACATCTTCCGCCGCGCCTATGGCACCAAGAGCAAGACGCCGATGTGGCGGGCCCGCCTCGGCCTCAGCCTGGCGATCGTCACGTCCGTGATCCTCGCGCTGATCTCGTTCCTGATCCAGGGCGTGCTCGTGGCCGCGGAGCAGTTCGTCTATCGCCTGCTGCCCTGGGCCCAAGGGCTCGCCGGCTGGATCGGCCTTTCGCGCCTGATCCCGGGTGCGATCATGTTCGCCGCGCTCTACGCCTTGTTCTACTTCGTCACGCCGTCGAAATACCGCTATTCGACCGCGCGCAAATGGCCGGGCGCGCTGTTCACCGCGCTCTGGTGGGTCGGGATGACGGCGGGGCTCCCGCTGGTCCTGTCGCAATTGGGTGGATATGATCTGACCTATGGCAGCCTGGCGGGTGTGGTTGTGATGCTGCTGTTCTTCTATCTGATCGGTCTGGGGATGGTCTTCGGCGCGCATCTGAACGCGGCGCTGGCGGAACCGCCCGAGCTGGGGCAAGAGCATGCGCCCGGGACGAAGAAGGAGGCGACGGCGGCGTGAAGGCTCTAATGGCAGGCAAGCGCGGGCTGATCATGGGGCTCGCCAACGACAAGTCGCTGGCCTGGGGCATCGCCAAGCATCTGTCGGAGGCCGGGGCCGAGCTCGCGTTCAGCTACCAGGGCGAGATGATGGAGAAGCGGGTCCGCCCGCTCGCCGAGCAGCTGGGCGTCGCGCGGCTGTTCGAGTGCGACGTGTCGGACATGGCGGCGCTCGACGCGACGTTTGCGGCCCTGACGGCGGAGTGGCCGACGATCGATTTCGTCGTCCACGCGATCGGCTTCTCCGACAAGAACGAGCTTCGCGGGAAGTATGTCGACACCAGCCTCGACAATTTCCTGATGACCATGAACATCAGCGTCTATTCGTTCGTCGCGGTGTGCCAGCGCGCCGCCAGGATGATGCCCGAGGGCGGTTCGCTGCTGACGCTCAGCTATTACGGCGCCGAGAAGGTGATCCCGCACTACAACGTCATGGGCGTGGCGAAGGCGGCGCTCGAGACGAGCGTCCAGTATCTCGCGGTCGATCTGGGCCGCGACAATATCCGCGTCAACGCGATCTCGGCCGGGCCGATCAAGACGCTCGCGGCGAGCGGGATCGGCGATTTCCGGCTAATTCTGAAGTGGAACGAACTGAACTCGCCGCTCAAGCGCAACGTCACGATCGAGGACGTCGGTGGTGCCGGCCTCTACCTGCTGAGCGACCTGGCGAGCGGGGTGACCGGCGAGGTCCACCACGTCGACGCCGGCTACAACGTCATCGGCATGAAGGCGGAGGACGCGCCGGACATCGCGCTGGCCTGATGTCCTGGAACACCTTCGGACACGCCTTCCGCTTCACCACTTGGGGCGAATCGCACGGACCTGCGCTCGGCGCGGTGGTGGACGGCTGCCCGCCGGGGATCGCCCTCTCGGACGCGGACATCCAGCCGTGGCTCGATCGGCGACGGCCCGGCACCTCGCGCTTCACCACGCAGCGGCGCGAGCCCGACCAGGTCCGCATCCTCTCCGGCGTGTTCGAGGGGCGGACGACCGGCACCCCGATCAGCCTGATGATCGAGAATGTCGACCAGCGGTCGAAAGATTATTCCGACGTCGCCTCCGCCTATCGCCCGGGGCACGCCGACTACGCCTATGACGCCAAATACGGCGTCCGCGACTATCGCGGCGGCGGACGCTCGTCCGCCCGCGAGACCGCGGCGCGGGTCGCCGCCGGGGCGGTGGCGCGGCTCGTGATCCCGCAGGTCCGCATCCGCGCCTGGGTCGAGGCGATCGGGGGCGATGCGATCGACCCTGACAGGTTCGACGATGCCGTGATCGACGCCAACCCCTTCTTCTGCCCCGATCCGGTTGCCGCAGAACGGTGGGAGGCGAAGGTCGACGCCGCGCGCAAGGCCGGGTCGTCGCTCGGCGCGCTGGTCGCGTGCGAGGCGACCGGGGTTCCCGCCGGCTGGGGCGCCCCACTCTACGCCAAGCTCGACGCCGAGCTTGCGGCCGCCTGCATGGGGATCAATGCGGTGAAAGGCATCGAGATCGGCGATGGCTTCGCGGCGGCGGCGCTGTCGGGCGAAGCGAATGCGGATCCGATGCGCCCCGGCGCGGCCGGGCCGCAGTTCCTGGCCAACCACGCCGGCGGGATCGCGGGCGGGATCGCGACCGGACAGCCGATCCGGGTGCGGGTCGCGTTCAAGCCGACCAGCTCGATCCTGACTCCGGTCGAGACGATCACCCGCGACGGCGAGGCCACCGAGATCGCCACCAGGGGCCGCCACGATCCCTGCGTCGGCATCCGCGGCGTCCCCGTCGTCGAGGCGATGGTCGCGCTGGTGCTGGCCGATCAGTTCCTCCTGCACCGGGCACAGTGCGGCTGATCGGGCACGGTAACCGGAACCTTTCCCTTCGGCCCGGAGTCTCCTTCGCGTTGTAGGAGGGTCCCATGCGTCTCGTTTCCGCCGCCGTGTTGCTCGCCCTGCCCTCTCTGGCGCAGGCGCAATCCGCGGGCCGCAGCGTCCTGCTGCCCCCCAATCCCATCGACCGCGCCAATACGTCGACCGATCAGCGCAATGCCGACGCGCGCCGCGCCGCGGACGCGGACCGCCGGGCGGCGTCCGCGGCCGAGCGCACCGCCGCGTCGAAGACGGGGCCGATCCCCAATTCGACCATGACCGACACCACTGACGGTTTCACCGCGACGCAGGAGACCGGATCTCCGGTGACGCCCGCGACCGCCCCGCCGCGGTCCTGAACCGCGCCTCAACCTCGCCGGCGTCGCCGGCTCACTTCGGGAGAACACTCATGAAGCTCAAGACCCTCGGCTGCGTCGCCCTGATGGCGATTTCCACCGCCGCGATCGCGAAGACGACCCATTCGTCCTCGACGACGATGAACAACATGGCGGCGACGAACACGACCCCGTCCAACGATCCCTCGACGCCGATGAACACCTCGGACGAAGGCATGATGAACGACATGTCGATGCCGAACGGGACGATGACGCCGAACTCGACGATGCCGCCGCGCTGATGTGATCCTCGATCAGTCCGCGAACGGGTCGCGCACCAGGATGGTGTCGTCGCGTTCCGGGCTGGTCGAGACCAATGTCACGGGGCAGCGGATCAGCTCCTCGACGCGGCGGATATATTTGATGGCGGCCGCCGGCAGCTCCGCCCAGCTCCGCGCCCCGGCGGTCGATTGCGACCAGCCGGGGATGGTTTCGTAGATCGGCTCCACCGCCGCCTGATCGGCGGCGTGCGCGGGGAAGTAGTCCAGGTCGACACCGTTCAGGCGGTAACCGATGCAGACCTTCACCTCGTCGAAGCCGTCGAGCACGTCGATCTTCGTCAGCGCGATGCCGGTGACCCCACCGACCGCAACCGACTGCCGCAGCAGCACCGCATCGAACCAGCCACAGCGCCGCTTGCGCCCGGTGACGGTGCCGAATTCGTGCCCGCGCACACCCAGCCGCTCGCCGATCTCGTCGTCGAGTTCGGTCGGGAACGGCCCGGAGCCGACCCGCGTCGTATAAGCCTTGGCGATCCCGAGCACGAAGCCGACCGCCGCCGGGCCGAGCCCCGAACCGCCCGCCGCGGTCCCCGCGATCGTGTTCGACGAGGTGACGAACGGATAGGTGCCGTGATCGATGTCTAGCAGCACGCCCTGCGCGCCCTCGAACAGGATGCGCCGTCCGCGCGCCTTCGCCTCGTTGAGGTCGCGCCAGACGGGCTTGGCGAAGGGAAGGACGAAATCGGCGATCTCGCGCAGATCGGCCAGGAGCCGCTCGCGGTCGATCGGCGGCTCGCCGAAGCCGGCGCGCAGCGCGTCGTGATGCGCGGTGAGCCGATCGAGCTGCGGCCCCAGCGCGTCGAGATGAGCCAGGTCGCAGACGCGGATCGCGCGACGGCCGACCTTGTCTTCGTAGGCCGGGCCGATCCCGCGCCGCGTCGTGCCGATCTTGCCCGCGCCGCTCGCGTCCTCGCGCAGCCCGTCGAGGTCGCGGTGGAAGGGCAGGATCAGCGCGCAGGTGTCGGCGATGCGCAGCACGTCGGGGGTCGCGACGACGCCCTGTTCGCCCAGCCGGGCGATCTCGTCGCGGAGCGCCCAAGGGTCGAGGACGACGCCGTTGCCGATCACCGAGGAGGTGCCTCGGACGATCCCCGAGGGAAGCAGCGACAATTTGTAGGTCTTGTCGCCGACGACGAGCGTATGACCGGCGTTATGGCCGCCCTGGAAGCGCACGACCAAGTCGGCGCGTTCGGCCAGCCAATCGACGATCTTGCCCTTCCCCTCGTCGCCCCACTGGGCGCCGATCACCGCGACATTGGCCATTCAGATGCTCCTGGTTCGCGCGCGCTTTGGCGGCTGGGCGCGCGCGGGGCAAGGCGGTCAGGGCCGCCCGCTCGCCCGATGTCGCTCATCTTCAACGAAGCGGCCGCCGGCGCTTCGCGGACAAGGCGGTCGGGTCGAAGCTGATCTCGGTCCGCATGTCCTGCGGGCCGACCATCGTCGGACAGGCGATGCCGGGCAGCGCGACGACGTCGAACAGCTGGGTCGTGACTCCCTCGACCCGAATCCAGTGGAGGATGTCGCCGGCGTTGAGATCCACGACCAGCACGCCGCTCCATGGCGCGACGCCGCGCGCGGTCAGCGCGTCTTCGATCGCATGAGGCCAGAAGCTCGCGCGCGACGGCCGGGAGATCGTCACGAGCGCATGGTCGCCGACGATCGTCAGGCCGCGCAGGAAGCCGGGGCAGAAGGCAAGCTCGGTTGCCACGCCGCTCCTCGGATCGACCCGCAGGATCATCCCGCGCCCGCTCTCGAGGAGGTAGAGCGCGCCGCCGGCGACGCGCGGGCTGTGCGGCATCGCCCTTTCGGCCACGACGACCTTCTGCGTCTCGACGTCCATCAGCACGCCCCCGCGGGGCCGCTTGCGCCAGCCGTCCTTCGTGTCGTCGTCGCTCAGCATCGTGACATAGCGTGGGCGGCTCTTGTCCATGGCCAGCCCGTTCAGGTGGCAGCGGTCCTCACCGACGACCGCGGAGATGAACGGCGGTGTCCAGGTCGGGCGGAAGCTGTGAACCGGATCGAGCGTGCAGAGGCAATTGTAGTTGGTGTTGACCATCAGCGGCTTGCCGTCCGCGGTGACGCCGATCTCGTGGACGGCGATGTCGCCGGTGATCGACGCATTGCGCGGCACGAACACCGCGTCGTGGATGCCCTTGGTCTCGCCGGGGCGCAACGCATTCTCCAGCCGCCAAAGCTGGAAGATCCCGCCCAGGTGGAGCCGCCCGGCCCGGTAGCTCAGGCCCGCCGCACGGCCGAATTGCTGGCGGCTGAACACCACGTCTCCCGCGGGCGCGACGCCTGCCATCACGAGCTCGCCGAACTGATAGGACGTGAAGGCGATGCTGAGATCGCGCGCGCGCATCCAGGAGGCGAGACCCTCGGAGGCGGTGAAGGTCGTCGCCGGCGGCGGCTCGGGATCGGTCACGGCGCGGCGCGTCCTTCGAGCCGAGGAGGAGACCGCGGGTTCTACGGCGCGCCGGTTCGCGGTCAACCTGCTCGGCGTTTCAGCGGACGCGATGGCGCATCGAGCACCTCGACCTGACGCCGCTCAGGCGGCGGTCACTCGACCGTCCCGCCACACGTCCGTGCAGAGCTGGGCCTCCGGCGTGTCGCCGGGATCGAGCGCGGCGACCGTGACCCAGCCCTCACCGCGCAGCGACGATCCCTGCGCCGGCGACACGCCATAGGGCAGGAACACGCGGCGGCGTTCGCGCGCGGCATCGACGCCGAATGCATCGGCGAACAGCGAGAAGCCGGTCGCCGGCTCCTCGCGCCCGTCCTCGTGCAGGATCGTATAGGTTCCGCCCCGCCCGACCTCGCGCGTCGTGCCACGGGCGAAGAGCGAGAAGCCGAGCCAGCTCTGGTATTCGAAGCCGTGGCGCTCGGTCGGGTCGAGGGTCAGCGAGACGCGGTCGCCCAGGGTCTCGGCGATCGTCGCGAGCCCGTCGAGCCGCGACGCGAGCGCGCCAGCGGTGTCAAACGCGCGCAAGCGGGCGACCGACTGATCGAAGGGCCCTGCCGCCTCGATCAGCGGCAGGTAATCGGGTGCGAGCGCGGCGACCGCGCCCGCGTCCTTGGCGTCGAGCCGGTCGCGCAAGCCCGCCACGTCGCCGACCGGGAGCGCACCCGCGGCGAGCGTGTCGACGAGGTCTGGAAGCGTGAAGTCGATCGACACCCCGTTCGCCCCCGCCGCCGCCAGCGCCTCGATCGCGACGGTGACGATCTCGCGCGCGGCTGCGACCGAGTCCAGCCCGATCAGCTCGCACCCGATCTGCCGCGTCTCGCGGGCGGGGGCGAGCTCGGAGGCGCGCAGCTTCAGGACGGCGCCGGCGTAGCTGAGCCGGACCGGACGCGGGTGATGCGCCATGCGGGTCGCCGCGATGCGCGCGACCTGCGCCGTCAGATCGGGCCGAATTGCCAGCGTCCGCTGGCTGACCGGATCGACGAAGCGGACGGCGTTGTGGAGGCCTCCGGCTTTCAGCCGGGTCTCGAGCGCATCGGCATATTCGGCGAGCGGCGGATCGACCCGTTCGTAGCCGTGGAGGGCGGCGGCGGCGAGGACGCGAGCCTCAAGCGCCGCGGCGATGTCGGCATGCGGCGGCAGGCGGTCGGCAAAGCCGGAGGGAAGGAGGGGGGTCATGGGTCACCAATCTCCCTCTCCCCGCTTGCGGGGAGAGGGTCGGGGAGAGGGGCAGTGGGCAACGCGGCGAGGATCGCTTCGAGGACGGCAGTTTCGTTCGTCATCACGTCGGCCCTTGTAAAGCGGAGGATCGTGAAGCCTTGTCGACGGAGTAGCTCGGACCGGCGCTCGTCATAGTCGAGTGCGGACGCATGAGTATCGCCGTCGGTTTCGATGATCAGCTTGTGCGTTCGCGCCACGAAGTCGGCGATGAATGGTCGGCGCACCGATTGGCGGACGAACTTGATCCCGTTCAGCCGCTTAGCTCGGAGGTGGTACCAGAGACGCGCCTCCGCGGGGGTGGGCTCGCTGCGCATCTGTCTGGCGCGCGCCACGAGTGTTGGGTCCTTCTTCGACACTGCCCCTCTCCCCGACCCTCTCCCCGCAAGCGGGGAGAGGGAGATCATGGTATCGCTTCCCTCAGAACCCCAGCCCCATGGCGGTCTTCACGCCCGGCAGCGCCCGCACCTTCGCGAGCAGTTCGCCCGTCACCGGCTCGTCGACCGAAAGCAGCAGCACCGCCTCGCCGCCCGCATCGCGGCGGCCGAGATGGAAGGTGCCGATGTTGACCCCGGCTTCGCCCAGCAACGTGCCGATGCGGCCGATGAAGCCCGGCCGGTCCTCGTTGACGACGTAGAGCATGTCGCCGGCGAGGTCCGCTTCGACCTTGATCCCGAACAGCTCGACGAGGCGCGGCGCCTGATCGCCGAACAAAGTGCCGGCGACCGACCGTTCGCCGTCGTCGGTCTTGACGGCGACGCGGACGAGCGTGTGGTAATCCCCTTCCCGCTCGGTGCGGATCTCGCGCACCTCCATACCGCGCTCCTTCGCCAGGAAGGGAGCGTTGACCATGTTGACCGTCGCGGTCTGGGTGCGGAGGAAGCCCGCGAGCACCGCCGAGACGATCGGCTTCGGGTTGAGCTCGGCGGCCGCGCCTTCGGCATGGATCGAGATGCGCGGGATCGCGCCGTGCGCGAGCTGGCCGACGAGACTGCCGAGCTTCTCGGCGAGCGCCATGTACGGCTTGAGCTTGGGCGCTTCCTCCGCAGAGAGCGACGGCACGTTGAGCGCGTTGGTGACGCCGCCGGTCATGAGGTAATCGGCCATCTGCTCGGCGACCTGGATCGCGACGTTGACCTGCGCCTCGGTCGTCGACGCGCCGAGGTGCGGGGTCGAGACGAAGTTCGGGGTGCCGAACAGCGGGCTTTCTTTCGCCGGTTCGCTCACGAAGACGTCGAGCGCCGCCCCGCCGATATGGCCGCTGTCGAGTCCGGCCTTGAGCGCCGCCTCGTCGATCAGTCCGCCGCGCGCGCAGTTGATGATCCGCACGCCCTTCTTGGTCTTCGCCAGATTCTCGGCGGAGAGGATGTTGCGGGTCTGATCGGTCAGCGGGGTGTGGAGGGTGATGAAATCGGCGCGCGAGAGCAGCTCGTCGAGCGTCACCTTGGTCACGCCGAGTTCGACGGCGCGCTCCTCGGTCAGGAACGGATCGTAGGCGACGACCTTCATCTTGAGGCCGAGCGCACGGTCGGCGACGATCGAGCCGATGTTGCCGGCGCCGATCAGGCCGAGCGTCTTTGCGGTCAGCTCCACCCCCATGAAGCGGTTCTTCTCCCACTTCCCCGCCTGGGTCGAAGCGTCCGCCTCGGGCAGCTGGCGGGCGAGCGCGAACATCAGCGCGATGGCGTGTTCGGCGGTGGTGATGCTGTTGCCGAACGGCGTGTTCATCACGACCACGCCCTTCGCGGACGCCGCGGGGATGTCGACGTTGTCGACGCCGATCCCGGCGCGGCCGACGACCTTCAGCTTGGTGGCGGCCTCGAGGATGTCCTTCGTGACCTTGGTCGAGCTGCGGATGGCGAGGCCGTCGTACTGGCCGATGATGCGCTTGAGCTCGTCCGGCGTCTTGCCGGTGATCTCGTCGACCTCGACCCCGCGTTCGCGGAAGATCTGGGCGGCGAGCGGGTCCATTTTGTCGGAGATGAGGACTTTGGGCATGGTTTGACCTTCTTCTCCCTCTCCCCTTCAGGGGGAGAGGGTCGGGGAGAGGGGAAGTGCAGCGGGATCGGTGGAGCGGACTGCCCCTCTCCCGACCTCGCCTTCGGCTCGGCCACCCTCTCCCCTGAAGGGGAGAGGGAAGGTCCGTCAGCCTTTCGCCGCCGCGTAGGCCCAGTCGAGCCAGGGACCGAGCGCCTCGATGTCCGCGGTGTCGACGGTCGCGCCGCACCAGATGCGCAGACCCGGCGGGGCGTCGCGGTAGCCGCCGATGTCGAGGGCCGCGCCTTCCTTCTCGAGCAGCGACACCATCGTCTTGATGGTCGCTTCGTCCGCGTCGACGGTCAGGCAGACGCTGGTCTTCGAACGGCTGGCCTCGTCCGCCGCGAGGTGGCCGAGCCAGTCGCGCTCGGCGACGATCCGGTCGAGCGCAGCGGCGTTGGCGTCGGAGCGCGCGATCAGCCCCTCCTCGCCCAGCGATTTCGCCCATTCGAGGCACCAGATCGCATCCTCGACCGCGAGCATCGACGGCGTGTTGATCGTCTCGCCCTTGAACACGCCCTCGGTGAGCTTGCCCTTGGACACGAGCCGGAAGACCTTGGGCAGCGGCCAGGCGGGGGTGTAGCTCTCCAGCCGCTCGACCGCGCGCGGGCCGAGGATGAGGACCCCGTGCGCGCCCTCGCCGCCCAGCACCTTCTGCCAGGAGAAGGTGGCGACATCGATCTTGTCCCACGGCAGGTCGTAGGCGAACACGCCCGAGGTCGCGTCGGCGAAGCTCAGGCCCTCGCGGCCGTCCGCGATCCAGTCGCCGTTCGGGACGCGGACGCCCGAGGTGGTGCCGTTCCAGGTGAACAGCACGTCGTTCGACCAATCAACCTGCGTCAGGTCGGGCAGCTGTCCGTAGTCGGCGCGCAGCACGGTCGGCTCGATCTTGAGCTGCTTGACCGCATCGGTCACCCAGCCCTCGCCGAAACTCTCCCAGGCGAGCGCGGTGACGGGACGTGCGCCGAGCATCGTCCACATGGCCATCTCGAACGCGCCGGTGTCGGAGCCGGGGACGATGCCGATGCGGTGGGTGTCGGGGAGCTTCAGCAGCTCGCGCATCAGATCGATGCAATATTGCAGCCGCTGCTTGCCGAGCTTCGAGCGATGCGAGCGGCCGAGCGAGGCGGTCGCGATCTTCGCCGCGTCCCAGCCCGGAGGCTTGGCGCAGGGACCGGAGGAGAAGTGGGGGCGAGCCGGCTTGACGGCAGGCTTCGCGGCCGCCGCGGTGGCGGGCGCCAGAGTATCGGTCATGTCAGTCTCTCCTCGCAGAGAGCACGCGCGGCGTTGGGACCGCGTGGCCCGTCCCGGCCCCTAGCGGGCGTTGCAGGAGGGAGCAACCAAGGACTTTGGACGGGATCGGTTAGGCGCAAAGCGGTGTCCGTTCGGCCCGGGAACCGCGAGGCGCCTCTTTTCTTCCTTGATTCCAACGGCAACAAGCCGAGCCGCGCTGCGGCAACCTCGGCGCGAAACGGGGTGTAAGGTGAGGGTCGTCCTGATCGTGTCGCTGGCGCTCTCGCTCGCGGCCTGCGGGCGAGCGGAGCGACCTGCGCGCTCCGATTCGCGATCGTCCGCCATGCCGGTCGTGGGCCCGTCCAGGCGCGAGACCGCGATGTGCGAGGCGGACCTGCGCGCGTTCGGGGTCGATTTCGAACCCCTGCCCGATCGCCAGTTCGGCCCCGGCTGCGCCATCGTCGGCACGGTGAAGCTGCTCGATGTCGGCGTCCCCACCACCAATCTCGGTGCGGTCCGCTGCGGCGAGGCGCGGACCTATGCGCAGTGGGCGCGCAATGCCGTCGCTCCGGCGGCGTACCAGATGCTCGGCAGCGAGCTCGCGAAGATCGAGAGCATGGGCAGCTATTCGTGCCGCAACGTGGCGGGCACGGCGCGGCGATCGGGGCATGCGATCGCCAACGCCATCGACGTGGCCGCGTTCGTGCTCAAGGACGGGCGGCGGGTCTCGATCCTGAGCGACTGGACCTCGCCAGACGCGCAGACGCGAGCGTTCCTCCAGACGATCCGCGCATCCGCCTGCAAGCGGTTCGGGACGGTGCTGTCGCCCGACTACAACGCCGCGCACCGCAACCACCTTCACCTGGAGGACGACCGCGCGGGGTTCTGCCGTTAGGTGTCGAACAGCCCGTCCTGCGATCCGGGCGGCGGATTCAGCCCCAGGTGCTTCCAGCCGCCGGCGTTGAGGCAACGGCCCCGCGCCGTCCGCGCGACCAGACCGAGCTGGATCAGGTAAGGCTCGATCACCTCCTCGATCGTGTCGCGCGGCTCGCTGAGGCCGGCTGCGAGCGTCTCCACGCCGACGGGACCGCCGCGATAGATGTCGGCGATCATCGTCAGGTAGCGCCGGTCCATCGCGTCGAGCCCGAGCGCGTCGACCTCCAGCCGGGTCAGCGCGCGATCGGCGGCGGCGCGGTCGACCTCGGGCGTTCCGGCGACGCTGGCGAAATCGCGTACCCGGCGGAGCAGGCGGCCGGCGATCCGGGGAGTCCCGCGTGCGCGACGGGCGATCTCGACCGCTCCATCGGGCGTAACGGCGAGATCGAGCAGCCCGGCTGCGCGGGTGACGACGCGGGTCAGCTCCTCGACCGTGTAGAATTGAAGGCGGATCGGGATGCCGAACCGGTCGCGCAGCGGCGTCGTCAGCAGCCCCTGCCGGGTCGTCGCACCGATCAGGGTGAAGCGCGGCAGGTCGATCCGGACACTCCGCGCCGACGGCCCCTCGCCGATCATCAGATCGAGCGCCCGGTCCTCCATCGCCGGGTAGAGCACCTCCTCAACCGCGGGCTGGAGACGGTGGATCTCGTCGATGAACAGCACGTCGCCGTCCTCAAGGTTGGTCAGCAGCGCGGCGAGATCGCCCGACTTGGCGATGACCGGGCCGGAGGTGGCGCGGAACCCCACCCCCATCTCGCGCGCGACGATCTGCGCAAGCGTGGTCTTGCCGAGGCCGGGGGGGCCGAAGAAGAGGACATGGTCGAGCGCCTCGCCCCGGCCCCGCGCGGCCTCGATGAACACGCGCAGGTTCTCGCGCGCGGCCGCCTGGCCGACGAACTCGTCGAGCCGCTTGGGGCGCAACGCCGCGTCGACGTCCTCGACGCGGCGCGCGGGGGTGATGAGGCGGTCGTCGGTCATCGCGGATCAGCGGCGGCTTGCCGGTGGCGATTCGCTGAAGTTCACGACATTCTGCATCGTGCAGGCGGCGACCGGCTTCGGCATGTCGGCGGCGAGGTGCGACGTCCAGCATTCGCCCAAAACCGAGCAGAAGCAGGCGGACACCGTCACGCCCGTGCGCGCCTGATCGAACGCCTCCCATTTCGCGCGGCTCGCCGCGCTGCGCGGATACCGCCACATCATGAAATTCCGGGTCTCTCCCGCGGGGAAATAGGTGCCGCCGACGGGACGGGTCGGCAGATAGTCCTGCTCCTCGGCGCGGGGCTGATAATCGATCAGGTCGGTCGGGTCGGTCTGGCGAACCCCGTCCTTCTCGACCTGGAACCAGATCACCCGCGCGGTGCCCGTGCCGACGTTGGCGACGCTGAGCGTCAGCGCCCGCCGATCGCCATCGACATTGCCGGTGAGGAACTGAAGCACGGGCGTCGCATTGGCGCGCACCAGTCGGGAGTTCTCCTGGACCAGCTTCTCCATCGTGTGCCCGGTATGCCGCGCGGTCAGCAGCGACGCCCCCGACAGTGCCAGGACGGAGAGCGCGAGCGCCAGGTCGAGCCAGGCGATCCCAGACTTGTGATGGCCGTGTGGCGCTTCCGGTTCGTCGATCACCCGTCACCCCCGTTGCAGTCGGCCCCCGATGGACGAGCGGCGTTGCGAGCGCCAGCCCCCGCTATCGCGCCAGCGCCGCCTCGACCCGCCGCCAGAGCACCGCCACAGCCTCCACCCCGATCGAGCCGCGCGGGGCGAACGCGCCGAGCGGCGCGCGGCGTTCGGTCATCGCCTCGAACGCGCTCGCCATCGGGATCGCGGGCCAATCCGGGTGCTCGGCCAGCGCCTCGCGGTGGAGTGCCCGCCGCCGGTCGACCATCGAGAACACCGGCGCGAGAGTCACCTTCGGACCCTTCTTGGCGGCGACGTGCGCGGCGATCACGTCGAGCGCGCGGCGCGACAGCGCGGAAGGGATCACCGGGACGACGACGAGATCGGCCGCGCGCAGGATCTGGTCGGACGTGTCGGTCAGCCCCGGCGGACAGTCGATCACGATCCGGTCGTAGCCGTCCGCCAGCTCGGCGACGAGCTTGGCCAGCCGCTTCTTCTTGTCGAGCGCGCGGAACGCGACGTCGAGGTCGCGGAGCGAGGCGTCGGCCGGAAGCAGGTCGAGGCCCACGATCGCGGTTCCGCGGACGAGCTTCTTCGCGGCGGTATCGCCCCGGATCGCCGCCCCCGCTTCGCGCCCGCCCGGCTCGTGGCCGAGCAGCCAGGTCGCCGCCGCCTGCCCGTCGAGGTCCCACAACAAGGTCCGCCGAGACGACAATGCCGCCGAGGCCCAGGCGAGATTGACGGCCAGCGTCGTCTTCCCGACCCCGCCCTTGAGGCTGTAGATCGCGACGGTGCGCGCGGTCACGCGGCGACCTCAGTCATGGACGACGCCCTCCGCGACGATCTCCACCCAGGCGTGCTTGCGATTCTCGTAGACGGAGACGGTGGGCGCGGGAAACGACGGATCGGCGAACGCCCCGATCGCGACCGCGACGAGGCCCGGCATCCCCTCGTTGCGGCAAAAAACCGTCGAGCCGCATTCCGGACAGAAGCCGAAGTGAGCGATATCGCCGCTGTCGCCGGCCTGGCTCCACATCTTTGCGTCACCGGTGATCGTCACCGCCGCCTCGGGAAATCGGGCCTGCGCCGCGAAAGAGCTGCCCGAGCGACGCTGGCAGTTGAGGCAGTGGCAGACCGAGACGCGCACCGGCTCGCCCGCGCAGTGAACGGCAAGCTGGCCGCAGCGGCAGGTGGCGCGCCTCACTTCGCCGCCTTCCTGAGCGCCAGCCGGACCAGCGCATCGAGCGTCGCACCCTCCCCCAGCTCGTCGTTCGCCGCGGCGACCGCGCCACTGGCCTCCGCCGGGCGGAAGCCGAGGTTGAGGAGGGCGGAGACCGCGTCGACGCTCGCCCCGGCCAGGACAGACTGCGCGGCGGCGGCAGGGCCGAGGACGATCCCACCGGCCTTGTCCTTCAACTCGCGGACGATCCGCTCGGCGAGCTTGGGTCCGACGCCGTTGGCGCGCGCGACGGTCGCCTTGTCCTGCGCGGCGATCGCGCGGGCGAGATCGACGGGCTCGAGCGCGGAGAGGATCGCGAGCGCCACGCGCGCGCCGACGCCCTGCACCCCCGTGAGCAACCGGAACCAGTCGCGCTCGTCGGCGCGGGCGAAGCCGACGAGGCGGAGGAAGTCCTCGCCGACGAGCAGCTCGGTGAAGAGCGTCGCCGCCTCTCCGACCGGCGGCAGCGCCGCGAGCGTGCGCGACGAGGCACCGACGAGATAGCCGACGCCGCCGACGTCGATCACGGCATGGTCGATCCCGGTCTCGTCGATCCTTCCCTTGAGATGCGCGATCATCGGGGAAGCCTAAGCGATCGTCCGCGGTGCGTCACGCCCCCGCACGGATACGACGCGCGAGGCCCGCGGCGCTGGCGAGGTGGTGGGCGTGGGTGATCGCGACCGCGAGCGCGTCGGCGGCGTCGGGGCCGGCCAGCGTCACGCCCGGGAGCAGCACCTGCATCATCGCCTGGATCTGCCGCTTCTCCGCCCCGCCGGTGCCGACCACCGCCTTCTTGACGGTGGAGGGGTGGTACTCACCGATCGCGAGCCCCGCGCCCGCCGCGGCGAGCAGGACGACGCCGCGCGCCTGGCCGAGCTTCAGCGTCGACACCGCGTTGGTGTTGCCCAGCACCTCCTCCACCGCCGCGCCCTCGGGCCGTTCCGAGCGGATCACGTCGAGCAGCGCGGCATGGAGGTTGGTCAGGCGGCGCGGCAGCGGCATCGATGGATCGGTGCGGATCTGGCCGTTGGCGATATGCGAAAGCCGGTTGCCGTCGGCACGGATCACGCCCCAGCCGGTCGTCCCGAGACCGGGATCGAGGCCCAGGATGATCACGGCCGCAGGATCACCCCATCTTCTCCATGACCTCGTCCGAGACCTCGTAATTGCCCCACACGGTCTGGACGTCGTCGTCGTCGTCGAGCGCGTCGATCAGCTTGAAGAGCGTCGCCGCGTCGTCCTCGCCGACCTCGATCATCGTCTGCGGCCGCCAGGCGAGCTTGGCCCCTTCCGCCTCGCCGAGCACGGGAACCAGCGCCTTGGCGACCTCGTGCAGGTCGCCCTGTGCGGTCCAGATCTCGTGGCCCTCCTCCGACGAGGTGACGTCCTCCGCCCCCGCCTCGAGCGCCGCCTCGAACACCTTTTCGGCATCGCCGACGCTCGCGGGATAGCTGATGAGGCCAAGGCGATCGAACGCATGGCTGACCGAGCCGCTCGCGCCGAGATTGCCGCCGTTCTTGCTCACCGCAGTGCGGACGTTGGTGGCGGTGCGGTTGCGGTTGTCGGTCAGCGCCTCGATGATCAGCGAGACCCCGGCGGGGCCGAAGCCCTCGTAGCGGATCTCCTCATAGGTCTCGGCGTCGCCGCGCGCCGCCTTGTCGATGGAGCGTTGGATGTTGTCCTTGGGCATCGACTGTGCCTTGGCGGCGTTGACCGCCGCGCGCAGGCGCGGGTTCATATCGGGGTCCGGCAACCCGGATTTCGCCGCGACGGTGATCTCGCGCGAGAGCTTGGAGAACATGCCCGAGCGCTTCTTATCCTGGGCACCTTTGCGGTGCATGATGTTCTTGAACTTGGAATGGCCTGCCATGGACGCCTCTGATCGAACCGGGCGTCGCTCCTAATCCGCCGCCGCGGATTTCGCCAGAGCGTCCAGTTTCGCGTCCAGCCGGTCGAGCCGCTCGATCACCTGCTGGTCCAGCTTGTGGTGCAATCGCAGGATGTCGAGCTCGGCGCGCAGGTTGGTCTCATAGTCGAGACTGGCGGCGAGCCTGTCCTTCGCTGCCTGCCGGTTCTGGCTCATCATGATGATCGGCGCCTGGACCGCGGCGAGCGTCGAGAGCATCAGATTGAGGAAGATATACGGATAGGGGTCGAACGCGCGGCCGAGCTGCGCGAGCACGCCCGAATTGAGCAGCATCCAGCCGAACAGCACCGCCGCAAAGGCGATGATGAAGCTCCACGATCCGCCGACCGCGGCGACCCGGTCCGACAGGCGCTCGCCGAACGTGGCGCGTTCGTCGGCGACATCGCCTGCGTCGCGGCTGACGGTCTGCCCCGTCTCGATCCCCGTCAGGACCCGGCGCTCCTCCTCGTCCAGCTCGTCGAGCGATTTGCCGAGCAGCCGCTGCGCCAGATGGGCGATCGTCATGGGCCGGTCCTGCATCGTCGTCCCCTTCGGACAGACCCTACCCCGCGCGGCGACGGCGCGACAAGCAAGTCCCTTGCCCCCGCCCCGCCGCATCGGCCAAACGGCCGCGATGACCGTCGCCGTGGACATGGGGGCCGATTCGACCGGCAGCCCGGTCGCGATCGATCTCGAGGAACTGCTCGCCACCCGCCTGCTCGTCCAGGGCAATTCGGGCTCGGGCAAGTCGCACCTGCTGCGCCGCCTGCTCGAACGCTCGGCGGGGCAGGTCCAGCAGGTCGTGATCGATCCCGAGGGCGACTTCGTCACGCTCGGGCCGAGCTATGGCCATGTCGTGGTCGAGGCGTCCGACTATAGCGAGCGCGAGATCGCGCGGATCGCGGGGCGGCTGCGCGAGCACCGCGCGAGCGTCGTGCTGAGCCTGGAAGGCCTGGAGGCCGAGGGGCAGATGCGCTGCGCCGCCGCCTTCCTCTCCGCGCTGTTCGATGCCCCGCGCGAGCATTGGTATCCGGCGCTGGTGGTGGTCGACGAGGCGCAGCTGTTCGCGCCCACGACCGGCGGCGAAGTGGCGGAGGAGGTGCGACGCGCCTCGCTCTCCGCGATGACCAACCTGATGTGCCGCGGGCGCAAGCGCGGGCTCGCCGGGGTGATCGCGACCCAGCGGTTGGCGAAGCTCGCCAAGAACGTCGCCGCCGAGGCGTCGAACTTCCTGATGGGGCGGACCTTCCTCGATATCGACATGGCGCGCGCCGCCGACCTGCTCGGGATGGAGCGGCGACAGGCGGAGGCGATCCGCGATCTCGCGCGCGGCACCTTTCTGGCGCTCGGCCCCGCGATCTGCCGCCGACCGGTGACGGTGAAGATCGGCGCGGTCGAGACGAGCGCCCGCAGCGGCTCGCCCAAGCTCACCCCCCTCCCCACCGCACCGGCCGCCGACCTCAAGGATTTGATCTTCGCCGAGCCCGAGCCGGAGACCGCGCCGATGCTGCCGATGGCGTTCGACGCACGCCCGCGCCGCGTTCCGGCGGAGGAGCTGCTCGCCGACCTCACCCGACCCGCGCCGCTCGCCGCCGAGCCGGAGCGATCGGAGGACGAGGTCGAGGCGATCTACGCTGCGGTCCTGCGCGCGATCGTGGCCGAGGCGGAGACCGCCGGGCGGCCCGCATCGGTGCTGTTCCAGGACTTCCAGGTGCGCTGCCGGATGATGGGGCTGGCGCGGCCCGCGCTCGATCTCCCCGCCTTCTCGCGCCGGCTGAGTTGCGCGCGCGCGGGCATCTTCGACACCGCCGACCCGGCCTGGGCGGAGGCGCTGGCGCTCGGCGGCGCGCTGCCCGACGACATGCTCGGCGCGTTCCTGCTCATGGCCCGCGCGGCCAGGGAGAACGGCCCCTGCCCGTCCGATGCGGCGCTCGCCGAGACCTACGGCACGTCGTCGCTCGGCCGCGTGCGCCGGCTGGTGAGCTACATCGAAAGCCGCGACCTGATCGTGTGCCGGACCGACCTGTCCGGTCGGCGCTCGATCACCATTCCGCGACTCGGCTGGACGACCGCCGCCGCCGACGCCGCCTGACCGCTCAGCCCTCGACCGAGACGGTCACCTCGACGTCGAGCCGTTCGTCGCCCTCGCCGAGCCGCGATCCCGCGACCGGCGCCGCGTCGGTCGCGTCGAGCCCCACCGCGACGCGCACGTGATGCTCCTCGGGCGAGAGCCCCAGCGTCGGATCGAAGCCGACCCAGCCCAAGCCGTCGACATGAGCGTCCGCCCAGGCGTGCGGGGTCGGCCGGTGATCGCCTTCCAGATCGCAATAGCCGCCGACGTAGCGCGCCGGAAAGCCGAGCGACCGCGCCGCGGCGACGAAGAGGTGGGCCAGATCGCGCGGCGTGTTCGCCTCGCCGGCGAAGGCCTGGGCGGCGGTCCGTCCGGGGATCGGGCGGCCACGGTCGATCACCGCCCGGTCGCGCACCGCCGCGGTCAGCCGGTGGAGCGTTCCGATCGGGCTGGCCTCGACCTGATCGCGCGCGAAGTTGACGATCGCCTCGTCCGCGCGGGTCAGCGGGGTCGAGCGGCGGAACAGCGCCGCGGGGAGCGGCTCCAGCGTCCCCCGCAGGACGCCGTCCGAATGGCTCGTCACGACCTCGCCCGCGACCGTGATCTCGATACTGTCGAGCGGCCCCTCGCAGTAGAGCATCGTCGTACAATTGCCGAAGCCGTCGCGGTGCCGGCGCATCCGCGCGTCGCAATCGACCGCGATGTGCCATGACGCGATCGTCTGATCGTGCGTGTTCTCGGGCGTCATCCGCAGTCGCTGCACCAGCCGATCCTGCGCGGTGGAGAAACGATACGTAGTGCGGTGATCGATCGACAGGCGCATTCGTCCTCACTTCCGTTCGTCCTGAGTAGAGCCTGAGCGCGGCGAAGGCTCGTATTGAAGGACAGTGCGCCCCAAGTCCTTCGATAGGCGGCTTCGCCGTCGCTCAGCCGCTCCTCAGGACGAACAAATTACCATGGGAAAGCATCAGCTGAACCGGAACTGGCGGCCGATCGCTGCGTGAAGCTGCGCATTCTCGGCGATGAACGCCTGGAGATGCTGGTGCAGTCCCGACGCGATTGCCTCGCTCGACTTCGTCCGAACGACCCGCGACTGTCGCATCCGCGCCATCCGGTCGGCCTCGCCGTGACTGCCCGTCTGGCGGGCGAGCGCGTTGAGGATCTCGACCACCTCCTCCGACGACGCCGCCATGCTCCGCGGCAGTTCCGCGCGCGAGAGCAGCAGGTCGATGACGTTCAAGGGATCGAGCCCATCGGTGTAGAGCCAGCGATAGGCGGTCACGGCCGAAACCGTCTGGAGGATCGTCGTCCACTGGTCCCGGTCGACCGCGCCGCCGACCTGCTCGCCCGCGGGCAACAGCAGATGGTATTTGACGTCGACCAGCCGCGCGGTGTTGTCCGCTCGCTCCACCGCCATGCCCAGGCGGATGAACAGCGTCGTCTGGTTGCGCAGCATCCGGTGGATCGCGCCCTCGAAGCCGCGGGTCTCGGCCAGCACCAGGTCGGTCAGCGCCAGCGTCGCATCGGTATCGGTCCGGTGACGGCGATCGAACACCAGCCACGCGCGGTTGATCGCCGTCCACGCTTCCCGGCTGAGCGCGACGCGGACAGCGCGCGCGTTGTTGCGCGCCATGTCGAGGCAGCGGACGATCGAGCCCGGGTGCGAGGTGTCGCGGGTGAGAAAGCGCGCGACCTCGGCCTGCGCCGCCGACGCGCCGCTGGCGGCGAACGCCTCCTCGCTCTCGGTCACCGCCAGGGCCGAGCGCCACGCCGCCTCGCCCGCGGGCCGGGCCGAAAGGACGTCGAGCCGCACCGTCGCCTCGACCAGCCGCGCCGCGAAATCCGCGCGCTCGACGTAGCGGCCGAGCCAGTAGAGCGACGAGGCGACGCGCGACAGCATCTCCATCAGCCGCGCCCCTGCGACTGGGTCATCCCGCTCATGCTCTGCGTCTGGCGCTGCGGTGCGTCGGGCATCAGCACGAAGCTGTCCTTGGTCCCGCCGCCCTGCGACGAATTGACGACCAGCGAGCCCTCCTTGAGCGCGACCCGCGTCAGCCCGCCGGGCACCACCTGCACCCCCTTCGATCCGCTCAGCACGAACGGCCGGAAGTCGACATGGCGCGGCGACAGCCCCGAGTCGGCGAGCGTCGGCACGGTCGACAGCGCCAGTGTCGGCTGGGCGATGTAGCGATGCGGCTCGGCGATCAGCGCGGCGCGGAACTCCTCGATCTGCGCCTTGGTCGCAGTCGGGCCGACGAGCATGCCGTAGCCGCCCGAGCCGTCGACCAGCTTGACCACCAGCTTGTCGAGATTGGCGAGCGTATACTTCAGCGCCTCGGGCTCGCGACAGCGATAGGTCTCGACGTTCGGCAGTTTCGCCTCCGCCCCCGAATAGAAGCGGACGATCTCGGGCATGTAGCTGTAGATCGCCTTGTCGTCGGCGATGCCGTTGCCCGGCGCGTTGAGGATCGCGACGTTCCCCGCGGCATAGGCTGCGATCAGCCCCGGCACGCCGAGCGCCGAGTCCGGGCGGAACACCAAAGGATCGAGGAAATCGTCGTCGATCCGGCGGTAGATCACGTCGACCCGCACCCGCCCGGCGATCGTCCGCATGTAGACGACGTCGTCGTCCACCACGAGGTCGGCCCCCTCGACCAGCTCGATCCCCATCGAATCGGCGAGGAAGCTGTGTTCGTAATAGGCCGAGTTGTAATGGCCGGGCGTCAGGACGACGCAGGTCGGGGCCCCCGCCGATCCCCGCGGCGCGACCGAGCGCATCGTCTGGAGCAGCAGGTCGGGGTAGCTGTCGACCGCCGCCACCCGGAACATCCCGAACAACTCGGGACACAGCCGCACCATCGCCTCGCGGTTCTCTAGCATGTAGCTGACGCCGGACGGCGTGCGCGCATTGTCCTCCAGCACGAAGAACTGATCCGGCCCGGTGCGGACGAGGTCGATCCCGCAGATATGCGCCCAGACGCCGTGCGGCGGGCGGATGCCGGCGATCTCGGGCCGGAACTGCGGATTGCCCAGGACGAGATCGGCGGGGAGCACGCCCTCTTTCAGGATGCGGCGCTCGCCGTAGATGTCGTCGAGGAAGGCGTTGATCGCCTCGACCCGCTGGACCAGCCCCTCCGACAGCCGCGCCCACTCGTCGGGCAGGAACACGCGGGGCACGATATCGAACGGGATGATCCGCTCGGACGCCTCGCTCTCGCCATAGACCGCGAAGGTGATGCCGAGCTGGCGGAAGGTCGCCTCGGCGGCGTGCTGACGGCGGCGGAGCTCGTCGGCGGGCGTGTCGGCCAGCCAGCGCCCGATCGCCGCCAGTTCGGGCCGGGCTTCGGCCCCTGCCCCCATGATCTCGTCGAACGCCTGCCCCATCGAATGCGGTAACGCCTCCGTCACGATATGGTCGCATCGTGAAGGCAGATTGTGCGGCGCACAAGGGGGCGGCGGCGGAGCCCGCCCCTCTCGTCACCCCGGACTTGATCCGGGGTCGCGCTGCCTTGCTGACCACGATAGCACCGGAAACCGCGTGTCGCACCAGCGTAAACGCCGCAACCCACCGGCAGAACCCCACCCCCATGCATCCGATGAAAGTGAGATCACCTGTTCGTCGGCCAGGCAAATGCATGAAGTTACTTAGTGCGATAGGGGGCGCGGATACCGCAAGAACAATACCGAAAGCGAGAAAGTATCAAATCATAGAAAGAGAGTAGCGCTGCAGTCCACTTGGCCTTCTCGGCCGCTTCATCGTCGATGATCGCTAAGCACTCGCCGCAGCGGTCGCCTCGTTATGCCGCAGCGCCTTCAGCACCGTCGCGACGATCGCGTCCGCGTCCAGCCCCGCCTCGGCATACTGCGTCTCGGGCTTGTCCTGATCCTGGAAGCGGTCCGGGAGCCGCATCGTGCGGATCTTGAGCCCGCCGTCGGTCAGCCCCTCGTCGCTCGCCAAGGTCAGCACATGCGCACCGAGCCCGCCGACCGCACCCTCCTCGATCGTCACGGCGACCTCGTGGGTAGTCAGCAGTCGGCGGATCAGCGCCTCGTCGAGCGGCTTGGCGAAGCGCAGGTCGGCAACCGTAGTCGACAGCCCCTTCGCCTCGAGCTGCTCGGCGGCGCGCAGCGCCTCGCCCAGCCGCGTGCCGAGCGAGAGGATCGCGACCGTCTTGCCCTCGCGGACGATCCGGCCCTTGCCGATCTCGATCACTTGCGGCTCGGGGGGGATCGCCACGCCGGTGCCGTTGCCGCGCGGATAGCGGACCGCGATCGGGCCCGAGTCATGCTCGACGCAGGTGCGGACCATATGGACCAGTTCGGCCTCGTCGGCCGGCGCCATCACCACGAAGTTCGGGAGCGTCGCGAGATAGGTGACGTCGAACGACCCGGCGTGAGTCGCGCCGTCCGCGCCGACCAGCCCGGCGCGGTCGATCGCGAAGCGCACCGGCAGGTTCTGGATCGCGACGTCGTGGACCACCTGGTCGTAGGCGCGCTGGAGGAAGGTCGAATAGATCGCGCAGAACGGCCGCATCCCTTGCGCCGCCAGCCCGGCGGCGAAGGTCACCGCGTGCTGCTCGGCGATGCCGACGTCGAAGGTCCGCTCGGGATGGCGCGCCGCGAACTTGTCGACGCCGGTGCCGCCCGGCATCGCCGCAGTGATCGCGCAGATCCGCGGGTCTCGGTCGGCCTCGCGAGCGAGCGCCTCGCCAAAGACGTTCTGGTATTGCGGCGGTCCTGGCGGGGCCTTGGCCTGCGCGCCGGTGATGACGTCGAACTTCTGGACGCCGTGATATTTGTCCGCCGACGCTTCCGCGGGGCCGTAGCCCTTGCCCTTCTGGGTGACGACATGGACCAGGATCGGGCCTTCGGCCGCGTCGCGGACGTTCTCCAGCACGGGGATCAGGTGCTCGAGATTGTGGCCGTCGATCGGCCCGATGTAATAGAAGCCCAGCTCCTCGAAGAGCGTGCCTCCCATCGTCATCCCGCGGGCGAACTCGTCCGTCTTGCGCGCGGCCTCGGCGATCGGCCGGGGCAGCTTCTTCGCCAACCGCTTCAGCTGCTCGCGCAGGCCCAGGAATTCGCGGCTCGACGCGATCCGCGAGAGATAGGCGGAGAGCCCGCCGACCGGCGGCGCGATCGACATGTCGTTGTCGTTGAGGATCACGACCAGCCGGTTGCCCGCCGCCTCGGCGTTGTTCATCGCCTCATACGCCATGCCCGCCGACATCGCGCCGTCGCCGATGACGGCGATCGCCTTGCCCGGCCGATCGTTCAGCTTGTTCGCGATCGCGAAGCCGAGCGCCGCCGAGATCGAGGTCGAGCTGTGCGCGGCGCCGAACGGGTCGAACTCGCTCTCGCTGCGCTTGGTGAAGCCCGAAAGCCCGCCGCCCTGCCGCAGCGTGCGGATACGATTGCGCCTGCCCGTCAGGATCTTGTGCGGATAGCATTGGTGCCCGACGTCCCAGATCAGCCGGTCGTCGGGCGTATTGAACACGTAGTGGATCGCAGTCGTCAGCTCGACCACGCCGAGCCCCGAGCCGAGATGGCCGCCGGTCGTCCCGACCGCGGAGATCACCTCCTGGCGCAGCTCGTCGGCAAGCTGGCGAAGCTGCTCGGGCTGGAGCTTGCGAAGGTCGGCGGGGGTCGCGACGGAGTCGAGGAGCGGCGTCTCGGGAAGCGCATTCATCGGCGCGGTTTAGCGAAGCGCCCGCCGCTTGTCATTATGTGTCCGTCAGGCGCAGCCGGCGCATTTCCCGCGCACCTCGATCACGGGCCGGACGGGCCGGAAGCCGGCGGCGCTGGCGGCGGTGCGGACGCCCTGCGTGATCCGGTCGTCGTCCAGATGCGTGATCTGCCCGCAGGCGTCGCAGACCAGGAAGATGCAGTCGTGGAGGCAATCGGGATGGGCGTTCGCGACATAGGCGTTCGCGCTCTCGACCCGGCTCGCCAGGTTGGCGCCGACGAACAGGTCGAGAATGCGATAGACGCTGTTGGCGGCGACCCGGCGCTCCTCGGCACGGCTCATCGCCTCGGCGATGTCATAGGCGCTCGCGGGCTTGCCGAAGCCGGCGAGCGCGCGGAACACGCCCTCGCGCATCGCGGTCCACTGCTCGCCCGAGCGCTCCAGCGTGCCGCGCGCGGCGGCGACCAGATCGGTCCCCTGCGGTTCGTGATGATCGTGCCCCGGCATCGCCCGAAGGTAGGACCGCGGCGGGCCTGCGGCAAGCGCCGCCGACCGTGCCCGCGCCGATCTCAGGCGGTGGCGCGGCGGTTCAGATCGTGGCCGAGCGCGAGGACGCCGACGCCCACCACCGTCCAAACCGACTCCATCCCGGAGGCGTCGTGCGGCAAGCTCAGCGCGCCCGCCATCACCCCCAGCCCGAGCGACCCCATCGCCGCCGGCATCATGTAGCCGTGCGCGATCGCGCCGCGCCCGAGCGCCACCGCTCCCAGCCCGATCGCGATCGTCAGACCGACCTCGTGGATGATCGGCGCGCCCAAGATGCCGCCGGCGGCGGACAGCATCGCCAGCATGATCGAGGTGGCGATACAGTGGACGACGCACAGCCCCGAAAGCCCGATCGCCAGGCGATCGAGGCTCGCGCCGAGGCCGAGGCGAGTCGTGACGGTCATCGGTCAGGAATGTAGGCGGGGCGACCGCACGTTACAACGTCACATTTGCGGACCGCGCTTGGACATTCGCGGCCCGGAAGCGTATCGGGCGGGGATGCTCCAGCTCAGTCCGCAGTTCATGACGCGCGCGCGCCCGCTCGCGCTGTCCCGCTGGTTGTTCGTCGTGGCGGCGATGATCGTCGCGATCGTGGTCGTCGGCGGCGTCACGCGGCTGACCGAATCGGGGCTGTCGATCACCGAGTGGAAGCCGATCTCCGGCGTGATCCCGCCGCTCACCGACGCGCAGTGGCAGGCGGAGTTCGCCGCCTATCGCCGCATCCCGCAATATGAAGCGCTCAACGCCGGCATGACGCTCGCCGGGTTCAAGACGGTCTTCTTCTGGGAATATGTCCACCGGCTGCTCGCCCGGCTGATCGGCTCGGTCTTCGCGCTGCCGCTGATCTGGTTCGCGATCCGGCGGCAGATCCCGCGCGGCTACGCCTGGCGGCTGGTCGCGCTGCTCGCGCTCGGCGGCCTGCAAGGCGCGATCGGCTGGATCATGGTCAAGTCCGGCTTCGCACCCGATCGGACCGAGGTCGCGCCCGCGATGCTCGCGGCGCATCTGCTGACCGCGCTGGTGACGCTGGCGGGGGTGGTCTGGACCGCGCTCGACCTGCGCGCGCTCGACCGCGATCCGTACGCCCGCCCCGCGCGGCTGACCTCGATCGCGGCGCTGACCGGCGCGGCGCTGTTCGTCCAGCTGCTGCTCGGCGCGCTCGTCGCGGGGATGCGCGCGGGGCTGGTGACCAACGAATGGCCGCTCATGAACGGCCGCCTCTTCCCGGGTCCGACGCTGTCGGGCGAGAGCCTGGGCGCGATGCTGACCGCGGACCCGGCGATCGTCCACTTCGTCCACCGCTGGTGGGCGTGGGTGGTCGTGGCGATGGTCGTCCTCCTCGCCCGTCAGGCCCGGCGGGCGGGCTCGCGTCCCGCCTCGATCGCGATCCATGCGGTCGTGGGGACGCAGATCCTGCTCGGCATCGCCACGGTGATGGCCGGGGTGCCGATCTGGCTCGCGGCGCTCCATCAGCTGACCGGCGCGCTGCTGGTGATCGCCACCGCCTGGGCCGCGCACGCGATCGGGGCGTGGCGATGACGATCGCGCTCGTCCACGTCACCTTCGCCGAGGCCGAGGAAGCCGAGCGCGTCGCGCAGCAGGTGATCGAGGAGCGGCTGGCCGCCTGCGTCAACCTCGTCCCCTGCGCCTCGATCTTCCGTTTCGAGGAGGAGGTGCAGACCGCGCACGAGATCTCGGCGACGTTCAAGACGCTGCCGACCCGCGCCGCCGCGCTCGCCCGGCGGATCGGCGAGCTCCACGGCTACGACCTGCCCGTGATCGAGAGCTGGCCGGTCGCCGCGCCCGACGTGGTGGTTCAGTGGGTGAGCGAGGCGACGGCGCCGGAGTAACCCGCCTCCGGGTACGTCGTTACCCGTCGCGAAAGCGGCCTGAACCTTGACTTTCTGCCTGCGCCGTCGCATTCGGCCGCCACGGCGCCGGTCCCGCGGGATCGGCGCGTTTCGTTTTGCATGAGGTCCAAAGAGCCATGAAGGCGCTGATGAAGACCACCAAGTCGGCCAAGCCGCACGAGGTGGAGAAGAAGTGGCACATCGTCGACGCCACCGACCTGGTGGTCGGCCGCGCCGCGGTGGTGATCGCCAACGTGCTGCGCGGCAAGCACAAGACCAGCTTCACCCCCCATGTCGATTGCGGCGACAACGTCATCGTCATCAACGCGGATAAGGTGCGGTTCACCGGCAACAAGCTGGGTCAGAAGGTCTATTACAAGCACACCGGCTATGCCGGCGGCATCAAGAGCATCACCGCCGAGAAGGTGCTGGAAGGCCGCTTCCCCGAGCGCGTGCTGGAGAAGGCCGTCGAGCGGATGATCCCGCGCGGGCCGCTGGGCCGCGAGCAGATGCGCAACCTGCGCATCTTCGCCGGGTCCGAGCATCCGCACGAAGCCCAGAACCCCGAAGTCCTCGACATCGCGGCGATGAGCCGCAAGAACAAGGTGGGCGCCTAAATGTCCGACAACCGCCAGTCCCTCTCCGATCTCGGCGCCGCGCTCCAGCAGCAGCGCGAGACCGCCGTCGAAGCCTCCGACGAGCGCGCCGACGCCTATCTCTCGGGCCAGATCGACGAGCCGGTCCAGCGTGCGCCGCTGCGGGCGCAGGAGCTCGACAAGCAGGGCCGCGCCTACGCGACCGGCCGCCGCAAGGACGCGGTCGCGCGCGTCTGGCTCAAGCCCGGCACCGGCAAGATCACGATCAACACCCGCGATCAGGAAGTCTATTTCGCGCGCCCGACGCTGCGCCTCGTCATCAACCAGGTGTTCGGCATCACCGAGCGCGAGGGGCAGTATGACGTGATCTGCACCGTCAAGGGCGGCGGCCTCTCGGGCCAGGCCGGCGCGGTGAAGCACGGCATCAGCCAGGCGCTGACCAAGTACGAGCCGGCGCTCCGCGCTCCGGTGAAGGCAGCGGGCTTCCTGACCCGCGACAGCCGTACGGTCGAGCGCAAGAAGTACGGCCGCGCCAAGGCCCGCCGCAGCTTCCAGTTCAGCAAGCGCTAGCGCTGACGCGGCCTGGGATCGCGGACGCTATTCCAGGACTCGCGTCGAGCCGGCCGGCGAGGCGGCTCCACCGCCTCGACCGACGTCACGGATTTACTCCGTGACGGCGATCCGACGATCAGAGAGGGCGGTCCGGCAGCGGCCGCCCTTTCCGCGTCTGGTGAGCAAATGCAGCAAAGGCGCCGCTCGCCCGACAGCAACCCCGCACCGCGCCCTTGACCGGAACTCCCATCCGCGAGATCGGTATTCGCCGGCAGGGATCATGAGGCGATGTTGGCACCGTGTGGGAAGGCGTCTCGCGCTCCTTCGGACGTCTTGCGGGAATGGTTCTCCTTGCGCTCGCGTTGCCGTTCAGCGCCGGAGCGCAGGCGGTTGAGGATCAGAGTGCGCTAAAGGATCCGAAGGCCGACGACGTTGTGGTTTATGGCCGCGCCATCGCGCAGATTGGCACTGCGACAACGGGGTCCCAGGGCGTGGTCGGTTATAGGGATTTCGAAGACAAGCCGCTGAGTCGCGTCGGCGAGCTGGTCGAGAACGTGCCTGGCGTAATCGCGACCCAGCACTCGGGTACCGGCAAAGCCAATCAATACTTCCTCCGCGGCTTCAACCTCGATCACGGCACCGACTTCGCCGGGTTTGTCGATGGCGTCCCCATCAACATGCGGACGCACGGCCATGGGCAGGGCTATCTGGACCTGAACTTCCTGATCCCTGAGCTCATCGAGCGGATCGACTACCGGAAAGGACCTTTTTTCGCCGACGTCGGCGACTTTTCCGCGGCCGGCACGGTCAAGTTCAGCACCGCAAGCCGGCTCGCCGCGCCGCTCGCCGAGGTGACATTGGGAAGCTTCGGCTACTACCGCGCGCTCGCGGCAGGCAGTACTTCCTTGAGCACAGGAGACCTGCTGGTTGCGCTGGACGGCACCTTCTCGGACGGCCCATGGACGCTCGACGAGAATCTCCAAAAGGTGAACGCGCTCGTCAAATACTCGACCAATGCCTGGAATGTTGGCTTGTCCGGCTACCACGCGACCTGGAACGCGACCGATCAGGTGCCACAGCGGGCAATCGAAGCTGGATTGATCGGACGTTACGGCAACATCGACCCGTATCTGGGGGGCGAGACAACTCGCCTGGGTCTGACCGGAAACGGCAAGTTCGGCAGCACCGAAGTTAACCTGTTCGCGCTCTACTACCGGTTTTGGTTAACCTCGAACTTCACCTATTATCTCGACGATCCGATCAACGGCGACGAGTTCCAGCAGCGCGACCAGCGCGGCGTGTTCGGCGGATCGCTGCGACACACGATCGACGCATCGGTGGCCGGGGTTCCGGTGGCCTTCGCCGTCGGTGGCGACGCGCGTTACGATCACATCGGCAAGATCGGCCTTTATCACACGGTCCGAGCCGTCCGTATCGGTACCACCCGGCAGGATCAGGTCGATGAATATTCCGGGGCGCTGTACGTCGAGAGCGCGGCATCGCTCACCGATCGGTTACGGCTGGTGCTCGGTCTTCGCGGCGATCTGTACGGCTACAGCGTGGGTGGCGAGACCAACCCGGCGAACTCGGGCGATGGATCGGACGGCATTCTCGGGCCCAAGGCCGCGCTGGCATGGCGTGCGACCAACCATCTTGAACTCTACGCAAACTATGGTGAGAGCTTCCACTCCAACGACGTCCGCGGCGCGACCATCCGGTTCGATCCGAAGACGGGCGAGCCGGTCGATCGGATGCCCGTCCTGGTCAAGGCGCGCGGCGCGGAGTTGGGTGCGCGATTGGAATACCGGCGCTTCACGGCCTCGATCGTCGGCTACTATCTGAGCCTGGATTCGGAGCTCGTGTTCTCAGGCGATGGAGGTTCGACCGAGCCGAACGAAGCGACCCGCCGCTACGGTACCGAAGCAACGATGTTCTGGCGTCCGACCAACTGGCTGACGCTGGACGGTGCGGCGGCGTTCACCCACGCCCGTTTTCATGACGTCGCCCCCGGCCAGACGCGCATCCCCAACTCGGTTGACAATGTGCTTTCCGCCGGTGCCGCGCTTAACCTCGGCCACGGCCTGTCGGGCTCGCTCCGGCTCCGCCACTTCGGTTCCGCGCCGCTGATCGAAGACGACAGCGCGCGTTCGACTCCAACGACCTTGATCAATCTCGGTGGCTACTGGCAGTGCGGCAGGACAAGGCTCGGCATCGATCTGCTCAACGTCCTTGGTTCGCGGGATAATGACATCACTTACTTCTACACTTCGCGTTTGCCCGGCGAGCCGAGCGGCGGCATGGACGATTACCACCTTCATCCGGTCGAGCCGAGGCAGGTGCGCGTGTCGCTTCGCTATACCTTCTAGGCTCGCAAGGCGTTCGGTCGAGTTGCGCCGCGAAAGCTGCCGGTCCGCAAACACCGACGATCGAGCATCCCCCACCGTCGCCCGGCCCTGTGCCTGGGTCCGCCTCGGATGCATGCGGCTGCCTGCGCGCCGTGGCCCAGTTGCGAGGCGCTGGTCGAGCCCGGATCAGCCCCTAGCAAAGTTGGAGCAGCCGTGCTGACGTAGGCGCATGGGCAACACAGTCTCCTTCGCCTCCACCCGCGTCGCGCCGGCGCGACGGTCGGGTTGCCGTTCGGGCAAGGCGCCGGATGTGTCGTTTTCCCGGAAACTTCGGAAACTTCGGGCCGGTCTGCTCCTTGCGCTTGCCCTCCCAGGCCCGGCGCTCGCCCGCGAGGCACCCTCCCCCGCCCGCCTCCGCGCCGACGTCGAGTCGCTGGTGGCGTTCGGCACCCGCCACACCTTGTCCTCCACCACCGACCCCAAGCGTGGGATCGGCGCGGCGCGGAGCTGGGCGGCGAAGCGGTTCGCGACGCTGTCCAGGCAATGCGGCGGGTGCATCACCGTCGAGCGCCTCGCCCGCCGCTTCACCGGCCTGCGCGCGCCGGACGGCGTGGTGGTCGAGGACGTGCTCGGCATCCAGAAGGGCTCCGACCCCAACCGTTACGTCATCGTCGGCGGGCACATCGACAGCCGCGTCACCGACGTGATGAACGCCACCGCCGACGCCCCCGGCGCGAACGACGACGCCTCGGGCAGCGCGCTGGTGCTCGAAACCGCCCGCATCCTCTCGAAGGAGAAGTTCGCCGCGACGATCGTCTACGTCCTCTTCTCCGCCGAGGAGCAGGGGCTATGGGGCGCGACCCTCCTCGCGCAGACCGCCAAGGCGCGCGGCTGGCAGGTCGATGCGATGCTCAACAACGACATCGTCGGCAATTCGGTCGGCCAGGATGGCTTCGTCGTCGCCGACCGGGTTCGGGTCTTCTCCGAGGGCATCCGCGCGTCCGAGTCGCTGGCGGATGCCACCGACCGCCGCGGGCTCGGCGGCGAGGACGACGGCCCCAGCCGCGCGCTCGCCAAGGCGATCGACGGCGTCGCGGCGACGATCCCCGGCGGCCTCGACGTCTTCGTCGACCGCCGCCCCGACCGCTTCGGCCGCGGCGGCGATCACGAGCCATTCCTGCGCGAAGGCTATCCCGCGGTCCGCTTCACCGTCGGCGCGGAGAATTGGGACCGCCAGCACCAGGACCTGCCCGCCACGCCCGGCCCGATCGGCGACACCGTGGCGGGCATGGACTTCGACTATCTGGCCAAGGTGACGGCGATCAACGTCGCGACCTTGGCGAGGCTGGCGGCGGCTCCGGCTGCGCCGGACGGGGTGACGGTCTCAGGCGATCTTTCGCGCGATACGGTGGTGGCGTGGAAGCCGACGCCGGGCGCGACGGGCTATGTCGTCCGCTGGCGACGGACCGATACGCAGGACTGGTCTGGCTCAGCGAAGGTGTCGGGGGCGACCTTCACGGCGACGGACGTGCCGGTGGACGACCATTATTTCGGCGTGTCGGCCGTGGCGGCGGACGGAGCCGAAAGCCTGGTGACGTTCGCGGGCAAGGCGAAGAAGTGACCCATACCTCCCCGGCACGGGGAGGAGCCACGAATGTGGCGGGTGGGGCAGCCGCGGGTCGCTTCGTCGCGACCGTCGCGCCTGCCGCTGCCCCACCCGCGCCCTTCGGCGCTCCTCCCCGTCCCGGGGAGGTATGCGCTACTTCAGCGTCCGGATGATCCCCGAGAAGTCCTCGCCGCCGTGCCCGGCGTCGACGAACGCCTGGTACAGTTCGGTCGTCTTCTTCCCCGTCGGGACGACCGCCCCGCCTTCCTCCGCCGCCGCCATCGCGAGGCGCAGGTCCTTGAGCATCAGCGCCGCGGCAAACCCGCCCCGATAGTCGCGGTCGGCCGGGCTCTCCGGGCCGACGCCGGGGACCGGGCAATAGCTCGTCATCGACCAGCTCTGCCCCGTCGCCTTGGAGGAGATGTCGTAGAACACCTGCGGGTCGAGCCCGAGCTTCTGAGCCATCGCGAACGCCTCGCAGGTGACCGTCATGGTCGCGGCGAGGATCATGTTGTTGCACATCTTGGCGACCTGCCCCGCGCCGCTCGCGCCGGCGTGGATCACCGCCTTGCCCATCTGCTCGAGGTAAGGCTGCGCCCGCCCGAACGCCTCATTCGAGCCGCCGACCATGAAGGTCAGCGTCCCGCCGTTGGCCGCCGCGATCCCGCCCGAGACCGGCGCGTCGACCGCGAGCAGCCCTTTGGCGGTCGCCTGCTCGGCCAGCTTGCGGGCGGTGGCGACGTCGATGGTCGAGCAGTCGATCAGCACCGCCGACGGCGCGGCGTTGGGGAAGACGGCCTCGGTATAGACTTGCTCGACGTGCTTGCCCGCGGGCAGCATGGTGACGATCGCCTCCGCCCCCTCGACCGCCGCGGCGGCGTCGGCGACCGGCAGGCAGCCTGCGGATCTGGCGGCGTCGAGCGCCGCCTCGCTGAGATCGAAGGCCCGGACGTCATGTCCCGCCTTCGCCAGATTCGCGGCCATCCCGCCGCCCATGTTGCCCAGTCCGATGAACGCGACACGTGCCATAATCTCTCCTTGTTAGCCCCTCCCCTTCAGGGGAGGGGTTGGGGTGGGGCAGTCGGCAGGCCCGAGTCTCGTCAAGACGGCACGTCTCCACCCCTCAACCCCTCCCCTGAAGGGGAGGGGCTTGATTGTTTACCGCCCCTTCCAGACTCCCGCGCGCTTCTCGATGAACGCCGCCATCCCCTCGCGCTTGTCCTCGGTCGCGGTCAGGATCTGGAACAGCCGGCGCTCGGTGACGATACCCTGCGCGAGCCCCGTCTCGAACGCGGTGTTGACCATCTCTTTGTTCACCATCGCGGCCATCGGCGGCATCGCGGCGATCGTCTCTGCGGTCTTCATCGTCTCTTCGAGCAGCGACGCGAGCGGAACGACCTTGGCGACCAGCCCGGCGCGCTCGGCCTCGTCGGCGGCCATCATCCGCCCGGTCAGGCACATCTCCATCGCCTTGGCCTTGCCGATGGCGCGGGTCAGCCGCTGCGATCCGCCCATGCCGGGGGCGACGCCGAGCTTGATCTCGGGCTGGCCGAACTTGGCTGTGTCGGCGGCGTAGATGAAGTCCGCCATCATCGCGAGCTCGCACCCGCCGCCCAGCGCGAAGCCGTTGACCGCGGCGATCCACGGCTTGCGGGTGGCGACGACGCCGCTCTGGTAGCCAGAGAAGAAGTCGCGCAGGAAGAAGTCGGCCCCCTCCATCTCGTACATCTGCTTGATGTCCGCGCCCGCCGCGAACGCCTTCTCCCCCGCCCCGGTCAGCACCAGGCAGCGCTGGCCGGTGTCCTTGTCATAGGCGCCGAACGCGGCGGAAAGATCGGCGAGCACGTCGGTGTTGAGCGCGTTAAGCGCCTGCGAACGATTGAGCGTGACGAGCGTCACGGCGCCGCGCTGCTCGACAAGGATGGTGGCGTAGTCGGTCATTCGGCTCTCCTAGTCGTGCGGCGTCCACGCTTCCGCTTCGGCAAGCGGAGCGAGGATCTGGTCGATGACGTGGTCGCTCACGCCCTCCGGGGTCGCCGGGTCCCATCGGGGCGCATTGTCCTTGTCGACGATCACCGCGCGGACGCCCTCCAGGAAGTCGTGGCGCTGCACGACGCGGGAGCCTACGGCGTATTCCTGGCGCAACTCGTCGGCGAAGCTCGCCATCTGCGCGCCGTCGGCGAGCAGGCGGAGCGAGACCTTCATCGTCTGCGGCGACTTGGTGCGCAGCGTCGCCAGAGTCGCGGTCGCGAAGGCGCCGCCATCGGCTTCGAGCGCGGCGAAGACATCCTCAAGCCGATCGGACGCGAACAGCCGATCGATATCGGATTGATGATCGAGGATGTTCGGCCGGTCGGTCGCCGACGCGGCGGTGGACAGGATCGTCTCGACGTCGCCGTCGCTGGCGATCAGCCGATGCTTGACGCCTTCGAGCTCGGCCGCCGGGATGAAGTGCGTCGCCAGCCCGAGCGCCCGGCACTCCGCGCCGTCGAGCCGGTGTCCGGTCAGCGCCAGATACTCGCCGATCCGCCCGGGTAGCCGCGACAGATACCAGCCGCCCCCGACGTCGGGGAACAGCCCGATCCCGGTCTCTGGCATCGCCAGCTTCGTGTTCTCGGTCGCGACGCGGAAGCGGCACGGCTGGCTGATGCCCACGCCGCCGCCCATCGTGACGCCGTCCATGAAGGCGACCGTGTCCTTGACGTAGGTGAACAGCCGGTGGTTCATCCGGTATTCGGTATGGAAGAACTGGCGGGCTTCCGCGCCGTCTTTCGCCCCACTCTCCGCGAGCATGCGGATGTCACCGCCGGCGCAGAAGCCACGGCCTTCGGCATGGTCAATCACGACGCAGCGCACCGCATCGTCGCCCCGCCACGCTTCCAGCGCCTCCAGCACGCCCTCGCACATCGCGGTGTTGAGGGCGTGGAGCGCCTTCGGCCGGTTGAGGCGAATGCGGCCGACGGGGCCGTCGGTCGTGACGATCAGGTCTCCGGTCATCTCGCTTCCCCGCGATTACTGCCGCGTCAGCTCGCGGCCGACGATCATCCGCATCACCTGATTGGTCCCCTCAAGGATCGAATGTACGCGCAGGTCGCGCCAGAAGCGCTCGATCGGATAGTCGCGGAGGTAACCGTAGCCGCCGTGGAGCTGGAGCGCGCGGTCGACGATCGACGATCCGTTGTCGGTCGCCAGCCGCTTCGCCATCGCCGAGAAGCGCGATTTGTCGGGGGCGTTGTCGTTGACCTTGGCCGCGGCGAGATAGAGGAGCGCACGCGCCGCCTCGAGGTCGGTCGCCATGTCGGCGAGCGTGAACTGCGTGTTCTGGAACTCCGCGACCGGCTGGCCGAACTGCTGACGCTCCTTGGTGTAGCGGATCGATTCGTCGAGGCAGCGCTGCGCCCCGCCGAGCGAGCAGGCGCCGATGTTGAGCCGCCCGCCGTCCAGCCCCGCCATCGCGATCCCGAACCCTGCGCCTTCTGCGCCGATCAGGTTGGCGGCGGGTACGCGGCAATCCTCGAAGATCACCTGCGCCGTGGGACTGGCGTTCCAGCCCAGCTTCCTCTCGGGCGCGCCGAACGAGAGACCGGGCGTGCCGTTTTCGACCACCAGGCAGCTAATGCCCTTCGACTTCTCCTCGCCGGTGCGGACCATGACGACGTAGAGGTCGTTATAGCCCGCGCCGGAGATGAACTGCTTGGTGCCGTTGAGCACGTAATCGTCGCCGTCGCGCCGCGCCCAGGTCTTGAGCGCGGCTGCGTCGGAGCCCGATCCCGGCTCGGTCAGGCAGTAGCTGGCGATCTTTTGCATGCCGACGAGATCGGGGAGGAACCGGTCATTGATCTCCTGCCCGCCGAACCGCTCGATCATCCACGTCGCCATGTTGTGGATCGAGATAAACGCGGACGTGGCGGGACAGCCATAGGCCATCGCCTCCATGATCAGCGCCGCCTCAAGCCGGCCGAGCCCGATCCCGCCGGATTCCTCGGCGACATAGATCGAACCGAAACCGAGCTCGCCCGCCGCTTTCCACACGTCCACGGGATAGTGGTGCGTCTCGTCCCATTCCGCCGCGAACGGCGTAATGCGATCGGCGGTGAAGCGGCGCGCGAGCTCCTGAACCTCGCGCTGGTCGTCGGTGAGGTCAAATTGGGTGGTCATGGCCGCCGGCTACTCTTTCACTTCTTCAGCCACGGCAACCACAAGCTGTTCGCCGAGAGCGTAGCCGCGCCTGTAACTCCTATTGTGCCCGTGCTTGATCTCGCTCTCGCGGCTCGCAAGACCTAGCACGGCGTCGGCAATTCCTTTCTTGAAAGAGAGACCATGCCCGTGAGGAACCTCGGCAATTTCTACGGAGATTGTGGTCATGCTGATCGCTCCTTCTCGTCGTCACTCACCCCATCGTCGGGATGACGAAGGCGTTGCCGCCGTCGGGTGAGCCGTCGGGCCACCGCTGGGTGATGGTCTTGACCTTGGTCCAGAACTTCACGCCCTCCATGCCGTGCTGGTTGGTGTCGCCGAACGCGCTGCGCTTCCAGCCGCCGAAGGTGTGGTAGGCGACGGGGACGGGGATCGGCACGTTGATCCCGACCATCGCGACATTGACCCGCGCCGCGAACTCGCGCGCGGCGTGGCCGTTGCGGGTGAAGATCGCGACGCCGTTGCCGTACTGATGCTCGCTCGGCAGCCGGACGGCATGCTCGAAATCGTCGGCGCGGACGATCTGGAGGACCGGGCCGAAGATCTCCTCCTTGTACGCGCTCATCTCGGTGGTGACGTGATCGAACAGGGTCGGGCCGACGAAGAAGCCTTGCTCGTGCCCCTGCAACTCGAACTCGCGGCCGTCGACGACCAGCTCGGCGCCCTCGTCGACTCCGGTCTGGATCCAGTCCTCGATCCGCTTCTTGTGGATCGCGGTGACGACCGGGCCATAATGCGCCTCGGCGTCGGTGGAGACGCCGACGCGCAGCGCCTCGATCGCGGGGATCAGCTTCTCGCGCAGCGCGACCGCGGTCTTCTCGCCGACCGGCACGACGACCGGCAGCGCCATGCAGCGCTCGCCCGCCGAGCCGAACGCCGCGCCCGAGAGATCCGCGACCACCTGGTCGAGATCGGCGTCGGGCATGACGATGCCGTGGTTCTTCGCGCCGCCCATCGCCTGGACGCGCTTCCCCGCCTCGACGCCGCGGCGATAGACGTAGTGCGCGATGTCGGAGGAGCCGACGAAGCTCACCGCCGAGATCGCCGGATGATCGAGGATCGCGTCGACCATCTCCTTGTCGCCGTGGACGACCTGGAGAATGCCCTCCGGCAGCCCGGCCTCGCGGAACAGCTCGGCGAGCCGGACAGGCACCGACGGATCACGCTCGGAAGGCTTGAGGATGAAGGCGTTGCCGGTCGCGATCGCGACACCCGACATCCACAGGGGGATCATACCGGGGAAGTTGAACGGGGTGATGCCCGCGCCGATGCCGAGCGGCTGGCGCATCGAATAGACGTCGATCCCCGGACCCGCTCCCTGGGTATATTCGCCCTTCAGCACATGCGGGATGCCGCAGCAGAACTCGATCACCTCGAGCCCGCGCTGAATGTCGCCCTTGGCGTCGGCGATGACCTTGCCGTGTTCGGAGCTGAGCGTGTGCGCCAGCTCCTCCATGTTGGCTTCGACCAGCGCCTTGAAGTTGAACATGACGCGGGCGCGGCGCTGCGGGTTGGTCGCGGCCCAGCCGGGCTGCGCCGTCTGCGCGGCGGCGACGGCGCGGGCGAGATCGGCCTGGACGCCGAGCGTCACCTGCGCCTGGACCTGACCGGTGTTGGGATCGAAGACGTCGCCCTTACGGGTGCTGGTCCCCGCGCCGCCGCCGGCGATGTAATGGTCGATCTGGCGCATCGCGCTGGTCCTCTCGTCTTCGTTGGCGGGGCGTTTGGGCCTCTCACCGAAGCGAGGCAAGCCCTCGACGTGCAGCCTTGACCTGCATATCCGCAGGTTCATGAACTGGGACGACCTGCGCATCTTCCTCGTCCTCGCTCGCGCGGGGCTGGTCTCGCGCGCCGCGGGCGAGCTGGGGATGGACCCCACCACCGTCAGCCGGCGCGTCCAGCGGTTGGAGAAAGCGGTCGGACAGACTTTGCTGGTCCGCGAGCGCGCCGGGCCGCGGCTGACCGAGGCGGGGCGGCGGCTGCTCGCCGACGCTGAGGCGGTGGAGCGAACGGCGGGGGCGCTCGGGACGGCGGCGGAGGCGCCGCGGGCGATCCTGCGGGTGAGCGCGACCGAGGGGTTCGGGACCTGGTTCATCGCGCATCACATCGGCGCGTTCGCTCGCGAACATCCGAACGTGCAGGTCGATCTGGTGGCGACGAGCGGGTTCCTGAGCCCGTCGAAGCGCGAGACCGACGTGGCGATCCTGCTCGCCCGGCCGCGGCGCGGGCCGCTCGTGACCCGCAAGCTCAGCGACTATGCGCTTCGCCTCTACGCCGCTTCGTCATATCTGGCGGAGGCAACCGCCATCGCCGAAGCGGCCGATCTCCGGCGGCACCCGCTGGTCGGCTACATCCCCGACTTCCTCTACGCGCCAGAGCTCGACTATCTGGGCGAGATCGCGCCGGGGATCGAGCCGGCGCTGCGATCCAGCAGCATTAATGCGCAATATCGGATGATCGCCTCGGGGGCCGGCATCGGCGTGCTGCCGCGGTTCATCGGCGACGCCGACGATTCGCTCGAGCCCGTGCTGCCGGAGGTGACGATCCGCCGCTCGTTCTGGCTATCGACCCACCGCGAGACGCGGCGGCTGGATCATGTCGACCGATTCGTCGCGTGGCTGGCGGCGCTGACGAGCCGCCGGCAGCGTCAGCTGCTCGGCGGCTGATCGGTTCTCAGCGGCAGGTGCACCGGGGCTTGGGCCGCCACGCCCGACGGTGATACACGTGCCGGGCCGGGCGGGTGTAGGTCACGGCATCCTCGAACACCTCGGTCGTGGTCGTGACCACGGGAGTGGAGGTCACCGTCACGGTCGTGAGGGTCGGGCCGGGATAATAATAGCCGTTGGCGTAATAACCGCCCTGCTGGACGACCACCGGCTGCCCGGCCCCGGCCGGCGGCGGCGCATAGCCGACGCCCGGAGGCGGGGGCGGGGCATGGTGCGGAGGCGGAGGAGGCGGCGCGACCGGGACGCCCGCTCCCGAACGCCCGAGCATCCCGTTGCCGCCGGGATAGGGGTAAGGCGCGCCGGGCGCTTCGTAGCTCCCCTGCCCGCCACCATCGTCATAGGCCTCATCGGCATAGCCGTCGTCGGCGTATCCACCGTCTGCATCGCCGGTGCCGTCCCAGTCGACGCCATCGACCGTGTCGTACACCGAGCCCCGGCCGTCGACGAGGACGGCATCGTCATAATAGCGCGACCAATTGTAGCCGTACGGCGGCTGCGAGAGGCCGTAGTCGCCCCAGTTGGTAATGTACCAGTTCGGCGAGAGCCAGTAGCTCGGCAGAACGTAGCCCCGAACCGGGCGGCGGTACGCGCCCCAGCCGCCCGGTGCGCGGCCACCGCCCCACCACTTGCCGCCGATCCGGCCGCCCCAGCGGTTGCGGACGTTGACGTGGACCGAGGTGCGCTGACGCTGCGACTGGCTCTGGTGCTGCCACTGAGCCTGCCATTGATGCTGAGGCGCGGGATGGGGCATCGGCTTGGGGCCGGGGTGCGGCATGCCGCCGCGCGGCGCGCCGCCCATCCGCATCGCGGGACCATGCGCGACCATGCGCTGCGCATCCGCGGCCGCCGCAGTCAAGGTGATCGCGGTCGTCGCCGCCAGCCAGAACGTCCGCGTCATATCGCCTCCCGAACGAGTTTTCCGCAGCCGCAACGCCGCAGGTCGTTAACGGGTTGCTTACCAACGGGCCGGGCAAATCGCCACAGCGCGCTGTGTCCCGAATCGGGTCAGGCGATCCGAGGGCCGAGCAACGCCGCCAGCGCCTCGCCCCCCTGCGCGTCCTGGGCGTCGAAGCGCGAGGGCGTCGGGCTGTCGAGGTCGAGGACGGCGATCACCCGTCCGTCGATCACGATCGGAACCACCAGCTCGGATGCGCTCGCCGCATCGCAGGCGATGTGGCCGGGAAAGGCGTGGACGTCGGCGACGACCTGGGTTTCGCCAGTCGCCGCCGCCGTTCCGCAGACGCCCTTGCCGAGCGGGATGCGGATGCACGCGGCCTTGCCCTGGAACGGACCGAGGACGAGTTCGCCGTCCAGCATGCGGTAGAAGCCGGCCCAGTTGAGATCGGGGAGATACTCCCACACCAGCGCGGCGGCGTTGGCCATGTTGGCGATCGGGTCCGGCTCGTCCGCGGTCAGCGCATCGAGCGCGGCGTGGAGCTGGCGGTAGAGTTCGGGCTTGCTGTCGGCGGTGGGGGTGCTGGTGTGCATGGGGCCTTCTATCGTGCTCCTCCGATTTGGGGAGGGGCGTCGAAGTCACGCTCTTACGGTCGTCGTGGCGCGGCTGGACCGCGCGGAAGAGGTCTGAGATAGGCTTCCATCACGCGAAGTTTCCGAAGTTTCCGGGGAAACGACACAAGCGGGTCCCTCCGGCGAGGCGATGCGCTGCCGCGGACTTTCGATCGCCGCCGCGACGGACAACGAGGCTCGGGATAGCATGGAGCGCCGATTGTAGGACAGCGCGGACGCTTGCCTCTTCCGTGAGGTTCCGGCTCGGCTAAACATGTCGCCATGGTCGCGATCTCCGTCACCCGCTCGATCTCGATCGAGAGCGACGAGCTGGTCGAATCGGCGACCCGCGCCGGCGGTCCCGGCGGTCAGCACGTCAACACGACCGACAGCGCGGTGATCCTGCGGTTCGATGTGGCTGGGTCGCCTTCGCTCCCGGAGGCGGTGAAGGACCGGCTGGCGGCGATCGCGGGATCACGGATGACGCGGGACGGGGTGCTGGTGCTGCGGAGCGAGGGGTCGCGCTCGCAACTGCTCAACCGGCAGGAGGTCCGCGAACGGCTGATCGCCATGATCCAGCAGGCGACGATCGTCCCGAAGAAGCGGCGGCCGACCAAGCCCTCGAAGGGAGCGAAGGAGCGGCGGATGCAGGGCAAGGCGCAGCGTTCGGGCGTCAAGAGCCTACGGGGCCGGGTGGCGGACTGAGGGGATCCGCCGCCGAAACACGCCTGCGGGCGGGCGATGGCCGACGTCGCGATCCCGTCGTTGCGGGCAAAGTCGAGGGACACCGGGCAGCGACCCGCAAGGTGTCTCGACTTGGCTCGACACGAACAGCGGGAGGGGATCGCCTCGATCGCTCAGCCCGCGGCGAACCCCGCCGCGGCGAACCGTTCCGGCCATGGCGCCGCCGCGTGAATCGCCTCCTTGCCGGCACGGGGCACGGTCAACTCGGCGGCGTGGAGCATCATCCCCGCAGGATCGGGACTGCCGTAGACGGGATCGCCGAGCACCGGCACGCCGAGCCCTTCGGCGGCGTGGACGCGAATCTGGTGGGTGCGCCCGGTCGCGGGGCGGAACTCGACCAGCGCGCGGCCGTCCGCCGAGCGCAGCACCCGCCACGAAGTCTGCGCCGACTTGCCCTTCTTCCGGCTGCCGATCATCCGCCAGCCGCCGCCCTCGCTCGAGACCTTGGCGAGCGGCAGGTCGATCGTCCCCTCCTCCGCCGCCGGCACGCCATCGAGGATCGCGAGGTAGCGCTTCTCGACCGCCCCGCCCTCGAACGCTTGCTGGAAGCGCGCGTGCGCCTTCGGATTGCGCGACAGCAGCAGGCAGCCGCTGGTGTCGCGATCGAGCCGATGGACCGCGACCGGCCAGCGCTGAAAGCCGAAGGTCAGGTGTGACAGATGGTTTTCGAGACTGAGCGAACCGTCGCGCGGCGGATCGACCGGAAGGCCGGCGGGCTTGTCGAGCACGATCGCCTCGCCGTCGAGGAAGAGTACGCTGTCCTGGATCATCCGCTGCCCTTGCCACTGCGCGCGGGCGCATGCCAGACGCGGGGGAGATGCCCCGCTCCGCCCTCGTCCCCCAATTCCTGCTGAGCGCAGTGCTGTTCGGCGCGTCGCCCGCGGCGGCGCAGCTGTGCGATGGGGCAAGCGCGGCGCAGAGCGCGGACGGGCGCGTGCTCGGCCACCTGCCCTATGGCGACGTGACTGCGGGCGAGCTGGTCGAGGCGCCGCCCGGCTTCGCGGTGGGCGGCCCTTGCCTGATCCGGCGCGAGGTGCTGCCCGATCTCGCACGACTGCTCGCGGCGGCGGCGGCGGACCCGGCAACCGGCGGACAGCTGCGCGGCCTGTCCTGCCACCGCTCGATCGGGCGCCAGTCGGGCGTGTTCTGCCGCGCGCGGCCGAGCTCGGAGGATCGCGCGATCTCGGTCGCGCCACCGGGGCACAGCGAGCATACGACGGGCTATGCGCTCGACTTCGCGATCCGTCCGCGCGGCGACTGCCCGGACGCGGAGGCGTGCATGGCGGCGACGCCGCCGTTCCGCTGGCTCGTCGCGAACGCGGGGCGGTTCGGGTTCGAGATGTCGTTCCCGACCAGCAACCGGCAGGGCGTGAAGTGGGAGCCGTGGCACTGGCGCTGGGTCGGGGTCGCTGCCGGGGTGCCCGGGGCGGCGCGGGCGCGGTTCGTGTTCGCACGGGCGCGGGCGGAGTTTCCGGCGGACCCGGCGGTGACCGAGCCGGTGGTGGTGCGGGTGGTCCAGCCCGCGCCCTTCATAACGCTGCCCGTGCCGCTGAAGGGGCCGAAACCACGTCGGGTCCGCGGACGATAGGCTTACGAGGGGGAATGACATGACGACTTTGCGGAGATGGCTGGCGGCAACGCTGGCCGGGATGACGGTTGCGGCCTGCGGCACGACCGACACGACGGACACGAGCACGACCAATGTGGCGACCAACACCGCCGTGGCGGCCGACGCCGCCCCGGTGGCCACGCCGACGCCGGCGCGCACCCCGGCGGCCGCGGGCGCGGTGCTGATCGCGGGCGACGGGCTGAGCGTAGCGGGCAAGGCGATCGCGTTTGGGACGCCGCGCGCCGACGTGCTCAAGGCGGTGTCCGCAGGCCTGGGCGGCGCGCCTTCGAAGCAAGGCACCCAGGACGAGTGCGGCCCGGGTCCGCTCGCCTTCGCGTCCTGGGACAAGGGGCTCCAGCTTAACTTCCAGAACGACACGTTCGTCGGCTGGGGCGGCGCGGTGGACCTGAAGACCGCGGCAGGGATCGGCTTCGGCTCGACCCGGTCGGCGGTCGAGGCGGCCTATCATCCGAAGGTCGAGCGGACGAGCCTGGGGACCGAGTTCACCACCGATGCGGGGTTGAGCGGCGTGTTCGAGTCGAACGCGAAGGATGCGAGCGTGTCCGATCTCTGGGCGGGGGTGACCTGCGTCGCGCGGTAGCGACTATCGCAGGCCCAGCTGCTTGTGGGTCTGGATCGACAGCCGCCACCGGGGCCGCGCCATGACGAAGGCGATCGCCGCCTCGCGGTTTGCGGAGGCGTTCGCGTCGTCGAGCGGCTGGACGAGGAAGTTCGCGAAGTCCCAGGCTTCCATCGCGTCGGGATCGCTGCCCGGCTGGGGCCAAACCAGCTTCAGTTCATGGCCGGCGCGCTGGACGGTCTCGCTGCCCGCCTTGGGGCTGATGCAGATCCAGTCGATCCGCGGGTGAACCGGAAGCGTGCCGTTGCTCTCGATCGCGATGCGGAAGCCGGCGGCGTGGAGCGCGTCCACAGCCGCGTCGTCGACCTGGAGCATCGGCTCGCCGCCGGTCAGGACCACGAAGCGGTCCTCCGTTCGCTCACCCCAATGCGCAGCAGCCGCCCGGGCCAGCGCTTCCGCCGTCGCGAACTTGCCGCCGCCGACGCCGTCGACCCCGACGAAATCGGTGTCGCAGAAGCGGCACACCGCGGTCGCGCGGTCCTGTTCGCGGCCGCTCCACAGATTGCAGCCGGCGAAACGCACGAACACCGCGCGACGCCCCGCCTGCACGCCCTCGCCCTGGAGCGTCAGGAACATCTCCTTGACGGCGTAGCTCACGGCTGCGGCGGGGTCACCGCGTAGCGCGTGGGATCGGCGACGCCCGCCTCGGCGAAGCCCTTGTGACGCAGCCGGCAGCTGTCGCACAGGCCGCAGTGAAGGTCGCCCGGGGCAGGGTCGTAGCACGACCAGCTCAGCCCGAGGTCCAGCCCGAGCCGCGTTCCTTCCCGGACGATGTCGGCCTTGGTCATCGTCTGGAGCGGGGCGTTGACGCGGAACGGCTCGCCCTCGACCCCGGCCTTTGTGGCGAGGTCCGCAAGCCGTTCGAAGCCGTCGATGAACTCGGGGCGGCAATCGGGATAACCCGAATAATCGAGCGCGTTGACGCCGATGTAGAGGTCGCGCGCGCCCGCCGCCTCCGCCCAGCCGAGGCAGAGCGCGAGGAAGATCGTGTTGCGCGCGGGGACGTAGGTGACGGGGATGCCCTCACCCACCCCGGCCTTCGGCACGGCGATGTCGGCGGTCAGCGCCGATCCGCCGAACGCGGAGAGGTCAATCGGCAGGACGATGTGGCGCTCCGCCCCGAGCGCCTGGGCGACACGGGCGGCGGCGGCGAGCTCGACGCGGTGCCGCTGATTGTAGTCGATCGACAGCGCCAGCAGGCGATGCCCCGCCTCGCGCGCGAGCGCGGCGGCGACCATCGAGTCGAGCCCGCCCGAGACGAGCACGACCGCCGGAGTGGTTGGGGCCGGAGGGTCCGAAGCAGCCATGATCGGCCGCGCGCTACGCGCTTCGCCCGCGACCGGCAAGAAAAAGGGCCGCCCCGCGATCGGGGCGGCCCAAGGTCAGCTCATCGGAGCCGAAGGGAGAAACGTGCCCGCATGAAGGAACACACCCCGCTTGCTAACGGCGAAAGGTTAACGCTGGGCTAAGCCGGCACCGCATGCGCCGGCGAACCGCGCCTCGTAGGTGATGTCGTAGGGCGCACCCTTAGCCACGCCTTGCGTGTGGAGCCGCAGGATCGTCCGACTCTCGACGGTCAGCTCGGTCGTGCCGTTGCCCGCGCCCGGGCAGACGAACCGAACGGTCGCCGCGCTGCCCTCGTCACTGATCGTGCGGAACGTGCAGGCGGCGGTGCCGTGCTGAATCTGGAGCAGTCGCCTGACATCGCTCGCGCACAGCGCCCGCGGCGGTGTCTTCTCGCCGACCTCGTGGATCTGCCATTGGCCTGCCTGCACCTGCGCCATCGCCCCGACGCCCTCGGCCGTCGCCACTCCGCCCATGCCCGCGAACATTCCCGCCGCAAGCGCGCGCACCATCGCCGCTCGATTCATCTCCGCTTTCCCCGTTATCGGATCGGCAAGCCCGCGCGCCCCAGACGAATCCCGCCGATCGGTCGGTCGTCCGTATAGCACGAACCGCATGACAACGCCGAGTCCGGCGACGGCTATGCGACCAGCTCGTCCAGTCGGACGGGGAAGACGCTGGCGCAGAAGCGGCAGTCGACCGAGATCACCCCGTCCGCATCCGCCATCTCGCGCCGCTCGTCGGCGGGAAAGTTGGCGAGGACGGAGCGGATATGCTCCAGGTTGCAGCGGCAGCCGCGCACCAAGGGGGTCGCGGCGAGGACGCGGACCGCCTCCTCCTCGTTGAAGAGCCGCCACAGCAACGTCTCGAGCGGAAGCGCGGAGTCGGCGAGCTCGTCGGGCCCCATCGTTCCGCCCAGCGCGGCGACATGCTCCCATTCGGGATGATCGAGCCGGGTATGGATGCGGTCTCGGCCCTCCTCGCCCTCCGGCAGGTGCTGGAGCAGCAGCCCGCCGGCGATCGTCCGGCCGCCCTCGTGTCGGATGCCGACACGGACGAGTGTGGGGATCTGTTCGGACTGGGCGAAATAGCTCTGCGCCGCTTCCGACAGCGTCGCGCCGTCGAGCGGGACGATGCCCTGGTAGCGCTCGCCCGCGGTCGCGAGGTCGAAGGTGATCGCGAGATATCCGGCCCCGAACAGCGCGAACAGCGACGGGTCGGCGGGCGCCGCCGCCAGCCGCTCGGCGTCGAAATCGACATAGCCGCGCAGCTCGCCGCCCCGATAGTCGCAGACCAGCAGCTTGACGATGCCGTTGTCGGTCTGCGCCTGCATGGTCAGCTGCCCCGCCGCCTCCTTGAGCGTCGAGCCCATCAGCGCGGCGAGCGTCAGCGCCTCCGCGAGCAAGGCGGCGATCGCGGGCGGATAATCGTGATCGGCGAGGATCCGATCGAGCACCGGGCCGAGCCGCGCGACGCGCCCGCGCGCGTGGCGCGACGGAATGGTGAAACCGAGCGCGCGGTCGAGGTCGAGGGTCGTGATGTGGTCTGTCATGTCCGACCCGATTTGGGGAGACGGACGGAGGCGATCAACCGATCTGGCCGAAGCACCAGCGGAGGATCGCCTTCTGCGCGTGGAGCCGGTTCGCCGCTTCGGCCCAGATCAGCGACTGCGGCCCGTCGATCACCTCGGCGCTCACCTCCTCGCCGCGGTGCGCGGGGAGGCAGTGGAGGAACTTCGCGTCGGGACTGGCGAGCGCCATCAGCGCGGGCGTCACCTGATAGGGCAGCATCGCGCGGAGCTTGGCGTCGGCGTGCGTCTGCCCCATCGAGATCCAGGTGTCGGTGACGACGACGTCCGCCCCCTCCCCCGCCTCGCGCGGATCGGCGACGACGCGAGCGCGGCCGGAGCCGCGGACGATCGCCTCCTCCTCGGGCTGGAAGCCCTGCGGGCAGGCGGCGACGACGTCGAAGTGCATCAACCCCGCCGCCTCGACCAGCGAGGCGAGGACGTTGTTGCCGTCGCCGAGCCAGGCGACCTTGAGGCCCGGGAGCGCCTTGCCGCTTTCGAGGATGGTCAGCAGGTCGGCGACGATCTGGCACGGGTGCGAGACGTCGGTCAGCCCGTTGATCACCGGGACGGTCGCGTGATGCGCCATCTCCTCGAGCTTGGCGTGATCGTCCGTCCGGAGCAGGATGGCGTCGACATAGCCCGACAGGACACGCGCGGTGTCGGCGACGGTCTCGCCGCGGCCGAGCTGGGTGGTTCCGGCGTCGAGGACGATCGAGGTGCCGCCGAGCTGGCGGATCGCCATGTCGAACGACACGCGGGTACGGGTGGAGTTCTTCTCGAACACCATGGCCAGCGTGTGGCCGGCGAGGGGAGCGTCGGCGTCGGCGCGGCCCTTCGGCCAGCCCGCACGCGCCGCCTTGCGGTCGAGCGCATCGGCGAGGATCGCGGCGAGGCCGTCGGCGCCGGCGTCGGAGAGACTGAGAAAGTGACGCATTCTGAAATCCTCCCCGGCACGGGGAGAGGGACCATTCGCTTCTTGAGCGAATGGTGGAGGGGGCTCACCGCGAGCGAACCGCCTGCCGCACTCCCCCTCCACCATGTTTCGCATGGTCCCCCTCCCCGTGCCGGGGAGGATTGAAGTTAGTCATCCATCGCGCCCGCGAACGTCCGCGCGCCGTCGCTCAGCCGCTCGACGCATTCGGCGATGTGGGTCTCGTCGATGATCAGCGGCGGGAGGACACGGAAGACGTTCTCGCCCGCAGCGACGGTCAGCAGGCCGTGGTTGTCACGCAGGTGGGCGACGAACTCCCGGGCGACCGCAGGCTCCTTCATCTTGATGCCGAGCATCAGCCCCTTGCCGCGGATCTCCTCGAACAGGTGATCGTGGTTGGGGATCATCTGCTCGAACGCCTGGCGGAGCCGGTCGCCCATCGCCGCGACATTCTCGAGGAAGCCGGGCTCGCCCATCACGTCGAGGACCGCCTCGCCCGCCGCCATCGCCAGCGGGTTGCCGCCATAGGTCGAGCCGTGGGTGCCGATCACCATGCCCTTCGCCGCCTCCTCGGTGGCGAGGCAGGCGCCGAGCGGGAAGCCGCCGCCGATGCCCTTGGCGACGGTCATGATGTCGGGCTCGATGCCGTAATGCTCGTACGCCCACATCTTGCCGGTGCGGCCGTAGCCGCACTGGATCTCGTCGAGGATCAGCAACAGGCCGTGCTCGTCGCAGGCCTTGCGAAGACCCTGGATGAACTCGGGCGTGCCCGCGGTCATCCCGCCTTCGCCCTGCACCGTCTCGACCAGGAAGCCCGCGGTCTCGTCGTCGATCAGCGCCAGCGCGGCGTCGAGGTCGTTGAACTTCGCATAGTCGAAGCCGGGCAGCAGCGGCTCGAAACCGTCGCGCATCTTGGCCTGATCGGTCGCCGAGATCGCGCCGATCGAGCGGCCGTGGAAGGCGTTCTTGAAGGTGATCAGCTTGTGCCGCTGCGGGTTGCCGTCGACGTAGTGATAGCGGCGCGCGGCCTTGATCGCGCATTCGATCGCCTCGACGCCGGAGTTGGTGAAGAACAGGGTGTCGGCGAAGGAGAGGTCGACGATCCGCTGCGCCAGATGCTCGCCCTGCGGCGAGCCGTAGAGGTTGGAGACGTGCATCAGCGTCCCGGCCTGGTCGGCGATCGCTCTGGTCAGCTTCGGATGCGCATGGCCGAGCGCGTTGACCGCGATCCCCGCCGCGAAGTCGAGATACCGTTCGCCCTCTTCGCCATAGAGGTACACCCCCTCCCCTCGCACCGGCCGCACCTTGCAGCGCGGATAGACGGGCATCAGCGGGGTGATCGGCACGGGACGTCTCCTGAATGAAGAAGGGCGGCCCCCTCGGACCGCCCTTCTCCTCGATAGGTCTCCGGCGCGCGTCGCGCAACCGGGAGGCGGCTATTCCTTGCGAGCGAAGGTCTTGCCGGTGGCGGGGTCGTAGCGCAGCGCCACCACCGACACCTTGCACAGGTCGATCGCGTTCCAGGTCGCGCTCCTGCCGCTATCGTAGGTGACCTTGAGGTCGTAGAGGCACTTGTCCTCGCCGTGGTTGAACGAGATCTCGAAGCGCTGGCCGTTCTCCAGCACGTCCTTGTCGAGAACGTCCTCTTCCCAATTGTCCGCCGCCGATTCCGACACGTAGATGTTCTGGATCGTCTTGCCGGTGCCGTTGATGACGGTGAAATCCTGCGTCCCTGCGATCGCCGGCACGGCGAACGTCATCGTCGCGGCCGCGACGGCCACCTTCCAAAACGTCATGTGCATCCCCCTGTGGTCCGCCGCGGCCCCCCGCCGGGCGACGCGCGCTGCGTAGGGCCAAGCCTAACGCCTTCGCAACCATTTGTACGGTCGACCATCTTTTTTCGCGAGGAACCGCACGTTGCGGATCAGCGCAGGACGCTTTGCGTATCCGCGACGCGGACGTCGTGGAGCGACGCCAGATAGGCCTTGAAGTAGCCGGCATGGCTCGCACCGACGATCGTCAGCAGGCGGGCGCCGGGGCGCTTCTGGAGGACGGCGCGGATGTTCGCGACCATCCGCAGGTTCCGCGTCTCCCACCAGCCGACGTACATGCGTCCGTAATGCGGGGGCGACGGCTCGCGCAGCGCCGCGCCGAAGTCGCCGGCGAAGGCCCGCTCCGCCTCCGCCGGAGCATTGTAGGCGCGGTAGAGGGCAAGCGTGCCGGCGGGGGTGCCCAGCTTCGCCTCCAGCGCCTCGTTCGCCGTCTTGCGGACGGCGCTGGCCGGATTGTCCCAGGCGGCCTGAACGGCCTTGCCATACGCCTCGTCGGCGCCGGTCTCGTCGTCGGCGGTGTGATCATCGGTCGGATACACCCGGTCGAGTCCCAGCCGGGCGGCGAGCACGGCGGCGAGCAGATTGTCCTCGTTGCGCTTGGTCCGCCGCGCATCGAGCACGTCGACCAGCGAGCGGTCCAGCCCATCGCCCATGTGGCGCTCCGCGGCGGGGAGGCGCAGCCACTGGGTCAGCGCCGACGCCGGTTCGCCGGCGGCCAGGAACAGCGCCGCCAGCCGCCGGCGCTGCGCCGGCGTGGGATCCTTCCAGGTCGCCAGCGTCTTCGCAATTTCGGTGAGCGCAGCGGGCATGTCGATCCCCAGCGCCTTCTGCGCCGGCGACGGATCGAAACAGTAGCTGTCATAGGCATCGGGGTGGAGCGCGGCGTAACGCTTCAGTTCCTCGCACTGCGGCCCGGACACCGCCTCGATCGTGATCACGTCCGGCTTCCACGCCGCAAGGCGGTCGATCACCGGCGCGAGATGCTCCGGCGCGAAGCTCTTGGGCAGGCCCGACAGATGGGGGGTGCCGAGCACCAGCACCTGGCTGGGCGGCCCGGCGAAGATGCGGTGCGCGCGGGGATCGAACCCCTGCGCTCCCGCCGCGACGCCGCACGTCAACGCCAGCGCACCAACCCACCGTGTCCGTATCCGCATGCCGTTTCCTCCCGCTGGCGCACGGGCTATCATCCGTGTATTAGCGGATCAACACACTTTGCGGAGACGACCATGCCGAACAGTCCGTGGAGCCACATGCGCAAGAGCGGCGTCGCCGACGACATCGATTTCGAGATCAAGGGCGAGGAGCTTCAGTTCGTCGAGATCGAGCTCGATCCCGGCGAGAGCGCAGTGGCGGAGGCCGGCGCGATGGTGTGGAAGGACGCCTCGATCGAGATGACGACGGTCTTCGGCGACGGCTCCGGGCAGCAGGGCGGCGGGTTCATGGGGGCGCTGCTCGGCGCGGGGAAGCGGCTGGTCACCGGCGAGAGCCTGTTCACCACCGTCTTCACGCATCAGGGATCGGGCAAGGCCCGCGTCGCCTTCGCCTCGCCGACGCCGGGCGCGATCCTGCCGATCCGGCTCGCCGATCTGGGCGGAGTGCTGATCTGCCAGAAGGACAGCTTCCTCGCCGCCGCCAAGGGCGTCTCGATCGGGATCGAGTTCCAGCGCCGGGTGATGACCGGGCTGTTCGGGGGCGAGGGCTTCATCATGCAGCGGCTGGAGGGTGACGGCTGGATCTTCGTCCAGATGGGCGGCACCGTGGTCGAGCGCGAGCTGCGCGCCGGTGAGGAGGTCCACGTCGATACCGGCTGCCTCGCCGCCTATACGCCCTCGGTCGATTTCGACCTGGTCAACGTCGGCGGGATCAAGACGATGTTCACCGGCGGCGAGGGCGCGTTCTTCGCGCGGCTGCGCGGGCCGGGCAAGGTCTGGATCCAGTCGCTGCCGTTCGCGCGGCTGGCGGGGCGGATGCTCGCGGCGGCCGGCGGCAAGGGGCAGAACCGCGGCGAAGGATCGGTGCTCGGCGGGCTCGGAGACTTCATCCAGGGCAACGACTGACCGCGATGCCGACCGTCGCCCTGCCGATGCCCGACGGTCGCGCGCTCACCTTCGAGGTGCGCGACGTGCCGTCGTCTCCCGCGCTGTTCGCGCTGGGCGTGCGCAAGTCCGGGTCGAGCCTGATGAATATGCTGCTCACCCGCCTCGCCAAGGCGAACGAGGTGCCGGTGGTGAAGGTGCCGGACGCCGCCTTCGCGCAAGGCTATCGCTACCCGGACTGGAACGACAATCCGCACCTCTGCGCCATGCTGCGGCCGGGCAACCTCTACGCCGGTTTCCGCGAGGCGCCGACCGGCTTCTACGCCGACCCGCTGTTCCGCGGTGCGCCCAAGCTGCTGCTCGTCCGCGATCCGCGCGACGCGCTGGTCAGCGAATATTTCTCCAGCGCCTATTCGCACCGTCTGCCCGATCGAAATGCCGAGTCGTCGCCGGTGACGACCCAGCGGGAGGCGGCGCTGGCGAGCGAGGTCGAAGACTTCGTGCTGTCGCGCGCGCCCGAGCTGAACCGCACGATCGACGGCTTCGCGCCGCTGCTCGACGACCCCAGGCTCCGGCTGTTCCGGTACGAGGAGGTGATCTTCGACAAGGTGGCCTGGATCCGGGCGATGATGTCGCACTTCGGCTGGTTCGCGCCCGCCCCGTTGATCGCGCGGATCGTGGAGAAGCACGACATCGTGCCCGACGAGGAACGCCCGACCGAGTTCATCCGCAAGGTGGCGCCGGGCGATCACCGCGCCAAACTCAGCCAAAAGACGATCGCGGCGCTGGACGCGATGCTGTCGCCGACGTGGCGGCGGCTCGGCTACGAGCACGGCTAGATCAGCCGCTCCAGCAACCCGATCAGCGGCCTGTCCGCAGGCGGCATCTCCAGCGCGTGAAGCTCCAGGGGCCGCGCCCATTTCAGCCCTGCCGCAGCCAGCGCGCGCGGCACGCCGATCCACTTGCGGCAGGTGTAGAGCAGCAGGACGAGGTGGCGGTCGCCATGCGGCGCGCTGGCGAAGGTCGCAGGGAACAGGCAGCCGCACGGGACCGAGATCGCCAGCTCCTCCTCCAACTCGCGCACGAGCGCGTCCTCGGGCGTTTCGCCGGGCTCGATCTTCCCGCCCGGGAACTCCCACAAGCCTTCGAACATCGTGCCGGCGGGACGCTGCTGGACGAGCACCCGCCCGTCGGCGTCGATCAGCGCGACCGCGACCACCGGAAACAAGGGCGGAGCGATGCCCGCCGCGCGCACGTCAGTCATTCGTTAAAGGTTCCTGCATACTTCACGTCGGCATGGCCCGACCACCGTATCTCCGCAATCGTGGCGTCCGGCGCTGGCTGCGGATGCTTGGCCGCGACCGGCGCGGAGCGACCGCGATCGAATACGGGCTGATCCTGGCATTGGTCACGATGGCGGTGATGGGGGCGATCATCGGCGTCGCCGACGTCACCACCAACATGTGGGGGAACATCAGCTCCAAGGTGCAGGCGGCGCGCTGACCCCCTTCTTGCCGCTCGGCAAAAAAGTTCCGCCTCCCATAAACGCTTTCTCAACCGCTCGACCTTTATCCCGATCAGGTCGGTCCGGTCCTCCGGTCCGGCCGGGTGACTGAAGTACGAGACCATTGGAGACCGGAACATGCAGAAGATTCGCACCTTCCTGAAGAACAACAAGGGCGCCACCGCGATCGAGTACGGCCTGATCGCCGCGCTGATCGCCGTTGCGGCGATCGCCGCGATGCAGGGCCTGGGCAATCAGCTCACGAAGACGTTCAACAACGTCTCGACCAACATGAAGGCGTAAGCTTTCGCAGGAAGACTGGACGGGGGCGGCGGAACCGAGTTCCGCCGCCCCTTTTCCGTACGGGAGAACAGATATGTTGAACAGGATCATCGCGCTCATCCGCGACGTTCGAGGGGCGACCGCGATCGAATACGGTCTGATCGCCGCGCTGATCGCCGTCGCCGCGATCGCCGCGATGCAGGGCCTCGGCAATCAAGTGAAGAAGACCTTCACCAACGTGTCGAGCAACATGAAGGTCGGCTAAGCGTCAGCCCGCGCGACCCATCGTCAGGAACTTCTCCCGTCGATCCCGGCGCAGCGCATTCGCATCGAGCGGGGCGAGATCGCCCAGCGCGCTCGCGATGGCGCTGCCGAGCGCCTCGATCGCGCCCGCCGGATCGCGGTGGGCGCCGCCCAGCGGCTCCGGGACGATCGCGTCGATCACCCCCAGTCCCTTCAGGTCCTGCGCGGTGACCTTCATCGCCTCCGCCGCCTCCGCCGCCTTGTCGGCGGTGCGCCACAGGATGGAGGCGCAGCCCTCCGGCGAGATCACCGAATAGACCGCGTGTTCGAACATCAGCACCCGGTTGCCCGCGGCGAGCGCGACCGCGCCGCCAGAGCCTCCCTCGCCGACGATCGACGCGACCATCGGCACGCCGAGCGCAAGACAGGCCTCGGTCGAGCGCGCGATCGCCTCGGCCTGCCCGCGCTCCTCGGCCTGGATGCCGGGGAACGCGCCCGAGGTGTCGACCAGCGTCACCACCGGCAGCCCGAATCGATCCGCCAGCTCGACCAGCCGGATCGCCTTTCGGTAACCCTCCGGCTTGCCCATCCCGAAATTGTGCCGGAGCCGGGTGGCGGTGTCGTCGCCTTTCTCATGCCCGACCACCATCACTCGCCGGCCGCGGAACTGAGCGAAGCCGCCGAGGATCGCCTGATCGTCGCCGAATGCGCGGTCGCCGGCAAGCGGCACGAACTCGTCGAACAGTCCGGCGACATAGTCTTTGAAGTGCGGGCGCTCCGGATGGCGCGCGACCTGGGTCTTCTGCCAGGGCGTCAGCCTGGCGAAGGTATCGCGCAGCAATTTGTCGGATTTCGCCTGGAGCTTCGCGATCTCCGGCCCGAGATCGACATCGGCGCCGGTCTCGCGCAACTCGTCGATCTGCGCCTGAAGCTCGGCGATCGGCTTCTCGAAGTCGAGGAACACTGGCATTGCCGGGCGCTATCGTTCGCGACGGGGAAGGTCAACGAGCGGGTGGCGCGTGTTGACCAGCTCGACCAGCCGGCTCGCGTCGACATGGGTGTAGATCTCGTTGGTGGCGATGTCGGCGTGGCCGAGCATGGCTTGGAGCGCGCGCAGGTCGGCCCCACCCGCGAGCAGGTGCGTGGCGAAGGCGTGGCGCAGCACGTGCGGGCTGATCCGCTCGGGCGGGATCCCCGCCTCCGCCGCCAGCGTCTTCACGAGTTGATGAAGGCGGACGCGCGACAGGTGGGTCTTGCCTGAGGGAAACAGGAACGGGCGATCCGGATCGACATGCGCACGCCACGCCGCAACGGCGGCGCGGGCACGATCCGAGATGGGGACCAGCCGCTCCTTCGATCCCTTTCCCCAAAGGATCAGGTATGGGCGGTCCGGCGCGACCGCGTTGCGGGGCAGCGACACCAGCTCGGTCGCCCGCAGGCCCGAGCCGTAGAGCAGCTCGACCAGCGCGGCGAGCCGGAGATCGCGCGGGTCCGGCGGATCGCGGGCGATCCGCGCCGCGACGGCGGCGAACAGCCGGTCGACGTCGTCGATCGAGAGGGTCTTGGGCAAGGCGCGGCGCTTGCCCGGTCGGGGCAGCGAGGACCCCGGATCGTCGGCACGCAGCCCTTCCTCGGCCAGGAACGCGAAGAAGCGCCGCAGCGTCGCCGCCTTGCGCGCGACCGTCGAGGCGGCGAGATCGCGCCACCCGTGCGCGACGCGGTGGATCAACGCCTCGTCGGCCTCGGCGAGCCTGCCGGCCGCCGCCTCCGACGCGAGCAGCAGGTCGCTGCGGTACGCCGCCAGCGTGTTGCGCGCGGCGCCCGCCTCCGCCGCCATCATCTCGAGGAAGCGCTCGATCAGCGCCCGGTCACTCACCCGCGGGCGATCGCCTCGGCGGCGATCATCCGCGCCTCGCCCGAGAGCCCGACCTGACGCAGCGCCGCCACGATCCGGTAGAGCGCCTCCGGCGGCACGCCGGCCCAGGTCGGCGTCTGCATGCCGATCGCGGCGAGCAGCACCACCGTCCCCGGCTGGCCGGTCGAGGCGGCGCGGTCGATCGCGCGGGTCCAGGCGTCGCGCGTGCCGATCTTCACGTCGAGCGCCGCCGCCCCGCGCTCGACGTCGCCCGGCGCAAGCCGGCCGAGCCCGGCCAATCCCGCGAAGAACAGCCGTTGCTTGCGCTGCACGTCGCCCTTCGGCGCATAGGCGGAAAGACTGCCGTAGGCGACCGCGTCCCGCGCATCCGGATCGGCCAGGAGCAGCATCGCCCAGGCGTCTCCGCCCTCGGGAACCGCGCCGGCCCAGCGCTCGGCGGTGCGGTCGAGGCCGGCGGAGAGCATCGCCGCGACCAGCGGGTCGACGTCGTCATCGTCGCGGTCGACCGGCAGCCGCGCCGCCGCACCCGCGGTCATGACCAGCCGTGCATAGTCGCCGCCGCGCCACAAACCGTCGAGCCCCGCGCGCCGCGCGGCGAGGTCCGCCCCGACGTAAGCGGCACGCAGATCGTTGGCGACCGCAGCGACCGCGGAGGGCGTGTCGTCGGCCTCGTCGGCGGCGGCGTAGAGATCGACCAGCGCGGCGCTCGACAGCACGCCCATCGCGGCCGCGCGCTCCGCCGCCGCGACCCGGTCGGCCAATGGGATCGCAGGGGCCTGCGCCCGCCAGCCCCATAGCTGCGGCCCCGCCGTCGCATAGAGCGAGTCCGGTACCGCGACGCCGGTCGCGGTCGCGAGCCCCCACCGCCAGGCGGTGAGATCGCTTACCGAATCCCATTCGATCGTCACCGCCTGACGGCTGTCGATCCCCGCCCCCATCACCTTCTGCGCCAGGTTGAGGTCGACGCCGCTCGCCACGCCCTTGCGCCGGGCGGCGGCGAACAGCGGCTGCGCGCTGCCGGACGGCCCGGCCAGCGCGGCGCACATCGCCTGTGCCAAAATCCACCCACGCGCTCCCCAGACACTTTGAGGCTGATGCGCGAGCGCGATCGGGGCGAGCGGGCAGAGGCCACCGGGATCGCCCGTCGCGAGCATGGCCTGCATCCAGACCTGCGACAGCTTCGGGGTCACGTTGTCGAGATCGACCCCCTGGACCAGCGCCCGCGCCGCAACCGACTCGCCCATCCGCAACAGCAGCCACGCGCGCTCGGCGGCGAAGTCCGCTCCGTCGACCCCGGCGGGCGTGGCGGTCGCCGAGAGCAGCATCCGCCGCAGCGTGATCGACAGCCAGCGCGAGGGCAGCGGCGCCGCGGTGCGGCGCATCAGGATCTCGAGCCAGCGGCCGTTCGCATCGCCGAAAGCGTCCGCGCCGAAGCCGTCGGCGACCCCGACCCGATCGAGCGAGCGGCGGGCGAAGGCCGGCATCTCATATTCGGCGAGCTGAGTCGCATCGAGCGGGGTCGGCGTGGCGCTGGGACTCGGCGTCGACGACGGCAGCGCGTCGGGGGAGGCCGTGGCGGTGCTCGCCGCCACCGGCGCGCTCGGCTGCGGCGCGGCGGACGTCGGCGCCGGTGCGGGCGTCGCCGGCTCGCCGAACCCCGGAGGAAGGATCGATTCGGGGGACCGGTCCTGCGCGACCGCCGCCGCGCCGACGGCGAGCGCCGCGGCCGCGAGCGCCAGTCTAGCTCGCAAGGTTGGTCAGCTCGACAGTTTTCTCCACCCGCGTGGTCGGACGCTCCTTCGCGCGCGAGGCGAGCAGCGCGAGCCCGCCGACCACGACCAGGACCACGACGACGACCGAGACGAGGAGGCGAGACATAAGGGTTCCTGGCACACGACAAGCGGCGGGACGCCGGCCTATCGCCGCCCGCGCGGGTCGCTGTATAACGGTCACCGCAATGTTGCAAAGCCAGCCCGTGCAGCCTCCGACGCCTCCGCCGACATGGACCGGACAGCCGATCGTGCTGGTGGGGCTGATGGGCGTCGGCAAGTCGACCGTGGGACGCCGGCTGGCGCAGCGGCTGTCGCTCGCGTTCGTCGACGCCGATCATGAGATCGAGAGCGCGGCGGGGTTGTCGATCAGCGAGATCTTCGCGCGCTATGGCGAGCCGTACTTCCGCGACGGCGAGCGCCGCGTGATCTCGCGGCTGATGGACGGCACGGCCAAGGTCATCGCGACCGGCGGCGGCGCGTTCATCAACGAGGGGACCCGCGCGCTGCTGCTGGAACAGGCGCTGGTGATCTGGCTGGATGCCGAGATCGACGTGCTGGTCGAGCGGGTCCGGCGCCGGGACACGCGCCCGCTGCTGCGCGAGCGCGACCCGGGCGAGGTGCTGCGCGAGCTCGCCGCAACACGCAATCCGCACTATGCGCTGGCGCACCTGCGCATCGTCAGCCACCACGCCCCGCACGAGGCCACGGTGAAGGCCATCCTTGAGGCGATCGGACGGTGAGCGTGGTGACGGTGGAGCTGGGCGCGCGGCGCTATCCCGTGCGGATCGAGGCCGGGCTGCTGTCGCGGGCGGGGGAGCATGTCGCGGCGCTCGTGGGCGGGCGGCCGGTGTCGATCGTCGCGGACGAGAATGTCGCCTCGCATCTTGCCACCCTCACCCGCTCGCTGGACGCGGCGGGGGTGGCGAGCGAGGCGCTGGTGCTGCCCGCAGGGGAGACGACCAAGAGCTGGGCGATGCTGGCGAAGACGGTCGACTGGCTGCTCGCGCGCGGCGTCGAGCGGGGCGATCATGTCGTCGCGCTGGGCGGCGGCGTGATCGGCGATCTCGTCGGCTTCGCCTGCGCGATCCTCAAGCGGGGCTGCCGGTTCGTCCAGATCCCGACGACCCTGCTGTCGCAGGTCGATTCTTCGGTCGGCGGCAAGACCGGGATCAACACCGCGGCGGGGAAGAACCTGGTCGGGGCGTTTCACCAGCCGTCGCTGGTGCTGATCGATCCGCAGGTGCTCGACACGCTGCCGCCTCGGCAGGTGCGGGCGGGCTATGCCGAGGTGGTGAAATACGGGCTGATCGACGATGCCCCGTTCTTCGCCTGGTGCGAGGCGAACGGGGCGGCGCTGCTCGCCGGCGACGCGGATGCGCGCCGATATGCGATCGCTCACGCGGTCGCGGCCAAGGCGCGGATCGTCGCCGCCGACGAATATGAGACCAACGGGACGCGCGCGCTGCTGAACCTGGGCCATACCTTCGGCCATGCGCTGGAGGCGGAGGCGGGCTTCTCCGACAAGCTGCTGCACGGCGAGGCGGTGGCGGCGGGGTGCGGGCTGGCGTTCGACTTCTCGGCCGCGCAAGGGCTGTGCGAGCGCGAGGACGCCGAACGGGTGCGCGATCACTGGCGAGCGAGCGGGCTGCCGGACGGGCTGGTCGCGTCCGGGGTGCGGGCCACTCCGGAGCGGCTGATCGAGCTGATGCGGCACGACAAGAAGGCGAGCGGCGGGCGGCTCCCCTTCCTGCTCGCGCGCGGGATCGGGCGGACCTACCTCGATCGCGACGTCGACCTCGCCACGGTCGAAGCCTTCATGGCGCGCGCCGCGTGATGCCCAACGGCGTCCGCAAGACCGACCTGCCGACCAAAGTCTGCCCGGCCTGCGACCGCCCGTTCGCGTGGCGCAAGAAGTGGGTGCGCGACTGGGAGAGCGTGATCTATTGTTCGGATGCGTGCCGAAAGAAGCGCTGAGCCTTACCCGGCCGCCCGCGGTGCCCGACCCCGGGTCGCTTCGGTCGCCAGCACGCCGCCGCGCGCCAGGATCAGCAGGAAGGCGGCGAGCAGGACCGTGTTCGACACCGCGTTGAGCGCGAAGCCGGTCGCGACGGAGATCGCGCTGTCGATCGCGTACCATGCCCCGATCGCCAGCGCGACCCGCCGCCACAGCCGCCGCGCCGTGGCGCCGTCCAGACGGTCGGCGACGGAAGCAACCGCCAGCATGGTCAGCCCCCAGCCGAACGAGACCGCGCCCATCAGCGCCACCGAGAAGCGCAGCGCCGCGTCCATCCGGGGCTCCGCGCCGCCGAGCATCACGTAGAGCGCGCGCACGGGTCCGTCGGTCGCCGCGGACGCACCGCCGATCAGCACGGCGCCGAACACGGCCACGGCCCAGGACCAGGCCATCATCGCTTTGCGGGTCGATCCATCCATTCTATCCTCCTGCCGAAACTGTGTAGCGAGTGCTACATAACACGTTCTGTAGCGATCGCTACAAGAGTTTGCCTCGCAGGAGACGATCTTGGCGGACGAGTCGCTGACAGGGGATCCAATCCGCGGCGACAAGCGCGCGCGGCGACGGCGCGCCTTGCTGAGCGCGATGGCCGACCACCTGTTGGCGCGCGGGCTCGCCGGCGCGTCGCTGCGCGCGCTCGCCGAGGCGGCGGGGACCAGCGACCGGATGCTGCTCTATTACTTCGCGGACCGCGATGCGCTGCTGTCGGCACTGCTCGATCACGTCGCGGCGCAGCTGACGGCGATGCTGGATGGTCTCGACCAGGGCGGCGGCCGCTCCGACGACGCGCTGCTGGGGGAGCTCTGGGCGGAGGCGCGTACGCCCGCGGTCCTGCCCATCATGCTCCTGTTCATCGAACTCGCCGGGGCGGCGGGGCGGGGCGAGCAGCCCCACCGGCGGATCGCCGCCCGGATCGCACAAGGCTTTGCCGCCTGGGTCGCCGAACGGCTCGACGGCAACCCGGCGGATCGCGTCGCGCGTGCCTACCGGTTGCTGGCGACGCTCGACGGCCTGTTCCTGCTCCACGGCGCGGGGCTGGAGGTCGAGGCGAACGCGGCGGCCGGTTTCGGCGGCTAGCCCCTCATCCCCACCCACGCCAGCCACAGCCACCCCACGATCAGCAGCGCGCCGCCGATCGGGGTGATCGCGCCGAGCCAGCGCGGGAGGCCGAGCGCCATCAGGTACAGCGTCCCGGCGAAGATCGCCGCTCCGACCACGAACAGCCACGCCGGACCTCTCGCCTCCAGCCGCAGCGCGACCAGCGCGGCAACGGCGTGGATCAGCTGATACTGCCCGCCGGTCCGCAACCATTCCTGCGCTTGGCCCAGCGCGCCGTGCGCGCCGAACGCTCCCGCCGCTACCGCCAGCGCGCCCGACAGCGCCGCCAGGATCATCAACCCGTTCACGTGTCGGTCCCCCAGGGCTGCTGCTCCGCCACCATCGCGCGGGCGGCGCGGATGTCGCCGGCCTCGACCTGGATGCGCAGCCGCTCCTTGTCGCGGGCACGGTACATGCCTTCGGTCCGGTCGATCTCCTCTTCCGACGCGCCGAGGCTGCGCAGCGCCAACCGCGCCATCTTGACCGCCGACTCGAGCACCTCGCGCACGACATATTCCGCCGGGCCCGCCTTCAGCTTGATGAGCGAGCGGCGGTCGTAAGCGCGCACGTAGATGGAGGCGCGCGGGAAGGCTTCGTGGACGCCCTCCAGGATCTCGGGGGTGATCTGGTCGCCGTCGATGCAGAACAGGATCAGCTCGGCGTCCGCCGCCCCCGCCTGGCGGAGCATGTCGAGCCGGGTGCCGTCGCCGTAATAGACCTTAGCGCCGAACTCGCCCGCGATGTCGATCATCTCGACGTCGGTGTCGATCAGCGTCACCGGGATGTCGTTGGCGATCAGCATCTGCCCGACCGTCTGGCCGAACCGCCCATAGCCGACGATCAGCGCATTGGCTCCGTCCGCCTTCGGTCCGTCGCGCTCCTCGGTGACGATCGGCGCTTCGCGGAACTTGCGGGTGATCGACATGAGGAACGGCGTGGTCGCCATCGACAGCGTGACGACGGCGCCGAACAGGCTCGCCGCCTGCGGATCGATCAGATAGGCCGCGCGGGCCTGGGCGAACAGCACGAAACCGAACTCGCCGCCCTGCGAGAGCAGCAGCCCCAGCGCCAGCGCCCCGCGCCACCCCATCTTGAACAGCAGGCCGATCGCGAAGATCACCCCGGTCTTCGTCACGATCAGCGCCGCCGCCATGGCCAGCACGAAGAACGGCCGCTCGGCGATGGCGTGGAGATCGAGCAGCATCCCGATCGTCAGGAAGAACAGCCCGAGCAGGACCGAGCGGAACGGCTCGACATCGGCCTCCAGCTCGTGCCGGTACGGGCTGTCGGCCAGCATCACGCCCGCGACGAACGCGCCGAGCGCGGTCGACAGCCCCAGCGCCTGCATCAGCGCCGACGCGGCGATCACGGTGAACAGTCCGGCGAAGACGAACATCTCGCGCTCGCCCAGATTGCCGATCAGCCGGAACAGCGGCCGCAGCACGAAGCGCCCGGCCGCGATCAGCCCCGCGATCGCGGCGACGGTGTAGAGCACCAGCAGCCAGCCCGGCGGCCCGCCGGCGTCGGCCGGATTTCGGCTCAAGGCGGCGATGATCGTGATCAGCGGGATGATCGAGAGATCCTGGAACAGCAGGATCGAGAAGGCGCGCTCGCCGAACGGCGTCCGCAGCCGTCCCGCCGACTGGAGCAACGGCAGCACCTGCGCGGTCGAGGAGAGTGCCAGCGGCAGGCCCAGCGCGAGCGCGGCGGCGGGGGAGAAGCTCGCCAGATAGAGGATGGCGGTGATCGCGAGCCCGCACGTCACGACCTGGAGCAGTCCCGCGCCGAAGATGTCCTCCTTCAGCCGCCACAACCGCGACGGGTTGAGCTCCAGCCCGACGATGAACAGGAGCAGCGTGATCCCGAACTCGGCCAGCCCCATCTTGGATTCGGCGCCGCCGACCAGCCCGAGCAACTGCGGCCCGACGACCGCGCCCGCGACCAGATAGCCCAGCGTGGCGCCCAGGCCGAGCCGGCGGAAGATCAGCACGAAGACGAGCCCGGCACCGAGCAGGATCACCCCGTCGCGGAGCAGCGACGTCGTCTGCGCGACCTCATGCATCGGCGCGCGCCCTCGCCTGCTCCGCGGCCTCGGCAGCGGCCTCGAACGCGAGGCGGATCGAGGGATGCCGCGCCGTCTTTTCGAGCGCAGGGGTGAAGACGGCGAGGCCGGGCCAATCCGGCGCATCGCCCTCCCGCGCCAGCCAGGCGGAGAGCGCGTCACGAGCGGCGACGAGCTCCTGAGGCGTTCGACCAACGATGTTGGCGGCGAGCAGCGAGGACGACGCCTGGCCGAGCGCACAGGCGCGAACGAGCAGCCCGACTTCACCGACCGTCCCGTCCGGCGCGAGATTGACGTCGACCGTCACCCGGCTGCCGCAGATCGGCGATCGCCGCTCCGCGGTTCCTGCCGGATCGGCGAGCCGCGCATGATGCGGGATCGCGGTGGCGAGGCGAAGGATCTCGGCATTGTAGAGCGGTTCGGTCACGAAACGACCCTTAGCTGCCCGATCCGCCCGGCGCGACCCCTCGCCCGCTTGCCGGGTGACTAGCTGGCGTTGTCGGCAGCGGCTGCGTTGTCCGCGCTCCAGACCGGCTGGCCCTTGCGTCGGCGATCGAGGAAGTCGCTCACCCCGCGCGAGGTGGCATTGAGCAGCGGATAGGTGCGGCTCGCCTTCAGCCACTCTGGCCGACGCTGCGGGCCGCCGCGGATCACGTCGAGGACGAGCACCATGAGCAGGAAGGCGAGACTGGCGAGGATCAGCCCCTTCAGCGCGCCGAAGCCGAAGCCGAGCGCGCGATCGACGGGGCCGAGCACCGAGTTGCGGGTCCGTGCGCCCACCGCGTTGGCGATCAGCCGCCCGAGGAAATAGGTGACGCCGCCCAGCAGCGCGAGCGACAGCACCGCCGCACCCGAGGCGGTGCCGATCAGCGGCGTCAGCACCCGCGACAGCGGCAGGTGACCGACCTTGACCGCGAACACCACCGCCATCCAGGCGAACAGCGCGAGCACCTCATAGACGAACCCGCGCTTCAGCCCGAGCAGCGCCGCGCCGCCGACGAAGAGCAGGACCGAAATGTCGAGCGCGGTGAGGGTCATTCATCCGCCGCTAGCCGCGACCCAGCAGATGATCAACCAGCCGCCCGAGCGAGGCGAAGCCGGCGAGGCGAATGCCCTCGCCACCGACGACGCTTGCGGGCACCAGCGCGCGCTCGAACCCCAGCTTGCCGGCCTCCTTCAGGCGGAGCGGCGCATGGGCGACCGGGCGGACCTCGCCGGACAGCGCGACCTCGCCGAACGCCACCGCGTCGGCGGGAACCGGGCGCTCGGACAGTGCCGACACCAGCGCGGCCGCGACGGCGACGTCGGCCGCCGGATCCTGGATGCGGTAGCCGCCGGCGACGTTCAGATAGACTTCGGCCGAGGAGAAGGAGAGCCCGCACCGCGCCTCCAGCACCGCCAGGATCATCGCCAGCCGCCCCGCATCCCAGCCGACCACCGCGCGTCTGGGCGTCGCTCCGCTGGCGAGCCTCACCACCAGCGCCTGGATCTCGACGAGCACGGGGCGCGTGCCCTCCAGCGCCGGAAAGACCGTCGCCCCCGTGACGCTCTCGTCGCGGTGCGTGAGGAACAGCGCGGACGGATTGCCGACCTCGGCCAGCCCCTCGGCCTGCATCGCGAAGACGCCGATCTCGTCGGTGCCGCCGAAGCGGTTCTTGATCGCGCGCAGGATGCGGTATTGATGGCTGCGTTCGCCCTCGAAGGCGAGGACGGTGTCGACCATATGCTCCAGGACCCGCGGCCCCGCGATCGTCCCGTCCTTGGTGACGTGTCCCACCAGCACCACCGCGGTGCCGCGCTCCTTGGCGAAGCGGATCAGCTCCTGCGCGCTGGCGCGGACCTGGCTGACGGTTCCCGGCGCGCCCTCGATCAGATCCGAGTGCATCGTCTGGATCGAGTCGATCACCAGCAGCGCCGGCGCGCGACCCTGCGACAGGGTGGTGAGGATATCACGCACCGACGTCGCGGCGGCGAGTTGCACCGGCGCATCGCCCAGCCCCAGCCGCCGCGCGCGCAGGCGGACCTGATCCGCCGCCTCCTCGCCCGAGACATAGGCGACCGAATGCCCGGCCAGCGCCATCTTCGCCGCCGCCTGGAGCAGGAGGGTCGACTTGCCGATCCCCGGATCGCCGCCGATCAGCGTCGCCGATCCTTCCACGAACCCGCCGCCAAGCGCGCGGTCGAACTCGGCGATCCCGCTCGCCAGCCGCGCGGGCAGCGTCACCTCGGCGTCGAGCGAGACCAATTGGAACGCGCGCCCGCCGCCCTGGAGGTTGTGCTTGGCCTGGAACGGGGTGACGACGGCCGGCGCCTCCTCGACCAACGTGTTCCACTCGGAGCAGTCGGCGCACTGCCCTTGCCAGCGCGAGGACACCGATCCGCACGCCTGGCAGACGTAGCGCTTCTGGAGCTTTGCCATAAGCGGAAGGTAGCGCCGGACGGGAACAAAGGCAAAACGAATCGCGGGCTTCTAGTCGGACGCGGAGCCGGATAACGTCGCGCCATGCCCCGGCGCGCTCCCTTTCCCTGGCGCTCGATCGTCGCCTACGCCGCGGCGCTTGCATCGGGCACGGCGCTGCTCGAGTGGATCGACTATCACCGCATGATCCGCAGCGGCCCCGCCGGGCTCTACACCGCGATCCTCGCCACGCTGTTTCTCGCGCTCGGCGCCGCGCTCGGCGCCCGGCTCGTCCGCCGCGCGCCCGCATCGCCGACGCCCGATCCGGCCAGGCAGGCCGCGCTCGGGATCACCCCGCGCGAGCTGGAGGTGCTCCACGCCATTGCCGACGGTCTGTCGACCAAGGAGATCGCACGCCGGCTCGCGATCTCGCCCAACACGGTCAAGACCCACTCGGCGCGCCTGTTCGAGAAGCTCGCCGCCGCGCGCCGGACCGAGGCGATCGCCCGTGCGCGGTCGCTCGGCCTCCTCCGTTAGGGTGGGATCGCCCGGATCACCCATCCGGGTGATTGCCTCCACCGCCGTCCACCGCGCTGATCGACGCGGCACCACAAGGAGGATCCGATGCTCAGAACCATCATCACCTACGGCCTGATCGGCGGCGCGATCGCGGGCGGAGTCAGCTTCGCGACCTTCACGCTGCTGCCCGGTCATCTCCCGACCGCGCTCGGCATGGCGCTGGGCTACACCACGATGCTCGTCGCGCTCTCGACCATCGTCCTGGCGGTCAAGCGATACCGCGACGAGACGCTCGGCGGACGGATCGGCTTCTGGCCGGCACTGGCGATCGGCGCGGGGATCACCCTGATCGCCGCGGTCATGTATGCGCTCGGCTGGGAGGCGGCGCTTTTGGTGAATGGCGGACCGGACGCCTTCATCGACGGCTATCTCGCGCAGCGCCGCGCCGAAATCCGTGACCCTGCCGCGCTCGCCGACGAACTCCGCCAGATGGCGGCGATGCGCGCGAGCTATCGCAACCCGCTGTTCCGCATCCCCATGACCATGACCGAGATCCTGCCGGTGGGCGCGCTCGTCGCGCTTGTGACCGCGGGTCTGCTCCGAAATCCACGGATCCTGCCGGCACGATGAGCAAGGAATCGTGCCTAACGCTTTGTTAGGGCTGAATTCTGGCAACCGGCTCGCGTCCCCGGAGGTTGACCCTCGTATTCTGCGAAAGGGATATCCTCATGGCCCATGCCGCCTCCAAGCTCGACGACCTGATCACGACCACGATCGACAGCATCAAGGGCTATGAACAGGCCGCGGAGCATGCCGAGGCGGCGGGCTGGGCCGATACGCTTCGCACGATGGCGACGGATCGCCGTGCGATCGTGGCGATGCTCCAGGCGGAGAGCCGTCGGCTCGGCGGCACGCCCAACGACTTCGGCTCGGTCGCGGGCGATTTTCACCGGCGCTGGGAGGACGTCCGTCACGCCTTCGACGGCGGCGACGCGGCGATCGCCAAGGAGGTCGACCGCGGCGAGGCCTACCTCCAGGAGGAGTTCGATCGCGTGCTGAACGACGAAAAGATGCCGGCGGAGACGCTCGAGACCGTCCGTCGCGCTTACGCCTCCGTCGTCCAGGGCCGCGAGCAGGCGCAGCGGATGCAGGGGGTTGCCAAGGCCGCGTGATCGCCGGCCCGGCGTGGCCATTCGGCCGGGCGAGCCTCGCAAGTCCTTGCTCGCCCGGCGAAAAGGTCGGCTCGTTAACCCTAATTTCGGAAGGGCCTTGCGATCGCGCGCCCGGGTGAAAGGAACGGTGATGCAGCGCCTCATCTACATCAGCACCGCGCGGCAGGTGATCGCGACGGGGGAATTGGACCGCATCCTGACGATCTCGCGTCGGAACAACGCCGCCGTCGAGGTGACGGGGCTGCTCGTCGTCGGCGGCCGGCGGTTCCTCCAGGCGCTCGAAGGTCCGGTCGAGGCAGTCGAGGCGACCTTCCAGCGAATCGGCCGCGACCCCCGACATTTCGCGGTCGTGACGCTGCGGCGGGAGACGATCGCGACACGCGCGTTTCCCGACTGGACCATGGGCTACCAGCGTGTCGACGCCGCTCCGGCGTCGGGCGCCGACCTGCCCGCGATCGTCGACGCGCTGACGTCCGACATCGCCGACCCCGCGGTCCGCGCCTATTTCAGCGGCTTCGCACAGGTGAACGCCGCCGCCTAAGCCGCCTGGCGGCTCTCCTCGAGCGCGGCGCGAACGGCGGCGAGCGCGTCGGCCGCCTTCGCGCCGTCGGGACCACCCCCCTGCGCCATGTCGGGTCGGCCGCCCCCGCCCTGCCCGCCGAGCGCCGCGACCGCGCGCTTGACCAGCTCGACCGCGTTGAAGTCGGCGACGAGATCGTCGGTGACGCCGACCGCGACCGTCGCGCGGCCCTCGTTCACCGCGACCAGCACCGCGACGCCCGAGTCGAGCCGCTTCTTCGCCTCGTCGACCGCGCCGCGCAGGCCCTTGGCGTCGAACCCGTCGAGCACGCGGCCCTCGAAGGCGACGCCGGCGACCGTCTCCGGGCCGGCCGGAGCCGCCCCCGCGCCGCCGCCGAGCGCCAGCGCCTTCTTCGCCTCGGCCAGCTCGCGTTCGAGGCGGCGGCGCTCCTCGACCAGCGCGGCGACGCGGGCGGGCACCTCGTCGGGCGTGGACCGCAGCACGGCCGCAGCCTCGCGCAGCTTCTCGTCGCGCGCGTTGAGGTAGGCGCGCGCCGCCTCGCCGGTCAGCGCCTCCACCCGGCGGATGCCCGAGGACACCGCACCCTCGCCGACGACCTTGAACACGCCGATGTCGCCGAGCGCATTCACATGCGTCCCGCCGCACAGCTCCATCGAATAGGTCTCACCGCCGTCTTCCGAACCCATCGAGACGACACGGACCTCGTCGCCGTACTTCTCGCCGAACAGCGCCATCGCGCCGGTGGCGATCGCGTCCTCGGGGGTCATCAGCCGGGTCGTCACCGCGCCGTTGCGACGGATCTGGGCGTTGACCGCGCGCTCGGCGTCGGCGAGTTCGGCAGATGTCATCGCGGTCGGGTGGCTCACGTCGAAGCGGAGCCGATCGGGCGCGACCAGCGAGCCCTTCTGCGCGACATGCGTGCCGAGCCGCTGGCGCAGCGCCTCGTGGAGCAGGTGGGTGGCCGAGTGATTGGCGCGGATCGCGGCGCGGCGGGCCGTGTCGATCGCGAGCCTGACCGGATCGCCGACCTTCAGCTCGCCGTTGCGGATCGTCGCATGGTGGACCCAGAGCTTGCCGAGCTGCTTCGACGTGTCCGAAACATCCGCTTGCAGGCCATTGTCGTTGCTGAGCTTTCCCGCATCGCCGACCTGCCCGCCACTCTCGGCGTAGAAGGGCGACTGGTTGACGATCACGTCGACCTGCTCGCCTTCGCCCGCGCGTTCGATCCTCGCGCCGTCCTTGACCAGCGCAAGGACGACGCCCTCACCCACCTCGTTGGCGTAGCCGGTGAACTCGGTCCCGCCGACTTCCTCGACCAGATCGAACCAGAGGTCGTCGGACGCCTTCGCGCCCGAGCCCTTCCAGGCGGCACGGGCGGCGCGCTTCTGCTCGGCCATCGCGGTGTCGAAGCCGGCGCGGTCGACGGTCAGGTTGCGCTCGCGGAGCGCATCCTCGGTCAGGTCGTAGGGGAAGCCGTAGGTGTCGTAGAGCTTGAACGCGGTCTCGCCCGGCAGGACGCCGCCCGCGGCCATCGACCCGGTCGCCTCGTCGAGCAGCTTCAAACCGCGATCGAGCGTGCGGCGGAACTGTGTCTCTTCCTGCGCCAGCGTCGCCTCGATCAGCGGCTGGGCGCGGACCAGCTCCGGGTAGGCCGCGCCCATCTCGGCGACCAGCGCGGGGACGAGCCGGTGCATCAGCGGCTCTTTGCTGCCCAGCAGATGCGCGTGGCGCATCGCTCGGCGCATGATCCGGCGCAGCACGTAGCCGCGGCCCTCGTTGGCCGGCAGCACGCCGTCCGCAACGAGGAAGCCCGAGGTCCGCAGGTGATCGGCGATGACGCGGTGGCTCGCCTGATTGTCGCCGGTGGTCGCGGTATGGGTCAGCGCGCCCGAGGCGGCGATCAGCGCCTTGAAGGTGTCGGTGTCGTAATTGTCGGTGACGCCCTGCATCACCGCGGCGACCCGCTCCAGCCCCATGCCGGTGTCGATCGAGGGGCGCGGCAGATCGCCGACGATGATATCCGCCTCCTGCACGAACTGCATGAAGACGAGGTTCCAGATCTCGACGAAGCGGTCGCCGTCCTCGTCCGGGCTGCCGGGAGGACCACCGGGGATGTGGTCGCCGTGGTCGTAGAAGATCTCCGAACACGGCCCGCACGGCCCGTCCGAGCCCATCGCCCAGAAATTGTCCTTGGTCGGGATGCGGATGATGCGGTGATCGGGGAGGCCCGCGATCTTCTTCCACAGGTCGAACGCCTGGTCGTCGGTGTGATAGACGGTGGCGGTCAGCTTCTCGGGCGGGAGACCCCATTCCTTGGTCAGGAGCGTCCAGGCGTGGGTGATCGCCCTCTCCTTGAAGTAGTCGCCGAAGCTGAAATTGCCGAGCATCTCGAAGAAAGTATGGTGACGCGCGGTGTAGCCGACATTGTCGAGATCGTTGTGCTTGCCGCCGGCGCGGACGCATTTCTGCGAAGAGGTGGCCGTGCTGTACGGCCGCGTCTCCAGCCCGGTGAAGAGGTTCTTGAACGGCACCATCCCCGCATTCACGAACATCAGCGTCGGATCGTTCTGCGGTACCAATGGCGCGGAGGGCACGACCTGGTGCCCGGCGGAGGCGAAATAATCGAGGAAGCTGCGGCGGAGGTCGTTGGTCGAGGTCATGGGCGGGGCTTAATCGGCTGTGGGCGGCGTGACTAGCGGGCTCGCGCGTCCCGGCTTCGGGGGCGACACTGCCGCCAAACCGGGATAAACGATGTAGCGGAGGTACGATCATGATCCGTGTCGAACTGGGCGAGACGCTCGAGCGCTATGTCGATAGCCTCGTCGAAGCCGGCCGGTACCCTTCCAAGGTCGCGGTCCTGAAGTAAGCCGTTCGGCTCGTGAAGGAACGTGAGCGCCGGCTTGCCGGCCTCGATGAGGCGATCGCCGCGGGGCTCGCTTCGATGAAGGCGGGGAACATGATCGACGCCGACGAGGTCTTCGACGAGTTGGAAGCGAGGTATAGCGATCCGCAACCGGAGAGCGACGCAGCGTGATCGTCCGATTCTCGCCGGAGGCTCGGGAAGATCTGCGGGCGATCGGCGACGACATCGGACAGGCCGATCGAAGGCGGGCGCGGACGTTCGTCGGTGAGATCCGCCAGCGTTGTATGAAGCTCACGACCTTCCCGCGCCGTTTCCCTCTCGTTCCCCGCTATGAGAGCACCGGCGTTCGGCACCTCGTCCACGGCAACTACCTCGTCTTCTACCCGGTCGAGGAGAAGATGGTGGGCATTCTTCGCGTCCTCAACGGCGCGCAGGACTACGAAGCGATCCTGTTCCCCAACTGACCGCTAAACCGGCGTATCCAGCGACACCGGCGGCGTGCTGAACCACTTCGGCCCGGTCGCGGTCATGTGGAAGCAGTCCTCCAGCCGCACGCCGAACTTGCCCGGCAGGTAGATGCCCGGCTCGTCCGAGAAGCACATCCCCGGCGCGAGCGGCGTCGCCTCGCCGCGGACAAGGTTGACCGGCTCGTGCCCGTCTAGGCCGATACCGTGGCCGGTGCGGTGCGAGAGGCCGGGGAGCTTGTAGCCAGGGCCGTAGCCGAGGCGTTCGTAGAGCGCGCGCACCGCATCGTCGACCGCGCCCGCCGCCGTCCCCGGCTGCGCGACGCGGAAGGCGAGCGCCTGGCCGGCGGCGACCTGTTCCCAGACGGTGCGCTGCTCCTTCGACGCCGCGCCATGGACCCAGGTCCGCGACACGTCGGACTGGTAGCCCGACACCGTGCAGCCGCAGTCCATCAGCACGACCTGCCCGTCGGCGACTCGGGTCACCTCGCGGCTGCCGTGCGGATAGGCGCTCGCCTCACCGATCAGCGCCATCGAGAACTCGGGCGCGCCGCCGAGCTTGCGGGTCGCGGCATCCATCAGCGCGCCGATCTGCGCGCCGGTCATCCCCGCCTCGACGCGCGGCTTCGTCCAGCGATAGGCGGCGATGGTGACGTCGGTCGCGGCCTGCATCAGCGCGATCTCAGGCGCGGACTTGATCATCCGGCAGCCGCGCACGACCGGGTTGGCCGAGACCAGCCGGACGGACGGCAGCGTCCGGCGGAGCCCGTCGAAGGCGAAGAAGCGCGCGGTCTCCTCCACCCCGATCGCGCCGGTGAGCCGCCGGTCCTTGAGGAAGCCCGCGATCGTCGCGAAGGGATCGCCGTCCTCCTGCCACACACGGACGTCGGCGGGGACGGCCAGCGTCTGCCGGACCGAGGGCTCCTCGAAGAACGGCGTGACGATGCAGGGCGTCCCCTCGACGGGGATCACCGCCGCGGTGAGCCGCTCGGAGCGCCACCATTCGACCCCGGTGAAGTAGACGAGGCTCGAGCCGGGCTCGACCAGCACCGCGGCGATGCCGTTCGCGCGCATCAGCCCCTGCGCGCGGGCGAGGCGGGCGGCGCGTTCCTCCTTGGTGATGAGCGGGACGCCGCTGGTGATGTCGCGCAGCGCGGAGAGATCGGGCTCGGCGGCGCGGAGGACGGCGGAGGTCGCCAGCGGCGCGAGTGCGGCGGCGGCGAGGAGGGTGCGGCGGGAAGGTCGAAATGCGCTCATACGTCACCCCGGATGCTTCGATAAACTCAGCAGAGCCTTGTTCCGGGGTCCACGGTTCCGCATACCCCGACGCTCTCGGCTTTGCTGCACGGTGGACCCCGGCACAAGGCCGGGGTGACGGATGGGGCGCTCCCTTCCGCTGACCACCGGGAGCCCCAATGGCCAAGCGCCTGACCACCTACATCCTGATTGGCCTCGTCCTCGGGCTGATCGTCGGGCTCTCGCTCAACCTCTCGCTCGACGCTGGCACGCCCGAGAGTGCGGCGCGACTGAAGGAGATCGCGGGCTATTTCGAGATCCTGGTCGCGCTGTTCCTGCGCCTCATCAAGATGATCATCGCGCCTTTGGTGTTCGGGACGCTGGTCTCCGGGATCGCGCAGATGGGGGATACCAAGGCGCTCGGCCGGATCGGCGGGCGCGCGCTGGCGTGGTTCGTCACCGCGAGCCTGGTATCGCTCAGCCTCGGGCTGATCGCGGTCAACCTGTTCCAGCCCGGCGTCGGGGTGAACCTGCCCGCGGCGACCGCGACGGCGGGGATCGAGACGGCGGCGTTCAACCTCAAGGACTTCATCACTCACATCGTCCCCGCCTCGATGATCGACGCGATGGCGAAGAACGAGGTGCTCCAGATCGTCGTGCTGTCGGTGTTCGTCGGCGTCGCGATCACCGCGGTCGGCGAGGCGGCGCAGCCGCTGGTCCGCGCGGTCGACGCCTTGGTTCACGTGATGCTCAAGATCACCGACTATGTGATGCGAGTCGCGCCGCTGGCGGTGTTCGGCGCGGTCGCGGGGACGCTGACCGCGCAGGGGCCGCGGGTGATCGGTCAGCTCGCCTATTTCATGGGCAGCTTCTACCTGACGATGCTGACCTTCTGGGTGCTGCTGCTCGCGGTCGGCGCGCTGCTGATCGGCGGGCGGATCCGGCTGCTGATCCACCATATCCGCGAGCCGCTGCTCGTCGCCTTCTCGACCGCCTCGTCGGAGGCCGCCTATCCGCGGATGCTCGAGGCGCTGGACCGCTTCGGGGTGCCGCCGCGGATCGCCAGCTTCGTGCTGCCGCTCGGCTATTCGTTCAATCTCGACGGGTCGATGCTCTACATGGGCTTTGCCTCGCTGTTCATCGCGCAGGCGTATGGCATCCACCTCGACCTCGGCACGCAGATCACGATGCTCTTGGTGCTGATGGTGACCTCCAAGGGAATCGCCGGGGTGCCGCGCGCGTCGCTGGTGGTGATCGCGGCGACGCTGCCGATGTTCGGCATCCCCGAGGGGGGGCTGGTGCTGGTGCTGGCGGTCGACCATTTCCTCGATATGGGGCGCACCGCGACCAACGTCGTCGGCAATGCGGTGGCGAGCGCGGTGGTGGCGAAATGGGAAGGCGGGTTCGATCCGCCCGAGCCGGCGGTCGACTAGCGGACGCTCACCGCGACATCGTCGAGGTAGAGCGTCGCCAGGGTCGGGTTCGAATTGGCGGTGATCCCGATCTGGACCCGGTCGGCGTGATTCGAACCGGGCAGCAGCGTGTCGCCATGTCCGGTCAGCACGGTTCGCCCATCGAGCGTCACCTGCGCCGCGCCGTCCGCCGCGCCGAAGCGCACCGTCAGCCCGACGCGGTACCAGCGGTCGTTCGCGAGCTGCGGCGCGGCATCGTCGAACCAGGCCTTGGCGATCCCGATCTTCGAGCGGTCGATCCTGAGCCGCCCGCGGCGCAGGTAGAGCCGGATGCCGGGATTGCCCCCCTCCCCGCAGGTCGCGCATTCCAGGTCGACGAGCTGGAGCGAGTTGGGCGCGGTGGCGGCGGGGACGTAGAGGTCGAAGCCGACCCGCACCGTCTCGCCCGCGCGCATTGCGGGCGTGCGTGCGATCAGCGCCGCCTTGGTGACCCTCGCCCCCTTCGGCTCGGCGCGCGCGCGCAGCGCCTGTCCCGAGCGGCCCGGTGCGCGGACGGTGTCGACGGAGCCGCGTTCCTGCTGCCGGAGCGCCCAGCCGCGACCGATCCCGTGTTCGAAATCGTCGGAAACGGCGTAAGGCTGGCCCCCGCCCGACACCCCGCCGACCAGCGCCAGCGTCCCGGCGGCGGTGAGCGCGAACAGCGCGACTTCGCGGATCATGCGGCGGCGTCCTTCTGAGGCGTCCATTGTGCGAAGCGGGTCCCGCGCGCGAACAGCACCGCGCCCCAGGCGAGCCCGGCAAGGTGAAGCGCGGCGCCGAACACCGGCGACAAGGCGCGCGGCAGCCGCTCGGGTGCGACCGCGCCGACCGCACCGACCAGCGCCAGCGCGCTCAGCCCGGCGAAGACGCAGCCCCAGGCGATGGCGCCGTCCGCCGCGAGCAGTCCCGCGAGCACCCACAGCGGCGGCAGCGCCAGCGGAGCGAGTCGGCGCGTAACCTTGTGGAGCACCAGCGCGACGGCATACCAGCCGGTCCGCGCCGGGTTCATCAGCGCCCGCCTGGACCAGAGCGCCGTCAGCCCGCGTACGGTAATGCGGATGCGGCGGCGGAAGGTCTTTCCTCCGGCGGCGATCGCATGTTCCCAGGCCCGCGCTTCGCCCGCGAAGGCGATGCGGGATCCGGCGGCGACGGCGGCGGTGGAGATGAAGAAATCGTCGGTGACGTCGGGCGGAACGCGCGGCATCAGCTTGGCCCGGATCGCGTAGAGGCCCCCGTCGGCGGAGACGCAGCCGAACAGCTCGCTCTCCGCCTGGCGCACGTTCGATTCATATGCGCGGAACAGCCGGTCGAACCCGGCGAGCCGCGTTCGCGAGCGGATCGTCTCGACCCGACCCGCGACCGCGCCGACGCGCGGATCGGCGAAGGGCGCGAGGAGATTGGGCAGCGTGTCCGCGTCGAACAGCGGATCGGCGTCGGTCATCACCAGCACGGCTTCCGGATCGCTGAGCGCGACTCGCGGTGCGACGCGGTTGAGCGCCGCCGCCTTGCCGCCGCGCGCGAGCCGGTGAAGCTCGACCTCGCGAAAGTCGGCCACCACCGCCGCGGTGTCGTCGGTCGAACCGTCGTCGGCGACGATCACCCGGGCGTGCCCTTGCGTCGCCGCGAGGACCGATCGAAGCTTCGCGCCGATCCGCGGCCCCTCGTTGTGCGCGCAGATCAGGATCGCGACGGAGAGATCGACTGGACCCGTGCCGACCGGGCGGCCCCACAGTTTCGCCGCGCCGAGGAGGAGGATCGGGTAGCCGACATACGCGACCAGCGGCAGCGCGATCAGGATCTGGGCGAGGGTCTGCACGGCGCCGCCCTACGGAGCTAAAGGTATACGGGACGTTGCATTTTCGCCCCTCCCCGTCGAAGGCGATGGAGGCGCGATATGCGAGCGATGGGAGAGCCGGTGCCCCTCTACGAATATAAGGGCAAACGCCCGAGCGTCGCCGCCTCCGCCTGGGTCGCGCCCGACGCCAGCGTCGTCGGCGAGGTGATCCTGGCCGACGACGTGTCGGTCTGGTTCGGCGCGACGATCCGCGGCGACAAGACGCCGATCCCGATCGGGGCACGCAGCAACGTGCAGGAGGGCGCGATGCTCCACTCGGACCCGCACGCGCCGCTTTCGATCGGCGAAGATTGCACGATCGGGCACCATGCGATCCTCCACGGCTGCCGGATCGGCGACCGCGTGCTGATCGGCATGGGCGCGACCGTGCTCAACAATGCCGTAATCCCCGACGACTGCATCGTCGGCGCCAATGCGCTCGTCACCGAGAACAAGACGTTCGCGCCCGGCAGCCTGATCGTCGGCAGTCCGGCCAGGGCGACCCGCGCGCTCGACGATACAGCGAAAGCAGGACTGCGCCTTTCGGCGGCGCATTACGTCGAGAACGGCCGAGCCGCGGCAGAGGGCTTGAAGCGGATCGACTGAGCCGACATAACCCAAGTTATGGCGCTTCCTCCCACCCTCTCCTCGCTGCGGCTGCCGGTCATCGGCTCGCCGCTGTTCATCATCTCAGGGCCGGAACTGGTGATCGCCCAGTGCAAGGCGGGGATCGTCGGATCGTTCCCCGCCCTGAACGCGCGTCCGCAGGCGCTGCTCGACGAATGGCTCCACCGCATCACCGAGGAGCTCGCCGCCCATAATCGCGCGAACCCGGATGCGCCCGCCGCACCGTTCGCGGTCAACCAGATCGTCCACAAGTCGAACGACCGGCTCGATCAGGATCTGGCGACCTGCGAGAAATGGCAGGTGCCGATCACGATCACCTCCCTGGGTGCGCGCGAGGAACTGAACGCCGCGGTCCATGGCTGGGGCGGGATCACGCTCCACGACGTCATCGACGATCGCTTCGCGCGCAAGGCGGTCGAAAAGGGCGCGGACGGGCTGATCGCGGTCGCGGCGGGCGCGGGCGGACACGCCGGGCGGCTCTCGCCGTTCGCGCTGATCTCCGAGATCCGCCAGTGGTTCTCCGGGCCGCTCGCGCTGTCCGGCTCGATTGCGACCGGCGACGCGGTGCTGGCGGCGCAGGCGATGGGGGCGGACCTCGCCTATATCGGCTCGCCCTTCATCGCGACCGAGGAGGCGAATGCGGACGAGGGCTACAAGAACGGCATCGTCCAGGGCCGCGCCTCCGACATCGTCTATTCGAATCTCTTCACCGGGGTCCACGGCAACTATCTGCGCCAGTCGATCGAGAACGCCGGGCTCGACCCCGACAACCTGCCCGATGGCGATTACAAGACGATGGACTTCGGCGGCGGCAACGCCCCGAAGGCGAAGGCGTGGCGTGACATCTGGGGATCGGGCCAGGGCATCGGCGCGGTCGACAAGGTCGAGCCGGTAGCGGTCAGGATCGAGCGGATGATCGGAGAATATCGAGCGGCGAAGGCGCGGATCGGGCTCGCCGCATAAGGCTTATCGTCGCGCGCGGTCGAGACGGGCCCCGCGACGAACCTCGTAGCGGCGCCGATCCCGGGCCTTTCTCGGACGTCAAATCACGCAAAAGATTGGCGGTTCTTAGCATCGTATAATGTTCTCCGCCCTTGCCGAAGGCAGATTGTCGCGCACGAGAACCTCGAGTCACGACACGAAGGGCGTCCCGATGAGCGCTGTCGAGCCGGATTACCCCGATGCGGTGCAAACCCTGCTCTACATGGCGCTCGTGAAGCTCGACAGCGGCGGCCATCATCGGGCTGCCGCGCATGTGTCGATGGCGCTCGCCGTAATCGCCGCCGACGCTTCGCTCATGTCGCCGTCTCCTCGCGCCGGATTTATGCTTCCGCCCGACCGGCGGCGATGACCGCAGGACGATCGGTGGACGCGGTCGACAGGGTCGCGCCATGTTCACGCCGCGAGATGACGGTGCGAACGAGCGGCATCCGCGATCCCTCGGCACGATTTCAGAACACCAGCGCCAGCCGGTCCTGGATCGACCGCGCCGGGCTCGGCGGTGGCGCCTCCATCTCCAGCGCCAGGTCCAAACGCGCCACCCGCCGGTGCAGATCGGCGCTCGCCTTGACCAGCGCCTGCGCCGCGGAGGGCAGGCCGACGTAGACCGCGACGTCGGTGACCGGCGCGACGCCGAGCCTGCGCGAAGGGTCCAGCGCCTCACGCGACGTCAGTTCGCCCGCCTCCACCGCGCGCTGGGTCAGCAGCCAGGCGATGATGTGCATGAGCCGGGTCGTGACCTTGAGCGATTCGCAGCTGAACAACACTCGCTCCATCGGCGCCAGCGCCTCGCGATCGGCGCGCCCGCCTTCGTCGAAATAGCCGCGCGCCTCGTCCGCGAGCAGCATCGCCTCGGTATAGAGCGCGTCGATCAGGCGGCGGTGAACGCGGGCTTCCTCGACGAACCTCATGACGCGAGCATGAAGCAACCGTCATCGCCGGCCAAGCGCGGCGTGACGCGCGGTGTCTCAATCCGACGCATCTCGCATCGCTCAGGCGATGATGTCGGGAATCATCCGGTCCTCGATCACCGCGATCTCGTCGCGCAGACGGAGCTTGCGCTTCTTGAGCCGGGCCATCTGGAGCTGATCGGGGGCGCCCCCCTCCCCCAGCGCGGCGATCGCAGCATCGAGATCGCGGTGCTCCTGCCTCAGCGTACGGAGCCGCGCGGCGTCCAATCCTTCGTTCACCAGAACTCCCCGATCCGTCGCGCCGCCGCCGCGATTTACCGATTAACGCAGATTGGCAAGGGACAGAAAGGCCGTTTCGTGATTTACTCTCTGGTCCAGCAACCCAGCCCCAAGGAGGTTATGCTTATGCAGACCACGCATCTGTCGGCCCTGGAAGCCAAGCATGCGACCATCGATCAGCGGATCGCCGATGAGTCGCACCGCCCGCTCCCCGACGCGATCAAGCTGGCGGACCTGAAGAAGCAGAAGCTGAGACTGAAGGAAGAGATGTCGCAGGCGGCGCACTGAGCGGCGCCCGACGGGCGGCGATGCGTACGCCGCCCGCACGCGCTAGGAGCGAGGGAACGGTCGATCCGACTTCGCCGCGCCGACGGGTTTGCGCGCCCGCTGCGGATCGATCGGCCGATCGAAGGCAATCCCGGTCCGCCCCTCGGTATGCCAGGCGATCCGTCCCGGGATCCAGCCCAGCCCACGCACCTCGATCTCCACTTCGGCGTCGTGGTCCAGCGGTTCGTTGAGTTCGGCCATCAGCCCGCCGGGCGACAGGTTGCGGACACGGACCGGCACGCTCTCGCTGGCGCCGGCGCGCCGCAGCCTGGCCATCAGAAACAGGCTGTCGCGGCCGCGGCCCCCACGCGCAGCGGATGCCGGCCCGCGACGGTCGAGAGAATCCATGTCCATCACCCGATCGGAACGCTCCGGAGCGGATACGAGCCGCGCGGTTGCCAAATCCCTAACCATCAATCCTCGCGGCTGACCTTCTCCGCACGCTCGTGGCGTTCCTGCGCCTCGATCGTCATCGTGGCGATCGGCCGCGCTTCGAGCCTCGCGAGCCCGATCGGCTCGCCCGTCACCTCGCAATAGCCGTATTCGCCCTCGTCGATCCGGCGGAGCGCGGCGTCGATCTTGCTGATCAGCTTGCGCTGGCGGTCGCGGGTGCGAAGCTCTATCCCCCAATCGGTCTCGCTCGACGCGCGATCCGTCAGGTCCGCCTCGCGGAGGGTATCGAGCTGGAGCTGGGAGAGCGTGTCCGCCGACTCGCGCTTGATCGCGTCCTTCCAGACGAGCAGCTTGGCGCGGAAATACGCCTGCTGGCGCGGGTTCATGAACGGCTCGTCCGCGTTGGGACGATAATCCTCGTCGTTCGCCGGCACGGGCGCTGTCCCCCCGACTTGTTCGACTCGGTCCCACGCAGTCGCCATCTGAACTCTCCCGCCCCGCCGGGTGTCGTTGACCCGGCGGCCCCGGAGCGGCGCTATAGTGGCGCATGACCGCGGGGACAAGCGACCAACCCGCCTTGATCCGATGGACGTTTTCCGTACCGCGCTGGGACAGAAGCTCGCTTTGCCAACGTCGTGTGGTGCGGATTGCGCATCGACGCATCGATTTCGTGGTTAACGTCGTTGCGCTTAAGTCTTTGTTCCCCCCTTTCTCCCGATAGCGGCTGAGCAACGAGCGGCGACACGAGGACGGTCCGGAAGGGTCGTCTGGAACGGGAAAGAGACATTATGTCCGTCAGGATGGCCTTGGCTAAACTCTGCGCCTGCACCTGCGGCGGCGCGCTGATCGGCGGCGGTGCCGTCCATGTGGCGGAGAGCCAGAAGGCGCGGACCCAATATTCGAAGGTCGCGGTGGCCAAGAAGCGCGTCCGGGTCGCCGCGCGGCCCACCCGGGTTCGCCGAGTCGTGACCCGTACCACCACCACCTGCGCGCCGGCGACGGTGACGGTCGCGAGCCAGGCGGCGCCGATCCCGGTGCCCGCGGCCTATTCGGGGGGCGGCGGCGGCGTGGCGCCGGCGGTGATCGGCGGCGGTTACGGCGGCGGCTTCGGGGGCGGCTTCGGTGGCGGCTTCTTCGGCGGCGGTAACGGCGGCGGCGGCGGCAACATCGTCCTCGCCGGCACCAACGTCGACATCAAGAACACCAACCAGCAGCAGCAGGGCCAGGCTCAAGGTCAGGGGCAGGGTCAGAACCAGTCGAGCACCAGCTCGGGCTCCAGTTCGACTTCAAGCTCGACCTCGACGTCGACTTCCAGCTCCAGTTCGTCCTACGGCTCGTCGTCGAAGGGCTGGAGCACCTCGAGCGGCTGGAGCACGAGCGGCGGCCACCATGGCGGATCGAGCGGCAAGCCCACGCCGGTCCCAGCACCGCCGATGGTGTTGCTGTTCGGCGCCGCCGCCGCGGCGCTGGTCGCGCGCAAGCGGTTGGCGAAGGCGGCGTAGATCCACCCTTCCCGTTCACGGGAGGTGCCGAGACAAGGCTGACGGGAGCGGGCTTTCCGCAGGCGGTGTCGCCTGCGGAAAGCAGGCCGGTCACGCCTTCAGCAGCGCGGCCTCGATGTCGGCGATCGGATGGCCGGTCAGGTCCTTGTCGAGCTCGCCCTTCAGCCGGTTGCTGACCTCGACGTGGTAGTGCCTGCGCAGCTCGCCCAGCGTCCGCGGTGGCGCGACGACGATGAGCGACTCATAGTCATGGCGCAGCGCGCGCGTCTTCAGGAGCTCGGCCGCCTGGGCGGCGAAGCGGTCCTCCTCGAGCTGGTGGAAATCGGTGGGCTCGACCGAACTGCGCGCCGCCCCTTGCGAGGACGCGGCCTGGCCGGCGCCGTCGGTCGCCTGATCCCGCGTGGCGGGGTTCGACTGCTCCTCGGCGGTCTCGACGACGAGGTTCGGATATTCGGCATCGCCCTCGTTGCGCAGGAACAGCATCTTACGCCCGTCGGCGACGAGTACGACCGAATCGTGGGGAAGCTGCATCGGGGTCTCCTCTCGTTGGCTTGCACGGGGGAACGCCCCGGGCTTGCCCGAGGTTGCCCGCCCGCTGCATAGCGCGCGCCATGCACGACATCCGCCTGATCCGCGACGATCCCGCCGCCTTCGACGCCGCCATGACCAAGCGGGGCAAAGGCGCGGACTCGGCGGCGATCCTCGATCTCGACCGGCGGCGGCGCGAGGTGGTGACCGAGCTCCAGATCGGCCAGGCGCGCCGCAACGAGGCGTCGAAGGCGATCGGCGCGGCCAAGGCGGCGAAGGACGAAGCGACTGCGAGCGCGCTGATGGCCGAGGTCGCGACGCTCAAGACGCGCCTTCCCGAACTTGAAGCCGAGGATGCGCGGCTCACCGGCGAGCTGGACGGCCTGCTCGCCGCGTTGCCGAACATCCCGGCTGCCGATGTGCCCCAGGGTGCGGACGAGGACGATAACCAGCTCGTTCAAGAGCGCGGCTCGCCGCCGGTCTTCGCCTTCGCGCCCAAGGAGCACGACGTTTTCGGCCCGGCGCTCGGCCTCGATTTCGAGACCGGCGCGGCGATGTCCGGCGCGCGCTTCACCCTCGTCCGCGGCCCGGCGGCGAGGCTCTCCCGCGCGCTCGGCCAGTTCATGCTCGATCGGCTGACCGGGGAGCATGACTACGAACTCGTCTCCCCGCCCCTCCTCGTCCGTGACGAGGCGGTGTACGGCACCGGCCAGCTGCCGAAGTTCGCCGAGGACCTGTTCCGCACCACCGACGGCCGCTGGCTGATCCCCACCGCCGAGGTCAGCCTGACCAATATCGTCCGCGAGCAGATCCTGCGCGAAGAGGAGCTGCCGCTCCGCTTCACCGCGCTCACCCCCTGCTTCCGTTCGGAGGCGGGCGCCGCGGGGCGCGACACGCGCGGGTTCATCCGCCAGCACCAGTTCGACAAGGTCGAGATGGTCTCTATCGTCACCCCCGACGCGAGCGAAGCCGAGCACGAGCGGATGACGGAATGCGCCGAAGGCATCCTCGATGCGCTCGGCCTCGCCTATCGCCGGATGAAGCTGTGCGCCGGGGACATGGGCTTCACCGCCGCGCGGACCTATGACCTCGAGGTCTGGCTGCCGGGCCAGGCGCGCTACCGCGAGATCAGCAGCTGCTCGACCTGTACAGACTTTCAGGCGCGGCGGATGAACGCGCGCTACCGCGCGGCGGGCGAGAAGGCGACGCGGTTCGTCCACACGCTCAACGGCTCGGGCCTCGCGGTCGGGCGGACTTTGGTCGCGGTGCTGGAGAATTACCAACGCGAGGACGGGTCGGTGACGGTCCCCGAGACGCTCAAGCCATATCTGGGCGGGGTGGAAGTCCTGACGCCGAGCGCTTAACCATGCACCTCACGGCCGGGACGCCCGGTCGCATGGGGAGCGGACGTATGAGGGCAGCCGGATCGATCGCCCGCCTCGCCCCGCTCGCGCTCGCCGCGTGCATCCCGCACGTCGACCGCCCGCTGCCGCCGCCATCGCCCCCGTCCGCCGAAGCGCCGCCGCCCGACGACGACGTTCCCGGTCGCGGCGGCGACCAGGTGACCCAGCTTCCGGCCCCGCGACCGGCGTGGGAAGCACGACCCGTGACCGCGGACGCGGCGACGATCCCCGACGGGAGCTATGTCGTCCGCCCCGGCGACACGCTTCGCCGCGTCGGCGACGCGACCGGCGCGGGGTCGGAGGCGATCGCGCGGGTCAACGGACTCGCGGCGCCGTTCACCATTCGCGCGGGCCAGCGGCTCGCGATTCCCGGCGGGCGCTACCACCTCGTCCGCCAGGGCCAGACCGGCATCGCGATCGCGCGCGCCTACGGTGTGGAATGGTCGCGGATCGTCGCCGCCAACGCGCTGGAGGAGCCGTTCATCCTGCGCACCGGCCAGCGGGTGCTGATCCCCGGCGACGACCGCCCGCGCACCGCGGCCGAGCGGGCGGCCGCCTTCACGCTCGACATCGACGACATCCTGACCGGCGGCGAACCCGCGCTCGCAGCCAACCAGACTCCCGCCAAGCCGGTCGCCGGCGTCAAGCGGGTGCTGCCGGTCACCGCGGCGATCACGACCCCGCTCGTCGCGCCCGGCCGCTTCGCCTGGCCGCTCGACGGCGACGTGGTGAAGCGGTTCGGCCGCGGCGGCACGGGCGAGCGAAACGACGGCATCGAGATCGCGGTGCCGATCGACACCCCCGTCCGCGCGGTCGCCGACGGCACCGTCGCCTATGTCGGCGACGGCATCGCCGCGTTGGGCGGGCTCGTCATCGTCAAGCACGGCGGCGGCTGGACCAGCATCTACGGCCACGCCTCGTCGCTCAAGGTCCAGCGCGGACAGGCGGTCAAGCGCGGCCAGGTCCTCGCTTTGTCGGGCGACAGCGGCTTCGCCGATCGGCCGGAACTCCACTTCGAGCTTCGCCAGGGCCGCGCGCCCGTGGATCCGCTGGGGCAGCTGCCGCGACGGTGAGCTGATCCTCTCCGCTCGCGGGCATGATGATTCGATCCCGAGAATGAGAGTAAGTCTCAACTGGATTTGCGAACAATTCTCATTCTGAACTCTTCAGATTACGATTTTATACTCTCTCCTCGATAGATATCCTGCGACCCGTTGGCGGACTCGGGTGAGAGTTACTCTCAACAGTCGATTTCGTCTTGCGGAGCGGAACCTTTCGCCTTTACTTCTATTCAGGTCAGCGATGCACGGGGCCGCGCCCCGTCGCCTGTTCAACGAAGGAGCACGATCATGGCCCTCACCACCGCCGGCGCTGCCGCCTGCGCCAAGTGCAAGTTCTTCGACGCCGAACAGTCGAACAATCTCGGCCTGTGCCGCTACAATCCGCCCATCAGCCAGCCGTCCGGGGACACCGCAGGCGTATGGCCCAAGGTCGAGGCGAGCGACTGGTGCGGCCATTTCGAGGCGGCGCTGACCGCCTGACGCCCGACTCGACACGGATCGGACGGCCGGGAGAGCGATCTCCCGGCCTTTTCGTGCCGAGGACCGATCTCGCCGCCGTTTGACCCCGTTCGAAAGGAGAGCTGCGAGTCGCTCGCAACATCTTGACGCTTCTGCTTCGCCAGGTTTATTGAGACGCATTTGCAATCATCCGCAGGTGTCCGAAGCGCATGTACGACCTCCTCGACCGTCCCGTCGCCACGCTCGCCGGACAGGATCGCACCACCCTCGACGCGATGCGCGCCTGGGTCCACGCGCTGACACTGGCGGGCGAGCCGGCAGCCGCAGTGGCGACGCGGTTCGCCGACGGCGGGTCGGCATTCGACGCGGCGATGCGGCTGCTCGATTCCGGCTCGACCGAGACGATCACCTTCCAGCGCCCGTGTCATCCGACCGTCGAGGAGGACGAGGCGGTGGTGCTCGGCATCTGGCGCCTCGTCGCCGCCGACCGCCTGGCCGCGGCGCTGGCGACCGCCCGCCTGCTCGTGGGCGAGACCGCGGGTGCGCTCGTCGCCGCGGTCCAGCGCGCCGCTTGAGGCGCCCGCCACTGTACCGTTGCGCGGACGCGAGGGGCGTGTAACCGCCTCGTCGCGATGACCGACTACACTTCCGATCTCCTCCGCACGCTCGCGGCGCGCGGCTACATCCATCAGATGACCGATGCCGTCGGGCTCGACGCGCTCGCCTCGCGCGAGGTCGTCCCCGGCTACATCGGGTTCGACGCGACCGCGGCTTCGCTCCACGTCGGCAATCTCGTCTCGGTGATGCTGCTTCGCCGCCTCCAGCAGGCCGGGCACAAGCCGATCGTGCTGATGGGCGGCGGCACCTCGAAGGTCGGCGACCCGAGCTTCAAGGACGAGGCGAGGAAGCTGCTGGGCGAGGACCAGATCGCGACCAACATCGCCTCGATCAAGCGCATCTTCGAGCGTTTCCTCACCTTCGGCGACGGCGCGACCGACGCGGTGCTGGTCGACAACGCCGAGTGGCTCGACAAACTCGAATATCTGCCGTTCCTGCGCGACATCGGGCGTCATTTCTCGGTCAACCGGATGCTGAGCTTCGACAGCGTCAAGCTCCGGCTCGACCGCGAACAGTCGCTGAGCTTCCTCGAGTTCAACTACATGATCCTCCAGGGCTATGATTTCCTGGAACTGTCGCGGCGGCTCGGGTGCCGGCTCCAGATGGGCGGCAGCGATCAATGGGGAAATATCGTCAACGGCGTCGATCTCGCGCGCCGGGTCGACGGCACCGAGGTGTTCGCGGTCACGACGCCGCTCATCACCACCGCCGATGGGACCAAGATGGGCAAGACCGTCTCGGGCGCGGTGTGGCTCCACGAGGACCAGCTGCCGCACTTCGATTACTGGCAGTTCTGGCGCAACGCCGACGACCGCGACGTCGGGCGCTTCCTGCGCCTGTTCACCGATGTGCCGCTGGACGAGATCGTGCGGCTCGAGGCGCTCGAGGGCGCGGAGATCAACGCCGCGAAGATCGTCCTCGCCAACGAGGCGACCGCGCTGTGCCGCGGCCGTGCCGCCGCCGAGCAAGCCGCCGACACCGCGCGTCGGACCTTCGAGGAGGGCGAAAGCGGTGACGCGCTGCCGACCTTCGCCGCGCCGGGCGACGTGCCGCTGGTCGATGCGCTGGTCGGGCTGGGCTTCTGCGCCTCGAAGGGCGAGGCGCGCCGCCTGATCAAGGGCGGCGGCGCGCGCGTCGACAACGAGAAGGTGGCGGACGAGGCCGCCATGGTCGCGCCGGGCGCGCGCATCTCGGCCGGCAAGAAGCACCACGGGCTGGTCGTGGCGAGCTAGCGCCGGACCAGCGCGACCCCGGCGACGACGAGCGCCAGCCCGGCCAGCCGCGAAAGCGTCACGGGCTCCTGCCGGAGCCCGAACGCTCCGAAATGGTCGAGCGCGACGGCCATTGCGAGTTGCGCGCCGATGGTGATGGTCAGCGTCGCCGCCAATCCGAGCCGCGGGGTGGCGTAGGAGACCGCGGCGATGAACGCGACACCATAGAGCCCGCCGATCCACGCCCAGGGCGGCGCCTGGCGCACCGCCGACAGCGGCGTGCGGTCGAACACCGCCCATAGCGCGAGCACGAACAGCGTGCCGCCCGTGAAAGAGATCGCGGTCGCCAGCCACACCGAGCCGCCGATCCGCGCCAGCGCGGCGTTGGTCGGCGCCTGAACCGCGACGCACAGGCCCGCGAGAACGACGAACAGGACGGGAAGGATCGCAGCCACGGCGCGGCGGTATCAGCCCGACCGGAGCAGCGCGACCCCGGCGTCGCGTTCGAACAGGTACAAGGCGACGCGCGCCGCCCGACCGCGGGCTCCGTCCAGTCCGCCGTCGCGGTCGATCAGCAACCGCGCGTCGTCGTGCGCGACGGGGAGCAGCTCGGTCAGCAGCTCGGGTGTCGCCAGCCGATAGCCCGCCTCCCCGGACTGGCGGGTGCCGAGCAGCTCGCCCGCGCCGCGCAGCCGCAGATCCTCCTCGGCGAGGCGGAAGCCGTCGTTGGTCTCGCGCATCAGCGCCAGCCGCGCGCGGGTCGTCTCGCTCATCGCGGACCCGCGCAGGAGCAGGCAGCGCGACTTGCCCCCGCCGCGCCCGACCCGCCCGCGCAGCTGGTGGAGCTGGGCGAGGCCGAAGCGATCGGCATGTTCGATCACGATCAGCGTAGCATTGGGAACATCGACCCCGACCTCGATCACCGTCGTCGCGACCAGCACGCCGATCTGACCGGCGGCGAAGCGCGCCATCACGGCATCCTTCTCCGCCGGTCGCATGCGGCCGTGGACGAGGCCGACGCGCTCCCCGAACCGCTCGCGCAAGGCGGCGGCGCGCGCCTCGGCGGCGGCGAGGTCGACCGTCTCGCTCTCCTCGACCAACGGGCAGACCCAATAGGCCTGCTTCTCCTCGGACAGATGCCGACCGAGCGCGTTGACGACGTCTTCGGTCTTCGCCTCGCCCATCACGAAGGTCTCGATCGGCTCGCGGCCGGGCGGCTGCTCGTCGAGCCGGCTCTGGTCCATGTCGCCGTGCGTCGCGAGCGCGAGGGTGCGCGGGATCGGCGTCGCGGTCATCGCCAGCAGGTGCGGCGCGGTCTTCCCCTTGGCTGCGAGCGCCAGCCGCTCGGCGACCCCGAAGCGATGCTGCTCGTCCACCACGACCAGCCCCAGATCCTTGTAGCCGACCGCCTCCTGGAAGATCGCGTGCGTCCCGACGAGGATGTCGATCGAGCCGTCCGCCAGCCCCATGAGCACCGATTCGCGCACCCTGCCCTTGTCGCGGCCCGTCAGCACCGCGACCTCGACCGGCAGCCCGGCGAGGAGCTTGCGCAGGGTCTCGTAATGCTGGCGCGCGAGGATTTCGGTCGGCGCGAGCATCGCCGCCTGCGCCCCCGCCTCGACCGCGATCAGCATCGCCATCGTCGCGACCAGCGTCTTGCCCGCGCCGACATCGCCCTGGAGCAGCCGCAGCATCGGCGCGTCCTGCGCCAGATCGCCCTCGATCTCGCCGACCGTCCGCGCCTGCGCGCCGGTGAGCGTATAGGGCAGCTTGAGCAGGTCGCGCAGCCGCCCGTCGCCCGCCAGCGCACGGCCTTTGCGCCGCCGCGTCTCGGCGCGAACCAGCATCATCGCCAGCTGGCTCGCGAAGATCTCGTCATAGGCGAGCCGGGCCCGCGCGACCGCGTCGGCCGGATCGCGGTGGACCCGCTCCAGCGCTTCGCGCCAGTCGGGCCAGTCGCGCTGCGCCTTGAGGCTCGGCTCGATCCATTCGGGCAGCGCCGGGCCGCGCGCGACCGCCTGCTCGGCCAGCGCGGCGAGACGGCGCGAGGTGATCCCCTCCGACAGCGGATAGATCGGCTCGCGCTCGCGGAAGCCGTCCTCCCCCTCGATGTCGGGGTGGATCATCTGGAGTTCCTGTCCGTACATCTCGAGCTTGCCCGAGACCCGGACCGACTGGCCCAGCGTGTAGAGCTTGCGCACCCAGCCGCTGCCGCCGCCGAAATAGGTGAGGCCGACGTGATTGCCGAGCGCGTCGAACGCATTGACCCGAGTCGGCCCGCGCGGCGACGACGAACTCTTGATGTCGCGCGGGGTGACCGTGATCGTCACCGTTCGCCCCGCGTCGGCCATGTCGAGCTCGTCGCGCGCGACCCGCTCGATCGCCCCGGTCGGCAGATGGAAGGCGAGGTCGACCACCCGCGTCAGCTTCAACCGTTCGAGCGGGCGCGCGAGCGCCGGTCCCACCCCCTTCAAGGCGGCCACTTCGGCGAACAGCGGATTGAGGATGTCGGGGCGCATGACTATCTGCACCCCGTACCCCGTTCAGCCGACCGCCAAAAGGCGGCCGGCTTATCCCCCGTTGGAGCATCATGGATCCCCTTCTTCGCCTGAAGCGCCTCCGCTTCCGCGCCTGGCATCGCGGCACCCGCGAGGCCGACTACGTCTTCGGCGGCTATTTCGACGCACATCACGAGACGTGGACCGCGGCAGAACTCGACTGGTTCGAGGCGCTGATCGAGGAACAGGACGTCGACGTGCTCGGCTGGGCGATGGGTTCGATCCCGGTGCCGGCGGAGTGGGAGGGACCGATGATGGAGCGGCTGCGGACGCTCGACTTCGTGACGATCGCCTGACCGCGGATGCCCGATCTCAAGACCATCGTCGCCGCGACCGCGCCCCTTACCCTCTCGGGCGTCCCGACCGGCTTCCTCCCCTCGCTCCTTGCCGATCTGGCGCGGGGGGCGAAGACACGCGCGGTGTTCGTTGCGCCCGACGACGCCGCGATGCGCGCGATCAGCCAGACCGCGCAGTTCTTCGCGCCAGAGCTGGAGATCGTCGAGTTCCCCGCCTGGGACTGCCTGCCCTACGACCGCGCCTCGCCGAGCTTGCGGGTCATGGCCGAGCGGATCGGCGCGCTCCACCGGCTCCAGCAGGTCGCGCGCTCGCCGCAGCTGGTGCTCACCACCGCCAACGCCGCGACCCAGCGGACGCTGACCCCGTTCCGCATCCGCCAGCTCGTCGCCAATCTGAAGCCCGGCGAGCGGATCGGGCGCGATGCGCTCGCCCATCTGCTGACCGCCAACGGCTACGTCCGCACCGACACCGTCCACGACCAGGGCGAGTACGCGGTGCGCGGCGGCATCGTCGACCTGTTCCCGAGCGGAGAGGAGCAGGCGCTCCGACTCGACTTCTTCGGCGACGAGATCGAGAGCGTCCGCACCTTCGACCCCGCCGATCAGCGCACCACCGGGCGGGTCGACGGCTTCGTCCTCCTCCCCGCCTCCGAAGCCTTGCTCGACGAGGAGAGCGTCAAGCGGTTCCGCGCCGGCTACCGCGAGCGCTTCGGCGCGGCCGCGACCGGCGACCCGCTCTACCAGGCGGTCAGCGAAGGGCGGCGGCTCGCCGGAATGGAGCATTGGCTGCCGCTGTTCGAGGACAAGCTGGCGACGCTGTTCGATCATCTCGGCGACCATGCCGTCCTCGTCCGCGATCACGGCGTGGAGGCCGCCGCCGAGTCGCGCTTCGAGGCGATCGCGGACTATTACGAGAACCGGAAGCGCGCCGAGGCGGGCAAGCCCGGCAGCTACCGCGCGCTCCCCGCGAAGACGCTTTACCTCGACGCCAAGGAGTGGGACGCCGCGCTCGTCAAGGCGCGCTGCCATCTCACCACCCCCTTCCACGAACCCGAATCGAAGACTGTGGTCGACTTCGGCGTCGACGGCGCCCGCGACTTCGCGCCCGAGCGCGCGGGCGGGGCGAACGTGTACGAGGCGGTCGTTCAGCACCTGACGAAGCTCCGCAAGGATGGTCGCAAGCCCGTCCTCGCCAGCTATTCCGTCGGCGCACGCGACCGGCTGGCGACGCTGCTCAAGGACCATGAGCTGACCGGCGCGAAGTTCGTCGACACCTGGCAGCAGGCGCTGGGCGTCGGCGAGACCCAGACCGGGTTCGTCGTCCTGCCCCTCGAACACGGCTTCACCGCTTCCGGGGTCGCGGTGCTGACCGAGCAGGACATGCTCGGCGACCGGCTGGTCCGTCGCAAGAAGCGCCGCAAGTCCGCCGACGCCTTCCTCGCCGAACTGGCGTCGCTGTCGCCTGGCGACCTGGTCGTCCACGCCGACCACGGCATCGGCCGCTACGAGGGGCTGACCCAGGTCCCCGTCGCCAACGCGCCGCACGACTGCGTCGCGCTCGAATATGCGGGCGGGGCCAAGCTCTACGTGCCCGTCGAGAACCTCGAGGTCCTCTCGCGCTACGGCTCGGGCGAGGACGGGGCGGCGCTCGACCGGCTGGGCGGCGAGGCGTGGCAGCGGCGGAAGTCGCAGATGAAGGAGCGGATCCGCGAGATCGCGGGCGAGCTGATCCAGGTCGCCGCGGAGCGCGCGCTCCGCCCCGGCGAGGTCGCCGAACCCGATTCGAGCGGCTACCCGACGTTCGTCGACCGTTTCCCTTACGAGGAAACCGACGACCAGGACCGCGCGATTGCGGACGTGCTGGGCGATCTGGGCGCGGGCCGGCCGATGGACCGGCTGATCGTCGGCGACGTCGGCTTCGGCAAGACCGAGGTGGCGCTGCGAGCGGCGTTCGTCGCGGCGATGGCGGGGATGCAGGTGGCGGTGGTCTGCCCGACGACCCTGCTCGCCCGCCAGCACTACATGAACTTCACGACCCGGTTTGAGGGGTTCCCGATCGAGATCGGTCGCCTCTCGCGCCTCGTCCCGGCGGCAGAGGCGAAGACGGTCAAGGCGAAGATTGCCGACGGTTCGCTCGACATCGTCGTCGGCACCCACGCGCTGCTCGCCAAGGGGATCGACTTCAAGCGGCTGGGCCTCGTCATCGTCGACGAGGAACAGCGCTTCGGGGTCACGCACAAGGAGCGATTGAAAGCGCTAAAGGCCGAGGTCCACCTGCTGACGCTGACCGCCACCCCGATCCCGCGCACGCTCCAGATGGCGATGTCGGGCCTGCGCGAGCTCAGCGTGATCCAGACCCCGCCGGTCGATCGCCTCGCCGTCCGCACCTATGTCATGCCCTGGGACCCGGTCGTGCTGCGGGAGGCGCTACTGCGCGAACATTACCGCGGCGGCCAGAGCTTCCTCGTCACCCCGAGGATCGCCGACCTCCCCGACATCGAGGAGTTCCTGCGCGAGCAGGTCCCCGAGGTCCGCTACGTCATCGCGCACGGCCAGATGGCGCCTACCGAGGTCGAGGAGCGGATGAGTGCCTTCGTCGAACGACGGTTCGAGGTGCTGATCTCCACGTCGATCATCGAGAGCGGGATCGACATCCCCAGCGCCAACACCCTGATCGTCAACCGCGCCGACCGCTTCGGGCTCGCCCAGCTCTATCAGCTGCGCGGGCGGGTCGGCCGCTCGAAGACCCGCGCCTACGCCTACATGGTCACCCCGCCCGAGCGGATGCTGTCCGAGGCGGCGGAGAAGCGCCTCAAGGTGCTGAGCGACCTCGATTCGCTCGGCGCGGGGTTCCAGCTCGCCAGCCACGACCTCGACATCCGCGGCGCGGGCAATCTGCTCGGCGACGAGCAATCGGGGCATATCAAGGAGGTCGGCTACGAACTCTACCAGTCGATGCTGGAGGAGGCGATCATGGATGCCAAAGCCGGCGGCTACGCCTCGCGCCCGCGCGATTTCTCGCCCCAGATCACCGTCGACGCGCCGATCCTGATCCCCGAGGACTATGTCCCCGATCTCGACCTGCGCATGGGCCTCTACCGCCGCCTGAACGATCTCGACACCAAACCCGACCTCGACGCCTTCGCCGCCGAGATGATCGACCGCTTCGGCGCGCTGCCCGAGGCGACCGACAATCTGGTCAAGGTCATCGAGATCAAGCTCAACGCCAAGATCGCCTGCGTCGCCAAGATGGACATCGGCGCGAAGGGCGCGCTCGTGACCTTCCACGACAACAAGCCGCCCAGCGTCGACGGGCTGCTGGCCTATGTCGAGAAGCTCGGCGGGATCGCCAAGCTCCGCCCCGATTCGAAGCTGGCGCTGACGCGGAACTGGGCGGATCCGGCGGCGCGGCTCCACGGGGCGCTGCAACTGTCGAAGGGACTGGCGAAGGCGGCGGCCTAAGGTGCGGCGGCGGACCGGAACGCCGCATCGGCCGAGGCGCTTTAGCGGCAGGGAGACATCGTCATGCCGCTCACCGCCATCGCGCTCAACTGCACCCTCAAGGCCGACCCCTCGCAGGAGTCGTCCACCGACCGCATGATCGGCGTCGTGCGGGACGCCTTCGCCGGCCGCAACGTCCAGGTGACCGAGACGGTGCGGGTCGCGGCGCTCAACATCAAGCCGGGCGTCACCTCCGACGAGGGTGAGGGCGACGACTGGCCCGCGCTGCGCGCCAAGATCCTGGCGCACGATATCCTGGTCTTCGGCGGTCCCATCTGGATGGGGCAGATCGGCAGCGTGGCGAAGCGCGTGCTGGAGCGGATGGACGCCTTCCTGAGCGAGACCGACGACGCCGGGCGGCTGCCGCCTTATTCCAAGGTCGCGGTCGCCGCGATCGTCGGCAACGAGGATGGCGCGCACATGTCCTCGTCGCAGCTGTTCCAGGCCCTGAACGACGTGGGCTGGACGATCCCGCCGGTCGCCGCTTGCTATTGGGTCGGCGAGGCGATGGGCTCCACCGACTTCAAGGACCTGGACCAGGTGCCGGAAAAGGTCGCCAAGACCGCGGCGATGCTCGCCACCAACGCCGCGCATGTGGCGCAGCTGCTCAAGACCTCGCCGATCCCCGGCTAGGCATGGCCACGGGCGACGAGCCGCGCCAGCACGTCGCTCTCCAGCGGTTCGGCGCAGAGGAAGCCCTGATAGAGATCGCAGCCTTCGACTGCGAGCAGGGCGCGCTCGACCTCGGTCTCGACCCCCTCCGCGATCGTCTCCATCCCGAGCGACCGGGCCATCGCGACGACGCCGCGGACGACCGCCCGGTCGCGTTCGGAGCCGGCGATGTCGCGCGTCAGGCTGCGGTCGATCTTCAGATAGTCGATCGGCAGCCGCTTGAGATAGGCGAGGCTCGAGTAGCCGGTGCCGAAGTCGTCGATCGCGGTCCGTAGCCCCGCACCGCGCAGCTGCGCCAGGATCGCGGCGGCGGCGTCGAGATCGTCGACCAGCTCGGTCTCCACGATCTCGACCGTTACTCGGCCCCGCGCGAGCCCGGCGGCGGCGATCCGATCGAGCAGCGCGTCGGCGAAGCCGCTGCGCCCCAGGTCTTCGGCGGTGACGTTGATCGACAGGCGCAGCCCCGTCAGCGGCTCCCCCCAGCCTGCCGCCTGCGCGAAAGCGAGGTCGTGGACACGGTCCGACAGGGCGGCGCCGAGTCCCGCGCGCGCCGCTGCGGCGAACAGCGTCTCGGCCCCGATCTCCCCGCGCTCGGGGTGCCGCCACCGCGCGAGCGCCTCGACCCCGACGATGGCTCCGGTCGCGACCACCGCCTGCGGCTGGAAGCGCAGCGCCACCTCGCCGCGTTCCAGCGCGCGGTGCAGGTCCGCGGCGAGCCGGTCGAGCGCGGGCGCCGGATCGGCCGCGCGCGCGCCGCCGATCGCGCGGCGCGCTCCGGCGATCGCGGCGGCGACGATGTCGGCGACCGGTGCCGTGCCGATCCGGACTCCCAGCCCGGCGGCGACGCCCGACTCCGCGAAGGGCCGGGTCAGCGCGGCTTCGAGGTCGCCGAGCCGGTCGGCGACCCGGTTCTCGCCAGTCGCGACCGCGACCACGAACTCCGCACCGTCGCGGGTGAGGCGCGCGCGTGGGTCCAGCGTCTCGCTCCAGGCGCGCACCCGCTGCTCCGCCGCCGCGATCAGGGCGTCGCCCGTGTCGCGCCCGAAGGCGGCGTTGACGAACTCGAACCGGCTCAGCCGGATGACGATGACGGTCGCCGGCGCGTCCGGGCGGGCCGCCCGCCAGTCTTCGAAGGCCGCGCCGTCGATCCGGTCGCCGTCTCCCGCGCGCCGGGCATGAGCGGGCGCACGCGCGACCCGACGCGCGTGGCGCGCGGCGAGGTCGAGCGTGGCGGCGAGATCGTCCCCGCCGAAATCGACTCCCAGCCAGTGGGTCGCCCCACGCTCGAACGCCTGGCGCGCGGCGGCCGCCCCGGCTCGCGTGGCGACGGCGACCACCGCGGCATCCGCCAGGCGCCCCTGCGGCCAGGGCTCGATCGAGGCGAGATCGACGACCAGGATCGGGGCATCCCCCTCGACCACGCGCCAGCCGAGCGCCGCGGTCGCCGCGGCGATCGCGGCCGCGCGCGGGCCCGGCGCGATGCGGACACGGCGGTCTCCTCCGGCGTCGATCGCGTCGTCCCCCATGCCCGTTCCCTAGCCGGGAGCGACGCCGATTCAATCCCCGCCGCTTGTTCCGACCCGCGCGAGGCCCTAGCTGACCTGCGTGGACGCCGCCCCGCCTTCGCTGACGCCGACGCCGCTGGTCGACGCCCACGGGCGCACGATCCGGTACCTCCGCATTTCGGTGACCGATCGCTGCGACCTGCGCTGCCGTTATTGCATGGCGGAGCAGATGACCTTCCTTCCGCGCAGCGCGCTGCTGGCGCTCGAGGAGATCGCCATCATCGCCGAGCGGTTCATCGCGCGCGGGGTGACGAAGATCCGGCTTTCGGGCGGGGAGCCGCTGGTTCGCCGCGACATCCTCGATCTGGTTCAGCGGCTCGGCCGACACGTCGGGTCCGGCCTGGACGAGCTGACCATGACGACCAACGGCACCCGGCTGGCGGATCATGCCGAGGCGCTGTGCGAGGCCGGGATCCGCCGGGTCAACGTCAGCCTGGACACCCGCGATCCGGAGATCTTCCGCTTCATTACCCGGCACGGCGACGTCGACCAGGTCCTGGCCGGCATCCGCGCCGCGCGGCAGGCGGGCCTTGCGGTCAAGATCAACGCCGTCGCGCTCAAGGGCCTGAACGAGCGCGAGCTTCCCGATCTCCTTGGCTGGTGCGTCGACGAGGGCCTCGACCTGTCGCTGATCGAGACCATGCCGCTCGGCGCGGTCGACGAGGATCGCACCGATCGCTTCGTGCCACTGACCGAGGTGTTCGCGGCGCTCGCGGCGCGCTTCCCGCTGGTTCGCGATCTGCGCGGCACCGGCGGCCCTGCGCGCTACTGGCGGGTCGAGGGGACCGGCACGCGGCTGGGGCTGATCTCCCCGCTCACCGCGAATTTCTGCGACGGGTGCAATCGCGTCCGGCTGACGACGGAGGGGAAGCTCTATCTCTGCCTCGGCCATGACGATCAGGTCGACCTCAAGGCGGCGCTACGCGAGGGCGGGACCGCGGAGCTCGACGCGGCGGTCGCCCGGGGTCTCGCCGTCAAGCCCGCGCGCCATGATTTCCGCATCGCCCGCGACGCCGCCCCCGCCGTGGCGCGCCACATGAGCGTCACCGGGGGATGACCCATTATCCGCGGCGAGCGCTGGTCGCCTCGCCCGCGCCGCCCGCCCAGGCTGCGGCGCGCGAGCTCGCCGACGCCTGGGACTGGTGCCCGCCAGCCGAGGCCGACCTGATCATCGCGCTCGGCGGCGACGGCTTTCTGCTCCAGACGCTCCATGCGATGCTCGAGCGGCGCGGCGCCTCGCCCCCGGTGTTCGGGATGAACCTCGGCACCGTGGGCTTCCTGATGAACGAGTGGCGTCGGCACGGGCTCAACGAGCGGCTCGAACACGCCCGCGCGTTCAAGGTCGCGCCGCTGATGATGACGGCGGTCGGAATGGACGGACGGATCCACGGCCATGCCGCGATCAACGAGGTGTCGCTGCTCCGCGAGACCCGCCAGACCGCGAAGATCGAGGTGACGGTCAACGATCGCATCGTCCTTCCCGAACTCGCCTGCGACGGCATCCTGGCGGCGACGCCGGCTGGGTCGACCGCGTACAACCTTTCGGCGCACGGCCCCATCCTGCCGCTGGGCGCAGGGCTGATCGCGCTGACCCCGATCAGCCCGTTCCGGCCGCGCCGGTGGCGCGGCGCGATCCTCCCCGACAAGGCGCGGATCGGGCTGCGCGTCCTCAATCCCGGCAAGCGGCCGGTCTCCGCAGTCGCCGATCAATATGAGGTCCGCGACGTCGCCTCGGTCGAGATCGCGATGGACCGGACCCGCGAGCTGACGTTGCTCTTCGATCCCGAGCATGCGCTCGACGATCGGATCACCATGGAGCAGTTCATCGCCTGAGCCCGCGCCGGGCGGGGCTTGCAACGGGCGGCGGGGCGGCTATAGAGCCGCCTTCCGCGGACGTTCCCCGATAGCTCAGCGGTAGAGTAGGTGACTGTTAATCACTTGGTCGTTGGTTCGAATCCAACTCGGGGAGCCACCGGGCGGTCATGATGCGATTGCTGCGACTTCCCCTTTCGATGTGGCTGTACGGCGGCGCCGGTGCGGCGCTGATCGTCTGGTCCGGCGTCAAGCTGATCTTCACGCCGTCTGCCCGTCGCTAGGTCGGCAGCGGGTCCTCACGCGCCGTCGGCGGCAAACGGGCCGGCGGATCGAAGCGACCGGGCGCGCGTTGCGGCACGACATTCGAAGAGGAGTATGGTGTGATGCGTACCACCGTGATGCTGATCGTCGGCGCCGGAATCGCTCTTTCGGGCTGCGCGACGCGACGCGAGGTGATCCGGGCCGATCGCTACGACGCCCGGGTCGAGCGCGCGGAATGTCGGGACGCCAAGGCCTATCGCGGCCGGCGCGCCCAGGCGATCCAGTGTGCCCAGGCGCGCGATGCGAGGCAGCAGCTGCGGGCCGACCAGGCCTCGCCCTATTGAGATCCGCAGTCGGTGAACGTCTCACCCCGGGACCCAAACCGTTCATCGCTCGTTCCACGTCCGTCGCGTAGTGTGGCTGCGTTTCGCCGCCCTGGCGACACGGAGTTTGTGGAACATGAGTGATCTTCGTCTAGGTCGCGGCGCCTTGCTCGCCGCGGTGGGGTCCGGTGCGCTGCTGCTCGCCGGCTGTATGACCGAAACGCCGTATCGTCCGGCGACCGGCACCGGTTTCTACCGGACCGGGTTCAGCGAGCGGCAGGTCGAGAACAATCGCTGGTTGGTGACGTTCGCCGGCAACACCGTCACCGACCGCGACACGGTCGAGCGGTATCTGCTGTTTCGCGCGGCTCAGCTGACGCAGCAGAACGGCTACGACTATTTCGTCATGGTCCAGCGTGACACCGATCGGCAGGCGCGCACCTATGCCGATCCGGTCGGGCCGTACGGCGGCTGGGGAGGCTATTGGGGCCCTTCCTGGGGCTTTTACGGCGCCGGCGGCTGGCGGCGCTTCGGCGGTGGCTTCGGTTGGGGCGGTTACGGCGGGTTCGGCTTCGGCAACGACTTCGACGTCCGGACCGTCGATCGCTACGAGGCGTCGGCCGAGATCGTGATGCGCAAGGGCGCCCCGCCCTCCAGCGAGGTTCGCGCGTTCAACGCCCAGCAGGTGATCGACAGGATCGGGCCGACGGTGGTGCTGCCGAAGGATCGGCCGAAGGGAGCGTAAGCTCGGGACCTCGACGATATCGGACAAGGGCGGCTGGTCTTCGGACCCGCCGCCCTTTTCGCGTCACACCGCGCCGTGGCAGTGCTTGTACTTGCGGCCCGAACCGCAGGGACACGGCGCATTCCGGCTCACCACTCCCTGCCAGCTCGCCGGATCGGTGCCGAGATCGGCAGCGGTGGGCTGCGCCATCTGCAGCGGCGGCAGCTGTGAGGTCACCAGACCGAGCGATCCCGCATCGATGTCGCGCGTGTCGTCCTCGCCGGTGAACGGATCGAAATGGCTGGTGATAAAGTCCGGCAGCTCGGGCAAAGTCGGCAGCGGCTCCATCCGGAACTGCGCATGGGCGATCGTCCGCGTCACGTCCTCGCGGATCGTGTCGAGCATCCGGCTGAACAGCCCGAACGCCTCCTGCTTGTATTCGTTGATCGGCGTCTTCTGCGCATAGGCGCGCAAGTGGACGACCTGGCGCAGCGCATCCAGCGTCGCCAGATGCTCCTTCCAGTGATGGTCGAGGTTCTGGAGGAGGATCGATTTCTCGATCGATGTCCAGGTCTCCGGCTCGAGCTCGGCGGACTTGGCGGCAACCAGCGCATCGGCCTCCGCCTGGACGCGCTCGGTCACGATCTCGGGATCGATCGCATCCTCCTTCAGCCAGGCGTCGACGTCCGGCTGGACATTGAGCGTCTCGGCGAGGCGGAGCTTCATCCCCTCGACGTCCCACTGTTCGGGATAGCTGTTTGGCGGGCACGCCTCGCCGACGATCGCGTTGACCGTCTCCGCGCGCATGTCCGTCACCACCTCGCCGATCGTGTCGGCGTCCATGATATCGGCGCGCTGCTCGTAGATGACCTTGCGCTGATCGTTCATCACGTCGTCATATTCGACGACCTGCTTGCGAATGTCGTAGTTGCGGGCCTCGACCTTCTTCTGCGCGGTCTCGATCGCCTTGGTCAGCCACTTGCTGCCGATCGCCTCGCCGTCGTCGATGTTGTTGCGCATCATCTTGGCGAACAGCGTGTCCGGACCGAAGATGCGGAGCAGATCGTCGTCGAGCGACAGGTAGAAGCGGCTGAGGCCGGGGTCGCCCTGGCGTCCCGAACGGCCGCGCAGCTGATTGTCGATGCGGCGGCTCTCGTGCCGCTCGGTGCCGAGCACGAACAGCCCGCCCGCCTCGAGCACGCGCGCCTTCTCGGCGGCGATCTCGCGCCGGATCTGCTCGATCGCCTGCTCGCGCTCGGGGCCGTCCGCCAGTCCGGCGAGCTCGTCGGCGACGCGGAACTCGAGGTTGCCGCCGAGCTGGATGTCGGTGCCGCGCCCGGCCATGTTGGTCGCGATCGTCACCGCCCCCAGGCGTCCGGCCTGCGCGACGATATGCGCCTCCTGCTCGTGATAGCGCGCGTTCAGCACCGAGTGATCGACGCCCTCCTGATTGAGGAATTCGCTGAGCAGCTCGGACTTCTCGATGGAGACGGTGCCGACCAGCACCGGCTGGCCCTTTTCGGCATGTTCGCGGATGCGCTTCGCAATAGCGCGGAACTTGTCCTGCGTGCTCTTGTAGAACTCGTCCTCCTCGTCGATCCGCTGCACGGGCACGTTGGTCGGGATCGTCACCACGTTCATCTTGTAGATGTCGTAGAACTCGGCGGCCTCGGTCGCCGCGGTGCCGGTCATGCCCGAAAGCTTCGGGTACATGCGGAAGTAGTTCTGGAAGGTGATCGAGGCCATCGTCTGATTCTCTGGCTCGATGTCCACGCCTTCCTTGGCCTCGACCGCCTGGTGCAGCCCGTCCGACCAGCGTCGCCCGTCCATCATGCGGCCGGTGAATTCGTCGATGATGATGACCTTGCCGTCCTTGACGATGTAATCGGTGTCGCGCTTGAACATCATGTTCGCGCGCAGCGCCTGGTTGAGATGATGGACCACCTGCGTGTTCTCGAAATCGTAGAGGTTCTGACCCTCGAGCAGCCCGGCGTCCTCCAGCATCCGCTCGACCTTCTCGGTGCCGTCCTCGGTCAGGATGATCGACTTCTGCTTCTCGTCCTTCTCGTAGTCGATCGGGTCGAGCCGCTTCACGACCGCGTCGACCTGCATGTACAGCTCGCTCTTGTCGTCGGTCGGGCCGGAGATGATCAGCGGGGTGCGCGCCTCGTCGATCAGCACCGAATCGACCTCGTCGACGATCGCCATCGCGAACGGGCGCTGGACCATCGACGCGCGCTCGTACTTCATGTTGTCGCGCAGGTAATCGAAGCCGAACTCGTTGTTGGTGCCGTAGGTGATGTCGGCGGCATAGGCGTCGCGCCGCTGCTCGTCGGTGAGATTGGGGACGATCGTCCCGACCGTCAGCCCCAAGAACCGATAGACCCGGCCCATCCACTCGGCGTCGCGCGCGGCCAGATAGTCGTTGACGGTGATGACGTGGACGCCGTCGCCCGGCAGGGCGTTGAGATAAACCGCCAGCGTCGCGACCAGCGTCTTGCCCTCGCCGGTCCGCATCTCGGCGATCTCGCCTCGGTGGAGGACGATGCCGCCGACCATCTGGACGTCATAGTGCCGCTGGCCGAGCACACGCTTCGCCGCCTCGCGCACGGTCGCGAATGCCTCGGGGAGAAGGTCGTCGAGCGTCGCGCCATTCGCCAGACGCTCGCGGAAGAGAACGGTCTGGTTGGCGAGCGCGGCATCGTCCATCGCCTGAAGCGCCGGTTCGAACGCGGCGATCTTGGCGACGATGGGATTGAGCGACTTGACGTAACGGTCGTTGGACGAGCCGAACACGGTTTTGGCGATGGCGCCGAACATAAGCGGGATCCTGAACTTGGAGCGGCGCGGCGCCGCTCATCTGCGGCCCGCGCGGGGAAGTGGCGGCGACGGTCTCGCGCGCTACTCGCGCGGACGCAGCAGGTAGAGCGGAACGAGAGCCGCAGGCTGCGCGGGCAGCGCGACCCGCGCGCTGAAGGGCCTGGCCGCGCGAGCGGCGATGTTCGCAGGCCGCCGAGTGGCCGTCGCCGCACGGGCGACGACCGGCGCCGCCACCATCCGATCCGCAATCGCCTGCGGTTCGACCGTCCGCGCCGCGCCGGCGACGCCGGTGAGCGCCGACAGCAGCGCCGACAGAAGGAGAAGCAGGTTCATCGCCGCCGCGACATAGGGTGGCGACCGGTCGTCGTAAACCGCTCTCCTTTCGCCGGTCGGGACGCGGGCATCGGCGATGGCGAATCTTCCGGGCGGCGCTATGCGAGCGACGAACCGCATTTTGTGGAGATGCTCCCGTGCCCTCACCCCTCGCCCTGCCCTTCCCCGCGATCCCGCTGATCGCCGGAGTCGAGGTCCGCACCGCGCACGCAGGCTACAAGGATTGGGCGCGCGACGATCTGACGCTGGTGCGCCTCGACGCGGGGACGACAGTAGCGGGCGTGCTCACCCAGTCGAAATGTCCCTCCCCTGAGGTCGAATGGTGCCGCCGCGCGCTGGTGCTCGGCGAGGCGCGGGCGCTGGTGGTCAATGCAGGGAACTCCAACGCCTTCACCGGCGCGGCGGGGCGCGCCGCCGTCGAGGCGATCGCGGCGCGGGTGGCCGGGGCGACCGGGTGCCGCCCCTCCGACGTCTTCGTCGCCTCGACCGGGGTGATTGGGGTGCCGCTGCCGGTCGCCAACGCCGAGGCGGGGGTCGACGCCGCGCTCGCCGCTGAGCCGACCGGCTGGCCGGAGATGGCGGCGGCGATCGGGACGACCGACACCTTCGCCAAAGGCGCGGTGGCGACTGCGGTGGTCGACGGGCGGACGGTGACGCTCGCGGGCGTCATCAAGGGCTCGGGGATGATCGCGCCGGACATGGCGACGATGCTCGGCTTCGTCTTCACCGACGCCGCGGTCGATGCCGCCTTCCTCCAGCGGGCGCTCACCGAGGCGAATGCGACGACCTTCTCGTGCATCACGGTCGATGGCGACACCTCGACCAGCGACACCGTGCTGGCGTTCGCGACCGGGCGGGCCGGGAATGCGCCGCTGACCGACGAGGACAGTCGAGGCGCGGACGCCTTCCGGGCGGCACTGTCCGATCTGTGCCGCCGGCTCGCGCTGCTCGTGGTCCGCGACGGCGAGGGCGCGACCAAGCTGATCGAGGTCCAGGTCACCGGGGCCGAGAGCCACCGCTCGGCGCACCGCATCGCCATGAGCATCGCCAACTCGCCTCTGGTGAAGACGGCGATCGCGGGGGGAGATGCGAATTGGGGCCGCGTCGTCATGGCGGTCGGCAAAGCAGGCGAGCCGGCGGACCGCGACCTCCTCTCCATCCGTTTCGGCGCGAGCGAAGTGGCGCGCGACGGCGCGGTGGTCCCCGGCTATGACGAAGCCCCGGTCGCCACGCATCTTCAAGGACAGGAGATCGAGATCGGCGTCGATCTGGGGCTGGGCGAGGGCCGAGCGACCGTCTGGACCTGCGACCTGACCCACGGCTACATCAGCATCAACGCCGACTACCGCAGCTGACGCTCACGCCAGCACGTCGAACGTGATCACGAAGCAGACCAGCGTCAGCAGCACCATCGCCGCGATGAACGACCAGTCGGCCGCGCGCTCCATAACGTGCAGCCGCTCGCCGTCGGGCACGCGCAGCGCGAGATAGGACGTCAGGGTCGCGATCAGGAACAGCAGCGCATCGAACGCCAGCATGTTGTCGGCGACCGTCCCGCGCCTGTTGACCGTCACCACGACGCGCAGCACCGTGATGGCGGTCAGACAGACGCCGGTCATCCCCGCCGCAATGGGGCAGATGACCTGGCAGTTCTTCTCGTCGAGCGGACGCAGCCGCACGCGGCGGGCGCTTAGGCCAGTTCGCCTTCGAGCCAGCCCTTGATCTGCCCCTTGGGGGCCGCCCCGACCTTGGTCGCGGCGGGCGCGCCGGCCTTGAACAGGATCATCGTCGGAATGCCGCGCACGCCGTAGCGGCCCGGCGCGTCGGGGTTCTCGTCGATGTTGATCTTGGCGATCGTCACCTGCTCTCCGAGCTCGTCGCTGATCTCCTCAAGCGACGGGCCGATCATCTTGCACGGCCCGCACCATTCCGCCCAGAAATCGACCAGCACCGGCTTGTCGGAGCTGATGACGTCGGCGTGAAAGCTGTCGTCGGTGATCTGCTTGGTGGCCATGCCCGTGTCTCCTTGGTTGCCCATGATCTAGGTCGCGGGCCGCCCGGGCTCAACGGTTGGGTCCCTAGCTTTGCTCCGAGGCGCGATAGCGCGGCTTGTGGCGGGCGAGCACGTCGTCGGAGAGTTCGATCCAGCGCGGGCCGGCGGTGTAGAGCAGTGCCGCCGTGACGGGGCGGTCGGGGAAGATCACCGCCACGGCCGCGGCATAGGCCGCCATTTGACGCAAGTGCCATTCGGGGGTCTCTACAAGCGAGGAGGGCGCATGGCGTCCGGTCTTGAAATCGACGATGGTCACGCGGTCCGCCTCGACCAGCAGCCGGTCGACGGTGCCCGCCACGACCAGCCCGTCGCCCAACGTCGCGCTGATCGGCGCTTCGGCGAGCGCGTCGGGGCCGAACAGCGCGGCATGGGCGGGATCGTCGAGGATGCGCAGCACCGCGGTCGCGATCGAGCGGCGCTCGCCGGCGTCGCCGACCGCTCCGGCGGTCGCGAGCCAGCGGTCGGCGGCGGCGGCGCGATCGGGTGCGGGCACGGCCGGCAGCCGCTCGAACAGCGCATGGGTCAGCCGCCCCCGTTCGGCGGCCGCCTGCATCGCGGCGGACGGCGGCGGATCGGCGACCGCATCCTCGCCGAGCGACGACGGCGCAAGCGGACGTGGCGGGCGCGCCTCCTCGGGGGCGGCGCGGCGCGCCCACTCGGGCAGCGCCGGCGCGGGCCGCGGCGCTGCGCGCATGGCGGCGGGCGCGCGGACGGCGTTGGCGGGACGCGAGCCTACGAACGTCAACGCGACCCGCTCGTCCTCGTGCACGGCGGGCGCGCTCTGGACGGATCGGGGATGCGCCGCCGCCAGTTCGCCCAGCGCGCGCTCGGCTGCGGCGAACCAGCTCGCCGCGGGCGGCTCGCCGTTCGCCTTGGGACCGAGCGAGCCGGCGATCACCAGCCGCTCCTCGGCACGGGTCGTCGCGACGTAGAACAGGCGCCAATGCTCCTCGCGCTCGCGCTGCTCGAGGGTCGCCACCGCGGCGTCGATCGCGCCGGCGCGTTCGGCCGCGCGCGGGCGGAAGACCGGGATCGGGTCCTCGAACCCCTCCGGCGTCCAGCGGACGACCGAGCGCGGCGACGCATCGGGATCGGCGGTCGCGTCGGCGAGGATGACGAGCGGGGCCTGAAGCCCCTTCGCACCGTGTGCGGTCATCACCCGGACCGCGTCGTGCGATCCTTCGGCCTCGCGCTTGATCTCCACGTCGCCGCGATCGAACCAGTCGAGGAAGCGCTGGAGCGAAGGCGTCGCGGTCTGCTCGAAGTCGAGCGCGGCGCTGAGCAGCTCCTCGATCGGGTCGCGCGCCTCCTCTCCCAGCCGACGCAGCAGCTTGCGGCGGCCGTCCAGCTCGCCGGACAGCAGCTCTTCGAGAAAGCGGTAGGGGGTGGTGAAGTCGGCGCGCGCGAGCATCCGCTCGAGCGGGGCGAGTTCGCCCGGACAGGTCTCCCCCAGATGCCGCCACAGCCCGCCGCCGCGCGGCGCGGCGCGGGCGAGCAGCTCCTCCTGGGTCCAGCCGATCAGCGGCGAGACCAGCAGGTTCGCAAGGCTCAGATCGTCCCCCGGCTGGAGCACGAAACGCACCGCCGCCAGCAAATCCTGCACCGCCAGCGGCGCATTCAGGCGCAGCCGGTCGACCCCGGCGACGGCGACCCCCTCGGCATACAGCCGCGCGACCAGCAGCTGCGCCAGCTCGCCACGACGCTTGACGAGGATCATCACGTCCGCGGGGCGGAGGGCGCGACCCTTGCTCCCCAGCGTCAACCCGTCATCGAGCCACGCGCGGACCTGCTTGGCGATCCGGGTCGCGTTGGCGCGGACGACGTCGTCGATCCAGCCCTCCTCCCCCTCATCGCTCTCCGCCTCGCCCGCGCCGGCGACGAGCGGCGGCCACAGCTCGACCGCGCCGGGGCCGGGCACCTTGCTGACGTGCCGCTGCAACTCGCCGACCGCGCCGAGCGCATCGTCGCCCGCGGCGGCGATGGCCGCGTCGACGAACTCGAGGATCGGCGCGGTCGACCGCCAGGATGCGTCGAGCGACAGCCGCGCGAACGGCAGGCCGCGCTCGTGATCGGGCATGTCGTCGGTGCCGCGGACCGCTTCCGCCCGCTCGACGAAATAGCGTTCGGCGGCGCGGAAGAAGAGCGGATCGGTCCCCTGGAATCCGAAGATCGCCTGCTTGAAGTCGCCGACGGTGAACAACGTCCGCAGCGAGGGGGCGAACACGCCGGCGCCGACGAAATATTCTTCGACCAGCGCGCGGATGATCGTCCACTGAGCGAGATTGGTGTCCTGCGCCTCGTCGATCAGGACGTGCTCGGTGGTGCGATCGAGCTTGAAGCGCACCCATTCGCCGATGCCGGGCTGTTTCAGCAGGTCGACCGTCGCGGCGATCAGATCGTCGAAATCGACCGCTCCCGCCCGCCGCTTCGCCTCGGCATAACCGCGGGCGTAGTCGCGCCCGATCTCGAGCGCATCGGCGAGCAGATCTGCGTAGTCGGCGCGGATCCGGAGAGCGAGCAGCGCGGCGCAGGCATCGCCGAGCGCGCTCGCCAGTTCCAGATATTCGGGCTCGGCCGCCAGGAGCTTGGCGGTCGGTTTGCGGGGCGCGCCCGTGGTGGTGTGGACCACGGCGCGCAGGTCCGCGATCGCCTCCAGCCGAAGGTCGGCGGCCGCGCCGAGCCAGCGCTCCACGACCTCGGCGTGCTTCCCGCCAGTGGTGGTGCCCCACGCGCGGTTCGCCTGCGCGATCCGGCCGATCGCGCCATGATCGAGCGCATCGCAGCCTTCCCGGATCGCCGCGTCGATGTCGCCGGTCGGCAGATCGAGCGCGCGGCGGATGAACGGCTGCACGCCCGACGGCAGCGCCTCCAGCGCGGGCCGCGCGCCAGCGCAGGCGCGCAGGAACTCCTCCGCCGCTTGCTCGCCCAGCCGCATCGCCAGCGCGCCGATCACCGCGCGCGGCCGTTCCCGCCCCTCCCGCTCGGCCACGACCAGCAGGTCCGACAGCGCCTCGCGCTGCAACAGCGTCTCCTCGCGCGGTTCGATCGGCCGGAACCCGGGAACCAGCCCCGCCTCGACGGGGAAGGCGGCGAGGAGCGACTGGCAGAAGCCGTGGATCGTCTGAATGCGGATGCCCCCGCCCGGCGCGTCGAGCACCTTGGCGAACAGCGTGCGCGCCCGTGCCCGAAGCGGAGCGGAAATCCGCTCGCCCAGCGAATCCAGATCGCGGTCGAGCGCCGCGTCCGGCATCCGGACCCACGCCGCCAGCCGCTGGTTGATGCGGCCGGCCATCTCCGCGGCCCCCGCCTTGGTGAAGGTCAGGCAGAGGATCGCGCCCGGATCGGTGCCGGTCAGCAGCAGCCGGAACACGCGGGCGGCGAGCACCTGCGTCTTGCCCGTTCCGGCGGACGCCGAGAGCCAGACGTGCGCCTGCGGGTCGCTCGCCTGCCGCTGCGCGTCCTGGAGCGGGGGGAGCAGCGAGAGATCAGCGCTCACGGCCATACCATTCGTCGCGCCGCATCAGCTGATCATAGTCCGGGAAGTTGGCGTATTCGGGCCGGAGCTTGGCCGTGAACGGCGCGTCTCCGGTCAGCCACCGGCCCGCCGCGGCGACGAAGACGCTGACCGCGTGGGTGGTGAAATCGTCGGTGAACAGCTTGCCGTTCTTGCCGACCGGATCGACCGGCGAGGTGATCGCGCCGAAGCCGTCGCCGCGTTTCGCCAGCGACCAATATTCGAACGCGCCCGCCGTGCCGCGGATGCCGTCGAACCCGCCCTTCTCCGCGATCGCGCCGATCAGCCCGAGCTGCATCGAGAAGCCCGCGGTCACCGCCGCTGCCGAGGGCGCCTTGCCCGTCTTGTAGTCGACCACCCCCAGCCGGCCGTCGGGCAGCCGATCGATCCGGTCGAAGCGGCCGGACAGCCTCACGTCCGCGATGTCGATGTGGCCGCCGCCTTCAGCCGCCAGCACCTCGCGCCCTGCCGCGCGCCGCGCGTCGAGCTCCGCTGCGATCCAGTCGATCGCCGCGAGCAGCCGCGGCTGCCAGAGCGCGCGGAGCAGCGGGTGGGCGGCTGGATCGTCGAGCATCGCCAGCGCGCGCGGGCGCAGCGCCTCGAGCGCGCAGCGATCCTCCTTGGCCCAGGCTTCGAGCACCGCGTGGACCGCCGATCCGCGCCACGCCGCGCTGGGATCGGCGTCCACCGGGTCGAGCGGTGTCAGCCCCAGGATGCGGCGCGCGTAGAAGGCGAACGGATCGGCCTGGAGCCGATCGACCTCGGTGACCGAGATCGCGCGGGGACGGAGCGCGGACGGAGGCGACGGTGCAGGGCGGCTCGCGGGATGATGGCCGTCGGCGCGGTCGAGCGCCCGGCTCCACGCCTCCAGCTCGTACGCGCGCTCGAACCGATCCGCCGTCATCGCCTCCAGCCGCAGCCAGAACCTGGACGCCAGCATCGGCGAGCGCGCATCACGGCGCGCACGGGTGAGCAGCGCTCGCGGCGCGCCCAGCGCCTGCCCGAAATCATGCGCGGCGATACCGATCCGCCGCTCGAGACCCGGCAGCCCCAATTCGGCGCGGACCCGCGGCGCCAGCCACGGGTCGGGCGCGGGCGTGCCCGGCCATATGCCTTCGTTCAGCCCGCCCAGGATCATCAGGTCTGCGGTCTGCAGCCGGGCCTCGATCTGGCCGTAGATCGCGAGGCGCGGGTGTCCGCCCTGCCCCGGGCGGATCGCGATCTCGTCCATCAGCATCCGCAGCAAGGGGGCGAAGGCTCGGGGCGTCACCGATCGCGGTCCCTGCCCGCCCTCGCGCTCCATCGCCGCCAACAGGTCGGCGGCGGCCCGCCCGGCGGCGCCGCGCCAGGCCGCATCGCCGGCGAGCGCGGTCGCGACCTCCCGCAGGCAGGCGACCAGCGCGGCGAGCGGCTGGGCCTCGCCCTCCCCGGTCGCGCCGAAGGTGCGGGCGAGCGCCTCCAAATCGGTGCGCGCGCCGACCCACCATTCGGCGGCGCGCCTTCGGGCCCCGCGCTCCCGCTCGGGCGCGTCGGCGAGGTGATCGTCGACGCCCCGCAACCCCGGCCCCGGACGCGGTCCCCGCAGCGCACGATCGAGCGCGCGGACGCCGTCGAGCCAGCGCAGTCGGTCCGCGCCCTCGCGCACCAGCGGGTGCTTGAGCAAGGTCAACAGCGCGGTCGGCGCGAAATCCTGCGCGCCCGCCTCGACGATCGCGGTGAGCAGGGTGCCGGGCGGCAGGATCGAGAGTGGCCGCCCCGCCGAATCGTCGATCTCGATCCCCCAGCGCCCGAGATGCGCCGCCACCCTGCGTGCGAGCCCGCGATCGGGGGTGACGAGCGCGGCGGTGCGCGTCGGTTCCTCCAGCGCGCCGCGAAGCGCCAGTGCGATCGCCTGCGCCTCCTCCGCCGGGGTCGCGAGTTCGGCCGCGGCCACCCCGGTCAGCCGCCGCTGCTCGGGTTTGAGGCGGGTCCACTTGCCGGTGAACTCGGCGGGGGCGAGCGCACTGGCGATCGCGATCCCGCGCAGCCGCGGCGCATCATGCTCGCTGCCGTCGCGCCAGCTGCGGACCTCGGCGCGCGCGACGCCGACTCGATCGAGTAGCAGCTTCAGGTGGAACTGCGGATGGACTTCAATCGCCCGCCTACGAACACCCGTGTCGGGGTCGGGGCGGTGCGGGCCGAGCGCGTCCCACTCCTCCTCCGGCATCGCCACGTCCAGCCCGGCCAGCACCACGCTTCCCTGCGCCAGCTCCCCGACCGTCCGCAGCAACCGCGCGACCGCCGGTGCGGAGTCCGTCACGCCGGCGGCGCAGACGAAGCCGGCGGGCGGCGAGGACCGCCACCGCGCGGCGACGCGGTCGATGGTCGCGATCCGCCGCGCCGCCGCGTCCATCCGTCCGCGACGGGCCAGTTCGTCGGGCCAGCGATCGATGACGAGGGTGAAGAGTGCGAGCGCGACCTCCCAATGCCGCGACAGCTCGGGGCCGAGGTCTAGGTCGCGCAGACGCGCGGGCGGCACCTCCTCGACGATCAGCTGATCAAGCGTCCGCGCCAGGTCGCCCGCCAGCCGCACCGCTTCCGCTGCATCCACCGGCTGGCGCGCGGCGGCGCGCGCTTCCTCGACCAGTCGGGCCAGGATCATCCGCCGGGCGAGCGGATCAATGGCGGGCGGCAGCGGCGCCTCCTCGATTGGATCGAGCGCCGCGCCGATCGCCTCGCCCAGATCCTCGCTGCCGATCGCCACCAGCCGCGGCATCAGCAGCGCGCCGCCGCTCGCACGGACGAAGGCGTTCGTCACCGCCAGCTTCGCGCGGTTGTTGGGCAGCAGCACCGTCCCGCGCGCCAGCCGCAGCCGGTCCGCGCCGAAGCGGCGGATCAGCCCCGCGGCGAGTGCATCCGCGAACGCCTTGTGCGGCGGGATCGAATAAAGGCGCGGGCCGGCCATTCAGCCGTCCGCCAGCGCCGCCTCGGTCGCCGCGATCGCGCCGGGATGGCCGACGTCGAACCAGAGACCCTGATGGACCATCCCGAATGCCCGCCCCGCGGCGATCGCCCGCTCCCAGAACAGCATGGTCGAAAAGGCTCCCTCGGGCCAATCGACCAGCACCCGCGGCGACAGGATCTGGATGCCGGTATAGACGAACGGCGCCAGTCGGCTGCGGCGACGCCGCCCGGTGATCCGCCCGTCCGCGGCAAGGTGGAAGTCGCCCAGCCCCGTGTGGTTGTGCGCCCGCGCGAGCGGGATCAGCAGCAGCAGCGCGTCCATCCGCGCATCGTCCCATTGCGCCGCGAGCAGGCGGATGGCGTCCGCGGGGCCGTCCACCCAGAAATTGTCGGCGTTGACCACCAGGAACGGATCGTCCCCGATCAGGTGCCGCGCCTTGACCAGCCCGCCGCCGGTTTCGAGCAGCGCGTCGCGCTCGTCGGAGACGACGATCTCGATGCCCCGGACGCGGTGGGTCAGATGCGCCTCCAGCGCGTCGGCGAGATAATGGACGTTGACGACGGCGCGCGCGACTCCCGCCGCGCGCAGCCGGTCGAACACATGATCCAGCAGCGCCTTGCCCGCGACCTCGACCAGCGGTTTCGGGCGGGAGGCGGTGAGCGGCCGCATCCGCTTCCCCAGCCCGGCGGCCATTACCATCGCGGTCCGCGGCGGCGGGGCGCTCGGATTCGGCCGGATCGCGCGGACCCTGGTCATGCCGCCAGCATCAGCGGATCGCCGCGCCGTTCGGGCGGCACCGTCGCGTCGAACCACCGCGCGACCGGCGCCAGCGCGGGCTCGCCCAGGTCACGCTCCAGGTAGGTCCAGACCCGCGGGCACAACGCCGGATAGCGCGGCTTGCCGTCGCGTCGCCACAGCCGGGTGAAGATGCCGAGGATCTTGGCGTTCCGCTGCGCGCCGAGGACATGATAGGCGTCGAGGAACGCGGCGCCCTCGCCGGTCACCGTCCGATAGCGCGCCAGCATCGCCGCCTCCATCGACGGCTCGACGTCGCGCCGCGCATCCTGGAGCAGCGAGACGAGGTCGTACGCGGGGTGCCCTGCAAGCGCGTCCTGGAAGTCGAGCAAGCCGAGCGAGGTCGAGGGTTCGGCTCCTCGACTTCGCTCGGGGCGGTCGGACGGGGAGATCACCATCAGATTTTCGGCATGATAATCGCGCAGCACCGTCACCGGCGCGTCGGTCAGCGCGGCGTCGAACACCTGGTCCCAGGCGGCGCGATAGCCCGCCACGTCAGGCTCGATGCCGACCGCGGGGCAATACCAGTCGACGAACAGCGCCGCCTCGCGGTGGAGCTCGGCGCGGTCGTACGGGCGCAGGTCCGCTGCCGGGTGGCGCCGCAGGTCGATCAGCAGATCGACCGCCGCCTCGTACAGCGGCGCCGCCGCTCCCGGATCGGCGTCGATCGTCTCGCGCATCCGGGCGTCGCCGAAATCTTCGAGCAGGACCAGCCCGTGCTCCGGGTCGGCGGCGTGGATCACCGGCGCGGCGAAGCCCCGCTCGGTGAGCCACCCGGCGATCGCCAGGAACGGGCGCGGGTCCTCGTGCGGGGGCGGTGCGTCCATCAGCACGGCGTGCCGCGCGCCGCGGCTCACCCGAAAATAGCGGCGGAACGACGCATCGCCCGCAAGCGGCGCGATCGTCGCCTCGGCCCAGCCGTGCGCCGCGAGGAAGTCGGCGGCGCCCGCCGGCGGGGTCATGTCGGCCATCGCCGCTCCCATGCCGCCGGCGCTTCCCAAGTCAAGCGGCGCGCGCCGTCCGGCGTCGGCGTCAGGATCAGCCGCAGCGCCTCGGGCCAGCGCTCTGGGCCGGCACGGTCGGGCCATTCGACCAGCAGCACTGAATCGTCCAACGCCTCGTCGAGTCCGAGCTCGGCCAGCTCGGCGGGATCGTCGATCCGGTAGAGGTCGACGTGTAGCACGGGCATGCGCACCTCGGGCGGCGCATAGGGCTGGACGATCGCGAACGACGGGCTCGGCGCCTCTCCCGCCAGACCCAGCGCGGCGAGGAACCCCCGCGCCAGCGACGTCTTGCCCGCGCCCAGCGGCCCGTCAAGCAGGATGACGTCGCCGGGGCGGGCGACCCCGGCGAGCGACGCGCCGACGGCCTCCGTCGCCACCGGATCGGCCAGCCTCATCGCCCCCTCACCGTCTTGGCAACTCGACCGTCACCAGCGTCCCCTCGCCCGGCTCGCTCACCAGCGCGATCGTGCCGCCATGCGCCTCGACGAACTGCTTGGCGAGCGGCAGGCCCAGGCCGAGCGCGCGCTCGCCGCTCGGCGACACGCCGACCTGCGCGAAGCGATCGAAGGCGTGCGCCACCGCCTCGGCATCCATCCCCGCGCCATCGTCCGAGACGACGACGCGCGCGCGCGTCGCATTGCCGTCGGTGTGCAGCAGCACCCGCCCGCCGCCCGCGGTCGAGGCGAAGGCGTGGCGCAGCAGATGCTCGATCGCCTCGCGCAACCGTCGCGGATCGCCCGGCGCGCGCCCGGTCGCGCGCGCGATCTCGACCGCGAAGTCGATCCCCTTGCGCTTGGCCGTGCCGCGAAAGGCGTCCGCCGCCTGCATCGCCACCGAGCCGAGATCGACGTCGACCCGTTCCAGCTCATCGCCCGCGCCCTGCGTGAGGTCGAGGACGTCGTCGACGAGCACGCCGAGCCGCTCGACCGAGTCGAGGATCGCCTCCACGTAGGTCCGCGCCTGCTCGGCCAGTGGCCCGGCGAACCCGCCGTGGAGCATCTCGGCGAAGCCGCTGATCGAGGTGAGCGGCGTGCGCAACTCGTAGCTCATGTTGGCGACGAAGGCGGTCTTGACCTTGTCCGCCTCCTCCAGGGCGCCGGCGCGGTCGCGCAGCGCCTGCTCGATCCGCCGGCTGTCGGTGATGTCGAGCATGGTGAACAGCGCGTTGCCGTCGGGCAGCGGCACCGCCGCGAACTCGTAATGCCGACCGTCAGCGAGCGCGACGCGGCCGCCGCGCTGCTGGCGATCGGCCGTCGCCGAACGGACCAGCTCGGCGATCAGCCGGGCGCGCTCCGGGCTGCGCATCTGGTTCGCCACCTTGTCGGCGATCGCATCGACCCGCGGGTGACCCGACAGGAACTCCTCCTCGAAGCCCCAGACGGCGCGGAAGCGGTTGTTCCAGAGTTGAAGCCGGCCGTCGGCGGCGAACACGCCCAGCGCCTCGAACAGATTGTCGAAGGTCGCCGTCCGCACCCGCAGCAGCGTGTCGCGCGCGCTGGCGAGCTGGACCTGCTCGGTCCGGTCCTCGAACACCAGCAGCAGCCCGCCGTCGGGCAGCGGCTGGGCGAGGACCCGGATGTGGCTCCCGGCGGGAAGATGCCAATGCTCCTCGATCGCCTCGCCCGAATTGGTGAACCATTCGCGCCGCTCGATCTTCCAGCCCGGGAAATCGCGCACCTCCGGCAGGCGATTCGCCTCACGCATCCGTTCGAGCACCCGCTCGAACTCGGGCCGGTCGGCGAGCCATTCGGTGCGCATCGCGAACATGCGGCGGAACGGCTGGTTGCAGAAGACCAGCGCCCGGTCGGGGCCGAACTGAGCGACGCCCGCGGAAAGCCGGTCGAGCATCGCGCGCTGCGCGGTCTGGAACCGGCCGAGCCGCCCTCGCGCCTGTTCGGCGTCCTCGATGTCGACCGCAAAGCCCGCAACCCCGCCCGACGGCAGCGGCACGTCGACCACCAGCAGCATCCGCCGTTCGCCGCCGATCGTGGCGGGAACGCGCTGTTCGTAGGGGCGGCCCCCCTCGCGCGCCGCGGCCGCGCCCGCGAGCGGCCCGCCCGAGCCCGACGCCTCGACCAGTTCGAGCCCCCGCGCCACCGCGTCGGCCGCGCTCGTCGCTTCCACCGCGCGGGCGTAGGCGGTATTGACCATCGTCAGCTTCAGATCGGCGCCGCGATGCCACATCGGCAGCGGCGCCGCCTCGATCAGTCCCGTCAGAGATTCGAACGCGGCGGCGAACCGCTGGCCTTCGTCCCGCAGCCGGGCGATCTCGTTCTCGCTCTCGCTCGCGTCGAATGCCCAGACCAGCACCGCCCCCGCGCCACCGACCGCGGTCGGCGCGCGCTCGCCGCGCAGCACGAGCGCGCACGTCGAGCCGATGGGTCGCACCGCGCGGACGAAACCTCGGCCGGCGCGCTGGACCACCGCCACGTCGCGCGCGAGCCCCGCGGCCTCATCCGGCGAAAGCCCGGCGTCGCGTGAGGAGAGATCCGCGATCGCACGCGCCGGCTTGGCGAGGCCGATCCAGTCGGCGAGCCGCTGCGGCATCTCGACGCGCCCGTCGCCGCGAACGAGCATCGCCGCCGTCGGCGAGGCGTCGAGCATCGCCGCGACCCGCGCCGTCTCGGCGGCGAGCGCGGCCTGCGCCGCACGGCCGCGCAGGCCGAAGAACAGCGCCAGACCGCCCGCGCCGATCAGCGCGAGGAGCAGCATCCCGCTCAGCACCGCAGCGAGAGGGGTAATGGTGATCATTGGGTGTGCGGCCCCGGCATCGAGCCTAGCCTAGAGCCTCGCGTCCGCCGCTTCCACCCATCCGTCACGCCGGCCCTTGTCCGGGATCCAACTCGCCGCGCACCGATCGGCCGAGGCGTGTCGGACCCCGGCGCAAGGCCCGAATGCCGACCCGTCGTCAGGCTTAGTAGCGGTAGTGGTCCGGCTTGAACGGGCCTTCGACCGGCACGCCGATATAGCCCGCCTGCTTGGGCGTCAGCTTCGACAGATGCACGCCCAGCTTCTCGAGGTGGAGTGCCGCGACCTTCTCGTCGAGGTGCTTGGGAAGGACGTAGACCTGGTTCTGGTAGTTCTCGCCCTTGGTCCACAGCTCGATCTGGGCGAGCGTCTGGTTGGTGAAGCTCGCCGACATCACGAAGCTGGGGTGCCCGGTGGCGCAGCCCAAGTTCACCAGCCGGCCGCGGGCCAGGATGATGATCTGCTTGCCGTCGGGGAACTTCACCAGGTCGGTGCCCGGCTTCACCTCGGTCCACTCGTAGTTCGACAGCGCCGCGATCTGGATCTCCGAATCGAAGTGGCCGATGTTGCAGACGATCGACATCGGCCTCATCGCCTTCATGTGATCGGCGGTGATGACGTCGGCGTTGCCGGTCGCGGTGACGAAGATGTCGGCGCGCTGGACCGCCTCATCCATGGTGACGACCTCGAAGCCCTCCATCGCGGCCTGGAGCGCGCAGATCGGATCGACTTCGGTGACCATCACGCGCGCGCCACCGTTGCGCAGCGACTGGGCCGAGCCCTTGCCGACGTCGCCGAAGCCCGCGACGCAGGCGATCTTGCCGGCCAGCATCACGTCGGTCGCGCGGCGGATCGCGTCGACCAGGCTCTCCTTGCAGCCGTAGAGATTGTCGAACTTCGACTTGGTGACCGAATCGTTCACGTTGATCGCGGGGAACGGCAGCTCACCCTTCTTGGCAATCTCGTAGAGACGGTGGACGCCGGTCGTGGTCTCTTCCGACACGCCCTTCAGGTTCTTGACCGTCTCGGTCAGATAGCCCGGCTTCTTGGCGATGAACGCCTTCACCGAGCGCTGGAACTCCACCTCTTCCTCGTTCTCGGGCTCGGCGAAGCTGTGCCCGGCCTCGAGCTTGGCGCCCCACAGCGCGAACATGGTCGCGTCGCCGCCGTCGTCGAGGATGATGTTGGCGGTCTGGCCCTCGATCTCACGATCCCACGAGAAGATGTCGCCGACATAATCCCAATAGTCGGCCAGGCTCTCGCCCTTGACCGCGAAGACGGGAACACCCGTCGCGGCGATGGCGGCGGCGGCATGGTCCTGGGTCGAGAAGATGTTGCACGTCGCCCAGCGGACGTCGGCGCCGAGCGCGGTCAGCGTCTCGATCAGCACCGCCGTCTGAATCGTCATGTGCAGCGAGCCCGTGATCCGCGCGCCCTTCAGCGGCTGCGCCGTGCCGAACTCGTGGCGGAGCGCCATCAGCCCGGGCATTTCGGTCTCGGCGATGCGGATTTCGGCGCGACCGAAGTCGGCGAGGCTCAGATCCTTGACGACGAAGTCGCCCTGGGCGGCGGTGGCGGGGCGATCGAGCACGGTGGCCACGAGGCAGTCTCCGAAAGAAAGGCATGGGCCGACGACGCCGGCCCGGGTAGCCGCCACCTAAGCGGTCGAGCCGACGAAATCAAATATAAAGATATCTTTATATCTGTATCGCGAGGTCGACCGGATCAGAGCTTCGTCAGCGACACCTGCCGAACCGCGAACTGCGCAGGCGACGCTGAAGCCCCGGGCTCGATCGTGAAGCCCAGCCGCAGCACCGTGCAGCCTCGGGGGACGTCCGCGATCGCCGACGTCGCGTCGCGGCCGCCGGCGGGCTGGAGTGGAACGGCGATGCTGTCGGAACACCTGAGATCGGGGTGCAAGCGATCGAGCTGATCCGCGTCCCCCGAAGCCTGGTAGGACAGGCGATATTGTCCCGGCGCGACGACGAGCCGCCGCGAGACGAAGAACACGCCTCGATCATCGCGAGCCGCGATGCGAAGCGCCGGACGGCCTGACCCATCCTGATGACCGTCCAGCCGAACCGGCGCGTCCATCGGGATCGACCAGACGAAGGGCGGGTCAACCTCACCCGCCTGCCCCACCCGAACCGCCTGGAAATCGGGATCGTCGATCAGCGAGCGAGAACTCCCGCCGTGGTGCTCTCGCCAATACTCCCACGCCTCGGCCGCCGATCCCCGCGCCACCATGAAGGCCAGGACGCGGTCGACCTCATCCTTGGTCGCCGGGGCGGCGGTCCGGCTCATTGAGCGGAGCAAAGGAACGGCTTTAAGCGGCACGGCGGCAAGGCCCCTTTGAACGTCGCGAAAATAATCCTCTCGCCAGGGCGGTCGTGTGGCGAGACGCGCCGCCACGGCTCCGGCGCCGCCCGGCTGGGAAAGGAGCAGGTTCAGTGCTTGGAAGCCGGCCGCGCGGTGCCCTGCGACCCTGCTGATCGCATCCGCGCGTCGGGCGGCGTCGTCGGGGTGGCCGGTAGCTATGCCCATGAACAGCATCTGCATCTCAGCCGCGGGATCGCGCCAGGAGACGAACGACGCGGCGATCGCCAGATCGTCGGCAAGATCCTCATGTCCAAGGCCGGCCTCCGCCTTCGCCAGCAGCGCCAACGCCGTCCGGTCGAGCGGCTGGCGGGCAATCGCTGTTCTTGCCTCCGACGCCGCTGCGGCATAGCGCCCGTCGGCGATCGCCGCCGCCGCCTCGCGCCGCAAGCCCTCGATGCTACGGCGCTGTCCTGCGATCAGCGGCCGTGTGTTCGCGAACGCTGCCGAGCGATCGAGCGCCCCCATCAACGATGGGATCGTCACGAGCCCGCCGGCGACCACCAGCCCGATCTTCAAGGTTCGGTTCAGCACGCCCGACCACCCTCCGCACCGCAAATGATCCCGCTCCCTTTCATTCCGTTCGCAGTCGCAAAACAAGGCTTGCGTCGGGCGAACGAATCACCTACACGATCGGGGAATTTTCGGGACTGGCTTGAAGGGGAACGCCCATGATCAAAATCAAGAATGTGCTGTTCGCGGCGGCCGCGCTCACGAGCATGGCCATGCCGAGCCTCGCCTATGCGGGCAAGCTGGGCGAAGCCTTCAAGTACTTCCGCGAGCAGAAGAAGGAGCTGGTCGCTCAGCGTCAAGCTCTTCGTCAGCAGTATCTTTCTGGTGACATCAGCGAGGAAGAATTCCGTGCGAAGCAGCAGGAGTTGATCGGCTCGATCACTCATGTGAAGGATACCCTCGAGGAGTATCGCGCGTCACGCTAAGCCGATTGCGGCTTTGTGATTGCTTCGTACTGGGGACATAATGGGCGCGGCACGTTCCTCGGAACGGCCGCGTTCTTTGTTTTGGCGCTGGTGCTCGGCGGGCTAGGCCCCCACGCACCCATGTTCAGCGGGCTGATCGAAGCGGCGGGGTTCCCACTGCTCACCGCGCTGGCGCTGTTCGAACGAGTCCGGTTGACTCAGGTAGGCGCCGTGGCGCCCGCCCTTTTCATTCTTCTTCTGCTAGCCCTTGGACTTGCGCAGATCACTCCCCTTCCGGTCTCGGCATGGCAGTCGCTGCCGGGGCGCGATGTTCCCGCCTTGGTGCTTGAGACCCTTGGGCTGGTCGATCTGTCGCGGCCGTTGAGCCTCACGCCGGAGGATACGCGACTTGCGATCCAGTCATGGCTGCCTCCGATCACACTCTTCTTCGCAACGCTCGCAGCGACGACGGGTGAGCGCGCGCAGTTGGCGATGATCGTCATCGCGGTCGCCGGAGCCAGCTGCGTGGTCGCGTTGCTCCAGCTCGCGTTTGGCGATGGCACCTTCTTCCTCGATCCCGGCGGCATCTCCGATCGCTATCCGGGGCTGTTCGCCAACTACAACCACCAAGCAATCTTCCTCGCGGCGGCCGTCGCGCTGCTCCCGGGAATCCGAACCGCCCACGGCCGGCGATCGGCGGTCCTGCGCTGGTGGCCTTTGGCCTTCTGGGCGCTGGCGTTCATGGCGACGCTCATCACCTCCTCGCGCGCGGGCCTGGCGTTGTTCGGCCTCTCGTCACTGATCGTCGCAGCCAGACTGCTAAGACCGCGCCTGTACCAGGCGCGGCACGATCGGCAGGTGATCGCATGGGGACTTGCGGTGCTCGCCGTCTTCGCACTCGGGGGCTGGCTCGCCACCGGCGGATATCGCGGCGAACTGCTGGGCGCCCGGTTCGAAACGGTGAGCGACGACGCCCGGTTCGAGTTCTGGGCGACCACGCTCGACGCGATCCGCGCCTATTTGCCGTATGGGGCGGGCTTCGGCGCCTTCGAGCCGGTCTATCAACTGACGGAGCCGTTGGAGCACGTGCGCGATTATGTAGTCAACCATGCGCACAACGACTACCTCGAGCTGGTCCTCGAGGCAGGAATCGGCGGAATCGCGCTTCTGGTCCTGTTCGCCGCATGGTTCGGGCTGCGCATCGTCGCCATCGCGCGACTGGGTCGCCAGCGTGACCCGCTCGCCTGGAGCGGCGTGACGATCGTCGCGCTCGTCCTGCTTCATTCGCTGGTCGATTACCCGCTGCGGACCGAGGCGATCGGCTGCACCTTCGCGTTCGCCTGCGCGTTACTGCTCGTGGCGCCGAGCGACCGCGCGCGCGGGCAACGCGCATCCGAGACGCAGGGGATCGCCGCATGATTAAGGGAGCGTGGTTGACCATCGGGCGGGTGCTTGTGCTGGTGCCGGGGATCGCCGGTACGGCCTGCGACCTTGCAGCGCAGGTTCCGGCCCCGGCCACAGGTGCGCAGAGCTCCTCTCCGGGGTCGGAAGCCGGAACGCCGCTCGGCGGCCCTGGGCGGCGTACGCTGGGCGGCCCGGGTTCGGTGCGGATCGAAGATCGCCGCCTTCCCGTCGCGGCGCCCACTGTGACGCCCTCTCCGACAGCGACGAGCAGCTTCCGCGCGCTCGCCGACGCGATCGACCGGTCCACCCGCCCGCGCTAATCGCGCTGCGACGTTCGACCGGTCTGCGAAAGCGCCTCAGGTCTCGGCCGCGCCGTACCGGTAAGTATAGGCATAGGCGTAATTCGTACCGTAGCCGGTCTTCTTCGCGTCGAACTTGTTGAGCACCACGCCCAACAGCCGCGCATGGACGTCGCGCAGCCGCTTCACGCTGGCGCGGACGCCGCCGAAGTGCATGGACCCGGACTCGACGACGAACAGCACACCCTCGGCTGCGGCGGCGAGTTCGAGCGCATCGGCCAGGCCGAGCACCGGCGGTCCGTCGACCACCACAAGGTCGCACTCGGCCGCCAGCGCCTGAAACACCGCGCGGACCGCACGGGTCTCTAGCAGCTGGGCGGGATCCGGCGGGATCGGGCCGCTGGAGATGAACGAGAGATTGGGCACGTCGGTCGCGCGCTTGACGTCGCCGATGGTCATTTGACCGGCGAGCAGGTTGGAGACCCCACCCTTATTGTCGGTCCCCAAGACCTTGTGGAGCGAAGGCCGGCGCAGATCGGCGTCGACCAGCACCACCCTGCGCCCCTGCCGCGCAAAGGTGCGGGCAATGGCATAGGAGGTGGTCGACTTGCCCTCGGACGGGCGACTGCTCGTGACCAGCAGCGACGCCGGAACGCCGTGTGGCGTCGACAGCTCAAGCGTCGCCCGAAGCGCCTGGAACGCTTCCGCCAGCTCGGACTTCGGCGCTTCCAGTTCCTCGCGCGGAGAAGCGTCCTCGGCCAACACCGGGATGCTGCCCATCAGCGGCAAGCCCAGCTTGGCCGGTACGTCCTCGGGCAGGCGGACGCGGTCGTCGAACATCTCGCGCAGCAGCACGATCGCGGCCGCGGTCAGCAGTCCCAGAACGATCCCGATCCCGAGGTTCAGGAACAGCTTGGGCGAGGTCGGTCGGCGAGGCTCCTCCGCCTTGTCGACGATCGAGATGTTGTTCGTCGTCACCCCGGCCTCGGCGCTCAGCTCCTTGAAGCGCTGGAGCAGCCCGTCGTACAGGTACATGTTGACGTTCAGGAGCTTTGGCATCGAGGGTCCCCGCTCGGCTGGCGAGCGGCTGTTAGTCGCTCGGACGCGACCGGCAAAGGGTCCTCGGCACGAGGTCGCCGCACTTGTCACCCATGCGATCGCTCGTGACGAGGCGGGGGGCCGCAATCAAGGGACCGCGCCGCGGCGTGCTGGTGTTTGGGGATGTTGGGTGGTTGCGGGGACAGGATTTGAACCTGTGACCTTCAGGTTATGAGCCTGACGAGCTACCGGGCTGCTCCACCCCGCGTCAA